>DBMP01000014.1 GCA_002298145.1 Spartobacteria bacterium UBA695 | reverse complement strand
ATCGTTCTCCTTAACCACATCCTCAAATACCCCGATTTTGTACTTGCGCCTTAGGAGAGTTGCTCCCGGTCATATAGTATAGCCCGGAAACGGCAGTAGATTTTCGGCTATTGCCAGCCGTTTATAGCGGGGTTGTTAAGTCCCGGCTGGTTCTCACCAGCTTCGGCGAATTTCTTTCTTCCGGGGCTGGATGTAAAGCCGGAACCGAGGTTTTCCCCCAGGACACAAAAAAGGCGCAAAGGACTCAATTCCCTTGCGCCTGTTGATCGGCGTCAGCCGAAAATCAGTTCTTGTCCGGTGGCAATTCGACGATCTCAAACCAGTACTTTTCCAGGGTCTGGAGAATGTCCACCAGGGCCTCGAAAGTCACCGGTTTTACAATATAGGAGTTCACCCCCAGGTCATAGGATTTGTAGATATCCTCCTCGGCGTGGGAGGTCGTGAGCACCACGACGGGGATCGTCCGCAGCTCCGGGTCGCTTTTAATCTCTTTGAGCACGGCCCGCCCATCCTTGCGCGGCATGTTGAGGTCCAGGAGGATCAAGCCCGGCCGCGGCGTCTCCTGCCCGGCGAATTTGCCTTGATGGCGCAGGTAGTCCATCAATTCCTCTCCGTTTTCGACAAAGCGGAGGTCATTGGCGAGGCGCCCTTCGAGCAGCGCTTCCTTGGTCAGCCTGCGATCGTCGTCGTCGTCGTCGGCCATCAGGATGGTGATCGGTTTTCCGTATTTGCTCATGATTTGGTGATTTGTTTGACCGGAAGCCGCACGATAAACGTCGCTCCCTGACCCTTTTCGCTCTTTGCCACAATACTCCCCCCGTGCCGACTTGCAATCTTTCGGCACACGGCGAGCCCAATGCCGGTCCCTTCGTATTCCTGGCGGCTGTGGAGCCGCTGGAAGAGGGTGAAGACTTGCTCGACGTATTGTTCCTCAAAGCCGATGCCGTTGTCGGCCACGACAAGCTGGCAAAGGTCGTCGCCCGGCCCGGCTCCGGCAATTTGATGCTCCTGCGCGGGGAGGATGCGGGCGGAGACGATGACCTCCGGCGGCTGGCCCGGTTTGTGGAATTTGACGGCGTTGCTGAGGAGGTTCTGGAAAAGCTGGCGCATCTGTACTGGGTCGGCGTCGATGGTCGGGAGCTTGGCGACTTCGATGAGGGCGCGGGTCTGCTCGATGGGGATTTCCAGGTCGGAGAGCACCTCGCCCATGACGGCATTCAAGTCCACCGTGACAAAGGGCTGGGCCCGGCTGGTGACATGCGAGAGGGTCAGCAAGTCCTGGATCAGCGTTTGCATCCGGCCCGCGGCCTTTTGCATCCGGTCGAGGTAGTCGAGGCCTTGTTCTTCAAGCACGTCGCCGCACTTGAGGCGCAGGCGATCGGAGAAGGCGCGGATTTTCCGCAGCGGCTCCTGCAAATCGTGCGAGGCCACGCTGGCGAAGTCGCGCAGCTCGGCGTTGCTGCGTTCCAGCTGGGCCGCAAAGATGCGCAGCTTTTCCTCGCTCGCCTTGCGTTCGCTGATGTCGGAGCCGACGCAGACGAGCCCGATGGACTGGCCGTTCAAGTCGCGCAGGGGCACCTTGTTGGTCAACAGCCAGACGAGTTTCCCCTCCGGGTCCACCGCCGGTTCCTCGCGGTTAAGGATGGGGGTGCCGGTTTCGAAGACCGACTGATCGTCGGCGTGGTAAATGGAGGCCAGCTCGCGCGGGGCGAAGTCGAAGACCGTGTGCCCCACGAGCTTTTCAAAGGAATCCACGCCCAGGAAGCTCCGGTGGGCCACGTTGTCGAGCATGAAGCGGCCCTCCAGGTCCTTGACGTAAATATGGTCCGGGATGGCGTCGATCAAATTGCGCAGCAGATTGCGCTCCTGGGCGAGCTGGGCCTCCGCCCGGCGGCGGGCCTCGATGTCGCGCAGGATGAGGGCCGCTGCCGCGATGAGCAGCACCAGCGAGATGCACGAGCTTAAGAGCACGCGCCGCTTGGTCTCGGTGCCGATCTGCCGCGAAAGGGTCGAGCGTTCTTCGAGCCGCAGCTCTTCGGCGAGCTGGAAGGCCGCCATGATCGAGCGCAGTTCCGTCGTGGCCCCCTCCTGGTTCATCGCCGAAAACCGGTTCTCCGTCGCCTTTGGCCCCTCCATCTGGCGGGCCCAGGTCAGCTGGCGGAGCGAATCGAGCTTGTGGTTGATCCGCTTCATGATCGCCTTGAGGCGGGCGGACTGGGCCGGTTCATCCCGGACTAAAACCGAGAGCTCCTTGCCCTCGGCGATGGCCTCCGCCCCGGCTTGTTCGAAAAAACCGAGCAGCACATCGTCGTTTGAGATCAGGTAACCGCGCGCGGCGCTCTCGGCCTCCATCAGGTGGCGCAGCAGGGCCTCGTGCGACTCCAGGATGCGGTGGGTCTTGGAGACCGCCTGGGCCGCGTTGATAAAGTCCCGCGTGCTTTGCAGCCCGAGGCCGGCCATCACCGCGACAGCCAGGATGGCCGCCCCGAAGGCCAGCAGCAGCTTGATCCGGATGGATAACGTGGGAATGCCTGCGATGTTCACGGGCTTTGGGCTCCTTCCTTGGGAAGGCGGGCGTGTCGAATCAAAAGATGATGCAATTTTGGCGGAGGGAGTGGGATTCGAACCCACGATGCCTTGCGGCATGCCGGTTTTCAAGACCGGTGCAATCGACCGCTCTGCCATCCCTCCGGATGCATCGCAACCTCGCAGGTTCTAGCGTGGTTTCGCCGGTTTTGGAATTCAATTTTAAAGAAGCACGCCGCTTCCCGCTCTGCGAATGCCGCCCCAAAGGAGAAAATAGGCAAGATATTCCAGAAGAAACCTTCCCAAGTGGCATGGAATGTGCAAGTTTCCAGCGGTTGCCGCCCCCATGCGGAATTTCCATGAAACCGCCCCACTCCCCATCCTCAAAGCCTGCTCCCAAGGCCCTTCGGCCCGAGGGAAATGACTTCGAAGCGGTATGGAAAGCGGCGGGGCAGGTCTTCTACCGATGCGAACCGCGCGGACCGATGACCCTCCAGGGGGCCTTTGAGCCGCTGCTGGGCGAGACGGCTTCGCTCGGCGGGGGCCGCGCCGAATGGCTCCGCTTGGTTCATCCCGACGATGTCGTGGCGGTGGCCCAGTGGGACGCCGCCGCCGTGAAGGGCAAGCCGCAGACCCTCGAATACCGCTTCCTGGCCACTGGCGGCCACACCCTATGGCTTCGCGAGACCCGCGTGCCCGGGGGCCGAGGCGGCTTCTCCGGCACCCTCGAGGACGTCACCCGGAGCCGGGAAATGGCCGCCCAGCTGCGCCACCGGCAGAAGCAGAGCGTCTTTGGCGAATGCGCCCGGGGCATCGCGCATGATTTTAACAACGTCCTGGCCGTCCTCCAGGGCTACACCGAGCTGCTCCAGCTCGACGCCGAACCGGGCTCCGAAAACGCCGAGTACCTTGGCGAAATGATGGGCGCCGTGGGCCGCGCCCGCGAGCTGACCGCGCAGATCCACCGCGTTTCCCACGCCAAGCCCGAGCACCCCGTCACTGTCAACCTGGGGACCGTCCTGCGCGACCTCAAGCCCCTCTTCCGGCGGCTTGCGCGGGAGGAGATCGAGGTGACGGTGAGCGAAAAATCGGCCGCCGCATGGGTCCGGGCCGACATTCTGGAGCTCGAAACGCTCCTCCTCAACCTGGCCGCCAACGCCTGCGAAGCGATGTCTGGCAGCGGGCGCCTGGAGGTCTCCTGCGACATCCAGGGGAAGCAGGCCACGCTGGCCGTCAGCGACACCGGGGAGGGCATCGCCGCCGCCAGTCTGAAACGCATTTTCGAACCCGGCTTCACCACCCGCCAGCGCCAGCGGGCCGAGGGCCTGGGCCTCGCCGTCTGCCGCGAGATCGTCGAGCGGGCGGGCGGCCGGATCACCTGCAAAAGCAAGCCCGGCAAAGGGAGCGAGTTCACCGTCACCCTGCCGCTGGTGGCTGCGCCCCCCCGGACGCCTTCGCCGGAAAGCCGGAAAATCCCCCCCGGACAGGGCGAGGCCATCCTCATCGTGGAGGACGATCCCGCCGTGCGAAAAACCCTCGCGGCGGTCATCGAAACGCTCGGATATCGGGTTTACCAAGCCTCCAACGGACAGGAAGCCGTGCGGCGGCTTGAGAAAGAGACGAAAATTCGGCTCGTCATTTCGGATTTTTTCATGCCATTAATGACGGGGGGAGAATTGGTAGAGACTGTTCAGAGCCGATGGCCCGGGATTCCGGTTATATTGACGTCAGGCTATGCGACGCCCATTTCTCCGTACCAAAGTTTTCTGCCCAAGCCGCTTGCCATAACCACCCTGGCCCAACACATTCGCAAATCTATCGATGTCTAGCCTTTCCATTTTATTGACTGAAGACGATCTTGACGTCGCCCGGTACCTCGTCACGGTCCTCAAATCGCTCGGGCACCGGGTCGCCGGGGTCGCCCGCAACGGCTTGCAAGCCGTCCAGATGGCCGAGGCGCTCGCTCCGGATCTCGTGATCATGGATATCGACCTGCCCGGGATGAACGGCGTGGCGGCGGCTCATAAGATCCTGGAAAAGCGCTCGCTGCCCCTCATCATCAGCACCGGCCGCACCGACTCCGAGGCGCTGGAAAGCACCCGCGAGCTGGATATCAAAGCCTTTCTGGTCAAGCCCTTCAGCGCCGTGCAGCTTAAAAGCGCCATCGCCGTGGCCGTCAGCCAGCACCAGATGCAGACCGAGGCGCGCCAGAAGATCGACGAACTGAGCGGCGCGCTCGAAGCCGTCCAGGACAAAGCCGACGCGGGCGCTCTCACGCAGGACCGCCTGCAAACCCTGGGCTTGACCCCCCGCGAGGCGGAAGTCATGGCATGGGTGGCCCAGGGCAAGTCCAACAGCGACATCGCCACCATCCTGGTCAGCTCCCCGCGCACCGTGGCCAAGCACATCGAGCACGTTTTCGCCAAGCTCAACGTCGAAAGCCGCACCGCCGCCGTTGCCGAGGCTCGCCGCCTGCTCCAAGGGGGCGGGGAAGCCAAAACGGCCAAGGCGTAGGCGTTTTTTAGGCTAAATTGTCTTTTCCTGAGTTGCGCGGTTGCTGATAAACTCCCGTCACCATGCAACTCATTGACGGAAAACAGATCGCTGCCCAAGTCCACGCCGAAACGCGAGCCGCAGTTGAAGCCCTCAAAGCCAAGGGGGTGACGCCCGGTCTGGCCGTCGTCCTGGTCGGGGATGATCCCGCCTCCCGCTCTTACGTCCGCTCCAAGGAAAAGATGTCCACCGAGCTGGGCCTCCACTCCGTCAAACACGAGCTGCCCGCCGAGACCACCCAGGAGGAGTTGATCGCCCTGGTCCTCAAGCTCAATGCCGACCCGGCGATCCACGGCATCCTCGTCCAGTCCCCGCCGCCGAAGCACATCGACGAGGCGGCCGTCATCCAGGCCATCGACCCGCGCAAGGACGTCGACGGCTTCCATCCCGTCAACGTTGCCAAGCTGGCGCTCGACGATCCCTCGGGCTTTGTCCCCTGCACGCCGCTCGGCTGCCAGCGCCTGCTCCTGGCCAGCGGCATCGACCCGGCCGGGAAACACGCCGTGGTCCTGGGCCGCTCCATGATTGTCGGCAAACCGATGGCGCTTCTTCTCATGGCCAAGGGCAAGGGCGGCGATGCCACCGTTACCGTGGTCCACTCCCGCTCCCGCGACCTGGCCTCCCTTACGCGCCAGGCCGACATCCTCATTGCCGCTATTGGCCGCCCCGGTTTTGTCAAAGCCGAGCACGTGCGCGAAGGGGCCGTGGTCATCGACGTGGGCATCAACCGCGTGGATGACCCCACCGCCAAGCGGGGCTACCGGCTCGTGGGCGACGTGGCCTTTGACGAGGTGGCGCCGAAGTGTTCGGCCATCACCCCAGTCCCCGGCGGCGTCGGCCCGATGACGATCGCCATGCTCATGGCTAATACCGTCAAGGCTTGCCGCCAGATTACGGAAGAATAGGGAGGGAGACTGGGAGGCTCGCGAGATGAGCCTCCCTGAGTACAAAAAAAGTGGAAGGCGTCGTTGTTTCTTCCCTCCGGCTTTTGTCCTTTGGGAGCCAGTTCCTATCGGATTCTTGCGAACTCCTTTAGTAACCAGCGGCGTCTTCCTGAGAATAAAATAGCACGGGTTGGGGCCAATGCAAATGGGGTAAATGGGGGGCTTTTCCTTGGCGATGCCCTTTGCTGATGCCGCCCGGGACACCGCGCCATGGGTACAAAAAAAAGAGGAAGGCGTCGTTATTCATCCCTCCGGCTTTTGTCCTTTGGGAACCGGTTTCTATCGGATCTCTTTCGATCTCCCTTAGTTAACCAGCGGCGTCTTCCTGAGAACAAAATAGCACGGGTTTGAGGCAATGCAAATGGGGGGCTTTTTCTTTGCCGATGCCCCTTGCGGAGGCCGCCCGGAAGCGCTGCTTCGGGGTACAAAAAATCGGAAGATGTCGTTGTTTTTTCCCTCGGAAATTTTTCCTTCGGGAACCAGCTCTTTCGGTGTTTTTTTAGGACCTCCGTTAAGAACCAGCGGCATCTTCCTTGAGATTAAAATAGCACCATTTCGGGGCCGTGCAAGTGGCTGTGAATCCGCCTAAAATCAGGCCCGGATGGCCCAGCGCAGCTTGGTGGAGGCGGCGCGCGGGTTGCTCCGGCATTCTTCCGCTCCGGGGCGCGTGACCTCGCGGGCGCACTCCCGGTAAATGCCGTCGCGCAGCCCGGCTTCAAACGCTTTTTTCACCCGCCGATCTTCCCCCGAGTGGAAAGTTAATATCGCCACGCGGCCTCCCGGCTTCAGGCACGCGGGCAGGAGCCGCAGGAGCGTTTCCAGCGCCGTGAACTCCTCGTTGACCGCGATCCGCAGCGCCTGAAACACCCGCCGCACCGAGAGCGTCTGCTCCGCCTCGGGCCGGTGGGCGAGCGTGGCGCGGATCGCCGCCGCCAAGTCGAGCGTCGTTGCCAGGCCCCGGCCCGCCAGCGCTTGTGCAAGGCGGTCTGCATGGGGTTCGTCGGAGTTTTCCCGCAGCAGCGCGGCCAGTTCCCCGGGTGGCAGCTTCTCCAGCAGCGCCGAGGCGGGGCGGCCCTTGGCCGGGTTCATTCGCATGTCCAGCGGGCCCTCGGCCTTCACGGAAAAACCGCGCGCAGGGTCGTCGAGCTGCATGGAGGAGACGCCCAGATCGGCCAAAATAAGATCCACGCCCGCGGGAAGACCCTCCGCCGCCAGCGCCCGGGGCAGCCCTGCGAAATTGCAGCGCCGGGCCGTGAACGTCTCCGGGCCGAAGCCGAGCGCCCTCAGGCGGGCCTCCGTGCGGGGCAGCTCCAGCGGGTCGGCGTCGAGGCCGATCAAGCGCCCCCCCGGCTGAAGGCGTGCCAGGAGCTCCGAAGAGTGCCCGCCGTAGCCCAGTGTACAATCCGCCGCCGTCTCGCCCGGCGCGGGGCGCAGCACTTCCAGGATCTCCCGCACCATGATGGGGCGGTGCGTCCCGGCAGGCGTTTTGCCCGAGGCGATCACCTTGGCCACTGTCTCGGGGTATTTCTCCGGGGCGCGCTCCTTATATTTCTGATCAAAGCGCCGGGGATTCTTTCCCGAATAGCGTGGCCGCCGCCGGTGGGGGGCGGGCTGGAGAGGGGCATCGGGCGGAGTCGGCGAGGTGTTCACGTCAAGGCTTTGAGATCGCGGGAAGATACCACCCGGGCCGCCCAAAGCACTCCTAAAAATGCATTCGGGTAGGCGTTTGCCAGCATTAGAAAATCAAATAAAAGTCAAAAAATCTGAAAAATCTGCTGGGATTTCTCTGTAGAAGCGGATAATTGAACTATGAGCGAATTCTCACCTGAACCCTTTGCGGGGTGCCGAGCCTACCTCGAAGCTCACCGCCTCGCGGCCCAGAAAACGAGTCCCGTATCGAGGCCGGTGATTACCATTTCGCGCGAAGCCGGAGCCGGAGCCGTGACGATCGGCCAGCGCGTGGCGGAGCTTCTTAACGCCAACCTGGAACCCGGCGCGCCCGCCTGGACGGTATTCGACAAAAACATCGTGCAGCGCGTCCTGGAGGACCACGCCCTGCCCAAAGCCATCGCGGAATTCCTGCCCGAGGATGTCCATTCGGGCGTCACCGGGGCGGTCGAGGAGATGCTCGGGCTCCACCCCTCGGCCTGGAAGCTCGCCGAACACACCACCGAGACCATCCTGCACCTGGCCACGCTGGGCAACGCCATCTTGATTGGCCGCGGCGCGAACCTGATCGCCTCCCACATCCGCCCGGCCTTGCACATCCGGCTCGTCGCCCCGCTGGAAGACCGCGTGCGCGCCCTCTCGGAATTCCATAACCTGACCCTCGCCGAAGCCGCCACCTACGCCAAAAAGGCCGACCAGGGGCGCAAACGCTACGTAAAGCGCTACTTCAACGCCGACATTTCCGACCCGCTCAACTACACCTTGACGCTCAACACCGGCAGCATCGATCACGAATCCATCGCCCGCATCATCGCGGAAGCCCTGGCGGTCGTCGCCCCGGCCCCGGCCTTGGCGTAAAGAATACTTTACCCTAAAATAGTGGAGGCCCGTGCCGGGAGCGGGTATCTATTCCCGGCATGAAATCCCGCTCGTGGCTTAACCGGACAACGCTGGGGATCGGCCTAGCGTCGCTTTTTAGCGATTGGTCGCACGAGGTGGCCACTACGGTCCTGCCCTCGTTCCTGGCCACCTTTGGCGTGGCCGCCGTCTGGCTCGGGGCCATCGAGGGGATTTCCGACGGCCTCTCCAGCCTGGCCAAGATGGGGAGCGGGTACTACACCGACCGCCTTCGCCGCCGCAAACCGATCGCGGTCGCCGGTTACGTCGTCACGGCCCTGGGCACCGCCTCCTTTGGTCTGGCCACCAACGCCTGGCACATCCTCATCGCCCGCGCGAGCGCCTGGCTCGGGCGCGGCGTGCGCACGCCCGTTCGCAAAGCGCTCCTGGCCGCGTCGGTGGACCCCGGCGCGTATGGCCGCGCCTTCGGCTTCGAGCGAATGATGGATACCGTGGGAGCGATCGCCGGGCCTGGAACCGCGCTGCTATTGCTGCCGCTGCTGCATTACCACTACCCCACGCTGTTTGCCCTGACCTTGATCCCCGGCTTCATCGCCGTCGCGCTGATCGCCTTCGCGGTCAAGGAAGAGGAGCGCCTCCCGGTGGGGCACGTTTCCTTTGGCGAACACCTGCGGGCGCTGCCCGGGGCGTTCCGGCGCTTCATGGTGGCCGTGGGGCTTTTTGGCTCCGGGGACTTCGCCCACAGCATGTTGATCCTGCTGGCCAATCAGCGCCTGGCCCCTGTTTACGGCTCGGGCCGGGCGGCGGCCATTGCCGCGGGGCTCTATCTTTTCCACAACGTCTGCTATGCCGCCAGCGCCTTTGGCTCCGGCTGGCTGGCCGACCGCCTCGACAAACGCCGCTTGCTGGCGGGCGGTTACGCGCTTGCGGCCGTCATGGCGGGGGCGGTCCTGGCCCTGCCGCCGGGAATCGGGGCCTTTGCGCTGATCTTCGGCCTCGGCGGGGTTTACGTCGGCATCGAAGAGGCGTGCGAGGATTCCCTTTGCGCGGAACTCGTTCCCGGCGAGCACCATGGCATGGGGTTCGGCGTGCTTGCCACGGTCAACGGCGTGGGCGACCTGGTTTCCAGCCTCATGGTCGGCCTCCTCTGGAGCACCCTGGGGCTGCCCGCCGCCTTCGCGTACGTTATCGTGCTCTCGCTCGCAGGGTCGTTGCTGGTGTTGCGCAGCCGCTAGAGTTTTTTTCACAGGCCCTTCGGGGCATCCCGGATAGCTTTTGGTTTGCATTGCGCTGCCGGACTGGTTGAGAGTTGACCCCGTACTACCCGGCTGCCCAAAAGGAGCGGCGGCCCGCCTTCCTGCAACTATGATCGCCAAACAGCCCACCGTTGTTATCGAAAACCTTACGCCGCTTGTCGATGGCGGCCGCTATCCGGTCAAACGGGTCGTCGGGGACGACCTCATCGTGGAGGCCGATATTTTCAAGGACGGCCATGACCTCATCAGCGCGCTGCTCAAATGGCGCAAGCACGGCGAGGTGGCCTGGAACGAGACGCCGCTCAAGCCCCTCCTCAACGACCGCTGGCGCGGCACGTGTTCCCTTTTCGAAAACGCCACCTACGAGTACACCATCGAGGCGTGGGGGGATTCGTTCCGGTCCTGGCAGGAGGAGTTTCATAAAAAATACGAAGGCGGGGTGACGCCGCTGGAAAGCGAGACGCTCGAAGGCGCGGCCCTCGTCCGTGCCGCTGGAGCCCGCGCCGCGCTGGCCGCCGATAAAAAGCGCCTGGCGGAGATCGCCGACTTGATCCAAGCCGCCGAGCCCTCCCAGGTGGACGCCATCGCCCACTGGCCCGAGCTGGAGGCCCTCATGGCCGCTTGGTCCGACCGGAGCCGCTCCACCGAGTACGTTCCCTATCCCCTCGTCAACGTCGACCGCGAGCGCGCCCGCTTCGCCGCCTGGTACGAATTTTTCCCCCGCTCCGCCGAAGGCCACGCCGACCGCGGCTCCAGGTTCCGCGACTGCCTGGGCCGCGTGGAGGACGCCAAGGCCATGGGCTTCGACGTCGTCTACTTCCCGCCCATCCACCCCATTGGCGAAAGCAACCGCAAGGGCCGCAACAACGCCGTGAAGTGCGAGCCGGGCGAACCGGGCGTCCCCTACGCCATCGGCAACCGCAACCAGGGCTGCCCCAACGGCGGCGGCCACAAGGACGTCGCCCCGGAGCTGGGCACGCTCAAGGACTTCGACTGGCTGGTGGGCGAAATCAAAAAGCGCGGCCTGGAGGTGGCGCTCGATTTTGCGCTCAACTGTTCGCCCGATCACCCCTGGGTACACGATCATCCCGAGTGGTTTTTCAAGCGCCCCGACGGTACCATCAAGTACGCCGAGAACCCGCCCAAGAAATACGAGGACGTCTACCCGCTCGATTACCAGAACCCGCAGTGGCGCGAACTCTGGGACGAACTCACCGGCGTCATCCTCTTTTGGTGCGAGCATAACGTGCGCACCTTCCGCGTCGATAACCCGCACACCAAGCCGGTCTCCTTCTGGGAGTACCTCATCGCCAAAGTCCGGGCGAAGTACCCTGACGCCATTTTCCTCTCCGAAGCCTTCACGCGGCCCAAGATGATGAAGGCGCTGGCCAAGGTCGGCTTTACCCAGAGCTACACCTACTTCACCTGGCGCAGCAACAAGCACGAGCTTACCGAGTACTTCACCGAGCTGACGCAGACCGAGATGACGCAGTATTTCCGGGGAAACCTTTTCACCAACACCCCGGACATCCTCCCCTACTTCCTCCAGCAGGGAGGCCGCCCTGCCTTCATGATCCGCGCCGCGCTGGCCGCCACGCTTTCGCCCCTCTACGGCATCTACAGCGGCTTCGAGCTGTGCGAAAACGCGGCCGTGCCCGGGAAAGAGGAGTACATCGACAGCGAGAAATACCAGTTCAAAGGTCGTAACTGGAATGCACCCGGTAATATTAAAGAGTACATCACCGGCTTGAACCGCATCCGGCACGAGAACCGGGCCTTGCAGGAGTATTCCAATCTGCGCTTCTTCCGCGCCGAGAACGAGAACGTCCTATTCTATGGCAAGATGACCGCCTCGCGGGACAACATCATCCTGGTGGTGGTGAACCTGGACCCGTGGAACCGTCAGGAATCGTTTATCGAAGTGCCCGTTGACGCCTTTGGCTGGATGGAGAGCGACACCTACCAGGTGCATGACCTCCTGTGGGACCAGCGCTACCTCTGGCACGGCAGCCGGAACTTCGTGGTGCTCGATCCCCAGACCAAGCCCGTGCATATCTTCCGCGTCCGCCGCTGGATGAGCCGGGAGCAGGATTTCGACTACTACCTGTAGGAGTTAACCACAGAGGGGAAAAAGAAAAAGACGCGGAGAATCCTGAGACTCTCCGCGCCTAGTCGCGCTTGTGGCGGGCTTCCTACGGCATATAATTCACCTGCATTGTTTGTTTTCCTGGAGTTTGTGAAAAGACAAAAACTGCATGCAGGTGCATGCGTTTGGATGCACCAATTCTTTCTCCCTCGTTACGAATCTCCAGATTCGTAACGTCGGTGTCTGGGAATCTCTGATTCCATAGCCGCACGTAACGAATCAGAGATTCGCAGACAGAAGACGTTCCCAATCTGGAGATTGGGAACGAGGCCAACGGAGGCCAATGACAAGCCCCCCGGCTCTACGCCACGTCCACGGGAGCAAGGCTCACGAGGAAGATCGGCGCGGCGACGAGCGGCTTAATGTCCACCTGGAATTGCTGGTAATACCCGCTCGCGCGGTGCGCTGCGATGGCGGCTTCATCGGCGTAGTGCTCGATGAGGTTGTATTGCAGACGGCCCTCAGGCGAGGTGGATTGGTAGAGGTCGTAGGCCAGGTTGCCTGGCTCCTGGCGCGTCTGGGCCACCATGTGCTTGAGGACTTCTAATACCTGCTTTTCCCGGCCTTCGGCGGGCAGAAATTGGACGAATAATGTTTGGATCATATTAAGTAGGGGAGTGTGATCTGGGAGTCTACGAAGCCAGGCAGAGGTTGAGTTGCTCTCGGATCGCCTCGGGCTTCAAGTCCTTGCCGATGAAGACCAGTTGGCTGGTGCGTTCCTCGTCTTTTTCCCAGAGGCGGTCCCAGAAAATGGTGAAGCGGTTGTTGACGCCGTGGAAGAGGACCCGGCGCGGGTTGCCCGCCACGGCGACGAACCCCTTGGAGCGGAAAATCTTCTCCTTCAAGCTCAGGTCCTGCACGAAACTCTCGAAGCGGTCCACGCTGAAAGGCTTGGTGAAGGTGAATGCGCACGACTGAATGTCGTGGTGGTGCCGGGCATTGAGTTCGTCGAGGAACTTCGGGTCCACGGCCAGCTTGCGGTCCACGTCAAAGGCGGCCATGTCGAGGACTTCCTTTAAGTTCACTTGCGACTGGTTGGTGCGGAAAATCTGCGCGTGCGGGTTCAAGCCCCGGGCGATGGTCTCCACCCGCTCCAGGTGATCTTCGTCCACGAGGTCGGTTTTGTTGATCAGGAGAAAATCGGCCATGGCGATCTGCTCCCGGGCGGTCTCCACGTCGGCCATTTGCTGGAAGATCTGCTCGGCATCGACCACGGTGATGATCGAGTCGAGCTGCACGAATTGCTGCAACTGCGGGATGTTGAGGAAAGTCTGTGCCACGGGGCCGGGATCGGCGATGCCGGTGGTCTCGATCAGGATATAGTCGAAGCCGCCGCGCGCGATCAGGTTGCGGATGCCCTTGACCAAATCCTTGCGCACCGTGCAGCAGAGGCAGCCGTTGCCCACTTGCAGGATCTCGTCGTCGGTGTTCTCCACGAGCTGGCCGTCGATGTCGATCTCGCCCAGTTCGTTGACGATGATGGCGAATTTATAGCCGTGATTCTCGCGGAGGATGTAGTTAAGGAGCGTGGTTTTCCCGGCTCCCAGGAAGCCGGTAAGGATGGTCACGGGGATGCGCGGTTTGCTGGCGAAGTTCGTGGATTCGGTCATGGCTAAGCAGGCGATTAGAAGAAAAAGCATACCCCATTCGCCAAGCTTGCCAAGTCCCGGGGAAAGCGCGATAAGGGCGGTGGCATCAGTTTACCCTCAAAACAGCCCTGCTAAACGAAAGGTTTCCTCCCATGAAAAAGACGTTCGTTCTCCTGGCCGGTCTCGCCCTCTCCACGCTGCCGCTGGCGGCTCAATCCTCGGATCTTACCCAGGCGCAGAAGGCCTACGTGGCGGGCGACCTGGAAACCGCCAAACCGCTCTTCCAAAAAGTGCTCGCGGCCGATCCGCAGAACGTCGCAGCGCGCAACTACCTGAAAGCCATCGCGCAAGCCGAGTCCCAGGCCAACCCCGGGGCCTCCATGGAGAAGCAGCTCCAGGCGCTCATCCTGCCCAAGGTGGAGTTCCACGACGCCACGCTCGACTCAGCCCTGGACGCCCTCAAACAGCAGGCGGCAAAGGCCTCGGGTGGGAAGGTGCAGCCGAATTTCGTGATTGCACCCGGGGTGAATGCCTCCGCGCCGATCACGCTGAATCTGACCAACGTCCCCTTCCGCGAGGTACTCCGGTACGTGGGCGACTTGGCGAAAGTCAGCTTTGGCATCGACCGCTACGCCATCACCGTGAAGCCGAAGGTGGACACGGCTCAATAAAACACCCGGGCCAAATAAAGCCCCTCAGCTGGCGCGGCGAAGCTGGTTTTCACCCGTGGCGCGCCCGGCTGGGGCGGCTCCAGCAGGCCCGTGAGCCATTCCGGCTCAGCCCGGTTTATGGCAACCCGGACGAGCGAGCCCGTCAGCAGGCGCACCATTTTGTAAAGAAAGCCGTCGCCTTCGAAGGTCAGCGTGATCAAGCCCCCCGGGCGGCCTTTGAGGTCGATTTTATGTATGGTCCGTACGGTATCCGGGCACGGGACGCCCCGGTTGGCGGCGAATCCACCGAAATCATGCGTTCCGGTGAGCAACTCGGCGGCGGCGCGGAGCCGGGTGAGGTCGAGCGGGTGGGGGACCAGCCAGGCGCGGCCAATCTCCAGCGGCGGCAGGACGGGGCTATTCCAAATGCGGTAAATGTAGCGTTTCCCCCGGGCGGCAAAGCGGGCGTGGAACTCCGGAGCGGCCCACTGGCAGCGGGTAACGCGAACCTCCGGCGGAAGATGGGCATTGAGCGCGGCCAGCCAGCCCGGGAGCGTCAACCGGGAGGTGCGCGGCACGTCGGCGTGGGCGCTCTGGGCCAGCGCGTGGACCCCGGAGTCGGTGCGGCCCGAGCCGTGGACGGGAATGCGCACGCCGCCGTTGAGCGTGGCGAAGGCGGCTTCCAGGGCATCCTGCACGGAGCCCTTCCCGGCCTGGCTCTGCCAGCCGCAAAACGGGCGTCCGTCGTAGGCAACCGTCAGGCGCAGGCGGCGGGTCATCACAGAATGCCGCCCGCGAGGGAGTCGAGGTAGCCTTGCAGGATCAGGACGGCGGCGGCCTGGTCGATGACGGCCCGGCTGTTCTTTACGTTCCGGCCCGCTTCGTGGAGCTGCTTTTGCGCGGCGACGGTCGTCAGGCGCTCGTCCCAGAACTTCACCGTGCAGGGGGTCAGTTTCTGGAGCTTGGCGGCGAAATCCTTCGCCTTCTCAGCCGCGGGGCCATAGGTGCCGTTCATGTTGCGCGGCAGGCCGATGACCACCGTGGCGATCTTCTCGCGCTCCACCAGGGCCGCGATGGTCTTGATCGGGTTGCCCTCCTTTGTTTTCACCGTTTCGAGCGGGTGCGCGAGCATCCCCAATTCGTCCGAAAGGGCCAGCCCAATGCGTGCTTCACCAACGTCGATGCCTAAAATGCGGGTCATAAGCGGGGACTCTATCAGAAAAACACCCAAGATTCTTTTGCGTTTTTCGTCAAATTGCTTTTTTCTCGGCGGAGTATCAATGAAAGTCTCCGACCTGCGCGGCATCCTTCAGTACGTCCCCCGGTTCCGGGAAAAAACCTTCGTGGTCGAAATCGACGGGGACGTCATTGCGTCGAAAAATTTAGGCAACATCCTCCTGGACCTCGCGGTGTTGCGTTCGCTCAACATCAAAGTCGTCCTCGTCCACGGAGCAGCCCGCCAGATCGCGGCCCTGGCCAAGGAGCGCGGCGTCGAAGTCAGCAACACCGACGGCACCGGCATTACCGACGACCCGACGCTCACCCTGAGCATCGAAGCGGCCATCCAGATCACCAACGACATCATGCAGGGCCTCACCTCCGTCGACCTCCGGGCGGCCTATGCCAATGCCATCATCGCCCACCCCTTCGGCATCCGGGGCGGCGTCGATTACCTCCAGACCGGCAAGGTCGAGCGCGTTGATACCCATGCCCTCCAGCTTTTCCTGGATCAGGGGATCATCCCCATCATCCCGCCCATCGGCTTCGACGGCGAGGGGAAAACCTTCCGGGTCAACTCCGACTCCATCGCCTTTGAGGTCGCCGAAGCCCTCCGGGCCACCAAAATCATCTACCTCATGGCGGGCGACGGCCTTTGCCAGAAGGGGGAGATTGTCCGGCAGATTTCCATCGCCGAGACCGAGGAGATCCTCAAAAAGCGCAAACTGCCGCCGAACCTCGCCTCCAAGCTCGAATTCGGCGCCCACGCCTGCCGCAACAACATCCCGCGCGTCCATATCCTCAACGGGCTCATCAACGAAGCGCTCCTCTCCGAAGTCTTCAGCCACGACGGCATCGGGACGATGGTCTACTCCAACGAGTACCAGCAAATCCGCCGCGTCTTTAAAAAGGACGTGCGCGGCGTCATGACCCTCATTCGCGAGAGCGTCCACAACGAGGAACTCATCCGGCGCACCCGCAGCGACATCATTTCAAGCATCGACGACTACTGGGTCCTGGAGATCGACCGGACGCTCGTGGGCTGCGTGGCGCTTCACTGTTACCCTGGGGAGGTCAAGGGCGAACTGGCGTGCCTCTACGTGGCCAAGGGCTACGGCGACCAGGGCTTTGGGCAGAAATTAATGGCCTTCGTCGAGCGGCTCGCGGCGGAGAAGGGGCTCAAAAAAGTCTTCGCCCTTTCCACCCAGGCCTTCTCCTTCTTCCAGCAAAAGGGGGGCTACGAGGAAGTGCCGCCCGAGGAGCTGCCGCCCGCCCGGTTGGAGAAATACAAGGCCAGCAACCGGCACTCCAAGGTCCTCATGAAGGACGTGGAACTCCCGTCGCGCTCCAAACGCAAACGCCACTCAGAGTAGTTCCAATCCCCACCCCTCGCACGGGGATTGGCGGTTGCAGGCGAGGGGAAACCCACTTATAAAACACGCATGATCGACTACATGCAGAAAGGCGGGCCGTTGATGTGGCTCCTGGTGCTCCTGAGCATCGTTTCAACGGTCGTCTTTTTTGAACGGCTGATCTACTACCACCGCGTCAGCCTGCGCGTGGGCGAGTTTCTGCGCGGCCTCTCCAACCTGATCGCCGGGGGCCGCTACGCCGAGGCCCTCCACGAATGCGCCGGAACCGCTGGCCCCGTCGCCCGCGTCATCCACGCCGCCATCGCCCGGCACGAAGCCTCCCGCGCGGAGTTGAAAGACATCGTCCAGGAAGCGGGCCAGCTCGAAGTTCCCAAGCTGGAGCGCCGCCTGTCCATGCTAGCGACCATCGCCTACGTGGCCCCCATGGTGGGGCTGCTCGGGACCGTCACCGGGATGATCGAGGTCTTCGTTTCCCTTTCCAGCAACGCCGGGGGCGTCTCCACCACAGCCGACATCTCCACGGGCGTCTACAAGAGCCTCCTTACCACCGCTGCCGGGCTCGTCGTCGCCATCCCCAGCTCGCTCGCCTACAGCTTCCTCTCCTCCCGGGTCAGCACCCTTATGCACGATATGGAACGGGCGGGGATCGAGGTCGTCAACCTGATCACCCAACACCCGCCCAAGCCGCCGGAGCCCCTCGCCGTCTTCGGCGCGGCCCGTCAGCAGCAGGTTAAGTGACCCTCCAGGCATGAAGCTCCAGCGCACTTTTCGCTACAACCCGGAGTTGTTCAACGTTATCCCGTTGGTCAACGTCCTCTTCCTTGCGCTCGCCTTTGCCACGCTGGGGCGCACCTTCGTGCTTCAGCCGGGCCTGTCGGTAAACCTCCCCTCCTCGCAGTTTAACCTCAGCGTACAGCGCCACGCGCAGATCGTCAGCATCACCGCCGGGGCGCTCCCCTCCATTTACTACGACGACCGCCGGGTGGAGCTGCCCGAGCTGGAAGCCGCCCTGGCCCGGCCGGAGATCAAACACCGCTCGCTCATCATCCGGGCTGACCGGGCCGTGCCCTACGAAGTCGTCTCCAACGTCACCAACGCCGCCCTGCGGCTCGGGTACTCCGTCGCCGTCGCCGCCACCAGCACGCCGCAATGAAGCCCGAAACGGAACACGGCACGCTCTCGGCCCTCGCCGCCCAGGTGGTCCATTACCGGACGGTCTTTCGGTGGCCCGAGCGGCGGTCTTCGCTCTTGCTCCCGCTCCTTTTCGTGATCTCCGTGGGCATCCACGGGCTGGCCTTCTACATCTTCCAGGTCCAGTACCCGCCCACAGCAGTCAGCGCCCCGCCCCCGGCCCAGGTCACCCTCCTTACGGGAGACACCCCCCAGGGAGCCGCGCTGCTCAAGTGGATCGAGTCCCGCGACCCGGCCACCGCCGCGCGCGTCATGTCGGCGGGCGCCCCGGCCCTCAAAGAGATCCTCTACACCCCCTCCTACGCCTCGGCCCAGACCCAGCCGCTTGACGAGGAGCCGCCCGTGGAGCCGGTACCCATGCCCCCGGCCCACAGCCTGCTCGACTGGACCTGCGAACGCCCCCGGGCAGCCGTGCCCGAGGCCCCCAAGCGCGTCGTCTCCTCCCTGAAATTCTCCGAAAGCTTCAGCAAGCGCGACGCCGCCCCCGGCACCCCCCTTAAGCTCACCCTGCGCAGCACCGTGAACCTGCACCGAGCCGTCTTCCTGGCCGCCGTAAGCAGCGAGGGGCAGGTGCGCTACTGCTTCCTCCAGGAGCGCAGCGGCGACCCCGCCATGGATACCCAGGCCGAGGCGCTGCTCCGCAGCCACGCCTTCCTTCCCTCCGGCACCGCGCTGGAGTGGGGCTATGCCGTCATCACCTGGGGCGCGGAGGCCTACGCCCCTGAACCCAGCCCAACCCCCATGGAGGCCACCGGCACATGATCCGCGTCAGCCTGACCCTCCTTATTTTCATCTACCTGACCCTCTTCCTGAGCGCCGTAATCGCCCTCTGGATCTGGGCCGAGTGGCGGCGCACCCGCAACGAGCGCCGGGCCGTACGCTTTCGCGTGCGCTGCGCCATCTGCTCCTTCGAGTTCGAGGACTCCAGCGACGACCCGCTCCCCCACTGCCCTCGCTGCGGCAGCCCCAACGAGAGGGACCCGTTCCAGCTGCTCTAATTGCCAAGGGCGGGTGCGGCAGTGCGCGGGATTTTTTGGATTGACGGGAACACGCATCTTTACGTAGGCTGAAATGCGTATAGCTCATAGAAGGGTCCCGCTTATGAACTTTAAACCTCTTTTTCTCGCCCTGGCATGCACCGCCATTTTCGCGGCCAGCCAGGCAAGCGCCACCGTGCTGGTGAACGGCGGGTTTGAAGATTCCACCGGCAACTGGACCATGAGCCCCACCGCCGCGCCCGGGTGGTCGACCACCGCCGGGGACCATCAGATGGAAATCTGGAGCAACGGGTTCATGGGGGTATCGTCCTACGAAGGCAATTACTTCATGGAGCTTAACGGCAACCAGATGGCCACGGTCTACCAGGACGTGCAGGGCCTGACGGCGGGCGACCTGATCTCGCTCAACTTTGCCCACCGGGGCCGCGTGACCTCGGAATCTATGCGGGTCACGCTCACCGACCTCGGCACCGACGGCCTCTACGGAACGGCCGACGACGTAACGCTCTTCTCGCAAATCTACACCAACGGCACCTCCGCCTGGAGCTACTACACCACGGGCGCCACGACGGCCACGGGCGACACCGTGCGCATTTCGTTCGAATCGCTGGTGCAGGGGTCCTATGGCAATTTCATCGACGCCGTAGCGCTCAACGCCGAATCCGCCGCCGCTCCCGAGCCAGGGACCTGGGCCGCGCTGCTGTTGCTGGTGCTCGGCTCGTTTGGCTCCTCGGTCCTTCGCCGTAAGGGTTTTGCGGTGGCCGCCGCGCGGTAGTTCCCGCAAAAAATTCGTAAGCGGACTTGCCAGAGGGGGGGGACTTGCCCATGATACGCCATGGCAACCATATCCGAGTCTGACGCTGTTTTTTACAAAACGGCTGATTCATTCTTTGCTCAGAATGCCAGCACTGGGCTGACTTACGACGACGTTTCGCTGGCCACGCTTTACTCTGAGATCCTCCCGCGCGAGACGAATCTGGAGACCTCGCTTTCCGATTCCCTGCGGCTTCAAATTCCCGTGATCTCGTCCGACATGGACACCGTCACCGAGTCGCGCATGGCGATTGCCATGGCCCTCAACGGCGGCATCGGCCTGATCCACTACAACATGCCCGAGCGCCAGCAGCTCTCGGAGGTCAGCCGCGTCAAGAACCACGTCCACGGGCTCATCCAGGAGCCGATCAAAGTGCTCCCGCAGCAGGCGATCGGCGAGGTGATCGAACGCATCGAGGAAAAGAACTTCTCATTCAGCACCTTCCCCGTTGTGGACGAGCAGAACCACTTAATCGGTCTCCTCCCCGGGCACGTCATCAAGCAGCGCTACGCCAGCAAGACCGTCGCCGAAGCGATGACCCCTCGCGAGGCGCTCCAGACGATCCGCAAGAAAGACCTCACCACCGACCCCGTCGATTGCGCCGACCAGTTCTTCAACGAACACATCGGCATCCATAAACTGCTCGTCGTGGACGACGAAGACCGCCTCTGCGGCCTCTTTACCCTGAGCGACATCGAGCGGATCACGCAGGAAAGCCGGGCGCTCCTCAAGCCCGCGCGCGACCCGCACTTTCGCCTCGTCTGCGGCGCGGCAGTCTCCGCCACGCGCGGCGCGAACGGCGAACTCGACCGCGACCGGATTCATTCTCACGTCTCCGCGCTTGTGGAACGCGGCGTGGACGTCGTGGCCGTCTCCACGGCCCATGGGCACACCAAGGGAGTCGGCGACACCGTCCGGCTCATCCGCGAATGTTTCCCTGATCTCTCCATCATCGCGGGTAACGTCACCAGCGGCGCGGGCGTTGAATTCCTCGCCGAATGCGGCGCGGACGCCATCAAGGTCGGCCAGGGGCCGGGCTCGATCTGCACCACGCGCATCGTGGCGGGCGTCGGCATCCCGCAGTTGACCGCCCTTTACACCGCCTCGCGCGCGGCCCTGGCCAAGGGCGTCCGGATCATCGCCGACGGCGGCATTACCAAGTCGGGCGACCTCGTCAAAGCCCTGACCCTGGCCGACGCCGTCATCTGCGGCGGGCTCCTTGCCGGTTGCCCCGAGGCCCCGGGCCAGATCATGGAGATCAACGGCAAACTTTATAAGCAATACCGTGGCATGGGCAGCCTGGCGGCCATGAAGGCCGGTTCCGCCGCCCGCTACGGTCATAGCATCAAAGACACCACCCGCAAGGTGGCGGCCGAGGGCGTTGAAGCCTTGAAGGAGGTCTCCGCCTCGCTCGACACCGTGCTGACCCAACTGGTCGGCGGCGTCCAGTCGGGCATGGGCTACCTTGGCGCGGGAAGCTTGAAGGCGTTGCGCGAGCGGGCCCGCTACATCCGGGTCAGCCCGGCGGGCCAGCGGGAATCCTCCCCGCACGACGTCATCGAGGTCAAGACCGGCGCGACCGCCAACGAGCGGGCGTAGGTTAGCCGAGTTCGCCATTTGAAACGGATCGGAGGGGCAACCCTTCGATCCGTTTTACTTTACCCGGCGCACGCCCTTGGGCCCCTGAGGCCTTCGTTCCCAATCTCCAGATTGGGAACGCCAGTGTCTGGCGAAACTCCGTTTCGCAACCGTGGGGGAATCTGGAGATTCCCGGGCAACTTGCGTTACGAATCTGGAGATTCGTAACGAGAACTTTTGCCTCTGATTCTACTTTACCCGGCGCACACCCTTGGGCAGGCGGCAGTCGACCTCCACTTTTTTCCCGACGCGGCGGGCGGAGACCTCGATGGGTCCGAACGGCGTCGGCATGGTGCCGCGAGCGAAGGCGAGGTCGCCCAGTTGCGGGGCGATGCGCACTTCGGCGAAGCCCGGCTTGAGCGGTTCGATGCCGAGCACCGTGCTGGAGAGGAAGAACGTCGGCGCGGCGGACCAGCCGTGGCAATGGCTGCGGGTCAGCCGCCCATGGCGCAGGCTCCAGAGCTCCCAGAAGGTCGTGGCCCCTTGCTCAACCATGAAACCCCAGTCTTTGCGGATCGTATCCAGGAAAGCCTTCTCCCGGTGCTCCTCCTTGAGGACCTCCAGCAGGAAGAATTCGAAGAACGGGCTGCCCGCTTTCACGAAGCCCCGGGGCGGGCGGTGGACGATATCGCGGCAGCGCTTCGCCCGGTCGCCCGTGGCCACGCCGGAGATTAGCGCGACGGTCGCGGTTTGCTGGCTAAAGACCTTGCTGCGGGTGCCGTCGGCGTGGACGCAGTCGATGTAGGCCTTCTTTTCCGCGCTCCAGAGGTGGCGGTTGACGGCGGCGGCGATCTTCGCGGCCAGACGGGTAAAGCGCGCAGCGACCTTCGGTTTTTTAAGCCAGCGGGCCAGCTCGGCGCAGTCGTTGAGCGCCAGAACGGCGAAGCAGTTGAGGTGGGTGATGACGCCGCTGGACGGGGTGTCCATGGCCGCCCAGTCGAACATATTCCAACCCTGGAACTCGAAGAGACCCTCCGCGTTCACGTGGGCTTCCACGCCCTCGACGTTTTTCTCCACCCAGGGGAGCAGGCGGGCAGCGCCCTCGGCGTCGCCCGTCCAGAGGAGGTACTCGCGGCAGGAGCGCATCCAGAGGAAGCTCCATGTGGGCAGCAGGTTGGGCCAGGCGCTGGGGGTTTGGCTCGCGGTGATCGGGTTAAAGGGGAGCTCCAGGCTCTGGCCGATCTGCTCCAGGCAGCGGAACCAGAGGCGCGGGTCGCCGTTGACGACCCAGTCCACCAGCGCTTCGTTGCGGGAGTCGCCCACCCAGTGGGTCTGCTCGTAGGTGGGGCAATCGGTGTAGGTATCCTCGGCGCAGCAGCGCAGGGTGTGCGCGCCGACCTCCCAGATCCGGTCCAGCAGCGCGTCGCTGGAGGCGAAGTGGCCCGCGTGGCGCTGCGGGTAGGTGGCGAACTCTACCGCCACTGAGCGCAGCCGCACCGGCCCGGTGAGGTTGCGGAAGATGACGTAGGAATACTGAAAGCCCCGCCGCTGGAGCGAGCGGTAACGCTGACGGCCGCCTTTGCAGACGTAGCGCAGGCTGTTGTTCATTCCCTCGGCGTAGTTCTCGCGGCCATCGGGCTGGATGAACTCGAAATTGAAGAAATCGACAACCGTGCCCTCGGGAGCTTCCAGCTCGAAATCATGCGGGCCGACGACCTCGCGCCCATAGTCGAGGAGCACGCGAACGTCCTCCCCCTTTTCGCCCGGATGCAAAAGGGCCCACTCGGCGTTGTCGGAGAGGAGGGCGTCGGCGTTTTCGAGCCGCGCGGGGCCGGTGACGTGGTCCAGGCAGGCCAGGGCGAAGGCGTCGGCGTTGGAGAGGACGCATTCCTCCGGCAGCGGCTGGAAGTAGGGGAGCGCGGCGAAGTCGATCTTGCGGCCCGCATCGGCGTGGAGCGCTTCAAACGCCTCGGCGGTCGCAGCCGGGTCGGTGGGCCGGGCCACGGAGACGCGGGGGAAATCCATATGCCCTTGCAGAACCTTCTCCTGCACTTCGGTAAAGGCGAACGGTCCGACGAAGCCCCAGGCGGGGCCTCCATTGGCTCCGGTGGCCGACCAGTTGAGCGGGGCCTTGGCGCGCACCGTAAGGACGAACTGGGCCAGGTGCAGGTAGCCGAGCTGGGTGGTGCTGGCGTCCGGGTAGGGGACAACGAGCGTGTTCCATCCGGCTTTGAGCCGGGCGCTCTGGGCTTCGAGCGTCTGCGCCATGCCGCCTTGCAGCGAGGGGAGCGTCTTGCCGTTGAGCAGGATCTCGCCCGAGTGATGGTGCGGGCGCATGAAGACCGCCTCCTGGGCGCGTTCGCTCCAGATGCGGGTAAAAAGGAAGCCCCGGACCAAAAGCAGCTGCGAACTCAAGTCCTCCGGGAGCAGCAGCCGCCGCACGTCGAGGGTCCAGGTCTGCGTGGCGGGGGCGATCCGCTCGGCCTTGACGACACGCCGGGGCAGGATGCGCTCGCGCGTCAGCAGCGGGATGCCGCTCGGCTCCAGGCCGGGATGGGGCGGGGTAATGCTTACGGCGTCGGACCACGCCCCGGCATCGAAGCCGGGCTCGCGCCACGGTTCGTCGAGCCGGGCATCGAACTGCTCCTCAAAGCCCTGTTGCACCGAGGTGCGCGGGGCGGCGGTGGCGTCGGCACGGGAGAGCGAGCATTTCCAGCCCTCCAGAAGCGGGGTTGCGTGGCCTTTGGCGTCTGTCAGGCCCGCCCACAGGCCCGGGTTGGCGGGAAGGTATTGGAAATTGCCCGTGCCCCAGTGGTTGACCAGCACGGCCAGCGTGTTTTTCCCCTCGCGCAGGAGGCCGGAGAGATCGTAGGCGTCGTATTTCCAGTGGTTTACCCAGCTGCGCACGGGGCCGCTGCCGAGAAATTCGCCGTTGAGCCAGAGCCAGTAGCGCGAGTCGGCGCTGATGAGGAGCTGCTCCGCCGCGCGGGCGGTAAACTCGGTGCGGAAGCGCACAAAGGCATTCTTTTCGGAAACCGGTTCCGGGGTCCAAATCCAGGAGGTTGTTTGCATGGGAAGTTTGTCGTGCTCGGGGAGGGTGGGCGTTGCTTGGCATCTTTTCCGCGAGCCCTCGGGATTGCAACCCCTATCCCGGCTTCAGCCTGCGGTGTGGTTCCAATTTTTGTATGCGCTTGCCTTTGTTTTCAGAAAATTGTTCCCTCGTGATATGCCCACCGTGAAAAAGTGGAACTCCTTTGCCTCGGACGCGGAACGCTTTCGCCCCGTGCGCGACCGCTACACGCGGCGCATCCCGTTGCAGCTCCACACCCACCAGTACATGGAGATCACCTGTATCGACCGGGGGCGCGCGCTTCACTTTGTCAACGGCCTGGAGCATGTAGTGGAGCCGGGCAGCCTGCTGTTCATCCGGGCGAGCGATCTCCACAGCCTCTTGCCGCTGGGGGCCGAGGCGCTGGAGCTGACGAATATCGCCATCCCCGTGCGGGAGTACCGCCTTTTACTCAAGCGTTACCCGGACGAGATGAAATGGGCCTTTCGCGAACGGGAAAAAGAGGGGTTCTCCACCGTGCTGGAGCCCTCGCGGCAACCCCTTTTTAGCCAATGGGTGGACGAGCTTTTCGACGCGCCCCGGGACCGCGCCCTGGCCCTCGACCGCTTTATGATCAACGTCCTGGCCCTGCTGACGCCCCGCGCGGAGGAGATCGGCCCGGCGGTTCCCGACTGGCTGGCCCACACCTGGCGGGAGATCCGCAAACCGGAGGCTTTTGCCGAGGGCGTGGGGGCGCTTTTTCGCCTGGCGGGGCGCAGCCGCGAGCACGTGGCGCGGGAGCTGAAGCGCCACTTTGGCCTCACGCCCAGCGACTGCGTGCGCCAGGCCCGGATGCGCCACGCGGCCCGGATGCTGGAGATGACCACCCGTCCCATTCTCGAAATTTCCCTGGAATGCGGCTTCCGGGACCTCGCGCATTTTTACAAAGCCTTCCGGCAACACCACCACGCCACGCCGCGCCAGTACCGCGTTTCCCACCGGATTCGCTAGAAATACTGTCACATCACCCAGAGACAAAAAAAGGTCACCCGGGGCAAAGACGCGCCCGGGGCGAAACGGGTATGACATTGGGGCAACCTCAGATCCACCGCTATGATTTTACGCCATCCCTCCAATCCCATTCTCCAGGCCAGCGATATTCCGTATGACGCGAGCCTGATCTTTAACGCCGGGGTCGCCAAGTACCAGGGCCGTTACGTCATGCTCTTTCGCAACGACGCCTGCAAGGGCGGCGAAGCCTCATGGCGGGAGCTTCGCGAGGGCAAACGGCCGTCGGCGGAACCGTTTGAGACCTCCATCGGGTTTGCCACGAGCCAGGACGGGATCCACTGGGAGGCGGCCCCCGCGCCGTGCTGGAAGGTCAAGAGCGACGAAATCCAGCGGGTCTACGATCCGCGCCTGACCATCCTGGACGGCGTGCCGCACGTCTGCTTCGCCATGGATACGCGCCACGGGATTCGCGGGGGCATTGCCCGCACGGAGGACTTTGCCAATTTTGAAATCCTCTCCCTGAGCACCCCGGATAACCGCAACATGGTTCTCTTTCCGGAGAAAATCCGGGGGCGCTATTTCCGCCTTGAGCGGCCTTTTACCGTGTACAGCCGGGGGGCGGATCGCTTTGACCTCTGGTGCGGCAGCTCGCCCGATCTGCGCTACTGGGGCGACCACGAGCTGGTGCTGGCCGTGGAGAACGTCCCCTTTGCCAACGACAAGATCGGCCCCGCCGCGCCGCCCATCAAAACCGCCAAGGGCTGGCTGGCCACGTTCCACTCCGTGTGGCTCGACCGGGAGAAGAACCTCGGCGGCTGGGAGCGCTCTTGGTTCAAGCGTTACGACGCGGGCCTTATGCTGCTGGATCTGGAGAACCCCTCGCGCGTCATCGGTATGAGCCGCAAGCCGCTGCTGAGCGCCGAGGCGCCCTACGAGCGCAACGGCTTCCGCAACGACGTGATCTTCCCCGGCGGAATGATCCTGGAGGAGAGCGGCGAGGTGAAGATCTACTACGGGGCGGCCGATACCGTGGAGGCCCTGGCCACGGCGCATGTGGACGATCTGCTGGCCCTCTGCGAACCGGTGGGCTAAGGCCGATTTACTTGAGACAAAAGCCATTAAGGCTCACGCAAAGACGCAAAGGCGCAAAGAAGACGAAGGCAAGAGTTTCCCGTCTCTGTCTTTGCAGCTTTGCGGCTTTGCGTGAGAATAGAAAATCTGCCCTTTTTCTTGCCGCATGGAGCCTCGCCCAGGTGGGGCATGGGGAGCTAAGCCCGTCAGTGAACCCTCGGGGCGCGGAGCCGGAACGATTCGGGGATCTTGGTGCCCGCAAGCGGACGGCAATAATCCAGGAACGCCTCGGTGACGCCGTTGCCCTCGGGGGTGATGAAGGCGTCGGGCATGACGCGGGTTTTCCCCGCCACTTCCGCCAGCGGCACTAGGTCGTAGGAGACGCCGTAGTTCATTACCGGGCGGCGGATGACGATCGAGCCGCCGAGGTGATCCATCAGCGCGTAGTGGACGGCGATTTCACCCAGTTCGCGCGCTTCCTGCGAATCGCGGTCGGAAATGACCCCGGCGAAGCAGCGCTGGAGGTAGCCGAAGGTGTCGGCCCGGACGCGCGAGACCTTTAGGCGGCTCCGCAGCGCGTCGGTGAGGAATTCGCCCAGCACGCCGGAGCCTGAAAGCTGCCAGTTCCCGTGGGCGTCCTGTTCCTGCGCCCCTTTGAGGTTGATGTAGATGGGGTTCCCGGAGGCGTCCTTGATCCCCTCGGCGACGGCCACGACGCAGCGGCCGTATTTGCAGTAGACCTGCTCCACGTCGGCGATGAAGCGCTCCATGTCGAAGCTCCGCTCGGGCAGATAAATGAGGTGGGGTCCTTCGTCCTCGTACTTCTTGGCCAGGGCTGAGGCCGCCGTGAGGAAGCCGGAGTGGCGGCCCATGACGACGCCGATCAACACGCCGGGCAGCGCGCGGCTGTCGAGGTTAAGCCCCATGAAGGCCTGTGTGACGAAGCGCGCCGCCGAGCCGAAGCCGGGGCAGTGGTCGTTGATGGCCAGGTCGTTGTCGATGGTCTTGGGGATGTGGATGCAGCGCAGATCGTAGCCTGCCTCGCGGGCCTGTTCGTCGATGATGCGAACGGTGTCGGCGGAGTCGTTGCCGCCGATGTAGAAAAAGTAGCGGATGTCGTGCTGGCGCATCCGGTCGAGGATCCGCGAGCAGTAGGCTGCGTCGGGCTTATCGCGCGTTGAGAGGAGGGCGGAGGACGAGGAGGCGGCCACGCGCTCCAGGTTGTGCATGGTCTCGCGGGTCAGGTCCAGCAGGTCCCCCTCCACAATGCCCCGGACACCGTGCAGCGCGCCGTAGACGGCCTGGACTTCGGCGTATTTGCGGGCTTCCAGCGTGACGCCCACAAGGCTCTGGTTGATGACTGCGGTGGGGCCGCCGCCTTGGGCGACGAGGACTTTGCCTTTCAAAGGGATCTTCATGGAATAGTGGGCCAAATGATGCGTTGCGTGGGTTCGTCTCTTCTGGAAGGGGCCCGAGCATAATGCATTCCCCGGCATTTGGATAAGCGAAAACATGCGGGCGGTTTTTCCGAAGGGCGCGCGGGGGGTGGAATATTAATATTGCCGAATATACGAAAGTGCGTATATAAATACCCCATGCGCTTGATTTCCATCTACAAGTGCCTTTGCGACGAGACCCGGCTGCGGATTTTGAATCTGCTCTCGGTCTCGCCCCTGTGCGTTTGCCATTTGCAGAGTATTTTGCGCAAGCCGCAGGTGAAGGTCTCCCAGCACCTGGCCTTCCTGAAGGAGCGGGGGATGGTGACGCGCACGCGCCATCAGCAATGGATGATTTACGCCCTGCCTGCTTCGCCCGGCCCCGAGCTGGATGCGAATCTCCGCTGTTTGCAGGACTGCGTGCAGAGCGACCCGGTTTTCCAAGCCGATCGAGCAAAGCTCCAGGAGCTGACGGCGGGTCGGCCCGTGGCGATGCTGCTTGAGGAAGGCTGCTGCCCCGGGCCCGTCTCGGCGGCGCTTCCCCACGCTCCCAACCTGAACGCCCAACGCCCATGAGCCCCACCCTACCCCGCGTTTTAATCCTCTGCACCGGGAACTCTTGCCGTAGCCAGATGGCGGAGGGCATCCTGCGCCAAGCCGCTGGGGATCTGCTGGAGGTCCACAGCGCCGGGTCCGCCCCGGCTGGTTACGTGCACACCAAGGCCATCGCGGTGATGCGGGAGATCGGCATCGACCTTTCCTCCCACAGCTCCAAGCCGCTGGAGGCCTTCCTGGACCGGAAAATCGCAACCGTCATTACCGTCTGCGGCAACGCCGGGCGGGCCTGCCCGATCTTTCCAGGGCAGGTCGAGCGGCACCACTGGGGCTTTGACGACCCCGCCCATGCCACCGGGACCGAGGAGGAAATCCTGGAGGCGTTCCGGCGCGTGCGCGACCAGATTCGGCTCGTTTTCGAAGCCTACGCCGCCGGGTGGCGCGAAGCATCGAGGCTCCGTCCCCCGCAACCCTAACCCGTTTTTTTATGACCGACCGCAAACGCCTCGCCTTCTTCGAACGCTACCTCACTCTCTGGGTCTTCCTTTGCATGATCGCCGGAGTCGCCCTGGGTAAACTGGCTCCCGACCTCACCGCCGCCTTGAGCGGGCTGGAGTTTGGGCGCGGCTCGCAGGTGAACATCCCCATCGCGGTGCTCATCTGGCTCATGATTTACCCAATGATGCTCAAGGTCGACTTCACCGCGCTGGGCGGCGTTGCCCGGAAGCCGAAGGGCCTGCTGGTGACGCTCTTCGTCAACTGGCTCGTCAAGCCCTTCAGCATGGCGCTGCTGGCCTGGGTGTTTCTGCAAAACGTCTTTGCCCCGTGGATCGCTCCGGAGGTGGCGAAAAACTACACCGCCGGGCTCATCATCCTGGCGGCGGCCCCGTGCACCGCCATGGTTTTTGTCTGGTCCTACCTGACCGATGGCGACCCGGTTTACACGCTCGTGCAGGTGGCCCTTAATGACCTCATCATGCTCGTGGCGTTCGCGCCGATCGTCATGCTGCTCTGCGGCGTGGCCCAGGTCGTGGTCCCCTCCAAGGTGCTGGTGACCTCGGTCGTCGTCTTCATCGTCATCCCGCTGGCGGCGGGGTTTTTAACGCGGTCGGTATTGCTCAAAACTAGGGGCCGGGAGTGGTTTGAGACGCGTTTCCTGCCGATCTTCCACCCCGTTACCATCGCCGCCCTGCTGGTGACGCTCGTCCTCATCTTTGCCTTCCAGGCCGGGAACCTGACGCAGCGCTGGCTGGCGGTGATCTTGATCGCCGTGCCGATTGTCATCCAGGTCTACTTCAACTCCGGCCTGGCCTACCTGCTCATGCGCTGGCTGAAGGTCGAGCACCGGGTGGCCGCGCCGGGGGCGTTGATCGGGGCCAGCAATTTCTTTGAGCTGGCCGTTGCCGTGGCCATTACCCTTTTCGGCCCCTCTTCCCCGGCGGCTCTGGCCACGGTGGTCGGCGTGCTCGTGGAGGTGCCGGTAATGCTCTCGGTCTGCAACCTCTGCAACCGCACCCGCCACTGGTTCCCCGCCGACGCGCCTGCCCTGCGCCCCGGAAAATAAATCCCCGGGCCTTCTGGCTTTGTGAGGCGGCTCGTGCAAAGATAAGGCCGTGGATTTGCTCCTCCTTGGAAAATGCGTGGTACTCGGCCTTGCGGTTGCCGCCCCCCTGGGGCCCATCGGAACGCTTTGTATCAACCGGACCCTGAAAATGGGCTTCCGCGCCGGGTTTGCAGGCGGCCTTGGGACCGCCCTGGGGGATGCCATGTACGCGGCCATCGCGGCGCTCGGGTTCTCCGCTTTCGCCGCCCTGCTCGCCGCCGTGCATATCCCCCTCAAGCTGGTCGGCGGCCTGTTGATGCTCTGGCTGGGCTGGCGGGGCATCGTGGGCTATTCCTCCTGCGCGTCCCGCTCCCCCCATGCACCCCACGGGGCCCGGGGCCTCTCCGGGACGGTGTTGATGGCGTTTCTTTTGACCATTACCAACCCGATGACCGTGTTTTTCTTTGCCGCCATGTTCGCCAGCCTTGGCTCGGTGACGGGGGCCAATGCCATCGTGGTCGTGGTGGGGATCTTCAGCGGCTCGCTTCTTTGGTGGCTGATCCTCTGCGGCGGCGTGGCCGTGGCCCGTCAACGGCTGCCGCACAACGTCGCCCGGTGGGTCTCGCGGGCCTCTGGCACCGCGCTGATGGTCATCGGCGTGGTGGCCCTGGGCTCGGCGCTGTGGGATCTGGCGCTGCCCATCGCCCTCCGGGGACAATAAAGCGCCTTTATGGGAAGAGGTACTCCTCCCACTCCCGGGGAAGGGGGGCTTTTTCCAGACCGCTCTCGATGCGGCCTTCGAACTGCGGCTCGAAGGTCGTGGCGGTGCCGTAGACCATGACCACGTTTTCGTCCCCCTCGGCCCGGATGGCGTGGGCCACCCCCGGCGGAATCACCACGGCGGCGTTATTGGGGCCCCGGTGGTTGTCGCCGTCGATGCGGAAGCGCATGATGGTCCGCTCCAGCCCGGCTCGTTCATCCACCAGGATCATCTCCGCGCTGCCCTGGACGAAAAACATCACATCCCACTGCTCCTGGCCGTAGGGGCGCAGGGCATAGTTCTGGGCCTCCTCCACGTAGAGCCGCCGCAACCAGGTTTCGGCGGAAGCGGCCTCCGCGGGCAGGTAGGGGGGGTGAACGTGAAAGCCCTTCGCGCTGCCCGCCCACATCGTGGCCGTGGCCCATTGCTGGGGCCAGAGGCCGATCTCCGCCAGGCGGCCCTCGTTCTGGCGAGCGAATTCGCTGAAGAAACCCCGATGCTCCTGGAGGTAGACCCGCCGGGCAAAAAGCTCCACGCCGGGGATCCACTGGCAGGCAAGTGTTTCCCTTTCCGCCGCCAGCAGCTCGCCCGCCTCGACACCCGTCGTCCCGAGCCGCTGCGCAAGCGACGCGCGCTGGTAATTCCTCTGCATCAGGCGGCTACGGGCCGAGTGACGCAGCCCATTCCATACATCTTGGGTCATGGAAAAAAAGGCTATCGGCGGCCTCCCTGCCTTGGCAAGACGGGAGGCGCTCCGCAAAACCCTAACAGGCCACCGGGGAAGCCTTTATAAAAGCGGATGCCCCTCGGACTTTACCTGATGGCCTGGACTACCACGAACGAGCGCACCTTGCCCCGGGCGATGGAGAAAAGCGCGGGCCGCCCCTCGGGGAGCCGCGAGGCCAGCGCCCGGAAGGCCGTCGGGTCGGGCACGGGGTGGTTGTTGATCTGCTCGATGACATCGCCCGGCCGCAATGACCCAGCCGAAGGGGCGGAGGGGTCGACCGCCATGACGTAAACCCCTTGCACATTCCCCGGGAAACGCCCGACCTCCCCTGCCGGGATCTCCGAGACCGTGAGGCCGGAAAGCGGGCCGGAACCGGAGCCGGGGGCGGGCGTGGGCTTCTGCTGCGGCTGAAGCTGGGGCATCTGAGGCGTTTGCTGCGGCTGCTGGGGCGCTTGCGGCTGGGTCGGCCCGAGCTTCATCCCGGGCGGCGGCTCCTCCAGCGTCAGGGGGAGCGTCATCTCCTTGCCGTCCCGGAGCAGCTTTAGCTCCACCTTTGAGCCGACCGTCGAGTTGGCCACCTGGCGCACTAGATCGCGGCTGTCCTTGATCGGCTTGCCGTTAAAGGCGATGAGCACGTCGTCCACCGCCAGGCCCGCCTTCTGGGCCGGGGAGCCGGGGGTGACGTCGCGCACCACCGCGCCGTTGGGGGCGTTCACGCCGAGCTGGGCCGCCAGTTCAGGCGTCAGCGGCACGATCGCCACGCCGAGGTAGCCGTGGGCCACGCGCCCGTTTTTCAGGATCCCCTCCAGCGCCCGCCGGACGTTGTTGGAGGGAATGGCGAAGCCGACCCCCTGCCAGGTGCCGGTGCCGGAGTAGTTGCCGATGGCCGTGTTGATGCCGATGATCTCCCCCTTGCGGTTGATGAGCGGGCCGCCGGAGTTGCCGGGATTGATGACCGCTTCCGTCTGGAAATATTCGCCGAACTCATCGGTCACGCGCCCCGTAGCGCTGATGATCCCCTTGGTCACCGTCTCCTGGAGGCCGAACGGGTTGCCGATGGCGAAAACGAGCTGGCCCACCTTGACCTGGTCGGAATCGCCCAGCGGCAGGGCCCGCAGCCCCTTGGCGTCGATCTGGATCACCGCGATGTCGCTCTTTTCATCGCCGCCGATGATCCGGGCCGGGTAGGGGGCGCGGCCATCGGAGAGCTGCACCAAGACCTCGTCCACATCGGCCACCACGTGGTAGTTGGTCAGGATGTGCCCCTCTTTGGAGACGATCACGCCGCTGCCGAGCGAGCTTGGGGCCTTTTCACTGCGCTGGCCGCGACGGCCGAAAAAGTATTCAAAAGGGTCGATGATCGGATCCTTCACCTTGCGGGAGGTCGTAATGCTCACCACCGAGGGGACCACCGCCTGGATGAGCCGGGTCGTTTCCTCATCAATGGCCGCCAGCGAGGGGAGATCCCCCAGATTGAGCGCTTCGGTCTTGGCCGGGGTGAAGGAAACCGGGGTTTGGCGACGCTGATTCCACCGGGAAAGAGCCAGAAGGCCCAGGACCACGAGAAGGACAAAGAGAATAAACCGTTTCATCGGGAGCGAGTGCGTAACCCTTTCGTTTGTAGGAGAAGGGCAGGCCGGGGTCAAAGCCGGAATCTTTTTTGCAACCGCGAACTTGTTCCACCCCGCACGTGTAGGGCACGATAGAGGGCTTTCATCCCCATCACTCCCAATGTCTGAAACTTTGCTTCCCTATCGGAATCCCGGCCTCTCGGTCGAGGAACGCCTCGACGACCTCCTTTCGCGCATGACGCTGGAGGAAAAAGTCGGTCAGCTGCTCATGCTCAACGGCCAGGACCGGCAAACCGCCGAGGGCAAAGAGCCCGGCTCCATGCTCCACATCCGCCCGCCGGAATCCGACGAAGTTATCGACCTGGCCCTCGCCACCCGCCTCGGCATCCCGATCCTCATCGCCGAGGACTGCATCCACGGCCACTCCTTCTGGCCGGGGAGCACCATTTTCCCCACCCAGATGGCCCTGGCCTGCTCCTGGGACCCGGAGCTGCTGGAAAAAGTCGCCCGCGCCACCGCCCTCGAAGTCGTTCCCACCGGCATCCACTGGACCTTCTCCCCCGTGCTCTGCCTCACGCGCGATCTGCGCTGGGGCCGCGTGGGCGAGACCTTCGGCGAGGACCCCTTCCTTATCGGCGAGCTGGCCACGGCCATGATCCGGGGCTACCAGGGCAGCGGCCTGGACGATCCCCAGGGCATCCTCGCCACCGCCAAGCACTACGCCGGGTATTCCGAGACCCAGGGGGGCCGCGATGCCTCCGAGGCCGATATCTCCCCCCGCAAACTGCGCTCCTACTTCCTGCCGCCCTTTGAAAAAGCCGCGCGCGAGGGCTGCCAGACCTTCATGACCGGCTACCAGTCCATGGAAGGCGTCCCCTCCACCTGCAACCGCTGGCTGCTGCGCACCGTGCTCAAGGAGGAGTGGGGCTTCCCCGGCATCCTCGTCACCGACTGGAACAACGTCGGCCGCCTCGTCACCGAGCAGCGCGTCTGCGCCACCTACAAGGAAGCCGCCGCCGTGGCCGTCAAGAGCGGCAACGACCTCATCATGACCACCCCAGAGTTCTTCGAAGGGGCGCTCGAAGCCGTTCGCGAAGGGCTCCTTACCGAAGCCGAGATTGACGAACCGTGCCGCCGCGTCCTGGGCTTGAAGTTCCGGATGGGCCTCTTTGAAAACCCGCGCCGCTCCGACCTGGCCCTCGCTGCTGAGATCCAGAACAGCCCGGCCCACCGCGCCGTCTGCCTGGAGGCCGCGCGCCGCTCCATCGTGCTCCTGAAAAACGACGGCCTCCTGCCGCTCGCCCCCGGCGGAGCCCTCCGGAAAATCGCCGTCATCGGCCCCAACGCCGACAACGACCTCGACCAGCTCGGCGACTGGTCCCTGGGCGCCTCCCAGTACCCGTCCGAAGCGGGCAAACAGCCGCGCGAAAACACCGTCACCATCCTGGACGGCCTGCGCCGCACCGCGCCCGAGGGGTGCGAAGTGGCCTACGCCCCCGGCTGCTCCGGCGTCACCGCCGAGACCGACGCCATCGCCGAGGCCGTGGAGCTCGCCGCCCGCAGCGATCTGGCCGTCGTGGTCGTGGGCGACAGCCTCCCCTTCATCGGCGAAACGCTTTCCACCGCCACCCTGGAGCTCCAGGGGGCGCAGTTGGAACTGCTGGAGCTCCTGGCCGCCACCGGCAAGCCGCTCATCGTCGTTCTCATCAACAGCAAACCGCTCGTCCTGCCCCGCTCCGTCCAGAACGCCGCCGCTATTCTGGAAGCCTTCAACCCCGGCATGGAAGGCGGCACCGCCGTTGCCGAGATCCTCTGGGGTAAGGTCAACCCGTCCGGCAAGCTCTGCGTCTCCTTCCCCTACCACGTCGGCCAGCAGCCGGTTTTCTACAGCCAGGTGCGCGGACAGCACGGCTACCGCTACGCCGACCTCACCCAGGAGCCCCTTTTCGCCTTCGGGTTCGGCCTCGGCTACACCACCTTCAGCTACGCCAACCTCCGCGTGCTCACCCCAAAGATGAGCCCGGGGCAGCCCGTGGAAGTTGAAGTGGACGTCACCAACACCGGCAAGTGCGCCGGGGACGAAATCGTGCAGGTCTACGTTTCCGACGAAGTCACCTCCGTTACGTGGGTCGATCGGCAGCTCAAAGCCTTTCGGCGGATCTCGCTCGCGCCGGGCGAAACCGGGACTGTCCCGTTCTCCCTGCCCTTCGAGGCCTTCTCCCTCGTCAACGCCGCCGGAGAGCGCGTCGTCGAGCCGGGCCGGTTTGAAATTCTTGTCGGCGGCTCCTCCCGCCGGGCCGACCTGCTGGCGGCCACTACCGAACTGGCTCGCGATTGAGCGATGCTTCCCATGGAAAACGCCCCACATCCCAAGAAAATCAAGACGGCCTTCTTCGGCAGGAATAAGATCATCGACGAGGTATACGCCCGGGGCCGCCGCGCCCAGATCGCCGAGCGCACCGACCTCTACCCCCACGTCATCGACCTGGAGAACTTCCACGAGCACGCCCCGCATCTGCGGGACCTGGAGGCGATCTTTACCTCCTGGCTCATGCCCGCGTTGCAGTCGGAGCAGCTCGACCTGTTGCCCTCGCTCAAGGCGGTATTCTACGCGGCGGGCACCGTGAAGAAGTTCGCCCGGCCATTCCTGGAGCGGGGCATCACCGTCGTCAGCGCCTGGCAGGCCAATGCCATTCCCGTCGCCGAGTTCACCTCAGCGCAGGTCGTCCTGGCCATGAAGGGCTACTTCCGCAACGCGCGGGAGTACACCAGCCCTTCCTACATGGAGGCCGGGGGCTTTCAGGGGCCCGGCAACTACGGCGGGACCGTGGCGCTGCTCGGAGCGGGGGCCATCGGACGCAGGGTGATTGAGTATCTCAAGCCCTACCACCTGCGCATCGTCGTGTTCGACCCCTTCCTCGGCGAAGCTCGCGCGGCGGAGCTCGGCGTCACCAAAGTTTCCCTCGAAGAGGCGTTCGAGCAGGGGTTCGTTGTCAGTAATCACCTCGCCAACACCCCCGAGACCCGCAAAATGCTCCACGGCGGCCTTTTTGCCAAAATGCGTCCCTCGGCCACGTTCATCAACACCGGGCGCGGCGCCACGGTGGACGAACCGGGGCTCATCGAAGTGCTTCGGGCCCGGCCCGACCTCACGGCGCTGCTCGACGTCGCCTGGCCCGAGCCGCCCGTGGAGGATTCGCCCTTCTTCACGCTGCCCAACGTCCACCTGACCACTCACATCGCTGGTTCCGCCAATGACGAGACGGTGCGCATGGCCGACTACTGCCTGGAGGAATTCGACGCCTGGACGAGCGGCCGCCCACTGCGCTACGTCGTGAGCCTGGAGATGCTGGAGCGTATGTCGTAATACCAGGTACTAATACTTCTGCAGAAGCTCCAGCATTTTGCGGTCGAGCTTATGGCCCTTGTAGGGTTCGTAGCGCACGTCGGCGCGTTGGCTGTCGAGGATGCCGAAGGTTCCGTAGAGGTTCCAGAGCGCCCAGCCCCAACCGGCGTCGCGCCAGATGCTGAGGTAATCCTCCATAAGAGCCAGAGCTACCGGGTGGGGTGTCTTGTTATAGACGCCGAACTCGCCCACGAACACCCCCACGCCCCGCGCTTCGAGCGCTTTCCAGGGGGCGACGCCCTCCGTTTGCAGCCAGGCGCGGTCGAAGGAAGCGGCGGCTTTGAAAGGTTGCGCGGGATCGGCCGGGTCGAACCGGACCGGCACCGTATGGGTTTTCCAGTCCTCTCCCAGCCCGATCCGGTATTCAGTACTACCGGTGTCGGGCCGCAGCCCGATGACGCTGGCCAGGGCCCAGCCGGTGTTGGCGTGGACCTTGAGGCTTTGCGTGCCCGCCGGGATTTCTGCTTCGAGCGTCTCCGGCTTTTCCAGCTTGGCCGTCCACGCCTTGGTAAGAAGCGGCTTCCCGTCGGCTTCGAGGACGAGTTCGCATGGCGGCTGGACCCTGGTGACGTCAACCCGCAGCGCCGTAGCGGCGGGAAAGGGGCCTTCGATAATGAGATCCCGCGGCGGCTCCTTCGGCGGGTAGCCCTGCTTGACTACCGAGGAGGCCTTCGGCATGGGCCAGAGGGGCGGCGCGCCGTCCGGGTTGCCCTGCATCCAGTTTGCACGGTAGTGGCTGATGGCCATCGGCTCATACCCGCGCGTCGCTTGGGCCACGCCGAGATCCGCCAGCTCGGGAACCGGGTCCCGGCCCCAGCGCAGGCCGTCGGCGATGACGAGCCGCTGCGGGTCCTCGCGGTGGATGGCCTCCGCGAGCTTTTGCACCACGGCCCGGTAGGTTTCGGGGGGAATTTGCCCCGGCTCGTTCATTAAATCGAAGCTCAGGCGGCGGCTGGGGATGCCTTTGTAGCGCCGGGCGAAGTAAGCCCAATGCTGCGCGCAAACTGCCTGCGCCTCCGGGTCGGTCCAGAGATTGCGCGGCTCCGACGGCTTGGCCACAGTGTAGCCCGGGGCCCGGTGGAAGTTGAGGCAGATGTGGACGCCGTATTTTTCGCCGTAGGCAATGGCCTGGTCGATATCGGCAAAGGCCGCCTCGTCGATCTGCTTCCAGTCCTTGTCTTTGATCCAGAGCCGGTAATCCATTGGCAGCCGGGCGAAGTTGAAGCCCAGCTCGGAGATGATCTGGAAGTCCTCCTCGGCGAAGGGGCGGTTGTTCTGCCCCTGGATGAATTTCTCCGTCAGGTTAAAGCCTCGCCAGCGGGGAAGATGCGCGGCGGTGGCCTCGGGCAGCGGCGTCGGGGCCGCGTGTGCCAAGGGAGCGCCAATGGAGAGGGCCAGCAGGACCGCGAGGAGGGGGATGCGTTTCATGTTTGGAAAAAAATCAGGAATGCTGGTGCGGGTGCGAGTGGGCGCTCCCCGGTCCGTGCCGGTGGCGGTGGACGTGCAAAAGATGGGTGCTTCGCAGCAGCGCTTCGTCGGAAAGAATGCCCTCTGCCGGGCCGTGCGCGGCCAGCTGCCCGCCCGAAAGCACCGCGCAGGTGTCGGCGATTTCCCGGGCCACCTCCAGGCTGTGCGTGGCGATAATGACGGTGCGTTCGCCGAGGCGCTCGAAGAGAAAATCAATCACCCGGGCCTGGCTCTGCGGGTCGAGCGCAGCGGTCGGTTCGTCGAGGATCAGCACCTCCGGGTCGAGCACCAGCACCGAGGCCAGCGCGACCCGCTTTTTCTCGCCGCCGGAGAGCCGGTAGGGCGGGCGCTCGCGCAGGGCTTCGATATCGAGCGCCCGCAGCGCCTCGCCGGTGCGTTCGAGCACTTGCTCGCGGCTCCAGCCCATTTGCAGCGGGCCGAATGCCACTTCGTCAAACACCGTGGCGTTAAAAAGCTGCGCGTCCGGGTTCTGGAACACCACGCCCACCCGCCGCCGGAATTCCAGGCCCCCGGCGTCATCCGCCAGCGCCGCCTCGGTCAGCTCGCCGCCCTGGAAGCGCACGTGGCCCGCCTGCGCGAAGGCCAGCCCCGCGAGCAGCCGCAGCAGCGTCGATTTGCCCGAGCCGTTCGCGCCCAGGAGCGCCACGCATTGACCTGGCGCGATGGAAAAGCTCACGCCGTCGAGCGCCGGGGCGTTCGGGTAGCGGAAGCCGACCCCTTCGAGTTCGAAAACAGGCGTCATCGCCAGCACCCCCATTCCAAGGCCGCTCCGGTGAGCGCTAGAAAGAGCCCAGCGGCGGCCCAGTCGGCGCGGGAACAGCGGAATTCGTCGAGCGTTACCGCCTCGCCCCGGAAGCCGCGCGCCCGCATGGCGTCGTAGACCTCGCCGCTGAGCTGGATGCTCTTACCCAGTAACATCGCCGCCCCCGAGGCCGCCATCTGCCGCCGGAGCTTCCCGGGAAGGTGGCCCACGTGCCGGGCGCGCCGGGCTTCGAAGGCGTCCCGCGCGATGCCGAGCAACACGAAAATAAACCGCGTCGCCATGGCGAAGATCACCACCGCCAGCGCCGGAACGTGAAAGTGCCGCAGTGCCTTGAGGAGCGCGGGCCACGGGGTAGTCAGCGCGATGAGCGAGGCGAACGTGGCCGTCGTCTCCACACGCACGAGCAGCGTGAGGGCGCTTTGCAAGCCGGTCTGCGTCACGCCCCAGTCGAGCGCGGGCCCGGGCGTCAGGAAAAGCGCAGGGAGGGCCACCGCCCCTGTCAGCAGGCCCACGCCCGCCCAGAGCCGCAGAATCGCCCGCCACGCGCCGGGGCCCGAGACCGCCGCCAGCGTCGCCCCGAGGCCCCAGAGCCCAAGCGTTACCGGCAAATGGCGCGAACTGGCCGCAGCCAGGATCAGCCCGAAAAAACCGGCCAGCTTCACGCGCGGATCGAGCCGTCGTAACGGCCCCGAGCTCTCCGCTCGCCCCGCCTCATCCAGGGCATCGCCGAGGTTGCGCAGCGTTTTTTCCAGAAAATCACGGCGCATATTACCCGACCGGGTTCCGGCGGCGTGCCCCGCGAGCGAGCCATTGCAGCCCGAGCGCGGCGGCTCCCGTAAGGGCCACCCCCGCTCCGGCGGAAAGGATGTAACCGGCGGCGGCGTTGTGGAGAAAAGCGGGGGCGTAGTCCGGCAGCGGCGCTTTCCAGAGCTCGGCCAGGCGGGCCATGCCACCCGGGGCCTCCGCAGGCGGCTCGACGTTGCCGGACGCGGCAGCCACGGCGGCGCGCGCCTCGGGTTTGCTGAAATCCTCCACCGCCCATTCGCCCCAGGCCGTCCCGGTGGCGATGAGCCCCAGCGGCGCGGCGAAAACCAGCGCCAGAACGACCGCCCAGCCGATGCGCTGCGCGCGGCCACGGCCCGCCGCCGCGTGAATTTCAAAAAGCGAAGGTTCGTTCTGCTGGAGCCAGGCCACCACGCCCGCCGCGAGAATGCCCTCGGCCACCCCTGCAAAAGCCAGGTGCCCCAGCATCATCGCGGGAACGGCGATCCCGAGCGGGTAGGGGCAGTAGAGCGGCGCGCCCGAGGCGTCGTGGAACAGCATCGGCTGAAGGCCAAACTCGATCCCCGCCAGCAGCGCCGCTGCGTTGAGCGCCACGTAGCCCGCGAGCCCTGCGGCCACCACGCGTCGCCGCGATCCGAGCGGAGCCGCGCCCGCGATGGCCCGGTAAACCGCGTCGGCCACGAACGACCCCGCGATGGCCATGTTAAAACAGTTCGCCCCGAAGGCCGTGATCCCGCCGTCGCCGAAAAAGACCGCTTGGATTAAAAGCGCCACGGAAATGGCCAGCATCGAGGCCCATGGCCCCAGCACGATGGCCGCCACGGCCACGCCGACCGCATGGCCCGTCGTCCCCCCTGGCAGCGGGAGATTGAACATCATCACCACGAAAGAAAACGCCGCGCAGACCGAGATCAGCGGGGCCAGCCGGGCGCTAAAGGCCGCCTTCACGCGCCTGAGGCCCACCGCCCAGAAGGGCAGGCTCACCGCCGTCATGACGGCGCAAGTCGAGGGGCTCAAATATCCGTCGGGGATATGCATGGAGCGAGTTTTATCAGGAAGCGAGCGCCGGGGGAAAAGAAAATCGCTGGGGCCCTTACGCCTTCGGAAATTCCCGCAGCATTCGCTCGAAGGCCTCCATCGGCAGGCCGATGACGTTCGTGCGCGAGCCCTCGATGGACTCCACGATGCTCTCGTCGCTGTCGTCCTGGGCCGCGTAGGCGCCCGCTTTGTCGAGCGGGTTGATCCGCGCCAGGTAGCGGCGCAGGCCCGCATCGTCGAGCGTGCGGAACTTCACCCGGCTAATCTCCACCAGCGCGCGGCTGGTGGCCGGGGTGGCGCGCTCGGCCCAGACGGCGGTGTAGACCTCGTGGATGCGCCCGTTGAGGCGCGAAATCATCTCAAAGGCGGCCTCCATGTCAGCCGGTTTGCCAAGGCTGGCCCCGTCGAGCGCCACGAGCGTGTCCACGCCCACGACGATTTCCGATGGGTTCTTTTTCGAAATATGGAGCGCCTTTTGCTGGGCGTTAAAAAGCGTGATCTCGGCCACGTTCAGGTCCGGCGGCATGATCTCATCGACATCGGCTGGCTCCACGCGGAAGCAATAGCCGAATTCGCTGAGAAGCTGGCGGCGGCGGGGCGAGGCGGAGGCTAAGACAAGGTTCATCGGGTCTTCCTGGAAGCCGCTGAAGAGGCCGCCGCGCTGGCGGGGACGGGCGTCGGAGCGCTGTCGCGGTAGAAGAGCACCCCGTGGCGGCGGATGTTGTAGATGACTGCGCGCAGATCGTCGGCCACCTGGCCGTTGCCGAGCAGCATCGGGATCGCCCCGTGGCCGTTCTGCGCTTGGTTGAGCACGCCCTGGCCCACCTTGACGATGCCGCGCACGTCGGTCACGACCCCGCGCACATCGGTGGCGGCCCCGTTGATGGTCACCATGGCCGCCTTCGCCTCGGAGAACGTCTCCTTTGCGCTGTCAACCGCCGAGAGGGCTCCGCCGATCACGCCGTCGATTTTGGTCGAGGCTTGGGCCAGGTTGTCGCTGGTGGTTTTGATGTTCGCGAAGGAGGATTGCAGATTCTTCATGTTCTCGTCGTTGAGCGCGCCGTTGCGCACCTGCGAGAGGACGTCGGTGATTTCATCCAGCGCCACGCCGAGCTTTTTCATGTTCTTTTCGCCCTGGCTTGCCAGTTCGTTGAAGTCCGTTACCGGGGTTCCGCGCACTTTCGAGCCTGCCGCGATCACATTGTCGTCCTTCGGTTCAAATTTCTCGTAATCAAACCCCGTGGGCAGGCCCACCATGACCGAGGTGTCGCCCATCAAGCCGGATTTTCCGATCATGAAAAAGGAGCCCTTGGGGAGGCGGATGTCGCTGCGGATTTTCAGCTTCACCGGGATGATACCGATCTGCCCGGGCATGGCCTTGGGCGCGTCGGCCACCACGCCGATGCGCGCGCCGGAGAGCTGCACGTCGGCGTTTTTGACGAGCCCGCTGGCGTTGGGGAACTCGACGGTGATTTCGTAGGTGTCGGAAAGGCCTTGCCCGACGCGGCCAAACTGAACGGCCATCGCGCCGATGATGACCAAGCCGATCAGCACAAAGAGGCCGACCTTGGTTTCGAGACTTTTTTGATCGTTTGCCATGGGAATGAGAGTGGGAAATTTTAGTTAATCCGAGTCGCCGGAGCGGCCCTCGATGAAGTCCTGGATGAGCGGGTCGGGCGAGGCGACAAGCTCGCAGTAGGCCCCGTGAAAGTAGATGGCCCCCTCGTGCAGGAACGCCACGCGGTCGGCCACGTGGCCCGCGCACTTCATGTCGTGCGTGACGACCACGGACGTAATGCCGAAGCGCTTCTGCATGCGGCGGATGAGATGGTTGATCGAGTCCGATACCACCGGGTCCAGCCCCGCCGTCGGCTCATCGTAAAGCACGCAGTTCGGGTGGGTGATGATGACGCGGGCGAGGGCCACGCGCTTTTTCATGCCGCCGGAGAGGTTCACCGGGAGCTTCTCCTCGTGGCCGGTCAAGTCCACTGATTCCAGCGCCTCGGCCACTTTGTCGCGGATGATTTTCGGATCGCGCTCCCCGGCTTCGCGCAGGGGGAAGGCGACGTTCTCTGCGACCGTCATGGCGTCAAAGAGGGCACAGCCCTGGAACATCATGCCGATGGTCTTGCGGATCGGCAGCAGCTCGCGCTCCTTCAAGCCCACGATCTGGCGGCCTTCGATAAAGACCTGGCCCGAGGTGGGCGTCATGAGGCCGATCAAGTGCTTTAAAAAGACGCTCTTGCCGCTGCCGGAGCGGCCCAGGATGACCAGCGTCTCGCCTTCGGAGACCTCCAGGTCCACGCCGCGCAGGATCTTCTGGGTGCCGATCGTCTTGGTCAGCCCCACCACGGAAAGCATGCTTTGTTGGGCGGTCGTCGTCATACTCCGGCGGGGAAGAAAACGTTGAGGATCATCGTGAGGAAAAAGTTCGCGATCAGGATGGCCAGCGAACCGATCACGACGGATTGCGTGGTCGCGTAACCGACGCCGACGGCCCCTTCCTTGGATTTGAGGCCCTCGTTGCAGGCGATAAAGACGATCATGATGCCGAAGACGAAGCCCTTGGTCAGCGTGATCTCCAGGTCGCGCAAGGCCGTGAATTTCTCCATGTAATTGACGTAATAGACCTCCGCCACGCCCATCATGTGGACGGCGACGAATTGCCCCGCCTGAATGCCGATCCAGACGCATTCGGCTACGAGAATGGGCATGGAAATCATGAGCGCCACCATCCGGGGCACCACGAGGTAATCCACCGGGTGAACGCCCAGGGAGCGCAGGGCATCGACCTGTTCGGTCACTTTCATCGTGCCGATCTCAGCCGACATCGCCGCCCCCACCCGACCTGCCACCATCAGGCCCGTGAGCACGGGGCCGAGTTCGCGGAACATCGAGACGGAGACGACCGCGCCGACGGCGGTTTCCATCGAGAGGCGGTGAAATTGGAAATACGTCTGGGCGGCGAAGACCATTCCGGTGAAGGCCCCGGTGACGATGACGACCAGCTGCGAGCGGTAGCCCACCTCCATCACCTGGGCCAGGACGAGCTTCCAGCGGATGGGCGTGGTCACAAGGGAGCGCGCGGTTTCGAGCACCAGGAACATCAGTTCGCCCAGGTAGCCCAAAAGCGCGAGGAGAGTGGATCCGATGAAACGCGACAGGAGCATGAAGCCGGGCATCATAAGCCGCGAAAACCGCCCCGTCCAGTGATCCCGGCAAATTTGGCCGGGCCTTTTGCCTTCTGTTCCCCCGGGAGGCGGGTGTACGCTTGCCCCTTTCCTATGACTATCTTTGAAAAAATAGCCGCGCGCGAGATTCCGGCGGACATTGTTTACGAGGAGGAGGATTTTTTCGCCTTCAAGGACATCACTCCGCAGGCTCCCGTGCATGTGCTGATCGTTCCCAAGCGGGCCATCCCGGGGATCAGCGGCAGCCAGCCGGGCGACGCCGAGCTGCTGGGCAAAATGCTCGTGGCGACGCCCAAGATCGCCCGCCAGCTGGGGGTGTTCGAAGGGGGCTACCGCCTGGTCATCAACCACGGCAAAGACGCCGGGGAGACGGTTCCTCATCTGCACATCCACCTACTCGGCGGCCGGGCCTTGGGTTGGCCTCCGGGCTAGGAAGAAGACAGATCCCCATGCCCCGCAGAGGGGGGCTCCACGCGGCATGAAAAAAGAGGGGGATATTGATACTCACGCAAAGGCGCAAAGGCGCAAAGAAAGGCAGGACTCTTTGCGCCTTTGCGTCTTTGCGTGAGCCCCCTGCCTTTTTTATAGGGCACCTATTTTCGGCTTAGGGGAGGCTAGTACCTTGTCTCAAGGATTTTTTCGGGAAAGAAGAGAAACGCAGATTTACACAGGTATAATCTGCGAAAACCTGCGGATAACTCCCCTGTCTTCTTCTTAAAACGCGATCCGCCAGCCCTGTTTCGCGGCCTGGTCGGCGGTGAAGTAGACGCCGTGGACTTTCAGACCGTCGCGGTTTACCAGGGTCAGGATGCCGCCGTGCTGCGGCAGCTCCATCCCGCTATCGAGCTGAAACTCCTTGGCTTCCCCCGGCGTGAGGCGCCCCTGGAGCGGCCAGCGCATCTTGTTCTCGCCCATCAGCCGCCAGCCCGCCAGGTCGATGGTCTTCGGGCTGATGTTGAGCAGCGTGGCCGATTGCCGCGCGGGCTGGTTCGGGGCCGGGTTGACCATCAAGGCCGCGATGCGCACCGTGCATTCCTCGGCGCGCGAGCTTCGTTCGCCGCAGCCCACCGGGGCCGGTTCGTCCGGGACCGCCGGGGCGGGCAGCGCGTGGCCGCTCGCGGAGGCGGTACGCCAGGATTGCGACTGAAACTTTAGGAAAATGCCCGTCCAGCGCTGCTGCCGGGGATGCTCGATCAAGACGGCCCCATCCTGCCAGGGCCCGTCCTGCTCCAGGTGGCACGGGTCGTTGCCCTGGTTCATATGGACGTCGTGCAGCCCGCGCGAGGGGTGGAACTTGAAAATGCGGTCGCTCGCGTCCGCCTCCCACGGCTCGCCAAACACGTAGACCCAGCAGCCCGGGTCATCCATCGCCCCGGCGAAAATCCCCTCCAGCACCTCGTTCAAATCCACGCCCCCCCTTTGCGCCGAGGAGGGCAGCTTCATGAACTGATCGCGGGGAAATAAATTGAGCCGGATGTAATCAAGCGCCAGCCCGCCCGGCCGCGATTCGATCTGGTGCAGCCCCGGGGAAATGCGGTGCAGCGCCGAGGTGATCGGGTGGCCAAAGCGCAGCTTGATCAAGTACTCCATCTCCGAGGGCTCCAGCATCGAGCGCACATTGATCGCAGCCCGGTAGAAGACCCCCTCGGCGTCGACCTGGAGCTGGAAATGCGGGTGGTTCTCCTGAGAAGAACGCGTTGCCCAGGGACGGCCCTTCAGAACGGCGTAGGATTTGAGCGGCATCGGGGAATGCCCTGAACTTCCCACATGGAACCCCCTCGAATCAAGTGCGCTATGGGTTAAACCTGCATTAATATCGGGGGGTTGCCCCGATAGGCAGCGGTTTCATTTTCTGATCAACTTACCCCCGTCGACAGTTTCGGTCATGGACTCGACACCGGGCGATGGACACGCCCGGAGAGACTGGCGCCTTTAAAGACAATGGAAGTCAGGGGGAGGAAGGAACCGCAAGGAGTGCGGCCCTTCCTCCCCTTCCTTTTACTGGAAATTTCTTCCAGGTAATGCTCATATGGGGGCCGATGCCGTCCTCCGCCAAAAAAAGCCGCGTTCAACTTGCCGAATTGCAGCACAAACAGATCTCCGAGCAAGACTACCGCCGCAAACTCAAAGAGCAGGAACTCAAGCTCCTGAGCCTCCAGCGCCAGCTGGCCGAGTCCAAGACCAACAACGTCATCGTCGTCGTCGAGGGGCCCGACGCCGCGGGCAAGGGCGGGGCCATCAAGCGCCTCGTCGAGCGGCTCGATCCTCGGCTCCTCAAAGTCTACTCCGTCATCAAGCCGACCGCCGAGGAGTACCTGCACCACTATATGTGGCGCTTTTGGAACAAACTGCCCGCCTACGGCCAGATGGCCATCTTCGACCGCTCGTGGTACGGCCGCGTGCTGGTGGAGCGCGTCGAAGGATTCGCCTCCGAGGCCGAATGGAAGCGCGCCTACCGGGAGATCAACGAATTCGAGAACGTGCTCACCGACGACGGCACCCTCATCCTCAAATTTTACCTCCACATCGACAAAGACGAGCAGCTTGTGCGCTTTAACCGCCGCCAGGCCGACCCGTACAAACACTGGAAAATCACCGAAGAAGACTGGCGCAACCGGCGCAACTGGGATCAGCACAACAAAGCCGCCGAAGAGATGTTCGAGCGCACCTCCACCGCCGCCGCCCCCTGGTACGTCATTCCCGCTAATTACAAATGGTACGCCCGCCTGCGCATGGTGAAAATCGTCACCGAGCAGGTCGAGAAACTCCTCGGAAAATGAGCCGCCCCCCCCGGACCCTCACCTTCATCCCGGTCCTTGCCGCCGCCCTTGGCCTTGCCGTCGCCCTCACCGGCTGCGACCAGGCCTTCCAGGACCGCGCCGAGCGCAGCGCCGTCCAGGCCGACCAGAAAGCGGCAAGCGGCCAGTTCGGCGAAGCCATCCCGCTCTACGAGTCGGCCCTGGACGGCACGCCCAAAACGGCGGAAATCCATTTCAAGCTCGGCATTATCTACGAGGAGCAGCTCAAAGACCCCGTCGGAGCCATCCACCACTTCCAGCGCTACCTGGCCCTCTCGCCCGGCGGCCCTCATGCCAAAGACGCCCAGCGCTTCCTCAAAGAAGACCAGATGAAGCTCGGCGCGGCCCTCGGCAACGGGGCCACTGTTTCGCAGGAGGACGCCAAGCGGCTGAAAAACGCCAACCTGGAGATGCAGAAGAAAATCGTCCAGCTCAAGGGCGACCTCGAAGCCGCCGTTAAAGCGCGCAGCGAAGCATACAAAGCCCTCGGCAAAGCGGGCGGGCCCAAGCCGGAGCAGACCCAGAAGCCTCTGCGCGAAGGCGTGCGCACCTACACCGTCGGCCCCGGCGACACCCTGGCCTCCATCGCGCGGAAATTCTACAACAACTCCGCCAAGTGGAAGAACATCCAGGACGCCAACTTCGAGCCCATGGACGGCACCGCCAAGCTCAAGCCCGGCATGGTGCTGATGGTGCCGTAGCGTGGCAAAAATATTTC
>DBMP01000011.1 GCA_002298145.1 Spartobacteria bacterium UBA695 | reverse complement strand
CAGGCTGGCCATGCGCCCTCGGCGCTGAGCCGGGACGGAAAATAAGCGCCCTTTCCGAAGCGGCGCGCGTAAGCCGACGCTATCGCGCGGTAGCGCGTAAAAGGTCCAGCGTCACGCTGGGGGTCCCCGGCCCGGTTGCCCAAACCACTAAGCAACCGAGCCGGGCAGGTCAAACCACGCTTCGAGCCTATAGCAACTGGCGTGCCACCCGGAAAAATTGACCAGGCTACAGAGGTTTCCCCTAAGCGCCAGGGGCATTTGCACCTACCCGGATTCATTTCCCGCCAGCGGAGTGAATATTTTTATCCATCCATGCCGAAAACCGCCCACCAAAGAGCGGCGCGGCCCGATAGCGGCATCCGGGCACGGAAAAGCGGCGGGAGAGTGGGTATACTCCCCCGCCGCATTGTCATTCTATGGAATATTCCGAGGAATCGCTCCCCGGAGCGGAATTACACGGCCTTGTCGCCGGTCTCTTCCGTGCGGATACGAACCGCTTCCTCGATGGCCGAGATGAAGATCTTGCCGTCGCCGATCTTACCGGTCTTGGCAGCCTTCACGACCGCGTCAGCGGCGGCGTCAACGAGGTCGTCCGTGATCACGATCTCAAGCTTGATCTTGGGAAGGAAATCCACCGTGTACTCACTGCCACGATAGATTTCCGTGTGGCCCTTCTGGCGTCCGAAGCCTTTGACTTCGGTTACCGTCATGCCTTCGATCCCCAGCTCGGAGAGGGCTTCTTTGACTTCCTCGAGCTTGAAGGGTTTGATGATGGCTTCGATTTTTTTCATGTTTTAAGTTTCCCTAAACTAGGTACTCCTGGGTTGTGGTTTTAGAGAATGTAGCCTTCTTCGCCGTGTTCGGAGACATCGAGGCCAGCGGTCTCGACTTCCGGCGAGGGACGCAGACCGATGACGGCCTTGACGACTAGGGCGATGATCGTGGTGCCGACCACCGAGAGAACCAGGGTGAAGCCGACGGATTTGAGCTGTTCGAAAACAAGGCCCGTGGTGAGGTCTTTGATGCCGGAGTTGACGCTCGGATCGGCCAGGACGCCAGTCAGGATGGCACCCATGGTTCCGCCAACGCCGTGAACGCCGAAGGTGTCGAGAGCGTCGTCATAGCCGAGGATCTTCTTGAGGTAGGAAACCGCAAGGAAGGGAACGATGCCAGCGGCCACGCCGATGATCACCGCGCCGGTGCTGTTAACGAAGCCAGCGGCGGGAGTGATGACGACCAAGCCAGCCACAACGCCCGAGCAGAAGCCGAGGACGGAGGGTTTGCCGCGGAGGGCCCACTCAGCCATGGCCCAGACGAAGCTGGCAGTGCCCGCGGCGAGGGTGGTGGTCAGGAAGGCATTGGAGGCAACGCTGTCGGCCGCGAGAGCGGAACCGGCGTTAAACCCGTACCAGCCAACCCACAGGATGCCGGTACCAACCATGCAAAGCACCATGGAGTGAGGCGCCATGTTCTCTTTGCCGAACCCGATGCGCTTGCCAAGGATGATGCAGAGCACCAGAGCGCTCCAGCCCGAGGACATGTGGACGACGGTGCCGCCCGCGAAGTCGATGGCCTTGATGCCAGCGGCGGGGTTAAAGCCGTTGAGGAACCCGGTGCCAGACCACACCATGTGGGCGAGCGGGAAGTAAACGACGAACATCCAGATACCGATGAAGAGGAGCACGGCGCTAAACTTCATGCGCTCGGCGATGGCGCCGAGGATGAGGGCCGGGGTGATGATGGCGAAAGTCAGCTGGAAGATGACCCAGGTGCTGTCGGAGATCCACTTGCTTCCGGCGCCGGACTTGGCCGGATCAATGCCGTGGAGCAGGGCGTTGGAGAGGTCGCCGATGAAGGCGTTGCCCGGCCCGAAGGCGAGGCTGTAGCCTACGGCCCACCAAAGAATGGTGACCATTCCGGCGATGCCCAAGTGCTGGGCGAGGACGGAGAGGATGTTCTTACGGCGAACGAGGCCGCCGTAGAAGAGCGCCAGACCGGGGAGCGTCATGAAGAGCACCAGGGCGGAGCTGGTCATAAGCCAGGCATTGTGGCCAGGCCCGGGAACGCCGACGGTGGGCATCGTCAGACCCTCGGGGATTTCCCCCTTGTCGTTCTTAAGAGCGGCACTCGGGTCGGTGTTGTTGATATAAGCTTCGAGCCCGGCCACGCGTTGTTCGAGCGTGGGGACGGGGGTGGCGGCGGGAGCGGCACTTTCTTCAGCGAACGCGGTGATGGAGGCACCGGCCGTGAGAGCGGCGATGGCACCTAGGCACACCAGACGTGAGAGGAGGTGTTTGAGTTTGTACATTGTGGTTGTGATGTTCGGTTTTTAAACGCATCCACCGTGAGAGGAGTGAATGCGCTTGCGTTGTGGGCCATAAGCAACGGCCATGCCAAACACCGAGTAGGATCAAAAAAAGATCTGGTTACTCTGGTAGAAGTTTCCCGGCACGCCTTCCCCCACCGCCCCGGAAGCCATCTTCAGTGTGTATAAAAAGCATCACCGGCTGCTATGGTGATGCTTTTTATACATGGGTGGCTGAAATAAAGCAGTCCTTTATTATCAGCCGTTATACAGGGCTTATAGGATGTAGCCTTCCTCGCCGTGCTCAGAGAGATCGAGGCCGGAATCTTCTTCCTCGGGGGCGATGCGCACGGGCATCAAGGCGCGCACAGCCGCGGCGGCCAGCGCGGTGCCGACGGTGGCGATGGCAAAGGTGATCCCCATGGCCTTGAGCTGTTCGAGCCAGAGGCCGTTGCCGACCAGGTGCGCGAGGCCGTTGGCTCGGGCGGCGCTGCCGAGGAGGTTCGGGTTGGCGGTGCCGTCGGCGAGGAGGCCGGTGAGCAGCATGCCCAAGGTGCCCGCGACGCCGTGGACGCCAAAAACATCCAGTGAATCGTCGTATTTTAGCCACGCCTTTAATTTATAGACAGCGAAGAACGGCAGGAGCCCGCCCAGCAGGCCGATGACGATCGCGCCCGAGGCGTCCACAAAGCCGCACGCGGGCGTGATGGCGACCAAGCCCGCGACGATGCCCGAGCAGAAGCCCAAGACGCTCGCCTTGCCGCGCACGATCCACTCGGCCAGCGCCCAGGTGCCGCTGGCGACGGCTCCGGCGAGCGTGGTGGTCAGGAAGGCGTTGGAGGCGACGCCGTCGGCAGCCAGGGCGCTCCCGGCGTTAAAGCCGTACCAGCCGACCCAGAGCATCCCGGCGCCGACCATACAAAAGACCATGCTGTGCGGGGCAAAGAGCTCTTTGCCGTAGTTGATCCGGCGGCCCACGATGAGGCAGAGGATGAGCGAGCTCCAGCCGGAGGCCATTTCGACGACAGTGCCGCCCGCGAAGTCGATGGCGCGGATGGGGGCCTTCGAGTTCCAGACGCCGTTAAAGAGGCCATCGGAGCCCCAGGCCATGTGGGTAATGGGGAAGTAGACGAGGAACATCCAGATGCCAACGAAGGTCAGGATCGCCTGAAAGCGCATCCGCTCGGCGACGGCCCCAACAATCAAGGCCGGGGTGATGATGGCGAACATCAGCTGGAACATCGAAAAGACGTTCTGCGAGACCCAGGCGGAGTAGCACGGGTTCGGGGTAGAGGTGACGCCGCGCAGGAAGGCGAAGTCGAGCCCGCCGTAGATGGTGCCCAGGAACGAATGGCCGCCGGGAGCGAAGCAGAGGGAATACCCCACGGCCCACCAGAGGACGGTGACAAGCGAGGTGACGCCGAGGCATTGGGCAAGGATGGAGAGGACGTTTTTTCGCCGCACGAGGCCGCCGTAGAAGATGGCCAGGCCGGGCAGGGTCATAAAGAGAACGAAGGCGGCGGAGACCATGACCCAGGTGTTATGGCCGGGGCCGGGAACCCCTACGGCTGGGGTGGTGAGGCCGTCGATTTTCCGGCCATGGGCGTCGACGAGGGCGAGGGCGGGATCGGTGTTCTGAAAGTAGGCCTCCATGGCCGCGAGACGCTGCTCGACGGTGGGGGTCGGTGAGGGTTCGACGGCGGCCGCCGGGCGAGGAGCAAGGGCAAAAAAAGCCAATGCCGCCGCGCACGCCAGTCGCGAGAGACGGGTGTTCATTCGAGTGGTTTGGTTGGGTGGTTTGACCCGCCGCGCGGGAAGAAGGAGCCCTCGCGATGGGCAGGGGGGAGCCTTTAGCACCCGCTATGCCAGAATACGGGTTTCCCTGAACGCAAAACGGCTCTCTCTGTAAAAATGTGAATATTTTTATTCAGAGAGATCAAATACCAGCATTAAGAATGTCTAAATAACGCCAAATAGTGGCGTTTTGGCTATTTTTAGACACAACATGGAGTTATTTGCGCACACGCTTCGCTTGGGAGCACCACCGCGATTCGCCTTTACTTTGCTTTTTCAGCGGCGCATTTTTCCCACTAGCTGGCGAGAGCCAGCCGGGACTTAGTAACCCCGTAGAAAACGGCTGGCAATAGCCGAAACTCTATTGCCGTTTCCGGGCTATATTCCATATGGCCGGGAGCAACTCTCCT
>DBMP01000005.1:865-77070 GCA_002298145.1 Spartobacteria bacterium UBA695 | reverse complement strand
ATAACCCGAAGGGGGCTCGAGTTGGGAAATCTACAAAACAGCAAAGGATATATGAGAATCTCCCCGCATTCCGAAGATGCGCCCGTCCGTTGGTATTATGCATGCGGCGACCATGGGGTAGCTGGTCCGGTCACCCTCGAAGCCCTCCAGTTCATTCTTCTCAAGGGGGCTGTAACATTTGACACGCTAGTGCTTCCAGAGCGTGGCGGCGGCCCATGGCGGCGATGCCGCAACGTTTTTACCGGCGAGGAAAATTGACCGTGCGGACCCTGAAGAATCGGCTACGGGAGGGGTGCATTTTCCGCCAGATTCGAGCTTTTCCCCTGCGATCGCGTCGGGGAATGTCCTGTATTCCTACAATGGATCATTTTTCCCTTCATCCCCGGGCCTTCCTCAGTCATCTTCGGGGCCATGGCCAGCGGCTACCTCGCATTGATCCTCCACGCACATCTCCCGTATGTGCGGCACCCGGAGTACCCCGAATTCCTTGAGGAGGATTGGCTTTTTGAAGCGATTACGGAGACCTACATCCCGCTCCTTCAGATGATGCGCGGGCTGGCTGCCGACTCGGTGCCCTTCGCGCTGACCATGTCGATCACCCCGCCCCTGTGCGCCATGCTGCGCGATCCGCTCCTCCAGGAACGCTACGTGCGCTACCTCGACCGCGCCATCGACCTGGCCACGCGCGAGCTTGACCGCATCGGGGGCGATGGCCGCCTCCAACCCCTGGCCCGCTTTTACCTCGACCGCTTCCTTTCCGCCCGCTGCCTCTTCGTGGACGAATGCAACGGGCAGCTCCTCCCCGCCTTTGCCAAGCTCCAGGACCAGGGGTTGCTGGAGATCATCACCTGCGGGGCCACCCACGGCTTCCTGCCCTTGATGCAGAACTTCCCCGAGGCCGTCCGCGCGCAGGTCATGATCGCCCGCGACGACTACGCCGCCACCTTCGGGCGCGATCCGGCGGGCATCTGGCTGCCCGAGTGCGGCTACGTGGCGGGGGTGGAAAAAGTCCTCGCCGAGGCGAATATCCGCTGGTTTGTCATCGACTCTCACGGGCTCATGTTCGGCAATCCCCGGCCCCGCTACGCCATCTTCGCCCCCTGCTACACCCCGGCGGGCCCGGCCGTCTTCGCCCGCGACCGCGAATCGAGCCGCCAGGTCTGGAGCCAGGAGGACGGCTACCCCGGCGACCCCGCCTACCGGGACTTTTACCGCGACATCGGTTTTGACCTGCCGCCCGAGCAGCTCGGAAGCTGGCTCACCCCCGGCAGCCCGCGCAAATTCTCCGGCATCAAGTACCACCGGATCACCGGCGCTACGCAGGAAAAGGATATCTACAACCGCGCCTGGGCGATGGGAGCCGCCGACGCCCACGCCGGGCACTTCCTGCATTCCCGCGTCGAGCAGGTCCGCAACCTCCTGGAGAATACCAACATCGACCCCATCGTCGTGAGCCCGTATGACGCCGAGCTCTTCGGCCACTGGTGGTTCGAGGGCCCCGAGTTCCTCAACCTCTTTATCCGCAAAGCCGCCTACGACCAGACGACCTTCCGGATGACCACCCCGAGCCGGTTTTTGGCCGACCACCCCACCCAGCAGCTCGTCGTCCCCTCCGCCTCAAGCTGGGGGCATAAGGGGTACTGGGAAGTGTGGCTCGACGAGAGCAACTCGTGGATCTACCCCCACCTGCACGTCGCCGCCCGGCGCATGACCGAGGTGGCCACCGAGTTCGCCGCCCTGCCGCATCCGCTGCCCGCGCTCCAGGAGCGGGCCCTCAAACAGCTCGCCCGCGAACTCCTCCTGGCGCAGTCGAGCGACTGGGCCTTCCTCATGAAAACCGGCACCGCCTCGGCCTACGCCTCCAAACGGACCAAAGACCACGTGCTGCGCTTCACCCGCCTTTACGACCAGATCCGGGGCCGTAATATTGACGAAAAGTTTCTGGATAATTGCGAATGGAGGGACAACATATTCGCCGACGTCCAATGGCGTCATTATGTTCGCACTTCCCAAGCCCTTCCGTAGTCGTTCCGGTTCCTTTTTTCAACTCGCGCACCTTGCGATCGCCTGGGCGCTAACGTTCGGCGCCGTGCTCGCCCAGGCCGACCCCGTTCGCATCGACTTCGTGCCCCCGCCCCTCGAGGGGACGCTCTCGCTCGGCATCTACGATAGCGCGGGCAAGCTCGTGCGCGTGCTGAATCGCGAGGCCGAGAACGCCGACTTCACCTTGGGCGACGACGGCCTGCGCGCCCAGTGGGACGGCAACGACGACCACGGCATCCCATGCCCCGCCGGAACCTACCGCGCCAAAGGGGTCGCCGTGGGCGAGCTGGGCGTGGAGGGGATCGACTTTGTCGGCAACGACTGGGTGGGCGGGGACGACGCGCCGCACTTGAGCAAGATCACCGATATGAAAGTGAACGGCACGGGGACGCTTTTCATCCTGGGCCTGCTGCCCGGACAGGACAAGTCGTCCATTGGTTCAGTTTACTCCGTGGCGATCAAACCGAGCGAGACGCCCGGCGAGGATGCGGAAACTGTGCTTACCCCGCAAGCCCAATGGCCACCGATGGTAGTGGGCCCCGTTTTTTCAGCCGCCGGTCCGATTTCTCCCGGGGCGGGCGAAACCCTCTGGCATCTCGACAGGAAAACGGGAGATATCACTCAGAAAGATGCCAAGGGTGGAATTTTAAGGACGCTGAAAGCTGACTCCGCGCTTCCGGCCGCCGTAATCCTCGCCGCCTCGCCCACCGAGGACAAAGTTTTCGTCCTCTACGAAAACGCCGACCTCCAACGCGTGCGCGGCTACGACTTCACCGGCCTCAAACCCGGTGACGCCCCGAAAGTCCTTTTCGAGAACGAAATCATCTTCAGCAACAGCTACGAACAGATCGCCTCTCGGCTGAAATTTCCCGACGGACGCCCGTTCGCGCCCGCCCCGGTGCTCACCGTCAGCTTGGTCGAGAACCCGCTCGACACCCCGGAGAAAGACAAAAAGAAGCGCAAAGCCCCCTCGATCCAGCTTCGCGCCCAGGTTGACAAAGATGGCGCGTGGATCGCCACCGCCGACGGCCTGCCGCTCTGCAAAGTCACCGACACGCCCAACCTGCGCTGGGCGGCCTTCGGGCGGCTCGCCGCCAACCGGCCCGTCACCTTTTTCGCCAGCGACGGCGCGGCGGTCGAGGAGTACCAAATCTCCGGCATCGGCAACCTGATGGCCTTCGACGCCGGGACCTACCCGTGGAACCCCAACGCCGCGGCTCCCTCGCCCTCAGCTTCGCCCACCCCCAGCGCCACGCCCACGGCCACCCCGGCCCCTGGAGCGCCGCTGCCTCCGGCAAGCCTCTCCGGCTCGGCGGCGAAGTAGCCAGTAAAGCATTCCCGGAGCAAGCTCTGTGGCGAACAACCCAAGGGTTAGCTACGCTATGTGTTATTGCCGGTAACTTTCCTCGTTCCCAATCTCCAGATTGGGAACGCAATTGGGGGCGAATCTCCGATTCGCGGTGGCGGGGGGGAAATCTGGAGATTCCCGGGCACCTTGCGTTACGAATCTGGAGATTCGTAACGAGAACTTTTGAGCTTATGGGCCTTTGAATGTAGAAATCCTATTATCACTTCCGGCCCCTGGAGCGCCGCTGCCTCCGGCAAGCCTCTCCGGCTCGGCGGCGAAATAGAGCAGAGCTATTCCGAGAGATTATCGATCTTTGCGGCCATGAGCAGGTCCAGATCGGTAACGCCTCCCTCGCTGTGCGTCGAAAGCGCGACGCGCACTTTGTTAAAGCGGATGTCGATATCCGGGTGGTGCTCCTCCTCGGCGGCGATCTCCGCTATCTCGTTGACGAAATCGACCGCCTGGTCGAAATCATCGAACTCGAACGTCCTTTCGATCACCTTCCGGTCGGCCTCCCATTCCGGAATGCGTTTCATCATTTCCTCCAACTGCGATTGAGCAATCAGCGTGGCCATAGGTTTTAACGAGCGTTTTCGGTTTGCTGGCGCGGATTGATGTCCGGCCTCGCAACGGTGACATCGCCCTTGAACCTGGAGATGCGTGGGTGTAAAAACGCCGTTTACTTTCATGGGAAGTCTTCAAAGCAGCATTGTCGAAACGGTGGGATGTACGCCGCTGGTCCGCCTCAACCGCCTTAGCGCGGGGCTCGCCGCCACCATCGCCCTCAAACTCGAATACTTTAACCCCCTGGGCAGCGTCAAAGACCGTGTGGGCCGCGCGATGATCGAGGCCGCGGAGAGGGAAGGGCGGATCGGCCCCGGTACGGAAATCGTGGAGCCCACCAGCGGCAATATGGGGATCGCGCTCGCCTTCGTGGCCGCCGCCCGAGGCTATAAAATCACGCTCACCATGCCCGAGACCATGTCCGTCGAGCGCCGCGTGCTGCTCCTCATGCTCGGGGCCAAGCTGGAGCTGACCCCCGGGCCCGAGGGGATGCCCGGCGCCATCGCCCGCGCGCAGGAGATCCTCCGGCAGAACTCGAACGCCTGGATGCCCAGCCAGTTCGACAACCCCGTCAACGTCGAAGCCCACCGCACCACCACCGCGCGGGAAATCTGGGAGCAGACCGGCGGCCAGGCCGATATTTTCGTTGCCGCTGTCGGCACCGGCGGCACGCTCACCGGCGTCGCCGAGGCCATCAAAGAGCGCAAACCGGGCTTCCAAGCCGTCGCCGTCGAGCCGACCGACTCCGCCGTCATCACCCAGACGCGCGCCGGGCTGCCCATCCGCCCCGGCATGCACTCGATCATGGGCGCGGGCGCGGGCTTCATTCCGAGAAATCTTCATCTGAACGTAGTGGACGAGGTTCTGACCGTCTCCAACCAAGACGCCTTTACCGTTGCCCGCCGCTTGGCCAAGGAAGAAGGCATCCTCGCCGGGATCACCTCCGGCGCGAACGTCTGGGCCGCCCTCGAACTCGCCAAACGGCCTGAGAACAAAGGCAAGCTGATCGTCACCGTGGCCGCCTCGTGCGGAGAGCGTTACCTCTCCACACCGCTGGCAGCCGAAGCGGTGGCCGAAGCCTCGGGGCGTTAGCCCCCCGCACTCCAGTTGAACATCCCTTGACACCGGTGGGAAATAAACGACCGGTGACTAGTCATCTTCCCTACACCAAAAAAAATGCGTTTTGCAGCAGGCCAGCGTTGGATCAGTGAACCGGAACCGGAACTCGGGTTGGGCATCGTGCTCGGCGTGGAGCCGGGGCGGGTTAAAATGTTTTTCCCGGCAAGCAATGCCATGCGGCTCTATGCCGAGGCCGCAGCTCCGTTGCGGCGCATCCGCTTCAAAGTCGGCGACACGATTCACGCCCACGATGGCGGCAGCTTCGTCGTCACCGTCGTCAACGAACGCTCCGACGGAACCGTCACCTACGGCAGCCCCACCGGCGAGCGCCTGGTGGAAACGCAGCTCAGCGACATCCTCACCTGGGACAAACCGGGCGACCGCATCGCCGGGGCCCAGGTGGACCCGTGCGAGAGCTTCGACCTGCGCCTGGAGGCCCTGGAGCACCAGCACCGCGTCCTGCAATCGCCCGCCTACGGCTTCACCGGCGCGCGCATCGACTTGATCCCGCACCAGCTCGCCATCGCCAGCGAAGTCGCCTCGCGCCAAAAGCCGCGCGTGCTCCTGGCCGACGAAGTGGGCTTGGGCAAAACCATCGAAGCCTGTCTCATCCTGCACCGCCTTTACCTTACCGGCCGCGCCGAGCGCATCCTGATCCTCGTGCCCGAGGCGCTCGTTCACCAGTGGTTCGTGGAACTCTTCCGCCGGTTCAACCTCCGCTTCGCCATCTTCGACGAGGCGCGCTGCGTCTCCCTGGACGAGGAAAATGCCAACCCGTTCCTGGATGATCAGCTCATCCTGGCTCCGCTCGGCTGGCTCGCCCACGACGAGAAACGCCGCGCCCAGGCCGTCGAGGCGGGCTGGAATCTCCTCGTCGTCGACGAGGCCCACCACCTTGCCTGGAGCCCGGAGACCGCCAGCCCCGAGTACGCGCTGGTCGAGGCCCTTTCCGCCGCCACCCCGGGTCTGCTCTTGCTGACGGCAACGCCGCAACAGCTCGGGCCCGAGGGGCACTTTGCCCGCCTGCGCTTGCTCGACCCCGAGCGCTACCCGTCGCTGGAAGCCTTCCAGGCCGAGGCCGCCGAGTACGCCCCCATCGCCCAGCTCGCAGGGAAGCTGGCCGACGAAAAGAAACTCACCGCCAAGGACTCCGCCAAGCTCGCCGCCCTCCCGGGCCGCGCGGGCGAGCTGGCCCTGGCGCTCAAGGACGGCGATGCCTCCGCCCGCGCCGCGCTGCTCGGCGAGCTCGTCGACCGGCATGGCACCGGCCGCGTCATCTTCCGTAATACCCGCGCCGAACTCTCCGGCTTCCCGAAACGGAGCGTCAAGCTCATCGCGCTCGAAGGCGACGCCTCGGCCTCCGCAACCGAGTTCCGGGGCGAAGCCGTGGAGCTTTCCGCCGACCCGCGCGTGGAATGGCTCGTCGGGTTCCTCAAAAAACTCAAGGGCGCGAAAGCCCTCCTCATCTGCCGCACCCGCGAAAAAGCCGAGGCGCTCGAAGCCGCCCTGCGGGAGAAAATCAACCTTCCAACCGTCCTTTTCCACGAGGGCATGACGCTGCTCCAGCGCGACCGCAACGCCGCCTGGTTCGCCGAGGAGGAAGAGGGCGCGCAGCTCCTCATCTGCTCGGAGATCGGCAGCGAGGGCCGCAACTTCCAGTTCGCCCACCACCTGGTCCTCTTCGATCTGCCGGAGAACCCCGAACTGCTCGAACAGCGCATTGGGCGGCTTGACCGCATCGGGCAGACGGCCACGATCCAGATTCACGTCCCCTACGTCGCGGGCGGCCCCTACGCCGTTCTCGCTCGCTGGTTCCACGAAGGCCTCAACGCCTTTGAGGAAAGTCTGCACGGCGGCGCGGAACTCTTTGAACGCTTCTGCGAGCCGGTCGCGACCCTCGCCCTGGCCTGTGCCCCCGAGCTGGAGGCCAAGCCGAATGCGAAGAAAACCGCCAAGACCGCTGCCAAGACGGCCGCGAAGCCGAAGGCCAAAAAAATCGCCATCGCCAAGCCGGAAGCTTCCGGGGCGCTCGACGCGCTCATCGCGGAGACCAAGGCCGTTCACGACGACATCCGCAAGCGCCTTGCCGCCGGTGAGGATCGCCTCCTTTCGCTCCAGAACCGCCGCACCGACGCCTCGGCCATCATCGAGGCGATCCGCGCCGCCGATGCCGATACGACACTCGACGATTTTCTGCTGACTGCGTGGGATTACCTCGGCGCAAACGTCGAGGACATCGCCCCGCGCACCTGGATCGTCACGCCCGGACCGGAACTGGGCGAGGGCCTCCCCGGCATCCCCAAGGACGGCGTGACGCTGACCGCCGACCGCCAGCGTGCGCTCGCTCGCGAGGACGTTTCATTCCTGACGTGGGATCACCCCGTCGTGCGCGGCGTCTTTGAAATGCTGACCGGCACGATCAAAGGCAACGCAGCCCTGGCGCAGGCCGACAACCCCGGCACGGATGGCGTGTTTGCGGAAGCCGTTCACGTCCTCGAAGTCGTGGCTCCGGCGGATCTCCACTCCGGGCGATTCCTGGCTGCGACGCCGGTGCGCGTGGTGGTCGATAATCACCTGCGGGAGTTGACGGAGCCGCTCAAGCCGCTTTCCGACGCGCCGATTCAGAAGGTGCTCGGCAAGACGGAGCTTTGTTACAAGCTGCTTCCGCGCATGCTGGAAGCGGCGGAGACGATCGCCAAGGAGCGCGCGATGCAGACCGTGGCCGCCGCGATTGCCACGATGGAGCAGCAAGTCGGCGGCGAGGTGACCCGTTTGAAGAGTTTGCAAGAGGTCAATCCGAACGTGACGGCGAAGGATGTCGAGGCGATGCAGAATCAGTATTACGATCTGCGCGACCACCTGGCCGACGCCCGTCTGCGTTTGGATTCCGTGCGCTTGATCTTCCGCGCGCCGTAAGCGGGGGAGTGATCACAGAGGACACGGAGAGCACGGAGGTTCCCTCGTTCCCAATCTCCGGTTGGGACTGCCGTGCTGCGTAGCAGCTTGCCCAAGCGCGAAGCGCACTTTGCAGAGCCTGAAAGGCAGCGTCTTCTGTCTGCGAATCTCTGAGATTCCAAGACACCGACGTTACGAATCTGGAGATTCGTAACGAGGGGGAACGAGGGGAACTGTTTCCCCCACGGAATGAACTGAATTCCTTGCTTCCAGCCCTCTTAAAGGGCGAGGTTTTGCCCCGTAGGAAGAAGCCTTGATTGGGTTGCCACCCAGTCCGGCTGAATACGTGTCACGTTTAGAAATTACAAACGGTGCAAATCTGGGGAGGATTGGACTCCTCAGGTTTGGAATTTCCGATTTTGTATTTTTTACAATTTTTTCTATTTGAACTTGACGAACCGCACCTTATTCGCGAGTGTCATGCAAATAAGGACGAATGCGATAGAGAATGTGACTTCCATATTTTGTTCTTCCTTTCTAATTTCAGTCCCAACGTTAGCGCGCTGGGGCTGTTGTTTTTAGTTGCGCTCACTCCGGCGGAGTGATGTAAGCGCAAACTGACCGCATGTAGATTTTAGCACAGTTTCTTTACATTGCAAATAAAAAAGCGAAATTATTTTCGCTGCTGAGTTTTGCATTCTTGCAAATCTCGCCTGCTCCGGTGGCGAGGCGAATTCAGAAACCGGAATTTTTATAAGTTTTTAATTTTAATTTTAATTTTTAAAACTTATCACCCGTCCCCCGTTGCCTGATAAATCGCTCAGGGAAACCCCGCTGGATGCCAAAATGAAATGCGCGCCATGAAATCGCGTTTTTGGCAAATCATCGATGCAAACGGGCACTATCCCAATTCGTTCAGAAGCGAGAATTTGAAATCTGGACTACGCCGGATACTCACGGAAAGAGAAGGATATTTTCTCACTTTCCTTTCTCACTCGCCATTTTCAAGGCGGTGAATCTGGTGTAAGTCCTTATTGCTGAGGAGTTGGAGCGGGTAGCGGGAATCGAACCCGCATGGCGATTCCGGCCTCTGTATTTGCCATAAGTTATTCATAATCAACACCACAAAATCTCTCCGACATAGGCAGACGTTGTTACTATGGTTGTTACCCGAAATGGCCAGCGTCCGCAAACATCCCAAGAGTAAATTCTGGTACGCCTGCTTCACGGACTCGAACGGAGTCCGAACCACCCGATCCACCAAAACGAAGAACCGCACCACCGCGCTGAAAATGGCCGTTGAATGGGAAAAGGCAGCTACCCAAGCTTCCGAAGGACGGCTTACCGAGGCTCAGGCCCGTACCGTCATCAACTCCATCATGGAGCACGCCGGGCAGGAGCCCGTCACCTTTTACAAAATCCGGGATTGGTTCGAGGAGTGGTTCGAGGAGTGGATTGAGGAGAAAAAGAAGTCCAGCCAGGACGCCACGTACAAGAAATACCAGCCGGTGGTTTGCCGCTTCCTTAAACACCTCGGAGCCAAAGCTGAAATGGGGCTGGCCAGCCTCACCCCGGCGAACATTCGCTCGGTCCGGGATCTCCTCGCCAAAGAAGGCCGTGCTGCTCGCACCGTCAACCATACCGTCGCCAAAATTCTATCCGCTCCCCTCTCTAAGGCCACCGCTCTCGGATACATGCCCATCAACCCGTGCAAGGCGGTCGAACCGCTCAAAGAGGAAACCACTGAAGCAGGCGTCTTCACCCTGGAACAAATCGCCGACCTCCTCAAAGCCGCCCCATCTGCCGACTGGAAGGGACTTATCCTGGCAGGCTTCTACACCGGCCAGCGCCTCCGGGATACCGCCGACCTCACCTGGGGGCAGGTAAACCTCGCCGACCGCATGATCTTCCTGAAGCAGCGGAAAGGCGGCAGCCGGGTTGCAATCCCCATCCATCAAGATCTCCTCGATTTCCTCCTCGCCCTCCCAGCAACGGACAATCCCAAGACCCCCGTCTTCAAAACACTCTTCGTCAAATCCGGTCCAGGGCGAACCGGCCTCAGCGAAGCCTTCAAGCGAATCATGGTCAAAGCAGGCATCGAACTGAAAAAGCGCCTCGAATCGGCAGGCAAAGCAGGCTGAGGCCGGAACGAGCTCAGCTTCCACAGCCTGCGCCACTCCTTCAACAGCGCCATGGCCAATGCCGGGATTTCCCAGGAAATCCGCCAAAAACTCACCGGCCACAAAGACGTGGATACCAACACACTCTATACCCATCTCGATTTCCCTGCTCTCAAGGCAGCGGTCGATGCAGTGCCATCGCTGAACGACACGAAACAGCCTAAACTGGGAGCTTCGTAACCAGACGATACACTGAGAATGCACAATACACCGAGCGAGTGTATCAGGCGCTTATAGTGTATCGTCAGGAAGTAACCCTGATAACTCTTACTCCGCCCCTCCGGCTAGGGTCCCTGAACTGCTTCGTCGGGATGCCGACGTTGCCGGCTTCGTTGACTAAAACCGTTTTTTCAGCGGGTTTCGTGCCCCGGCCTCGGCTGCTTGCATCTGTCATTTCTCTCTTATTTTCAGGGTGTTCCACGTGGTACAACACGGTGGGTGACATTGAATTCACGGTGGGTGACATTTGTACAGAATTGCTACAGTTTCTCTGTAAGGCTGCGCAAAACTTGCCTAAAAAGGGTGTCTTCCATGGGTAGACAAAAGTCTTCCAGGGTCGTACACACGGCAAAATGATTAAATTGGCTTATAATGGAATGAATCTCAGAGCTCACAAAATAGGTGCTACGCAACCACCATGGGCAGAAACTCCGCCATCGAATGGACGGATCACACCATCAATCCCCGGGAGGGATGCACAAAGCAGGTGTGCAAACTGCTACGCCGAACTGATCGGAAAACGCACAGGCCGTGTTAAATGGGGCAACCCGCCAGGTCAAAATTCACCTCGCCCGGCTTCGGGAACTTATGGCAGACACGTCAGTTGATGGGCCAAGAGCATTGGAGTTGATCGCCGAATTAGAACGGATGGTCTTTGATAAACCCGCCGTTGTTCCCGAGTAGACATTCGAAGCACAAGTTCGCTACTGAGACTGCGCCGCTTCCATCTTGAGCGTTGGATCTCAATGAGCACTGGTAAATAATCTGGCGGCCACCTTCTTTGTCCGGGTGCAGGGCAACTCCATGAAGGACGCAGGGATAGTGGTGGATGCTGCGATTCTCGGGTTGCGATAGTATGCACGGGCTTGCAGGGTGCAGATTTTTCCCACTTGAATAGACATTTTGGCACAGCCTCGACATAATTACCTTTTCTGGTTGACCGACCATGAGTTTAATCACCCTCTCCCTGCTCGAATCGCATCTTTGGGAAGCGGCAAATATCCTGCGCGGCCCGGTGGACGCCGCCGATTTCAAAACCTACGTATTCCCCCTCCTCTTCTTCAAACGGATCGCGATTTGCACGACGACGAATACCGCGCCGCCCTGGAAGAGTTCAGGGGAGACGAGGAGGCCGCCCTCTTCCCTGAAAATTACGGGTTCCAAGTCCCCGAGCGCTGCCACTGGCGAGACGTGCGCGCAGTGACAACAAACACTCCAAACCGCCTTGCGGGGCATTGAGCAGGCGAACCCGCAAACGCTTTACGGCATCTTTGGTGACGCCCAATGGACCAATAAAGATCGTCTCTCGGACGCCCTGTTGCGCGATCTCATCGAGCACTTCTCCCGGCTCTCAATCGGGAATGCTTGCGCCAAAGCCGACGTCTTAGGGCAATCCTACGAATACCTCATCAAGAAGTTCGCTGACGCCACGAACAAGAAAGCGGGCGAGTTCTATACGCCCCGCTCCGTGGTTCGGTTAATGGTGAACATCCTTGATCCGCGGGAGGGCGAGTTCATCTACGACCCGGCTTGCGGCACCGGCGGGATGCTTTTGGAGGCAATCCATCACGTTCAAGAGACCCGGGGAGATGTTCGCACGCTGTGGGGCAAGCTCTATGGCCAAGAGAAGAATCTGACCACGTCCGCCATCGCCCGCATGAACCTTTTTCTGCATGGAGCAGCGGATTTCCAGATTGTCCGCGGGGACACTCTGCGTAATCCGGCTTTCTTTTCGGGTGACGACCTCGCCACCTTCGACTGCGTCATCGCCAATCCCCCCCTTTTCGCTGGAAAAATGGGGAGACGAGGTCTGGACCAGCGATCCGTATGGCCGCAACTTCGCTGGGATGCCACCCGCCAAAAGCGGCGACTTTGCTTGGGTCCAGCACATGATCAAGTCCATGGCTCCCAAGACGGGACGCATGGCCGTGGTCCTGCCTCACGGAGCGCTATTTCGAATGGGGAAGGAGGGCGAGATTCGTAGGAAACTCCTCAACATGGGAACGACGCCGACATCGCACGCCCGGATTACAAGGTCATGGGCGGTGCGGTCGTCGAGGTCCGTCTGCTGGTAGGGTGAACTCGAAGGCGAAAAACATGCCTCTGGAGACGTCCACCGAAGTGGCGGTCAAAATGCCGGGGCTGTTGCCAGGGGAAATTAGGCCAGAACCGCTGATGGCACCAGTGTGAAGAGTTCCTTTCAGCGTTCCGTTGTCCGTAATACCCGCATTGATCGTGCCGCTACCGCTCAGCGTTGCTCCGCTGGCCACGTTTACAGGGTGGTTACGGCTTGACCATCGGGACGAGCTTTAGCTCGGCTTCGAGGAGAATGAGGTACTCCTCAACCAGACGCTGCACGAGGAGGGCGAGGTGGATAAGAAGCTGACGGCCCTCTCGGAGCGGATCAACCTGGCGGCCCACCGGGCGCAATCGCACCAGCGGGCTTAGATTGGCTTACCGCCGGGCTTTGGAGCGGCGCAAACGGGCCGCAGCGACAGCACTAACCGCCCCAAGGGCCACCAGCCCGGCGGTGGTGGGCTCCGGAACGGTTTTCACGTTTAACGACTCGGCCGTGATCTTGTAAATGACCGCCGTTGAGTCGCCAAAGGTGTATCCCGTCCCAAACCCGCTCTGCTGCACAACGGTTTGGGAGTCTGTCGGGGTGGGGCTTCCCCAGATGGCAACGTTGGCCAACGCAAGCTGCGCATCACTCAGATCTACCGTATAGGTCCCGGAGGCAACCGCAGCGGTGTCGTAAAGTGAGAGGTAGGTGGCGATGTTGTCGCTTTGCAGAACCGAGATGGACGTAAGGTTCACGCCGTTAATCTCTCCGCTGATATTCTCCTGGCCTCCGCCGCCCATGGCCACGAGATAAAACGTGTTTTCTCCAGCCTGGAGATCAAAAGTAAAGGACTGCTGGGCCTCGATCTGGCTGCCCCATTCCAAGTCATTCTGATAAATGAGCCGGGTAATCGAGGTGGAGTCTCCCACGAAAAGGGCGAAGTCGTTATCGGCGACAATCGACATCGTGGTGGAAGCCACGGCCGAGCAGGTGATTAGTGAGAGGGCCGCCAATCCCAGCAACGGCAACTGATAAGAAGTTTTCATCCCCAAGGCCTGCTTATTACAGGATCATCATCCATAAGACAAGCTTAATTGCCTCCCGGATAGGATTGAATCCACTCTACGGCTTGACCATGGGGACGAGCTTTGTCGGGTGGGTGTGCTCGGCGATGCCTTGGACGGGGGCGGCGGCGTTGCGGCGGCGGGCTTCTTCGCGGAAGTGGAGCTGGGCCTGCGAATGCTCTTCGCCGGGGCCGGGCTTGAGCCGGATGTAGGAGCCGTCGGGCTGAAGCTCGCGGGCTTTGACGCGGTCGTTCAGGTAGGCGGGCAGGATATCACCCAGGATGTCTTTGCGCAGGGTGGGGTGCTCGATGGGGAAGGCGATTTCGATGCGGCGGTAGAGGTTGCGCGGCATCCAGTCGGCGCTGCCCAGGTAGACGGAGGGGTGGCCGTTGTTGGCGAAGTAGAAGATGCGGCTGTGCTCCAGGAAGCGGCCGACGATGCTGATGACGCGGATGTTCTCGCTAACGCCCGGAATGCCGGGCCGCAGGCAGCAGATGCCGCGAATGATCAAGTCGATCTTAACGCCCGCGCAGGAGGCTTCGTAGAGGGAGGCGATGAGGGTTTCGTCGACGAGTGAGTTGAGCTTGGCGATGATCCGGGCGGGTTTGCCAGCGAGGGCGTGGTCGCGCTCGCGCTCGATCAGGTGCTTGAAGCGCAAGGCGAGGTCGAAGGGGGAGACGAGCAGTTTTTTGAAGCCGGGGTACTCGGCCAGGCCGGTCAGCGTGTTGAAGAGGGTGGCGACTTCGAGGGTCAGCTCGGTGTCGGAGGTGAGGAGGCCCAGGTCGGTGTAGATGCGGGCGGTGCGCGGGTGGTAGTTGCCGGTGCTGAGGTGGGCGTATTGCCGAATACGATCGTCGTCGCGCCGGACGATGAGGATCATTTTGCAATGCGTCTTTAAACCAACGACGCCGTAGACGACGTGGACGCCTGCTTCCTCCAGCTTGCGCGCCCACTGGATATTATTGGCTTCGTCAAAGCGGGCTTTGAGCTCGACGATGGCGGTGACTTGCTTGCCGTTGGCTGCGGCTTCCTCCAGGGCGGCGACGATGGGGGAATCGCCGCTGGTGCGGTAGAGGGTCATCTTGATGGCGAGGACTTTCGGGTCGCTGGCGGCTTCCTCGATGAAGCTGACGATGTCCTCGAAGGGCTCGTAGGGGTGATGGAGGAGGATGTCCTCGTGCCGGAGGCGCTCCCAGACGTCGCAGCCGCTGGGCAGGGCCGGGTCGTGGGCGGGGAAGAAGGGGCGGTCCTTGAGTTTGGCGAAGGATTCGTTGTCCAGGAGGCGCATCAAGTGCGTCATGGAGATGGGGCCGTCGAGGACGTAGAGGTCGGCGTCGGTCAAGTTGAAGCGGTCCAGCAGGAAGAGCTGGAAGTCGCGCGGGCAGTCGGCGTTGACTTCGATGCGCACGGCGTTGCCTTTGTTGCGGCGGCGCAGCTCTTGTTCGATGGTCCGCAGGAGGTTTTCGGCTTCTTCGTCGTCGATGTAGAGGTCGCCATTGCGGGTGATGCGGAAGGCGTGGACGCCCTCCAGGATCATGCCGGGGAAGAGTTCGCCGACGTGCTCTTTAACGAGGTCGCTTAAGAAAATGTAATCCCACGGCTGGCCGTCGCCTTTGTCACGCGGCAGGGTGATGAGCCGGGGGGCGACGCGCGGGACCTGGACGATGGCGTAGAGGGCCTCGCTCTCGCCTTCGGTATCGTCGACGCGGCGAGCGCGCACGAGGAGGTTGTGGCTTTTATTGAGGACCTGCGGGAAGGGGTGGCTGGCGTCGACGGCCAAGGGGGTCAAGACGGGGAAAACTTCGTTGCGGAAGTAATCGTGCGCCCATTGGGCCCGCTCGCCGGTGAGGTTGCGGACTTTGTGGAAGCGGATGCCGCTGTGCTCCAGAAGGGGGACGATCTGCCGGTTCCAGAGTTCGTACTGGGTGGCGATGAGCTCGTGAACGAGGCGGGTGATGGCCTGGAAGACCTCGGCGGGGGAGAGGTCGTCGGGGCCGGTGTCGGTGCTGCCGCTGTCGATCTGCTGCTTGATGCCCGCGACGCGGATTTCGAAGAATTCGTCGAGGTTGGAGGCGAAGATGCTCTGGAATTTGACTCGCTCCAGGAGGGGCTGGGTGGCATCCCGCGCTTCTTCGAGCACCCGGCGGTTAAACTCCAGCCAGCTCAGCTCGCGGTTAATAAAATTTTCAGGGGCAGAGAGGTTCGGCAGCATCGGTAATCGGGAAAATGGCACCATACGCCAGGGCCTCGAAACCGGCAAACAGCAAAAGCTTCTCTTTGGGGGGCGGTTTGGGTAGCTTGCGGGAAACCATGATGAAGAAGCTTCCGCTGCTGGCTGTATCCGCTCTCACGCTAACGCTTGCCGCCGCGCCACTTAGGGCGCAGTCCGAGGCCGCCTCCGGGCCGGAACCCTCGGCACTGAGCGCGCAATTTTTCCAAATGCTGACGGAGGGCCGGGTGGACGCGGCGTATGATCAGCTCCTCAAGGGCTCGAAGATGGTGGTGGACATGCCCAAGGGGGTGGCCGATCTGAAGGCGAAGACGAAGGAGGCGCTACGGATTTTCGGCAGTGTGAACGGCTTCGAGCAGATCGAGGAGAAGAAGGTGGGGACGCGGATTGTGCGGCTGACGTGCGTTTCGCTGGGCAAGGATGTGCCGATCCGCTGGCGCTTCTATTTTTACAAGCCCGATGACGCCTGGAAGCTGGTGGACATCCGCATCGACGACCGTTTGACGGATCTCTTCGACGAACAGCCCCGGCTGATCGCCGCTCCGGCCCCGCAGCAGGCCGCGCCCGCTAGGAAGTAGGATTCCTGAGGCACAGAGGGGGAAGATCGCGGTTTTTTTTCTGTGCTCTCTGTAATCTCTCTGCCGTCTGTGATATCCCCCTAGCAATTCCCTCTCCCTCGTTACGAATCTCCAGATTCGTAACGTCGGTGTTTGGGAATCTCTGATTCCATCACCTCACGCAACGAATCATAGATTCGCGGACAGAAGACGTTCCCAATCTGGAGATTGGGAACGAGGCGCAAGGCGCGCCTCGCGCAGAGACGCACCGAGGCCCGTGCCCGGAGTTTTTTTTCCTCCGTGCTCTCTGTGGAAATCCCCTAGCAATTCCCCGGGAGCCACCGGGCCACCCACTCGGGGGTTTCACCTTTGCGGGAGGCGTAGTCGGCCGCTTGGTCGGCACCGATTTTGCCAACGGCGAAGTACTTGGCCTCGGGATGCGAGAAGTAGAAGCCGCTGACGGCAGACCCGGGGACCATCATGTACGATTCCGTAAGGCGCGCTCCGGCGTTGGCTTCGGCCTTCAGCAGCTCAAAGAGGAGCCCCTTTTCGGTGTGGTCCGGGCAGGCCGGGTAGCCCGGCGCGGGCCGGATGCCCCGGTAACGCTCGTGGATCAAGTCGTCGCTCGTGAGCGCTTCGCCCTGGCCGTAGCCCCAGGCGATGCGGGCTTCGCGGTGAAGGTACTCGGCGAAGGCTTCGGCGAGGCGGTCGGCGAGAGCTTTGACCAGGATGGCGCTGTAGTCGTCGCGCGCGGCTTCGAAGGTCTTGGCCAGTTCGTCCGCGCCGTGGATGGCGACGGCGAAACCGCCCAGGTAGTCGGCCTTGCCGGTCGATGCCGGGGCTACGAAGTCGCTCAGCGAGTGGTTCTTCTGCCCGGCGGGTTTGGCCATTTGCTGGCGCAGGAAGTGGAAGGTGGCGAGCGGCTCGGTGCGGGCTTCGTCTCCGTAGACGCGCACGTCGTCGCCCTCGGAGTTCGCGGGCCAGAAGCCGAAAACGCCGCGCGGCTGGAGGCTCTTTTCAGCGATGATCCGGGCGAGCATTTTCTGAGCGTCGCCGAAGAGTTCGCAGGCCTGGGGTCCGACTTCCGGGTCGTCGAAAATCGCCGGATAGCGGCCCCGGATCTCCCATGCGTGGAAGAAGGGAGACCAGTCGATGAACTTCACCAGCTCCTCAAGGCCCGGGCAGGCGACGCGAGGGCCGGTGAAGGCGGGCCGGGCCGGTTCGTAGCCGGACCAGTCGAGGCCGGTCGGGTTGGCGCGGGCGGCGGCGAGCGAGAAGGCGGGGCGGGCGGCGGTTTTAGCGGCGTGCTCCTGGCGCAGCCGGGCCTGGTCCTCGCGGAGTTCGGCCAGGTAGGCGGGGCTCAGGGTCTCGCTCAGCAGCGAGCCGACGACCCCGGCAGCGCGCGAGGCGTCGAGCACATGGACGACGGGGCCGCTGTAGTGCGGGGCGATCTTGACGGCGGTGTGGGCCTTGCTGGTGGTGGCTCCGCCGACAAGGAGCGGGATTTTAAAGCCGCGCTTTTCCATTTCATCGGCGACGTGGGCCATCTCCTCCAGCGACGGGGTGATGAGGCCGCTCAAGCCGATGACATCGACTTTGTGCTCAAGAGCGGCGGCGAGGATTTTCTCCCCGGGGACCATGACGCCCAGGTCGATGACTTCGAAGCCGTTACACTGGAGCACGACGGTGACGATGTTCTTGCCGATGTCGTGGACGTCGCCCTTGACGGTGGCCATGAGGATGCGCCCTTTGGCCTGGGTGGCGGAGGTCTTTTCCGCCTCCATGAAGGGCTCCAGGTAGGCGACGGCTTTTTTCATGACGCGCGCGCTTTTGACGACCTGCGGCAGGAACATTTTGCCCGCGCCGAAGAGGTCGCCGACCTGCTTCATGCCGTCCATGAGCGGCCCTTCGATGACGTTGATGGGGCGGCCGAGGGCCTGGCGGGCTTCTTCGACGTCGGTGTCGATGTAATCGGTGATGCCCTTGACGAGCGCGTGGGCGAGACGGGCGGCGACGGGGGTGGCGCGCCAGGTTTCGTCGACGGCGGCGGTTTTGCCCGCGGCTTTGACGGTTTCGGCAAACTCCACGAGGCGCTCGGTGGCGTCGGGACGGCGGTTGAGGAGGACATCCTCGACGCGCTCCAGGAGCTCCTTGGGGATCTGCTCGTAGACGGCCAGCATCCCGGCGTTGACGATGCCCATGTCGAGCCCAGCGGCGATGCCATGGTAGAGGAAGGCGGCGTGCATGGCCTCGCGCACGGGGTTGTTGCCCCGGAAGGCGAAGGAGACATTCGAGATGCCGCCGGAGACTTTTGCGCCGGGGAGGTTGGCTTTGATCCAGCGGGTGGCCTCAAAGAAGGAGACGGCGTAGCCCGCGTGCTCTTCCATGCCAGTGCCGACGGTGAGGACGTTGGGGTCGAAAATGATGTCCTCGGCGGGGAAGCCGACTTCTTCGGTCAAGATCCGGTAGGCGCGCCCGCAGATTTCGATGCGGCGCGCGGTGCTGTCGGCCTGACCGCGTTCGTCAAAGGCCATGACGACGGCGGCGGCTCCGTAACGGTGCAGGATGCGCGCCTGGCGCTTGAATTCCTCCTCGCCGACTTTCAGCGAGATGGAGTTGACGACGCATTTGCCCTGAACGCACTTGAGGCCCGCTTCGAGCACCTCCCACTTGGAGCTGTCGATCATGATCGGGATGCGGGCGATGTCGGGCTCGCTGGCGATCAGGTTCAAGAAATGGGTCATGGCCTCGGGGCCGTCGATCATCCCCTCGTCCATGTTGACGTCCAGGATGTTCGCACCCCCCTCGACCTGCTGGCGCGCGACGGCGAGGCCTCCGTCGAAGTCGCCCGCGAGGATCAGCTTGGCGAATTTGGGCGAGCCGGTGATGTTGGTGCGCTCGCCAACCATCAAGAAGCCGGTCTCGGGGGTGACGACGAGCGGCTCCAGCCCGCTCAAGCGCGTGGCGCGGGGGCGGTGAGGCAGCGGGCGCGGAGCCAAACCCCGCACGGCCTCGGCGATGGCCCGGATGTGGTCGGGCGTGGTGCCGCAGCAGCCCCCGACGACGTTGAGCCAGCCCCGCTCGGCCCAGCGGCGGATCTGCGGAGCGAGGGTTTCGGGCGTTTCGGGGAAGCCGGTGGGCGAAAGGGGGTCGGGCAGGCCGGCATTGGGGTATACGCTGACGTAGACCGGTGAACAGCGGGCCAGGGCTTCGAGCGAGGCGTTCATTTCCTTGGGCCCCAGGGCGCAGTTGAGGCCGAGGGTGAGGATCGGGGCGTGCTCGACGGAGGTGGCAAAGGCTTCGACGGTCTGGCCCGTCAGGGTGCGGCCGCTCAGGTCGGTGATGGTCCCGGAGACCATGATGGGGATGGACCCCTCTTTAATTCCCCTCGCCTCGAAGACCTCCAGGATGGCAAAAAGGGCGGCCTTGGCGTTCAGGGTGTCGAAGACGGTCTCGACGAGGAAAACGTCCACGCCACCGTCGATGAGGGCCTCGACCTGCTCAATATAGGAGGCCTTTACTTCGTCAAAGGTGACTTCGCGCCGGGCGGGGTCGTTGACGTCGCGGGAAATGGAGAGCGTCTTGCTCATCGGCCCGATGGACCCGGCGACGAACGCTCGGCGGCCCGCGGCGTCGACGGCCCGGCGGGCGCACGCGGCAGCTGCCAGGTTGATATCGCGCACGCAAGGCTCCAGGCCGTAGTCGGCCAGCGAGATACGCTGGGCGTTAAAGGAGTTCGTCTCGATCAGGTCGGCCCCGGCTTCGAGGTAGTGGCGGTGGATCCCCTCGATGATGTCGGGCCGGGTAAGGCAAAGGAGGTCGTTGGCCCCCTTGAGCAGCTTGGGGTGATTCGCGAACCGTTCCCCGCGATAATCGGCTTCGGATAGCCGGTGACGCTGGATCATCGTCCCCATGGCCCCGTCAAGGATGGCGATGCGCTGGGCGAGAAGTTGGGCGAAAGGATGTTCGGATGGAATCACCCCTCTACTTTAGCGGAATGAAGGGGGGCGTTCAATGGATATTATGGACGTATCATGATAGCCGGATGGGTTAGGATATTTTGGCCGACTTCCATCTCCTGGTGGCATGATCAATGCTCGATAAGCGTTGTCCCTTTACACTTTACGAACATTGGGTAGGGTTTAGCTCAACTTACCCCATCCTGCCGCTTCCCTTTTCTTTAACCCCTGATTTCAAATCATGGCCGAGTTTTTTCGCGTCACCAAAGATCCCACTATCATGGGAGGCAAAGCGTGCATTCGCGACACGCACATTACGGTATCGGCGGTCATCGCCCTGCTTTCCAGCGGACATCAACGCGAAGATGTCATTCGGATGCTGCCCGTCCTGACCATGGAGGACCTCACGGAGGCGGTCGCCTATGCCTCCCGGTTGATCGACGACCCGGAATCCGCTCTGAGGGAGATCGAAGTGGCCGAAGGCACTGCTGCCGCCCCCGCCTCCTCATCGGCCCTGCCCAAAACGGGCCCCGCCCCGCTGAACACCCCGGTATCCTCCGCGCCCGGCCGGAAAATGACGCCGCTCGGGTCGCCCATCGAGGGGGCCGCCGCCACGTCGCCCAGCGCTGAGCTACCCGCGGCCCAGGCCATCTTCTCAGATCTGCCCGCGGCTCAGGCAATCTTCTCTGAGCCGTCCTCGGAGGAGCCGGAGGAGCACGACGAGCTCCTGCCCAACCCGTACGTGCCGGAACCGGAGGCCGACGGCAGCCCGGATCTCGACGAGAGCATCGAGCTCTACCACCCCCAATTTCCCGACCTGCCCACCGTGACGGTCTCCCCGGAAGGCGTTTTCGACCGCCGCTGGCGCACGCACGTCATTGCCTGGCCGGATATCGCCGCCGTTGAACGCCTCGCCGGGCACAAGTACATCAAGATCACCCTGCGCAACCCGGCGCTCTACGTGGCGGCGATGCCGCTGTTCAAGCGCATGGCAGCCCAGTTCAAACTGGCGTTGGGCCTCGCTCCCTTCTACATGGATACGACGTCGCTGGGCGTTCGCACCAAGGACATCTACTACATGGCCACCCGGCTCTGGCACACCCACCGGGGCTCGATCAAATTCCGCAAGAAGCGGCGCGTCAGAGTCGGAAAATCGTCGCGAGATACGGCATGGGAAAAGTGTCTGCCCAGGTAGCGGCGACAAAGACCAGCCCCACGAAGGCGTTGCTGGTAAAGAAGGCGGCGTTGATGGCATCCAGATCGAGCCGCCGGGCCACCCGGTGCTCGTAGATCAGCGCGCCCAGGACCAGCACGAGGCTGGCGAAGTAGATTTTCCCCAGCCCCGCCGCCAAGCCGAAGCCGACCAAGAGCAGCGCCATGACGACGTGCAACGCCTGAGCCAGTTGCAGGCTGCGCGGGATGCCCAAGTGCACGACCAGAGAGTGCCAGCCCTCCCGGCGGTCGAACTCGAAGTCCTGCGTGGCGTAGATTACGTCAAACCCGGCGACCCAGAAGACAACCCCGGCGGCGAGCACCAGCGGGGCGAGCGCGAACTGCCCGGTGACGGCCAGCCATGCGCCGACGGGCGAAACGGCCAGGGCCAGCCCGAGGAAGAAGTGGCAAAGGGAGGTAAAACGCTTGGTCAGCGAGTAGAAAAAGACGATGGCCAGCGCCACGGGGCTCAGGGCAAAGCAAAGGGGATTAAGGGCCCAGGCGGCGAAAATAAAGAGGGCCGAGCTGGCCGCGCAGAGGGCGACCGCGCCGCTGTGGGAGATGAGCCGGTGGCGCCCCTCGGTGCGGGGATTGCGCTGGTCCATCTGCCAGTCGGCAAGGCGGTTAAAGGACATCGCCGCCGTCCGCGCCGCCGCCATGGCCACGAGAATCCACCCGCAGATCCAGAGCGGCGGGAACCCCTTGGCGGCGACGACCATGGAGCCGAGGGCAAAGGGAAGGGCAAAAACGGTGTGGGAAAACCGGATGAAGGTGAGCACCCGGCGAACGGAATCGAAGGCCATGGATGAAGTTAAGGGAATCCCCCGGGGAAAAACAAGGCCTCACGCAAAGACGCTAAGACGCAAAGGAAAAGGCACTCTCCACAGAGGTCCCGAAGAAGCGAAAAGAGGGTTTTTCCCCCCGGCAGAGCTTTGGGCTTCTGTGTCGTTGCGGGGGGCTAGAAACTGCCGTTGCGCAGCCATTCGAGGGCGAGCGCCATGGCTTTGCCCCGGTGGCTCATGGCGTTTTTCACTTCGCCGGGAAGTTCGGCAAAGGTCTCCTCGCGCCCTTCGGGGATAAATACCGGGTCGTACCCAAAGCCATCCTGGCCGCGCGGGGCGTCGATGATGCGACCTTCGCACGCGCCGTCAAAGGTGGTGACGAGCTTGCCGCTGTCGGCGATGGCGATGACGCAACGGAACCGGGCGGTGCGCGCCGTCTTGCCTTCCAGCTTTTGGAGCAGGAGTTCGAGGTTTTGGCAATCGGTGGCTTTTTCCCCGGCGAACCGGGCGGAACGGACGCCGGGCGCGCCGCCGAGGGCATCGACTTCGAGGCCGGAGTCATCCGCGAGCACGAGGCCGCCCGAGTAGCGGGAGACGGTGACGGCTTTGAGCGCGGCGTTTTCGGCAAAGGTCGCGCCGGTCTCCTCGACTTCGGGGATCTCCGGGTGAAACGCGAGGTCCTCGATCCGGAAGGCCCCGCCCAGGAGCGCGGCGATTTCGCCGGTCTTGTGGCGGTTGCGGGTGGCGATGAGCAGCGGGCGCGGCATTGCGGCAGGGTTCCTTAGCGGCCGATCAATTTCATGATCGCCGATTTCTCGGCTTTGGCGGCGATGATGCCTTTGCACTGTTCCTTGGCGACGTCGGGGTCTTTGAGGCCGTGGCCGGTGACGGTGCAGACGATGTTGGAGCCGTCCGGGACGCGGCTGAAATTGAAGGCGGGCTCGACCCCCTGGATGCACTTGAAGAGGCCCGCGATGGAGGCAGCGCTGGCCGGTTCGACGAAGATGCCTTCCTTCGCGGCGAGCCAGGCCTGGGCGGCCAGGATGCGGTCGTCTTTGACGATGTCGATGGCGCCGTTGGAGTCCCGAAGAGCGGCGCGGGCGAGGTCCCAGCTCGCCGGGTTGCCGATGCGGATGGCGGTGGCGATGGTCTCGGGGTTCTGGATGACTTTATCGTAGTAGATGGGCGCGGAACCGGCGGCCTGGAAGCCGACCATCATGGGCAAGCGGGTGGATTTGCCCTTTTCCTTAAACTCGCGGTAGCCCTTCCAGTAGGCGCTGATGTTCCCGGCGTTGCCGACGGGCAGGATGTGGACCTGCGGGGCGTCGCCGAGGGCCTCGATGATTTCGAAGGAGGCGGTTTTCTGGCCTTCGAGGCGGTAGGGGTTGATCGAGTTAACGATGGTGATGGGCTCGGTCGCGCCGATCTCGCGGACGAGGTCGAGGGCCTGGTCGAAGTTGCCTTCGATGGCGACGACTTTCGCGCCGTACATGAAGGCCTGGGCGAGCTTGCCGAGGGCGATTTTGCCCGCGGGCAAGAGCACGATACAGTCGATATCGGCCCGGGCGGCGTAGGCGGCGGCGGCGGCGGAGGTGTTGCCGGTGGAGGCGCAGATGACGGCTTTCGACCCGGCTTCGACGGCTTTCGAGATGGCCATGGTCATGCCCCGGTCTTTGAACGATCCGGTGGGGTTGAGGCCTTCGTATTTGATGAAGACGTTGCAGCCGCGGCCCACCATGGTGCTCAGTTTGGGCGAGTGGATGAGCGGTGTGGAGCCTTCGTTGAGGGAGATGATGGGCGTCGAATCCGTGACGGGGAGGTACTCTCTATAACGGGCGACGATGCCCCGGTCGTTGAGGAAGTTGGGTGTAGACATCTGGCTGGTTGGGAAAAGGGCTTTTTGAATCAAGCGAAGGTTTCGACCCGCAGGACTTGCGGCGGGCATTTGACGCAATCGAGGGCGGCGATTTTCTCCGCCGCGCGGTTCATTCGGCCCTGGGCCGCGCTGTGCAGCATGAGGACGAGCGGGACGGTCTGCTCTTCGGAGGATTCGGGCTGGATGACGGACGAAATGCCGATCTGCTCCTCGGAGAGGATGCCGGTGATGAGCGCGAGGACGCCGGGCCGGTCGACGACGGCGAGCCGCAGGTAGTAGGGGGTGATGACTTCGTCGATGGGCTTGCACCCGGCGTAGAGGCCGTGCGGGACGAAGCCGAAATTCGGCCGCGGGATCTCGAGCGCGACGGCGGCTTCGGCGATGTCGCTAATGACGGCGCTGGCGGTGGCGTCCTGGCCCGCGCCGCGTCCGTAGAAGAGGGTCTCGCCGACGACGTCGCCGTTGACCGCGACGGCGTTGAAGACGCCGTTGACGGATGCGAGGACGTGGTCCTTGGGGATCAAGGTCGGGTGAACGCGCACTTCGACTTTGCAGTTCTCGACGCAGGCTTCATCGGCTTTGACGACGCCGAGGAGCTTGATTTTGTAGCCGAGCTTTTCGGCGAATTCGATATCGGCGGCGGTAATATTCTGGATGCCCTCGACGTGGATGTCGTTGGTATCGACCCAGAAGCCGTAGGCCAGGGAGGCGAGGATGATGGCTTTGTGGGCGGCGTCCCAGCCGTTGATGTCGAGGGTGGGGTCGGCCTCGGCGTAACCGGCGGCCTGGGCTTCCTTAAGGGCGGCATCGAAGCTGAGACCCGCCTGGCTCATCCGGGTGAGGATGTAGTTGCTGGTGCCGTTGATGATGCCGTGCATGGAGCGGATGTGGTTGGCCACGAACGCTTCTTTGAGGGCTTTGATGATGGGCACGCCACCAGCGGCGGCGGCTTCGTAGAAAACGGGGACGCGCTTCTCGGCGGCGAGGGCGAAGATTTCCTTGCCCCGTTCGGCCAGGAGGGCCTTGTTGGCGGTGACGACGATTTTGCCTTTTTCCAGGGCGGCGGTAACGAAGTCGTAGGGGACTTTGATGCCGCCCATAAGCTCGACGACGACCTGGACCTCGGGGTCATTGATCAAGTCGTGCCAGTCATTGGTGAAAAGTTCGCGCGGGGGCATGGGTGTTCGCGGGCGCTCGGGGTCGAGGTCCGCGATCTTGGTAACCGTAAGCTCCAGGCCGAGACGTTCGGTGAGCAACCGGCGGTTGCCCTCCAAATGCTTGTAAACGCCCAACCCGATGGTGCCTAAGCCTGCAATGCCAATGCCGATTTTTCGCATATGAAATAGGCATTTTGCGCCGAGTCGGGCCGCTTGGCAAGGCGCGGATGGATTAAGAAATGGGGAGGCGCTTGCGAAACCTGGGGAAAAAGCGCGCGCCGTTACAGAGTTGTCACGTTATTGCGGCAATTTCTCCTCTTTCCCCCACCCACTTTCTGCGCCATAGTTGGGGCATGCCCCTCAATATTGACCTGCACACGCACTCGTTCTTCTCGGGGGACGGGGTGAGCACGCCAGAGGAGTTGATCGCCGCAGCGAAGGCGAAGGGGCTCCATGGCCTCGCTCTGACCGACCACAATACCTGTGAAGGGATGGATTACCTGGCCCGCAAGGGGCTGATCCGCGCCGACGGGCTGCCGGTGGACGGCTTCCTGGTGATCCCGGGCGTGGAGGTCTCGACCCACGAGGGCCACCTGCTCTGCCTCGGGGTGACGCTCCCCAATATGAAGGGGGAACCGGCGATCGAGGTCTGCCGGGAGATCCACGAACGGGGCGGCCTGGCGATCCCGGCTCATCCGTATGATTATTTCCGCGCGGGTATCCGGCAATCGGTGCTGGAGACGCTCGATGTGGACGCGGTGGAGGTGTTCAACGCGGCGACGACGTTCCAGTTCTGCAACCGGCAGGCGGTAAAGTACGCCACGCGCAAGGGCTACCCAATGACCTCGGGCAGCGATGCCCACCATGAGAATTCCATGGGGTCGGCCTACACGGTGCTGCAAACCGAGACCCTCACGCTGGAGGCGGTGCTGGCGCAGATTGTGAAACCTGGCAACGGGCTTGTGCGCAACCCGCTCTCGCCCCGCGACAAGATCCGCAAGACGTGGAATAACTGGATGCGCCTGCGCTGGCGCCACCGGATGCGGCTGAAAAAGCTTTAGTAGCGCCGCCTCGTTACGGCGCTTTACGGCGCTTTTTCCACCACGACGGCGGTGCCGTAGCAGAGGACTTCTGTGGCGGAGGACTGGCCCGCGCCGACATCGGAAGCATCGTAGGAGACGCCGACAATCGCATTGGCTCCGAGCCCCTGGGCATGGGTGATCATGATTTCGTAGGCTTGTTCCCTCGCCTGCTCGCACATTTCGGTGTAAGCGCCGATCTGGCCACCGATGATGCTCTTGAGCCCACCCAGCAGGCCTTGGGTTATCGTGGGAGAGCGCACGATGATCCCGCGCACGAGGCCGAGGTATTCGGTAATGACGTAGCCGTCGAGCTGAAAGGTAGTGCTAACGATCATGCGCGTGGGAGGTCTCATTGGGATGGGCGGGAGGTTGTCTGAAGCCCATCTCTATATATTAGCGGGCAAACAATGTCGCCTAGAAAACCACGGGCAGGCCCTCGGTCATGACGGCTATGCGCTTTTCCAAACCCTGCGCCTTGGCGGCAGCGTGGAGGCGCTGGAGCGGTTCCTCGGGCGGCTCATAGCTGAGGCGGAAGGTGCCGTAGTGCATGGGGACCATCCATCTCGCGCCAAGGTCCTGGAAGGCTTGCAGGGCTTCCTCGGGGTTCATGTGGACCTGACGGCCGCTGGGCGGGTCGTACGCGCCGATGGGCAGGAGCGCGATGTCGATTTTGAAGCGCCTGCCGATTTCCTTGAAGCCCTCGAAAAAGGCGGTGTCGCCGCAATGAAAAATCGTCCGCCCATCGACCTCGATGATGTAGCCGCCGAAGCCGCGGTGCGAATCGTGGAGCATCCGCGCGCCCCAGTGGCGGCAGGGCGTGAGCGTGATCCGCGCCGCGCCGCGCTGGAAGCAATCCCAGTAATCCAGCTCGTGCACGCTTTTGAAGCCGAGGTCGTGGACAAGGTTGCCGACTTTGAACGGGACGACGATGGGCTGCTTTTCGGCGACTTTGCGCAGGGTGCGGCGGTCGAGGTGGTCGAAATGGGCGTGGGTGACGAGGACCAGGTCGATACCGGGCAGGTCGTCGATGTCAAAGGCCGGGTTGCGCAGGCGCTTAATGCCCTTGAGCCATTTGGCCCAGATGGGGTCCACGAGGAGATTGGCCTTGGGCGTCTGGACGAGGAAGGAGGAGTGGCCCACCCATGTCAGGCCGATCTCGCCCGCCTTGAGTTTCGGGAACCGAGGCGCGGCCTTAGGCTTGCGCGGGCCGGTGCGTTTGGTGAAGAGGGAGGGAATTAAAACTTCCGTAACGAAGTTGCGCTTATGCCAGCCCTGCGCTGGTTTAAGGCCCACTTTGCGCGCGCCGACCGTCGGCTTGCGTTCGCCAAGCTCCCGCGGTTTTTTGCGAATGGGACTGATCGCTTCGTGCTCGGATGATAATGGTTTATCCACGGATACGGAGCATTGTAATCCGAAATGCCCCGAAATCAAAGCCCGCCCCTGCGGATTGTTTTTCCCCGGGGAATGCCCCACAGTATCGTCCCATGAAACTTTGGGACAACTGGCAGCTCTGGGCGCTGCTCTCGGCTTTCTTCGCAGGATGGACGGCGGTGCTCGCAAAAATCGGCGTTACCGGCGTGGACTCCAATCTCGCTACGGCCATTCGCACAACGGTCGTGGGCGTCTTCGCCTGGCTGCTGGCCCTCGGCCTCGGACAGGCCTCCAACCTCGCGGCACTCTCGGGCCGCACGTGGACCTTCCTCACGCTCTCGGGCCTCGCGACGGGCTGCTCGTGGGTCTGCTATTTCCGCGCGTTGCAATTGGGCGAAGCCTCCCGCGTGGCCCCCATCGACAAGCTCAGCGTGGTCTTTGTCATCGCCCTTTCCGCCTTGTTCCTCGGCGAGCGGCTCCACTTCCGCGAGGGTTGCGGCGCGGCCCTCATCGTCGCGGGCGCGCTGCTGCTGGCTTGGAAATAGCAATGGCGTGGCGCGTTACAAACACGTTACAGCTTGTGCGGAAGTTTCAACTATTAGCAAAACTTCCAATTTAATATTTACGCTTTAAGCGATGTGTGAGAGGCTCAGCGCCTTTCTGGTCTGTCGGCTTTTTTCGCGTGGGGAATTGGTGATGGAAAGCAACATGACGTGGCGAATCCATCGGCCGTCCCAAACGAGTCAACGCGCGATCAAGGCGTCTTGGCATTCCGAAAAAATGCAGCGCCCGTTTTTAAACCCCGGGCTATGAACCCCGGGATTTACAACCAACTGAAAATCAATATGCCCAAACTAAAGAAGTCACCCCGCAAGGCCGCTTCCAAAAAAGCCCCTGCGAAGAAAGTCCCCTCCAAAGCCTCGCTTAAGTCTCTCAAGGTCAAAGCGGTGAAAGCCCCGGCCAAGAAGGCTCCCGTGAAAGCCAAGGCCGCTAAAGCCGTCAAAGCTGTTAAGGCCGCGAAGAAAGCTCCCCTCAAAGCCAAGGCCGCCAAGAAGGCCCCTGGCCGGAAGCCCGGCGCTGGCCGCAAGGAAAAATACGTTTACACCTGGGGCGCTGGCAAAGCTGACGGCAATGGCTCCATGAAGCCCCTCCTCGGTGGCAAGGGCGCCAACCTCGCCGAAATGACCCGCATCGGTCTGCCGGTTCCCGCGGGCTTCACCATCACCACCGAAGTCTGCACCTACTTCAATGCCAACAAGCTCACCTACCCGGCCGAACTCCAGGGCCAGGTCGAAGCCGGCATCAAGAACATGGAGAAGATCATGGGTCGCAAATTCGGCGACACCTCCAAGTTCCCGCTCCTCGTCGCCGTCCGTTCCGGCGCGCGCGACTCCATGCCTGGCATGATGGACACCATTTTGAACCTCGGCCTCAATGACGAAACCGTCATCGCCGTGGCCAAGGTCACCAACAACGAGCGTTTCGCGTGGGACTGTTACCGCCGCTTCGTCCAGATGTACGGCGACGTCGTCCTGGGCGTGCAGAAGCTCCCCGGCGAAGACCACGAACCCTTCGAAACCATCATCGCAGCGGTGAAAACCGAGCGTTACAACGACGCCGAAATCGCCGACTCCCTGCTGACCGCCGACGACCAGAAGGAACTCGTTTCCCGCTTCAAGGCCCTCGTTAAAGAGCGCACCGGCAAGGACTTCCCTGCCGATCCGTGGACCCAGCTCCAGGGTGCCATCGGCGCCGTGTTCGGTTCCTGGAACAACGACCGCGCCATTGTTTACCGCCGCAAGTACGGCATCCCCAGCGAATGGGGCACCGCCGTCAACGTGCAGGCGATGGTTTTCGGTAACACCGGCGAAGAATCCGGCTCCGGCGTGGCGTTCACCCGCGACCCGGCCACCGGCGAAAAGGTGTTCTACGGAGAATTCCTCATCAACGCCCAGGGCGAAGACGTGGTGGCTGGCGTTCGCACTCCGGAACCCGTCCGCGAACTCAAGAAGCAAATGCCCAAGGCCTTTGCCGAGCTCGACCGCATCCGCAAGGTCCTGGAGACCCACTTCAAGGATGTGCAGGACTTCGAGTTCACCATCCAGGAAGGCACCGTCTTCATGCTCCAGACCCGCAACGGCAAGCGCACCGGCGTCGCCGCCGTCCGCTTCGCTGTGGAAATGGAGAAGGAAGGCCTCATCGATTGGAAGACGGCCGTGGGCCGCGTTCCCGCCGATCAGCTCGACCAAGTACTGGCCCCGATCTTCGACCGCTCTGCGATCAAGGCCGCCAAGACCGTCGCCACTGGCCTCCCGGCCGGCCCCGGCGCCGCCACGGGCATCATCTACTTCAACGCCGACCGCGCCGTCGCGGCTGCCGCGAAGGGTGAAAAAGTCCTCCTCGTCCGTATCGAAACCTCGCCTGAAGACCTGCGCGGCATGATCGCCGCCGAGGGCATCCTCACCGCTCGCGGTGGCGTCTCCTCGCACGCGGCCCTCGTGGCCCGCCAGATGGGCAAAGTCTGCGTCTGCGGCGCTGCCTCGCTCGAGATCGACTACGCCAAGAAGACCCTCTCGGCCGGTGGCCTCACCTTCAAGGAAGGCGAAGACTACCTCTCCATCGATGGTACCGCCGGTATCGTCTACGCCGGTGAAGTCAAAACAGCTCCCTCGGAAGTCATCCAAGGCCTGCTGCACAACGACGCCACCGCCAAGAAGAGCGCGACCTACAAGAACTTCGTCAAGCTCATGGACTGGTGCAAACAGGCCACCAAGCTTGAGGTTCGCACCAACGCCGACACGCCTGACCAGGTCGCCAACGCCGTTTCCTTCGGCGCGAGCGGCGTGGGCCTGACCCGTACCGAGCACATGTTCTTCGAGGGCGACCGCATCGACGCCGTCCGCGAAATGATCCTCGCCGACAAGATCGACGACCGCCAGAAAGCCGTCAACAAGCTCCTTCCTTACCAGAAGAGCGACTTCACCGGCATCTTCAAGGCGCTCAAGGGCCTCCCGGCCATCATCCGTCTGCTCGACCCGCCCCTCCACGAATTCCTGCCCAACGACGCCACCTCGCAGAACGCGCTGGCCGAGAAGCTGGGCGTGAGCGTGGACGTGATCGCCAAGCGCGTGCACGACCTGCACGAGCAGAACCCGATGCTCGGCCACCGCGGCTGCCGTCTCGGCATCTCCTTCCCGGAGATCACCGAAATGCAGGCGCGCGCCGTCTTCGAAGCGGCCGCCGAGGTCCAGAAGAAGGGCATCAAGGTCAAGCCCGAGGTGATGATCCCGCTCGTCGGCTTCAAGAAGGAACTCGACATCCAGGTGGGCATCGTCAACCGGGTCGCCGAGGAAGTTCAGAAGCAATACAAGGTCAAGATCAACTACCTCGTGGGCACGATGATCGAAGTGCCGCGTGGCGCCGTCACGGCTGATGAAATCGCGCAGACCGCGCAGTTCTTCAGCTTCGGCACCAACGACCTGACCCAGACGACCCTCGGCATGAGCCGCGACGACTCTGGCTCGTTCCTGGGCGACTACATCGACAACGAAATCGTGAAGCGCAACCCGTTTGCGACGATCGACCAGGGCGGCGTGGGCCAGCTCATGGCGATTGCCGTGGAAAAGGGCCGCAAGACCCGCCCCGACATCGAGCTGGGCATCTGCGGCGAACACGGTGGCGATCCCGAGAGCGTCAAGTTCTGCCACAAGCTGGGCCTGACCTACGTGAGCTGCTCGCCGTTCCGCGTGCCGGTGGCCCGTCTCGCCGCCGCCCAGGCCGCGCTCGCGTAATGCGCTAAAAGATCAAGGCATACTGATCAACTCAGTTGAAAGGCCGTTCGGAGAAATCCGGACGGCCTTTTTTTGCGCCGTTTTTTAAGACTCACCACAGAGGACACGGAGCGCACGGAGGGGGGAAGAGGATGATTCTCACGCAAAGGCGCAAAGCCGCAAAGAAGACGAAGGCAAACGGTTCCGTTCTTTGCGCCTTTGCGCCTTTGCGCCTTTGCGCCTTTGCGCCTTTGCGCCTTTGCGCCTTTGCGCCTTTGCGTCAGTCCACTGTCTTTTTTCCTCTTCCTCGGGCCCGAATAAAGTTTGGGAACGAGGGCAGAAAAAGACGCGGAGGATCGAGGGCCCTCCGCGTCGGTCCGCGTTTGGGTGCGGGCTTCCTACGGGCAAATGGAATGGTCAGATTATGCCGCAGTTGATGAATGTGCGGAACGGCGTATTGGGGCGTAAAATCGCTCTTCTACCTCGTTACGAATCTCCAGATTCGTAACGCACCCTGTCTTGGAATCTCCGATTCCCCCACCCCACCGCCGCGAAACAGAGTTTCGCCCCCAAAGGACGTTCCCAATCTGGAGATTGGGAACGAGGGCAAAAAACCCTACATCGAGTTTAAGTCGCCTTATTCGTTAACCAACACCATCCCACCCCGATCATTACAAAAGATTGAGCAAAGCCGCCCAGAAGTTCGATAGCTCGGGGCAACCTTCCCGAGAACCATTCTGTGGGAATAAAACAGTTGTATGTAACCCACACCACCAGCCCTACCCCATAGATTATAGCCAGTATCCCGAAACGGCGCTTGATGATCTTCCACATAAAAACAGTACCCCTCGTTCCCAGGATGCGCCGGGAACGAGGATCAGCCATAGGCTAACCGCCTAAATATGAATGGATAACCCGAAGGCGTTCTCCGTGGCTTCGTGCACGGCTTCGCTTAAGGTCGGGTGGGCGTGGATGGTCGCTTCGATTTCCTCCCAGGTGGCTTCCAGGGTGATGGCCAGGCCTAGCTCGGCGATCATCTCGGGGGCGTCGGGGCCGACGATGTGCGCGCCGAGGATTTCGCCGTTCGGCTCGCCGATGAGGATTTTCACGAAACCATCCGTCTCGCCCACGGCGCGGGCTTTGCCGCTGGCCATGAAGGGGAATTTGCCCAGTTTGTAGGCGATCTTCTTCTCCTTGGCTTCGCGCTCGGTGAGGCCGACGCTGGCGACCTGCGGGTGGCTGTAGGTGCAGGCGGGGAAGGTCTTGACGCGCTGGGGCTTGTGGCCTTCTTTGAAGATCCCCTCGACGGCCTGGATGGCTTCGTAGCTGGCGACGTGGGCGAGCCAGGGCGCGCCGATGATGTCGCCCGCAGCATAGACGCCGGGGATGCTGGTCTCGTAGGCGTCGTTGACTTTGATGTAGCCGCGCTCGGTCAGCTCGGGCTTGAGGCCGCCGGGCAGGACCGGGGAGACGCCGATGGCCACAAGGGCGAGGTCGGCTTCGAGGGTCTCGTTCTTTTTGCCTTCGACGGTGATTTTGACGCCGGTTTCGGTCGCCTCAGTTTTGGTGATTTTGGTGTTGGTCAGCACGGCGATGCCCTGCTTCTGGTAGGAGCGCTCGATGACCTGGGAGACGTCCGTGTCCTCATACGGGAGGGCGTTGGGGAGCATTTCGACGACGGTGACTTTGGTGCCAAAGGCGTTGAAGAAGTAGGCGAACTCGATGCCGATGGCCCCCGCGCCGATGATGACGATGGACTTGGGCTGGGAGGGGAGCACCATGGCTTCCTTGCTGCTAATCACGGTCTTGCCGTTGAAGGGAAAGGTGGGCAGCCCGCGCGAGACGCAGCCGGTGGCGATGAGGATTTTCCCGGCGGTGTGGGTCTCTTCTTTGCCGTCGGCGGACTTCACTTTGACGGCTCCGCCCGCTTCGAGGCTGGCTTCGCCCTTGAGGTAGTCGATCTTGTTTTTCTTGAAGAGGAACTCGATGCCGGTGGCGTTTTTGTCGGAGACGTCGCGGGAACGGGCGATGGTTTTGCCCCAGTCGAACTTGAGGTTATCGAAGCTGAACCCGAACTCTGCGGCGCGCTTGGAGAGGATCTGGTAAAGCTCGGCGTTGCGCAGAAGGGCCTTGGTGGGGATGCAGCCCCAGTTGAGGCAGGTGCCGCCCGCGCGTTCTTTTTCAACGCACGCCACTTTTTTCCCGAGCTGGGCCGCGCGAATGGCTCCGACGTAGCCCGCGGGTCCTCCGCCGATGACAATCAGGTCGTAGTTCATAGTTGTGAAGATGCGGCGGTTGACCTCGGAGCGTCAAAGGAATTCGCCCCGAGGTTGCCCGCCTGTTTGGATTTTATGGTTGTTTTGAAAAGTCTTCGGTTATTCCCCCAGCCGCTTATCGGGGATGAGGTAGTTGCGGACGTAATCGGCGACGGCGGCGGCCAGCGGGGTGACGGGCCGCTCGTAGCCGCTGGCGCGCAGCCGCCCGATGTCGGCCTGGGTGAAGTATTGGTATTTCCCGCGCAGGACTTCCGGCATGTCAACGTACTCGATCTGCGGTTCGCGGTCGAGGGCGGCGAAGATGGCCCGGGCCAGGTCGTTCCAGGTGTGGGCCCGGCCGCAGCCGAGGTTGTAGAGGCCGCCCGCCTTGCGGTTTGCCGCCAGGTGGAGGGTCATGGCGACGGCGTCTTTGACGTAGAGGAAGTCGCGCTGCTGTTCGCCGTCCTCGTAGTCCGGGCGGTAGCTGCGGAAGAGCCGGATGAGGCCGGTTTCCTTGACCTGCTCGAAGCTCTTGTGGACGACGCTGCGCATCTCTCCTTTGTGGTCTTCGTTGGGGCCGAAGATGTTGAAATATTTAACGCCCACGATGCGCGGCAACCAGCCCTGGCGCTGCGCGTAGAGGTCGAAGAGGTGCTTGGAGTAGCCGTACATGTTGAGCGGGCGCAGGGGCTCGATGGGGGCCGTGTCGCTCATGCCCGCGCTGCCGTCGCCGTAAGTCGCCGCCGAGGAGGCATAGACGAAGCGCGCCCCGTGGTTGAGGGCCCACCCGGCGAGGCGCTTGGTGAATTCGAAGTTGTTGCGCACGAGGTACGCGGCGTCCTGCTCGGTGGTGGCGGAGCAGGCCCCGAGGTGGATGACCAGGTGGAAGCGGCCCAGATCGCCCGCTTCGAGGCGTTCGAGGAGGTCGTCGGCTTCCAGGTAATCCTCAATATGCAGGGGGACCAGGTTGCGCCATTTCTCGGTGCGCCCGAGGTGGTCGGCGACGACGACAGAGTCCACGCCGAGCCGGTTCAGCTCCCAGACGAGCGCGCTGCCGATGAAGCCCGCGCCGCCGGTGACGAGGATGCGCTGGTTTGCGAAATTACCATCCGAGGACATAAGCGAAGAGGAGCGGGGCGACGATGGAGGCGTCGCTTTCGATGATGAATTTCGGGGTTTCGGCGGCGAGCTTGCCCCAGGTGATTTTTTCGTTCGGCACGGCGCCGGAGTAGCTGCCGTAGCTGGTGGTAGAGTCGCTGATCTGGCAAAAGTAGCTCCAGAGCGGGACCTCGGGGAGCTGCAAATCCTGGTGAAGCATCGGGACGACGCAGATGGGGAAGTCGCCCGCGATGCCCCCGGCGATTTGGAAAAACCCGATGCCACGCTCGGCGGAAACGCGCTGGTACCAGGCGGCCAGCTCCATCATGGTCTCGATGCCGGTGCGCACGGTGTGAACATTCTGGATATCACCAGATAGGCAGTGGGCGGCGAACATGTTGCCCAAGGTGGAGTCCTCCCAGCCGGGGACGAAGATCGGTAGTTTGCGCTCGGCGGCGGCCAGCAGCCAACTGTCGGCGGGGTCGATCTCGGGGGAGAGTTCGCCGCTTAAGAGGAGGTCGTAGAGGAATTCGTGGGGGAAATAGCGCTCGCCTTTCCGGTCGGCGGCGACCCAGCGGGCGAGGACGGCTTTTTCGATGCGGCGCATGGCCTCTTCCTCGGGGATGCAGGTGTCGGTGACGCGGTTCAGGTGCCGGTCGAGGAGCGCCTGCTCGTCGGCGGGGGTGAGGTCGCGGTAGTGCGGGACGCGGACGTAGTGGCTGTGGGCGACGAGGTTGAAGACGTCTTCCTCAAGGTTCGCGCCGGTGCAGCAGATGGCGTGGACTTTGCCGCGCCGGATCATCTCGGCCAAGGAGAGGCCGAGCTCGGCGGTGCTCATGGCCCCGGCGAGGGTGAGGAGCATCGCGCCGCCCCGGGCGAGGTGGTCGCGGTAGCCTTGCGCGGCATCGGTGAGCGCGGCGGCGTTGAAGTGCCGGTAATGACGGGAGATGAACGAGGAGACGGGCCCCACGGACAAGCTGGCGGTTTCTGGAATCATGGTAACGCTATGGATTTTTTTAGGTTCCGCGTGACCCTCCAATAAAACGAAAGCCACGCGCTGGGAGCTACGGGCTTTAACGCCCGCCATCGCTCCAAACATGTGGCTAGAGACAAAGTAAAAGACGAATTCCGGCGCATTGTCAACCGCTCCTTTTTTCAGCTCATTTCGCGGGCGTGGGCTGTGGTGGCGCAGGCTGCGGCGGCGTGGGCGCGGCGAAGCGAACCGGGTATCCATTGAACGTGGACGCGCGAGCCTCAATGGCGTTGAATTGCTCCACGCCCTTCGCGTATTCCTCGGGATGATTTTTGCGAATTTCCTCAAGGCGCAAGCCGATCAGCTTCGCCGGAACGAGGTCGCTGCCGATCTTGAGCGTGTTTCGATACGCCGCGACGGCTTCGGCCCATTGGCCTGCAGTCTCCTGGTTCCGCGCGATGACAAACGACGAGACGGCATTCTGGTCGTTGGAATTCCACTGGCCGGTGCGCTGAAGCTGCCGGATGGCTTCGTTGGCCCGGAACGCGGTTTGAAGATCGCCTGACGTTTTCGATTCCTCGGCGATGCGATGGAGCAAATCAAGCGGCGTCTCCCCCGGCTTTGCATTGAAGCCGGATGCGCCGACCGCCTTGGGAACAATCAGCGCCAAAAGCTGCATCTTAAGCGAAGAGACGTACCCGGAGGTAATGCCGTTATTGACGACTTCGATGCCCGGAGGCATTCCCTCCAGATATTCGCGGTAATACCGGTCGATTTGCTCCAGGCTGACGATCATTGTCTGGAGGGTGTTGGAGCTGCGTTGCTCGTTCCGAAGCGCATGGAGCTTGGGAATCAGGGCGCGCACATCCTCGAGCTGCCTGGTGCCCACGATCAGCTCGGCAGCCGTATCTTCGACGGGGCGCTGCGGCGCGCCCGGCTTGCCCGGCTGCCCCAGGGCCAACAGCTCGGAGCGGGGAATGAGCAGCGGCTCGGAATCAGCCAGGTTGCGAAGAATATTTCGCGCATTTTCGGTATTACCTGATGTGATAGCGACGAGATAGTCCTGCCAGCGCGTCAGGAACCGGTAAACGCCCTCAAGCCGTGTCCGGGCGTTCTGGTTGGACTCAGAGTAGTACCGGCCGCCGGGCTGCAATTTCAATGCGGAAATCTCCTGGAGCAGCGCGTCGAGGTCGGCGGGGGTTTTGGCGGTTTTGAGCGTTGCCTTGGCTTTCTCGATGAGTTTCTCCGCCCGCTCGTTCGCGGCTTTTTCCCGGGCGGCAACCTCGGCGTTGAGCGCTGACGTAAGGTCCGTCACGGCTTTGCGCACGTCGTCGGAAAGCGGCACGGAGGCCAGCTGTTGCATGAGGTTGAGCGCCTGGGCGTAATCCTGCGAGGCGATCAGGCTCTGAAGCTGCGGGAGCAATACCGGGACCATCGGGAGGCCCGGCTGATTGCCCGCTGGTACGTTTTTCAACGCGGTCTCAAGGCGCTTCAGGCTGTCGGCGGGACTGTCGGCAAGGGCCTGAAACGCCAACGCCGGAACAAGCAGCGCCAGCAGGGTACGTTTCATAGGTTGGAGATGATGATTCCTGCGGTCTAGAGCAGCATCAGCGCCGGGTTCTCGATGAGGTTCTTCAATTCGCCCAGGTACTGCGAGCCGAGCGCGCCGTCGACGACGCGGTGGTCGCAGCTCAGGCCGATCGACATGCGCTGGCCCGGGACGATCTGCCCCGCAGCGTTGACAACCGGCTTTTTCACCGCCGCGCCAACGCTCAGGATGGCCGCTTGCGGCGGGTTGACGATGGCGAAGAAGCTCTCGATGCCGTAGCTGCCGAGGTTGGAGACGGTAAAGGTGCCGCCCTGGTATTCCTCGGGTTTGAGCCGCTTGCCCCGGGCCCGGGTGGCGAGGTCTTTGACGGCGGCGCTGATTTCGCTGATGGACTGACCCGCCACATCGCGTATTACTGGCGTGACGAGGCCTTCCTCGACGGCGACAGCGACGGATAGGTTTATTTTGTCATACTCAATAATCGCGTCGCCCGCCCACGCGGCGTTGACTTTCGGCACGCGCACGAGCGCGGCGACGGCGGCTTTGAGGATGAGGTCGTTGACGGTGATTTTCCCGCGCCCGGAGGCTTCCGCGCCCGCGTTGAGCCCGACGCGCAGCTTGAGGAGCGGCTCGGCGTCGGCCTCGATTTGCAGGTAAAAGTGCGGGATGGTCGATTTGCTGGCCACGAGGCGCTCGGCGATGACCCGGCGCATGCCGGAAAGCGGAACGACGCGGTCGCCAGGCCCAGCGGGAATCGGCGGGACGGCAAGGACGGCCGACGAAACCGCAACGGGAGCGGCTGGGGCGGCGGAAGTAGCAGGCCGTGCGGGCGAAGCGGGAGCCGGAGCGCCCACAGGGGCGTTGGCCAAGTCGCGCTCGATAATGCGCCCTCCGGGGCCGGTGCCGACGACGCGGGTGAGGTCGATCCCCTTCTGGGCGGCGAGCTTGCGGGCCAGGGGGGAGGCTTTGACGCGGCCTTGGGGGGTGACCACGGGCGCGGGTTCCGGGGCAGCAGCGGCGGCGGGAGCTGTCGCGGGCTTCGGAGCAGCCCCAGGGGCTCCCGGGATGGGCGCGCCCGCGACTTCCTGGTAATGCGTGGAGGCGGCAACGGCGGGCGACGGGGCGGCGGGCTTGGCCTCGCCCGGCTTCTCTCCGGCGACGGCCAGCAGGGCGATCTGCTGCCCCACGGCCACTTTCTCCCCTTCTTTGACGAAAATTTCGGCAAGCGTCCCGTCGTCGAAGGCTTCCATTTCCATGGTGGCCTTGTCGGTCTCGATCTCGGCGATGACGTCGCCCATTTCGATCTTGTCGCCCAGTTTCTTGCGCCACTTGACCAAGGTACCCTCGGTCATCGTGTCGCTCAGCTTGGGCATCTCAATGGATATTGGCATAGGGGATTTCCTCTGGTTTTAGAAAGATTTAACAGGTGGCCAACACCTTTTGCACCACACGGCGCGCGGTGGGAAGCTGGATTTTCTCCAAAGGCGGGCTGTAGATGGCCGGGGCGTCGAGCGCGGAGATGCGGCCAATGGGGGCGTCGAGCTCGTCGAAGGCTTTTTCCTGGATCATCGCGGCGAGCTGGGCATCGACGCCGCAGAAGGGTTTGTTCTCCTCCACCAGGACGGCCCGGTGGGTTTTGCGCACGGAGGCGAGGATGGTCTCTTCGTCCAGGGGCCGGATGGACCGCAGGTCGACGACCTCGGCGTGGATGCCGTTCTCGGCCTCCAGGATTTGCGCGGCCTCCAGGCAGGTGATGACGGCGCGACCATGGGCGACGAGGGTAATGTCGCTGCCCACGCGCTTCACGTCGGCTACGCCCATCGGTATAAGATATTCATCCTCAGGCACTTCCCACTTTTCACCGTAAAGGAGGGTGTTCTCCATGAACATGACGGGGTCGTTGTCGCGGATGGCCGTTTTGAGGAGGCCCTTGGCGTCGTAGGCGGTGGCCGGGGCGACGACTTTGAGGCCAGGCATGGCGGCGAAGAGGTTTTCCGGGGTGTGGGAGTGGGTGGCCCCGACGTTGGTGCCGCCGTTGGCCGGGCCCCGGATGACGATGGGGCAGTTGATCTGGCCGCCGGACATGTAGCGCACGCACCCGGCGTTGTTGATGATCTGATCAAAGGCGACGTAGGCGAAGCTCCAGAACATCAGCTCGACGACGGGCCGCACGCCCAGCATGGAGGCCCCGACAGCCATGCCGACGAAGCCGCCCTCGGAGATGGGCAGATCGACGATGCGCTTGCTGCCGAAGCGGCCCCAGAGCCCTTCGGTGACTTTGTACGCGCCGTTGTACTCGGCGACTTCTTCGCCCATGACGACGACGTTCTCGTCCCGGAGGATCTCCTCGGCGAGGGCGTCGTTGAGGGCTTTTCGATAGGATATCAGCGCCATATGCTAGGGAAGTCTGGGGTGCCTAGTTGAAGAAAAATGTTCCACGTGGAGCATTTTCACCCTCGGCGGGGTGATCCAGCTCGCTGTAGATGTCCTTAAAGATGTCGGCTTCCTCAGGGAAGGGGCTCTCGTCGGCGAACCGGGAGGCGGCGTCAGCCTCGGCCCGGGCCTCGTAGTCGATGGCCGTGGCCTGCTCCTCGGTGAGGATACCCTCGTCGATGAGGCGCTTTTGCCAGAGGAGCAGCGGGTCGTGGTAGGTCTTGTAGTGGTCGATCTCCTCCGGGGTGCGGTACTTGCGGGCGTTGGCGTCGGCCACGGAGTGCCCGTAGTAGCGGTAGGTGGCGATCTCCAGGACCGTGGGGCGGCTTTCCTCACGCGCCCGGACGATGGCGGCCTGGGTCTTGGCCCGGACTTCGTAGATGTTCTCGCCGTTGCACTGGTCCCAGCAGATGTTGTAGCCCTCGGCGCGCTGAGCCAGGAGCTGCTTGAAGGCGGAGGAGCGGGCCAGGCTGGTGCCCATGGAGTAGCCGTTGTTCTCTATAATATAGATGACCGGCAGGCTGAGCAGGGAGGCGAGGTTGAGGCTCTCGTGGTAGACGCCCTGGTTGACCGCGCCGTCGCCCAGGTAGGTGAGGCAGCAGCCGGGGATCCCTTTGTACTTGAGCGCGTAGGCGATGCCGAGGCCGAGGGGCGTCTGCCCGGCGACGATGCCATGGCCACCCCAGTAGCGTTTATCGGGGGCAAAGAGGTGCATGGAGCCCCCCTTTCCTTTGGAACAGCCCGTGGCTTTGCCAAAAAGCTCGGCCATGCACTCGTTCATGGTCATGCCAACGGCAATGGCATGCCCGTGGTCCCGGTAGGCGGTGACGACGTGGTCGTTCTCGCCCAAGAGCGAGATGGTGGCGACCGCGACCGACTCCTGGCCGGTGTAGAGATGCAGGAACCCGCCCATCTTTCCAGCGTTGTAGGCCTTCAGCGAGGTCTGCTCAAAACGGCGGATGCGATACATTTGCCGGAGGAACCTAATTTTGTCCTCTGGCGAAAGGTTGCGGTTAATTTCAGATTCAGCGAATGTTCGAGGTTCGGCTTCCATCAGGGTGCACCGTTTGAATTCGCAACGAATGTAGGCAACGCGCCCTGTAAAGCAAGCACTCTTGTGCAATTTTTGCTTACCGGAGAACAATTTACGGGCAACCACCGGTCGCCAATCCCCCCACCCATCCTTCGGCATCCAGGAGGCCGATACTCTCTATGGCGCGGTTCCAATGGACAACCCTTCGAGGATAACCACGGAGCCGCGTCCTCCTTTTGTACCGAAAGCGCCCGGGTATCCCCATATCACCCCCGATAAAGCCATTTTGCCGGGCCACGGCGATACATTTCATGACGCGACGTTGTGGCCCATTGGGGTTTCCATAATGCCGCGTCCTTTCTTTATAGACTGGGCCGCTAGGGGAGCTTGTGATTCCAGATTGCCTTGCGGGCCCGCTTGGGCGACACTCCCGGACCTGATTTTCCCAGGGGAAGCCCTTTCCCTGCTGGAAAATTGTTCCACGTAGAACATGTTTATTGATCCCAAAGTGTACGATGTCGCGGTTGTCGGTGCCGGTCATGCCGGTATCGAGGCCGCCTTGGCCGCTGCCCGCCTGGGCTGCCAAGTGATGCTGATTACCCAAAACCTGGACACGATCGGCCAGATGTCCTGCAACCCGGCCATCGGCGGCCTGGCCAAGGGGCATATCGTGCGCGAGATCGACGCCCTGGGCGGCATGATGGGCCTTAATACGGATGCCACAGGGATTCAGTTCCGGATGCTCAATGGCAACAAGGGCCCCAGTGTTCGCGCCCCCCGGGCCCAGTGCGATAAGAAGGCCTACCAGTTCCGCGCGAAGGCGCTCTGCGAACGCCAGCCCCGCCTTACCCTCCGCCAGGGGCATGTCGTAGAGATCGTCACGGAGGGAGACGCCGTGGCCGCCCTTCGCACGAACCTCGGCATGGAGATCCGCTGCCGGGCGGCGGTCATCACTACCGGGACCTTCCTGCGCGGCCTGCTGCACGTGGGCCTCAACCACACCCCCGGGGGCCGAATGGGGGATGCCGCCTCCACTTTGAGCGAAAGCCTGGCCCGCCTGGGCTTCGAACTCGGCCGCTTTAAGACCGGGACGCCCTGCCGGATCAACGGCCGGACCGTCGATTTCTCCCGCACAACCCGCCAAGATGGGGATACCCCGCCGCCCCCCTTCTCCTTCCTCCCGGAGCGGATCAATCCCACCCCCAACGACATCTTTACTCTGAACCGCGTGGAAGGCGAAAAGTTCCACGTGGAACAAATCCCCTGCTGGATCACCCATACCACGGCCCAAACGCATGAGCTGATCCGGTGCAATCTCGACAAATCTCCCCTCTACGCGGGGATCATCGAGGGGATCGGCCCCCGGTACTGCCCCTCCATTGAGGACAAAGTGGTCCGGTTCCCGGAGAAGGAGAGCCACCAAGTGTTCCTGGAGCCCGAGGGTCGCCATACCGAGGAGATTTACCTAAACGGCGTCTCCACGAGCCTCCCGCACGAGGTCCAGTACGCCTTCGTCCGGTCCATCCCCGGGCTGGAGAATGCGGAGATCCTGCGGCCCGCCTACGCGGTCGAGTACGACTACGCTCCCCCCACCCAGCTCTACCCGACCCTGGAGACCAAACGCGTGGGGCACCTTTACTTCGCCGGGCAGATCAATGGCACCTCCGGGTACGAGGAAGCCGCCGCCCAGGGGCTCGTCGCCGGGGCCAATGCCGCCCTCAAGCTCCTTGGCCGCCCTGCCCTCACCCTTACCCGGGCGGAGGGGTATATCGGCGTCCTCATCGACGATCTCGTGACCAAGGGGACCCAGGAGCCGTACCGGATGTTTACCAGCCGGGCCGAGTACCGCCTGCTGCTGCGCCAGGACAACGCCGATCTGCGCCTCACCCCCCTGGCCCACCGCCTGGGCCTCGTGGACGACGACCGCTGGGCCGCCACCCAGGCCAAGACCGCCCAGCTGGAAGCCGCCCGTGCCTTTGCCGATGCCGAACGTTTTGAGGGAACGCGCCTCTCCCAGTGGCTCCGGCGTCCCGAGGTCTCGGCAGAGCAGCTCCACGTGGAACTTCGCGCCCGGTATCCCGAGGCCGTCTGGTCGCTCCTGGAGACCGACCTCAAGTACGAGGGGTACATTCGCCGCCAGGAGGCCCAGGTGGCCAAGGCCCGCGCAGGGGAGGCCCGCCTCATCCCGGAGCGCCTCGATTACACCGTCGTCCCAGAGCTACGCGCCGAGGCCCGGCAAAAGCTCGCCCAGATCCGCCCCGCTACCTTTGGCCAAGCCGGGCGCATTAGCGGCATCACCCCCGCAGATCTCGCCATCCTGGAAATCTGGCTCCGCAAGACAGGGGGAACCTGAACCGCCCCCCTCCGCGACCGCGTCGGAGCCCAAAAACCCGGAAGGAAACAGCCTTGGAACGCACTTAACCTACTTATCCACAGCTTGTTATATCTACCGATACCGGCGGGCCTGCTTCCTGCTGTTTACCCACCCCTGGAAAAACTCGCGTCCGAGCGCGATTTGACCTGGAAAATATACTGGTCCGGGCCTTCTTTGTAACCTATCCTAACGTCCCATCTTATGAAGCTTCGTCTCCCCCCACGGCGCGATCTCTTTGCCATGCTTATCAGCAGCGCTATAGCTGCGTCGTCCGCCACCCTCCAGGCCCAGGCGCCCACCTCCGAAGCCGCCGCCAATGCAGCCCAGGAGCTCATGAACAGCGGCAAACTGCCCGAGGCGGCAGCCGCCTTCGAAGACGTCATCAAGAAATACCCCACCTCCACCCTCATCCCAGACACCCAGTACCGCCTCGCCAACCTCTATTACATCATCGGCGAGTACGATAAGTGCCGCTCCCTCATCGACAAAATCACCCGGCCGCCTTCGCCCGACGACATCGTAGAGCTCGGTTTCGGCCTGCTCCCGCAGATGCTCGCCGCCAAGGCCGAGAAAGAGAAAACCGACGCCGCGCGCAAAGCCGGTTACGAGAGCGCGCTCAAGGAATACGACGCCTTTCTCCAGAAATACCCCGCCAGCACCCAGGTCGAGAACATCGTCTACAGCCGCGCGCTCGCCTATTTCCAGATCGCCCAGTACGACAAAGCCTCCGACACCCTGCGCGAGAACCTCAAAGCCTTCCCCAAGAGCGAGACCATCCACGAAAGCCAGATGCTGCTCGCCCTCTCCGAGATGACCCGCGGCTGCCTGCTCGCCCAGGCCACCCCCGGCGAGGCCAATCCGCAGGCCGACACCGCCTTCAACGAAGGCGAACGCCTCCTGGCCGACATCATCACCCGCCGGCCCGACCTCGGCATCGTCAACGACGCCCAGCTTCACCTTGGCGAACTCTACGCCAACCGCGCCCTCTTTGCCCCCAGCGAAGCCCAGCCCGCCCTCATTGAAAAGGCCCTCCACGCCTACCGCAACCTGATGCCCAAGGACGCCGTCCTCGCCGCCCAGGAAGAGCGCGTCAAGCGCCTGCGCGACCGTCGGCTCGCCGCCCTCCAGGCCAAGAACATCGCCCAGATGAAGACCCTCGACGCCATGGTCGAGCACGAGATCGAGAAACTTGCCGCGCTCAAAGGCAAAGGCGACCTCTCCCTTACCGCACAGATCAAAGTCGGCCAGCTCTTCCTGCAAAACGGCGCCTGCGACGAAGCCCGCCTCGTCTTCCGCGAAATGCAGCCCTTCGCCCAGGCCGACGACCAGAAAAAGACCCTCCAATACTACCTCACCCTGAGCTACGCCCAGCAGGCCCCCCGCCTCCCCGCCGAGACCCGCCCCGCCTTCCTGCAAAAAGCCGTCGCCAGCTACAACACCTTCCAGCAAGCCTACAAAGGCGACGAACTCGCCGAGAACCTCCCCTACACCATCGGCTCCCTCTTCCTGGCCACCAACCCCTCCAAAGCCCTCCAGTACTACCAGGAGCAGATCTCCCTCTACCCCAAAGGCCGCCTGACCACCGAGACCCTCCTCATGCAGGCCCGCGCGCTCGTCGCCCTCAAGCAGTTCGACAAAGCCCTGGCCACCTTCCAGAACTTCCTGAAAGAAAACCCGAAACGGGACGTCGCCGCCGCCGCCCAGCTCGGCGTAGCCGACATCCTGCGCGAAAACGGCCGCATCGACGAAGCCCTCGGCGAGTACGGCAAAATCGCCGCCTCCTACAAAGGCCTCCCCCAAGCCGAAATCGCCTCCTTCTTCGTCCCCAAGCTCCAGCTCGACAAAGGCGCTAACGAACTGGCAATCAACGGCTTCACCGAATTCCTCAAAACCTTCCCCAAGAGCGAACAAGGCTCCATGGCCAAGTACAGCCTCGCCCAGGCCTACAGCCGCAAAGGCGACCCCACCAGCGCCATGCGCCTCTTCAAAGAAGTCGCCACCGACTACCCGAAATCCGAAGCCGCCCCCTACGCCTACTTCGAGCAGCTCGCCCTCCTCCAGGGTGCCGACAAAGCCGAGGCCCGGACCACCCTCATGCGCGAATTCCTCCAGCGCTACCCCGAGTCCGACAAAGCCTACTACGCCTACAACAGCCTCGCCCAAGACAAGCTCGCCGCCAAGCAAACCCCCGAGGCCATCGCCATCTACAACGAGATGGTCCACAAACACCCCTCCGACCCCCTCACCGCCCTCGCCCTCTTCAACCTCACCGCCCTCTGGACCAGCCAGGCCAACGCCCTCGGCCAATACTACGGCCTCAACGACACCCAGCGCACCGAGTGGAACGCCGCCATCGACAACTCCATGGCCGCCGCCGAGAAGCTCATCGCCACCTTCCCCGAAAACGAACAGCTCCCCAACGCCCTGCAATACGTCGTCCTGAACCAAAAACTGCTCGCCAACGCCAAAATCAAGACCGACGACGACATCACCGCCTACTTCAAAGCCCAGGCCGAAAAATCCACCGTCCCCCAGACCCGCAGCAAAATCCTCTTCACCCTAGCCTCCTTCACCTACGAAAAGGACAAAGAAAAGGCGCTTGAGCAGATGAAGGCCGCCTACAACCCCGGCCTCCTCTACGCCCCCGCCGACCTCGATCTCTACGGCAACGCCCTGCTCGACACCAGCCGCCTCCCCGAGGCCACCGCCGTCTTTAGCAAACTCGCCGCCGACTACCCCCTGCCCGATCCCGCCCACCCGGAAAAAGCCCCCGCCCAGATCCAGCAAGCCCAGGGCATCGCCCTCTTCGGCCAGGCCAAAATCCTCCAAAAACAGGACAACACCGTCGCCGCCGCCGAGAAATTCGAGACCTTCAAACGCCTCTACCCGAACTTCTCCCCCGCCAAAGTCCTCGAAGCCAACTACGTCATCGCGCTGGCCGCCCACCAGGCCAAACAAGACGACAAAGCCGGTCCCCTCCTCATCCAAATCTTCCGCACCCCCGCCGCCGCCATCGAACTGCGGGCCAAAGCCATGCTCCTGCATGCCAAAATCCAGGAAGACAAAAACGAGCTCGCCCCCGCCATCGACGAAAACCTGAAAATCGCCCTCTTCTTCGACGCCGTCCCCACCGTCGCCGCCGAAGGCCTCTGGCGCGGCGCCCAGCTCCTGGAAAAACAGGCCGCGACCCTGCCTCAAACCAGCCAGAACCCCAAAGACCCCACCAAACCCGCCCAGCTCCAAAAAGCCCTCAAAGCCTACAAAGACCTGGTCGCCAAATACCCCAGCGCCCCCCACGTCGCCGACGCCAAAGTGCGCATTTCCGCACTGGAACCGAAATAGGGTTCCTGAAATCTGTCTGTTTTTAGCCACTCATGGCTAACTTTGACCACTTTTCGCTCACACCACCCCCCCAAGCGCCCCCGAAACCGGGGGGTGGGATAACCCCGACAGAGGAAAAGAAGTTCTCACTAGCCTTTGGCATTGAAGATGCTAATCTGGCGGCTCTCACTATCTCACCATGAGCGCAAGCATCTCCAGACTCCAAGCAATCAAGGCCGTGACTGAGTACAAGCCCAGCGATACGGATTTCCGTAGCGTCTTTTCGGCTGACCTGTACGGTTCCAACGTCTTCGGCCCGGCGGAAATCAAAAAACGCCTTCCCAAAGACATCGCCAAAAGCGTCCTCAAGACCATCGAAACCGGTGCGAAACTCGATCCGACCGTAGCCGACGTCGTCGCCACGGCAATCAAGAACTGGGCCTTGGAAAAAGGCGCCACCCACTACGCCCACGTCTTCTATCCGCTGACCGGCCTTCCCGCCGCCAAGCACGACTCCTTCCTCTCTCCGGAAGGCGTAGGCTCCGCCATCACCGAATTCTCCGGCAAAACGCTCATCCAGGGTGAGCCCGACGCCTCCTCCTTCCCGAGCGGCGGCATCCGCTCCACCGCCGAAGCCCGCGGCTACACCGTGTGGGACGTCACCAGCCCCGCCTACATCCGCGAAAGCCCCAACGGCACCACCCTTTACATCCCGACGGCCTTCATCTCCTGGACCGGCGACATCCTTGATAACAAGACCCCGCTGCTTCGCGCCGCGCAGGCTCTCAACATCCAGGCCCAGCGCATCCTGGCCCTCTTCGGTCACGAAAAAGTCGCTCCCGTCGCCTCCACGGCCGGCGCCGAGCAGGAATACTTCCTCATCGACCGCAACTTCTACTACGCCCGGCCCGACCTGCTCAACGCAGGCCGCACGCTTTTCGGCGCTCCCTCGCCCAAGGGCCAGGAATTCGAAGACCAGTACTTCGGCATCATCCCCGAGCGCGTCCTCGCCTTCATGCAGGACTCCGAACGCGAACTCTTCAAGCTCGGCATCCCGGTCAAGACCCGTCACAACGAAGTCGCCCCGGCCCAGTACGAAGTCGCCCCGGTCTATGAGACCAGCAACCTCGCCGCCGATCACCAGCAGCTCGTCATGTCCACGCTTCGTGGCGTCGCCACCAAGTACGGCCTGACCGCGCTCCTCGCTGAGAAGCCCTTCGCAGGCGTCAACGGCAGCGGCAAGCACCTCAACGTCTCCCTCGGCAACTCCACGCAGGGCAACCTGCTCGAACCCGGCGAAACGCCTCACGCCAACGCCCAGTTCCTGCTCTTCGTAGGCGCCGTCATCCGCGCCGTTGACATCCACGCCGCACTCCTGCGCGCCGTCGTCGCCAGCGCCGGAAACGATCACCGCCTCGGAGCCAACGAAGCGCCTCCCGCCATCATCTCCATCTTCCTCGGCGAACAGCTCGCCGACGTGTTCGAGCAGATCCGCAAGGGTGGAGCCAAGACCAGCAAATCTGGCGGCACCATCAACATCGGCGTCGACACCCTGCCTCCGCTCCCGAAGGACGCTGGCGACCGTAACCGCACCAGCCCCTTCGCCTTCACCGGCAACAAGTTCGAATTCCGCGCCGTCGGCTCCAACCAGCCCGTCGGCCCTGGCATCGCCGTCCTTAACGTCATCATCGCCGAGTCCCTGGACTACATCGCCACGGAACTCGAGAAAGTCGCTCCCGAGAAGCTCAACGAAGCCATCCAGAACGTCCTTCAGAAGATCGTCAACGAACACGGCAAAGTCATCTTCAACGGCAACGGCTACTCCGAAGAATGGCACGCCGAAGCCGCCCAGCGCGGACTGCCGAACCTCAAGACCACGGTGGACGCCCTCCCGGCCTACACCTACCCCACCACGATCGCCGCCTTCGAGAAATTCGGCGTTCTGACCAAGCGCGAGCTCGAAGCCCGCGAGGAAATCGGGTTCGAACAGTACGTCAAGACCGTCAACGTCGAGGCCAACCTCGTCGTTGAGATCGCCAAGACCACCATCTACCCGGCCGCCGTTCGCTACCAGAGCGAGCTCGCCGACAGCGCCGCCAAGACGAAAGCCGCTGGCGTCGAAGCCGACACGACCGTTCTCGCGCAGGTTGCCACCCTCTCCAAGGAACTCCTCGCCTCGGTCAGCAAACTGGAATGCGTCCATGCGCAGGAAGTCGCCGGCGGCCTCAAAGCCGAAGCGGCCCACTACCGCGACGCCGTCATCCCGGCCCTCGCCGAAGTCCGTGCCGCCGCCGACGCGCTTGAAGCCGTCGTGGCCGACGACCTCTGGCCGCTGCCGACCTACCAGGAAATGCTCTTCATCAAGTAAGGAGCTTTTTCCAAGTTAGGCAAAAGTTTGGGCCGCCTTCGCGCATCCGCGTGGGGCGGCCCTCTTCATTTATAACCCCCATCCAATTCCACACCCGGCCACCAGGCGCGCGCAGCCCGATACTCTTAATGGCGCGGCTCTGAAGTGGAACCCAAAATGGAAGTACACCTCAGGGCCGCGTCCTCTTTGTGCCCGGTTGTTCTTGCCAAGCGCCCCAAGCAACGCTTGATTGCAAGAAAAAGGAAGGACCTCTCCCGGCTTATGACTCCCGACAACGCCTCCGTCCCTCTCTCGCCGTTTCACCGGATCGAAATCAACGAACCGCTGCGCTACCTCCTCACCGATCCGCGCGACAAAGACTTTTCCCTGCGCACCATCGCCCGCAAAATGGGCCCCGACGGCCGCGAACTCGTCCACATGGACCTCGTCATCGCCGGGCGCGAGACCCGGGCCGCCTTCCCGCTCGCCCAGCGCTACCCCATCCACTTCGTCAAGACCTACCAGCCCTGGAGCTTCCATGGCGACCCGAAAGTCGAATACGAGAACCACCTCGCCGCCGCCAAAATCCTCGGCGCCCCCGAGCCCATCGGCTACGACGGCAACTCCATCCGCTCCGCCTTCCTGCCCGGCAGCCCGTTAAGCCGCCTCTCCCCCTTCACCGACGTCCAGCCCCAGGAGCGCTGCCTCGGGATCGCCCAGCAGACCCCTCCAGCCACCCTCATCGGCCTCTGGAAACTAGCCGAAGAAGCCTTTGGCCAGCTCGAAGCCCTTCACGCCCGCAACTTCTACCACCGCGACCTCGAGCTACATAACCTGGTCGTCTGCACCGCGCCCGTCCGCGTCTTCATCATTGATTTCGAGAGCGCCGAGCAGGAATTCACCGGCACCGACGAAGAGCGCGCCGAACTCCGGTTTACCGACCTCGCCGAGCTCCTGCGCCTGGCCATCTACATCCAGAGCGGGCTCGGGCGCCAGGAGGGCCCCCTGGCCGATGCCGCCTACGAAGCCCTTCCGAAGCTCTTCCGCGCCGGGCTCTACGACACCTTTGCCTCCCGCCTCGCCGCCGCCGACCGCCGGGCCGCCGGAGAATAGTCCTGGGGGTCACCCCCAACCCGGGCAGAACTCTTCCCCGACCTCCTCATCGGATAATTCATGTGGCACTTTTTGCGAAATTCTGAGAAAAAAATAGCCATGCTCAAGGAGTTTAAGGAATTTGCTCTGAAGGGTAGCGTCCTCGATCTTGCCGTTGGCATCATCATCGGCGCAGCCTTCACCAAAGTCGTCAATTCGCTCGTCACCGACATCCTCATGCCGCCGCTCGGGCTCCTGACCCAGACGAGCGACTTCGTCAAGCAATGGGGCATCCCCCTGCCCATCCCCGGCATTGGACAAACCACGATCCGGATCGGCTCCTTCCTGGACAGCCTCGTGCAGTTCCTCATCATGGCGTTTGCCATCTTCCTGCTCATCCGTGGCATCACCCGGCTGCGCGCTCCCGCCCCGGCTCCAGTAGCTCCCCCAGCCGCCCCGGCCACCCGCGAGTGCCCCTACTGCACCTCCATCATCTCCCTGCGCGCCACGCGCTGCCCCAACTGCACTTCACAGCTGCCGCCCGCCGAATAGAGCATTCCTTCCCCCCACCGTCCGCAATCCGCCTCCCCGCGCGGACCTTGCGAACCGGAACCCCACGATTCTCACCATCGCCCACACGGTTGCCCTGTAGATAGCTTGACCTCCAAGCGCCGTTGTCCTATGCGTTGACCAAGTTTTTTATGTCAGACCCCGCACCCCAGACCATCAGCCTGAACGATATCGGCCGGCGTTACGTCGGCGCACTCCAGCACCTTGGCGACCTGATGGTCCTTACCTGGGCGGGTGCCCGGGTGGTTACCGAAGCCGGTTACGAGGAAGTCTTCCGGTCCGTAGCCGGCCTGCCCTCCACCCCCTTTCGGCTCAACTTCGAGTCCGCGCGCGCCGAAGCCGCCCGGTGGAATTTCAAAAGCAGCCTGGGCGACATCCTGGGGCTCAACCAAGTTTTCCTAGAGGATATCCGGAAAATCTGCGGCCTCGTTTCATTCAACGTCGCCAAGCAATCCGGAAACGGCGATCTCGCCTCATTGGCCGCGGAAATCAACGCCGAGACGGGGTCAGTCGACATTCCAGCGCGTCTCAAGCACCTCAAGGAACGCTACAGCCTCTCGATTCCCCTCGAACCGCAGATGCAGAGCCTCCACGCGTTGCATTACAATTTTATACATACCGGAGGTGTCGTTCCGCAAAACGGCGCCATCACCCTGCAACTCAAAGTCATCCAACCTCCCGCGGAAGGCCAGAAGGAGCCGCGGTTGGCCGATTACCAGCGGACGTGGAACCCGGGCGAACGGATCGCCGTTTCGCGCGAGGAACATGCCGCCGTTTTCACGACCGTGTCGATTTTCCTGAACTCCATGCTCGCGTCTGTCCAGGAGTTCGCCAAAGCGTTTGGGTTGGATGAACACCCAGAACCCCAATGACCGATTTGTTAGCGTCTGCACCGCCCCCGCCCGACCTCCCACCGCCGAGCTTCATGAATCCCCTGGAAAAGCGGATTCAGTATAAATTCCGCAACTCGCTTCTCCTAGCCGAAGCGCTGACCCACCCCTCCCTGGGCCACGAGACTCAGCGCCATCATTTCGACAACCAGCGCCTTGAGTTCCTGGGCGACGCCGTCCTTCAGCTCATCTTTACCAAGCATCTTTTCGAGCGTTTCCCGACGCTCCCCGAGGGGCACCTCACCAAAATGCGCTCGCGGCTCGTCTCCCGCGAAGGCCTCAAAGTCCACGCCATCGCCATCGGCATCGGCGAGTACCTCATGATGGGCCGTGGCGAGGAATCCAGCGGCGGCCGCCTGCGCGCCTCCGCCCTGGCCGACGCGTTTGAAGCCTTGATCGGCGCCATGTACCTGGATAGCGACTTGGAGATCGTGCGGCAGTTCGTCCTGCGCGAAGCCGAGCCGGATATCCAGAACCTCCAGCACGAGCCCGTGGACGTGAACCCCAAGGGACGCCTCCAGGAGATCCTCCAGGCCCTCTCGCCGCGCAGCCCTTCCTACGACATCGTGGGACAGTCCGGCCCCGAGCACCAGAAGCACTTTGACGCCGTCGTCAACTGGAACGGGATTTCCCTCGGCCATGGCAGCGGCAGCAGTAAAAAAGAGGCCGAAGTCGATGCCGCCATCAACGCACTCACAGCCCGGCTTTGGGAGGCGGATAACGTTGGGGATAACGCCCCAACAACTGCGAATAAGCGGGATTAACTTCGGGGTCCCGGGAGTTCTTGGTCACCGTTCCCGGTTTGCCTCCAAGTTCTTCACCGGTTTATTTCCGCGTGGAACCGGCCCCAGTCCGATGTGGAACGCTCCCGAGGCGGGTTATTCACACAATGAAGATTAAGAAGTTCTATTTAAAAAAATAAAATCATCTTAAGAACGTCGGGGATAACTTTGGCCAACCCAGCGGATTTCCCGAAAGCACAATTCTTCCGCATCGAACCTAAACACCGCATTCGTTTCCCACTCGTATGATCACCGAACTCGCATTTGTCGCCACGCCCGTCACCGATATGCGCCGGGCCCAAACTTTCTACGAAGGCATCCTCGGCCTGAAATCCACCCACGAGGCCGTCGAGGGCCATTGGGTAGAGTACGAGCTTCCCGGCGGAACGTTCGCCATCACCGACATGCAGCCGGAGTGGAAACCCTCCAACCAGGGGACCGTGGCCGCGTTTGAGGTGGACGACATCGACGATACCGTGGCCCGCTTGAAGCTCAACGGCGTCGAGTTTTTCGAGGATCTTTTTGACACGCCCGTCTGTCGCATGGCCGTCGTCGCAGACCCCGACGGGAATAAAGTCACCATCCATCAGCATAAAAAGTAGGATTTTTTCGCGCAAAAGAGCAAAGCCGCAAAAAGGCGAAGGGAAGAGTTCCCACCTCTTTGCGGCTTCGCGGCTTTGTGTGAGCCCAATGCCTTTTATCCGCCAGCGTGGGGCATGGGGACTGCGGTAAAATCCCAATTTTCCGTTGTCGTGCCGGGCCAAGCCGCTATTCTCTACGCACCATGCTCGACATCAGGCTCATCCGCGAAAAACCCGATTACGTGCGCGAACGGCTCGCCACCCGCAACGGCGACGCGCACCTTAAAATCGACGAGATTCTGGCGTGCGACCGCCGCCGCCGCGAACTCGAAACCCGGCTCCAACAGCTCAACGCCGACCGGAAACGCCTGAGTAAAGAAATCGGCGCGAAACGGGCCAAAAAAGAACCTTCCGAGGAGCTCGAAGCGCAGGTTCGCGGCATCGGTGAGGAAATCACCAAGCTTAACGAGGAAACCGCCCAGGCCGACGAAGCCCAGCGCAATCTCCTCCTCCAGCTCCCCAACCTCCCCTACGATCAAAACCCGATCGGCGTCGACGCCAAGGACAACCCCGAAGTCCGCGTCTGGGGGACCAAGCCGGAGTACGCCTTCACCCCCGCCGACCACGTCGCACTCGGGGCCAAGCTCCATCTTTTCGACCCCGAACGGGCCGCCAAAATCAGCGGCAGCGGGTTCATCTGCTTCACCGGTCCTGGTGCGCGTCTGGAACGGGCGCTCATCAACTTCTGCCTCGACCTCCACACCCGGCAGCACGATTACCTCGAAGTCAGCCCCCCCTTTGTCATCCGGCGCGACTCCATGGTCGGCACCGGCCAGCTCCCGAAATTCGAGGAAGACATGTACGGCCTCGAAAACGGCGAAGTCTTCCTCGCGCCCACGGCGGAAGTCCCCGTCACCAATCTTCACCGGGAGGAGATCCTCGCCGAGGCCGAGCTTCCCAAGCGTCTCGTGGCCTACACCCCGTGCTTCCGCCGCGAAGCCGGTTCGGCAGGCCGCGAAACCCGGGGCCTCATCCGCGTGCATCAGTTTGACAAAGTCGAGCTGGTCAAGCTCGCCACGCCTGAGACCTCGTGGGACGAACTGGAGAAACTGACCGGCAACGCCGAAAAAGTGCTCCAGCTCCTGGGCCTGCACTACCGGGTCATCGAACTTTGCACCGGCGACATGGGCTTCGGCTCGGCCCGCACCTACGACATCGAAGTCTGGGCGCCTGGCCAGAACGCCTACCTCGAAGTTTCGAGCTGTTCCAACTACACCGACTTCCAGGCCCGCCGGATGAACCTGAAATTCAAGGATTCGGAAGGCAAAAACCGCTTCGTCCACACCCTCAACGGTTCGGGGACCGCCATGCCGCGCCTTTTCGTCGCGCTGGTGGAAACCTACCAGCAGGCCGACGGCAGCATCAAAATCCCCGAGGCGCTCCAGCCCTACTTCGGTTCGGCGGAGATCCGGTAGGCAGGTTTTTGTGCCTTTTGCGCCTTTTTGCGGCTAAAAAAGAGGGATGAACCTCGACCTGCCCCCCCTTTCCCGGACGGCCCGCTACCTGGTGGCCGTTTCCGGGGGGCGCGATTCCGTGGCGCTGCTTCACGCGCTCATCGAGGCCGGGTTCACGCGCCTCATCGTCTGCCACCTCGACCACGGTCTGCGCGCCCGAGCCTCGGCGGCGGACGCCCGGTTCGTTGCCAGCCTGGCCCGGCGGCTCGGGCTGGAGCTTGAAACGGAAAAGATCGATGCGGCAAAAGTGGCCCGGGAAACCGGCGAATCCATCGAAACCGCCGCCCGCCATGCCCGTTACGCGTTTTTCGCCCGGGTGGCCCGCCGTCGCCGATGCCGAACGCTTTTTCTGGCCCACCACGCCGGGGACCAGGTGGAAACCGTCCTTTTCAACCTCTTTCGCGGTTCGGGGCGGGCTGGCCTGGGCGGCATGAGCGCAGATAGCGAACGCATCGAGGGGGGCGTCCGGCTGCGCCTACTGCGGCCGCTGCTCGGCGTCTGGCGCGAGGAGATCGATGCTTATTTAACCCAGAACGGCTGGACCTTCCGCGAAGACGCCAGCAACGAAAGCCGCCAACACACACGCAATCGCATCCGGCACGATCTCATCCCCGCGCTGGAGGCCGTTTTTGGCCGTGACGTGCGCGGGGCCGTCTGGCGCGTTGCCGCGATCCTGCGGGACGAGGAAACATGGCTCTCCGCCTTGATGGGCCCGGCTCAGACAGGAGCGGAACTGCCCACGCCAGTGCTCAAAGCCCAGCCTGCTGCGTGGCAGCGCCGCCAGATTCTCGCCTGGCTACGCCAGAACGGTGTGCCAAATGCCGGATTTGAGGAAGTCGAGAGTGTCCGTTCGCTCCTGGAGCCGGGGGCCGTTGCCAAGGTGAACCTGCCGGGGGATCGTCATGCCCGCCGCCGTGCCAAGCGGCTCTTCCTGGAATAGGAAGCAAACCTGTAAAAAACAGAAGGCGCAAGGTGTCTAAACCTTGCGCCTTCTTTCATAGGGGAAACAGGTGTAAAGATAATAAATTCTGCTCTATTTGCAACCGGAAATTTGAGGAAATTATAATCGGAGCCGGGGCCCGGAAAAGGGGTAAAAATGAGAGCAAAAACGAGAGATTTCCCATTTTTGAAAAAGCAACCTCGCAAATGAGATAACAATTTCACCAAACCGCCAGAAATATTTTCCAGCCGGGCAGAGCGTATCCCTCTGTAGAACTTGTTATTACCTAGTGTCACAGGCCACCGTGCCATGGGAAAAACAAAAGCTGGCATTGCATGGGCGCACGAGATGCTTTTATAACTCCCGTAGGCGTCGGCAAGTGGGCTGGCACCACCAACTCAACCACCAAAAAAAATATGCTCCAGAAAATCAAACAAACTCGCGGGGGCTTCACCCTCGTGGAAATCATGATTGTCGTGGCGATCATTGCCCTCCTGGCGACGCTCGCCGCTCCGAACATTATGCGGGCTCGTCTGCGCGCGCAGGCCACCGCAGATAAAACCAGCCTCCAGCTGATTGACGCAGCGATTGACCAGTACACGCTGGAGAAGAACATCGCGACCGGCGGCACTATCGCCGCTGCCAACTTGGCTTCGTATGTAAAGTCCAACTCCGTGCTGGCCACTCAGTTGACGAATGGAACGGTATACGATACCGGGAGCAATACGCTTTTTACTTCAGCAACTGTTGGCGGAACTCTGACGGTTCCGGACGCTACCTATGCCCGGTACAAGAGCGTTGTTGACGGCACCAACTTCTGGCTGCCGTTTGCTTCTACCGATAAGTAGTCCTTGGATAGACTCTTGAACTTAACACCAGCCGCCTGGAAACGGGCGGCTGGTTTTTTTTGTGCCTTGGAAGCGCTATTTCCCAGCAACCTTCCCGTCCTTGCCCACCTTGAAGGCACTGGGGCAGAGGTCCTTCAACTCGCATCCGGCGCAGTCCGGGTTGCGGGCGGCGCAGCGGCGGCGGCCATGCCAGATCAGCCAGTGGCTAAAGTTCGTCCAATCAGCGCGCGGCACCAGCGCCATGAGATCCTGCTCAATCTTTGCGGGATCGGTCTCCTTCGTCAGCCCCAGCCGCCCGGAGAGCCGGGCCACGTGAGTATCCACCACCACCCCTTCATTGAGCCCGAAGCCGTTGCCCAGGACCACGTTAGCCGTCTTGCGGCCCACCCCTGGAAGGGCGGTGAGCGCCTCCATATCGGCGGGCACCTGGCCATTGTAGCGTTCGATCAGTGCCGCGCAGAGCGCCCGGATGTTCTTCGCCTTATTGTGGAAAAAACCGGTGGAGCGGATCGCATCTTCCAGGTCCTCCTGGCTCACCTTGGCGAAAGCCGCGGGCGAGGGGTAATCCTTGAAAAGCGTTTCCGTCACCATATTTACCCGCTTGTCCGTACACTGAGCCGAGAGCACCGTCGAGATGAGCAGCTGGAAGGGATTGTCGGAGACCAGCTCGCAATGGGCGTTGGGGTAGACACTCGGGAGGACTTTAAGCAGCGCGGTGATGCGTTCAGATCGGTTCATGGATGGGATAAAGATTGCCTGTGTTTTCGGAAGCATCGCACAGAATCACCCCGAAGGCAGCGCCGGAAGCGGCTTTTTTTTCCGAGCGGCGAGCCCTCCGGATACGAATCGAGAGAATGCCCGTTCTCTTCCCCGCCCTTCGCAAGCTAAAGCTCAAATTCAAGCGCGAGCTGCTCGGGAGCGCCTCGCGCGCCGTCACCGATTTCCGGAGCCGCCGCCAGATCCGCTACCGCGTCGCCGCCTGCCTGCGGTTCAAAAACGCCGCCCGCTATCTGCCCGAGTGGCTGGAGTTCCACCACCTCGTGGGTGTCGAGCATTTCTACCTCTACAACAACAACTCACAGGACGACTACTCAAGCGCCCTGGCTCCGTACCTGCGCGACGGCCTCGTCACCCTCCACGAGTGGCCCCGGGTCCCCGCCAGCCCGTCAGCCGAAGAGCATTGCGTGGCCCAGTACGGGAAATTCGCCCAGTGGATCGCCTTCCTCGACGACGACGAATTCCTCTTCCCCGTCAAAGCCCCCTCCCTCGCCGAGGCCCTCGAACCGTACCGCGCCCATCCCGCCGTAGCTGTCTACTGGCGGATGTTCGGCTCCAGCGGCCACCGCACCCGGCCCCCCGGCCTCGTCATCAGCAACTACACCCGCGCCCAGGAGCAGCCCTTCCGGTTGATCAAGAGCATCGTCAACCCACGCCGGATCCTGCGCGCCAAGCCCTCCACGCATTACTGGCTCTACCGCCATGGCCAGAGCGCCGTCGATGAGCAGTTCCGGCCCGTCTCCGCCTCCAAAGGGCCCGGGCCGGTCAACGAAATCCTCCGGATCAACCATTACTGGTCCAAATCCTACGAAGACGGCCTGGCGAAATTCGGCCGCGGCTACGTCGACCGCTGGGGCATGGAGAACCCGCGCACCATGGATACCTGGCGCGAGAACGACGCCACGATGAACGCCGTCGAAGACCGCGCCATCCTCCGCTACGAAGCCGAGCTCAAAGCCCGCCTGGCCGCGCGGGGCGTCTTGTGCTAGCCTGTCGGACGCCGAGGTTTACTGTAAAGGTGCTTAAAAAAGCTAAAACGTTGACTTCCCCCCAGCTCTTCATAGCCTGATCCAAAATCCTCTTCTTCAAACCCAACCATTGTTCTTAATGAAACTCGAAAGTCTGAAACAAGCCGCCAACGAAGCGCGCGGTCTGGCGATTGACGCCGTCCACAAATGTTCCTCCGGGCACCTCGGGCTGCCGCTGGGATGCGCCGAGATTGGTGCCGCCCTTTTTGGCGAGGCCCTGCGGTATAACCCCTCCGAGCCAAAGTGGCTGGGCCGCGATCGCTTTATCCTCTCCGCCGGGCATGGCTCCATGTTCCTTTACTCCTGGCTCCACATCGCCGGGTACGATCTTTCCATCGAAGAAGTGAGCAACTTCCGCGTGCTGGGCAGCAAGACCCCCGGCCACCCCGAGTTCCGCGAGACCCCGGGCGTCGAAGCCACCACCGGCCCGCTCGGCCAGGGCATCGCCAACGCCGTCGGCTACGCCGTTTCCGGCAAAATGGCCGCCGCCCGCTTCAACACCCCCGAGCACACCATTTTCAACCAGAAAGTCATCGTTCTGGCCGGGGACGGCTGCATGCAGGAGGGCGTCGCCCAGGAAGCGTGCGCCTTTGCCGGGCACGCCGGGCTCGATAACCTCATCCTCATTTACGATTCCAACGACGTCACCCTGGACGCCATGGCCGACGCCTCGCAGAACGACGAAACGCCCAAGCGCTTCGGCTCCCTCCAATGGGGCGTTCAGACCGTCGACGGCCACGATATCGAAGCCTTCCTGGCCGCCTTTGAACGGGCCAGAAACGCCAAGAGCGGCAAGCCCCAGATCATCATCGCCAAGACCGTCATCGGCCAGGGCATCCCCGAAGTCGCTGGCACCAGCAAAGGCCACGGCGAAGGCGGTGCGAAGTTCGCCCAAGCCGCCAAGAAAGGCCTCGGCCTGCCGGAGGATTCCTTCTACGTCTCCTGCGACACCAAAGCGTATTTCTCCGACGTCAAAAAAGCCCGCCAGGCCGACTACGAAGCCTGGAAGGCCACCTACGAAGCTTGGCGCGCCGCCAACCCCGACAAAGCCGCCCTGCTCGATAGCGGCGTCGCCCAGGAAATCCCCGCCGACCTCGCCTCCCGCATCCCCGCCTTCCCGGCCGATGCCAAAATCGCCACCCGCAAAGCAGGCAGCGACGTCCTCCAGCCCATCGCCCAGGCCCTTCCGCTCGTCGTCAGCGGCTCCGCCGACCTCTACGGCTCCACCCTTAACTACATCCAGGGCGGGGGCGACTGGTCGCAGGCCGACTACGCCGGGCGCAACGTCCGCTACGGCATCCGCGAGCATGCCATGGGCGGCATCCTGAACGGCATCGCCTACGACGGCATCTTCCGTCCCTCGGGCGCCACGTTCCTGGTTTTCGCCGATTACCTGCGGCCCTCCATCCGCGTCGCCGCACTGGCCAAGCTGCCCGTCGGCTACATCTTCACCCACGACAGCATCGGCGTGGGCGAGGACGGCCCCACCCATCAGCCCGTGGAGACCGTCAGCGGCCTGCGGGTCATCCCGAACCTCGACGTCATCCGCCCCGCCGACCCCGAGGAAACCGCCGGAGCCTTTGCCGCCGCCTACCAGCGCCTCGACGGCCCCACCGCCCTCATCCTCACCCGCCAGGCCGTGGCGAACCTGAGCTTCGCCCCCGTGGAAGCCCGCCGCGAAGGCGTGGCCAAGGGAGCCTACGTGCTGGTCCGGGAAACCGCCCCGCTGGAGCTGATCCTCCTGGCCGCGGGCAGCGAAGTGCAGCACGCCGTCGCCGCCGCCAAAGAGCTGGGCGCGGGCGTGCGCGTCGTCTCCGTGCCGAGCATGTTCCGGTTCGACCGCCAGAGCGCCGAGTACAAAGAATCCGTGTTACCGTCTTCGAGCCGCCGCCGCGTGGCCATCGAAGCGGGCGTCACCGGCCTTTGGTACAAATACGTTGGGCTCGACGGCACCGTGATCGGCATCGACCGCTTCGGCATCAGCGCCCCGGGCAACCAGGTCATGGAAATCCTGGGCATGACCGCCGCGAACGTCGTCGCCACCGTCAAGGCGCTCAAATAGCAGCCCGCCCACGGTAAAAAAATTCAACGGCAGCCGGGAAACTGGCTGCCGTTTTTTTGTGCCCGGTGAGGGGAAAAAAGACGCGGAGAATCAACGGGTGATTCTCCGCGTCCGGCCGCGTTTTGGCGCGGGGCTTCCCAGGGCAACGTGGATATTACTAGATAAAAAAACGAAACGGGTGCCACTAGTGGCACAAAATGCAATTCTCTTAAAATTTTTTTGTGGAGTTCACTTTTCCCTCGTTTTTCCTCGTTGCGAATCTACAGATTCCCCCACCGCTGCGAATCAGAAATTCGCCTCCACAGACGTTCCCAATCTGGAGATTGGGAACGAGGACGCAAACTGCTCCTTATTGCAAGAGTGCTTGGTGTAACGCTCAACGATTTGATTCCACAAAAGGTCAGTAGTCTGCTGAAGTATTTCAAAAAGTAATTCTCTCCTCGACCGCTGCGACCGCCGTTTTTCTATTTCTCCCGGGCCTCGGCGCGGCTCATCGGGTGCAGTGGCAGGCCAGCCTTGCGGGTGGCTGCCTCGTCGGCAACGAACGCCTTCCCCGCCGCCAGATCGTAGCTGAAGAACCAGTGGTCCAGATTCTGGACGCCGCTTTCGTAGCCCCAGATCACCACGTCGATTACCTGGGAGCCGTCCTCCGGCGGCTCGGGCACGTTGCAGTAGAGATGGTCGATATTCGGCGTCTTCTTAAGCGAGAAAACCTGCCGCATGAGCTCCAGCCCCGCCTGCGCGACCCCGTCCGTGTTCACCTGGTGCCAGCGCCCCTGCTGATCCTTCAGCAGCAGGGCAATCTTCGACGCATTGCTGGCAAAGCGGTCGGTGATCACCACCGTGTTGCCATCTCCGGAGAGGGAAGCCATCGCGCTTCGGTCGTACTCATAGAGCCGCGTCATTTGCTTCGCCGCGTAGTCTTTCAACCAGATTTCGTGGCGGCCCTGCCCGTCGCCATAGTGGACGAGCTGCAAGCCGCGCGCCTCCGGTTCCTGGTCCGGTTGGAGCCCCTCGGGTGCCTGATCCGGGCGGGCCATGGGAATGGGCGCGAGTGGCGGCCCGAAGGCCGTTGGTTCGCCGATGTCGTAGGCCTCGTATTTCCCGCTCACGATGCGCTCCTTGCCCGGCTGCCCCACGCGGATCGTCACCGCCGCCAGCACGTGCAGGGTTTGCGTGGGCTGGCTGCTCGTCGCACGCAGTTTGCCCTTTAAATCACAGGCGAATACCAGGTCCTGCGCGCCCGCCCACTGCCGGGGGCGCACCGTGCAGAGCGTCCCCTCGTCCTTGGGGTCAAAGCGCGGCTTCTCCTTCTCCTTGAGCAGCGAAACCTCGAACGGCTCCCCGCCCTCCAGCCCGTGCCGGTACGGGCTGCCGAGCGCCGTGGGTTTATCGTTTTCCAGCGAGAAAACCTGGGTCTCCGTCCCGTCGAAAATCGCGACATAGCGCTCGTCCGGGCTCCAAAGCGCGTCCATATCTTGGGGTTTGCCAAAGATCATCAGCGGGTAGGACTTGCCCGAGGGGGTGTGGACGAGATGGCAGTCCGAGGAGCTGCGGTGCTCAGTGGTCCAGCTAGCCCACAGCTCCCATTTCCGGTTGTAGGAGTGGAAACAAGCCCCTTCGCCGGAGCCGGTGCCGGAGGTGGAGACCTCGCCCGCCGCCAGCGCGGAGAGCCCGCAAAAGAGAACCGCCAGGCAGAGGGGAAAGGCTTTCATGTCTTTAAAGCGGTGGGCCGGGGGGGAACCTCCATCGTGGCCAGACGGAAAGTGCAAAAGCGCAAAGCCGGAGCCGGGAAAGTCATCGCAGAACCGAATATGGGGAATGGGCCGCGGTTTGCCAATGCTCGTTTTGGCGAAAGAGTTGGCAATTGCGCCCCCGACCTTTAGCTTCGAGCCTCCATGCCGCAGACCCGTCACCGCCAGGGCGCTTTGCTCGCGCTGCTTGCCGCCCTTCTCTTTGGGGCGGGAACGCCGCTCATCAAGCTGTTCTTTGGCGCGGTCGATCCCATCTGGCTCGGCGCGCTGATCAGCCTCGGCTCCGGGCTCGGGGTGGCGGCGGTCATGCGGGTGCGCTGGCGCATCGGCCCGCTCGTCACCCGCGAAAACCGGCTCCCCTTTGCCGGATCGACCCTCATCGGCGGAGCCATGGCTCCCGTGCTGCTCGTTTGGGGCATCTCCCACGCCCCGGGTTCCGCCGCCGCGCTGCTCCTTAACCTGGAGGCCCCCTTTACCACGCTCATCGCCTGGCTCTTTTTCCGGGAGAAAGTCGGCGTGCGTTTCCTCGTGGGCCTGGCGCTTGTGACCCTCGGGAGCATCGTCGTTTCCTTGCATGAGGGGGGCGGGCAGGGGCGCGTTTTGGCCGGGTTCGCCGTCGCGGGGGCCTGCCTCTGCTGGGCCATCGACAACAACTGTACCGCTCAGCTGAAAGGCGTTGAGCCCGCGCAGTTCGCTATTTTCAAAGGACTCTTCGCGGCCTTGCTTCTTTTCCCGCTCGGCGTGGGTCGGGTCGGTTCGAGCATCGGCTGGAGCCTGACCGGTGCGGCCCTGCTGGTCGGCGCGTGCAGCAACGGCATTGCGCTGCTGGTCTTTGTCATGTCCATCCAGCGGCTCGGGGCCGGGCGCACCGCCGCCTACTTTGCCACCGCCCCGTTTGTCGGAGCCGCCGCGTCGGTGGCTGTGCTGGGCGAACCCGTCACCCCCCACCTCCTGGCCGCCGCCGCCCTGATGGCCCTCGGTGTGGGCATCCTTCTTTCCGAACGGCACGTGCTTCCCGAGCGGGTCTAGGTTTTCCCCTCCGCATTTTTGCCTTTTCCTCTGGCCCCGACTCTTTCATGGTGGGGCTCCTTTTCTATGAGCAGCAGCAGCGACCGGCGCAAACCGTATCCTTTCGACCTCTTCGAGCCCCTTTGGCAGGCTTACTGGGACGAGCACCAGACCTTCCGCGTGGCCAATCCCGGCGAACCCGGCTTTGACCCCTCGCGGCCCAAGTTCTTCGTCCTCGACATGTTCCCCTACCCGAGCGGCGCGGGCCTGCACGTCGGCCACCCGGAGGGCTACACCGCCACCGACATCATCGGCCGCTACAAGCGCATGAACGGCTTCAACGTCCTGCACCCGATGGGGTGGGACTCCTTCGGCCTGCCCGCCGAGCAGTACGCCATCAAGACCGGCCAGCACCCCGCCGTGACCACGGCCCAGAACGTTGCCCGGTTCAAGGCGCAGCTGAAAAAAATCGGTTTCGGCTACGACTGGTCGCGCGAAATCGCCACCAGTAACCCCGAGTATTACCGCTGGACCCAGTGGATTTTCCTCAAGCTCTACAACGCCTGGTTCAACCCCGCTACGAACAAGGCCGAGCCGATCTCCACCTACACGGGCTCCGACCCCGACCGCGTGCGCCTGGCCTACGTCTCCGAGGCCCCGGTGAACTGGTGCCCCGAGCTGGGAACCGTGCTGGCCAATGAGGAAGTCATCGACGGCAAGAGCGAGGTCGGCGGCTTCCCCGTCGAGCGCCGACCGATGCGCCAATGGATGCTCCGCATCACCGCCTTTGCCCAGCGCCTCATCGACGAACTCGAAGGGCTCGACTGGCCGCAGTCCATCAAGCTTCTCCAGGAAAACTGGATCGGCCGCAGCGAGGGGGCGGAAGTGAAATTCCAGCTCGAAGGCGGCGCGGAGACCGTCACCGTCTTCACCACCCGGCCCGACACCCTTTTTGGCGCGACCTACATGGTCGTGGCCCCCGAGCATCACCTCGTCGACCGCATCACCACCGAGGAACAATGGCCCGCCGTGCGCGAATACCGCGCCAAGACCGCCCGCAAGAGCGACTTGGAGCGCACCGAGCTTTCCAAGGAAAAATCGGGCGTCTTCACCGGGGCCTACGCCATCAATCCCGTCAACGGCGAGAAAATCCCCATCTGGATTGCCGACTACGTGCTCCAGGGCTACGGCACCGGCGCGATCATGGCCGTGCCCGCCCACGATGAGCGCGACTACGAGTTCGCGCAGAAATTCGGCCTGCCCATCAAGCCCGTCGTCCAGGCCCCCGGCAAAACGCCCGAGGAATCGCTCGGCTTCTGCGAGCATGGCACCGCAGTTAACTCCGGCTTCCTCAACGGCCTCCCAACCGCCGAAGCAAAAGCGAAAATGGGCGCGTGGCTCGAAGAGCGCGGCCTGGGCAAGCTCACCATCAATTTCAAACTGCGCGACTGGCTCTTCTCCCGCCAGCGTTACTGGGGCGAGCCCTTCCCGATCGTTTGGGAAAACGGCCAGCACCGCGCCATTTCCGAGAGCGAACTCCCGCTCACCCAGCCCGAACTGGCCGACTTCAAGCCGACCGGCACCCCCGAGCCGCCCCTCTCCAAGGCCACCGAGTGGGTTCGCTACAGCGAAACCGCCACGCGCGAGCTCAACACCATGCCCCAATGGGCCGGGTCCTGCTGGTACTACCTGCGCTACTGCGACCCCTCCAACGCCAGCCGCTTCGTCAGCGAAGAAGCTGAGCGTTACTGGATGGGCGGCGGCAAACCGACCTCCAAGCCCGGCGGCGTCGATCTCTACGTCGGCGGCACCGAGCACGCCGTGCTTCACCTCCTCTACGCCCGGTTCTGGCACAAAGTCCTCTTTGACTTGGGCTACGTCTCCACCCCCGAGCCCTTCCAGCGCCTGGTCAACCAAGGCCTCATCATGGGCGAGGACGGGCAGAAAATGTCCAAGAGCCGCGGCAACGTCGTCAACCCGGACGATGTGATCCTGGATTACGGTGCCGACGCCCTGCGCCTTTACGAAATGTTCATGGGCCCGCTGGAAGCCAGCAAGCCGTGGAGCATGACCGGCGTGGAAGGCGTCTCGCGCTTCCTCGCCCGCGTCTGGCGCTTGGTCATGCAGGAGAACCAGGCCAGCGAATGGGAGCTGGGGCCGCTCTCCGCCGAAGCCGCGCTCGACCGCGCCCAGCAGCGCGTCATCCACGCTACCATTAAGAAAGTCGGCGAAGACATCGAAGCCCTCAGCTTCAACACCGCCATCGCACAAATGATGGTCTACGTGAACACCTTTACCGGCGTCACCCCCCGGCCCGTAGCCGCCATCCGCACCCTGCTAATCCTCCTCAACCCCTTCGCCCCGCACCTCACCGAAGAGCTCTGGGCGCGCCTCGCCGGGGCCGGTTTTGCCGGGTTCGAGGGCCTGGTCGTCGATCAGCCGTGGCCGCAGTTCGACCCCGCGCTCTTGGTCGAGGACGAGGTGGAAATCCCCATCCAGGTCAATGGCAAGGTGCGCGATCGCCTCACCGTCTCCAAGGACGCCGACAAAGCCGCCCTCGAAGCCGCCGCGCTCGCCAACGCCAAAGTCCAGGAATTCACCGCGGGCAAGACCGTCAAAAAGATCATCGTCGTCCCCGGCAAACTCGTGAACATCGTCGCGGTATAGGTTCTAGTACCAAATCCCCTTAATACTGAGCACCTAGAACTTGGTCTTTGGCCTCGTTCCCAATCTCCAGATTGGGAACGCCAGTGTGTGGCGAAACTCCGTTTCGCAGCCGTGGGGGGGGGAATCTGGAGATTCCTGGACAACCTGCGTTACGAATCTGGAGATTCGTAACGAGCCCCGTGATGAGCCCGTGAGCCCAGTCGGTGCCGGGGGTTAAGCCTCGCGGGCCCGTTTCCAAAAAAAATAGCCGGAAGTGCAGGCGCTTCTTCATGCACTTCCGGCGTTTACCCAACCCCCACAGCGAATCGGGGGTCCTAGCTCCGACTTGCTGGGGGATCGGGTAACACCCACACCTGGAGGACCCAGGCGTGAGTGGAGTTGCGCGGGTGTCCAAGTCCCCCTTGATTCCCGCGCAGTTACCCTCAAATCTACTTTTCCTGTTTAAGGGGCCGGGGGAGGAACCGGGGCGCCTTCCGGCGGCCGGTGAGCCTTACGGGCCGCTTCCAGCTTATCGAGCACCGGCCCGATGGACGGATCGGCCTTCAAGAGCGCCGCCTTTTCAGCCTCCTGTAACGCCTTGCGAGCGGCGTCGGCTTTGTTGCGGGCTTCCACTACGGCGGGGTCGTCCTTAGCCTTCTGATGCGCGGCTTTCAGCTGCTCGCGTTCGGCGGGCGTCAGGGATTCCCAAGCCTCCCTCAGCGGACCGCCAGGGCCGCCGGGCCCCTCGTGATTTTTCCAGCCTTCGCGATGATGGCGCGGGCCCTCGGCGGGTGTTGCCGACGGCGTTGGTGTGGCGTCCTGCGCGAGGGCAGTAATTGCCGAGGTTGCGGCCACAAGGGCGAGCGTGAGTATTGTACGTTTCATAACCATTGGTGATGTTTGGCTTAACGAGGAATGTTTCGTTCCTACACATCAATAGACGCCTGAATTGTTAAGCCTTGATTGAGATAAGCCCCCGAAATCGTTAATTCTCGGTTAATCTCCAAACAGCCCTCCTACTTTTAAATTTGACGAAAGTGCCCTTCGTAGAAGAAACTGGCGATTCTCTCCACATGCGTCACACACTCTCGGTATTGGTAGAAAATAAATTTGGCGTCCTTACGCGCATCGCCGGAATGTTCAGTGGCCGTGGGTTCAACATCGACACCCTCAATGTCGGCCCGACCCGCGACCCGAGCCGGTCGCGTATGACCATCGTCGTCATGGGCGACGATGCCGTCCTGGAACAAGTCACCAAACAGCTCAACAAACTCATCGACGTCATCGAGATCGAAGACTTCCGCGACGGCGACTACGTCGACCGCGAGCTGGTACTCCTGCGCGTCAACGTCAACCCGCAGACCCGCGCCGAGGTCATGCAAATTTGCGACATTTTCCGCGCCAAGATCATCGACGTGCAGCACCTCAACGTCGCCATCGAAGTCACCGGCAACGAAAGCAAAATCGAGAAATTCCTCTTCCTCATGGAACCCTTCGGGATCAGCGACCTCACCCGCACGGGCAAAGTCGCCGTCTCCCGCCATCAATAAAACTTTTCCCCCCCGACTAAATACCAACCAGAAGTTATGTCCGCCAAAATCTATACAGACAAAGACGCCACCCTCGATGCCCTCAAAGGCAAAACCTGTGCCGTCATCGGTTTCGGGTCCCAGGGTCACGCCCACGCGCTCAACCTTAAAGACTCCGGCGTCAAAGTCATTATCGGCCTCTACCCGGGGAGCAAATCCCGCGCAGTCGCCAAAGAAAAAGGCTTCGAAGTATTCGACACCGCCGAGGCCGTCAAGAAGGCCGACGTCATTTTCCTCGCCGTGCCCGACACCAAGATGGGCGCCGCATACAAGCAGGACGTCGCCCCCAACCTCACCAAGGGCAAGACGCTCCTCTTCAGCCACGGCTTCGCCATTCACTTTAAAACCATCGTCCCGCCGAAAGACGTCGACGTCATCCTCGTCGCCCCGAAAGGCCCGGGCCACATCGTTCGCCGCCAGTTCACCGAAGGCAAAGGCGTACCGGCCCTGATCGGCATCTACCAGAACCCGAGCAAGAAGGCCAAGAAAGTGGCCCTCGCCTGGGCCAAAGGCATCGGCGGCACCCGCGCGGGCGTCATCGAGACCAGCTTTAAAGAAGAGACCGAGACCGACCTCTTCGGCGAGCAAGTCGTCCTTTGCGGCGGCACCTCGGCCCTCATCACCGCCGGGTTTGAGACCCTCGTCGAGGCCGGGTACGCTCCCGAAATGGCCTACTTCGAGTGCCTGCACGAGCTCAAGCTCATCTGCGACTTGATCAACGAAAGCGGCATCGCCGGCATGCGTTTCTCCATTTCCGAGACCGCGAAGTGGGGCGACGTCACCGTCGGGCCGCAGATCATCGACGCTGGCACCAAGAAGCGCATGAAAGCCGCCCTCAAAGACATCCAGAACGGCAAATTTGCCAAGACCTGGATCAAAGAATACGAAGGCGGATACAAGAAGTACAACGCGCTGCTCAAGGCTGGTGAAAAGCACCAGATCGAGAAAGTCGGCGCGCGCCTGCGCTCGCTCATGCCCTGGGTTTCCAAGAAAAACATCAAGGGCGCCCAGGCCGCTTACTAAGCAGCCGGTTCCAATAGATTAACGCAAAAGCGCGATGGCTCGAAAAAGCCATCGCGCTTTTTTTTGTGGGAATGCAAGGGATGAAGCCCCGGAAGCCAATCCACTGGCAAGGAACTGAGCCTCCTTTGAGGAAACTGCATTTCCCTATCCCGGTTCCCCTGAGGCGTCTTTACAGGATTCCTTTTCTCTGATTAAGATTGTGGTTTACCCATGAACTTCCTTAAGCGACTTTTCGGCCGCGATGACAAATTCTACGACCTCCTCGAGGCCAGCGCCCGCGAGGCTCAAAACAGCGCCCGTATCCTGAGCGCCCTCATGCCAAAAATCGGCGACGACCGGGCCATCCACGAATCCCTCGAACTCCTTGCCCAAAGCCGCCGCAAGCACAAGCGCATCAGCCAGGAAATCACCACCGCCCTCTGCCGCACCTTCGTCACCCCGCTCGAACGCGAGGACATCGAGGCCCTCTCCAGCGCCCTCTCCCGCGTGCCTAAGACCATGGAGAAAATCGGCGAGCGCCTCCTCATCTGTCCGCTCAATAACCACGCCGAAAGCATGATCAAGCACGTCGCCATGCTCGAAGCCGCCACGAATACCGTCGTCGCCATGGTCAACGCCCTGCGCACCAACCCGCACGTCGAGGAGGTCGAGGACGAATACGCCCAGCTCCAGACCCTCGAAGGCGATGCCGACCGCTTCATGACCTCGCTTTTGAGCGAGCTTTTCCACGGCAAAGCCGAGGCCAAGGACGCCATCTTCCTCAAGGACATGTACGAGCTGCTCGAAAAAGCCATCGACCGGTGCCGCGACGCCGGGAACGTCGTCTTCCAGGTCGTCCTGAAATACTCGTAACAGAGCGGGAACATCACCAGCCATGACGCTTTTCCTGCTCGTCCTATTGGCGGCGCTCGCCTTTGAGTACATCAACGGCTTTCACGACGCCGCCAACGCCATTGCGACCGTCGTCTCCACCAAGGTCCTTACCCCCCGCCAGGCCATCCTCATGGCCGCGGGCTGCAACCTCCTCGGCGCGTTCTCCGGCATGGCCGTGGCCAAAACCATCGGCGCGGATATCGTGGACATCCACGTTATCACCATGCCGACCGTCTTCGCGGCGCTCCTGGGGGCCATCATCTGGAACCTGCTCACCTGGTGGCTCGGCCTGCCGTCTAGCTCCAGCCACGCCCTCATCGGCGGGCTCTGCGGCGCGGCTGTCGCCTCCACTCGCGGCGACTGGACCGTGCTGAAATGGTCCTCGGTCATCCAAAAAGCCGGCCACACCACCCACGAAGGCCTCTGGCCCAAGGTCGTCCTGCCGATGATCACCTCGCCCCTGGCCGGGTTCATCATCGGTGCCATTATCATGATGGTCCTCATCATCGTGCTTCAGAAAATGCGGCCCTACCTGATCCAGAAAATCTTCGGCAAGGCCCAGCTCGCCAGCGCCGCCTTCATGGGCTTCAGCCACGGCGGCAACGACGCGCAAAAGACCATGGGCATCATCGCCCTGGCCCTCTTCACCGGTACCAAAACCGGGGCCTTCGACAACCTGCCCCCCATCCTCCACTTCCTGCGCACCCCCACCTTTTCCATCGATAAGTGGGTCATCATTGCCTGCGCCTTGACCATGGCGGCAGGCACGGCAGGCGGCGGCTGGCGCATCATCCGCACCCTGGGGCATAAAATGGTTCGCCTCCAGCCCGTGCACGGCTTTGCGGCGGAGACCTCCGCTGGCATCGTCATTCACATTGCCACCACCATGGGCATCCCCGTCTCCACCACCCACGTCATCTCCACCTCCATCATGGGCGTCGGCGCGACCAAGCGCCTGAGCGCGGTGAAATGGGGCGTCGTGCAGCGGATTGTCTGGGCCTGGGTGCTCACCCTGCCGACCACGGCATTCCTGGGCTGGGCGGCGTTCCACTTCCTGCGCCTGATGGGCGTCTAGGGAATTCTGGCCGAGGCCGTCGAATGGCGGCCATCAAAATAACTTTTGCAAGGGAGCGCCGAACCAGCGCTCCCTTTTTGCATCCAGCTAGCGACAGCCTTGCGAAGGCGGCGCTGGGCTAGCGGAGCACCTGCGTCTTCTTTTTCTCCATCTCGGGCGGCACCTGCCCGACCACACTCGGCACCAAGCCGATGCGGTGGAACACATTGAGCAGATCCTTAATGCTCACCTTTGGTTCCTCGATCTCGAAATAGACGATATCGTGATTCCGGTCGATTTTGTAGTGCAGACCTACCATCGTCTCGAGCGCATGATCCAGCTCCAGGATGATTTTCAGGTCGCGTACACCGGCAGCGTAGACTTCGAGTTCGATCATGGCCGTAAAGGGGTGGGTGGTTTGTGCCTTTGTGACAATTAAGTAAACAATAATTGCCGCTTATCGTCAAGCTGCCAGAAGGGAAGGTACGCTATTGTTGGCGGCTCTCCACGGCTTTGGCTTGCGCCGCGCGCGTGAAGATAATATTCGTAGAAACCTGTGCTTGGGCGAAACCCCCGCTGAACGGAAAGGTAAACCCCTGCACGCCTTTTTTTATACATCCGTTTATGGAGAGCACCGATACCTCTGTTCCGACCCTGCAAACCTTGCCCGGCGATGGCGTCCGCCAGATCCTCTGGGGCTTCGCCGACCGCTACGACCTCGCCATGCTGGTCCAGTCCACCCGCTGCGTCGCCCGCGGCCCCGTGGCCCGGCTCGTCGCCGAGGGGGTGCGCAACAGCCACGAATGGACCGACGCCAAGGCCTCGCTCCTCTCCGTTTACGACGAGAGCGGCATCACTGCCGCCGGTCTCGACGTCGAGCTGGGCGGCTTCATCGAAGGGCCCAAGAACCTCGCCTTTTCGCTGATGGCCTTCGAGCTCGCCTGGGTGGACGCCGGTGCCGCCACCAGCAGCCTCGCCAGCAACTTGGGCCTGGCCCCCATCCACGAACGCGGCACGCCCGAGCAGCGGGCCCACTACCTCGGCCTCGCCGCCCCGCGCCAGCCCGGCGACGAGCGCCCGCAGATTCGCGCCGCCTTCGCGCTCACCGAGCCGATCCCCTTTGTCGGTGTTGAAACCGGCATGCTCTGTGGCAAGGCCGAAGTCGCCCAGTGGATCGACGGCGAGGAGCCCCTCCTCCACATCGACAAGCGCGCCCGGTTCATCACCGGCATGGCCTTTGCCGACGTCGTCACCGCCGCCGTCGAATCGACCGATCCCCGCATCAAAGGCAGCTTCATGGTCATCCTGGAGGCCAGCGATCCCGGCGTCTTCGACCGGGGTGTCCCGACCAAGAAAATGGTCCACCAGCTCTCCTCCACGCGCGACCCGGTGTTCAACCTCACCGTCCCCGCCAGCCGCATCGTCGGCGGCTACACCGTCAAAGACGGCGTCATCATTCCGAAATACTCCCACGGCGAAGTCATCGAAGCCGTCTTCAAGCGCACCCGCGTGCCGGTCGGCCTCATGACCACCGCCAAGGTCCTTTCCGCCATCGAGCCCGTCATCCGCTACCAGCGCAACCGCTTCCGTGGCGGCGACGGCGTCAAGCCCGGTTCGCCCCGGTTTGAACTCGGCATCCAGCAGAAAGAAGACGCCCTCCACCGCCTGGTCGACATCTGGGCGGGCGGCGAAGCGGGCGCTTCCCTCGGCTTTGCCACCGCGCGCCTTTACGACGAAGTCGACGTGCACGAAAAGACCAAGGACCGCTTCCTCGAAGAAAAAGGCCTCACCGGCCGCGCCGCCTTCAAGGTCCTCATGCAGAACCAGGCCGACGCCATCGAGCTGTGCAAACTTCCCGCCGGGGAACGCGAAGAGGCCTTCTCCAAGGCCGATCCGCTCGTCCAGTTTGCCCGCATCGACGCCCTGGCCAACGTCCTCTGCCCGGCCACCAAGCTCTGGAACACCGGCCACGGCGCGAATCTCCTGCGCGAGGCCGTCAGCCTAATGGGCGGCTACGGCATCACCGAGGATTGCCCCGCCTTCCTCTTCCAGAAATGGGGCGATGCCCAGCTCGAAGCCACCTACGAAGGGCCCGAGGCCGTCCAGCGCCTCCAGCTCTCCATCACCATGAGCAACGCCCTCTTCCTCACGCAGTTCGAGGGATGGATCGAGGAGCTCAATACCTTGGCGCTCACCAAGCCCGCCACCGGTGCGGCCGCGCTCGCCAAGGGCATGGAACTCTGGCTCTGGAGCCTGCGCCACCTGGAAACCGCCAAAGACGCCAACGGCGCGAAGCTCTATGCCAAGAGCCGCCAGGGCGTCACCTTCCCGCTGGCCGACGCCCTTTCCTGGCTGGTGGCCACGCGTCAGCAGATCGTCGACGTCCTCCGGCTCGAAGAGCAGGGGGCGGCCGATCCGTCGCTCTCTGAAGGGCTGCCCGGCACCGTCGCCTTCCTCACCGACCTGGCCCATGTCCACGCGGCCACGGCGGCGGGCGAAGCGGGGCGCATCTGCGCCGAGCTCGTCTACGGCTACAACGCCGAACCGGCAGAAATCGCCGAGTTCGCCGCCCAGCGCGCTGCCCTCGATGCCAGCCTCGCCGGATCGCGCCTCGCCAAAGACCGCGCCGCGCAGTCGCTCGCCCGGGTGATGATCCCCGAGGCGCTCGATTACCCGCTCTAGGAATTATCTCACGCAAAGACGCAAAGGCGCAAAGAAAGACAGACTTCTTCGCGTCTTTGTGTGAAATCGATGCCCAATCTTCCCGAAAACGAGATTGCCAAAATAGCAGTCGACGCAGCGTTCCATATTCACCAGGAACTCGGCCCTGGCTTGCTTGAGTCGGTTTACGAAGTTGTATTAGCTCGCGCTTTGGAAAAGAGAGGGTTAACCGTGGTGCGACAGAAGCCGGTGCCCATTTTTTATGACGGCGTCAAATTCGACGAGGGCTTTCGCGCGGATATGGTCGTGCAGAACAAATTGCTGATCGAACTAAAATCCGTCGAAACCATCGCCCCGGTACACAAGAAGCAACTACTGACCTATCTCAGACTGACCGGGACCCGTCTGGGGTTGCTAATCAACTTTGGCTCCTCTGTCATCAGGAACGGAATTTTTCGCGTCGTAAATGGCCTCGCAGAGTAGCCTCGACCCTTTGCGCCTTTGCGTCTTTGCGTGAGACTAAATGCCTTTTTTTCACGTTCGCACCCGCACTCTGTTTTGCAGCGGCTTGTGAAATCTGGATTCGTAACGAGGGGGAACAAGACAAAACGAGAGGGCTAAGCCGAAAATAGGTGTCCTAAAAAAAAGGCAGAGGGCTCACGCAAAGACGCAAAGGCGCAAAGAAAGGCAGGACCCTTTGCGTGAGAATAGAATTCCCCCTTTTTCATGCCGCGTGGAGCCCCACACCTGCGGGGCATGGGGATCTGTCTATTTTTTGCCCACTCCACACCCTCCACGCGAACCGCATGGAGGGTGTGGTGCCAGGGCCTCGGAACGAGGGAAGCAGTCTCACTATAGTGAGGTATCTTGTCAAGCGGACATTCTTTTATGCTGCGTGAATGCTCAAGACTTCCACCGTCCATTCATTTAGCGCCGCAATGGCACGGATTTTCAAAGAAGAGCGGCTGCGCAAGAACCTGACCATGAGCGCCGTGGCCGAACGGGCCGGGATTTCCCAACAAATGCTGAGTTACGTCGAACGCGGAATCCGCAAGCCAACGCTCGAAACCTTTTTCCGCATCAGTGTTGCTCTGGAAATTGATCTGGCGGAAGCCGTGACGCTGGCCGCCAAGGGTTCGCGGCGATAGGTCTTCCCCAAGTTCTTGAGTTCCTGATTAAATTCCTTCTTTGCGCCTTTGCCTCTTTGCGAGAGAATATCCCCTCCTTCCCCCCTCCCACACAAACCGCATGACCACAGACTCACCCATCGAACGCGCCCGTATGGACGTAGACATCGCCTGCGTCGGCTTCGGCCCGGCCATGGGCGGCTTTCTTTCCACGTTGACCAAAAAACTGGTCAACGAAGACGGCACCCCGGCGGTCGAAAGCACCACCATCCCCGGCATGCCTCCGCAAGTGATGTGCTACGAGCGAGCCGACGACATCGGCTTCGGCGTCTCGGGAGTCGTCACCCGCGCCCGGGCCATCCGCGGCTCCTATCCCGAGCTGGACGAGGCGGGCATCCCCATGGCCACCCCCGTCGAGGCCGAAAAAGTCCTCTACCTCCTGGACCCCACTGGCGCCAGCCGCCGCCCGGCCCTCATGAAGGCCGCCGATGCCGCCATCAAAGCCCTCAAGTGGGCCCTCCCCGTCGATCACGCCGCCCTCGACCTCCCCTGGACCCCCCCCTTCCTTCATAAAAAACCGGGCGTCGTCCTCTCCATCGGCCAGTTCATGCAATGGGTCGGCGCACAGGTCCAGGCCACCGGAGCCGTCCAGGTCTGGCCCGGCACCCCGGTCTCCGAGGCCCTCTTCGAAGACGGCAAAGTCGTCGGCGTCCGGCTCCTCGACCAGGGCGTCGATAAAGCAGGCGCACCCACCGACGGCTTCATGCCCGGCATGGATATCCGCGCCGCCCTCACCGTCATCGGCGACGGCCCCGTCGGCCCCATCGGCGCGCAGCTCGACGAACGCCTCGGTCTGCCCGAGGGCCACCGCGCCCGGGACTGGGCCATCGGCATGAAATTCGTCGTCGATCTCCCCGAAGGCACCCCGCTCAAGCCCGGCACCGTGCTCCACACCTTCGGCTACCCCGAGCCCGAAATCTTCGGCTTCCTCTACGTCCACCCCGACAACGTCGCCTCGCTCGGCATCTTCGTCCCCACCTGGTTTGACAGCCCCGTGCGCACCGCCTACCGCTACCTCCAGCACTGGATGCTCCACCCCTACCTCTGGCGCTACCTCGAAGGGGGCAAGCTCCGTTCCTGGGGGGCCAAAACGCTCGGCGAAAGCGGCCTGCACGGCGAACCGCGCCTCGCGGGCGACGGCTTCGCGCGCATCGGCGAGGGGAGCGGCACCACCAACGTCCTTACCGGCTCCGGCGTCGACGAAGCCTGGGCCAGCGGCGTGCAGCTGGCCGAGGGAGTCATCGAACTCCTCAAAGCGGGCAAACCCTTTACCAAAGAAAACCTCGAAGCCGCCTACGTCTCCCGCCGCCGCGCGAGCTGGGTCGAGACCGAGGGGCGCGTGGCCGAGAAATCGCGCAACGGCTTCCAGAAAGGCTTCATCCCCGGCCTCATCGGCATGGCCGTCACCGGCCTGACCGGCGGCGTGCTCAACCCCGGCGGCGAACCCGTCCAGCCCTACAAGCGCATCCCCACCCTGGAGGAATACTACAAAGGCCGCATCCCGGCTGACGAAATCGAGGCCATCCGCCGCGACTGCGCCGCCAAGGGGCTCCCGCTCCACGGCGCGCTCATGGAACGCGCGGGCTGGCCCGCCATCCCCTACGACGGCGCGCTCCTCATCTCCCACCAGGACTCGCTCCTGCTGGGCGGCAAAGTCCAGGCCCCTCCCGGCTACGCCGACCACGTCGTCTTCACCCACCCCGAGGTTTGCGCCACCTGCCAGGAGCGCATCTGCATCGAAGGCTGCTCCGGCCAGGCCATCGCCCCCGGCGAAGCGGGCGGCGTCCCGGCCTTCGACCGGGAGAAATGCGTCCACTGCGGCGCGTGCCTCTGGAACTGCTCCAAAGCCCGCCCCGGCGACGAAGAGCGCATGATCATCGCCTTCAAAGCGGGCGCTGGCGGCCTGCACTCGGCGGAGAACTAGGCCTCTTCCACAAATGGACATTCCACGGATCTTCACCGTCACGGAAAGCGCTCACCGCATTCACAACCCGATCACCCCCGAAAAGCTCGCCACGCTCGGCGCGGCGTTGCGGCTGGAACCGGGGACCCGGGTGCTCGACCTTGGCAGCGGTTCGGGCGAGATGCTCTGCACCTGGGCCCGCGATCACGGCGTCATTGGCACCGGCATCGACATGAGCCCGCTGTTCACCGAGCAAGCAAAGCTCCGTGCTGTTGAGATCGGGGTCGCCGAGCAAGTCAAATTCATCCATGGCGACGCTGCGGGCTATGTTGCCGAGGAGAAGGTCGGGGTGGCTGCCTGTGTCGGGGCCACCTGGATCGGCGGAGGCGTCGCCGGTACCATCGAGCTTCTAGAGCGGAGCCTGCGCACCGGGGGCATCATCCTCATCGGCGAGCCCTACTGGCGGCAGCTACCGCCCACGGAAGAGGTCGCCAAAGGGTGCCTTGCCAACGCCATCTCTGACTTTCTCATGCTGCCGGAACTTCTCGCC
>DBMP01000005.1:0-837 GCA_002298145.1 Spartobacteria bacterium UBA695 | reverse complement strand
TGGCTCACCATGCGCCGCTGGCTTGAAGCCAATCCCGGCGACGAGTTTGCAAAAGAAGTTCGAGCCCAACTGACCTCCGAACCCGAGCGCTACGCCGCTTACACGCGTGAATACCTGGGCTGGGGTGTGTTTGCGCTGATGGCGCGGTGAAGCGTTGACGCATCATCTCGTTCCCGCAACTCCATTGCGGGCCAACCGAGCGCGCAAAAAGCATCACTTCTCGCCGGTAAACGCAGTTCGGCAAGGCCGCCAAGGCCCGCCGCCACGCTCCGGGAGCACCGGTGTCTCAAAAGTGACCTCACCTTTCAGAAGGAGGAAGTGGAGAGCTTCGAACGTGACCGGGCCTGCCACGCCATGTTCGCCCACTGCATAATACCAACGGGCGGGCGGGTTTTCGGACCCTGGGGTGATATTCATATCCATTGCTGTCTTTTTGGTTTTTTACAACTCAGCCTCCTTCAGTGGATCCGAAGGAGGCCGGGAGTTGATAAGCCGTGTAAAAACAGCCGCGACGACCTTTGGCCGGTGGCTTGGACATACGCCGCCGCCCAAGACTTACAAGTCTGACCGGGAGCCGGATCCCCGCTGAGGTCGACCGGTTCAAACTCGAAGAGTTGCCTGATCGAGGGCCCTGCAGCCCTCTGATCGCATTACAAGGCCGAGTTAAACCTATCCAACAGAAGATCTATCAAAACCCTTCCTATGAATCCACCCTGTCATGAGCTTGCTAAATCCGCCCCGATTCACATCGGTGTGGACGTTGCCAAAAAGACCCTCGCCCTGGCTTTCGCCGGGCTAAAACCAGAGTATCCCAATACCCCGAAAGGCCACGCCGCC
>DBMP01000002.1 GCA_002298145.1 Spartobacteria bacterium UBA695 | reverse complement strand
AGCCAGCGGCGGCCCGCCAGCGCTTCGCCGAGCGCCGCCAGCCCGCCCGCGCCGAGCATCAGCAGCCCCGGAGCGGCGGGCAGCCGGTAACGCTCGGTGATGAACACCGGCAACAGCATCGCCATGGAAAGCAGGACCGACCCGGCGATCCAGCGGGACCGGGGGTAACGCCGCCACGTCAGCGCGAAGCCCGCCAAGCCGAGGAGAGCCACATGGCCAAAGCGGAGGCCGGGCGTAAGGACCCCCTCGTCGGCCATCGGGGTGATGAGGCTCAGGTCGTCGTACTGCGTGGCGTTCCAGAAATTGTGCACCTTCAGGCCGAGCAGCTTCAGCCAGGCCCCCGGATGCTGGCGGATGTACTCGCGGGCCATGGAGGCCCAGCGGCCGGAGATCTCCGCTCGCTTAAGCTCGTGGCCCGCCTCGGCTTCCACCGTCAGGATCGAGTCCCGGAGCATCCCGGCCTGCGTGGGGCGGAGCCCGGGGGGGATCTTCGGGTAGCCGTTGGCATCCGGGTTATTGCCGATCCAGAAGTTCAGCCCGCTGTGGCCGGAGAGGAATACCGGGTCCTTCATCACCACGTAGTTATGGTACCAGCAGGGAGCCGTCCCGGCGAGCGCCCCGGCTAGCATCAGCGCCACTGCCGCCGCGAACGGCCTGGGCTGCCGCAGGTTACGCCATGCCGCCACGGCCGCCAGCACCAGGACCCCGAGCACCGTGGCTACCATCGTCGCCGCCAGCCCGGCCAGCAGACCAATGGCGGGCCAGGGCCACCAGAAGCGGCGGCTTTCGCTTCGGGCGCTCCAGGCCACCAGCGTCCAGAGCGCCAGCACGCCCCAGGTCGTCGGCATCGTCACTAGCGAGAACGCCTGCGCGGGCTGGAAAAACACCCACCCCAGCGCCGCCAGCGCCCCGACGATGCGGCCCCGCTTCACCGGAAAGGCCCAGAGCGTGAGGGAGAAAATCAGCGTTGCGATGACCGCCTCGGAGAGTGTCTGGAGCGCCGCGACCGTGTAGGGCGAGTAGCCCACCGATCGGAAAAGCGCGCCCAGGCCCATGGCATAGCCGGGCAGGGCGTAATAGGCGTGCGAGCCGTGCCAGCCCGAGGCGAGCGCCTTGCCCCAGTCGGCGTAGAAGAGCATATCGCCGCCCGATGGAGAGAGGTAATCCGAATGCCCAAAATCGACGAGCACCAACAGGCGCACGAAGAGGGCCACCGCGAAAATCCATGCGGCATTTAAACGAAAACAGGGCAAACGCATTGCGGGGACTAAAATGAACAATTTTGCCGCGTCTGCGCAAGAATCAAGCGCGAAGAGGGCTAAGAATGGACCGCCAGAGTTCCTTTTTTTCCAATCAGCTTATAAAAACAAACGCCGCTCGATGGCTTCTCTCTATGTCCAAACTCCTTCGTTCCCTGGTGTTGGCCGCGCTGGCCTTTCTCCTGTGTTTTATCGGTGCCAAAATCTGGGAACTCTGGCATGCGCTTCATTCCGGCGGCGCGGCGACGGTGGCCAGTCGGGTGAGGGAATTCAAGGTCCCCGTGGCGGGGCGGCTCGGCCCGGATTTCAAGCGCGCGGGCGTCCCCTATCCCCCGGCCCGCCTGGTACTGGTGGGGCTCAAGCAAGAGCGGCGGCTGGAGCTCTATGCGGCGGGGAAAGAGGGTCATCTATCCTGGATCCGCTCCTACCCCATCCTGGCCGCCAGCGGCCACCTCGGGCCCAAGCTCCGGGAGGGCGATCTCCAGGTACCCGAGGGCCTCTACGGCATCGAATACCTCAACCCGAACAGCTCCTACCACCTCTCATTAAAGGTGAGCTACCCTAACGCCTTTGACCGGGAGCAGGCGGCCCGCGAAAACCGCACCCAGCTGGGCGGCGACATCATGATCCACGGCGAAGCCTGCTCGGTGGGGTGCCTCGCCATGGGCAACGAAGCAGCGGAAGACCTCTTCGTGCTCGCGGCGCTTACCGGCGTGGAGGCGATCTCGGTGATTTTGAGCCCGGTTGACTTCCGGGTTGCCTCCTTCCCGCGCGCCGCCGCCGGGCCGCTTCCCTCGTGGACGGCGCCGCTTTACCTTCAGATCCAAAAAGCGCTGCTACAGCTGCCCGTGGCACCTGGGACACCGGGAAATTCGGGAAACGGTAGGTAGGGTGCAATCTCACTCAAGGTGAATACCCGAAAGGGGACTCAGGTTTTTCCGGGTCGTCGAGTGGGCACCCCTATTTGCTAGCAATCATATAAAAACACTCCTAATACGTCGGATAATGAATGTCTCAGAAGCAAGGATAGCGGAGGAGAAGTCGTATTATGAGCAGGGAACCGAAGTCGAATGGCTGAAATTCCTCGCGGGTTATGTCAACCGCAAACGTTTCATCGACGTGGGTGCTGAAAAGGGCGGCATGGCCAGGGTTTTCCTGGATCTCGGCTTTTCCGGCGTTCTCTTTGAACCGCTGCCGCAACATCAGCCGGAACTGGCCAAACTAGTCGCCGGAACCGACTCCAAGGTATTTTCTTACGCCGTGGATAACCGGGACCACCAGGCAACATTCAATATTGCATGCGACGCTGACGGCAACGTTCTCGACTACTTCCATTCCCTGAACAAAATTGCAACCCACGAGTACTTCGCCCATTCCAAGTCGATGCCAGTGGAATGCCGCTCTTTGGGGAGCATGCTGGAGCGGGGGGAGATTCAAGCACCGGTGGGAATCCTCAAAATTGACACGGAAGGGAATGACTTGGGCGTGTTGCAGGGCCTGGGTGACCTGCGCGCCGAGGTGATCATGTGCGAGTTCCTCACTCCCAGTCTTTACAAGGAATGGGCCGGATCGTTTCCCGAAGGCCTGGTGCAGGAAGCGCGCCGCCTGGGCTACCGCAATGTCCTCGCGGTCAAGCGGCGCGGCGGGCGAGAGCGCGCTGAGCTTAATCCGACCCGGTATGCGGACGGCGATTGGGGCAACCTCATCTTCCTCAACGATACCATCTTCGCCGCCGCGCAAAACGCGATCCGCGCGCGCCTTCAAAGGCCCCAAAGCCCGTGCCACTTCGCCTCGCCCGTCCAGGTTTACCATTCGCCGAACTATGGCGAAGCCTTTACCCACTGGCTGGAGGCGCAGGTGGAGGGCTTCGCGCGGCTGGACGAGAAACTGCTGCTGCTAGACGTGGGGGCGTACCACGGCGACTTTTCGAAACCGTTTCTGCAAAAAGAGCAGTTCGCTGGAGCGTTCCTCTTCGAGCCCAACCCGCAAAACGCCAAGATCCTTCAGGAACAGATCTGCGACATCCCCAACACCGCCCTGGAGCGCCTGGCCCTTAGTAACGAGAACGGCACCGCCGAGTTTTATTGCGATGAAGAAACCGCCACGGGATCGCTGCTGCCCTATGCCTACCCGCCCAAAGGGAAGCTGCGCCGCTATCACGTAAAAAAAGCGCGCCTCGACGATTATCTGAACGACCGGGGGATTCTGGATCAAATCGGCCTGCTCAAAATCGACACCCAGGGACATGATCTCGACGTCCTGGAGGGAGCGGTTCGCACCCTTGTTGAGAGCGCCCCCATCGTTGTTCTCGAAATGCTTTTTACGGAACTGTATTCCGGCCAAGCCCCCGCGCACGAGATCGTCCGCTGGATGGCCGAGCATGGCTATCGTCTGGCGGGGCTTTTTGACGAACACTACTCCGCCGAGGGGTGGATCGGGTGGTGCGACGGTTGCTTCTTGCCGGTATCCCGCGCGGCCGTGCTGCACGAACCCTTCCAAATTCGGACAACTCCCGCCGCCGCCGTCGTCGGAGAACCGGATGGAAACAAGCTGGAAACAGCGCGGGAATTACAGGAACGCTCCGCATGGCTTGAAAAAGAAATGGCCGCGGTCAATGCGGACAGGGCCAAAAAGGAAGCGAAGATTGCGAAAATGCGGGCGGAGATCGCCGCCTTGAAGCGGAACCCCTTGCGCGAGCTCTCGCGCCGTTTGCGGGGGAAAAATTAACGCGGATTCCGGTCGGCTCGCCGGTTAACCTTCGATGCGGTGGGGCACGAAGCGGCTCGTCTGGTTTGTCACCGGCGTGCTGGCCTCGCGGATGCCCATGCCTGCCGCCTCCCCGCCGACGATCCATGAGCCGATGACCGGAAAAGCGCCGTCAAATACCGGCGGAAGGTCGAGGGCCTGGTAGATAAAGCCACCGTCGATCTCCGCCCCGCCCTCTGTCGTCACTTCGTGGCTCCCCTTGACGAGCGTGATCCCCGCGCCCTCGCGCCCGAAGACCGGCTTGCGCGCGTAGGCCTCGCCCAGCGGGTCGGGCGTGGGGAAGGCGGGGAGCAGGTTCGGGTGCCCGGGGAAAAGCTCCCAGAGCAGCGGCAGCAGGCGCTTGTTGCTCAGGATCATCTTCCACGGCGGCTCGATCACGCTCCACGGCTCCAGAGGGAGGTGCTTGGCGAAGGGCTCGCGGATCAGCCATTCCCACGGGTAGAGCTTGAAGAGCGTGCGGATCGGGCGGCAGAGGAGGTCGACAAATTTGCTCCCGTTCCAGCCGATCTCGTCCACGTAAAGGCGCGAGGTGGTCAGCCCCGCCTGGCGCGCCGTGTCCTCCAGGTAAACGACGGTGGCGAATTCCTCGTCGCTGCCCCGGGCCATGGCGAAATGGACCGGCCCGTCGATACCGCTGATTTTCCAATGCGCAATGAGCCGCTCGTGCAGGGAGTTAAACTGGTCGCCGCCGGGGAAGCACTCCTCCAGCCAGTACCACTGGACCACCGCCGCCTCCAGGAGCGAGGTCGGCGTGTCGGCGTTGAATTCGTAGAGCTTCGGCGCGCCCGAGCCCGCGCCGCCGTAGCGGAGGTCGAAACGGCCATAGAGCGCCACGTCATCCTCCGTCCACGAGCGCCGGATCATCGGGGCGAAGGCCTCGGGGATGCCCATGCGCTCCCAGAGATCGTGGGCCAGCACGTGCTCCACCGCCGCGCAGCAGAGCCGGAAGAGCTCGCCCGTGGCCCGTTCGAGTTCCAGCACCTCGGCCATGGTGAAAACATAGTGCGCCGACTCGTCCCAGTAGGGCGTTTCCGCCGTGTGAAAGACGAGGCCCAGGGCTTCCACCTTCGTCTGCCAGTCCGGGCGCGGAGCGGTGCGGAGACGCTTCATAAGAGTCAGCTTCCGTGCCCGCCGAACCCGTGGAACCCGAAGCCGCCCCGGCTGATACCGTGAGAAAAACCGCCGCCGCCGCTGTTCGAACTGTGCCCGCCGAAGTTCCACCAATGGCTGCCGCCGTGGTAACCAGAGCTGCCCGGCGTGGGACTGGGGGTCGGCGAGGCGTTCGGGTCGGCCGGAGGCTGCGGCGCGCGGCCACAAGCGCCCAGCACCACCGAGCCGGTGATGAGGAGGAGGACTTTCTTCGAGCGTTTCACTCGGGAGGGGGGGGAAGGGAAATTAGCTAATGGCCGTCGCGATGACGTGGCAGATGCCGAGCACGATGGCTCCGCAGAGGATGCCGACGGCGACGTTGCCCTTCTCCAGTTCCTTGTCGAAGGAGACCGGCGTGGCCCAGTCAAAGAGCTTGAAGCCGAGAATGGAGAGGAGAATGCCGACCATCCCGAAAAGGACCGTCGAGACAAGGGCTTCGGGCAGCGTGGTGGATGCCCAGGCCAGGAGGGGGAGTCCGGTAAAAAGTGCCATGGCGCATGCATAGCAGAAGTCGCCCCGAGTTACAGAGAAAAAGGAGGCGGGGCGCGCGAAACGGGACCAAAAAAGCGTGCGGCCCGGCCCGGGCGAGGGTAGAGTTTGCCCCCCGAAAATGTCCTTCCGCCTCTTCGATCTCAACGACCCGCAGCGCCACGCCGTGACCACCACGGAGGGGCCGCTGCTTATTCTCGCCGGGGCGGGCACGGGCAAAACGCGCGTCATCACCTTCCGCATCGGCTACATGCTCTCGCAGGGCATCGAGGCCGCCTCCATCCTGGCCGTCACCTTCACCAACAAGGCCGCCAACGAAATGCGCGAGCGCCTCATGGCCATGCTTGGCAAGGAAAAGGCGGGCAAGGTCACGATGTCCACCTTCCACGCCCTCTGCATGCGCATCCTGCGGCAGGATATCGAGAAGCTCGGCTACAAAAAGAACTTCACCATCTACGACGAGGGCGATCAGACGGGCCTCCTTAAGAAAATCATCACCCGCACGGTGGCCATTGGGGAAAAAATGGAGCCCAACGTCGCCAAGTCCTTGATCAGCAAGGCCAAGAACAACGGCTGGAACGCCCCGCAGGAGGAAAAAACCCTCATCGGCGCGATCTTCGCCCGCTACCAGGCCGACTTGAAGCAGCTCAACGCCGTCGACTTCGACGACCTGCTGCTCTTGACCGTCAAACTCCTCGCCGAGCACGCCGACGTGCGCCAGCGCTGGCAGAAGCGCTTCCGCTACGTTATGGTCGATGAGTTTCAAGACACCAACCGCCTCCAGCTCGAACTGGTCGGCTACTTGGCCAAGCGCGACGACGGCACCCCGCCCAACGTCGCCGTGGTGGGCGACGACGACCAGTCCATCTACGGCTGGCGCGGCGCGGAAGTCTCCAACATCCTGGAGTTCGAGACGCATTTCCCCAACCCCACCGTCGTCAAGCTGGAGCAGAACTACCGCAGCACCAACTCGATCCTCAACACCGCCAACACCCTCATTAAAAACAACCCGCGCCGCCGCCCCAAGCAGCTCTGGAGCGGCAAGGGCGACGGCGACAAGGTGCGCCTCGTCATGGCCCCCAACGACCACGAGGAGGCCGACTTCATCGCCGGGGAGATCGCCAAACGCAAGGCCGAGGGGAACCTGCGCTACGAGGACTTCGCCGTCCTCTTTCGCATGAACGCCCAGGCCCGCTCGCTGGAGCAGGCCTTCCAGGAAAAAGGCGTGCCCTACCGGATCATCGGCGGAAAAAGCTTCTTCGACTCGCGCGAAGTTAAAGACGTCCTCTCCTACTTCGCCTGCACGCTCAACGCCGACAACGACGCGGCGCTCCTGCGCATCATCAACACGCCGCCGCGCGGGATCAGCGAGGCGACCGTGCAGAAGGCCCTGGAGCTGAGCATCAAGGAGAAGTGCAGCCTTTTCCAGGCGCTGCAAAAGGAGGAGCTTCACCAGGGCATCACGCCGCGGGCGGTGACGGCCATCCATGAATTCATGACGCAGCTCGACGCCTGGGAGACCAAGCTCAACGAGCCGCTCGTCAATCAGCCGGAAGTATTACGCAAAATTATCGACGAATCCGGCTACTACGACGACCTCCGCCGCTCGTGCAAGAACGGCGACGAGGCGCTCAAGCGCGAGAGCAACATCCGGGACTTGGTGGGCGGCTTCGAGCGCTACCTGGAGAAATCCGACGGCGGCCTCTCCGGCTTCCTCGACGCCATGGCGCTGCGCCAGGACAAGGACGACGACGACAAGGAGAAGGGGACCGGCGTCACGCTCATTACCCTGCACGCCAGTAAGGGGCTGGAGTTCCCGCACTGCTACCTGGTCGGCCTGGAGGAAGGCGTCCTGCCGCATGACCGTTCGAAGCTCGAAGGGACGCTCGATGAAGAGCGCCGCCTGCTCTACGTCGGCATTACCCGCGCCCAGCAGACCCTCACGATGACTTACTGCTACAGCCGGTTCCGCTACGGCGGGTCGATCCCGTGCACGCCGAGCAGCTTCATCAAGGAACTCGACCCGGATCTCATCGAGCGCATTGATTTAAAGAAGCTCATGAATACACCCGTGGCCGATACCGCCGTTAAATCGCGTTTCGCCGCCATGCGCGCCGCGCTGGAGACCGGCGGCGGGAGATAGGGCCAGCCGCTTTCAGCTCTCGGTGGGCCTACGCCTCAGCGGCCAGGGCCTCGCGCACCTTTTGCTTCAGGACGTTGGCGGTGAAGGGCTTGGAAAGCGTGGTCACCGGGGCGTCGCTGTTGGCCAGGTCCCAGCATTTGTCGGGGTAGCCCGAGCAGACGATGAATTTCGACTTCGGCCACTGCCGCCGCACCGTGTCGCGCAGCAGCTCGCCGTTCATCCCGGGCATTACCACATCCGAGATGACCAGATCCACGTTCGTATGCTCGCGTATGGCGCTCAGCGCTTCCTCTCCGCTGCGGGCCTGGATGAGCTCGTACCCGTCGCTCTGGAGAATCAGGTTCATGAGCCGGAGCATGAAGGGATCATCATCCACGAGGAGGATGGTGGCGGGCTTTAGGGCTGTGGTGTCGGCGTTGGAAGTCATGGAATCCCTTCGGGAGGTGAGTATGAGGGCAAAGGCCCATGTCGTCACTGCAAAAAAGAACCGGGTCCGGAAGATTTTCCGGACCCGGTGGTAAGCTTTCGCTTGGAATGACGGGCCTTGTCAGCCCATTGGAAGCTCTTGCGAGCTTAGTATCCCATTCCGCCCATTCCGTCCATGCCAGGGGCAGGAGCGGCGGGCTTGTCCTTCTCGGGCAGTTCCGTGATGACCGCTTCGGTCGTCAGGAGCAGGCCGGAGATGGAGGCCGCGTTCTGGAGCGCGCTGCGGGTGACCTTCGTCGGGTCAACCACACCGGCCTTGAGGAGGTCAACGTATTCGCCCGTGGCGACGTTGTAGCCGACGTTGCCGCTGGCTTTCTTGACTTCCTGCACGATGAGAGCGCCTTCCTGGCCCGCGTTGTCGGCGAGCTGACGGAGAGGGGCTTCCACCGCACGGCGGATGATTTCCAGGCCAATCTTCTCGTCGCCCGTGAGATCGAGGGTGTCGAGCGCCTTCTGGGCGCGGATGAGGGCCGTGCCACCGCCGGGGACGATGCCTTCCTCAACGGCCGCGCGGGTCGCGTGGAGGGCGTCTTCGACGCGGGCTTTCTTTTCCTTCATCTCGGTCTCGGTCGCAGCGCCGACGTTGATGACGGCAACACCACCGGCGAGCTTGGCGAGGCGCTCCTGGAGCTTCTCGCGGTCGTAGTCGGAGGTCGCTTCGCCGATCTGGTGGCGGATCTGGTTCACGCGGCCCTGGATGTCGGCCTGTTTGCCTTCGCCTTCCACGATGGTCGTGTTTTCCTTGTCAACGGTGATGCGCTTGGCTTTGCCGAGGTCTTCAACGGTGACGCTCTCGAGCTTGATGCCGAGGTCTTCGGTGATCAAGCGGCCGCCAGTGAGGACGGCGATGTCTTCCAGCATGGCCTTGCGGCGGTCGCCGAAGCCGGGAGCCTTGACGGCGGCGATTTGCAGCGTGCCGCGCAGTTTGTTCACGACGAGGGTCGCGAGGGCTTCGCCTTCGACGTCCTCGGCGATGATCAGGAGCGGACGGCCGCTCTTGGCCACCTTCTCGAGCAGCGGGAGGAGGTCCTTGAGGTTGCTGATCTTCTTCTCGAAGATGAGGATGTAGGCGTTCTCGAGGATGACTTCCATGGACTCCGTGTTGGTCACGAAGTACGGGGAGAGGTAGCCCTTGTCGAACTGCATGCCTTCGACCACGTCGAGGGTCGTCTCGATGGTCTTGGCTTCTTCAACGGTGATGGTGCCGTCTTTGCCCACCTTGTCCATCGCGTCGGCGATGATGCCGCCGATGGTGGTGTCCCAGTTGGCGGAAACGGTGGCCACCTGGGCGATTTCGGTGCGGTCGTTGACCTTCTTGGAGATCTTGGCGAGCTCTTCGGTGATCGCGGCGACGGCCTTGGAGATACCGCGCTGGAGCGAGGTCGGGTTGGCCCCGGCGGTCACGTTCTTGAGGCCTTCTTTGTAGATGGCTTCGGCGAGGACCGTGGCGGTCGTGGTGCCGTCACCGGCGATGTCGCTGGTCTTGCTGGCGACTTCGCGAACGAGCTGGGCGCCCATGTTCTCGTACGGGTCTTCGAGTTCGACTTCCTTGGCCACGGAAACACCGTCTTTGGTGATCGTGGGGCTGCCGAATTTGCGGTCGATGATGACATTGCGGCCCGACGGTCCGAGCGTGGCCTTCACGGCACGCGCGAGCTTCTGGACGCCGCGGAGAAGCGCCTGGCGGGCGGCTTCGTCAAACTGGAGTTGTTTAGCTGGCATAAGGTATTGGAAACGAGAGTAAAAGTTCTAGTGAAATTAGCCGAGGATGCCGAGAATGTCGTCCTCGCGCAGGATGAGGTAGCTGACGTTGTCGACCTTGATTTCGGTACCGCCGTATTTGGAGATCAGCACGCGGTCGTCCACCTTGACGGTGAATTCGACTTTGTTGCCCTTCTCATCGAGCTTGCCGGTTCCGAGCGCGACGACTTTGCCTTCCTGGGGCTTTTCCTTGGCCGTATCAGGAATGATGATGCCGCCTTTGATAACTTCTTTCTCTTCGATCGGCTGCACGAGCACCCGGTCACCGAGAGGTTTGACATTAACTGCCATAGCTAGTTTTTCTGTTGGTTTTGTGTTGGTTACCCCACCCGCCGGGGGACCCGGGGGGATGCGGTAAAGGTTAGGTTTAAAGTGTAAAAGAGAGCGGCAAAGCCGTGCCTTGCGGCTTTGGCTTTGTCGCTCAAAGGTGCGTGGAAATTACTCTTTCTTCTTATCGTCGTCGACGACTTCGAATTCGGCGTCCACGACGTCGCCATCCTTCTTGGGCTTGGCTTCGCCACCCGCTTCGGGGCCGGGACCTGCCTGGGCCCCAGCGGCTTCCGCCTGGGCTGCGGCGTTCTTGTAAAGTTCTTCGCTGGCGGCCTGGAACTTCGTTTGCAGGCTGTCGTAGGCGCTCTTGATGGCGTCCACGTCGCTGCCCTTCAGGGCTTCGCGCACGGCGGCGATTTCCTTCTCGATCTCGGCTTTCTTGTCGCCGGGGATCTTGTCGCCCAGTTCCTTCAACTGCTTCTCGCTCTGGTAGGCCAGGCTGTCGGCGTTGTTGCGGATCTCGATGGCTTCCTTGGCCTTCTTGTCCTCTTCGGCGTGGGCTTCGGCTTCCTTCTGCATCTTGTCGATCTCGTCTTTGCTCAAGCCTGACGAACCGGTGATGGAGATTTTCTGCTCTTTGCCGCTGCCGAGGTCTTTCGCGCCGACGTGCAGGATGCCGTTGGCGTCGATGTCAAAGGTGACTTCGATCTGCGGGACGCCGCGCGGGGCGAGCGGGATGCCGTCCAGGTGGAAGGTGCCGAGGTTCTTGTTGTCGCGGGCCAGCGGGCGTTCGCCCTGGAGGACCTTGATTTCCACGCCGGGCTGGTTGTCGCTGTAGGTGGAGAAGATCTGCGATTTGCGCGTCGGGATGGTCGTGTTACGCGGGATCATCGAGGTGGCCACGCCGCCCGCCGTTTCGATGGCGAGGGTGAGCGGGGTAACATCGAGGAGGAGCACGTCTTTCACGTCGCCCTTCAAGACGCCGCCCTGGATGGCCGCGCCGATGGCGACGACTTCGTCCGGGTTGACGCCCTTGTGGGGTTCTTTGCCGACGAGGTTGCGGGCCGTTTCGACGACTTTCGGCATACGGGTCATGCCGCCGACGAGTACGAGTTCGTCCACGTCGCGCTCGGAAAGTTTGGCGTCGTTAAGGCAGGCTTTGACCGGCGGGATGGTGCGCTCGAAGAGGTCATCGCAGAGCTGCTCCAGCTTGGCGCGGGTGAGCTTCTGGAGAATGTGCTTCGGGCCGGTCTGGTCGGCGGTGATGAAGGGGAGGTTGAGGTCGTACTCCTGCGCGGAGGAGAGGGCGATCTTGGCTTTCTCGGCCTCTTCTTTAATGCGCTGGACGGCGTCGGGCTGCTTGCTCAAGTCGATGCCGGTTTCCTTTTTGAAATCGTCGATGATCCAGTCCATCAAACGGTGATCCCAATCGTCGCCGCCCAGGTGGGTGTCGCCGTTGGTGGCGCGGACTTCGAAAACGCCGTCGCCGATTTCCAGCACCGAGATGTCGAACGTGCCGCCGCCCAAGTCGTACACGGCGATCTTTTCGTCCTTCTTTTTGTCGAGGCCGTAGGCCAGGGAAGCCGCGGTCGGCTCGTTGATGATGCGCAGCACTTCGAGGCCGGCGATCTTGCCCGCGTCCTTGGTGGCGTTACGCTGGGAGTCGTTGAAATAAGCGGGAACGGTGATGACCGCCTGGGTGATCGTCTCGCCGAGCTTGGCTTCGGCGTCGGCCTTCAGCTTGGCCAGGATCATCGCGGAGACTTCCGGGGGCGAGTAGCTCTTAGTCTCGCCGCCGACCTGCACCTGCACGTGGGCGTCGCCGTTGGCGGCCTTGACGACCTTGTACGGGATGCGGTGGAGTTCATCGCGCACCTCATCGAACTTGCGGCCCATGAAGCGCTTGATGGAGAAAACGGTGTTTTCCGGGTTCGTCACGGCCTGGCGCTTGGCGGCCTGGCCGACGAGACGTTCGCCACTCTTGGTAAAGGCAACCACAGAGGGGGTCGTCCGTGCGCCTTCCGAGTTTTCCAAAACGACCGGCTCCCCGCCTTCCATAACGGACATGCAGGAGTTGGTGGTTCCCAAATCGATACCGAGGATCTTTGCCATAAAAAAGTAAGTTGGTTGCCTGTGGGCTGGTCTAGCCTTTAGCAAGTCCCGGGCCGAATTGTGAAAATATTTATAAGGTGATCATAAAGAAAGACTTATGAATATATCCAAAATGGAAGTATATCGGTGACGTGTGTCACGGTGGCGCAGATTGGCACAGTGGGCGCGCCCGGGGTGGCACACTTTGGCACAAATAAGGGTTCACCCTGCTTTTTCTGAATTTTCGCCAATCTGGTTCTAGAGTCGATTCGCAATAGCCCGCCATTTTACCGTTAGGAGTGGAGAAGACCCCGGGAACATTCTCAATGCGCAAATCTGACCAACCCATTACAGACAAATCCTGGCCCTAAAAACCTTCGTGCCTCCGTGGGAACAATCGCTTTTCCTCGCTGGTAAAAACACTCTGGCAGGGCTGCCAAGGGCCGCCGCCGCTCTCTGGAAGCACCGGCGTATCCAATGTGACGCCTCCTCTCAGGAGAAGGAAGCGGAGGGATTGAAGGGTGACGGGGCCTGCTACACCGTGGTCGCCTTCCGCATAATACCAACGGGCGGGCGCGTTTTCGCAACGCGGGGAAATTCTCATGTCCTTTGCTGTTTTTTTTTGGCTTATTACAATTCAGCCCCCTTCGGGTCATCCGAAGGAGGCCGGGAGTTGATAAGCTGTACGAAAACAGCCGCGGCGACCTTTGGCCTATGGCTTGGACATACGCCGCCGCCTTGTATCCACCTAACAAG
>DBMP01000001.1 GCA_002298145.1 Spartobacteria bacterium UBA695 | reverse complement strand
CGGAAACGGCAATAGAGTTTCGGCTATTGCCAGCCGTTTGTTACGGGGTTCTTAAGTCCCGGCTGGCGGGTGCCAGCTTTGAAAAAAATGCGCCGCTGGAATTTTAAAGTAAAGGCGAATCAGTCCTTCAGGCGTGCCTGAGCTGTGGCTAAAATTCCAGCCGCGCACCGCTGATGACGTCGAAGAGGTGGACGTCGGCGGGGTCGATGTCGAAGGGCATCCGGCGGCCCACTCCGGCCGGGGGCTCGGTCGCCGCACGCCGGGAATGAAGGGTGCTCGCCCCGGTCTGGAGGGTGTAGAAGATTTCCGGGCCGGTGATTTCCACCGCGTCCACAACCGCTTGCCCCGTCGCGGTCCGTTTATTCCCGTCACCGGAGGCCGAGGGCCTCACGTGTTCGGGCCGCACACCCAGAACTAGTTCGCGCCCAGCCAGTTCGGCCAGGCCAGGGCGCTCGGGCAGGGTCAGTTCCACGGTCCCGGCGGTTTCCTTGAAAACAAAACCGGTTCCGCTCTTGGCCGCGCGCAGGTGGCCCGCCAGGAAGTTCATCCCGCCCAGGAATCCGGCGGCAAAGCGGTTGGCCGGGCGGCGGTAGATCTCCGCCGGGGTGTCAAATTGCTTGAGCGTGCCCGCGTCGATGAGCGCCACGCGGTGGGGTAGGGTCGCGGCGGTAAGCGGGTCGGAGGTGGCGTAAATGACGGTGGCCTGGAGGCGTTCCTGGAGTTTCACAAGCTCCGCCCGGAACGCAGCGCGCCGTTCGGCGGGCAATTGCGCCAGGATATCTTCGACTAGGATGGCTTTTGGCTGCCGGATGATGGCCCGGGCGAGGGCCACGCGGAAGGTCTCGACCGGCGAGAGCGCCGCAGGGAGCCGCTCGAATTTCTCGGTAAACCCGGCCACTTCCGCCGCCTGGCGCACGCGCTTGGGGGTTTCAGAGACGGGAAAATGCTGCCCTTTGAGCCCGAAGGCGATGTTTTCGGCGATGTTCCAGTTGGGCACCAGTGCGCCGTGGGCAAAGACAACGGCCACGTCCCGCTGGGCGGGCGGGAGGGCGGTTACCGGGCGGTTCCCCACAACGAATTCGCCCGCGCTCACCGGGTCGAGCCCGGCCAGCAGGCGCAACAAAGCCGAAGCGCCGCACCCGGCGGGCCCGGCCAGCACGACCAGCTCGCGGTCGCGCACTTCGAGGGAAAAATCGTGGACCGCGCCGCCTCCCTGGACGGCTCCGGAAACGTTCTTGAAGGTTACTTGTGCCATGGTCGTAAAACGATCAGCCGTGAGCATAGAGCCGGGATCGCTTTGAGCAACCCGAAAAGAAGCCTTTGGAGGCTAAGGAGCCCTGTCTTTCTTTACTCTTCCTCCTCAGGGTAGCGGACCTCGCCGGTGAGGCGCAGGTCGCTGCCGAAGCGTTCGTATTGCGGATTGACGATCCGAGGGGCTTCGGCGGTGGTGCCGACGCCGAGGCCACCCACGACGAGCCTCGGGCCGCCCATTAGCAGGGGCGCGATGTAGAAACAGACCTGGTCCACGAGCCGCTCGTCGAAGGCTTCGCCCAGGACGCGCTCGCCCCCTTCGATCAGCACGCTTGTTACCTCACGGCGGCCCAGTTCGTCGAGGACGTCGCGGAGTTTTTTCCCGGTGAAGACCAGGGTGCGGGTGCGGTATTCGTCGGTCAGAAGCGCGGCTTCGGGCGGCAGGTTGCCGGACTGCGTTACGATGACCCGCCATGGCTGGCGAGGGTGCTGCGCTCCGGTGCCGGTCTCGGGGAGGCGCACGGTCAACCGGGGGTTGTCGGCGCGGACGGTCCCCCCGCCCACTAGGATGGCGTCGACCTCCGCGCGGAGCCGGTGCGTATCGGCCCGGGAGGCTTCGTTGGTGATCCATTGGCCCTCGCCGGGAGGGCGCGTGATGCGGCCATCGAGCGAAAACCCGGCCTTGGCGATGACCCAGGGCCGCTTGGTGACGATCCATTTATTGAAAGCAAAGTTGAGTCGGCGGCAGTCCTCCTCCAGCACGCCGTAGCTAACGTCGATATCCGCCTTGCGCAGCAGCCCGACGGCCCGGCCGACATGGGACGGGTTCGGGTCCAGCGCGCCGATGACCACGCGGCCAATACCCGCTTCCATAATGGCCTGGGTACACGGGGGCGTGCGGCCCTGCGTGGAGCACGGCTCCAGGGTTACGTAGATCGTTGCCCCGCGCGCGAGCGCCGGATCAGGCAGGGAGCGGAGCGCCTCGATCTCCGCATGGGGATGACCCGCCCGGTGGTGCCAGCCAGAGCCGACCAGCTTCCCGTCCCGGACAATAACAGCGCCGACCGCAGGATTCGGGCTCGTATGCCCCACGCCCCGGCGGGCTTCCGCCAACGCGATCCCCATCCAATATTCATCCGAAAGAATGGCCTCGGCACTCATGGCCTTGATTGAACCCGAAAACCGCGCTCGGGAACAGCCTCAAATAATGCGCCATTTTGGCACGTAATTGTGACAGAAAAATCTGTCGCACGCGAGCCACTGTGGCACACTTATCCTTTTTTCAGTTTGGATAATAATCACTTTAAGAAACTTGGGATCAGATACTTATAAACATGGCATTCCCTTGAGAAAAGTCAGGCATCGGATAAGCTTAGTATAGAAAGCGTCAACCGAATTTACCAAGCAATCGAAAGGAGAAATAAACCGTATGAAACTCATCCGTTATCAAGCACCGGAACTATCCCAATGGTCGCCGTTCAATCGCCTCGCCTCGCTGCGTGAGGAAATGAACCGGATCATGGACGGATCGCTCGCGGCCTTTACGGGCGGCAACGTGGGTCTGTTCGGCGGCTGGAGCCCGTCGATGGATGTGGTGCAGGACAAGGACGCCGTCTATGTGAAGGCGGAGCTGCCCGGCATGAAGAAGGAGGACATCGACATCAACTTCCAGGACGGCATCCTGACGCTCAGCGGTGAGCGCAAACAGGAGTCGGAGGTGAAGGAGGGCGAGTCGTTCCGCAGCGAGCGCTTCTTTGGCAAGTTCCACCGGACAGTCTCCCTACCGACCAAGGTGGACGCCGACAAAATCAGCGCCACATACAAAGACGGCATCCTGACGGTCACGCTCCCGAAGGCCGCCGAAGTGAAAGCGAAACAGATCGACGTTACCGTTTCCTAAAGCCGAATCCCCATCCCCACCTACAACCAGCACATGTATTTTCAAATCACACCATTTGCATTCAAACCTATGAACACACGCGCAAACACCCTTGAAAGAGTCGAGGAAGCGGCCCCCACCCGGATGCCCGCATGGGAACTGCCCCCGACCAATATCCGCGAGGAAAAGGACGCCTACTTACTCGAACTCGAAATGCCGGGGGTCAGCAAGACCGGCATCGAAGTGACGGTGGAGGCGAATGAACTGACGATCGTGGGCCGCCGCAGCGACCCGGAGATCCAAGGCGAGCTCGTCTATCAGGAGTCCCGGCGGGGCGATTACCGCCGCACCTTCGAGCTCGATCCGTCCATCAACACGGGCAAGATCGAGGCGAAGATGGATCAGGGCGTGCTCAAGCTGACCCTTCCGAAAGCGGAACAGGTCAAACCGCACCGGATCCAAGTGACGGACTAGTCACCAAATTCAATTAGAGAGAGAGCACATTGAGGGGTACAGGCGGGGGCACGAAGGGGTTCGTGCCTCCGCTTTTTTTTGTGGGATGCCTTCTGGTTCCCAAACTCTATTGGGGAAGCCACCGGCCAAAGGCCGCCGCGGCTGTTTTGTTACGGCTTCTTAACTCCCGGCCTCCTTTCGGAATAACCCGAAGGGAGGCTTGAGTTAAAAAAAACTTAAAACAGCCCAAGGACGAATGATGACGCCGTTTATTTCCACTCGCTGGTATTATGTTGATGCAGAGAACCATCTGCTTGGCCCGGTAAGTACCGCCGCTCTCGATCTCTTTTTTGTGGAGGGACTCATCACCCTCGGCACGCGGATCATCCGCGAAAACGGAGTGAATTCGATGGTGCCGAGCTGGACGGCGTTGGCCTGCGAAAGGCAGGTCTGGTGGACCTCATCGACGATGAGCAGCTTTTGGTCGGTAAATCCGCCGATGACGCGGTTGGCCAGCACTACGGAATTGCCCTGCTGCTGGAGGTTCATGCTTTTGAGCGTCTCGATGAGGAATTTGCCCAGCGCCCCCTTGGCAGGCATGCGCACGTAGATCGTGCTGCCGTGGTTGTGGGTGCGGGTGTATTCCTCCAGCGCCGTGGTTTTGCCGGTGTGGGAGTCGCCGTAGATCGGCACCACGGTTTGATAAGCGCGGGCCAGGTCGCACACTTCGAAAATCTGCTGCGCCAGCGAGGTTTCGACAAACGCGGATTTAATAATACCGAGCCGGGCCTCCCACAGGTTGCGAAATTCCCGGATGCGCGCGATGACGTTGGTTAGCTCGGCCTCGTAGGTGCCGTGGAAAACGCGGTTGGAAAGCGCGATGCAACGCGGTTGCAAGTGGGTTTCAAGCCAGATACCCTTTTGAGGCAAAAATTTCCAAACCTTTGATCATTTTTTTCAAATCGCGCGGCCTGATACAAGAAAAGAGAGAGAAACCGTCGCGACTCAAACAACGCAACTGTCCGAAGCGGCGTGCGTAAGCCGACGCTATCGCGCGGTAGCGCGGAATGGGTCCAGCGTCACGCTGGTCACGCTGGTCACGCTGGCTCAGTCCAGCGGCCGTGCTCGCGAATTAGATCCACCAGGCGATCCACCGCCTCCGCCTGCGGAATATTGAACTTCACCGGCGTCTTGCCCACATAAAGATTAATCTTCCCCGGAGCGCCGCCCACATAGCCGAAATCCGCATCGGCCATCTCACCCGGGCCATTCACAATACAGCCCATCACCGCAATCTTGAGCCCCTTCAAATGCCCCGTCGCCGCCTTAATGCGGGCCGAAGTCTCCTGAATATTATAAAGCGTCCGGCCACACGAAGGGCACATCGTGTACTCCGTCTTCGTAATCCGGCTCCCCGCCGCCTGCAAAATCGCATAAGCCACCGGAATCTCCTTCACACTGTCCTCCGTCAACGAAACCCGGATCGTATCGCCCAGGCCGTCGCAGAGCAGCGAGCCGATGCCAATCGCACTCTTAATCCGCCCATCCTCCCCGTCGCCCGCCTCCGTCACACCCAGGTGCAGCGGGTAATTCCAGCCCTTCTCATCGAGCCGGGCCGCCAGCAGACGGTATGCCTCAATCATCACCTTCACATTGCTCGCCTTCATCGAGAAAACCAGCTCGTGGTAATCAAGATCGCGGGCAATCTGCGCAAACTCCAGCGCGCTCTCCACCATCCCGAGCGGCGTATCGCCGTAGCGATTCATGATCCGGTCGCTTAAGGACCCGTGATTCGTGCCGATGCGCATCGCCACCCCACGCTCCTTACACAAACAAACCAGCGGCGTGAACCGTTCGCGAATGCGCTCCAGCTCCGCCACATACTCGGCGTCCGTGTATTCGAGCACCTTGAACTTCTTGCTGTCGGCGTAGTTGCCCGGGTTGATCCGGATTTTCTCCACCCACTTGGCCGCTTCCATCGCTGCATCGGGCTTGAAATGGATATCCGCCACGAGCGGCACATTGCAGCCGCGCTCGCGCAAGCCCTTGGCGATCAACTGCAAATTCGCCGCGTCCTTAACCGTCGGCGCCGTGATCCGGACAATCTCGCACCCGGCCTCGGCCAGCCCGAGCGTCTCCTGAATGCACGCCTCCGTATCCATCGTATCCGCCGTGATCATCGACTGAACCCTCACCGGGTTCTCGCCGCCGATACCGACATTGCCGACTTTGACCTCGCGGGTGACGCGCCGTTGGAACGAACTGGAACTCATCTTGCCTGCAAGCTTACCCGGAAATGAGCGATTGGGAAGGAAGGAGTAGCTCCCACGGTGTGAGTGCTAACCGCAAAAGAAGAAAATTTCGTGTTCGTTGCTAATATCAATTCGCGCTCTCTGCAGAACGTGGGAGACGGATGCTTAGCGCCTCGATCGGTGGTATGTCTGCCGATTTGGGCCCGAAGGAAATTTGCAGAGGCAATGAATCGCCCTCTGAAGGAGGGTTTTTAATCTCCAGTTCAAAAGCGATTCCTGGTTTCTTATTGAAAATTTCCGGTAGCGGCACGTACCACACGGATCCTTCTTTCGACTCTTTGTGATTAATTCCCGCCAAGGTTGGCGTAATCCGATACCTGTCTATCGGGTTAACGCCTATCCAGCGGCACCGCACGTTCAGCAATGTATATGCTGGCCGCTGCAAAACCTTGAACCCATCCACAATAAGGGTCGTCTTATCGGAAACCTTAATCGTTATTGGAAACGCCGGGTCAGCGGCATTGAGACGGATGCACGTAAGGAATATCGCAAGTAGTAATATGGATATTCTCATACAAGTCTATTTCCGCAGTTTTGCGGGTCACTACGGGGCATTATTCCCCGAGCAGCGCGCGGTAAGCTGCCGCGTCCTGGAGCTGCGCCACTTCCTCGGGCGCGTCGAGCTTCAGGGTAAAGAGCCAGCCTTCGCCGTACGGGTCGGTATTGACCAGCGCGGGGCTATCCACCAGTGCTTCGTTGACCGCCACGATCGTTCCGGAGACCGGGGCGTAGATGTCCCCGGCGGATTTGACGGACTCCACCACGGCGACGGACGCGCCCGCAGCGACTTTATCGCCCACGGTCGGCAGTTCCACAAACACCACGTCCGTGAGTTCTTCCTGGGCGTGGTCGGTAACGCCGACGCGCGCTTGGTCCCCCTCGATGCGGATCCATTCGTGCGTTTCGGTGTATTTAAGGTCGTCGGGAACGTTCATTGTCTATTTACGGTGAAGCGGTTTTTTTTCGATGGTGGCCGGGAAACGGCGTCCCCGGATGTCGATTTCGATTTCTTCGTTGATTCGGGCGAATTCGCTCGGAATGTAGGCCATCCCGATGCCGATGCCGAGGGTGGGGGAGAGGGTGCCGCTGGTGGTTTCGGCAATCGCTTCCCCGTTTTTGAAGATCTTATAGTGCGAGCGCGGCGGTGGCGTCTTGCCCTTCATCTTAAAGGGGACGAGGCGCTTGGAGACGCCTTGGGCGCGCTGTTCGGCCAGCTTGGAGCGCCCGATGAAATCCGGCTTCTCCAGGTCGACGAAGAAGGACATGCCCGCTTCGATCGGTGTGTGGCTAGCCGAGAGGTCCGACCCATTGAGCGGGTAGCACATTTCCAGGCGCAGCGTGTCGCGCGCGCCGAGGCCGCAGGGGCGGATGCCGAGATCGGAGCCCTTTTCCAGGATGCTCTGCCAGATCGTTGGGGCGAATTCCGCCTTGAAGAAAAGCTCGAAGCCGTCCTCGCCGGTGTAGCCCGTGCGGGCGATCCAGACCGTCGTGCAGCAGGCGTCGTAGCGCTTGATCTCGTTGCGGGCGGGCCGGGAGATTTTGCCCTCGAAAAAGCGGTCGAAAAGCACCGCGGCGCGGGGTCCCTGGACGGCCAGGCCTGCGAATTCGTCGCTGCGGTTCTCCAGCGTAACGCCCTGGGCCAGGTGGCTCTGGAGCCAGGCCACGTCTTCGTCAATTTTTGAGGCGTTGACGACGAGTAAATAGCGGCCCTCTTCCAGCCGGTAGGCGATCAAATCATCAATGACGCCGCCGTCCGGATTGAGCAGAAAGGTATACTGGCATTCGCCCGGCTCCAGGCGCTCGATGTTGTTGGTGAGCACCTGGTTAAGCCAGTTGGCCGCCTCGGGCCCGCTGACGAAAACCTCGCCCATGTGGGAAATATCGAACACGCCGACGGCGTTGCGCACGGCATGGTGTTCATCCAGGATGCCGGTGTACTGGACGGGCATGTTCCAGCCGCCGAAATCGACCATTTTGCCACCTGCGGCGACATGGGTTTCGAAAAGGGGCGTTTTTTTGGGCGGTGTGGTTGAGGTGGCTTCGGAGGACACAAGCGCGGATGCTAGAGTCGGCGGAATGCGAAGTCAAGAAATCGGCCCCCGGCTTTTGCTGTTGCCCAAGAGCGTGGGGCGCTGCTAGGTTGCGCCCTTCCTAACTATGAACCGATTCGAAAACCAGATCGCCATTGTCACCGGAGCCGGCCGCGGCATCGGGGAAGCCATTGCCAAGAGCCTCGCGGAGGGAGGGGCGAAAATCGCCTGTGTGAGCCGTTCGGAAGCGAACTCAGCCAAGGTCGCCGATGCGATCAACGCCGTCCACCCCGGCGCCGCCAAGCCCTACGCCGTGGACGTGGCCGACAAGAAGGCCGTCGAAGCCGCCGCCGCGAAGATTTTCGCCGACTTCGGCAAGGTCGATATCCTGGTCAACAACGCTGGCATCACCCGCGACGGCCTGGCCATGCGCATGAGCGAGGAAGACTGGGACGCCGTGCTCGATACCAACCTCAAGGGGGCCTTTAACTTCATCCAGGCTGTCATGCGCCCGATGATCAAGCAGCGCTCCGGCCGGATCGTCAATATTGCCAGCGTCGCGGGCCTGATGGGCAACGCGGGCCAGGCGAACTACGCCGCCAGCAAAGCGGGCCTGATCGGCCTCACCAAAACGCTCGCTCGCGAACTGGCCGGACGGGGAATCACCGTCAACGCCGTCGCTCCCGGCTTTATCAAGACCGACATGACCGATGTGCTCAACGAGAACATCAAGAGCGCCGTTGTCGGGCAGATCCCCCTGGGCCGCTTTGGCGAACCGGGCGACATCGCTGCCGCCGTGGCCTACCTGGCCAGCGCGGACGCCAGCTACATCACCGGCCAGACCCTGACGGTCGATGGCGGCATGGTGATGGCGTAACGCGCCGTCTGTCTCTAGTTTAATAAGCCCCGCGCTCTGGTAACCCTCGGCGCGGGTTTTTTATTCCTTGGAGCGGGAATTTTTCCGGGGTGCTCTCGCTGTTTTCGGGGCCTTGGCCTTCTTGGTGGGCTTGGCCTCCTTAACGGCTTTAACCTCTTTGAGTGGCTTAAGTGCCTTAATCGGCTTAAGCGCCTTGGGTGCCTTCGGGGCCCGGACGCGCTTTGGCTTGGCCGGAGCGGTCGCCTTCTTATTAGAGGGGGGTGCGCTAGAGGAAGTCGCAGAAGCAGCGTCCGGCGTTTCCTCCTTGGCCCGGAAGGCCCGGATGGCGTCGCGCAGCTCCGCGGCCCGTTCGTAGGCTTCCGCCGCCACAGCCCGGTCCATCTCCTGCTCCATCATCTCCAGCTTGGAGAGCGGGCGCTTGCCCTGAAGCTCGCCCAGCCATTCAGTTAAAAATTCCAGCTCGGGGCACGTCTCCGCCGGTTCGGGCCGAGCGTGGAGCATCTCTAATATAGAGTCCCGGCTCCGCTCAATGTGGGCGATCGCCCCGGCGATATTCCCGCGCTCAAGGTCGATCGACGCCTTCGCCCGGGTGTTCATCATCAGCACGTACGGCCGGAACTGCTCGAACGACCAGGAGATTTCTTCCCGTTCGGCGTATTTCGAGACAAACGCAAACAGATCGAGATTGTGCTGCGTATCGCGCACCACCCCCTTGAAGTCCTCCAGCTGAAAGAGCGCCAGGTAGCGGTGATAATATTGCACCCCCTCCTGGTGGAGCTCCCCGCACTCATCTCCATTAAGAGTATACGACTGTTCTTCCGCCTCGGCCTCTGACGCGCGGGTCTTATGCCAGTCCAGGAGCGACTCGAACCCGTTGGGGCGCAACCCGTCCGGGCGTCCGGCGACTTCCATCTGAATCAGGCCGAGATCGAGGCGGAGCTGAATCTTCTCCTTGCCGTCGACCCCTCTGATTCTACGGACGCGAATCTGCCCCGGCTCATGCGGCCAGCCTTCGAGCAACGTGTTCAAATCCAAATTCATGATGCACCTCTATCGAAGCTAGAAATTGGGCGAAAACAAGCAGGAAAGCGGCTTCCCCCTCGTAAAAAGCGTAAAAAAAATAAAAACACCCCTTGCAGATCCAGAGCGACCGGAGTAAAACAACCCTCCCGCGTTTTCTGTGGCCCGAAAGGCCCGCCAGAAGCCACGGGAGACGAAAAATTCAGCCGGTGCTCGGAATTTACTTGCGCCGTAGCCGCATTCGTCTACAGTTCGCGCTCCCCGCAACCAGCAGTGGATGTGGAATCCATGCTGTGAAGCGGGATTTTTAGTCCCTGTAACCGGGGAGAGAAATTTTTGATTTTTTAACATGCCAACGATCAACCAGCTTGTCCGTAAGGGACGCAATAAGGTGACGGTGAAATCCAAGTCGCCGGCGCTAGTTAGCTGCCCGCAGCGCCGCGGCGTCTGCGTGCAGGTCATGACCCGCACCCCGAAAAAGCCGAACTCCGCTCTTCGTAAAGTCGCCAAAGTCCGGTTGACCAATGGTCAGGAAGTCATCGCCTACATTCCGGGCGAAGGTCACAACCTCCAGGAACACTCCATCGTGCTTGTTCGTGGTGGCCGTGTGAAAGATCTTCCTGGTGTTCGCTATCACATCGTTCGCGGCACGCTGGACGCCCTCGGGGTGGACGGTCGCCGCCGTTCGCGTTCCAAATACGGAGCCAAACGCCCGAAGCCGGGTCAAGAAGCCGCCGCTGGTAAGGGCAAGAAGAAATAATTTCCTATGTCTCGTCGTCGCAGAGTCATCAAAAAAACCGAGAAGTTTGACAGCCGTTATGGCAGTCCCTTGGTTGCCCGTCTGATCAACACCATCATGGAGAGCGGTAAGAAATCCGTCGCAGAACGGATTGTTTACGGCGCCATCGAAAAAACCCGTGAGGGTTCCGATGCCGTTGATCCGCTCGAAACGCTCAACAAGGCGATCGACAACGTCAAGCCCCGGCTTGAAGTCAAGTCCCGCCGCGTGGGTGGTGCGACCTATCAGGTCCCGATGGAAGTCCCGGTTCCCCGGCAGCTGGCTCTTGCCATGCGCTGGATCGTCACCTTCGCCTCCAAGCGCAAGAGCATCCCTATGCTGGAGGCTCTCGCAGCCGAACTCAAAGAAGCGGCCGCCGGACAAGGCAACGCCATTAAGAAACGCGACGACACGCACAAGATGGCCCAGGCAAACCGGGCATTCGCGCATTTCCGATTCTAACCTAATTTATCGCCGTGGCTGACACTGTTTCCAATCCAAACTCGCCGAACCGGGCGTACCCTCTGGAGCGCACCCGCAACATCGGGATCGCTGCCCACATCGACGCGGGCAAGACCACCCTCACTGAACGCGTGCTCTTCTATACGGGCATGATTCACAAGATCGGTGAAGTGCATGAAGGCACTACTGCCACCGACTGGATGGAGCAGGAGCGCGAGCGTGGCATCACGATCACTTCCGCCGCCACCACCTGTTTCTGGCAGCAGATCAAGCAAGAGGGCGTCGTCAAGTTGTTCGAGGGCATCAAGCACCGCGTCAACATCATCGACACTCCCGGCCACGTCGACTTCACCGCCGAGGTCGAGCGCTCATTGCGCGTACTCGACGGTGCGATCGCCGTGTTCTGCGGCGTCGCCGGGGTTCAGCCCCAGTCCGAGACCGTTTGGCGTCAGGCCACCAAATACGGCGTGCCTCGTATCGCTTTCGTCAACAAGATGGATCGCACGGGCGCCAACTTTGAGAACGCCCTCAACGACATGCGCACCAAGCTCGGTGCCAACGCGTGGCCGATCCTCATCCCGCTCGGCAAAGAGGATTACCTCCGTGGCCAGCTCGATGTCATCAACAAAAAAGCGATCGTTTACTCCGACAACGACCAGTGGGGCTCCACCTACACCGTCGAAGAGATTCCTGCTGAATTCAAAGAACAGATCGACACAGCCTACGACGAACTCGTTTCCGCCGTGGCCGACCTTGATGACGAAATTGGCACCCTCTTCCTCGAAGAGAAGCCCATCAGCGTCACGGCTCTCAAGCAAGGCATTCGTCGCCTCACCATCGCCAACAAGTTCATTCCCGTTGTCGGCGGTTCCGCTTTCAAAAACAAAGGCGTTCAGTACCTCGTTGACGCCGTTATCGACTATCTCCCGAGCCCGATCGAGACCCTCCCGGCCCAGGGCCAGAACCCTGACACCGGCGAAGAAATCCTTGTTCGCGCCGATGACAACGCCAAGTTCTGTTCGCTCGCGTTCAAACTTTGGAGCGATCCTTTCGTCGGCAAGCTCGTCTTCTTCCGTGTTTACTCCGGCAAGCTGACCAAGGGCGACACCGTCTACAACCCGCGCACCCACAAGCGCGAGCGCATCAGCCGCCTCATCCAGATCCAGGCCGACAAGCGCGAAGACATCGACACGTGCTACTCGGGTGACATCGCCGCCATCGTCGGCATCAAGAACATCACCACGGGCGACACGCTGGCTTCCGAAGACTTCAGCGTCATCCTTGAACCGCCGTCGTTCCCTGACCCGGTTATCTCCATGGCCATCGAGCCGAAAACCAAGGTCGACCAGGAGAAAATGTCCATTGCTCTTCAGCGCCTTGCCGAAGAAGATCCCACCTTCCGTGTCTTCACCAACGAAGAAACCGGCCAAACGATCATCGCCGGCATGGGCGAGCTCCACCTCGAAATCATTCGCGATCGTATGATGCGCGAGTTCAAGGTCGAAGCCAACTCCGGTAAACCTCAGATCGCTTACCGCGAAACCATCACTTCCGAAGCCGTTGGCGAAGGCAAGTTGGTCAAGCAATCCGGTGGTCGTGGTCAATACGGACACGTCGTCGTCCGCGTCACGCCGAACGAGCGCGGCAAGGGCATCATCATCGAGAACAAAACCGTCGGTGGTTCCATTCCCAAGGACTTCATCCCGGCCGTCAAGAAGGGTCTCGAAGAGGCCGTCCTGAACGGTGTGGTGGGTGGCTACCCGGTCATCGACGTTTCCATCGACATCATCGACGGATCCTTCCACGAAGTTGACTCCAACGAAATGGCCTTCAAGATGGCCGCCATCTTCGCCGCCAAAGACGGCTTCAAGAAGGCCAAGTCGATCCTGCTCGAGCCGATCATGAAAGTGGAGAACATCACTCCCGAAGAGTTCCAGGGCGACATCCTGGGCGACCTCAACCGTCGCCGTGGACGCATCCAGAGCATGGAATCCAAGGGCAACCTCTCGGTGGTACACGCCGAAGTGCCCCTGGCCGAAATGTTCGGTTACTCCACTTCCATCCGGTCCCTCTCCAAGGGCCGCTCCTCCTACTCGATGGAACCCTCACACTTTGAACAAGTCCCCGCTGGCGTGCTCGCGGCGGTGCTCGACCAGAAAGGTTAATTTCCCAACCCGCTCTTTATATGACAAACGGTCAACGAATTCGCATCCGGCTTAAAGCTTTCGACTATCGGATGCTCGATCAGTCCTCCTTGGATATTGTCGAAACCGCCAAGCGCACAGGCGCCAAAGTCGCGGGCCCTATTCCGCTTCCCACGCGGATCGAAAAATTTACCGTCAACCGTTCCCCGCACGTGGATAAAAAATCCATGGAACAGTTCGAAATCCGCACCCACAAACGGCTGCTGGACATCATCGAACCGACCGCGAAAACGGTGGATGAATTGAAGAAGCTGAACCTCCCGGCTGGTGTTGATATCACCATCAAGATCTGACCGGCGTTCTTGAACCACGAAATCGAATGAAATACGGACTGCTAGGTAAGAAAATCGGGATGACCCGAGTCTACGACGAGAAGGGGAAAATCACCCCTGTCACCGTCGTCGACGTGAGCGGCAATACGCTGCTCCAGGTCAAGACCCTTGAAAGGGACGGCTACAGCGCCATCCAGGTCGGGTTCGACACGCAAAAAGAATCGCGTCTGCCGAAGGCGCAGTTGGGCCGCTACAAGAAGGCCAACTCCGAACCGAAGAAAGTTGTGCGCGAATTCCGCCTCACCGCGACCGAAACCGTCGAGGGCGAGCTGAACCTCAAGGCGAATCATTTCCAGGTCGGCCAGATCGTCGACGTCATCGGGCAGTCCAAAGGCAAGGGCTTCCAAGGCATCGTGCGCAAGCATGGAGCTGACGGACAGCCTGCTTCCCACGGTTCCATGATGCACCGCCGCCCTGGTTCCATCGGCTGCCGGTCCACTCCCGGTCGTATTTGGAAGAACCAGAGCATGCCCGGTCACATGGGCGATGAACGCATCACGGTTCAAAATCTTCAAATTGTTCAAGTGCGCGATGCCGAACAGGTTCTCTTGATTCGCGGCGCGATCCCCGGAGCCAACGGCGGTTACGTCGTGGTTCGTCCGGCAAAGAAATCCCCACTTCCCGCGGAGGCTAAGTAGAAATGAGCGCTACCGTTCTTTCAGTTGAAGCAGCCAAGGCTGCAAAAGTCGCCGTCATCGAAAACGGCATTGGAACCCAGGCCGTTCATGACGTGGTTGTCGCTCTTCGCGCCGCCCGCCGTAGCGGCACCGCCTCCACCAAGACTAAGGCGGAAGTCAATCTTTCCGGCTCCAAGCCGTGGCGCCAAAAAGGCACAGGCCGCGCCCGCGCCGGCTACAAATCGTCGGTCGTTTGGACCGGCGGCGGCGTCGTATTCGGCCCAAAATACCGCGACTACAGCAAGAAAGTGACCAAATCGGTTCGCCGCCTGGCGCTCCGCAAGGCCCTCAGCTCACGGATCATCGCCGGAGACGTTCTTGTCGTTGAAAACTTCGCCATCCTCGAACCGAAGACCAAAACCTTCGTCAAGTGGGTGCAGGACAACGCCGGAGTCGAAAAGACCCTCATTATTGGCAAAGACTTCGACGAGACCACCTTCAAGGCAGCTCGCAACGTCCAGCCGACCCGTCTCATCACGGCCGCCGAGGTGAACACCGAAGACCTTCTTGCGTATAAGAAGATCGTCATTACCCAGGACGCCCTGAACCAACTCGCAGAAAGGACGCAGAAATGAGTGATCCTCAAGATTTGATCAAAACCATCGCCTTTACCGAAAAGGCGACCATTCTCAGCGAGAAGCACGGAAAGTACGTCTTCCGCGTGGCTCCGAGCGCCAACAAACTTCAGATCAAAGCGGCTGTTGAAAGCCTCTTTGGTAAGAAGGTTGCAGACGTCAACACCGCCAACTTCGCTGGTAAGAAACGCCGTGAACGCCGCGCCGACGCCGGCCGTACCGCCCACTGGAAAAAGGCCATCGTGACCCTGAAAGCCGGGGAGAAGATCGAACTGGCATAACCATTTAATCCACCATGGCACTTAAAACTTTTCGTCCTCTGACCCCCGCCTCGCGCTACAAAGCGCTGCCGGACTTTGAGGAAATCACCAAGAGCAAGCCCGAGAAGAGCTTGACGGTTACGCTGAAGAAGAGCGGTGGCCGCAATAACCGGGGCCGCATGACTTCCCGTCACATCGGTGGCGGACACAAGCAGAAGTACCGCATCATCGACTTCAAGCGCCAGAAATTTGGCGTCGTGGCCGAGGTCATCGGGATCGAATACGATCCGAACCGTACCGCCCGCATCGCCCTGATCCAGTACACCGATGGCCTCAAGAGCTACATCCTCGCCCCCGTCGGACTGACCGTCGGCGCGAAGGTTGTCTCCGGACCGGACGCTGCTCCCGAAGTGGGCAACGCCCTTCCGCTCAAGAGCATCCCGCTCGGTTCCTCGATCCACAATATCGAGCTCGCTCCCGGCAAGGGTGGCCAGATCGCCCGTTCGGCCGGCCAGCAAGCCACATTGAGCAACCGCGAAGCCGGTTACGCTCTGATCAAGCTGCCTTCCGGAGAAATTCGCAAAATTCACGAAGAAGCCTACGCAACGATCGGACAGGTTGGAAACGTTGACCACATGAACGTTTCCTCCGGCAAAGCGGGCCGCAGCCGCTGGCTGGGCATCCGTCCTCACGTTCGCGGTATGGTGATGAACCCGGTCGATCACCCCATGGGTGGCGGTCAGGGCAAGTCCAAGGGCGGTGGCGGACGCCATCACCCGATGAGCCCGTGGGGCCAGCTCGCGAAGGGATTCAAGACCCGTCGCAAGCACAAGGAGAGCAACAACCGCATCGTGCAGCGTCGCAACGCCAAGAAGTAGCAGACTATGGGAAGATCACTGAAAAAGGGGCCTTTCGTTGAGCTCCATTTGCTCGAGAAAATCGACAAACTCAATGCCGGTGGCGTCAAGAAGCCGATCAAGACCTGGTCGCGCCGCTCGATGATCACTCCGGATTTCGTGGGCCATACCTTCCTCGTTCACAACGGGAAGATCTTCAACTCGGTGTTTGTGACGGAGAACATGGTCGGTCACAAACTCGGCGAATTTTCGCCTACCCGCGTGTTCAAGAAACACGGGGCGCACACCGCGAAGGTGACGAAGTAATTTATGCTGCGTCCTGTCGTAACGGCAGGCGTGGTGATCGTGGCGCTGACACAAGGGTTGGCGGCCATTGGGGGTGGTTCTTTCTCAGATTCAGACATTGAAGTAACGGAAGCAAAAGTGACGCTTCAGACGGTTACCGCCGAGAACGAAGTTCTCAAACGGCAGCTGGGTGAAGCCAAGGACGCCATAAAGTCCCTCACTGAAAGCCTGGCTGTATCGAATGGCGAGGCAGAAGTTTTCCGGCGGGAGGCTGCGGATCTTAAGCTGCGGATGACGGCGCTCGGAGTCGATGGACTCAGCGGCGACAAAAGCAAGCTAGAGCAGCGCCTCCTTAAGGCGGTACGCGACCTTCAGCTCGTCCAGAGCGAAAAGGACAAGTTGGCCGAGGAACTCGTACAGTTAAGTGAGGCGGTTTTGCGGTTTACCAAAGTGGCGACAACCGACGACGCCGAAGCCCGAATGGCTTTGGAAGCTAGGATGCGCAGCGCGGAAGAGACCCTCGGGATACCCGGGAACAATACCGCGCAGCCCTCCAACCGTCCCGGGAGTTTAAACGACGGGATGGTCGTCAGTATTAAAGACGAACTTTCCCTGGTGGTGGCCAATATTGGCAGCCAACAGGGAGTGAGGGTGGCGATGCCGCTCAAAGTCGTCCGAGACGGGCGGATCATCGGATTAGTCCGGGTCGTGGACGTTCGAGAAAAAATTTGCGGTGCCGTGATACAAAGTCTGGATTCGGAAAAGAATAAAATTAAAGTGGGCGACCGCCTGATGGTGGATACCCAGTAAAAGTTTAACTAACATGCAGATCCATTCGACAACCAAGTACGCGCGTATCTCGGCCTTCAAGGCCCGGGAGGTGGCGCGTGAAATCCAGGGCCTGCCCGTAGCAACGGCCCTCGACATCGTTGCGTTCAGCCCGAAAAAGGCGGCCGCTCTGATTGCCAAGACGCTCAAGAGCGCCGTCGCCAACGCCGAGAACAATGCCAATCTGCGTGCGGACACCCTCGTCGTCAAAGAAGCGACCATCGGCGAAGGCCCCACCACCAAGCGTTTTCAACCGAAAGCGCGCGGCAGTGCCGGTCCGATCCTGAAACGTTCCTCCCACATTCGCATCGTGGTGACGGACGAGATTGAAATTCCGCAGCGCGGCGCCAAGAAACCCGCCGCCAAGCCTAGCACCAAGAAGGGCGACAAAGCCTCTTAATCATTATGGGACAGAAAGTTAATCCAATCGGCTATCGTCTCGCCGTCAATCGCGACTGGCGCTCCCGCTGGTATGCGTCTCCCAAGGATTTCCCTGATTTCCTTCACGCCGATCTGCAGATCCGCAACTACGTCAAAAAGAAACTCGCCCTGGCTGCCGTTTCCAAGATCGTCATCGAACGTGCCTGGAACAGCCTGCGCGTGACCATCTATACGGCGCGTCCCGGCATCGTGATCGGCCGTAAAGGCTCCGAGATCGAGAAGATGACCGAAGAAATCGGCCATATGTCCGGCGGCAAACAGGTCAAGATCGACATTCAGGAGATCAAGACCCCCGAACTCGACGCCCAACTCGTCGCTGAGAACATCGCTCTTCAGATTGAGCGCCGGATTTCCTTCCGCCGGGCCATGAAGAAAGCGGTTCAGACCACGATGGACTTCGGAGCATCGGGCGTTAAAGTCCGCTGCGCCGGCCGCTTGGGCGGTGCTGAAATTTCTCGTGCCGAACGTTATCACGAAGGCAAAGTGCCGCTGCACACGCTGCGCACCCCGATCGACTACGGATTTACCGAAGCCAACACCGTTTACGGCAAAATCGGCGTCAAAGTGTGGCTCTGCAAGCCCGAACCCGCGCCGGTCGAGGCCCAACCCGCCGCCAAGAACGCCTAGCCGGCCAACCCGAATTCATTAGAGGAGAATAGCTTATGCCACTGATGCCCAAACGCGTGAAGTACCGGAAGACCCAGCGGGGAAGCCGCACTGGTCTTGCTTCGCGCAACGTGACGATCGATTTCGGTGCCTACGCGCTTCAGACCCTGGAACGCGCATGGATCACCAACACCCAGATTGAAGCTGCCCGTGTCGCGCTCACCCGCAACATGAAACGCAAAGGCAAGCTCTGGATCCGCGTGTTCCCGGACAAATCCGTGACCGCCCGCCCGCCGGAAACCCGAATGGGTAAAGGCAAAGGCCAGCCCGAATACTGGGTTGCTGTGGTTCGCCCTGGCAACATCCTGTTCGAACTGGACGGCATCTCGGAATCCGTCGCCCGCGAATCGCTGCGTCTCGCCGCGACCAAGCTTCCCATCCGCACCAAATTCCTAACGCTCCACCGCGTGGCACCCGCCGCCTAGTTCCTGGTATGAAGATCAAAGAAATCAAAGAATTGAGCGTTGAAGAACTTCAGGCCCGCAAGCGGGAACTGAAAAAGGAAGGGTTCAATCTCCGCCTGCAACAGCAGACCGGCCAGCTTGAAAAGCCCAGCCAGATTCGTTCCATCCGCCGCGAGGTCGCCCGGATTGAAACCGTCCTCACCCTGCGCGCCGGCCAGACCGCCTAACGCCATAAAATTTAGAGTCCAATGACTGAGAATCAATCCGTACCAACCGAAACCGCCCGCAATTTGCGCAAGACGCGCGTGGGCGTCGTGGTTTCCAGCAAGGCGAACAAAACCGCCGTCGTCCAGACGGTGACCCGCGTGCCGCACGCGCAGTTTGGCAAGATCATCAAGCAGGTCAAAAAGTTCCACGCTCACGATGAGGAGAACCAAGCGCAGGTTGGCGACACCGTTCGTATCGCGGAAACTCGCCACATCAGCAAATTAAAATGCTGGAGGGTTGTTGAAATCCTCAAGCATTAGTGTAATCTCGCAACCCCTTTCGTAATATGCTTCAGATCCGATCCAGAATCGACGTGGCCGATAACACCGGCGCACGCATGGCCAAGATGATTGGCGTCATCGGCAAGCCGACCAAAATAGCGCATGTCGGCGACATTATCACCGCGCACATCCGTGAGGCCTCTCCTGGCGGCACCGTCAAGAAAGGCGATGTAGTCCGCGCCGTGGTGGTTCGCTCGCGTCATCCGGTCCGGCGCGAGGACGGTTCGTATCTTCGCTTCGACAACAACGCCATCGTCATTATCGACAAAGACCTCAACCCGCGCGGCACGCGCATCTTCGGCCCAGTCGCTCGCGAACTCCGCGAACGCAACTTCATGAAGATCGTCTCCCTCGCTCCCGAAGTCCTATGACCATTCAGAAATTTCACGTCAAGAAGGGCGACCAGGTCCAGGTTATTTCCGGCAACCAAAAAGGTTCCACCGGGAAAGTACTCCAGGTCATCTCCAAGAAAGCGCAAGTCCTCATCGAAGGCGTGCGTCTTATCAAAAAGCACACCCGCAAATCTCAGGACCAGCCTCAGGGCGCGATCATCCAGCGCGAGGGTCCGATTCACGTTTCCAACGTGAAAGTGGTAGAGAGTGGAAAGAAAGGAAAGGCGGCTTAACCAAAGTAGCTCGCCCCCAAGAATCCGGAAACGCATATGGCAGTAGAATTTTATACCGAATACAAGGAACGGGTTGTTCCGGCTCTGAAAGAAAAGCTCGGAGTCAAGAACCCGCACCAGATCCCCTTCATCAAGAAGGTGGTCGTTAACACCTGCGTTGGGTCCGCCACCGACGTGAAACAGGCGCTTGAGGACGCGAAAGCGGAACTCGCCCTGATCACCGGCCAGAAGCCGGCGGAAACCCGCGCCAAGAAGAGCATCGCAAACTTCAAACTGCGTGGCGAACAAGCCATCGGCGCGAAGGTCACCCTTCGTGGCGCCCGGATGTACGAATTTTTGGAACGTCTCATCAAGACGGCCCTCCCGCGTATCCGCGACTTCCGCGGGATCTCGCCGAAGGCATTTGACGGTCAGGGCAACTACACGCTCGGCGTCGCCGACCAGAGCATTTTCCCTGAAGTGGAACTCGACAAAATCAAGCGGAACGTCGGGTTTGACATCACCATCGTAACGAGTGCAACCACCAACGCCGACGCGAAAGCGTTGCTGTCTGAAATGGGCGTTCCGTTCACCGATAAGGCCAAGAAACCCGCCGCCCCTAAAGCGGCCTAATTCCAAGCGGCCTAAATAGAATAAGATATGAGCCATTTGTCCGATCCCATTGCCGACTTTCTCACGCGTCTGCGTAACAGCTACAACGCGGCCAAAACGGAAACGGTGGCCCCCTATTCCAAGATCAAGGCGGAAATCGCCCGCATCCTGAAGCAGGAAGGCTACATTGCCGGTTACGAAATTATCTCCACTGGCAAATTCCCCGAGATTCGCATCACGAACAAGTTTGTCAACCGCGCCCCGGCCATTACCGGCCTTAAGCGCGTCAGCAAGCCGGGTCTTCGCCGTTATGTTGGTTCCCAGGAAATTCCGCGCGTTCTCGGCGGCCTCGGGATTTCCATCCTCTCCACGCCTCGCGGAATCATCACGGGGCGCGAAGCAAAGAAACAAAACGTCGGTGGCGAACTGCTCGCCTACGTTTGGTAATACCCTTTAATTTGTATGTCGCGAATTGGTAAAAAAGCTATCGATCTGCCGAAGGCGGTGAAAGTCGCCGTCTCTGCGGAAGGTGGAGTCAAAGTCGAGGGCCCCAAAGGCAAGCTCGAGTGGACCCTGCCCAAACAGATCACCGCGAAGGTTGAAGAATCCAAAGTCGTCGTCGAGCGCGCCAACGAACAGCGCAGCGTCCGTGCCCTGCACGGCCTCTCCCGCGCTCTCGTGGCCAACATGGTCATCGGCGTTTCCGAAGGATTCAGCAAGGATCTCGAAATCCAGGGCGTCGGCTTCAAGGCCGCCGTCCAAGGCAAGGTCTTGAACCTCAGCCTCGGATTCTCCCATCCTGTCCTCTTCCCCATCCCGGAAGGCATCAAAATCACCGTCACGGAAAACACCAAGCTGAAGGTCGAAGGCATCGACAAGAAAGTCGTCGGCCAGGTCGCAGCTGACATCCGTGGCTACTATCCGCCCGAGCCTTACAAGGGCAAGGGTGTCCGTTACTCTGACGAACACGTCGTCCGCAAGGAAGGCAAAACCGTTCAATAATCTCCTATGGCATCTCTGGAAAAAGTTAAATTGCGCCATGTCCGGCTCCGGAAGCGGATTGTCGGGACGGTGGATCGCCCTCGTTTGGCAGTGCATTTTTCGGGCAAGAATATTTATGCCCAGGTGATCGACGACGTGACCGGCCGCACATTGGCTGCCGCCACGACGACCGAGAAGAGCCTGGCAGGCGACACCACGGTGCGTGCGAACAGCGCCACCGCGGCAGTAATCGGCAAGCTCGTTGCCGAGCGCAGCAAGAAAGCGAATGTCTCCAAGGTCGTCTTCGATCGCGGTGGCTTCCAATATCACGGCAAAGTTAAAGCGCTCGCCGATGCCGCGCGCGAAGGCGGACTAGAATTCTAAGTTATGGCAGCTCCTAATCAACGTGGAAATCGAGGCGACCGCCGCGGCGACCGGAACCGGGAATCCAACGAACCCAAGTCGGATCTCACGGAAAAGGTCGTATTCATCAACCGTTGCGCCAAGGTCGTTAAAGGTGGCCGTCGGTTCAGCTTCAGCGCTCTGATCGTGACTGGAAACAAAGCAGGCAAAGTCGGTTACGGCTTTGGCAAGGCGAACGAAGTTTCCGAAGCCATTCGCAAGGCGTCCGACGCGGCCAAGAAGTCCCTCGGGACGGTAGCCGTTTTCAACAACACCATTCCTCACGAAGTCATCGGTGAATTCGGCGGCGGGCGCGTTCTCCTGCGTCCTGCCTCGCCCGGTACCGGTGTGATCGCGGGTGGCGGCGTTCGCGCCGTCATCGAAGCAGCCGGCATCAAAGACGTGCTCGCGAAGTCCCTCGGCTCTGGCAACCATGCCAACGTCGTCAAGGCGACCCTCGAGGCCCTCAAGAGCCTGCGTCTGCGTGAAGACATTTACAAAATCCGCGGCATCGAAAAGAAGCCTGCCGCAACCCAAGCTTAATCCATGAATCTCGCGACCTTAAAGCCCCGCCCCAATTCCAAGCACCGCGTCAAGCGGCTTGGATGCGGTGAAAGCTCCGGGCACGGCAAAACTTCCGGCAAAGGCCACAAAGGCCAGAAAGCCCGTTCGGGTGGTTCCATCCGCCTCGGGTTCGAAGGCGGCCAGATGCCCCTTATCCGCCGTCTTCCTAAGCGCGGCTTCAACAACGCTGCTTTCAAGACCGTTTACGCGACCGTGAACGTCGCCGACCTCAACGGGTTCGACGACGGCGCCACAGTCAACGAAGCGACTCTTCTCGAAAAGAAGCTTATCCGTGGCAAGTATGACGGCGTCAAGGTCCTCGCAAACGGGGAACTGACCAAGAAACTGACCGTCGCCGTGGACAAAGTGAGCGCGGCCGCCGTTGAAAAAATTCAGAAAGCGGGCGGCACCGTTCAGGCTGCTGCCGCGGAGTAAACGCGGAGCACCTGGAGACCGGACGAACCTTACTGAATGATCTCGGCATTTACCAACACGTTTAAGATTCCGGAGCTCCGGAATCGTATTCTCTTCACGCTGTTGATCTTGGTGGTGGTGCGCCTCGGAGCTGCCATCACCTGCCCGGGAATCGACGTCTCGGTCCTCCACGAGTGGTTTAAATACGAAGCCCAGCATCAGGCCGGAGGGAGCAGCTTTGCCGCTCTCTTCAACCTGTTTAGCGGCGGCGCCATGGAGAACTGCGCTATTTTCTCCCTGGGCGTCATGCCGTACATTAGTGCGTCGATCATGATGCAGCTGCTAACAGCCGTCATCCCCAAGCTGGCCAAGCTGGCGAAAGAAGACGGCGGGCGGCAGAAGATCATGCAGTACACGCGCTATGCGACCATTGCCCTCTGTCTTGGGCAGGGGTACGCGCTGGCGATGACCTTCCAGAATCCGAGTTCCAACCCGTTCCTGCCGGGCATCGCCGAAACGGTGGCTCGCATCGGACGGCCTTTGGTCGTTAACTCGGGCTTCGGCTTTGTGATTCCCGCGGTAATCGTCCTTACCGCCGGAACGATGTTTATGATGTGGCTCGGTGACCAGATTACCGATCGCGGGATCGGCAACGGCATGTCGCTGATCATCACCATCGGCATCGTAGCCCGCCTGCCCGCAGGTTTGATCCAAGTTTGGAATCTCTTCGTTCCGAGCGACGTGACCGCCGGGGCCAGCCAGGGCGTGCGCCCGATGGCGCTCGTGCTGATGATCGCCTTCTTCTTCCTCGTTGTGGCTGCGGTGATTTGCGTCACCCAGGCTCAGCGCAAGGTGGCCATCCAATACGCCAAGCGCGTGGTGGGGCGGCGCCAGACCGGCGGCGGCACGCAGTACATGCCCCTCAAGGTCAACTATGCGGGCGTTATGCCGATCATCTTCGGCCAGGCGCTCCTGATGTTCCCGCCGCAGATTGCCCAGCTTCCCGCGCTTCGCGGCATTGACTGGGTGCAGAAGATCGCCTCAAGCCTCGTCGACGGCACGTGGCACTACACGATCTACGGCGCGATGATTTTCTTCTTCAGCTACTTCTGGGTTGCCACGCAGTTCCAGCCGCAGCAGATCGCCGATGACCTTAAAAAGTACGGTGGCTATATTCCTGGCGTGCGTCCGGGCAAGCCGACGGCCGATTACCTTAACTTCGCCATGAACCGGCTGACGTTTGCCGGTGCGGTGTTCCTCACGATCATTGCGGTGCTGCCTCAGTTGCTCACCCGGGCAATGGGCATCCCATACATGGCAGCCTCCTTCTTCGGCGGCACCAGCTTGCTGATTATGGTCGGTGTTGTGCTTGACACCATGCGCCAGATCGAGACCCACTTGATTCAGCGCCACTACGACGGCTTCCTTCGCAAGGGCCGCATTCGTGGACGTTTTGAAAACAAGCCCTCGGGGTTCGGCGAAGCGGTACAGGCGGGTGGAATCGTCTGGCTCTACGCCGGAGTCTCTGCCCTGATCCTGATCTTCGCGGTTTATTTCCTCGCTCACGGGACCCGGTAGATTGAAAACGCGGATTGTGCTGTTAGGGCCACCCGCGTCCGGTAAGGGGGTGCAAGCGGATCGGTTGAAGGCCCGCTTTGGAATCCCCTCGGCCTCGCCAGGGGCCATGATGCGCGACGAGAAGCGCAGGGGAACGGCCCTCGGCATCGAGGCCGATCGAATCACCCGGGACGGCTCTATGGTCCCGGACTCCATGGTCATTACCCTCGTTCGGGAATGGCTCAAAGCACATACGGGAAAATTTCTTTTCGACGGCTTTCCCCGCGATATCGAACAAGCCGAAGCGCTTGAAGAACTTCTTAGTGAGCGCGGCGAAGCGCTTGATGCCGTCCTGTTTTTCGATGTCCCCGAGGAAGTCGTCCAGCGCCGCGTGCTCAATCGCGTTACGTGCCCGGCCTGCGGGGGGAGTTTCGGCATCGGAAACGATGTGGCTTCCGCAGACGTTCCATGCCCCGTTTGTGGCGGAAAACTCATCCGCCGCACCGACGATACCCTCGAAGCGTTTCGGCATCGGATGAATCAATACCGCGAGAAAACCAGCCCGCTCATCGACTTCTACCGGAAGCGTGGACTGCTTCGAACTGTTGGAGCCGCACAGGCTCCCGATGCGGTTTTTAGCGAAATCATTTCCATTTTGGAGGCGCACGGAGTTTAAATCGACCATGATTCCGATTAAGACCGCCAAGGAAATTGATAAAATGCGCATTGCCGGACGAGCCACCGGCGAAGTCCTGGGCCGTGTTGCTGCGTTGGTTCAGCCCGGGGTGACAACCAAGGAACTCGACGAGGCCGCCGCACAATTCATCGCCGAGACCGGAGGGCGCTCCGCCTTCCTCGGCTACCATGGCTACCCGGGCAATATTTGTATTTCCGTCAATGAAGAAGTCGTCCACGGCATCGCCGGGGGACGCAAAGTCCAGTATGGCGACATCGTGAAACTGGATGTCGGCGTCATCAAATCCGGCTTCGTGGGCGACACCGCCACCACCGTTCCCGCCGGGCTCGTCGATCCCGCCGTGCAAAAGCTGCTCGAGATTTCCGAGGAATCGCTACGGGTCGCCATCAGCCACGCCCTGGCCGGAGGCCGCCTGGGGGACATCTGCGCCTCGGTCGAGGAGACCGTCGCCGCGCATGGATTTACCGTCGTGCGCGAATTCGTCGGCCACGGCGTGGGGCGCAAACTTCACGAAGAGCCGCAAGTGCCCAACTACGGCAAACCCCGCACCGGCCCGCGGCTCAAACCGGGCATGACGCTGGCTATCGAACCGATGGTCAACCTTGGCGTGTGCGACGTCCGAATTCTCGAAGATGGCTGGACAGTCGTCACCGCAGACGGTAAACCCTCTGCACATTTCGAACACACCGTACTTATCACCGAAGGAGAACCAGAGATTCTTACATGGCGAGAAAAGACGCAATTGAAGTAGAAGGCAAAGTCGTTGAACTGTTGCCGAACACCATGTTCCGGGTGGAATTGCCCAACGGACACCGTGTTTTGGCACATATTTCCGGGAAAATGAGGTTACATTTCATTCGGATCTTGCCAGGCGACAAAGTTCTGCTAGAAATGTCCCCTTACGACCTGTCAAAGGGGCGGATAACCTTCCGGCAAAAGTTTTAAAAGCCGCTCTCGGGAAAGAGATTTTCCCGAGGGGTTTTTTTGTCCCCAAAACCCGACGTATAACCCCGGCGTATTTGACCGGCTACACCAGTTTTAACAAGAAACCGTTAGAGATATGAAAGTAAGAGCCTCGGTAAAGAGACTGTGCGAATCCTGCAAGATCGTGAAGCGCAAGGGCGTTGTTCGCGTTTTGTGCAAGAATGCGCGACACAAGCAGCGTCAAGGCTAAGCGCCCGGGCGTCATCCAGAACCCAATCATCTTTTTGAATTATGCCACGTCTACTCGGAGTTGAAATTCCCGGCGATAAACGGATCGAGGCTTCCCTGCCGTACATTTACGGTATCGGGCCTTCCTGGTCGAAAAAGATCCTCGAACAAGCCAACATCAACGGCGATATCCGCGCCAAAGACCTTTCGGTTGAGCAAATCAACCAGATCATCCAGGCGATCACGGCCAACAACCTCTTGATCGAAGGCGACCTTCGCCGCGACATCCAGAGCAACCTCAAGCGCCTCCAGGCCATCAACAGCTACCGTGGCATCCGCCATCGTCGCGGCCTGCCCGTTCGTGGCCAGCGCACCGGCACCAACGCCCGCACCCGCAAGGGCCCGCGTAAGACCGTTGGCGTGCAGCGCGCTAAGGACGCCAAGTAAGATCTAGTTACCAGCAATTTCCAGCACTAAGGATTTATGGCAGAAGAAAACAATGCACCCGTGACACCGGCCGCTCCTGAAGCGGCTGCTCCGGTGGCTCCCGAAGCGGCTACGCCGGCAACCCCGGCTACAGAAGGGGCCGCAAAGAAAAAGGCGCCCAAGGCGTCCAAGAAGACGGCAGCAGCCGCCGCAGCAGCGGCCGCTCCCGAAGTCAAGAAAGAGGAAAACCTCTCGCTTGATCCCAACGTGATCGAACCGGTTAAGATCATCAAAGCCAAAGGCTCCAAGAACGTGCACACCGGTGTTGCGCACGTCCAGGCGAGCTTCAATAACACGATCGTCAGCATCACCGACCAAAACGGCGCGGTGATCGGCTGGTCGAGCGCAGGCAAGGCTGGCTTCCGCGGTTCCCGCAAGAGCACCGCCTACGCCGCTCAGATGGTGGCGCAGGATGCCTGCCGCCAGGCCATGGGCCACGGGCTCAAAGAAGTCGAAGTGCGTGTGAAGGGCCCGGGAGCCGGACGTGAGTCCGCCGTCCGCGCCATGCAGGCCATTGGCCTCGACATCACCGTCATCAAGGACGTGACTCCCGTTCCTCACAACGGATGCCGTCCTCCGAAACAACGCCGCGTCTGATCTGAACTCTATCGTTTTATATGGCTCGTTATACTGGTCCTAAATCCAAAATCAGCCGCCGCTTTGGGGTGGCTATCTTCGGCCCGTCGAAGGCGCTGGAGCGGAAGAACTACGGCCCCGGCATGCATGGTCCCAAGGGATCGCGCCGCAAGCAGTCCGAATACGCTCTCGCTCTCGCTGAAAAGCAGAAGCTTCGTTATCAATACGGCGTCCTGGAAAAGCAGTTCCGCCGCTACTTCCAGATCGCTCTTACCCGCCGTGGCGTTACCGGCCTGATCCTTCTCCAGCTCCTGGAGACCCGGCTCGACAACGTCGTTTACCGGCTCGGTTTCGCCAACTCCCGCGCCTCGGCCCGTCAGTTCGTCTCGCACGGACATGTGACCGTCAACGGCAAGAAGGTGGACGTTTCCTCGTACAACCTCCGCGCTGGCGACAAGGTTGCCGTCAAGGACAAGCCCGCCTCGCGCGGTCTGGCCTCGCGCTTCCTGGAGCTCACCCAAATCGCCCCCGTGCCGGATTGGCTCGCGGCCGACAAGGAGAACTTCTCGGGCACCGTGGAGCGCATCCCGACCCGAGAGGAGATTGCTCCGATCGTCAACGAACAGCTGATCGTCGAACTCTACTCGCGCTAAGCGTAAGCTGGTTATCTTGTCGAAAAGGCCGGAGGGGAAACCCTTCGGCCTTTTTGTTTTGTCTGGGAGCCGTTCAACGATCCGTTTGGCGGTTGATTGGCTGATCGTTGAAACGTTGAAACGTTGAAAGCGCCTTATACGACGTTCATAGTCAAACGGCACGCAATGGCCTCTCTATAAAAATATTCTACGCAAAGACGCAAAGGCGCAAAGAAGGCAGGTGCGTCTCTTCTTTGCGCCTTTGCGGCTTTGCGTGAGCCTTAATGCCTTTTGTCTGCGGAAATCGTATTACTTGAAGTGCCGTTTGAGCTTCAAGATCGGTCCTTCGTAGCAATGCCAGGAGACCAAGGCGAGCGGGAGGACCAGTGCAATGCGCACCGAGGCCAGCAGCAGACAGCCAGGCAGCGTCGAGCCGGTCGCAGCGATCCAGGGGCCCTCGGGCGTCCAGTGGCTTAGCACCGGGGCGAGCAGACCGTGAATGATGTAAAGCCCGTAGCTGTATTCGCCGAAAAACAGCAGCGGCCGACAGCTCAAGATCCGCGAAACAGCGCTCCTGGGCGCGGCCAGCACCAGCAAAACCGCGCAGGCCAGGGCCACGGAGATCAGCGCAAGGCCGAGCGCGTGGGTGAGCGTTGTGTGCCCCATGAGGGCGACGAGCAGCCCGCCCAGGACCAGCGATGCGGTGGCGAGAGCGGTCTTGGTCGCGGGGAGCCAACTCCGCCAAGCCGGGTCGCGGGTCAACGCGGCCATGAAGCTGCCCGCGGCTAGGCCGTCGAGGTGAAACGGCGTCAGGAAAACGAGGTTGGGGAAATCCGTGGCGTACCGTGCGCTCAGGAGCCTTGCCGTCAGCGATAACAGGAGCAACCCGGAGCAAATGCGCAGCACCCCTCGCCGCGAGGCCAGAGCGATCACCAGGGGCCAGACGAGATAAAAATGCTCCTCCACCGCCAGCGACCAGAAGTGACGTAGGTCGATCTGCGGCGCATTGAGCCCCAGGGGGTGCAGCAGCCATGCGACGTTGCTCAGGTAGGTCCAATGCCAGATGCTTAACTCCCGCACCTGCTCAAACGCTGCCCCGCCGAGCACCCCCAGCGCGGGCAGCAGGCCGAAAATAACGGCGAGCACTCCGTAATACAGAGGGAAGATGCGCAGGACGCGGCGCGCGAAAAAATTCCGGAAATAATGGGGGCGCGCCCGGGTATCGAGCAGGATGCCAGTGATCAGAAATCCCGAGAGGACAAAGAAAAGATCGACGCCGCTTCCCAGGGCTGTCTGGAAAATCCGCCTCATCCAGGCGTGCTGTGGCCAGGCAGCCTCGGGCAAGAAATGGAGGTACATTACCAGCAGCACGGCGACGCCACGGATGCCGGTGAGGGCGGGAATCCGGTTTTCCTCCCCCGTAGACCGCAATTGCAGCGGGGTGGGCGGCGATGGCTGGGCCGGGGGATTCACATGGAGAAGGCACCCCATCTACGCATTTCTGTCAATGGTAAATCGGTTTAGCGAGGTAGATTTCCTTGACGGTCATGCGAGGGATCAGAAAAAACCCGAAAGATAGGCTGGCAGAAATCAGGGATTCTTCCTACGTTCAGAAGCGATTTTGCACCAGGCGGCTCATGACTTGAACGGATGAGTTAGCGCCTTTTGCCATATTTCGCATGAAACGCCATTTAGGATATTTACCAACGGGACTGCGCCTGATGCAGGACCCGACACTTAACAAGGGCACTGCCTTTAGTGAAGCCGAACGCGACGCCCTCGGGCTGCGCGGTCTTGTTCCTCCCCACGTTCAGGGGATGGAGGACCAGGTTAAACGCTTCCTGATCACCTACCGGAAGCGCTCCAGCGATCTGGAACGCTATATCGACCTCTCCTCGCTCCAGGACCGTAACGAGACGCTCTATTACAAGGTCGTCACCGAGTTCATCGACGAGATGATGCCGCTCATCTACACGCCGACCGTTGGCCTCGCCTGCCAGCAGTTTGGCCAGATCTTCCGCCGCTCGCACGGGATGTACATCTCGGAGAAAGAGCGCGGCCGTATCGCCGAAGTGCTGCGCAACTGGCCCCGCAAGGACATCCGCGTCATTGTCGTCACCGACGGCGAGCGCATCCTGGGCCTGGGCGATCTCGGCGCCAACGGCATGGGCATCCCGATCGGGAAGCTCGCGCTCTACACCGCCTGCGCGGGCATCGACCCGATCCAGTGCTTGCCGGTGTTGATCGACGTGGGCACCAACAACCAGAGCCTGCTCGACGATCCGCTCTACCTCGGCCTGCGCCAGCGCCGCACCACCGGCCAGGCGTATGACGACCTGGTTGACGAATTCATCTCGGCGGTTTCGGAGACCTTCCCGAAGGCGCTCATTCAGTTTGAAGACTTCGCCAACCACAACGCCTTCCGGTTTCTCTCCAAGTACCGGGAGCGGGTTTGCACCTTCAACGACGACATCCAGGGCACCGCGTCGGTGGCCCTCTCGGGCATCTACTCCGCCCTGCGCATCACCGGGGGCAAGCTGCGCGACCAGCGCTTCCTGTTCTTCGGAGCGGGCGAGGCGGGTACGGGCGTCGGCGAGCTGGTGGTCACGGCTCTTACGCACGAAGGCCTTACTGAGGCCGAGGCGCGCCGGGCTTGCTGGTTCATCGACTCCAAGGGGCTCGTGGTCAAGAGCCGCACGGACTTGAACGAGCACAAGCAGCGCTTTGCGCAGGACCATGCGCCGCTCAAGGACACGCTGGAGATCATCGAAGCCCTGCGCCCCACGGCGCTTATCGGCGCCTCGGGCCAGCCGGGGACCTTCACCCAGGCCGTCATCGAAGCCGCCACGCGTGCGGCGGGCCGCCCGATCATTTTCGCCCTCTCCAACCCGACCTCCAAGGCCGAGTGCACGGCGCAGCAGGCCTACGAGTGGAGCAAGGGCCAGGCCGTCTTCGCCAGCGGCAGCCCGTTTGGGCCGGTCGATTACGAGGGCCGTCATTTCATCCCGGGGCAGGGTAATAACGCCTACATCTTCCCCGGCATCGGCCTGGGCGTCCTCGCCAGCGACAGCCGTCTCGTTACCGACGAGATGTTCCTGACGGCGGCGCGCACGCTAGCTTCGATGGTCACCGAGACCGACCTGGAGCACGGCCGCATTTACCCGCCGCTCAAGCAAATCCGCGAAGTCTCCGTGGCGATCGCGGTGGAGGTGGCGAAGCTGGCCGCGAAATCGGGCCTGGCCCGGGAGACCCTTCCCGAGGACCTCGAAGGCGCGATCCGGAAATTACTCTATATTCCTGAGTATTTTTCCTATGTGTAGGAGCGCGGTTTAATTCGAAACAAAAAAAGCCCGGCGTCCGATGGGATGCCGGGCTTTTTTGTTTGGGAAAGATGGCTGGTCTAGTCGATCAACTCCAACCGGCGGGAGAGCTTCATGTCGATGTGCCGGATGTTGTCGTGGACGATTACGATGACGGTGTATTGCCCCAGCGGGTCAATGGCCTCGAAGCCGATGACGCCGCGGTCGCGCGCGAGGGTGATCAGCCCCGGGGGGGGCGGTTCGCCCTTCCACGCGGCGCGCGCTTTGTTGGCCAGGCAGAGGACGCCGTTGGGGTTGATGACGTAAAGGTCGAAGGTGGCGTTGGAGTTCCTCGTCGGCTTGCCTCCGGGGCCCAGAATGGTCCGGACGCCCGGGTCAACCAGGAAGAGGGCGAGGAAGAGGGGCGTGTTGCGCTTGACCTGGACGGTTGGCTTCAAGTCCCGGATGGCCCCGGTGCGGGCCCACCCCGAGAAGATCTGTTCGTCGGAGGTGAGCCAGAATTGCGCCGTGAGGCCTCCCTCGCTCTGCATCGAATCCACGCGCCCGATGGAGTCTTTGACGTTCATGTTGGGCGCGAGGAGGTCGCCGTGCGCGCTCAACGGGATCCATCCGCAAAGGAGTGCCAAGGCCAGACGGGTCCACATTGAGGTTTTCATGGGAGCGAGGGGGGGAGGAGAGCTGCTACGCGCCGAGGGCTTGCTGCATTTTTCGGAGCTGGACGAGTTTCTCGTTCCAGTCTACTTCGCGACGGCGATGTTCTTCTACCACAGCCGCGGGTGCATGTTGAACGAAATTTTCGTTTGCCAGCTTTTTCCTGACGGTGACGAGTTCCGTTTCGACTTTCGCGATTTCCTTGGCGAGGCGGTCCTTCTCTGCGGCGGCGTCCACGAGGCCTTCCAGCGGCAGGTAGAGCTCGCCCAGCGGGGTGAGCACGCGCGGTTCGCCCCGGCCCGGTTCATAGGCGGGGTTGAGCGTGACGGCCTCGGCGTTGATGAGCCGGGCAAAGGTGGCGCTCTCCTCTGCGACCCAGGTGGGCTGGGGCTTGAGGAAGAAGTTGACCTTTTTGTTCGACGGGATGCGGACTTCGGCGCGCAGGTTGCGGGCGAGCCGGACGGATTCGAAGACGGCGGCTGCGCGCTCCTGAGCGGCGGCGAGGGCTGTGGCATCGACTCCCGCGAGCAGCGTGGCGGCCTCGGGCCATGCCGTGTACATCAGCTCGCTGCCGTGGCTGTGGTTGGGGGCCTTGAAGCCGAGCGTCTCCCAGAGCTCTGCCGTGATGTGCGGCATGAAGGGCTGGATCAGGCGCAGGAAGGTGGCCAGGACGAAGTCCATGACGGCGAGCGCGGAGGCCTTGGCTGCCGGGTCTTCGCCGAAGATGTCGCTCTTGGCGGCTTCCACGTAGTTGTCGCAGTATTCGCTCCAGAAGAAGTCGTACATCGCCTGGGCGACTTCGTTGAAGCGGTACTCGCCGTAGGCCGCGTCGAGGGTGGCGACGAGCTTTTGCAGCTTGGCCAGGATGTCCAGCGAGTAGCTCGAAAGCGTCAGTTCGGCGAGATTCACCTCGGCCGCGCTGGGGCCGTGCATCTGGCGGAAGCGGGCGGCGTTCCAGAGTTTATTGGCGAAGTTGCGGCCTTCCTCGATCTGCTTTTCATCAAAGCGGATGTCCTGCCCCTGCGGCGCGATGCGCAGGAGGCCGAAGCGGATGCCGTCGGCGCCGTACTTGGCGATCAAGTCGAGCGGATCGGGCGAGTTGCCCAGCGACTTCGACATTTTGCGCCCCTGCATGTCGCGGATGAGGCCGGTGAAGAAGACGTTGGCGAAGGGCTCCCGGCCTGTGTACTCGTACCCGGCCATGATCATGCGGGCGACCCAGAAGAAAATGATGTCCGGCCCGGTGACGAGGTCGGTCGTCGGGTAGAACTTGGCCCGTGTCGGGTCGTCCATCGTGGCAAAGGGCCACAGCCAGCTGGAGAACCAGGTATCGAGCACGTCCTCTTCCTGGGTCCAGTTTTCCGGATCGGTGGGCGGGACGGTGTCGCAATGGATGCACTTCGGGTTGTCCTTGCGGTACCAGACGGGGATGCGGTGGCCCCACCAGAGCTGGCGGCTGATGCACCAGTCCTGGATGTTGGTCATCCAGTGCTCGTAAACCGTGGCCCAGCGCTCGGGGCGGAACCGAATGGTGCCGTCTTTAACGGCCTGGAGCGAGGCTTCGACCTGCGGGTATTTAAAGAACCACTGCTCGGAAAGGCGCGGCTCGATTGGCACGTCGGCGCGTTCGGAGTAGCCGACGTTGTTTTGATACGGCTCCTCTTTGACCAGCAGGCCCAGCTCGCGGAGCTTCTCCACGGCCGCCTTGCGGGCCACGAAGCGGTCCAGGCCCGCGAATTCCGGCCCGGCTAGTTCGTTGAGCGTGGCGTCGGGGTTGAAAATGTCGATGACTTCCAGGTGATGGCGCGCGCCGATCTCGAAGTCGGCCTTGTCGTGGGCCGGGGTGACTTTCAGCACGCCGGTGCCGAAGGCCATGTCGAGATGGTCGTCGCCGATGATCGGGATTTCCTTGCGCGGGAAGGGCCGCCAGACGTGCTGGCCGATCAGGTGCTTGTAGCGGGGGTCCTCCGGGTGGACGGCCACGGCGGTGTCGCCCATGAGGGTCTCGGGCCGGGTGGTGGCGATTTCCAGGAACTCGCCCGGGCGCTCGACCAGCTCGTATTTCATGTGGTAGAGCCAGCCGTTCTGCGGCTTCATGATGACCTCTTCATCCGAGAGGGCCGTGAGCGAAACGGGGCACCAGTTGACCATCCGCTTGCCGCGGTAGATGTGGCCCTTCTTGTAAAGATCGACGAAAACTTTCTGGACCTGGCGGGAATACTCCGAGTCCATCGTGAAGCGTTCGCGGCTCCAGTCGCACGAACAGCCGAGCTTTTTGAGCTGCTGGATGATGATGCCGCCGTGCTTTTCCTTCCAATGCCAGACGCGCTCCAGGAAGGCCTCGCGGCCCAGGTCGCGCCGGGTCTTGTGCTCTTCCTTGCGGAGGCGTTTTTCCACCACGGTCTGGGTGGCGATGCCCGCGTGGTCGGTGCCGGGCAGCCAGAGAACTTCGCGCCCCAGCATGCGCGCCCGCCGGGCCAGGACGTCCTGAATCGAGTTGTTCAGGACGTGCCCGAGGGTCAGCATCCCCGTCACGTTGGGCGGAGGGATGACGATCGAATAGGCAGGTTTCGCCGAGGCGGGATCAGGGGTAAAGGCCCCGGTCTCCAGCCAATGCGAGTACCACTTTTCTTCAACTGCCTGCGGTTCGTATGCTTTGGAAATCTCTGACATGAAAAGGGAGATTTTCGGCCAAACTCGCCCGTTCGGCAATCAATTTAAGAAGAATCAGGAACTCGGGGGAGCTTGAGGTTTTATTCCTCAAGTTCCCGATAAAATCTCCTAGAGGTAAACTCCGGTCGGGTTTTCCCGGACGTGTTGCAGGAAGCGGCGCGAGACGCCCACGTATTTCTCGGCCCAGGTCTTGATGTTTTTCTGCGCGTCGAGGTCGAGCGTTTTGACGACCTTGCCCGGTGTGCCCAGGACCAGCGAACCGGCGGGGATCTTGGTGCCGCCGGTCACGACAGCCCCGGCGCCGATGATCGAACGCGGCCCGATCTCCACCCCGTCCAAGATGATCGCTCCCATGCCGATCAAGCACTCGTCGCCGATCGTGCAAGCGTGGATCATGGCTTTATGGCCGATGGTCACCAGTTCGCCGATGATCACAGGGTAATCGTCGGCCAGGTGCACCACCGAACCGTCCTGGATATTGGAGCGCGGGCCCACGTGAATGCGGTTGATATCCGCCCGCAGCACGGTGTGGTACCAGATGCTCGACTCCTCCTCCAGCGTCACGTGCCCGATGACCGCGGCGGTAGGCGCCACGAAGGCCGTGGGGTGGATCGCGGGTTTGTGGGCGAAAAATTCGTCCATACGTTCGTCTAGTGTCATAGCCATATTCCCTAAATTTCCCACGCGTTGGGCTGCTTGGCAACGCCGATAAACAGGCGCTTGGCGGTTTTTTATGGGTTTTTGCAGAATCTCTTTGACATCGTAAAACGCCAGTGACACAACACGGACCAAGGATTTCTGGATTCCCAGAGGTCCCCTAAGTTCAAGTAGTTTAACTCAAACCCGGAACAAACCTCTAAAAGATCCAAACATGAACAAGGCAGAACTCGTTGAATCCGTACAAAAGACCCTCGGTGCCAGCAAAGCTGAAGCAGAGCGCGCCGTTAGCGCCGTGATCGACAGCATCAAAGTTGGCCTGAAGAAATCCAAGAGCGTTCAGCTCATCGGCTTCGGCACCTTCAAGGTTGCCGAGCGCGCCGCTCGCCTGGGTGTGAACCCGAAGACGGGTGAAAAGATCAAGATCAAGAAGTCCAAGACCGTGAAATTCGCTGCGGGCAAGGACCTCAAGAGCAAGATCTAAGACCTCTTTTCAAGGGACTTTCCCCCTCGATACGAGACACCCCGTTTAGCCATTTGGCCAAACGGGGTGTCTCATTTTTTTGGGGAGGATGGGGCGGGGAGGGCCACGGAGAACCGAGAGATCACAGAGGACAAGGAGGGGGAAAGGGCGTAGAATGTGGGGCTTCCGCTGTTTTTTCCCATGCCTTCCGTAGACGAACTCATCGCTGCCCACCGCCCGCTCCTGGTGCTTGCCCCCATGCAGGACATCACCGACCTGCCGTTCTGGCGGGTCATGCAGTGTTATGGCGGGGCCGATCTTTACTATACTGAGTATTTCCGAGTGCATCGGGACTCGAAGCCGGAGCGCCATATTCTGCGCTCCATCGATGAAAACCCGACGGGCCGCCCAGTGATAGCCCAGATGATCGGAGAGCATATTCCCTCACTCATCCGCACCGCCAAGGCCCTTCAGACGCACCCCATCTTCGGCATCGACCTGAACCTCGGCTGCCCCGCGCCCGTGGTTTGCCGCAAGCACGCGGGCGGAGGCTTGCTGAAATTCCCCGAGCGCATCGACGCCATTCTGCGCGCCTTGCGGCCGGAAATCTCCATTCCCTTCACGGTCAAAACGCGCATCGGCACCAGCGATCCTGCTGAGTTCGATCGCTTGCTGGAAATTTTTGCCGCGCACGAGATCGACGCCTTCACCGTCCACGGCCGCACGGTTAAAGAACTCTACCGCACGGCCGTGCACTTGGACCGCATCCGGCAGGCCGTCGAGCGCCTGCGCGCCCCGGTGTTCGCCAACGGCAACGTCCTCTCCGTCGCGCTGGCTCGCGAAACCTTGAATTCGACGGGCGCGGCGGGGTTGATGATGGGGCGCGGGGCCATTCGCAACCCGTGGCTCTTCCAGCAAATCCGCGATGCCGAGGCCGGGCGGCCCGTCTTTCATCCCAGCTTGCGGGACCTGCGCGCCTACATCGCGCATCTCTACGCTGAGACCCGCGTGCCGCATCTGAACGAACCGGCCAACGTCGCCAAGCTCAAGAAATACATGAACTTCATCGGACAGGGGATCGGGGAAGGGGACCAATTCCTCCACGAAATCCGCCGGGCCGCGTTGGAAAAAGAGTTCTTCGAGATCTGCGACCGGCACCTGGACCGCGACGAACCCTTCCCTGCCGAGCCGAAAATCCGCGCGCTTCGCTGCGAGCGTAGCGAGACGCTGGCGAAGGCTTGAGTCCGGCGCGCCGAACCTGCTAAGCTCGCTGCGTGGCCAGCCAAAACGACAAGCAGGGAACCACGGCTTCAGTTAAAAGCGGGATCGATTCCGTCCGGGGGCTGGCCCTTCTGTTCCTGTGTTGGCCGGTGCTGTTTGGCTTAGCCTATATTCCCGCGCTTTTTGGCGAGTGGCCGGTTTGGTATCGCCTTTGGGTGATTGTCTTTCTGGGGATCGCCGTTAGTGGGCTCGTCTATTTGCCGAAGCTTGTAATTCGCCGCCGTTATACTCGGTTCGCCAGCTTTTACACCCTGGTGCAGGCCGCGCTGGTTTTAGTGGGCGCGCCGCTGATTGGCATTCCGTTTGTGGATGCCGTTCCGCTGATGGGGCTGTTGATTGGAGCCATGGTGACAGGGTTGGTCTGGGGCGCCGCTCTGATCCTGGCTTGGAGCGCTCCTCACGCGGGATCGACTTGATGATTTGCTTTCAAAAAGCGAGCTGCAGAAGCACTGAAGACCGCGGAGAAGGATTAGCCCCCCCGCGGTCCAGCTGCATATGGCGCAGGCTTCCCAGGGCGACGAGAAAATTAACTAAGCGTATAATCGATGTCAAGCGCATGGTGTTTCTTGCGATACTGCATGTGTGACCGAACGCAAAATGCTTCAGGTGATCGGAAAAAACATCCGCACGGCAAGGCTGAAAGCCGGCCTGACGCAAGAGTGTTTGGCGGAGCTCATGGGCATCCATGTCCAGACACTCAGTAACGTGGAGCGCGGGGTATACCCCTTTTCGGTAACGACCTTCGTACTCATCAAACAATATCTTGGAGTGGACGCGGAGCGACTCTTGGCAGATATTACCGAGCCGGACGGCGAGCGCACGGAACGCATCAAGCGGTTATTCCCGCGCCGGAGGAAGCCTGCGGCAAGAGGGTGACTCACCTTTTTTCTCCTCCTCCCCCCGTGTTCCCTGTGTCCCCTTTGGTGAAATCAATCCCCATGCTCTGGCAAACCAAACATCGCCTTTTCGACCTTTCCTCGCGCGGGGTGGTGATGGGGATTTTGAATCTCACGCTCGATTCATTTTCCGATGGCGGCAAATTTTTCAGCCACGAGGCCGCCGTCGCCCACGCTTTTGAAATGGAGGCCGCCGGGGCCGAGATCATCGACATCGGCGGTGAATCGACCCGGCCCGGCTCGCACCCCGTGCCGCTGGAAGAAGAACTGCGCCGCGTCATCCCGGTCGTCGAGGCGCTGGCCGGGAAGCTCAAGGCCGAGATCTCGATTGATACCAGCAAAGCCGCCGTGGCGCGCGCCGCACTGGAGGCCGGAGCCGGGATCATCAACGATATCACCGCGCTGCGGGGCGACCCGGAGATGGCCCACACCGTGGTCGCATCGGGCGCGGGCGTCGTCCTGATGCACATGAGGGGAACCCCGCGCACCATGCAGCAGGCCCCTGAATATGGCGACGTTGTGGCCGAAGTCCGGGATTTTTTTAGACAAAGCGCCGCGCTCGCCTTAGGCTCGGGGCTCGATCCTTTGCGGATTGCCTTCGACCCCGGTCCCGGATTCGGCAAATTGGTGGAGCACAACCTGGCGCTTTTGGCCCATGTCGGCGCGTTGTGCCCGCCGGAAATGCCCGATCGCCCGATGGTCTGGGCGGTCTCGCGCAAGAACTTTTTGGGAAAACTGAACCACGATATGGCACTCGAACAACGATTTTGGCCCACCGTCGCCCTCACGAGCCTTGGCCGTGAGCTGGGGGCCACTGTGTTCCGCGTCCACGACGTGCGGGCCAACGTGGAGGCCCTCCGGATGACGGAGGCGATCCTGGCGCAATGATACCGACGCTCGCATTTTCGCTCTTCGAGTTCGTGGATGAGAACTGGCGCTCCGGCGTCGAGATCGGCATCCTCTGGGTGGCCATCTACTACAGCTACCTTTACTTTCGCGGCACGCGCGGCGCGAAGGTGCTCACGGGCCTGCTCGTGCTGCTCTTGACCTTCACGCTCGTCTCGCAGCTCCTCAAGCTCCAGGTCATTTACTTCTTAATTCGCTCGTTCACGGCCTTCATGGTCGTGGCGCTCGTGGTCATCTTCCAGCCGGAGCTGCGGCGGGCGCTCGCGGCCCTGGGCAGCCAGCATATTTTCTCCACCGTCACGCAGAAGCGCGAGACCATCGAGGTTCTGGCCGAGGCCGCCTTCGAACTTTCCAACCGCCAGCTCGGCGCGCTCATCGCCCTGGAGCGCGAGTCGAATGTCCATGCCTTTGCCGAGAGCGGCGTGACCGTCGATAGCGAGCTCTCCACGGAGCTGATCGTTACTATCTTCCATCCGAAGACCCCGCTGCACGATGGCGGGCTCATTCTGCGCAACGACCGCATTTTAGCCGCCGCGTGCATCTTCCCGGTCAGCCAGCGGCACGATCTCGACCGCAACCTGGGCCTGCGTCACCGCGCGGGCCTTGGCATCACCGAGGAGAGCGACGCCATTGCCATCGTCGTCAGCGAAGAGACCGGCAACGTCTCCATCTGCCACCGGGGCCGCATCGAGCGCGATTTCGATCCCGACGAATTCAAAAAGCGCTTAAGCCAATTACTGCTTCTGGAGAAATATGAAGAATCTGATTCTGGAGAACTGGGAGGCGAAGCTGCTGGCGCTTCTGGCCGCGAGCATCCTCTGGTTCCTCATCAAAAAGACGATCGATACAACCCCGATGAACCCTAGAACCCCGCTTTCCACCCCCCATGTCCTCTCCTAAGTCCCGCAAAATTTTCGGAACCGACGGCGTGCGTGGTGTGGCCAACGTCGAGCCCGTAACCGCCGAGACCGCCCTCAAGCTTGGGCGCGCCGCAGCCCACGTTTTTGCCCAGCCCAATGGCCGTCCTCACGGCTTCGGGGGCCGCCCGAAGATCGTCATTGGCAAGGATACCCGCATCTCCGGCTACATGTTGGAGACGGCGCTCGTGGCGGGCATCACCTCGCTCGGCGTCGATGTGCTCTTGATCGGGCCGCTGCCCACCCCGGGCGTCGCCTACATCACCCGCTCACTGCGGGCCGACGCGGGCATCGTCCTTTCCGCCTCGCACAATCCCTACGAGGACAACGGCATCAAGTTCTTCCGGCACGACGGCTACAAGCTCGACGACGCCATCGAGGCGCGCATCGAGAACCTTGTCTTCTCGGGCGAGATCGAGGCCATCCGGCCCATCGCCGACCACATCGGCCGCGCCACGCGCATCGACGACGCGCTGGGCCGCTACATCGAGTTTGCCAAGTCGAGCTTCCCTCGCGGCCTCACGCTGGAGGGGCTCCACGTCGCGCTCGACTGTGCCAACGGCGCTTCCTACAAATCCTCGCCGTGCATCCTGCGCGAGCTGGGGGCCCTGGTGCACGTCATTCATAACGCCCCCAATGGCCGCAACATCAACGCCAACTGCGGCAGCACGCATCCGGAGGAAATCGCCCGGACCGTCAAGAACGTCGGCGCGCACGTGGGCATCAGCCACGACGGCGACGCCGACCGCTTGATGCTGTGCGACGAAAAAGGCGAGGTCGTCGACGGCGACGAGATCATGGCCATCGCCGCGCTCGACATGATCAAAAAAGGCGAGCTGGTCGAGAACACGCTTGTTGCCACTATCATGAGCAACTTCGGCCTCGACGAAACCCTCGCCCAGGCGGGCGGGCGGGTGCTGCGCGCGCAGGTGGGCGACCGCTACGTTATCGAGGAGATGATGCGCGGCAACTACAACCTCGGCGGCGAGCAGAGCGGGCATATGATTTTCCGCGACTTCGCCAGCACCGGCGACGGCATCGTGAGCGCGCTGCAAGTCCTGCGCATCATGGTCGAGACCGGCAAGCCGCTCAGCGAGCTCAAGCGCTGCCTTTCCAAATATCCGCAGGCCCAGCGCAACCTCAAGGTGCGCCAGAAGCGACCCCTGGAGCAGCTCCCGGATGTCCTCAAAATGGTCAAGGATACCGAGGCCGAGCTGGACGGCGCGGGCCGCGTCCTGCTGCGCTACTCCGGCACCGAGCCGAAGATCCGCCTCCTCATCGAAGGCCGCGATGCCGGGAAGATCAATGCCCGGGCGGACTTGATTGCCGAGGCGATTGTGCGGGAGATCGGCGCGTAACCGCTGGGAAAGATTGGTTTTAGAAAAAAGGCGCGTCCGAGAGTGGACGCGCCTTTTTTTATTTTGGTTTTGGCTATTCGCGTTCCAGCTGCCAGATGAGGCTCTGGAAATCGCCTGGGTGGGGGAAGTCCACCCGCAGGCCCGCATTCATGAGCACGTCGCCGCCGAGGCTCCGGCCCAGTTCCGCCACGCGGTAGCGGCGGTCGGCATCGAGGCCCCGCAGCCGCAGGAGCGCCGTGCCGGGGTTGGGCTGCGCGAGCACTTGGAAGTAGAAGACCACCGCGCGCGAACCGTCTTCGCTCACGCTCATCCAGGCCGCGTCGCCTCCCTCGAACGGGCTGCGCAGGCGGTAGAACGTCCCGGTCTGGATCACGCCGCGCAGGTCCTTGTAGAGGGCCACTTGCGCCCGGACCGTCTCGCGCTCCTCGGGCGTGAGCTGGTTAAGGTCCAGCTCGTAGCCGAAGTTCCCCGACATCGCCACGTGGCCGCGCATGGCGAGCGAGGTAACGCGCCCCACCTGGTGGTTCGGGCAGGCCGAGACGTGGGCTCCCTGGGCGCTGACCGGGTAGACGATGCTGGTGCCGTACTGAATTTTGAGCCGCTCGACGGCGTCCGAGTCGTCGCTGGTCCAGGTTTGCGGCATGTAGAAGAGGATGCCCGGGTCGAAGCGCCCGCCGCCGCCGGAGCATGATTCGAAGAGCACCTCTGGGAAGCGCCCCGTGATCTCGCTCATCACCCGGTAGAGGCCCAGCATGTAGCGGTGGGCCGTTTCGCGCTGGCGCTCGGGCGGCAGCGAGGCTGAGCCGATCTCCGACATGTGCCGGTTCATGTCCCACTTCACGTAGGTGATCGGGGCCGAGGCCAGGACGGCTGAGATTTTTTCAATGATCGCGTCGCAAACCTCCGGTCGGGAGAAATCGAGCACGAGCTGCTGGCGGCCCTCCGTGCGGTCGCGCCCGGCCACGTGCAGGCACCAGTCGGGGTGGGCGCGGTAGAGATCGCTATCGGGCGAGATCATCTCCGGCTCGAACCAGAGGCCGAAGCGCAGCCCCCGGGCGTTGATGCGCCCCACCAGGTCGGGCAGGCCCGCGGGGAGTTTTTTGAGGTCGGTCGTCCAGTCGCCCAGGGAAGTGCAGTCGTCGTTGCGGTGGCCGAACCAGCCGTCGTCCAGAACGAAAAGCTCGATGCCGAGCTCGCCCGCTGTGGAGGCAATGGCCTCGATTTTCTCCGCGTTGAAGTCGAAGTAGGTGGCCTCCCAGTTGTTGATCAGGATGGGGCGCACCTTGTCGCGCCACAGGCCCCGGCAAAGGCGGGTCCGGTAGAGCCGGTGGTAGCGCTGCGAGAGGCCGTTCAAGCCCTCGGAGGAGAACACCAGCACGGCTTCCGGCGTCTGGAAGCTCTCGCCCGGCTCCAGCAGCCAGGAGAAATCGAACGGGTTGATGCCGATGGAAATGCGCGTGGTGGCGAGCTGATCGACCTCGGCCTGGGCCAGAAAGTTGCCGCTGTAGACGAGGTTCATGCCGTAGACCCGGCCCGTGTCCTCCGTGGCGGAGGGGTCGAGGAGGGCGATGAACGGGTTCTGCTGGTGACTGCTCGCCCCCCGGCGGCTTTCCAGCGACTGCATGCCCGACCGCAGCGGCGTGCGGGCGACGTGGCGCTCCCGGGCCCATGCGCCGCTGAGCTGGAGCAGCTCGAACCCGGCTTCGGGCAGATCGACGCTGGCGCTCAGCGCTCGCAGGAGCCGGACGGGCTGGCTGCCCTTGTTGGTGAACCGCGCGCTGCGAGCGATGGCGTCGAGTTCATTGAAAACGGTGTAGCTCAAGGCCACCTCCAAGCCGGTGAGGGCATCGCGCAGGAGGATTTCGAGCGTATCGGCCTCGGTGTCGGCCTCCACATAGGTCGCAGGGAGCCCCTCCAGTGCCGGTTTACCGGGGCGGATCGAGTGGCTGACGTAGCGCAGCGCGCTGATGGTCGAGCCGTCGGCCGTCTGCACCTGGATGGCGGGCGAGCGGAAGTCGCCCCGGCCGTAGTCGGGGTATTCCCGGGGCGTGGTATCCAGCGAAAAGATCAGGTCGTCCCGGTCCTGCAAAAGCCTCGGGGCAAAGGCGATATCGTGCGGGTTAAAGCGGTGGAGCACCTCCGGTTCCCGGAGGGCTGCGCCCCAGTAGGCGTGGACGAGCTCACCGGAGGCGGCGATGGCCAGCACATAGCTGGTGGCCTGGGATCTCAGATGGAAAGTAGAGTCCTTAAAGGTAATCATGGCGTTTGAGAGGGTGCTTTGATACGCGAAAGGCGCGATGCGAGGCAAGCCATTGCGGGAGGGCAGAACTGTTTGAGCGCCCGAATTTGAAAGCCGTGTTTGACAGAATTGGATTCGCGTGGATGCTCCCATCACCATTTTATGCCCACGCCCAACCCTACCAATTCGCTTTCCTCCGACGTCGAAATCACCGGGACGATCACCTTTCGCACCGATCTGTACATCAACGGCAAAGTCCAGGGGGAAATCCACTCGCCAGGCCACCTGACGATCGGCGAAAACGCCCACATCCAAGGCGAGATCAAGACCAAGTCGATCATCGTGGAGGGAAGCGTCCAGGCCAACGTGACGGTCGAGGACCGCTGCGAGCTTAAGACCGGCTCGACCCTCACCGGCGACCTGAAGTCCGCCCGCCTCATCATCGAGGACGGCGCCACCTTCATCGGCCGCTCCGAGGTGACGCCCAAGCCGCTCCAAAAGACCGGCCCGGCGGCCTAAGCGCCTCGCTCTAAGCCCTCTTAGCCCCTGCTTTTTCCGGTTTATTCCGTACCTTTGCCTTCGGCGGGGCAAAGTGCAGGGCGTAGGATTTGGGGGCGATTTTGTAATACGCTGCGAACGCCCGCGAGAATGCGTTAAGCGAGGTGAACCCGGTCTCCCGGGCCACCTCGGAGACGGTGCGCTCGGTGGTCAGGAGCAGGCGGGCCGCTTCCGCCAGCCGCGATTCGCGGATGTAGAGCCCGAGGGTTACCCCGAGCTTGTCCCGGAATACCGTCCTCAGGCGGCTAGCTGAATAGCCAAGCTTCCCGGCCAGCTCCTCCAGCGAGGGGGCGTTGCGGAGGTTTTGGCGCACGTAGGCGTTGATTTTCCGTACGATCTCGTCGCGCACGTCAGCGGAGTCGGCCTCCGCGCGGCGTTCCTTGGGTACCGATGCGGCCTCCATCAGCCGGGCCAGCAGGAGGGCGAGGTGGTAGGCGACGCCCAGGGGATCGGTCGGCAGCGCCCGGCGGTAGCCCTCGATGACGCACTCCGCGAGGCGCAGCGCCTCGGCGTCGAGCTCCACGGGCCGGTCCCGCAGCGCCGAGGCCGCCAGGGGATGGCTTAAGTCGAAGGTAATGCAGAGCCACTCGGCGGGGCTCTCCGATACGTTCTGGTAGTGGTGAAACTGATGGGGGAAGATCAGGGCACACTCGCCCGGGCCGAGCCGAAAGGTCGCCTCGCCGATGCGCACCGCGCCGCCTTTGTCCAGCGCCAGGGCCAGCTCGAAGCGGTGATGAAAGTTCGCGGTCTCCCGCTCCCCCTCCCGCCCGGACCGGTGATGGAGCACCACGTTATCCGGCGAGAGCCCCTGGCGGTGGCAGAGCCCGGAAAGGTGGCTCTTGGGTGGCTCGATGCGGGCCGCCGCCAAGTGGAGTTTGCTAATCAACTCGTTCATCGGCTGCATAATAAGAAGGAGGGAACACGAGATTCGTATGCTTTGAAAGCTCCGAATGTGATTTCGACGTATGGAGTCATACCCAAAATACGGAAAGGCCCTGGGCGGGGAATGCTGGGGGAATGGGGGAGGTTAGAGCGTGGCTTGTTCTTTGTGGATTTGCTGGCAGACGCGGTTGAACTCGCGGGCAAGCCGTTCCAGGGCCGCTTGCAATTCGGCGAGCCGGTCGGGCTGGGCGGTGAGCGCTTCGATGTCCTGACAGATTTCGCCCATCCGGTCGGCTCCCATGTTGCGGCTGGAGCCCTTGAGCGAGTGGGCCTTGTTCTTCGCCCGTTCCCAGGCCCGCTCCTCGATGGCCATGCGCAGGGCGCGGAAGTCCGCCTCGGCGCTGTTGAGGAAGGTCTCCAGGAGCTTGCCGTAAAATTCCAGGCTGTTGTCCGGGTCGAGGGTTTTGAGCGTATCGAGCCGTTCGCGGTCGAGCGGCTCGGGTTCCCCGGGGGCTGACGAAGCCAGGGGGGCTGCCGGTTGCGGCTCCGTGGTGGGCCCGCCTGCGGAGGGGGCGTTCTCCCAGTGGGCGAGCTTGGAGGCGAGGTCTTCGAGCTTTACCGGCTTGCTGATGTAGTCGTCCATGCCCGCCGCGAGGCACTTGGCGCTGTCGCCCGCCATGGCATGGGCCGTCACGGCGATGATACGCGGCTGGCGCGGCAGATCTTCGTTGGCGCGGATGCGGCGCGTGGCTTCGTAGCCGTCCATCAGCGGCATCTGGCAGTCCATCAGGATGATCGGGTAATCGTACTTTCTCAGCGCGGAGAGCACCTCCTGGCCGTTGACGGCCAAGTCCCCCTTGTAGCCGAGCTTCTCAAGCTGGCCCAAGGTGACGATCTGGTTGATCACGTTATCTTCGGCAACAAGGATGCGCACGGGTTTCATGGGAGAGGGCGAAGCGGCATCGCTGCCGGTGCGCTCATGTTCCTGGGCGACGACGGTGGCGATTTGGTTGTAGAGAAGCGACTGCTTCACAGGTTTGACCAGGCAGGCGGAGACTCCCGCGTTGCGGATATCCTGTTGGGGGATGCGCCCCATGGAGGTCAAAATGATGAGCCGGGTGGAGGCCATGACGGCGTCCTCTTTAATGGCGCGGGCCAGCGCGAGGCCGTTGGTCTCGGGCATCTGCATGTCGAGGAGCGCCACGTCGAAGGGCTTGGTGTCCAGGGCCCGCTTGAGGGTCGAGAGCGCCTCGCGAGCGTTGGAGACGCAGGTGGGCACCATGCGCCAGGAGGAGAGCTGGCAGTGGAGGATGTGCCGGTTGGTCGGGTTGTCATCCACGATGAGCGCCCGCACGCCGCAGAGGTCCATGAGCGGCGCGGTGGCGCTCTCCGGGATGCGCGTCTGTTTCTCGAACCGGGCGGTGAACCAGAAGAGGGAGCCACCTTCGGGCGGGCACTGGACGCCGATCTCGCCGCCCATGAGCTGCGCCACTTCCTTGGAAATGGCCAGGCCGAGGCCCGCGCCGCCCACCTTGCGGGTGGAGGGGTCGGTGTTCCGGCGGAAAGGCTCGAAAATGGTCTCCCGCTCCTCCGGGGCAATGCCGATGCCGGTATCGCGCACTTCGAAGCGCAGCAGCACGTCGTCCGCCGACTCGGTTTCGCGCGAAACGCTCACGACTACCTCGCCATGGGTGGTGAACTTCACCCCATTGCCCACCAGGTAATCGAGCACCTGGCCGAGGCGCGCTGGGTCGCCCCGGAGATGGGTTGGCACGGTCGAGGCGACGAACTCCGCCAGCTCGATGCCCTTTTCGCCCGCCTGCGGGCCGTACTTCTCCGTCACGTCCTCGACGACCCCGAGCAGGTCAAAGTCAACGGTGTCGAGGGTCAGGACGTGGGCTTCGGCTTTGGAGAAGTCGAGGAATTCGTTGAGGATTTCCAGCAAATGGGCGGCGCTTTTTTGGATCGTGCGGGCGTATTCGCGTTCCCGGGGCGGCATGCCCGACTCAAGCAGCAGCCCCGTCATCCCCACGACGCCGTTCATCGGGGTGCGGATTTCGTGGCTGACGGTGGAAAGGAATTCGCTCTTGGAAAGCCGGATCTCGCTGGTTTCCCGCCGGGCGTCGGCGAGCGCCTCTTCCAGACCGGTGCGCCGGGCGGTTTCGGCATCGAGTTCCCGGCGGGTCGCGTCATGGGCCTCCAGCGTGGCGGCGACGAGCGCGCGGAAGTCGGCCACGGCTCCGGTTCCCTCGATCAGCACCGGGCTGTGCATCTGGGCTCCCGGGCGTTCCATCGCGCGGGCAAGGGCGTCGGCGGCGGAGAGGTCGCCGGGGAGGATCAGCATCGGGCGGTACGCCGGGCGCTCGACGAGGGCCGAGAGGGGGCGTTGGAGGAAGATCCCCGGCCCGAGCGGTTGGGCCAGGACGTCGAGGAATTCCTGGCGCGAAATCGCGGCGGCGAACGCCCCTCCGCACGTCAGCACGGCTCCGGGCGCCTCGAGGTGTTCCTCAAAGTAGCTCGCGAGCGTTGAGCCCGGCTCGGTGGCTTCGAAGGCCTTTACTTTAGTGGCCAGCTCGTGCAGTCGTTTTTCTGAGTAAGGCGTCAAAATATTGAGTCAACGTTTGTCCTGTGAGGCCGGGTTGGGTCATGGACATCAGTATATCCGCGTAGGATTATAGGGTAAGCCCCAGGGGGGGATCAACTGCTGAATTCGATCAGGCGGTTTGTCTGGCTGTTGTAGCGTGCGATGATTGCAACACTTTGATTAAAAAAGCGCTGGCCCCTTGACCGAGGCGCGGCTTTAGTGGAAAACGCAAGGCGGCTTTCTTGGCTCCGCAGTGAAATCCCCCCTAAAAAGCACTACCACCTTACCCATGGCGTTTTTCTCCCTTATCATCCCCACTTTTAACGAGCGGGAAAACATCGAGGAGCTTTTGGATCGGCTCGACGCTCTGTTGCGCGACGCGGCTCCCGATGGCTTTGAACTGCTGGTGGTGGACGACGATAGCCCGGACGGCACCTGGAAGCTGGCTGAGGAAATCGCCGCGCGCAACCCAGCCGTTTGCGTGCTCCGGCGCACGGAGAACCGCGGCTTGGCTCTCGCCGTTGTGGACGGCTGGAAGGCGGCTCGCGGGGAGTGGCTCGGGGTCATCGACGCCGATTTGCAGCACCCGCCGGAAGTGCTCCCGAAGCTTCTGGAAGCCCTGCGCGGCGGGGCGGATCTCGTCGTGGCCAGCCGCCACGTGGAGGGGGGCGGCGTGAGCGATTGGAGCCTTTTTCGCCGAATGCTTTCGCGCGGCGCTCAGGCGCTGGGCATCCTGCTTTTGCCCTCGGCGGCCCGGGCTGTTTCCGATCCGATGAGTGGCTTCTTCGCCCTGCGTCGCGAGGCCGCGAATCTGCCGCAGCTGCGCCCTCTGGGTTACAAAATCCTCCTGGAGACCCTCGCCCGAGGGAAGTTCGATAAGATCGCCGAAGTCGGCTACGTATTTCAGGAACGCAAAAAAGGGGGCAGCAAAGTGACCTGGCGTCAGTATTGGGAATACCTGGTGCAAGTCTGGCGTTTGCGCACCTCTTCCCGCCGATAGCTCCCGCTTTTTTTCTCTCATGACTACCGCTCCTTGCCCCGAACGTCCCGCCCTCGCGTTTCCCGTGTTGTGGAAGGCCGCCGCTACCTTTGGCGCGCTGGTGTTCCTGATGTTCATGGACATGCTGCTCGCCCCGGGCGACTACGTCCTGGGCAACGGGGGCACGGACATGTTCCTGCAATTCTACTCGTGGCGCGAATTCGGCTTTGACCAGCTCGCGCACGGGAACCTGGCCCTCTGGAATCCGCATATCTTTGGCGGTGCCCCCTTCTTTGGGGAGACCCAGGCGGCGATGCTCTACCCGACCAACCTGCTACTGCTGATCCTGCCGCTGGCCATGGGGATCAACTGGAGCATTGCGCTCAACGTCTGGCTGCTGGGCATGGCGATGTACGTCTGGGCGGGCTATCGGGGGCTGAAACCGCTCGCTTGCTTCGTCGCGGGCGTGGTCCTGATGTTCTGCGGCCCGCACTTCATGCACGTCTACTCCGGCCACCCGGTCCACATGGCCGTGATGACCTGGGCGCCGGTGATTTTCCTGGCGATTGACGGCATTTTCGAGAGCCGGGGCCGCTTGGGCCTTGCGTTGCGCTGGGCGCTCCTGGGCATGGCCGCCGTGGCGCTCCAGGTCCTGGGGGGGCATCCGCAGTACCTTTTTTATACCGCGATTGCCGCCGGGTTCTACACCTTGTGGGGCATGGCCCGCATCGCCCTGGACTCCAAGGGGGAGGGAGTGGCGAACGTGCTCCGGCAGATGGCCATTCCCGGCGTCGGCCTCGGGGTGATCTTCGCGGGCGGCTCGCTCCTGACGGCGGTACAGCTCTTCACGGCCATCCAGGCCAACGGCGAGACCATCCGCTCCATCCCGGTGCCGTTTGAGTTCGCCGCGATGTTCGGCTTCCCGCCGGAGAATCTCATTACGCTGCTCAACCCTTACTTCTTCGGCGACATGCAGAACCAGGTCTACTGGGGGCGCTGCTATCTCTGGGAAATGTCCCTCTTTATCGGCACGGTCAGCCTCGTCCTGGCTGTTTACGGGGCGATCTATGGGCGCGGAACGAGCCGTTTCTTCGGGCCCGGACGGCTGGTGGGGCTGGCGCTTATTACCTTCATTTTCGCCCTTGGCGTCCACACGCCGCTCTTTGCCTTCCTCTACGCGCACGTGCCCGGGTTTGGCAAATTCCGGGGCATCTCCAAGTTCACCTTCCAGACCGTCCTCTTCCTCGGGATGCTCTCGGCCATGGGCTTCGACGCCCTGCTGCGCAACCCCAAGGTGTCGCGGAAATTCGTGATCGGCACGGCCATCGCGGGTGGCGTCGTACTGCTGGCTTCCATCTGGATCACGCTCCTGGGCCCCTCGGGCTGGCAGCCGATCCTCAAGGCCGTTCAGGCGAGCCGCGAGTCGTACCTGCCCCCGGCCGCTTTCGCCAGCGTGGAGTTTGGCGACCATGCGCGCGGGTTCGCCGCAGGGGCGCTCTTCATCCCGGCCCTCATCCTTTTGGGCGTCGCGGGTATTCTCTATTACATCCCGCGCTCCTCCTACGCCGCGCCGACCTTGGCCGTGCTGCTGACGACGGAACTCTTCATCTTCGCCTACTGGACCCGCGACACCGTGGACGCCAAGACCATCGCGCCCGCCGTGCTGGCCGACTTCGTCAAGACGCACCCTGGCAATTACCGCTCGCTCAACCTCCTCAACCCGAACGCAGCCCTGTCGATCGGAGCCTACGACATTTGGGGGGCCGACCCGGGCGTTGAGCGCCGCTACGCCGAGTTCATGACGTGGAGCCAGGGGGGCGATCCCGATAACGCCACGCAGTACATCAGCTTTGCCGATCAGCGCGGTAACTTGCGGATTCCCCCGCTCTACACCATGCTTCGGTTTCGCTACGCCTTTATCCCGACGGGCCAGGGGATCAAAGTGATCGAGTCCCCGGCGGCGCCGTTGGATCAGGTCCAGCTGGTGCATGATTGGCGCGTGATTCCGCAGCGCGACGCCATTTTCCGCGCCTTGCACGATCCGGTCTTTGACCCGCGCCGGGAGGTGATTTTGGAGAGTGATCCGGGGCTAGCCAAATCGGCTGCGGCTGCCACGGACACCGCCCGCGTGGTCGGCTCCTCCACGGACTGGCTGGAGATTGAAGCCGATACCGCCACCCCGGCCATCCTGTTCATTACCGACGCCTACTCCTCCGGCTGGCGGGCCCGGGCGCTCCCCGGCAGCTCCCAGCAGGGCTACCAGGTCCTCCCCGCCAACTACATTTTGCGTGGCGTGCCGCTCGGAGCGGGGCATCACCGCCTGCGCATCGAGTATGTGCCGCGCGCATTTACCGTCGGCCTGTGGGTCTCGCTGATTTCGCTGATTGCCTATATCGCCGCCGTGGTTCTCTGCGTGCGGCAGGATCGAAAACGCCATGGAAGCACTGGAACCCAACTTAACGCATAACGCCGCCGGTTCGCGGCGTGTGGTGGCGTGGCTGCTCATCGCCACGTTCGCCCTCTCAGCCCTCCTGATCTTTGTCCGGCTGGGGCATTACGCCTTGTGGGAGGACGAGGCGGGCACGGCGCTGGGGACTAAAAGCGTGCTCCAATGCGGCGATACCCAGGCCTGGGTGGGGCGCAATCTCGTAGCCTATCGCGGCGGGATACTCCTTCACAACCTGCGCACCGAAGGCGAGCCCCCCTTCTGCGCCTATTTTGACGCCCCCTTCATGAAGCTCCTGGGCGAGAATGCCCTGGGTGCGCGCCTGCCCTTCGCCCTCTGCGGCTGGGCCACCGTCGGGCTGCTCTGCTGGTGGGTGTGGCGTTGGCGCGCCTCCACGTTGAGCGCCTCCCTCTTCTGCCTCGCGCTGCTGGGCAACGTCTCATTTTTCCTCTACGCCCGCCAGTGCCACTACTACGCCCCGGCGACCCTCTTCTTCTGCCTCATCGCCTACCTTTACCTCCAATGGGAGGGCGATCGGCGCAAGCTGGCGCTTCTCTCCCTCTGCGCCGCGCTGCTTCTTTCGCTCAACTACTCCTTCTACATCGTCCTGGCCCTCTGCCTCGGCGTGGATTACTTGGTATGGCAGCGGAAAGTCCGGCCCCTGCGTTGGGGGGACTGGGGCATCCTCATTCTGCCGTCGCTGGTCGTGGGGCTCGTCATCCTGGCGTGGTGGAACCCCTTCCGGACGGGGCTCTCGCAGGATCTCTACAAAAATACCCTGTCCGACCGGCTCACCCTTTTCTGGTGGACCTGGCGCGACCTCAACCGGAGCGAAATGATCGTCCTGCCGCTGATGGTCGCCTCGGTTTGGGCGGCGTTCGTTTCCCGAACCGCCTGGCTCAAGCGCGGGCTGCTCGCCTTCGTCGTTTTCGTAGCCGCCGAGACGGCCATTTCCAGCCAGCCGCTTTCCGAGACGAGCGTGGCCAATGTGCGCTACTTTTGCGCGCTCCTGCCGCTGATGATCGCGCTCGGGGTGTTCACCCTGCTGGAGCTTGCGGCCCGGCTGCGCTGGCCCGGCTGGGCAGTCCTCGGGCTCGGCCTAGGGCTCTTCTGGAGCAACTTTTTTAACGGCGGGCTCTTCTTCCGGGAAGGCCTGCGCTGCACGCCGTGGAGCTTCGTGCGCGAGCTGGCCCAGCCGCCGCCCGATCCGTTCACCGCCGCCGCCGAGGCCATCCGGCGCTTCGTTCCCGAGGGCTCGACCCTCTGGGTGGCCCCCAATAGCGCGGTCTCCTCCCTGATGTTCCACGCGCCGCAAGTCACCTTCGGCTGGGTGCTTGAAGCCCCGCGCCAGGGGCAGTTCGCCTCGGTGCCGGAACTCTACTTTATCAAGAAGACCGCCCCCGACTACGTGCTCGCCTTTGGCCCCGTCATTAAGGATACCATGGCCGTCCTCGACGAACTGCCCGGGGTCTTCTACGAGCCCGTGACGGTGCTCAACGTCTTCTGGCGCGACCTCTACCGGCCCGAGCTGCTCTGGCGGCTTTTCGAGCCCGTTACCAATTTCGACCCCGAAATCAACGGCATCCAGCTGCTCAAGAAAAACGAACTGCCCCCGCCGCTGAAAGTGGACGACACCCCGGCCCCCGCGCCTTCAGCTCCCTCGGCTACTTCAGCTCCTTAGGCTTCCGGCCTTTGAGGAACTTGAAGCGCCGCCGGGCCTCGCCGATCGAGACCCCTTCGATGAAAAACGCCGTCGCCGCCCGCCCGATGGCGTACGTGCCCGCGCCCGCCATCGCCCCCGAAATCGCGTTACCCCAGCCGGGCAGGAACTTGGTTGCCGCCCGGGCCCCCTCGCGCAGGATCAGGCCCAAGCCTACGTTGGCCCCGAGCGCCGCCAGGAAATCGCGCGCCAGCTTCAGGCTCCATTCGCGCCCGGTCGTGTGGATGATCCCGGCGACCATGAGCACTTGCAGCGAGGTCAGGATCGGGAAATCCGCCAGAGGGATCGGCTGCGCCCCGATGGCCGTGCAGACCGCCGCGGCGGAGCGCGTCAGGTGCGCGGCAATCTCCCGCTGCGCGGCGGCGTCTCCGCTGGCCCGGGCGAACTCCAGCCGCGCCTCCATCGGGAGCTGGGCGGCGATCTCCGCCAGCAGCACCTCGCGGGCCGCTCCGCCCAGCACCGCCGGGGTCTCCCCCCGCAGCGGCGCGTAGCCGGGCAGTTCGCTCGGGGTCATGTAAAGAAACACATCCGCCGGGCCGCTCTCCAACGCGGTTTTGGCGGCTTCGGGGCTTTCCGCGAGGGCAAAAATCAGCGCCCCCTGGTGTTGGTAAGCCCGCCACGGCGCGCTCCCGGCCTCGATGGCCCCGGGCTCCATCTGAAAGACCGTGCGCGCCCAGAACTCCGTCTCTCCCCCCGGTTCGCCAATGATGAGAACGCGGGCGGGCCGGTGTTGCAAAAATAACTCCTGGAGCGGCCGCCATTCCCGCTCCACGGGCTTGCGGATCGGCCCCGGCAGGCGGAAAAGCACCTTCTCAAACCCGCGTGCGAGTTGCTGAATCGTCAACATGCCTTTATCCCTTCTCCCATGGCGGTTTCGAGCCGGTTATTCAAGCGCGGAAAGCAGCTTCTCCACATGTTCCTCGGGCTTCACCTTGCGGAAAATCGCCTTCAGCGTCCCGTCGGCTCCGATGATGAACGTCGAACGCTCCACGCCCATGTATTTTTTGCCGTAGTTGGTCTTCTCAACCCAGACGCCGTAGGCCAGCGAGATCTCCTTGGACTCGTCGCTCACCAGCGGAAAGGGGAGCTCGTATTTGGCGATGAATTTCTCGTGCCGCTCCACTGAGTCGGGGCTGATCCCGAGCACCACGGCCCGTTCGGAGAACAGGTGCCAGCCATCGCGCAGCCCGCAGGCCTGGCGCGTGCAGCCCGGAGTGTCGTCCTTCGGGTAAAAGTAGAGGATCACCGTCTGCCCGGCAAAATCTTTGAGCGAAACGGGTGCGCCGACTCCATAAATGCCCCCCACGGCGGTGGCGGTGAACCCGGGGGCTGGATCGCCCGGTTGCAAGGTTGAGTGGGCTTTCATGGAATTTAGAATACACTATTTTGAAACTCTGGCACGGAAGTTTCTCTTACAATCCCGCGTGAGACTCCTGATTGCCGATGATGATCGCGAACTGGCCTGCGCCCTGGCTTCCTACCTGCGGCACGAGAACCAGGCTATAATATCGACGGTCACGACGGGCGGTTTGGACGTGCTGCGCAGCGTGGCCCGGTTCGACCCCGATGTGATCCTGATGGATATTGTCATGCCCCGCATCAACGGCCTGACGCTCTGTCGGCACATTCTTTCCCGGCGGCCAGAGGTGAAGATCATCCTGCTCTCGGGCGCGCTCGGGGTGGAGAGTCCGTTTCTGGCCGAGTCGGGGGCCACGGCGTTCCTGCCCAAGCCGGTGAAGCTTGCGGAGTTGCAGCGGATTTTCCAGGAAATCACGCGCGGCCTTGCCTCGGTGGTGGCGGAATAACAGAGCGCCGGAGCGACGCTGGCGGCTAGGCCTGCGCCCGGACGCGCTCTTTCTTGGCCTCGGCTTCCTCCTGGATGCGAAGGCGTTCGGCGACGAGCTGTTTTTCGAGCGAATCGACTGCGGCAAAGTCTCCCGCAGCGCGCGCCTTGGTGATCTCGCCGCCCAGGAAGAGCTCCTTTTCAGCGGTGCGCGCCTGGGCCCGGGTATTGATGTCGGCGATCTCGGCTTTCTGGGCTTCGGTCAGCTGGACGGTGGGCGAAACTTTTTCCAGGCGCTCCATAGCGAGTTCGTAGGCGGATTTCATGGGGCAAACATAACCCGGGCGCGCGCCGGAACGCAAATCCGTTGAATTTTTAAGGAGACTTGTCCCCCGCCGTTTGGCGGCTACAATTTCCCGCGATGATTCGCCTTTTGAGCACCGATTTTGATGGAACCCTGGTGGACCACTTTGCCACGCCGCCGGTGACGCCGGAGCTTTTTGAGCTTTTCGGGCGCCTCCAGCACGCGGGGGTGCGCTGGGCTGTCAATACAGGCCGCGACCTGGCCTTCGCGCTCGACGGGTTGCGGGAGTTCCACTTTCCCGTGGAGCCGGATTACATTCTCACCAATGAGCGGGAAATTTTTCACCGCGACCCCGCCGGGCAGTGGCGCGACTACGGGGACTGGAACCGCCGCTGCGTCCTGGCCCACGACCGGCTTTTCCAGACCGAGGCCCCCTACCTGGAGGAGTTCCTCCGCTACGTTCGCACGGAGACTGAGGCGGAGCTGATTTACGAAAACGAGCGCCCCGTGGGCCTCTGCGCCAAGGACGACGGCGAGATGGACCGCGTGGTGGCCCGCCTGCGCTCGACGCGCAAGCCCGGCTCGCAGTTCAACTTCCAGCGCAATACGGTTTTCCTGCGCTTTTGCCACTCGGACTACTCCAAAGGGGCCGCCCTGGGCGAACTCTGCCGCCTGACCCGCGTGACGCCTGCCGAGACCTTCGCGGCGGGGGATCACCACAACGACCTTTCCATGCTCGATGGCCGTTTCGCCCGCTGGCCCGCCGCTCCCGGCAACGCCATCGACGAGGTGAAAGCCGTCGTGGAAAAAGCGGGCGGCTATGTGGCCCGGGCCCGGTGCAGCGAGGGCGTGGTGGAGGCGCTGCGCTACTTCATGGAAGTACGGCGGCTGGGGCCCGAGGGGGCTGCGGCCAAGGTTGGCTAAACCGGCACTTCCCGCCACCCGGAGGGGTCGAGGAAGATCGCCGGGCGGTGGTATTTCACGTAAAGCAGGTTCGTGTCGGCGGGCACGGGGATTTTAAAGCTCACAAACGGAGCCGAGACTTTGAAGGCCGCTTCGCCCGCCCGTTCTCCGGTCACGAGATCGGTGACGGGTACCTTCCCCGCCAGGAGCGGCAGCCGGACGCTCCAGCGGAAATGCTCGCCCGAGGACTGCTCCCCGGCGATCCACAGCCCCCCCCGGCAACAGAGCGGCAGCGGCAGGGAGAGGCGCAGTTTTCCCCGTTCGATGTAGGCTTCCGCCAAGGGGTGGTGGGCCATGGTGCGCGTGGCCGGAATTGGCTCGAAGAAGCCCTCCTCGGATTTCGCGTACCCGAGGAAGCGCTTGCTGCTGAGGATCATCTGGCTCTTGTGGCACGCGATCGCATCGTATTTGCGCTGGCGCTGGCATTCGTCCAGGGCGAGCGTGACGGCTCCGGGGACCAGATCGCGCCGGAGGCAGTGGACTGCGAAATGATATTCTTTAAGGCCCTCCATTCCGAGGCGCTTCAGGGCGACCCGGATGAGCACGTGCAGGGCGTTGTGGTCCGGGTGCTGGTCGTAGGCCGAGGGGTAGACCAGGAAGGTTGGCCGCCACTCCCGCAGGTGATCGATGAGGGTTGCCAACAGCGCTGTTTCGTTTTTGAGCAGCGCCGCCGTCACGCCCTGGTCGGGGAAGCCGAGAAATTCCGTCTGGCCGCGAAAGCCGAGAATGTGGAGCGCCTCCGTAGCCTCGGCGCGCCGCATGGCTCCCCAGCGTTCCCGTTCGGCGGGGCCGATGCGCCAGCGTTTCTCCAGCCAGCGCTGGGGCCACGGGTTGTTGTCCCCGTTGGTGATCATGAGAACCCTGCCCGCCGCGCCGATCTGCTCCACGCGCTGGACGAGCCCGCCCGTGGCCAGGCTTTCGTCGTCGGGATGCGGCGCGATGAGCAGCAAGCGGTCTTCGGGGGTGAGTGGGGGCATCATGGCAGGCGGGTGGTCGGGGGCTTATAACCTTTTTTGCCGGCCCGGGCCCAGATCATAATCAGAGGAGCTCCGCTTGCCTGCGTCAGGGGATGGCTTGCCGGGTGGTTTTCCAAAGTGCTGGACAGAGAAGAGCGGGCGAGCCATCGGGGAAAGCCTGCTGCGATTATCCGAGATTGGCCTCGCGAAGGCGTTCGGCGACGTCCTCGGCTTGCAAGGCACCGACCATTTCGGCGATTTCGCCCTCCATGAAGCGGTCCAGGTTGTAAAGTGTGAGCCCGATGCGGTGATCGGTGACGCGGTTTTGCGGGTAATTGTAGGTGCGCACCTTCTCCTCGCGGCCGCCGCCGCCGATCAGGTTGCGCCGGTGGGCGGAGTATTTTTCCGCCTCTTCGAGCTGCTTCTTTTCCAGCAGGCGGGAGCGCAGGATGTTGATGGCCTTTTCCTTGTTCTTCTGCTGGCTGCGGCCGTCCTGGCAGCGGACGATGGTGCCGGTGGGGATGTGCATGACCTGCACGGCGGAGTCGGTGGTGTTGACGCCCTGGCCGCCGGGACCGCCCGCGCGGCAGACTTCGATGCGCAGCTCCTCGGGCTTAAGCTCCAGGTCGACTTCCTCGGCTTCTGGCAGGACGGCGACGGTGGCCGTGCTGGTGTGGATGCGCCCCTGGGCTTCCGTGGCCGGTACGCGCTGGACGCGGTGGACGCCGCTCTCGTAGCGCAGCTTGCGAAAGACGGCTTCGCCTGAGGTGCGGAAGATGATTTCGCGCAGGCCTCCGAGGTCGGAAGGGCTCGATTCCATCACCTCAATTTTGAGACCGTCGCTTTCCGCATAGCGGGTGTACATGCGGTAGAGGTCGGCGGCGAACAGGGCGGCTTCGGCCCCGCCGGTGCCCGCGCGGATTTCCACGATGGCGTCGCGGTCCTCGCCCGGTTCGGGCGGGAGGAGGGAGATCTGGATCTGGCGCTCGAAATCGGCCAGCTGCTTCTGGATTTCGGGGATTTCCGCCTCGGCCATCTCGGCCATTTCGGGGTCGGTGCCCCGGGCGAGTTCCTGGCTGTCGGTCAGCTCGGTCTGCTTCTTCTGGAAGGCTTCCCAGGCGGCAAGGAGGCTCTTGAGCTGGGCATGCTCGCGCATGACGTCGCGCGCGTGCTGGGGATTCCCAAATACGCTGCCGTCGGCAATTTCCGCCTCCAGTTCAAGGAAGCGTTCCGATTTTTTGGCAATCAGTGGGGCAAAATCCATGGATCGAAAAAACTAGCCCATTTCGCAGGATTGAACAGGCAATCCTCGGGTTCAGTGTCAAATTTGCGGCTTTGCGGCCGGTGGGACGTAAAAAGAAACGGTGACGCGCGGCTATAAAGGCGCGTCACCGTTTCGAAAATTACGACTGGATGGCTACTTGCGGCGGGCAACTGTGCCGTAGCGGCGGGCGAACTTCTCGATACGCCCTGCGGTATCCACGAACTTCTGCTCACCCGTGAAGAACGGATGACAGGCGGCACAAATGCCGACCTTGATGTCGCGGCGGGTGGAACGGGTGTGATAGACCTTGCCGCACGCGCACGTGATCGTGGTCTCGCTGTAGTTGGGATGAATGTCTGCTTTCATGGCCGGAAAAGGGATGGAAAACATACCGGGTCTGGGCTGTGGCGCAATCAAAATCTTTTGCCTCTCCTCTGAAAGCCGCACGCGGAGCTGGTTTCGGCCGGGCCCGAGTCGCCCTAAGGCCTAGGGCGAACGGGGAGAGAATGGCTTGCAATGCGTCCGATTTTGGAGTCAGTTTTCGGGTTTCCCTCTACTTTTTATGCACTCCTCCCTGCTTGTTCGTTTTGCGTTTGTCTGCATTGCCTTGGCTCCCTTTAGCCTGCGGGCCGCCGATCCCGCCGCCTCGCCCACGCCCCGCGCGGAGCTTAAGCTGCTCACCGTCGGCAACAGCTTCGCCGACAACCCCACGAATTTACTCCCGGCCTTCGCCAAGGCGGGCGGCAAGAAGTTGATCCTCTTTAAAGCGAACCTCGGTGGCCACTCGCTGGAACAGCATGTCGGCTACCTCCAGGCCTTCGAGGCCGACCCGAACGACCCCAAGGGGCACGCCTACAAGCAGCGCGCCGACCCCAGGACGGGCGAAAAGAAGGATTTTTCCCTGAAAGAAGCCCTGGAAGCGGAGCCCTGGGACGTGGTGACGATCCAGCAGGTCAGCCACAAGAGCTACAAGCCCGAGACCTACCAGCCTTTCGCCGGGACGCTCATTGGGTACATTAAGAAAAACGCCCCGAGCGCCGAAATCGTAGTCCAGGAGACCTGGGCCTATGGTGACGACGCGTTGGTGAAGTTTAACCAAGGCAAACCGGTGGCGCTCGACCAACAGACGATGTACAAGGGCCTCAAGGCGGCTTATGGCAAGCTCGCCCGGGAGAATGGCTTCCGGGTGCTGCCCGTGGGCGATGCCTTCCAGGCGGCCCGCGCGCAGGGGCTGGTGGTGAACCTCCCGGAGAACATCCACGCCAACGAGAACGGCGAATACCTCGGCGCGGCGGTCTGGTACGAGCTGCTCTTTGGCGAGAATGTCGAGGCCGTGAACTACGTCCCGGCCAAGCTCGACCCCGAGACGGCCAAGACCCTTCGCCACATCGCGCACGAAGCCGTGACGCGTTCTGATTTTAAGGTGCCGTCGGCGGCGCGCTAGTCGTCTCCGGCTTTCCCCGAGCGGCGGGTTTTTTGCCCGTTAAAAGAGCCCGCATCCACTCCTGCGCGGGGCGTTCCCAGTAGCGGTAGCTGGCCCAGGCGAGCGGCAGGAGGATCGCCAGGTAGAGCAGCAGCAGGGCGGGCGAGTAGCACCGGGCCCCTTGTAGCCCCGTCTCCCAGGCTCCCGCGACGAAGAGCATCATGAGCGGCAGATGGAGCAGGTAGATGGAGTAGCTCAGGTCGCCCATGAAGGCGACCCGGCGGCAACACCCGGGGTGGGCGCTTTCGATGGACGCCATGCAAAAGAGCGTGGCGGGGAAGGCGACGATCTCGAAAAGATGGCCCGAGATGGCCAGGAGCACGAAGCCGATGACGTCCCGGCCCGCCACCAGCAGGTGGTTGCCCAGAGTCTCGCGGTAAAGGTGGTAGAGGGGGAAGTGTTTGGAGGCCGGGATGACCACTGCCCAGACGGCGACCAAGGTCAGCGCGGCAGCCCAGGGCCGGAGGGCGATGCGGCGGCTTTGCAAATACGTCAGCAAATAATAAGCGCTGGCCCCGAGGAAAAAGGAGAACATCCCCCGGCCGATCAGACCAATGGGGGAGGTCTCCAGCACGTATCCGGCCAGGGCGAGCGCCAGAAGGTGCCACCAGCGCCGCCAGTTCCGGGCACAGACGACGAAAAAGACCGCGTAGAGCACGCATTCGACAGAGACCGACCAGACCGGCGTGTTGAAGGACCAGCTGCTTTTCTCAAACCAGTTGGAGGCGAAAAACAGGTGCAGTACGAAGTGGGGAAAGTCGTTCACGTTGCAGATGGCGTATTGCCCGAAGCGCATCCAGATCACGCTCTGGAGGATCAACACCAGCCAGAGCGTGGCAAAGTGGAGCGGGTAGAGCCGCGAGCACCGCAGGACAAAGAATTTCCCTGGCGACATCCCCCCCCGGGCGATCCGCGCTGCATTGAGCCAGTAAAAAATGAAGCCCGAGAGGGAGAAAAAGAAATCCACGGCCATCCCCCCGTAGCCATAGGCGGGCCAGAGGAGCCCGTAGAACGGCTGTTCGCTTTGCACAAACGGAATGCGGGCCACCTTCTCGCCCACGAAGAACTGCCAGTGATAAAAAACGACCATCAGCGCCGCGAAACCCCGCAGGGCATGCAGAGAATCAAGCCGGTCGGGGAGCTGATGGACGGCCACCGTCGGTTCGAGCGATGGGGAAGGGGATGAGGGCGTCAAGGGCGTATGCGGCGTCTTTGGAGGGCTGGGGCTAGGCAAAGATTACTATAGGCAGCCGGTTCTACAACCCCCGATTCCGCACGGAGCCAGCCGGGCCCGATTCGGCCCCCGTAAATCATTTTCAAACCCGGGAATCCTGTTAAAAAATAAAGACCATGGCCGCCACCGCCGATCTCCATCTCCATTCCCGTTACAGCGCCCGCTCGGCGGAATGGGTCTTTCGGCGGATCGACTTCCCCGACAGCACCTCGGACCCCCGCGAGCTCTATCGGCGGCTGCGCGAGGCGGGCCGCACGTTCGTCACGCTGACCGACCACAACCGCATCGACGGCGTGCTCACGATCGCCGATCAGCCGGGTGTATTTATCAGCGAGCAAATCACCACCCAGTTCCCCGAAGACCGGGCGCGCGTCGAGCTCCTCGCCTGGGGGATCACCGAGGCGCAGCACCGCGAGATCCAGGCCGCGCGAGAGAATATTTACGACCTCCAGCGTTATCTCGCGCAGGCGGGCATCGTCCACGCCGTGGCCCACCCGCTCTACCGCCTCGACGACCGCCTTAGCGCCGGGAACGTCGAAAAACTGATCCTCCTTTTCCGCCACTTCGAGGGCCTTAACGGCCTGCGCCATGCGCTCCTCGGGACGGTGACAGAGTACCTCCTCTCCCGCCTCACCCCGGAGAAAATCGACGAATTGGCCAACCGCCACAGCCTCGCCCCGACGCACCCCCAGGCATGGAAAAAAATCCTCGTCGGCGGCTCCGACGACCACGGCGGGCTTTTCCCCGGGTGCGCCTGGACCACCACGCCCGACGCCGCCACGCCCTGCGAATTCCTCGCCCACGTTGCTCAGGGTCGCTGCGAACCCTCGGGCCGGGGCGGCACCCCGCTCGCTCTCTCTCACGGGCTCTACAACACCATTTACTCCTTCGCCCGCGACAAATTCATGAGCAGCGAATCCTCCCACGGCCTCGTGGCGAAGGTCTTCTCCCGCTTCATGGAAGGGCGCGATCCGACGGAGTTCACCGTCTCCGAGAAAATCGGCCTGCTAACCCAGGGCATCGTCTCCGGGAAGATTTTCGAGCTCGCCAAACCGGCCCACGCCTCGCTCTGGAAAAAAATGGCCGCCGCGTTTGCTGACGCCGACCTAAAGCACCTCATGGCGCGGCAGACCGCGGGCGTCGAAGAGCCCGAGCGCCGCGCCTTCCTGATGGCCAACCTGCTCGTGAGCCGCCTCGCGTTCCGCTTCTTTACGAAATTCGTCCAGCAGATTTCCTCCGGCAACCTGATCGAGGCCATCCAGGAAATCAGCATCCTCGGGCCGCTGTTCCTCACTGTGAGCCCGTACATCTACGCCTTTCAGACGCAGTCGCCACCCCGCCCCCTTCTGCGCGAAATGTGCCAGCGCATTGCGGGAGAGATCCCGCCCGAGCTGCGCAACCGCAAGCGCGCCTGGTTCACCGACACCCTCGAAGACGTCAACGGCGTCGCCACCACCATCCGCAAAATGACCGCCGCGGGCGTGGCCGCCGGAGAGCAGCTCGTCGTCGTCACCTCGCGGGCCGAGACGCACGTAACGGGCATCCCGCTCAAGAATTTCGCCCCCATTGGCGAATTCGAACTGCCCGAGTACGAGCTGCAAAAGCTGAGCTTCCCGCCCATCCTGGAGATGCTCGACTACATTGCGCGCGAGGGCTTCAGCGAGCTCATCATCAGTACCCCCGGCCCCGTCGGCCTCACCGCACTCCTGGCCGCCAAGCTCCTCGGCTTGCGTGCAGTAGGAATTTATCATACCGACTTCCCGCAGTACGTGCGCATCCTCACCGACGACAGCTTTCTGGAGACCCTCACGTGGAAATATATGCACGGGTTCTACAGCCAGCTCGATCTCCTTTACGTCAACAGCGGCGCCTACCGCCAGGCGTGGATCGACCGTGGAGTATTACCCGAGCGTATCGCCATCCTGCCGCGCGGGCTCGATATCGAGCTTTTCCATCCCCAGCGGCGGGATCCGCATTTCTGGGAGCGCTACGGAAAATGGAAGGGCAAGCTCGTGCTGCTCTACGTCGGGCGCGTCTCCAAGGAAAAGGACCTCGACGTCATCGTCGGCGCCGTCCGGGCTTTGGAGAAAGAGAAAGCCCCCGTGCAGATGGTCTTCGTGGGCGACGGGCCGTATTTGAAGGACCTGGAGCGGGCCCTGCCGAAAGCGTGCTTCACCGGCGCGCTTGCCGGAGCGGAGCTGGCCACAGCCTACGCCTCCGCCGATGTTTTCCTATTTCCGAGCACCACCGACACCTACGGCAACGTCGTGATCGAGGCCCACGCGGCAGGCCTGCCGACCGTGGTCTCCGATACCGGGGGACCGAAGGAGCTGGTAGTGGAAGGTGTTACCGGATACGTCACGCGCAGCCTCGATATCGAGGACTTCACCCGCGCCGTGCGGCGGCTGGTCGAAGACGAGCCGTTGCGCAAAAGAATGGCGCAAGCCGCGCGCGAGAGCGTATTGCAGCGCGACTGGTCCCGCGCCTTCCGGGCCTTCTGGGAGCGCTCGCCGGAGTAGTTTTTTAAGCCATGGGCATCGACCTCAACAAACAGGAAATCAGCGAAATCGTCCCGTCGATCCAGAAATATTTTCGGGAAGAATTGGAAACCGACCTTAGCGAAATGCACGCCAAGTTTCTGCTAGCGTACATCATGAAAGAGATTGCGCCCCTTGCGTACAACAAAGGCGTGGCCGACGCCGAGCGCTATTTCCGGGAGAAAGTCGAGGACCTCAGCGGCATCTGCTTCGAGCCCGCGCTGACATTCTGGCTGAAGAAGAGGAGATAGAGCGGCCGCCGCTCCGTTGTTTGCCCGCCTGATTACTTTTGGCATAAACGGTTTGTTGTTGCCTTTAGACATTGGTTTTCCGGAGGTAGAGCGTTACCCATTTGGCAAAGCCAGAGTGGTTTATTGGCCGGGGTGACAATGATGTTGCTACCCTGGACAATCACAGGGCGGCCGAGGGGATACTTGAAGGTCAGCACGCAGGGTCTGAAAATGCGGCGTTGCATGGCGCGAAAGCAAACGCCGCTACACGTTTCGGTAACGGGGCCTTCGGCGATGTATTCGGAAATCCAGCAGCCTTCAACGTCAGCGAGGACGACCCGTTGATAAGAGGGGGAGCAAGAAACCGCGACGCGACGGAAGCACCTGGTGGAGCAACCCGACTCCATTGCGGACAGAACAGCCGCAGCGAGGAGAAGCAGAGTGATCCGTTTCATGCCCGACGATTTCAAGAAGAGCCTCCTGGGGCAATGGCAAAAACGCCCGCTTGTGGGGTGAGGGGCTTCCCGATGAATGGTCAGGAACCGGAAACTAGCTCCTCAAGAAGAATGTCCCCGGTGAGAATCGAACTCGCATCTAAGGTTTAGGAAACCTCCGTTCTATCCGTTGAACTACGGGGACCGCTGCTTGGAAACAAGAGGCTGATGTGTTTTCACGCCTCCGAGTCCTGCAAAAGGTTGCCGGAAATCCTCCTTCGGCTCTCGCCCTTCCGTTAACGTTTTGCGGGGTTATCCTGCCAGCTTCATCTTCCTCCCGCAACGGTATTTTGGTGCCAAACGATGTCCCTGAAGGGCGCGGATCGACAGGCGGTTCGTTTCGCGGGCTCCGCGGCTCTTGGAGTCTAGAAATTTACGCCGATGGTGACGAGGGCGCCTCCGTTGGAGATGTCGTAGGTGAAGGTGTCGTGGTGGTAGTCGACGTAGAGGTATTTGTAGCCGGCTTCGGCCCAAATATTGCGTGTAATTTGATACCCGATCGCGCCGATGGCTTCCACGCTTACCCGCGAACCGGCGCTGAAGCCGCCCACGTCGGCCTTGGCGGTGACGTAAAGGGCCGGGGTGAGGTTGTAGCGGGCTCGCAGGCCGAGGTACGGGTCGAGCCAGTCTTGGTTGAGGCTGAAGGCGCGGCTCAGGTTGCGCCGGAGGATTTGCGCGATGTTGCTGGCAACTCTTGCCTTCGCTGCGGCGATTCGCTCTCGGATGCCCGAGGCGATGGCTGCCGCGAGCTCGGGGTCTTGCTTGGCGGCCCGGACGGCGTCGACGATCTTTTGTTCGAGGCCGCTGGTCAGTGGGGGCACGGGCAGGGTCGGGTTTTTCCCGTCGAGCACTCCCCGGAGCGCTTTGTCGAGGGTCCGCTCGACGTCGGCGAGGGCGGTGTCCACCAGGCGTACGCTGGTCGAGTCGATGTCGGCGTTGTCGGGATGCAATTGGAGCCGGGAGTAGATGTTCATGTAGCGCATCCCGGCGAGGAGATCGACCCAGCCGCGGGGCGTTTCGATGACGCGCCAGCTGGCGTCCAGGTCGGCAATGGTTTCCGTGAATCGGAGGTCCAGCTTGGAAACGAGGCCGGGGGTGTAGACGCCCGCCTGGTCGCCGAGGTAGAGATAGTCGGCGTAGATGCCCAGGCGGTCTTTCCTGACTTCGGCGCTGAGCGAGGTGGTGAAGGTGACGTGCCTGAGGATGGTGGTGGCGCTTAAGTCCACGTGGGCGTCTTTGCCGCCTCGGCCTGTTGTGCCCCAGGCCGAGGCCAGCCAGATGGGGCTAGCCAGTTTGAAGGTCCACGAATCGGGGTTGGGTTCGGCCGGGCCCGGTTCGAGGGTTGCTTTGTCGCCTGCTCTGCCGGGGAGGGCGGATGCGAGCGCGAGCAGGAGGATCAGGGGTTTGGATGAGGTCATGGAGTGTGGGGCAAAATGCCACTTCCTATTCGCGTCAGCGGCCGCCGCCCGCCGCAAGAATCGCCGGGTGGGCAACCGTGGAACGCCCGAGGCGACGAGGGGGAGTCCGCGCGCCGCCGCGCTGCCGATAGGGTCTGTGGCTGGAAATAAGGAGGACCTGAATGAGACCGACGATTTTGCTGTCCGCGGTGATCCCGTTTGTTTTGGCGGCGGTGCCCGCTCGTGCTCAGCAAATCACCGGAACGGCCGGTTCGCCAAGCGCCACGACTACCCTTGACGGTCGCCGCCTTCCGGCCCCCCCCGCGCCGTTCGGCGGGGTGATCAAAGAAAACGCCTTCCAGTCCACGCCCTATTGGCCGCCCACCATCGTCCCTCCCAAGGGCGCGCCCAACATTCTGCTCATCATGACCGACGACGTCGGCTTTGGCGCGCCGGGCACCTTCGGGGGCGTCATTCCCACGCCCGCATTGGATCGCGTGGCGCAGATGGGGCTGCGCTACACCCAGTTTTGTTCCACCGCGCTTTCCTCGCCGACGCGAGCGGCGCTGATTACCGGGCGCAACCATCACACCGCGGGTTTTGGCGTCGTCACCGAAGTGGCCACGGGCTTCCCCGGTTACGATTCGATCCTCACCGATGACAAGGCGACCCTCGGAACCATCCTCCAGCAGAACGGCTATGCCACGTCGTGGTTTGGCAAAGACCACAACACCCCGGCCTTCCAGGCGAGCCAGGCCGGGCCTTTCAAGCAATGGCCTGTCGGGATGGGCTTCGATTATTTCTACGGCTTTGTGGGTGGGGATACCAGCCAGTGGCAGCCAAACCTATTTCGTAATACCACAGCGATTTACCCCTACGTTGGTAAACCGGCATGGAACCTGACGACCGCCATGGCCGACGAAGCCATTGCGCACCTCAAAATGCTCAACGAGGTGGATTCGCGCAAACCGTTCTTTGTCTACTACGTTCCCGGTGGCACGCACGCGCCGCATCATCCCACGCCCGAGTGGATCGCGAAAATCCACGAACTGCACCTTTTCGACAACGGCTGGAACCAATTGCGCGAAACGATCTTCGCCAACCAAAAGCGCCTCGGCGTCATTCCGCAAAACGCCCGGCTGACCCCGTGGCCAAAGGAGCTGCTGCGCGAATGGGAGAGCCTGAGCGCGGAGGAAAAAAAGCTCTTCATCCGGCAGGTGGAAGTCTACGCTGCCTACCTCGCCTATACCGATCACGAGATCGGGCGGGTCATCCAGGCCGTGGAGGATCTCGGCAAACTCAACGACACGCTGATCGTCTACATCAGCGGCGACAACGGATCGAGCCCCGAGGGGTCGCCCAACGGCACGCCCAACGAAGTGGCGCAATTCAACAACGTTGAGGTGCCAGTGGCGGAGCAGCTCAAGTATTTCTACGACCTCTGGGGATCGGACCGCACCTACAACCACATGGCCGTGGGCTGGACGTGGGCCTTTGACACGCCCTTTAAGTGGACCAAGCAGGTGGCGTCGCACTTCGGCGGCACCCGGCAGGGCATGTGCATCGCCTGGCCCGGCCACATCGAGGGCGCGGGCGGTATTCGCAACCAGTTCAGCCACGTCATCGACATCGTGCCGACCATCCTGGAGGTGTGTAAAATCCCCGCTCCGGAGACCGTCAACGGCGTCAAACAATGGCCCATTGAGGGCGTGAGCCTGGCGTACACCTTTGATCTCGCCAACGCCGACGCCCCCACACAACATCATACGCAGTATTTTGAAATGTTCGGTAACCGGGGTATCTATCACGACGGCTGGTATGCCAACACCCGGCCGATCAGCCCGCCGTGGAAAATGACGGCCACCCCCAACCCCGACGTCATGAATAGCTACCAGTGGGAGCTCTACGACCTGCGCAACGACTGGACGCAGAGCGAAGACGTGGCGGCGGCCCACCCGGAGAAGCTCAAGGAGTTGCAGGAAATTTTCGTCGAGGAAGCCTACAAACACCAGGTATTCCCACTGGATAATACCATCGCAACGCGAGCCATCGCCCCCCGGCCGAGCGTAACGGCGGGCCGGGATGAATTCACCTACTCCGGTGAGCTGACCGGCATCCCCATGGGCGACGCGCCGAGCTTGATCGCGGCTTCGTACACCATCCGCGCCGAAATCGAGGTGCACCAGGGCGGCGCGGAGGGCATCCTCGCCACGCAGGGGGGACGGTTTGGCGGATGGGGGTTCTACCTGCTCAGAGGCAAGCCGGTGTTTCTGTGGAATCTCCTGGACCTCAAGCGCGAGCGCTGGGAGGGGCCGCAAGTGCTCGCTCCCGGCAAACACACCGTCGAGTTCGACTTCAAATACGAAGGCTTGGGCATGGGCACGCTTGCCTTTAACAGCACCAGCGGATTGGGCCGGGGCGGCCCGGGCGTTCTGAAAGTCGACGGCACGGAGGTCGCCGCCCACCACATGGCGCGCACCATCCCGCTCCTGCTTCAGTGGGACGAATCCTTCGACGTCGGAGCCGACACCGGCACCCCGGTGGACGACCGCGATTACCAGATTCCCTTCCGCTTCACGGGCACCCTCGGCAAGCTAACCATCCGTATCGAGCGGCCGCGGCTGACGCCGGAGGACGAGCAACGGCTGCGAGAGGCCCAGCGCAGCAACCATGCCAGCGAGTAATCGTGAACACCGCCCGGGAGCGGAAAGGAGGGGGCAAAATGTTACCGCATTGCAAAAACAAAGGCTGCCAATCTTTCCGCTTGCGCCGCGGCGTTTCTTCGCGCAATTTCCCCGCGATGCGATTCCTCCGAACCCAACTTCTCGCCCTGCTGATGGCCGTGGCGTTTGTTTTTGGTTGGGCTCATTGCGCACTCGATCTCGGGTGCTTGGACGAGGCGTCCATGCCCGCCGGGTTCCACACTTGCTGCTGTCATTCCCCGGCCGTGTCCGATACCAAGCCGCTGGTCGTCAAACCGGTCGAGCGGCCCCTCGAACGCATCGCCGTAAGGATCGAGCCCAACGCGCGTCTGGTGGCGGTTTCGATCTTCAATCCTCCCAAAGCTTAGCGCCGGTCCGGCTTTTTTCTGCCGAACGACGTCCCGTGCCCTATCGGCCCGGGGGCTTCCTATTCGTAATCTCCACACCGAGGAGGATCTGTGTCTTGCTATTCTGCTATTCCCAAAACTATATGGTCTTTTAGTGCTCTTTCGATAACACGTAAGCTGCTGATGCTGAGTATAATATGCGCCAGCAGACTTGACGCCGCCACGCTCACCCTGCCGGAAGCCGTCCGGCTGGCCCTGGAGCGGGAACCCGACCTGCGCGCCACCGCAGGCAAGCTGGAGGCCGCCCGGGGCCAGGCCGACCAGGCGGGCCGGTGGTCCAACCCCGAGCTGCAACTCAGCCTGGAGGACTGGCCGCTGAGAAGCTCCGGCTGGGCGTCATCCAAACGCCTGGGAGGGGTCTCCCAGACCGTCCCCTTCCCCGGCAAAAAACGCCTCGAACGCGAGATCGGCGCCGCCGGAGTGCGCCTCTCGCAAGCCGAGCTGGAGCTTCGCCGCGCCGAGACCGCTCGCGCCGCCAAGGTCGCCTTTTTCCAGGTCCTGGCCGCCCGCAACCTGCTGGGTGAGGAGACCGGCATGGTCCAATCCGCCGAGCGCCTGGCCACCGCCGCCAAGAAGCGCGTGGACGCCGGAGCCGTACCTGAAGACGTCAGTCTGCGCGCCGCCATCCCGCTGGAAAAAGCCCGGATGGAGCTGGCCGATGCCGGGAGGGATCTCGCCATCGCCCAGCGCACCCTGGCCGCCCTGCTGGGCCGCCCGGACCTGCGCGAAGCCGTAGTCGAAGGGGCCTTGGCCGAGAGCGCGAACCCCGCGCTGCTGAGCCGCGACCCCGCCGCGCTCTTTGCCTGCCACCCGAGCGGCAAGGCGGCGCAAACCGGCGTCCATCGGGCGCAGCTGGAAGTCCGCCGGGCCCGCCTGGAGGTCTACCCGGATGTCACCGTCGGAGCCAGCGCGGGCCGCGAGGCGGAGACCAACGCGGCCATCGGCCAAGTGCAGCTCGGCATCCCTCTGCCGATCTTCGACGATGCCAGCGGCAAGCGTCGCGAAGCCCGGGCCAACCTCGCCTCCGCCCAAGCGCAAGCCGAGGCCATCCGGCTGCGGCTTACCCGCGAATGGAGCTCCGCCGCCGCCCGTCTGCGCACCGCCTCGGCCCAGGCCAAAACCTACCGCGAGCAAATCCTGCCCAAAGCCAACGAAGCTCTGGAGCGGATGCAGGCGGGCTTTGACGAAGGGAAATACGAACTCATCGATCTGCTCGAAATCCAGCGCACCGCCATGGACGCGCGGATCGGTTACCAACAAAAACTTCTGGAACTCAACACCGCCCAGGCCGATCTCGAAGCCTTGCTGGGCAAACTTTAACGCTCTCCTGATTCATGAAACCTCTTTTTCTTAAAACATTCGCCGCATTATCGCTGGCTGCGCTCGCCGCGCTGCCCGCCGGGTGCTCCCGGAGCGGCTCCGGCCATGACGACGACGATGGCCACGGCCACGGCGAACACGCTGGCCACTCCCACGCGGCCGAGGCCACGGCGGGCGAGGGCAAGATCTGCCCCGAACACAACGTCCTCGCCCATGAATGCGGCATCTGCAAGCCCGAGGGGCTCGGCAAGCTCAAGCCTGGCGAATCGGCCAAGCTGCGGCTGCCTTCGCCCGATTCGGCGAACCTCGTCGGCGTCAAAGTCGCCAAGGCGGAGTTGGGCGCGGCCCGAGATACGATTGAGTGCTACGCAGAAATCGCTTTCGATCAAAACAAACTGGCGCGCATCGTCGCCCCCGTGAGCGGGATCATCGAAAGCGTCGAGGTCGATCTCGGCCACGCCGTGCAGGAGAAGCAAAGCGTGGCGCGGCTCTGGTCGGCGTCCATTGCCGAAGCCTCCTCCAAGGCCGTCCTGGCGCGCCAGGCCCTCCTGCGCGAGCAGAAGCTGCGGGCGCTGAAAGCCACCTCCGAAAAAGACCTCCAGGAAGCCGAGGCCGCCCTCCAGGCCGCCAGCCAGCTGATGCAAACGCTCGGGTTCACCGAGGAGCAGATCGCCGCCATGGATAACCGGCGGCGCGAATCGGTCATGCTTCCCCTGCGTGCCCCCTTTGGCGGCGAGGTCGTCGAGCGTTCCGCCGTGCGCGGCGCGATGGTCGAGGCGGGCAAGCAGCTCTTCACCGTGGCGGATTGCTCCACCATGTGGGCCCTGGCCTCCGTGCCGGAATCTGCCCTGGCGCGGGTGCGCGTGGGGCAGGAGGTGGAGCTTCGCGTCGAGGCCCTCGGCGAACGCGTCTTTAAAGGCAAAGTCACGTGGGTCGGCTCGGAAGTCGACGACCGCACCCGCATGGCGCGCCTCAGAGTCGAGGTGCCCAACCCCGAGCGGCTGCTCAAGGCGAATTTCTTCGCCAAGGCGCGCATCCTTTTGCCGAGCAACGAGCGGGCCGTGCTGGTGCCCGAGTCGGCCATCCAGCGCGTCGATGGCAACCCGATGGTCTTCGTTCAAAAAGAGGCGGACCTCTTTGACGCCCGCGCCGTCAAGCTCGGCGCGCGGTTCGACGGTCGCGTAGAACTGCTCGAAGGTCTTAAGCCCGGCGAGCCCGTCGTCGTCGCCCACGGCTTCCCCTTGAAATCGCAACTCCTCATCTCCCATCTCGGCGCAGGTTGCGCGGATGATTAACCCTCTCTTTTTTCATCCATGCTAAACTGGATCATCCGAGCCTCGCTCAAGAACCGCCTGCTCGTCTGCGTGCTGGCGGCGCTGCTGGTCGCCATCGGCGGCCGCTCGATCGTCAACCTGCCCGTGGACGCCTTCCCGGACACCACGCCCGTGCAGGTGCAGATCAATACCGCCGTCCCCTCGCTCAACCCCGAGGAAGCGGAACGCCAAATTACCATCCCTATCGAGCTTGCCGTCAGCGGCCTGCCAGGGCTGCAAAACGTCCGTTCGATCTCGAAATTTGGCCTCTCGCAAGTCGTCGCCACCTTCGAGGATCGTACGAATATCTACCTTGCCCGCCAGCTCATCAACGAGCGGCTGCAAAGCGTGGAACTGCCCGAGGGCCTGGCGCGCCCGGAGCTCGGCCCAATCTCCACGGGCTTGGGCGAGGTCTTCCACTACGTCATCCGCTCCGACGACCCCAAGCGCACGCTGGTAAGCCTGCGCGAACTCAACGACTGGGTCGTCAAGCCGCAGCTGCGCAAAGTCCCCGGCGTGGCCGAGGTCAACACGTGGGGCGGGTTTGAAAAACAGTTCCACGTCGTCGTCGATCCGCATCGACTGGTAAAATATAACCTCACACTGGATCATTTATTTGATGCGCTGCGCAACAACAACCGCAACGTCGGCGGCGGCCAGGTCGTGCGCAACGGAGAGTCCCTCCTCGTCCACGGCATCGGCCTGGCCACGAACCTGGCGGAGATCGGCGACATCGTCATCGACGCCCGGGGTGGCGTGCCAGTACGCGTGCGCGACGTGGCGGAAGTCAAAGAGGATCACGAGATCCGGCGCGGCGCGGTCACGGCGGCTGGCAAAGGCGAAGCCGTGCTGGGCCTGGGCTTCATGCTGATGGGCGAGAACAGCGCAGCCGTCACGCACGGGCTTAAAGCCAAGCTCACCGAAGTGCGCCCGCTCTTGCCCAAAGACGTCGTGCTCGAAACCCTCTACGACCGCACCGAGCTGATCGACAAAGTCATCCAGACCGTCAAGCACAACCTCTTCGCCGGGGCGTTGCTGGTCATCGCAGTGCTCTTTGCCTTCCTCGGCAACCTGCGCGCCGGGCTCATCGTGGCCATGGCCATACCGCTTTCCATGCTGGCCGCGGGCGACCTGATGCTGCAAACAGGCATCGCCGCGAGCCTCCTGAGCCTGGGCGCGGTCGACTTCGGTCTTATCGTCGACGGCTCCGTCGTCATGGTCGAAAACACCATGCGGCGGCTCGCCGAGCGGCAGCATCACCTGAGCCGGGAGCTCACCTTCCTGGAGCGCGCCGAAACCCTGCGCGACGCCTCGCTCGAAGTGGCGCGGCCCGTGGCCTTCGGCGTCGGTATTATCCTCGTGGTCTTTCTGCCGATCCTCGCCCTTGAAGGCGTGGAGGGCAAAATGTTCCGCCCGATGGCCCTGACGATGATCTACGCCCTAGCCGGTTCGCTGGTCCTGGCCTTGACGCTCACGCCCGTGCTGGCGAGCTTCTTCCTGCCCAAGCGGATCAAGGAAACCGAGCCGTGGCTCGTGCGCCTGGCCCACCGGACCTACACCCCGGTCCTAAACTGCGCATTGCGTTTCCGCAAAGCCACGCTGCTTTCCGCGCTCGGGATGCTCGTCATCGTCGCCGCGATCGCCTCGCGCATGGGCGGTGAATTCCTCCCCAAGCTCGGCGAACAGGCCATCGTCGGCACCACCGTCCGCCTCGCGGGCATCTCTGTGGACGAAGCCGTCGCCTACAACGATCGGATCGAGAAAATCCTCCTCGCGGAATTCCCCGACGAGATCGCCAACATCTGGACGCGCCTGGGCACCGCCGAGGTGGCCACCGACCCGATGGGCATCGAGCTCTCCGATTTCTTCCTCGCGCTCAAGCCGCGCGAACAGTGGAAGAAGGCGCGCACGCAAGGCGAGCTGGTCGATAAAATGAGAGAGGTCTTCACCAAGCTGCCCGGCATGACCGTGGCCTTCAGCCAGCCCATCGAAATGCGCATGAACGAGCTGATCGCGGGCATCCGCTCCGATATCGGCATCAAGATTTCCGGCGAAGACCTGGAGACCTTGAAGCAGCTCTCTACCTCCGTTCAGGGCGTACTAGGTAAGATCAAAGGCGCGGGCGAAATATCTGGCGAGCAGCTCACCGGCCAGCTCGTCCTGCGCATCAAGGTGGACGCGGAAAAGACCGCCCGCCTCGGCCTCTCCACGCGTACCGTGCTCGACGCCGTCGAGGCCGTCGGCTCGCACAAAGTGGGCGAGGTGCGCGAGGGCGAGCGGCGCTTCCCGCTGGTGGTGCGGCTTCCCGACCGGCAGCGCAGCGACCCCGAGGCCCTTGCCAGCACGCTCATTCCCACCGAATCGGGCGCGGTCCTGCCGCTCTCGCGCGTGGCGGATATTGTTGAAACCGAAGGGCCCGCCACCATCAACCGCGAGTGGGGCCGCCGCCGGATCACCGTGCAGTGCAACGTGAAAGGCCGCGACGTGGCCGGTTTCGTGGCCGAGGCGCAAAAGAAAATCGCCCGCGAAGTAAAGCTCCCCGAGGGCTACAGCATCGAGTGGGGCGGGCAGTTTGAGAACATGGAGCGGGCCAATCGCAAGCTGGTTTTCGTCGTCCCCATGGCGCTCGGGCTCATCTTCATCCTGCTCTACTTCAGCCTCGGCGCCTTCCGCGACGTTCTCATCGTCGCCAGCGGCATTCCGCTCGGTGCGGCGGGCGGCGTCCTGGCGCTGTGGTTGCGAGGGCTTCCGTTCACCGTCAGCGCGGCTGTCGGCTTTGTTGCCTTGAGCGGTGTGGCGATCCTCAACGGCCTCGTGCTCGTCACGTTTATCAAGCAGCGCATCGACGGCGGCGCGCCGGTCGAGACCGCCGTGCGCGAAGGGTGCGCCGCGCGCTTGAGGCCTGTGCTTATGACGGCGCTGGTGGCTGCCGCAGGCTTCATCCCGATGGCCGTTAACGTCGGCGTCGGCGGCGAGGTCCAGCGCCCGCTGGCCACCGTCGTCATTGGCGGCATCCTATCTAATACGCTACTGACGCTCATCGTCCTGCCGACGCTTTACACCACGTTCCGTCGCAGAAATCCGTCATCGAAAGATTCGCGCAAAGAAACCTTAACTGCATAAACGTATGTTCAAAGAAACCATCTGCTTTGTTTCCATGCTCACGGGGCACCATAGCTGCCCGAATGAAAAAGTGATCCCGGTTCAAAACGAATCGCGCAACGGCGTCGTCGTTTACCAGACCCACGCTGGCGTCGAGGACGGCTACACGCACATTTCCGGCACCGTTAAAAAAGGCTTCGGCCCGGGCGAGGTCAGCGCGGCCAATACCCACTTGGACATTACCGCGACGCGAAATGGAAAGGTGATCCACGCCGTTGCTACGGACTTCTTCCCGAAGACCATCCCGGCCACACGCCAGGGCACTCCGGGCCGTTCGCGTTTCGCCGTGAAGATGGGCGAGCTGCCGCCGGACGCGAAGATCCTCGTGAGCGTCCATCGCGAGCCGCTCGGGGCCTGCGGTTTCTCAGCGCCGGGACGTTGACGCGGCCGAGGTGATCCGTTGCACGGCTGCGCGCAGCGCCTCGAAGCTCACCGGCTTAACGAGGTGATCCTCAAACCCCGCCTCGCGGCTTTTGCGGATATCCTCCTCGGTGCCGTAGCCGCTGTAGGCGATGCCTCGGATGTGATCGCTGTGGCGTAGGCCGCGCATGATTTCGAGCCCGCTGCCGTCGGTCAGCCCGAGGTCGCTGATCAGCACGTCGAAGGGCTCGCGGGAGGCCGTCTCCAGCGCGCCGTGGACGCAGTCCGCCGTTACCACGGCGTAGCCCCAGCGGCGCAGCAGCTTGGCGAGGGTCGAGAGCGTGTCGGGGTGATCGTCGACGAGAAGGATCTTGCGGGGGCGCTCGTGTGGCGCGGCCAGGGCAGCGGTTGCGAGCGGCTCCTGCGGCGGGGCGATGGCGGGGAGATCGACGATGAAGGTCGCTCCCGAGCCCGTGCCCGCGCTGAAGGCCGTGACTGTGCCGTGATGCAGCTCCACGACGGTCTTGACGATGTTCAGCCCCAGGCCGAGGCCGCCAAAGCGCCGGGTCTTGGTCTGGTCGCCCCGCTCGAACGCGTTGAAAATTTTCGGCAGCAGCTCCGGGCGGATTCCCACGCCGGTATCGGTAATCCGGATGCGCAGCCGGTCGCCTTCGTTGCTCATATCCAGGGTGATCTGGCCCCCCTCCGGCGTGAACTCGACGGCGTTCTTGATCAGGTTCCAGAACACCTGGCGCAGCCGCGTCGGGTCGGCCTGCACGTGATGTAATTTCGCCCGGAAGCTGGTGACAATCTCCAGGTGTTTGGCCTCGATTTCCTTTTGGCAGATTTCCAGCGCGGTGCGCACCAGCGTGCAAATATCCAAGACCTCCAGGTGAAGTTCGATTTTTCCACGGCTGATCTTGGTAACATCCAGTAAGTCGTCAATGAGCTTGGACTCCATCTCCACGTTGCGCCGGATGAGGTCCATGTCGTCTCGTAGGTCTTCCGAGAGGCCCTCCTGCGCCTGCAAGGCCGAGACGGAGGCCAGGACCGGCGTGAGCGGCGTGCGCAGTTCGTGGCTGAGCACGGCGAGGAATTGATCCTTGGCGCTGTTGGCCGCCTCCGCCGCCTCCTTGGCCAGCTTGAGCGCTTCGTCGGCGCGGCGTTTTTGGGTGATCTTTAGCAGTTCGTTGGCCACGAGCTGCATGTGGATGATATCCTTGTCGTCGTATTTGGCGTCCTTGTTGCCGACGCCAAAAATGAGCCTGACCTTGTTGTGATCAATGACCGGCACGCTCATGAAGCGGTGAATGGGCGCGTGGCCGGACGGGATGCCCTTCTGGTGGGGCGAACGCGGGTAGTCGTTGTAAACCACCGGTTTTTGCGTGCGCACACAGTCCGCCCAGTTGCCCGCTTTGTTGATGGAATAGTGGCTGTCGGAAACTACAGCGCAAGTTTTCAGCGCCGCTTGGTTCCAGGTTTTGAGTTCGATCGTCTTTTGGTCGTCCGATACGATGTGGAGAAACCCGATTTCGCTGCCCGTTAGCTCCACGGCGCGGTCGAGGGCGAATTCGTAGAGCTCATTTTCCGTCAGCCCCTTGGCCTTGTCGTAAAGCTCCAGGAGCACCTTGCTGCGCTCGGCTTCCTGGCGCAGGTATTCCTCAGTATGCTTGTGCTCGGTCAAGTCATTGACGATGGCGAGCACGCCCACCACGTTGCCTTCCGCGTCGTTGACGGGGACTTTGTTGGTCTGAATCCACAAAATCTCGCCGCTCGCGGTGTTGATCTGTTCTTCGATGCCCAGCTTGGGCCGTCCCGAGGTCATCACTTCCAGATCGTCCTTGAAATAGGCTTTCGCGAACTTCGGGAAGACTTCCTCGGTGGTATGGCCCTCGATGGCATCCCTTGGCATGCCGATGTCGCTACAGACCTTGTCGTTGACCTTGACGATGCGGTTGCGGGTGTCCTTGTACCAGATCTGGGCCGGGAGGAGGTTGAAGATGGTCTCAAAATCGGCCCTCTGGCGCTCCACATCCTGCTCGGTGCGCCGGAGCTCGGTGATATCCAGATGGGTTCCGATGACCCGCAAGGGCTTCCCCTCGGCGTCCCGGAAAAGGAGCCCCCGCCCACAGATCCACCGGGTCTCGCCATTGGGCTGGATAAAGCGGTAGGCCCATTGCTCTTCTTTCCGTTCGGAGTCCATCCAGGCCTGGAACAGGGCTTCGAGGCGAACCCAGTCTTCCGGGACAATATGGCTGATCCAGTCGGCGATAGTATATTCGGGAGTGTCGGCCTCCAGGCCAAAGATGGTGGTGCGCGAGGAATCCAGGATCACCCGCTTCCCGGGGAGATCCCATTCGAAGAGGCCGACGTGGCTTGCCACGCGAGCCAGCGACTCCCATGCATTGCCTTCGCGGGCAGCGCCGGGCCTGGGGGGAGTTGGTTCAAGTGGTTGGGCGAATGGCATTTCCTGTTCTCCCTGGCGGAGAAAGCTAGTTTGAAAACGTGGAAATTTCAAGATGCCATGGGGCCGGGCATCGGGGAAGGCTTTACGTTGAGTTTGGTGGGTTCTACGGTGGGGTAATGTACTCGCTGGCTCAATCGTTGTGCAAAATCGGGGCGCGTGCGCGTCCGATCCTCCCCATCTGCCTTTATGGGCTAGTGGGGAGCCTGGCTGCGGTCGGGTTTCAGCTTTCCATAGAATGGGTCTACTATTGGTTTTATCGCGTCCCCTCGGCGGGGGGGATGGGGCGTTTTGCCCTGATCACCCTGGCGGTAAGCGTCGGCACCTCGCTCCTGGCGGGGTGGCTTGTCAGTCTCTGCCCGGAGGCGGGCGGCAGCGGCATCCCGCAGTCCAAGCTGGCGTTCTGGAAGGAATTTGGCTACGCGCCCCGGCGGGTGGCATTTTTCAAGTTTGCCGCGGGGGTCATCGGGATTGGCGGCGGCCAGAGCCTCGGCAATGAAGGCCCCTCAGTGCAGATCGGCAGCAGCCTTGCCTCGACGGTCGCGGGCTTCCTGGGCATTTCCAAGCCCCACCACCGGGCGGCCAATGCGGCAGGATCGGCGGCGGGCCTAGCGGCAGCTTTTAATGCCCCGCTCGCTGCGGTGGCGTTCGTGCTGGAGGAGATTATTGGCGATTTGAACAGCCGCTTCATCGGCGGCGTGCTTCTGGCGGCGGTGATCGGGGCCTTCGTGGTCCACGCGATCATCGGGGCGCAACCGGCCTTTGAGCTGGCGGTCATTCGGGAGCCGACCTGGCGCGCCTACCTGCTGATGCCCTTAGCCGCCGGGCTGGCGGCGCTCGTGGGCGTCTATTTCCAGCGCTTTTCCTTGGGCTTGAGGGCCCGTGTCAACACCCTGAGCCTCGGCCATGGCATTCCTCGGGCTCTGCTGCCGCTTGGAGGGGGCCTTATTACGTGGGCCATTGGCGTCGGCGTTTTTGCAGCGACGGGGCGGCTCGGGGTCTTTTCGCTGGGCTATAGCGACCTCAATGACGCGCTGGCGCACGGCATGGGCTGGAAGCTCGCGGGCGTGCTGCTGCTCGGGAAACTGGCCGCCTCCGTCTGCTCCTACGGCTTTGGCGGCGCAGGCGGGATCTTTGCCCCCAATCTCTTTTTTGGCGCGATGTGCGGGACGTGCCTCGCCGGGGTCTGCTCCCATTTCCTGGCCTTGAGCCCCGCCGACACCGTCGTTCTGGCCGTGGGCGGCATGAGCGCCTGCTTGGGCGCGGTGATGCAGACGCCCGTGACGGCCATCCTGATCATCTTCGAAATGACCCACCAGTTCGCCCTCGTGCCGGGGTTGATGCTGGCGGGGTTGGTCAGCCAGGTGATTGCGCGCTCGATCAACCGGGTCAACTTCTACGAAGGCGTGCTGCTCCAGGACGGCCACCACCTGGAGCGCCTCATCCCGCCGCGCGACTTGCAAAGCTGGCAGCGCCTGGCCATCTCGGCCATCGCCCAGTTCCAGCCCGTCGTCATTGCCGACGCCTCCGAGGCCGCGCTCGGCCGGGTGCTCCGCGAGCATCCCTACCGCTATTTTCCGGTTGTGGAGCAGGGGACCCTCGCGGGCCTCGCCTCCCGGGTGGAACTCGAAGCTGCCCTCGCCGCCCACCGGCCTCCGAAGTGGCTTCCCGCCGTTACCTGCCGCCCTGGCGACATCATCCAGGAAGTGCAGAACCGCTTTATCGAATCCCCCGTCGGCTTCCTGGTCCTCACCGATACCGACGGGCCGGGCGCGAAGGTGCTCGGCATCGTCACGCTCCACGACGTGCTCCGCGCCCAGGTCGCCATGAGCGAGCGGGAGAACGGTTAGCCTAAAACCGCGAATAGGATTGCCGCAAAGAGGCGCAAAAAGCGCAAAATTAAAGAGATGCGCTGAGTTTTTAGCGTGTTTCAGATTCACCCATAGGGCGAGCTTCCACGCAGACATTTTGGGATCGTAACGCTCTGTTTTTGCGCCTCTCGCGCTTTTTTGCGGCTATTTTCGTCGCCGCTTTTTGCCCTAAAGCTCCGGCACCAGTGGCAGGTGTTCGCCCGGATCGCACCCGGGGCTAATCTTCACCGGCAGCGTCGCTTTCCAATAACTGAGGCGTCCGCGTGGCGCGATGAGCAGCGCCGGGGCCTTCCATTGGGCCGCGAGGTCCGGGGGCACGGGCTGAAGGCGGCGGCGTGCGTCGTCGCTGAGGTAAAAGAGCAGGCTGCTGGCCTGGTAGCGGCTCGCGTCCAAGTAGAGCGGCTGCGGCCCGGCGCTCTCGACGCAGCCGGTGAGCTGCGCGTCGGAAAAATACGGGGCGAACTTCGCGCCGATATCCGCCATGGCGAACCCCGCCGGGATCATCGCCCCGAAAAGGGCCAGCAGCGCGAAGCGCCGGTTCTGCATATACTCGGCCAGGAACGCCGCCGCCGCCAGCAGCGCGAAGGCGAGCAGCCCCAGCGAGGCCAAGGGCGTCACCGCGAACCAGAGAAAGGGAGGAATGGCCGCGAGCGTCTCCGCCTTGGTCGGGAAGACCACCGGCAGGATCGTGCGCAAATGCTGCGTGAGGTAGAGCCCCGCGCATGCCGCGATCGCCACCGTCAGGCAGCCGGAGAGGAACGGCTTGCGACGCAGCGTATTGAGCGGAGCCGCCGCCCAGAGCGCGAAGGGGGTCCAGCACAGAAGCGCGTAGAAGGTCGAGGGCACCGTGGCCGTCACCGCTGCCGAGGCCGCCAGCCAGGCCAGCGGAAACGCCTCATCCCAGGCCGGGCGGCGCAGGTGCCAGAGCCGCAGCGCCAGCCCCCCAAAGGCGGGTAGCAGCATTAGCGACCAGGGGAAAAGCAAAAGCGCCTGCGTCCAGAGGAGCCGGGGCCAGGGCGTCGTTACATTCGGCACCGCGTTTTCGCTCCAGGGCGCGAACCCCGAGGCGATCATCAGCCCGGCCGTCAGCCCGAAGACCGCCCCGCCCACCCACGAAAAAAGCCCCGCGAACCGCAGCCGCGCCTCGGGATAAAAGAGCGCCAGCACCATCACCGCCCCGGGCGGGATCAGCCCCACGCGCCAGCCCCCGGCCAGCGTCGCGCAGCCCCAGGCCGCCCAGGCGCACCCCAGCCAGCGGCGGCGGTGCGGGCGGTCCTGCACGCCCCGTTGCAGGCAGGCCATCGTCAGGGCCACGAGCGCCGCGGCAATCGGGATCGGCGTCAGAAGGCGCCCCACGCTCAGCAGCCCCGGCGAACACAACAGCAGCAGCGCCGCCACGCAGCCCCGCCAGAGCGTCCCGGCGCGCTCCGCCATCCGCAGAGTCAGCCAGATCAGCGCCACTACAGCCAATGCCGAGGGAAGCCGTGCCGAGAATTCGCTCTCTCCGAAAAAGCTCAGCGAACTGCGGGTCAGCCAGAGCGCCAGGGGCCCGTGCAGGAGAGCCACCTCGCCCGTCGGCACCCAGCCGCCGTGGGGGTAGAGCGCCAGCGCCTCCCCGGCCAGCTCCCCCTCGGGGCCATTGGTAATCAGGCTCCAGCCCGCGGGCGGGAGGTAAAACAGCACCGCCAGCGCCATCACCAGGAGCCGCACCAGACGCGGGCCATGCGGCGGCCGCAGCACGAGCGGCGGCAGCATCTGCGTCTCCAGCGGCCAGGTGTTGGTGGCCATGGCGTTAGCTCCTTAAATGCGCGAAACACTCCATCCAATGCGCCGGAACCCGCTGCGGCTTCCCTTGGGGCATCTGCACCAGCGCGAGCATCTGCCGGGATTCCACGATGAGCGCCCCGTCCGAGGGGCGGACGACCCGGAAGGCGCACCAGAAGCGGCTGCGCTCCACGGTCTCCAGGCGGCCCTCCACCACGAGGCGGTCGCCCAGCACCGCCGGGCGCTTGTAGTTGATCTCGATGCGAACCACCACTGGGAAAAGCTGCGTGCGCGACATGTCCGCCAGGCCCAGGCCCAGCTGCTCGCCCAGCTCCGTGCGGGCGGTCTCGATAAAACGCAAATAAGCGATATTGTGGACCACGCCCGCGCAATCCGTGTCGAAAAACATTACCTGTACCTGCGTCTCAATGGTCGGCGTTTCGGGTAGCATGGGTGAAGTTTAGGGTTTCCGAACTCGGAGAAAAGCTCTAAAACGCTCCCTAGCCAACCCCCGAATGGATCATCTCAGCGTGCCCTCCGTAACCGTCGTCATCCCGTCCTACAACCATGCCGCGTACATTGGCGCCGCGCTAGAGTCCGTGGCCGCCCAGAGCCTCCCCGCCCGCGAAATCGTCGTGGTGGACGACGGCTCGCGCGACGGCTCCCCGGAGATCATCCGGGCTTTTGCCGCCGCGCACCCCGGGGTAAAGCTGAGCCTCATCGAGCAGCCCAACGCCGGAGCCCACGTCGCTCTCAACCGCGCCATCGCCGGAGCCTGCGGAGCGGATTTCATCGCCATCCTCAATTCGGATGACCTCTACGAACCGGAGCGCCTTGAGCGCTGCGTCACCTGGCTCGGGAGCCATCCGGAGAAAGCCGTGGTCTGCACCGCCTATCGCCTCATCGGCACCGACGGCGAGCCCCTCCCGGCCGATCACGCCAAAGTGCGCCGGATGCAGCGCATCTGGGCCGACCCCTCGCGCGATGTCGCGGAGTGGCTCGGCGAATCGAACTTCACCAAGACCACCAGCAACTACGTCATCCGCGCCGACTACGCCCGGGCGCATCCCTTCCGCGCCTACCGCTACGCGCACGACTACTTCTTCGCCTCCTTGGCTGTGCTGGAGGGGGCCTTCGGCGTGCTGCCCGAGCCGCTGCTGCGCTACCGCACCCACACCACCAATACTATCAAAGCCGACGGGCGCGCCCCCGTCGCGGCAGAGCTCGTGCGCCTGGAGTTCGATCTTCTGCGCGAGCTGGCTCCGCGCCTGGCCGTCTCCGGCGAAGTGCGCGCCGCCGCCGGCCGCTACTTCCGGCGGCTCTTTGATGGCGCCTCTGATTTTCGCGCCGATGTTTTCCTCTCCCTCGCCGCCGGGCTCGTGGCCGATCACGCCGCCTCCCTCGGCCAGCGGCTCGACGCACTCAATCCTACCGACTACCCAGAGCTGGCGGCCCCGCCCCGGCGCTCCGAGCCCTTGCCGAAACCTTGTGGCGGATTGATGCGTCTGCTGGGGCTCTCCCGCGCGTTTTTATGAGCGCAATGAAAATAGAGAAGGCCATCATCCTTGCCGGCGGCTCAGGAACCCGCCTGCATCCGCTGACCCGCGTGGTTTGCAAGCAGCTGCTCCCCGTCTACGATAAACCGATGATCTACTACCCCCTGGCCACGCTGATGCTGGGGGGCATCCGGGACGTGCTCATCATCTCCACACCGAGAGACACTCCCAGCTTTCGCGATATCCTTGGCGACGGCTCGGGCTTCGGTATCCAGCTCCATTACGCCGTCCAGGAGCATCCGGCAGGCATCGCGCAGGCCTTCCAGATCGGCGCGGACTTCATTGGCGACTCCGGCGTCGCCCTTATCCTGGGGGATAATATATTCTACGGTACGCTCGATTTTTTCCGCACCGCGCTGACCATACAACAAGGCGCGTGCATCTTCGGCTACCCCGTGCGCGACCCCAGCCGCTACGGCGTCGTCGAGTTTGACGCCCAGGGCCGCGCGGTGAGCCTTGAGGAGAAGCCCGCCCGCCCCAAGAGCAACTACGCCGTCCCCGGCCTCTACATTTACGACAACCAGGTCGTCGACATCTGCCGCCACCTAAAGCCCTCCGCGCGGGGCGAGCTGGAGATCACCGACGTCAATCGCGAGTACCTGCGGCGCGGCCAGCTTTACGTGCAAATGCTCGGGCGCGGCATGGCCTGGCTCGATACCGGCACGCACGAAGGCCTCATGGAAGCGAGCGATTACGTCGCCGCCATCGAGCACCGCCAGGGGCTCAAAGTCGCCTGCCTGGAGGAAGTGGCCTTCAACGCCGGGTTCCTCAACGCCGCCGAATTGCAGGAGCGCATCGAGCGGATGCCCAAGTGCGACTACCGCGAGTATCTCGAAATGGTCCTGCGCGAACGTTGCGGGCGGGCGTAGGCTGCGGCGCTCAATCCTCCGGTGGCCTGGAGTACTGAGTCACATTCCGGATGCCAGAGGCGATTTCCGCCGGGAGGATCCCCTTTTCGATGTAGATTGGCCGGGCGGCGTTTCGGAATGCCGGGAGCCGCAGGCCGAAAGTAATCCCGCTGGCGATGCAGACGAACCCGCCGAGCGTCACCGTCAAGGGCGCGCCGAGCCGCTCCGCCACGCCCCCCGCCAACATACTGCCGAAGGGGGCCATGCCCACGAACGCCACCGTAAAGAGGCTCATCACGCGGCCCCGCTTATCGTTTTCCACCAGCGTTTGCAGCACCGTATTGGAGAGAGCCAGCTGCATGATCATCCCGAAGCCCGTCAGCCCCAGGCCCACGAGCGAAAGCGGCATCCAGCGCGAAGTGCCGAAAACAACCAGCCCGACGCCGAAAATCACCGCCCCTGCGGCGATCCGTTTCCCCGCGCCGAGCACCGACTTGCGCGAGGCCAGGTAGATCCCCGCCAGCAGCGCGCCGCCGCCCGGCACGGCCATCAGGTAGCCCAGCGTATGCGCCCCGCCGTGGAACACCTTGGCCGCGAAAATCGGCATCAGCACCATGTACGATGCCCCCGTCAGGCTGACAATGGCCACCAGCGTGAGAATCGTCCGGATGGGCAGGAAATGCAAAGCATAGCGCACCCCGTCGGCCAGCTCGTGGAGCGCCTTCGAGTCTCGGTCGCGCGGGCGGATCACCGGGTTGATGCGCATTGCCGCCAGGGCCGCGATCACCGCGATGTAGCTCACCGCGTTGAGCAAAAAACAGAACGCCGGGCTCCAAGCCACCAGCAGCAAGCCGCCGACCGCCGGGCCGATCATGCGCGTCCCGTTGATCGTAAACGAATTGAGCGCCACGGCATTGGGCAGGTCCGGTCCATGGCCCACCATATCGGATATGAATGCCTGGCGCGTTGGCATGTCCGTCGCCAGGATCGTCCCGCCCACGGCGTTGAGCACCACCACCCACCAGATCGTCAGATGGTTCGAGTAGGTCAGCACCGTCAAGATCGTCGCCTGGATCATCGCCAGCGACTGCGTTAACAGGAGCAGCTTGTGACGGTTCGCGCGGTCCACGAAGACGCCCGCGATCGGCGTCAGCAGAAACACCGGCAACTGCCCCGCGAAGCTCACCAGCCCGAGCAGAAAGGGCGAGTTGGTCAGCTGATAAACCGTCCACCCGAGCGCCACGCCCTGAATCCACGTTCCGACGAGCGAAATACACTGGCCGCTGAAAAACAGCCGGAAATTTCGATGCCGAAAGGACCGGACCACCGAGAGGAACCCGGAGATCTCGGCGGTGTTGGATTCGGAAGTCATGAAAGGTAGGTGGCGATGCGTTCGGCGGTAAAGTCAATCTCCAGGTCGGCAATGTCAAAGGGCGGCGTGAACCCCAGCACATCCCCGCGCGGGCCGCTCTGGAGCAGAATGAGCCCGTCGCGCAGGGCCCGTTTCACAAGGTTATTAAGGGCCAGGCCGTCCAGGGCGAACTCGATTGCCACCAGCAGCCCCACCCCGCGCACGTCCTTGATGAGCGGCGAGGCGATCCCGCGCAGCGCCGCCTTGAGGCGCTCGCCGCGTTCCCGCACGTGGGCCGCCGTTTCCGGCCGGGCGTGGATCTCCAGCGAAGCCAGCGCCATTGCGCAGCCGAGCGGATTGCCCAAAAACGTGCTCGTGTGGAGCGCCTCCCCCTGCGAAAGCGGCCAGGCGTCCATCACCGCCTCGCGCCCCACGCAGGCCGAGAGAGGGAAGCCGCTGGTGAGCGCCTTGGCGGTACAAAGCAGGTCGGGGACCACCCCCGAGTGATCGCATGCAAAGAGCGCTCCGGTGCGGTTCAGCCCCGTGTAAATTTCATCCAGGATGAGCAGCAGCCCGTGGCGGTCGCACACCCGGCGCAGCAGCGGCAGGAACCCGCGCGGCGGCACGATCTCCCCGCCGCGTCCCTGGATCGGCTCCACCAGAATGGCCCCGATGGGCTTTGCGGCCACCGCCGCGTCAATCTGCGCCTCCAGCCGCTCCTCCCAGCCCTCTGGCCCGTCCGGGAATTCGTCGCCACCGGGGATTGAAGGCCCGTGCGGGTAGGGGAGCAGCGTGGCGAAGTCCTTTAACTGCGCGTGGAAGGGCTCGCGGAAATAGGGCGTCCCCGCCACCTCCAGCGCGCCGTAGCCCAGGCCGTGGTAGGCCCCCTCAAAGGCGATCACCCCCGGTTTCCAGGTGGCCAGCAGCGCCGTCTTTAGCGCCGCCTCCACCGCTTCGAAGCCCGAGTTGCCCAGGATCGTCTTGCCCCGGCCCGCGCCCCAGCGCTCGAAGGTCAGCGCGCTGAGCCGCTCGCAGAGGCGGGCCTTGAGCGGCGTCGGGTGGACGTCGCCCATGCCGTGGAGGAGCCTTCCGGCTTGATCCACAAGCGCCTCGCGCACCGCGGGCGCGGTATGCCCCAGGCCCGCCACGCCAAAGGCGCTCGTCCAGTCCAGGAAGCGGTTTCCGTCCACATCCCACACATTCACCCCGGCGGCCCGTTCCCAGAAAACCGGGAACTCCGCGTCGAGGTAGGTCACATTACGCGATTCATAACGGCGCAGCGCCTCCGCAGCCTCGCGCGAACGGGGGCCGGGAATGGATGTGTGAAGTTCGGGTAACACTAGCTTAGGCCTGCCCGAGCAGGATCTTGCCGCCGCGGCTGCCTTGCAGGGCGCGCGTGATGGCCTCGCGAACCTCGCTTACCGGGTAGATTTTCTCCACCGGCGTCTGGAACGTCCCCGCCTTCGCCAGCTCCAGGAGCTGGGCAAAGAGGGCGCGGTGCTGGTCCACGGTCGTATTTTTGTACCAGCGCGTCATCCAGTAGCCGACGAACTGGATGTCCTTGAAAATCAGGAACCCCGTCGGGATCTTCATCGGCTGGCGGCTCATCGCGCCGAACGTCACGACCTTGCCGCCGTTGGCCAGCGCGCCCGCCACGCGGATGGCGCTCTCGCCGCCCACGGAGTTGAGCCCCAGGAGGATCTTCGCCCCGCCCGTGCTTTCCTTGATCTTATCCTTGGCGGTCTCGTCGTCGAGCAGCACCACATCGGCCCCGAGGGCCTTCAATTCGTCGATCAGCTCCGGGCGGCGGACCAGGCTCACCGTCTTGAGGCCGATCTTCTGCGCAATGGCGATCACCGAGCGGCCCACGCCGGAGTTGCCCCCGTTCTGGATCACCCAGCCGCCCGGCTGCGGGGCCACAAAGTCGTGCAGCATCCGCCAGGCCGTCGCCGGGTTCACCCGGATCATCGCGGCTTCCTGGTAGGGCACCCCCTCGGGCACCGGGAAAAGATCCGAGGCCTTCGCAATCACCTCCTCGCGCCAGGAACCCAGGCCCGCGGGCAGCAGTACGGCGCTCCCGACCTTCAGATCCGTGGAGGTCACTCCCTCGCCCAGCTCGGCGATGGTGCCCACCCCCTCGATGCCAGGCGTGGCCGGGAGCGGGTAGCGGGCGGGGTACTTGCCCTCGATCGTGTTCAGGTCGGCCGGGTTGATCGGCGCGAGAATGCGGTTCACCCGGACCTCGCCCAAGCCGGGCTTGGCCGGAGCGATTTCTTCGACTTCAACGGTTTCGGCGGGAACGCCATATTGACGGTAAATGACGGCTTTAGGCATAGTTTGGTTTTGTAAGAAGAGTCGCCTTGAAGCCGCCCGGCGGTCAATCTTTCTTCTTCTTCTCTTTTCCCAGCTCCAGAAGCCCATTGCGCGGCAAAAAAAAGAGCTTGAACCCACGTCGCGAAGCCTCAATTTTCTCCCGCATGTCGCTGCACGATCGAGGCCAGCAACTGGCCCTCCAGGGGGTGGTTATCAATATCGCGCTTGCCGCCGTTAAGATCGGTGCGGGCGTGTTTGGTCATGCCTATGCCCTGATCGCCGATGGCGTGGAGTCGCTGCTCGACGTGGGCAGCTCGATCATTATCTGGAGCGGCCTCAAGTTCGCCGCCATCCCGCCCGATGAGGAACACCCCTACGGCCACGGCAAGGCGGAGCCGATTGCAGGGCTCGTCATTTCCCTTATCATCCTTTGCGTCGCCGCCGGGCTCGCCTACGAGAGCGTCCGGGGCCTGCGCGCGGTCGAGCAGCAAATGCCCAAGGCCTTTACGCTCGTCGTGCTGGTCGGCGTCGTGATCATTAAAGAATTCCTTTTCCGCCGCCTGGCCAAGGCGGGCGACGACGTTGCGAGCACCTCGCTGAAGGCCGAGGCCTGGCACCAGCGCAGCGACGCCATCACGTCTGCCGCCGGGTTCATCGGCATCTCCATCGCGCTGGCCGGGGGCCCGGGCTACGAAGTGGCCGACAAATGGGCCGCGCTTGCCGCCTGCGCCGTCATTGGCACCAACGGCGTCCTCTTGCTCATCCCGGCCGTCCTGGAAATCATGGACACCGCCCCGTCGCGCGATTTCAGCGCGGCCATCCGGGCGACGGCCTGCACGGTTCGCGACGTCAAGGCCATCGATAAATGCTACGTGCGCAAGATGGGCCTGGAATACTACGTGGACATCCACGTGCGCGTCGACGGCTCGCTCACCGTCCGGCGGGGGCACGCCATCGCCCACGAGGTCAAAGACTGCCTGCGGGATACCCACCCGGCCATCCGGGATGTCCTGGTCCATATCGAACCGGCGTAGAGCGAGCCACAGTGTAGAGTGGGTTGCAAACCGGGGGCGCGCACCTTATTCTTTAGGGTCAGAACCTCTAATGGCAGCCATCTTGGAAGAGCCATGCGCGATCTATTTCACGTTCCGGTTGGAGCCCCACCCCCCCTGCGGTTAATTCGACGTTTTTTGGTCCCGGGCGGGATGTTGCTTGGCGTCATCGCCGCCTTTTTTGCCGGGCGGCGCACCCAGCCTCCCCGGGGACCGGCCCTGGAAAAACGGCGCGTATCCCTCGAGCGGCCCGTGAAGGGAGGCGGCGCTCTTCGGTTCCAGGATTTATTCGACCTGGGGGAAATCCAGCGCATCCAGGACGCGTTTTCCACCGCCACGGGCGTAGCCTCCATCATCACCGACGCCAACGGGCGCCCCCTCACCAAGCCGAGCAACTTCTGTACGCTTTGCCAATTAATCCGCGCCACGCCCAAGGGCCGCCGGAACTGCTATCGATCCGACGCCACCCTGGGCCGGACCCACCCCGAGGGGCCCATCATCGCCCCGTGCCTCAGCGGCGGGCTCTTTGACGGCGGCGCCAGCATTTGCGTGGGCACCGAGCACATCGCCAACTGGCTGATCGGCCAGGTCCGGGACGAATCCATTTCCGACGAGCAGCTCATGGGCTATGCCCGGGACATCGGCGCGGACGAGGGCCGTTACCGCGAGGCCCTTGCCCAAGTGCCGCACATGTCGACCCAGCATTTCAAGCAAGTGGGGGAGGTGCTCTACCTCATCGCCGGGCAGCTCTCCAAGCTGGCGCTGCGCAACGTCCAGCAGGGCCGGGTGATCGACCAGCTCGAAGAGATCCAGGCCGAGCTGCGGGCGGCCAAGGAAACCGCCGAAGCCGCCAGCAGCGCCAAGGACCAGTTCCTGGGCGTCCTGAGCCACGAGCTGCGCACCCCGCTCACCGCCGTCCTGGCCACCGTCGCCATGCTTCGCGAAGAGAGCGGCTTCTCCGACGAATCCCGCGAAGACCTGGAGCTCATCGGCCGCAACGTCGCCCTCGAAGCGCGCTTGATCGACGACCTCCTGGACGTCACCCGCATCGGCAAGGGCAAGCTGGAGATCACCCCATCCGACACCGACGTCCATGCCTGCCTTCGCAGCACCGTGGAGATCTGCAAAAGCGACGCCGTGGCGAAAAAGCAGACCGTCAGCCTCCATCTGGAAGCCCCGCATCACCACGTCAACGGCGACGGAGCGCGGCTCCAGCAGGCCTTCTGGAACCTCCTCAAAAACGCCATCAAATTCACGCCCGAGGGGGGCCGCATCGACGTCAGGACCCGCGACGACGGCGACCGGATCGAGGTCGAAGTGGCCGACACCGGCATCGGTATCGAGCCCCGGGACATCCCGCGCATCTTCGAGGCCTTCGAGCAGCTGGGGCAGAAACGGGGCTCCGGCGGGCTGGGCCTGGGCCTCAGCATCGCCAAGGCCGTCGTGGATCTCCATCACGGCTCGCTGAGCTGCCAGAGCCAGGGCCTTAACCGCGGCTGCACGTTCACCGTGGACCTGGGCTGGGTCCCCGCCCCGGAGGCCATTTCCGAGGCCGTCTCCGTGCCCGCCGCGCCGCCGACGGAGGCGAAAGGCGTCCGGGTGCTGCTGGTGGAGGACCACCGCGACACCCTGCTCGTCCTCTCCCGGATGCTCCGCAAATGGGGCTACGCCGTGACCCCAGCCGATACCTATGCCGCCGCGCTCGAACACGCCCGCAACGCCTCTTTCGACATCCTCGTAAGCGACCTCGGCCTGCCCGACGGAAGCGGCCTGGAGCTCATGCGCCAGCTGCGGATTCCCGGCATCGCGCTCAGCGGCTACGGCACCGAGAACGACCTACGGGCGAGCCGCGCGGCGGGATTCAACGAACACCTCGTCAAACCGGTAGGCCTGGAAGCCCTGCACAAAGCGCTTCAAAAGGAGGAAGGGCGGCTGCTAAGTAGATTTCCGTTGCCATAAGCCAAAAACGCCGATACTCTCTCTCCTCCCAAACGGCGCGTTCGTCTAGAGGCTAGGACACAGCCCTCTCAAGGCTGGTGCAGGGGTTCGATTCCCCTACGCGCTGCCACTTTTTCGGATCTCTCTGAAAGTGGCTTGCATAAAGAACCCACGGGCGACTCTCCCTCCGAGCCGCATCCCGAGGCGGGAAAAACGCATCGCCTTTCGCTACGGCCAACGGAAATCATTGTTCGGGGTGATCGCGCAAAAATGACCCAAAGCTGCGGAGCTGCTTGGCATTCTGTTAAAATCCTATATACCTAGTGCGTATGATTAACCTCCTTCGAAAACGCCGCAGCATCCGCCGGTACACCTCCGAGCCGGTGAATCGGCAATCCCTGGATTTACTCGTCGAGGCGCTGCTCCGCTCTCCCACTTCGCACAATGGCAAGTCGTGGGAATTTATTGTCGTGGACGATCCCGCGTTATTGGAAAAGCTTTCCACGGCGAAGCTTCGTGGTGGGGCCTTTTTAAAAGGAGCCCCGCTGGGCATCGTCATCGCGGCCGATAGCGCCAAGTCCGACGTTTGGATTGAGGACACCTCGATTGCGGCCATCCTGGTGCAGGCGCAGGCAGAGTCGCTTGGCCTGGGTAGCTGCTGGGTGCAAATTCGCAACCGCCCCCACGACGCCGAGACGTCGGCGGAGGCTTTTATCCAGGAGCTGCTTGGCTTGCCTGAACAGATCAAGGTTACCGCTGTGATCAGCATCGGTCACCCCGACGAAACCAAGCCCCCCATCGCGGCCGACAAACTGGATTACCACAAGGTAAAATATAACCACTACTCAAAGCAGCTATGAGCCAGCAGGGGGCCGCACCGCTCACGAAAGCGGAAATCATCGCCGAGGCGAAACGGCTGGGCGCGGAGCTGGTCGGCTTTGCATCCGTCGGGCGCTGGGCGGAGCACGGCGATCTCTCCTGGGAGTACGATCCCCAGCGGCTCTGGCCATTGACCAAAACGGTCATCGCCATTTCCATTCCATCGCTCCTGCCGATCACGGAAACGAAGATCAATGCGGTCTACCACGCGCAATACACGAACACGAACCAGTTGCTGGACGAAATCGCCTACCGCTTATCTGCGTTTCTGAACCGCCACGGCCACGCCGCCTTCAATATTTGCCGGGACGGCTACGGGGTCGACGCCATGCGACTCCGCCCCGTTGCCGTGTTTTCCCATGTTTGGGCGGCTCATTATGCGGGCTTGGGCGAAGTGGGGTGGAATCATTGCCTCATCACGCGCGAGTTCGGCCCTCGGCATCGACTCGTTTCCGTGCTGACCGCGCTCGAACTGGAGGGCGACCCCATGGTCGAGGAGGGTTCGATTTGCAACAAGTGCCAACTCTGCCAGAAAGCCTGCCTCACGCAGTCCTTTTCCGGCAACAAGCACAAGGACCGGCGCTCCAATATGAATAAGTACGCCTGCTTAAACCGGCGTGCAAAATTCAAAGGGGAGCCCTGCGGCTACTGCCTTAAAGTCTGCCCCGTGGGCGAGGATCGCAAGCGCTTCCAAAGCCGCAAGGTCAACCACTATTTCGAAGAACGCACCGCCTTCTTTGCCAAAAACAGGGTGTCGCTGGACCCAGTTCATCCCATGAATCTGGGGCCGCTCCCTTCGTCGGAATCCTGAAGCAAAATTTTCCAAGTCTTATGCCCGCCCCAACCTTGACCAAAAATGAAATTATTGCCCGCGCCCTCGAATACGGGGCGGAATCCGTGGGTTTTGCGCCGGTGAGCCGCTGGGATGACTTCGCCGAGGTCCCGCCGGAATTCCGACCCCTCGCGATCTGGCCGCTGGCGAAAACGGTGATCGTCCTCGGGGTGCCTCTCTGGTTGCCCATCGTGGAAGCCGCGCCCTCGGAGCTTGGCCGCGAACAATACCTCATCACCAACGACCTGCTGGACGAAGTGGCCTACCGCGTCGCCGGGTTGCTGAACCGCAACGGCCATGCCGCCATCAATCTGCCGCGCGACGGCCAGGGCGAACCCGAGGTGCTGGCGGAACCCCCCACGGCGATTTTCTCCCACGTTTGGGCCGCCCACCTGGCGGGCCTTGGCACCGTGGGCCGCAGCCGGGCATTGCTGACCCGGGCCTTCGGACCCCGGCAAAGGCTGATTTCCGTCTTCACGGAGCTGGAGCTGGAAGGCGATCCGCTGCCCACGGAAACCCTCTGCCGCGACTGCCATCTTTGCGAGCAAATCTGCCCGGTCAAAGCGCTCTCCAGCCAGGCGGGGCGCCCCTACGCGGACTTCGACCTCGAGGCTTGCGCGGCCAACGGCAAGCGGCTCCGCGCCGCCTTCCGCAACCCGTGCGGATTCTGCATCAAGGTCTGCCCGGTCGGCGAAGACCGCCAGCTTTTTCAAAGCACCAATACGCAGAAGTATTTCGACGAAGCCGCGGTGCTCGCTGAGGACCCCTTCGCGCCCGAGTACCAGGACTGGCTGCATATCCGCAAATATGGCGGATTCCAGTTACCGGAAGATCCCGTTTCCATTCGATGAGGCATCACCTCATCACCACTCGATCGATGCACAGCCTGTTCCCAGGAATAAAAAAACGGCGAACGTTGCCAGGTAAAACAATCTCATCACGGTCCGGGTATTCACGAGAGCTGAGCATTGCCGTTCGCTAAAACAGGGGCCAGTTAATTCCACGGGGGTTTCCCTGCACGATCGGTCGGGCTTTTTTGTATCACCCGATTGGTCCCGCAGCGAACACCCCCAAAGGTGCTCTTCATGGCTTTTTGTCTATTAGGTGTCTAGAATAATACGATTTACACAGATAAAAGGCATTAAGTCTCACGCAAAGACGCAAAGAAGAAACGCATCTGCCTTCTTTGCGTGAGATATTTTTTATAGAGAGGCCGTTTAGTGGCGTTTGACTATGAAAGTCGTATAAAAAGTCATGAGCACTCATCCGCAAAACCATCCTGCCAGGGTCGCCATCGTCACCGGGTCCTCCCGCGGGATCGGGGCCTCCATCGCGCGCCGCCTGGCCGCTGATGGCATCGCCGTCGTCATCAACTACGCGGGCCGCAAAGCCGACGCCGACGCGGTCGTCCGGGAGATTGGCGAACAGGGGGGGCAAGCGGCGGCCATCCAGGCCGATGTCTCGGTTCCCGCGCAAGTCGCCGCCTTGTTTGACCAAGCGGCTGCGCTTTTCGGTGGCGTGGATATTTTGATCAACAACGCCGGGATTATCCAGCCGGGCCAGACCTTGCTTGCCGATACCGATGACGATCTTTTTGATCGCCTGGTGGCGGTGAACCTCAAGGGAACCTTCAACACGCTGCGGGTCGCGGCTTCGAAGCTTCGCCCCGGGGGGCGCATCGTCAATTTTTCCAGCAGCGTCAAAGCCCTCGCGCTGCCGGGTTACTCGATTTACGCCGCGACCAAGGCGGCGGTCGAGACGATGACGAATATCTTTGCCAAGGAACTGCGGGGCCGGGGCATCACCGTCAACGCCATCGCCCCTGGGCCGACCGCCACCGAGCTTTTCCTGAAGGACAAAACGCCGGAACAGATCGAGCACCTTGCCAAGCTGCCCCCCATGGGACGGCTCGGACAGCCCGAGGATATCTCCCGCGTCGTGGCCTTCCTGGTGGGCCCCGATGCCGGGTGGGTTGACGGCCAGACGCTGCGGGTCAACGGCGGCATCATCTAGACGCCGCCGTCCTCCCAAGAGGGGTTTACGCCTCGTGCAGCGCCACGATCTGGTGGCAGGTGAAGGAGGGGATCGTGAACTCGATGCGCCCTTCGCGGCAGGTGATCGGCAGTTCCTCTCCCTGAGGCTCCAGCGTGGCCCGTGCGATGGGGGCTTCTGAGCAGACCGATACCCCGATGTTCGCCAGCGGCTCCAGGTCTTCGATGACTTCCACCACCGCGCTGTTTTCCTGCCACTCTTTGGCCAGGCCGCCCCGGGTTTGCTTGCTCGCGTAAAGGAGGTGGAGCACCTGGCGCTTCTCGGGGGCCTGGCGGTGAAGCGTCACCCGCGCGCCTGTGGGGAGGTTGGTTCGCACCGTCCGCGTCTCGCCCAGGAGCGCGTCGATCACCTTGAGGGCCAGCTCCCGCTGCACCAGCGTGCCGTTCCAGCGGTAGATCGAGAAAACCGGGTGGGCGAGGTAGGCGAGGTTGCCGTGGATGACGCCCGCGTCGTAGCCGGAGGGTTCGGGCTGGTAGGGGGTGTGGCGGTGACTGCAAAAATGGGCGTAGGTGCGGTTGAAGTACGGGTCAAAGATCTGGCCGAGGCTTTGCCCTGTGGTCGCCTTGATCCGGTGCGAAGCGCCGTAGGAGACTGAGGGCGTGCGGATGAACGCAGGCCGGAAGCCGGGCGCGGGCAGCAGGTAATCGGGCGAGAACGGGCTCTCGCCGGAGTAATCCGCTCCGAGGTCCCAGGCGAACGCCGCCGTCCCTTTTTTCAGCCCGCTGGCGCCGGAGAGGAGCAGCTTGCCGCCGCCCGCCAGGAAGCCGTCGAGCCGGGCCCGGAGGTTCTCGTCGATGGCGATATTATCTGGTAACACCAGCAGTTTGAACGCTCCGAAATCCGCCGTCCGGTCGACGAGCGCGAAGAGGTGGTGGCCCTCCAGCAGGATGCGGCATGCGCCGGTGTCCGCTGCTCCAGTCGCTTCGCTGCGGCCGTTCTCGGCTTCGCTGGAGAGGATCGCGATGTCGGCCACGGGGAGTGTGCCGGTGCACCAAGGCTCGGTCGCGGCCAGCTCGTTGTAGGCCTCGCCGATGATCTCGTAGGTCGAGGGGTCGAGCCGCCCGTCGGGGTGGAGCTGGTCGCCCACGCTGCACTTCGCGCCAAAGGCCGTCATCGCGGCGCATTCGTAGCGCAGGGCGTTGGGGTGCTTGAAGCCGCCGAATTCACCCCAGGAAAGGTGGAACTTCCCGGTCATCCCGAGGTAGTCGAGCCCCACGCGCGAGGCATAGGCCGCCGACTCGGGGAAATGGTCATAGCCCCAGCCGCCGGTCGGCAGCGATTCCAGCTCCAGGTGGCTCTGGTATTGCAGCAGGTCGCGGTCCTCGCGGCTCACGTTGCCGCTGTTGTGGAATACCGGCATGGCGGCGTCCTTGATCTTGCAGGCAGCGGTCGTGGCCCGGTAGTAGCGCTCCAGCGCGAGGCGGGCCGACGCCTTGCGGTCTTCCTCCTTGAGCGGGTCCAACCCCAGGCGCTTCATTTCCTTCATGCACCAGTTGCAGCAGCACTCGCCTTGGTAGATAATATCCAGGAATATCCCGTCGGCCTCGGGGAAGAGCGTCACCGCCTCCTCGATCTGGCGGCAGAGGTAGTCGAGGTAGGGCGTGTTGAAACAGAGCTTGTGGAAGCCGGGCTGGAGAGGGGTAGTATTATTCCATACCGCGCCGCCGGGGCCTCCCGAGGCGTTGAGTTCGCGCCACTCCGGGTGGGTCAGGGTGATGGTGTTGTCGAGCCCCGCCGAGAGGTAGACCGGCACGCGCACGTCGATTTCCTTGCAGGCGTCAATCTGCTTGCGCAGCAGGTCGAACTTCAAATGCGGGTGCATCACGCCCACCCGCGTCGGGTGGTAGCTTAGGCCGTGGTGACATTTGGAAAAGCAGGTGATGGAATCGACCGCCGCGGCCTGGAGCGTCTCCTGCCAGGCCTTTTTGTCCCACGCGGTCCCGATGCCTTCGATGTCGGGGGAGGTGTGAAAGTCGAGGTGGACCTGGCGGAAGCGAAGTTTTTTGGGGATCATAGCGCGGTATGTCTTTTAATGATGGACTTAGGGAGGGTTGAGATTGTCATATCCTAGCGCTTGAGGCATAAATACGTCTGTGCCGAATCGTGCTTTTGTTATATCCAAAAATGATCTGATCCGGTGGAAAGACCCCCGGCAGCTGCGTTCCGCGGCGCTCCACGATGTAGCCCCCGCCGGAGGGGGCGGCTTCCAGCTTCACGAATGCGGCTTCCTGCCCGACTGCGGCGACTGGAACTACGACGGCCTCTGCAACCCGTTCTGGCGGCTTTACTACAACGGCAAAAAAGGTTCGGCGGTGGTCGTGGCGGGCCGCCGGTTGGCGCTCTCTCCCGGCGAACTGCTCATCATCCCGGAAAACACGCCCTTTGACTCCCGGGGAGCCTCCGGGGTGCCGCATCTGTGGGTCCACTTTTCGCCGCCGCTGGTAATGGGCCTGGCCCACGAGGTTCGCCGCGTCCCGCTCACCGGCCCGATGGGGGCCAATCTTGCCGCCTTGCGCGAATGCCTGGCCGAAGCCGTGCCGCCGCCCGAGGGAAAATGGCGCCTCTACCAGCTTACCCTAAGCCTGCTCCACGCCTGGGCGGCGGAAATGCCCGGCCCGGGCCCGGGCTTCCCCCCCGCGCTGGGAGCCGTGCTGGAGCGCATCGAGCGTTCCCTGCCGGGCGACCTCTCCAACGCCCTCCTTGCCTCCCAGGCAGCCATGAGCCTGGAGGGATTCATCCGCTGGTTCAAGGAATGGACCGGCGCCACGCCCGCCCGGTACGTTGCCCGGCGGCGGATTCGCGAGGCGTGCCGCCTGCTGCTCTTGTCAGACGCCTCCATTGAGGAAATCGCCGAGGCCACCGGGTTCGCCAACCGGCACCATTTCAGCCGGGTCTTCCTGCGCTACACCCGGCGCGGGCCCGCCCAATTCCGGCGGGAAGAGCGGCGCTGGTAGGAGATGCCCCTACGCCTCCCAGAATCCCCAGAATCCCCAGAAGCACCCACCAGACCGACGACCGGCCCGCGATTCAGGGAGTATGAGGCTCATTCCCTTTTTGATCATCACGGCCGCCCTGACCGGTTGGGTAAACGCAGATTCGGCGCTGAAATGGGACCGCAAAACGGTCGAGGCCCAGGGCGTCCCGGGAGAAAAAACCGTCCGGGCGGAGTTTGGCTTCACCAACGTCTCGAAACAGCCGGTGGTGATCGACTCCGTCAAGCCCGGCTGCGGCTGCACCACCGCCGCGCTCGATAAGAAAGTCTACCAGCCCGGCGAAAAAGGGCAGATCGACGCCATATTCACCCCCGGCTCGCGCAAGGGGACCCAGGCCAAGGCCATTGCGGTGAAAATCAAGGGCGAACCCGAGCCCGTCACGCTGACCCTCGTTGCCCGCATTGGCGACGCCGTCCAGCTCGATCCGCCGCTCGTCTTCTGGCGCACCGGCGAAGAGCCCCGGCCGAAAACGATCCGCGTCCGGGTGCCTTCGGAAGCGGGGCTTAAAATTGTCGGTGTCTCCTCTAACAACCCGCTGTTCACCGCCAAGGTCTCGACGGTCAAGGAAGGGGCGGAATACCAGCTGAGCGTAGCCCCCTCCGCCACCGGGGAAAAGCAAACGGCCGTTCTCAAGCTCCAGGGCGTCACGCGCTCGGGAGAGAACAAGGACTTCCAGGCCTATGCTCAGGTTAAGTAGAGAGGCGCTTCGGCGGGCTGCCTGCCAGGCCGTGGCGCTCGTGGCCCTGGCCGCTTGCGGCGCGGGGATCACCGCATGGCTGCGGGGTGGTCTGCCGCAAAAGCCCGAGCCGGAGCCGCAGGAAATCACTTTGGAAGAGGCCTTGCGCGAGAAGCCGCTCTGGATCGACGCCCGGCCGAGGGCGGACTACGAGGCCGAGCACATCCCGGGCGCGCTGCTGCTCAACGTGGCGGAGTGGGACGCGGCCCTCCCGGTGCTGCTCGAAAAATGGGAGCCCGGGCGTGCCGTTGTCGTCTATTGCGCCTCTCCGGCGCAGGCCGACAGCCACGAGGTGGCCTCTCGGCTGCGGGACTTTAATCTCGGCACCGTCGGGATCTTGCAGGGAGGCTGGAACACATGGAAAACGCGCTGAAGCCGTGGGGCCGCCTGTTGTTGCGCTGGGTCATCGGCTGGCTCTTCATCGTCGCGGGCGTGCTCAAGGTCGTGGACCCGGTGGCCTTTGTGCAAGCCGTTGAGGGCTACCGGATTCTATCCGGCCCGGCGGCGTCGCTGCTGGCGCTTTACCTCCCGTGGCTAGAGATTTTATGCGGAGCGGGCCTGGTGGTGCGGCGTTTTTACACCGGCTCGATCGCCCTGCTGGCGGCCCTCACCGTGGTCTTTATCGTCGCCCTGGTGAGCGCCTGGGCGAGGGGGCTGGATATCGAATGCGGATGCTTCGGCCCGAGCGGGTCGGTCGGGCAGATCGGCGTCGCGCTCTTTCGCGATCTCGTTCTGCTGGCGGCGCTGGCCTGGCTCTGGCTTGAGGAACAAAAAAGCGCGCGCCCGGTGTAACCCAAGCGCGCGCTGTTTTTTTTAAAGGTTGAGTTAACCCCGGAAGCTAGGGATGTACCTGGCCATCGGGTTGTCCCGGGAGAGGCTTTTTCTTGCGGGGATCATCTTTGCGGTGATCGACCGGCTGCTGGTTATTCGTCGGCTGCTGGGCTCCCGGGCGCTGGGCTCCTGGCTGTTGGCCGCCAGGGCGCTGAAACTCAGGCCGTTGGCCGCCAGGGCGCTGAAACTCGGGCCGTTGGCCGCCAGGGCGCTGAAACTCGGGCTGTTGGTTGCCGGGGCGCTGAAACTCAGGCCGTTGGTTGCCGGGGCGCTGAACTTCAGGCCGTTGGAAATTCGGGTGGTGATAGTCCGGGCGGTGATCCGGGCGGAAATCCCCCCGGTGGTGCGGCGGCGGCATGCGGAAGCGGTCCGGATACATCATCCGGTCCCGGCGATAGATCTCGGGATGGCGTTGATAGAAATACCGGTCGTGGCGGATGCCCCTTTCAATGATGACAATCTCGGGAACAAAAATCTCGTCCGGAGGATACGGGGCGGCCTCTACATAGCCGCCACGATAAATGGGGCCGTTGGGTGGGGGAGGAAGCGGTTCGACAACGCAACCGGCTGAGAGGCAAGCACCTGCCAACGCGGTAATCAGGGTAATATTGGGTCTCATGATGAGGGGTGCCACTCTGCGGATTTAGCGGAATAAGGCAAGCTACATCCGCTCCGTGGTCTCGATGCCCAGCAGCCCGAGCCCGGAGCGCAGCACGCGGGCGGTCAATTCGCACAGGGCGAGGCGCGATTCCCTCACCGCCCCCTCGCTCTTGAGCACGGGGCAGGCCTCGTAGAAGCTGTGGAACGTATTGGCCAGTTCAAAGAGGTAGTTGGCCAGCAGGTTCGGGCGGAAGTCGCCCAGCGTCTCTGGCACCGTCTCCCCGAAGGCGAGGAGCTTCTTGGCCAGGGCCCATTCGGCGGGCTCGGAGAGCGTCAGCGCCGAGGGGGGCGTGAACTTACCCTCCAGCTTGCGGAAAATCGACTGAATGCGCACGTAGGCGTTTTGCAGATACGGGGCCGTGTTGCCCTGGAAGGAGAGCATCTTGTCCCAGGAGAAAACGTAGTCGCTCATGCGGAACTGCGAGAGCTCGGCATACTTCACCGCGCCGATGCCAATCACGCGGGCGATCTCCTGCTGCTCCGCCTCGGGCAGGCCGGGGTTCTTTTCCGCGACGATTTTCAGCGCCCGGGTGCGGGCTTCCTCCAGCACGTCGCGCAGGCCGACGTTTTCCCCCGAGCGGGTCTTCATGAGCTTGCGGTCCTCGCCCAGGATGCTGCCGAAGGGAATGTGCTTCAGGTTGGCCTCCAGGCCGATGCGCCGGGTGGCGGCGAAAATCTGCTCGAAATGAAGCGCCTGGGGCGCGCCGACCACGTACCAGATGGCGTCGGCGTGCCAGCGCTTGATGCGGTACTCGATGGTGGCCAGGTCGGTCGTGGCATAGAGGAACCCGCCGTCGCTCTTGCGGATCAGCGCCGGTTTATCGGCCAGGGCCGGGAGGTCGCGGAAGAAAATACAGACGGCCCCCTCGCTCACCTCGGCGATGCCGGAGGAAAGCAGGCGGTCCACCAGGGGCCCCAGGTCGTCGTTGTAGAAGCTCTCCCCCAGGTGCTCGTCGAAGCGGATATCAAGGAGGTTGTACATCGCCTCGAATTCCTTCCAGGAGAGGGCCACTGTGTTTTTCCAGATGCCGAGATTCTCCGGGTCGCCCGCCTGGAGCTTCACCAGCTCCTCGCGGCACTCTGCCAGGATGGCCGGGTTCGAGTCGCAGAGGGCGTTGGCCTCTTTATAGAGGCGCACCAGTTCGTGGATCGGGTCGGCCTCCAGCGCCGCATCGTCGCGGAAGTGCTTCCAGCCGTAGATCACCTTGCCGAACTGCGTTCCCCAGTCCCCCACGTGGTTGTCTGTAATGACCTCGTGGCCCAGGAAGCGCGCGATGCGGGCCAGCGTATCGCCCAGAATGGTCGAGCGGATGTGGCCCACGTGCATCGGCTTGGCGACGTTGGGCGAGCTGAAGTCGATGACGATCTTCTGCGGCTTTTCGGCCTTGGGCACGCCGAGTTGGGCGTCGCCGAGGAGCGCGAGGGTCCGCTGCGCTACGAACTCCGGTTTCAGGCGGAAATTGATGAATCCCGCCCCGGCGATTTCGAGCGGCTCGCAGAAGTCGGCCACGTTGATGCGCTCGATCAGCTCGGCCGCGATCTTGCGGGGATTGGCGCGCTGGGCCTTGGCCTGGACCATCGCCACATTGGTCTGGTAATCGCCAAAGCGGGCGTCCGCCGTGGCGGAGACCTGGGCCGGGGCCCCCAACGCTTCGGAAAGCCGGGATTCGAGGAGAGTCTGGATCGTCGTCATACGAGAAAACCCCGAGCTTAACTCACTCCGGGGGGTGGGGGGAAGGCCATTTGTCCCCAGGCCCTCGCGCGCGGGCAAAAAAAAGGCGAACCCCGCGCGCGGTGTCCGCCCAATGGCGTCTGGTAGTTTAGGTACGGGCCAAGCCTTACTTCATGGGCGAGGAGGCCTCGAAAATGGACAGAATCTCCTGGGGATTAGCCGCGGTCGCCAGGTGGTCGCGAACCGAGCGGTCATTCAGGAACTTGGCAATGGCGGCCAGGGTGCGGAGGTGGGTCTGGAACTGGTCCTTCGGTACGATGAAGAGCACGATGAACTTCACCGGCAGGCCGTCGAGGGAATCGAACTCGATCCCGCTGCTGGAGCGGCCAAAAGCGGCGACCACCTCGCCCACGCGGTCGGAAGAGGCATGGGGAATGGCAATGCCGAAGCCGATACCGGTGCTCATGGTCTCCTCGCGCGCCCGGAGCGCCGCCAGCACGCTTTCCTGGTCGGCGGCTTTGATTTTTCCCAGCTTCACCAGCATTTCCACCAATTCGACGATGGCGGACCATCGCTCGGTCGCCTTCATCTCTGGTATAATTTGATCAACGGATAATAGATGCCCCAGGGTCATGTTTACCTCATCACAGGATTTTTGAACTCTAGGGGGTCAAATCTCGCATGGCAAGAGCCTTTTCTCTGGCTTTTTTGGCGGGGGGAATTCGCGAATCAAGAGCCCTCTTTTCGTTCAGAGAGCGGTGCTGATAAACTGTTTCCTCATAGCGTTTCCATTAAATAATGTGTTTATCGTGGTTTTGCCGATCGGCACGCTGCCTTTAACATGGTCGCCAACGCCGTCATCGGCGGCTTCCAGCTGAGTTTCTAGGATTTCCGGAAAAAAATCCCCACCGCCGCGCAATGGATTGCCTTATGTCCATCGCGCGGCTTCTTTTTTCTATCGCGCGAAGGAACCTCTCGTTTATAAAACTCGGCATGAAGATATTGATGGCGAGCACGGAAATGGCGCCCTTGGCGCGTACAGGCGGCCTGGGCGACGTGATCGAGGCGCTTTCGGCGGAGCTTTTGAAGCGGGGTCACGAAGTCAGCGTGGTCCTGCCGCTCTACCGGAGCATCCGCGAAAACAAGGCGCTCGCCCTGAAAAGCACCGGCGTGGACGTCAAAGTCAACGTCGGCAGCAAGCGCCTTGACGCCGAAATTTTCGAGTGCACCGCCCCCACCGGCGTCCAGGTCTTCCTGGTGCGCCGCGACGAGTACTTCGACCGCAGCGGCATCTACGGCTCCGAGGGTCGCTCCTATGACGACAACGCCGAGCGGTTCATCTACTTTTCCCGCGCCGTCGTCGAGCTCGCCCGCCACATGGACCCCGCCCCGGATATCCTCCACGCCCACGACTGGCAGTCGGCCCTCGTCCCCGCCTTTGTCAAAGAGCGCGGCCTCCCCTTCGGCACCGTCTTGACCATCCACAACCTCGCCTACCAGGGGAGCTTCTGGGGCGTCGACTTCGGCCTCACCAACCTGCCCGGCCACTACTTCAGCCAGAACGGCCTGGAATTCCACGGGCGGCTCAACTTCCTCAAAGGCGGCATCGTCTTCGCCGACAAAGTCACCACGGTGAGCGAGCGCTACTGCCGCGACATCCAGACCCCCGAGGCTGGCTGCGGCCTGGACGGCATCCTGCGGGCCCAGGCCCACAAGCTCGTCGGCATCCTCAACGGCGCGGATTACGACATCTGGAACCCCGCCATCGACAAAACCATTCCCTCCGCCTACACCCCCGCCAACCTCGCGGGCAAAGCCTGCTGCCGCAAAGCGCTGCTGGAGGAACTGGGCCTCAACGCCGCTCCCACCGGGCCCGTTTTTGCCATGATCAGCCGCCTGGCCCAGCAAAAAGGCCTCGACCTCCTGATCCCCCTCCTGGACCGCCTGCTTTCCGACGACGTCCGCCTGGCCATCCTGGGCGAAGGGGAGGAAGAGTACGAGCGCGAGCTGATGATCGCCGCGCGGAAATACCCTGGCAAATTCGTCTTCCGGAAAGGCTTCGACGACGCCCTGGCCCACCGCATCGACGCCGGGGCCGACGTCATGTTCATCCCCTCGCACTTCGAACCGTGCGGCCAGACGGCCATGTACACCCTCAAATACGGCACGCTTCCCGTCGCCCGGATCACCGGCGGCCTCCACCAGATCATCCAGGACTACGACCCGACCGAAGCGACCGGCAACGGCTTCGTCTTCTTCGACGAGACCCCGGCCGCCCTCTGGGACGCCATCCGCCGGACGAAAGCCGTCTTTGCCCAACCGGCCAAGTGGCAGGAAGTCATGCGCCGGGCGATGGCCTCGGACTTCTCCTGGCCCGCCGCCGCCGAGAAGTACGAGAAAGTCTACGAGAGCGTCTCGCGCGGGAAGTAAAAAAACAAGCGACCAGCGGCCTCGTTCCCGAGAGTTCAACTCGGGAACGAGAGCGACAACGCGCGGCGTCCGCCCGAACGAATTTTTTGTGCCTTTTGCGCCGTTTTGCGTTTAAGTTCTTCGCAATGAACCAGACCGCCTGGATCATCCTCATCACCAAAGGCATCTTGAACGACCGCACGATGCGCCGCCAGGTCCTCTTTTGGATCGTCGTGGCCGCGCTCGCATGGCTCGGCGTGGGAGCTGTGCTGCTCGATGCCTGGCTCTCCCAGCACCCAATCCTCTTCCTCCTCTACTGGGGCGCCTGCCTCTGGCTCACCCTCACCTCCGCGCTGCTGGCCCTCTACGACGCCCTTAGTGTCCGCGCCGAGGGCATCCGCGCTCGCCAGGAACTCAAGCGCCGCATCCTGGGCGGCGACCACGAGCCATGATCCGCACCCGCGAAGCCACCATCGCCCAGGAAGCCGCCACGCTCGCCCCCTACGCCCAGCGCTCTGGCCAGTCCGCCGGACGCCGCCACCCCGAGCCGCCCCACCCGCTGCGCACCGAGTACCAGCGCGACTACGCCCGCATCATCCACTCCCGCGCCTTCCGCCGCCTGGAGTACAAAACGCAGGTCTTCCTGAACGGCACCGGCGACCACCTTCGCACCCGGCTCACCCACACCATGGAGGTCGTCTCCATCACGCGCTGCATCGCCCGCGCCCTGGGGCTCAATGAGGACCTCGCCGAGGCCATCGCGCTCGCCCACGACCTCGGCCACGCCCCCTTCGGCCACGCCGGAGAGGAGGCGCTTGATGGCTTGATGCGCGCCCATGGCGGCTTCGACCACAACGAACAGAGCCTGCGCCTCGTTGAGCTGATCGAAAAAAAATACCCCCACTTCGAAGGCCTCAACCTCACCTTCGAGCTCCTCGAAGGTCTGCAAAAACACCGCGAAATCTACCTCCCGCCCCCCGGCAGCCACGCCCTCTGCTACCTGAACCCGTCGCTCGAAGCCCAGGTGGCCAACCTCGCCGACGAAATCGCCTACTACAGCCACGACCTGGACGACGGCCTCGACTGCCACCTGATCCACCCCGCCCAGCTCGGCGAACTGGACGTCTGGCGCGAGTCCCACGACGACGTCAAGCGCCGCTTCCCCGAGATCGAGGGGCGCGAACTCAATGCCTACGTCATCCGGTGCATCATCGACCGGGAAGTCGAGGACGTTGTGACCACCACCGACGCCGCCATCCGTGCCTCGGGCGTCAGCTCCGTGGAGGAAGTTCGCCGCCAGCCTCATCCGCTAGTCAGCTACAGCGAGGGCCTGGCCCGCGCCAACCAGCAGTTGCGCACCTTCCTTTACGCCCATCTCTACCACCACCCCGACGTGGCCCAGATGAACGGCCGAGCCTGCGAAATGCTTGGCCGGGTCTTCGAGGCCTACCTGGCCAAGCCCCATCTCCTTGGCTCCATCACCTCGGCCCGCGTTGAGTGCGACGGCCTGCACCGGGCCGTCTGCGACTACCTCGCGGGGATGACCGACCGCTATTTATTGGACGAATACGCCCGGCTTTTCCCCGCGGCGTAAGGCCACTGCGTCAGGTCAACACAGAAGGACCGGAGGATTTTCCCCCCCGGCCCCTCGGACCTACTGCAATTAGCGTTCTAAAGAGCGCTCGTTCTACTTCTTGTGGTGCGTTTTAGCCTTCGCCTCCTTGAACTTCTCAAGGACCGGCGCCAGCGACGGATCAGTCTTGATCATCGCCGAGCTGAGTGCCTGGTGGTAGTTCTTGCGGTCTTCCATCAGTTTTTTCTTCGCCTCGGCCACGACCGGATCGCTCTTGGCCGTTTCCCGGGCGGTTTTCAGTTTCTGGCGCTCCTCCGGGGTCAGCGATTGCCAGACTTCTTGCATGGCCGCTTTGCGAGCTTGCCATTGTTGAATGCCCGCCGGTGGCGTGGCTGTTTGCGGTGCCGTCCCCTCGGCGAGCACCGGGAGCGCCGTCAAAGCGCCCAATACCGTAACGATCAGCGTTCTTTTCATATCCATTGAACTGGGTTGATTGCTTCCGCGAAACCCCGCGAGACGCAGGGGAGGGGTTTCCACCTTTTTGCAAGGTATGGGAACTATACACCCAAACTCTGAACGTGGCATCTATCAGGCCGCATTTAGCAGACCGCGATTTTGCGCCCCTGCCGCCGCCGCAAGCGCGCCCAGCCGAGAGCGATGCCGCCGCCGAGCCCCAGGATCGCCCAGGTGGAGGGCTCGGGAACCACTTGCACCGTCACGGAGGTATCGCTGACGATCACCGTGGCTTCGGTCCCGTCGGCTGATTCAACCTGGAAGTCGCTGGCGGAAAGGTTCGAGCTGGAGAACGTAATGAGCGTATAAGTCCCCGCGGCTGCGGTGCCGCTCAGGCTTAGCGTGATGACCCCCGAGCCCGAATAGGTGAGCCCGCCCGAGACCGCGAGCAAATCCGAGGTGGCGAGGTCCGAGCCAAGCTCAAAGGCCAGCGTCGAGCCGCCTGCGATTTGCAGGTTCCCGGCGATGGCCAGCGTGCCGCCGCCGTTGCCCGCTGCGATCGCGCCGCCCGCATCCACAATGACATTCCCGCCAACCCCACCCGCGCCCGCCAGCGTGCCGCCATTCTGGACGTGAACCGTGCCCGTGCCGGTCGCGCTGCCCGCCGTGTTGGCCACCACGAGCTTGCCGCCCGAGGCGATGGTCGTGGAGCCGGAGTAGATGCTGGAGCCAGAGAACGTCACGATGCCCGCGTTGATCTGCACGTTGGCGAAATTCGAGATTGCCCCGGTATAGCTGAATTTATTCCCCGCCCCGGGCGTGATCGAGAGCGTGTTCGTCCCGCCCGTGCCGCCGCTGATGTCGCCGATGACGGAAGCCGCGCCGCCGGTGATGTTGAGCGTGTTATTGCCCGCGCCCATGTCGATGGCTTTGCCGGTGCCGTTGGCGCGGATCGTGCCCGCGTTGTTGATCGTGTCGTTATCCGCGCCGGTGCGGATCGCCGCGCTCGTGCCGCCGCCTTCGATCACGCCGCCCGCGTGGTTGGTGATGGTCACGGTGAAGCCGCTGGCCCCGCCGTCCACGGCGATGGCGGAGTCGTTCTGCCCCTTGATCAAGCCGCTGTTTTCAACGGAGCTGGCGGCGTAGATCGGCTCGGCGGTGCCGGTCGTATCCACGCCTGCGAAGGTGATGCCGCGCCCGACGGCCGTGGTATTGCCCGAAGCCACCTCGCCGGAGATCGTGCCGGTGTTGACGATGCTGCCGCCTCCCACCGTGATCCCCTCGCTCTGGGCCGTCCCCGTGGCGCTGTAGGAGTTGAGCGAGCGGATGACGCCTGAGTTGGTAATGTGAACCACGCCGTCCACGTCGATGCCGTCGCCGTCGCCGGTGCCGCCGCTGCCGGTGATGGTGCCGGAGTTGTTGATCGTCACGACCTCGTTGGCGTTGTAGCCGTCGACGTTGATGCCCGAGCCGTTGTTGCCGGTGATCGTGCCCGCGTTAGTGATGGTCATCGTGTACGCGCTCAAGCCCGAGGAGTTCGTGCCCGAGGCGATGCCGCCCGTGATGCCGTGGCGCGCACCCGTGATGGAGCCGGTGGCGTAATTGGAGATGGTGACGCCCGTATTGGCCTGGGCGTCGATGCCGTCGGAGCTCGTGTCGGTCGTCGCCGTGGCCAGGATCGTACCGTAGTTATTGACGGCCCCGTTGACGCCGGGGCGCACGGCGTCGGCGTCCCGGGCCTGGATCACGCCGCCCGCGTAGTTGTTGACGATGTTGCTGCCGGAGAGGATGGCGTTGAAGTCGATGGCCTGCGCGCCGCCCTTGGAGGCATTGAGGGAGGTCAGCGTGCCGTAGTTATTGAACGTGACGCTGGCGGCCGATTTGTTCATCTGGATGACATCCGCGTCCGCCGTTTGCATCAGCGCGCTGGCGTTATTGGTTACCACGAGGGCCGTGACGCCGGTGTTGTCGCGGATCAGGCGGCCGGTGCCCGTCTGGTTCATCGTGCCGCTGTTGGTGAGGGTGGCGTTGTTGCCGCTGATCGTCACGGCGACCGTCGAGCCGTTGACGCTCAGCGAACCGGCGGCTGTTACCGTGCCGGTCTGCGAGGCCGAGAGCGTCTGGGCGGTGGTCGAGGCGCTGCTGATCGTAAAGCTGCTGGCGTCCACCCGGGGCGCGAACGCCAGAGCGAACGTGAGCGCCAGCCCAGTGGCCAAAATGGAATGGAGAGGTTTCATACGTATTTTTGCCGGGGACGGTAGGGGCCTTCTGTGCAGGTTTGGCGGCGCAGAAGTGACAATTGAGTTACATCTCTCCCAGGGAATTGCCCCAACCGGATCCCTGCTTTAGCAAAAAAAGCGACCGGCGCTCTTGGTGATGCATTTTAGGTAATGCCAGTTATTGAAAACCACGGAAGCGGAATCACCGGGAAAGCAGAAAACAAGAGCCGTCGCGCTTTTCCGGAATTGCCCAAATCCGATAACGGCCGCGCCGCTCCCTGAGTCATTGTTTGAAAATCCGTTGCCGCCCGAGAGGGTTTGCCCTAAGCTTGGCGGACTATGACTTTGACCGAGAAGATCCTTGCCCGCGCGAGCGGAAAACCGTGGGTGCGCCCTGGAGATAACGTTTGGGTCAACGTCGATGTCTTGATGACTCACGACGTTTGCGGCCCGGGAACCATTGGCGTGTTCAAGCGCGAATTTGGCCAAAACGCCAAAGTTTGGGACCGCAAAAAAGTCGTCATCATCCCCGACCACTACATTTTCACCGCCGACGGGATGTGTAACCGCAACGTCGACATCCTGCGTGACTTCGTCAACGAACAGGGCATCGAGTACTTCTACGACATCATCGACGACCCGAAGGGCCAGTGGAAGTTCGACACCGTCAAGGGCGACTTCACCCGCCAGTTTGGCAAGCACTACAGCGGCGTGTGCCACTCCACCCTCGCCCAGCGCGGCCACAACCGCCCCGGCGAAGTCCTCTTCGGCACCGATTCGCACACCTGCCAGTCCGGCGCCTTCAACCAGTTCGCTACCGGCATCGGCAACACCGACGCAGGCTTCATCATGGGCACCGGCAAGCTGCTCATTAAAGTCCCCGAGACCATGCGCTTCTTCCTGGAAGGCGAGCTTCCCAAGGGCGTCTCGGGCAAGGACGTCATCCTGCACCTGATCGGCGAAATCGGCTTCGACGGCGCCACCTACCGCGCCATGCAGTTCGAGGGCCCGGGCGTGGGCTCCCTCTCCATGGACGACCGCATGACCATCACCAACATGGCCATCGAAGCGGGCGGAAAGAACGGCATCTTCACCTGCGACCAAAAGACGCTCGACTACGTCAACGCCCGCGTGGCGGAGAACGGCACCAAGAGCACGTTTGAGCCCGTCGAGCCCGACGCCGACCAGCAACTTTTCTACGACAAGGCCTTCGACCTCTCCAAACTGGAGCCGACCGTCGCCTGCCACCCCGACCCCGGCCAGCGCAAGCTCGCCAAGGAGCTGGGCCACATCGCCCTCGACCGCGCCTACATCGGCTCGTGCACCGGCGGCAAAACCTCCGACTTCCTCGCCTTTGCCGAAGTCGTCAAGGGCAAGACCGTCAAGATCGACACCTTCGGCGTGCCGAGCACCACCCTCGTCCTCGACGAACTGAAAGCCACCAAGTGGGAAGGCAAGTCCGTCTGGAACATCCTCGTGGACGCCGGCGTTCGCATGACCGAGAACCCGGGCTGCGCCGCCTGCCTGGGCGGCCCCGTTGACACCTTTGGCCGCGTCAACAAAGCGGGCATCAAGTGCATCAGCGCCACCAACCGCAACTTCCCCGGCCGCATGGGTCACAAGGAATCGCAAGTCTTCCTCGCCAGCCCCTACACCGTGGCCGCCTCCGCGCTCACCGGCAAGATCACCGACCCGCGCGAGTTCATCTGCTAATCCTAATTTAAGGAGACCCTTACCATGGCCAAGACCATTACCAGCAAAGTTTTCGTCGTTGCGGACAACATCGACACCGACCAGATCATCCCGGCCCAGTACCTCAACCTCATCCCGACCATCAAGGAAGAGTACGAGAAGCTCGGCAGCTACGCCCTGGCCGGTCTCCCGGACGACGTCAACCCGATCAAATTCGTGCCCGAAGGCCAGACGAAGACCCCGTATGGGATCATCGTCGCGGGGCGCAACTTCGGCTGCGGCTCCTCCCGCGAGCACGCCCCCATCGCCCTCGGCGCGGCGGGCGTCGAAGCGGTTGTCGCCGAGTCCTTCGCCCGGATTTTCTTCCGCAACTCGGTTGCCACCGGCGAGCTATACCCGGTTGATACCCCCGTGCGCATCTGCGACGAAATCAAGACCGGCGACGAGGCCACCCTCGACCTGGACGCCAACACGCTCACCGTCAACGGCAAGACCTACGAGCTCAAGCCGCTGGGCGACGTCCGGCCCGTCATCGACGCGGGCGGCCTCTTTAACTACGCCCGCCAGAGCGGGATGATCGCGAAAGCGTAAGGCAGAACCGCAGCCCGGGTTTTTAGCAGCACCCTCGTTACGAATCTCCAGATTCGTAACGCAAGTTTTTTCCTCGTTTCCTCGTTCCCAAACTCCATTTGGGAACGAGAGTGCCGAGAGGGCTGGCCGCGATTTGGGCACGAGAGGGTCTTGGGCACTCCCTAAATACCTACACCGCTTCAAAGACCATGAGCCCGGCATTGGTGGTAACGACCACCTTTTGAGGCTTGCCTGAGTAGCAGAATTGCCTGAAGCGTTTGGACGTCGTGGGAGTGTCGAGCAGCAGCGTGAGCGACGCGCCATAGCCAAGCCGCAGAGGATATTCTGCTTCGGCAAACAAACCGGGGGTGTTTTCCACCGTGACGCCGAGAGGAAACGTCGCGTCCACATGGACGGCCTGGATCTCCACCTCCGGAGAGGCAAAACCGGTGATTTGCAACACCGAGATGACGAGGTAATCAAACGCCTCGATGCCCAGGAGCTCGTCGCCGGGCGGGCTGCACTGCCGGTAGCGGCGGATGTGTTGGGCGTGGGACGCCGGGAGGTAATAGGTTTTGCGATCGTCCGAAAATCCGTTCTCTTTTGTGTTCATAGCCTGAAAGGCACAGACAAAAAAGAGGGTGCGGCCCAAGCCGTATGTGTCCTTAGGTCCTCACGAGACCCACATCCAATACACGACCGGACCGCACCGATTCTTCGGTGCAGTCAGTGGTGATTGGATGTGTAAATTCGTGAGGTTTAAGGACACCAATCTCTCTGCCTGCGCAGATTCAATTTAAAATGTAAGGCAATATTCTCCCAAAAACCCGCCCATAGCGTCAAATCTCTTGTATTATTCCTGAGTTCCTGAGTTCCTGATAAATACCTTCCCGATGAAGAAATCCCGATTTGCCGTTGCTGGAGTAGTAGTTCTTGCGCTTGCCGCGGGAACCGCCGGATGCGGCTGGCTCGTGGAAAACGCTGGCAACGGGAAGCTTTACACGCGGGTGGACCAGGTTCCCGAGCGGGAAGTCGGCTTGCTCCTGGGGACCACCAACCTCCGGCGCAACGGCCAGCGCAACCCGTTCTTCGACTACCGGATCGACGCTGCCGTCGCCCTCTACCGGGCGGGCAAAGTGCGCCACCTCCTCGTCAGCGGCGACAACGGCACGCGCGGCTACGACGAGCCCACCCTCATGCGCACGGCCCTCCTCGCGCAAGGCGTCCCCGCCAGCGCCATCACCCTTGACTACGCCGGGTTCCGCACGCTCGACTCCGTCGTTCGCGCCCGGGAAGTCTTTGGCCTCTCGCGTTTCACCGTCATTTCCCAGCGCTTCCACGACGAGCGGGCGCTCTTCATCGCGCACTATTACGGCCTCGACGCCATTGCCTTCTGCGCCCGGGATGTTGGCCTGCGCCGCGGGGTCAAAACGAAAGTTCGCGAAACCTTCGCGCGGGTCAAAGCCGTGCTCGATCTCTACGTCCTCCACACCCAGCCGAAATTCCTCGGCCCCCGACAGCAGATCCCCCTTGCCTGATTTTTTTGGGCGGGCGCGCGGAGGGGCAGGGAATCCGCGGGGCCAATGTGGAGGCTTTATACCTAGGTAATTCAGGGCCAAAAATCCCCTCGCCTAATAGGTTCCCCCACGTAATATTGCCCGGACCGCTCCGCATCCCGCGTGGCAAGGACCCGTTATTGCTTTGATCCAGTTATCTGAAATCCGCCGTTCGACGTTTCGCGACGTACTGATCCTCCTCTTACTTTCTTACTTCGCCTTCTGGTGGAACCTCGGAAAGATGGGGTTGATTGATCCCGACGAGCCCTTTTACGCCCTCACCGCCCGCGAAATGGTGCAATCCAACGACTGGATGACGCCGCAGATTTTCGGCGCGCCGCAGTTTGAGAAACCGATCCTCTACTACTGGACCGTCGCCGCCTCCTTCCGGGCCTTTGGCGAATCCGAGTGGGCTGGCCGCTTCTCCGCCGCCGTGGCCGCCACCGTGCTGGTCTTTCTCACCTACGCCTTTGCCCGCCGCCTTTTCAACGCCCGCGCCGCCCTCATTGCCGGGGCCTTCATGGCCGGTGGGGTGGAGCTCTGCCTCATGGGGCGGCTCATGCTTACGGATATCCCGCTGGCCGTCTTCATCACCGCCGCGCTCTACTGTTACTGGCGAGCGCTGGAGGAACCGGCGCGCCGGGATCGCTGGGTCATCCTGCACTTCGTCTTTACCGGCCTGGCCGTACTGACCAAGGGGCCCATCGGCACGCTCGTCCCGCTCTTTTCCGCGCTCTGCTTCACCTGGCTGGGCAAGCGCCCGTGGGTCTTCCGGGGCCGGGGCTTCTGGATCGGGGCCGGGCTGCACCTCCTCATCGTCGGGCCCTGGTATGGCCTGATGTTGGAGCAGCACTGGTCGCGCTTTATCGAGGAATTCTTCTACCGCGATAACATCCTCCGTTTCGTCCGCGCCGAGCACCCCTCCAATAATCATTTCTGGTACTACCCCGGCGTGCTCTTGATCGGCTCCATCCCGTGGCTGCCCGCCGCGCTCCTGGGGCTGAAAAAACTCTTCTGGAAGTTCCGCTCCTCGCCCGCCACGCTCTTCTGCGCCTGCTGGTTTTTGCCGAACCTGCTTTTCGTCACCCTCGCCCAGTCGAAGCTTCCCTCCTACGGCTTCTACCTTTTCGTCCCGCTGGCCATCGCGATCGGCGCGGCCCTGGACGCCATCGTGGCCCGTGGCTTTGAATCCGCCGCCGAACGGCGCGTGGTCCTCGGCGCAGCCGCCCTGCAAGCCGTGGTCCCCTTTGCCGTCCCGTTCGTGCCCATGGCGCGGGGCTTTTCCGTCGCTGCCATTGGCTTTGGCGTCGTGCTGAGCGTCGCTCTGGTCGCCTTCTGCCTCCGGCGTTACCGGCTCTGGATCGGAGCCACCGCCTGCGCGACCGCCGTTCTGCTGGTCGGCCTCGTCTCCTTCTCCTTCGAGACCCTGGACGCAACCGTCTCCATCCGCGCCACGGCCCTGAAAATGGCCGCGGAGCGCCGCGACGGCGAGCCGCTGCTCTCGGGCAAATTCGGCATGCGCGGCGTGGCCTATTACACCCGCGAGAGCGTATCGGTGCTTTCGCGGAAAAAATCGCCCTTCTGGGCTGATCATCCGGTGCCGATCATCCACTTCGACGGTCTCTCCGCGTTCATGGAAAAATACCCGAGCGCCCTTTGCACCATGCGCCAGTCCGATTGGCGAGGGTTTAGCAAATCGGAGGTGTTTGGCACTTCCGACGGCGAGTGGATCGGCGAGAACATCCTCATTCGCGCCACGCGCCCGGCCGCCTCCGGCTCCATGGCCCCCGATCCCGCCCAACCGAAGGCCAAAAGCCTGTAGCTCACCGTAAAAGGCCCTTTTTTTCCCATCGACTCACGCTTCCACTTGGAAGCCGGGCCCGGGCGGGTATGCTAAAGGCACCATGAATCTTGCCGACGTACGCTCCGACTACCGCAAAGGCAAATTGCGGCGCGAGGACCTCAAGCCCGACCCCATTGATATGTTCAACTTCTGGTTGGACGAAGTGATCGAAGCCAAGGTCGTCGAGCCCACCGCCATGAGCCTGGCCACCTGCGGAGCCGACGGGCACCCCCTGCTGCGTACCGTGCTTTTGAAAGGCCTCGACGCGCGCGGGTTCGTCTTTTTCACCAACCTCGAAAGCCGCAAAGCCCAGCAGCTCGGCGAAAACCCGAACGTCTCGCTTCTCTTCCCGTGGCTGCCGCTGGAGCGCCAGGTCATCGTCCGGGGCCGCGCCGACAAAATCCCGGCCATGGAATCGCTGAAGTACTTTATGTCGCGTCCGCGCGAAAGCCAGCTTGCCGCCTGGGCCTCGCGCCAGAGCCACGCCATTTCCTCGCGCACCGTGCTGGAAATGGAGTGGGGTAAATTGAAAGAGAAATTCGGCGCGGGGAAAATCCCGCTCCCCTCCTTTTGGGGCGGCTTCCGCGTCAAGCCCGAGACCATCGAATTCTGGCAAGGCGGCTCAAACCGCCTGCACGACCGCTTCGAATACACCGCCCAGCCCGACGGCTCCTGGGTGATCGAGCGCCTCGCGCCCTGATTACGCAAACAGCCACCGGCAGACCGCGATGGAGGCGATGACGCCCACGCAATCGGCGGTGAGGCCCGCGAGCACCGCGTGGCGCGTTTTGCGGATGCCGACCGAGCCGAAGTAGACCGCCAGCACGTAAAACGTCGTCTCCGTGCTGCCAAAGATCGTTCCGGCCATCAGCGCTTGCAGGCTGTCGGCCCCGAAATTGTGGACGATCTCCGTGAAAATGCCCGTTGTCGCGCTGCCGCTCAAGGGCCGGATCAGCACCATCGGCAGCAGATCCACCGGGAAGCCGACCGCGCCCAGCACCGGCCCGAGCGCCTTGGAAATCAGCCCGATGCCCCCCGCGCTGCGGAACATCCCCACCGCCACCAGGATCGCCACCAGGAACGGGATGATCCGCGTTGCCACCTGGAAGCCCTCGCGCGCCCCTTCCACGAATTCCTCGTAGACCTTAACCCCGCGCAGCCAGGCGTAGAGCGGGAAAAACGTGAACGCGAACGGCAGCGCCAAAAGCCCCGCCACGCTCAGGAGCCGCGTCGCCAGGTGCAGCCGGGCCAGCTCGGGCCCCAGCGGCTCGAACGAAAACGCCGGGATCACCCGGGGTAGCGCCGCGTGCAGGGTGGCAAAGCCCTCGTTGGCCAGCGCGGGGAAGGCGAGAATGAAAAACATCGCCGCCATCGCAAGCGCATAGAGCGCCAGCAGATACCGGCCCTCGCGCGAAACCGGCGTCGGCTCCGGCGGAATTTCGGTTGGCGCATCGGCGGCTTCCGGCTCCGCTTTTCGCGGGGCGGGGTTTGCCGGAACGGGCGGGAGCTTAAAGCGGGGCAGCTTCTCCAGAAACTTCACGCTCACGAGCCCCGCGGTGAAGGCGCAGAGGGTTGCCAGGAGCGCGCTCGGGACAATCGCCGCGGGGCGGGTCGAACCGTTCACCGCCAGAATCCCGATCGCCGTCGCCGGGATCAGCTGAATGGAGGCCGTGTTGATTGCCAAAAAGGTACACATCGCATTGCTGGCCAGGCCGGGGTGGGGGTTCAGGCCTTCCAGATGCTTCATCGCCTTGAGGCCCAGGGGCGTCGCGGCATTGCCCAGGCCGAGCATGTTTGCCGCCATGTTGAGCGCCATCGCCCCCAGCGCCGGGTGCCCCTCCGGGACGTCCGGGAAAAGCCGCCGCATCAAAGGCCGCAGCAGGCGCGCGAGCACGTTGACCAATCCCGCCAACTCCGCCAGCCGCATCATGCCGAGCCAGAGCGCGAACCAGCCCGCGAGCGGCAGGGCGATGCCCATCACGGCGTTTTTCGCGCTGTCGGCAGCGGCGGCGGTTACCGGGCCGAGGTTGCCGGAAAACCCGCCGATAAAGACGGCCAGGAGCAGAAGAGAAAGCCAGATCGGGTTAAGCACGCGCGCATTATCATCGTGTCGCGGCGATTCGCCAAGCGGGAGTTTTTTGGAAACGCACGCGCTCTATTCTTCCGGCTCGTAATAGGCGGCTTCGTTCATGGTGAAGCATTGGAGACCGGGTTTGATCACGAATTTGCCGGGTGTGTCGGGATAGGTGGCGATGTCGGCCCGGGGATGGTTGGCGATGACGTAGTAGGTCAGGTCGGAGGTCCCGGTGTTGCGGATCTGGTGGGGCTCGCCGGGAGCGCATAGGATGTGATCCCCGGCGCTGACGGGCTCGCAGCCTTCCGCGCCGCGCACTTCGCCGCTGCCGCTGAGGATCAGGTACATTTCCCATTGGGCCGCGTGCGCGTGGAATGGAAACCCAGCCGCGCCGGGCGGGAGGGTAAAGTGCTCCACGTCGAACGGGTGGCCGCCGCCCCATTCGCCGACGTCTTTGGTGCCGCCCAAAGCCTGCGAAACCGAGCGGCGTTCAAGCTGGTATTTACCGTGCGGCGAGCGGGTGGATTTCGCGGGGATTTCGGAGAGCCGGGCGATCTTGATCATAGGGAATCGTGCGTTTTCTTTTGGGAGGCTAATTGGAGGCTAATTTTTCCGGTAAACCCGCCGCCCGCCCACGAATGTCGCGAGCACGCCGAGGTCGTCGTCCAGGATTACCAAGTCTGCGTCCGCGCCCGCTTCCAGGCGGCCTTTGGTTTCGAGGTGGAGAGCTTGCGCGGGGTTGAAAGTCGCCATGCGCACCGCTTCGCAGACGGGGATATCCGCCTCGCGCACGAGCGTCTGGACCAGGTGGCTCATCAGTGACGTGCTGCCCGCCAGCGCGTGGCCATCGGCGGTCAGGCCCACGTGATTGCGCACCACGCACTCCATTTCACCCAGCCGAAAGGGCGTCCCCTCCGGCAGCCCGGCTCCGGCCGTGGCGTCGGTGACGAGGAGGATCCCTCCCGGTCCCTTGGCCTGGTAGAGCATCCGCATCAAGGTCGGCGAAACGTGCCGCCCGTCGGCGATCAGCTCGCAGGTGATCCCCGGTTCGCTCAGCGCGAACTCCAGGAGCCCCGCCACGCGGAATGGCCCCCGGCGGCGGGCCGAGGACATGGCGTTGAAAGCGTGCGTCACCCCCTCCATCCCATGGGCGAACGCTGCGCAGGCCTCTTCGTCCCACGCGTCGCTATGGCCGCCGCTGACCCGGATGCCGAGCGCCCGCAGCGCCGAGATGAGCGCCAGCGCCCCGGGCCGTTCGGGGGCGAGCGTTACTTGGGTAATCACATCGGCCCATTCCAGCAACGGCGCGTAAAGCTCCGGCTTGGGGTCGCGGATCAGCTCCGGGCGGTGCGCGCCGATTTTCTCCGGTGAAAAATAGGGCCCCTCCAGGTGGATGCCCAGCAGCGCCGCCCCGTCGTGTGGGCTCTGGCGGTAGGCCCGGGCGGTTTTCAGCACCCTGAGGAGATCCGCGTTCTCCGCCGCCACCGTTGTGAGCGCCAGCGCCGTCGTGCCTCCCTGGGCGTGGGCGCGGCAGATCGCCTCGAACGCCTCGGGCGTCGCCTCCATGGCGTCGTGGCCGTCCGCCCCGTGGAGGTGGATATCGATGAACCCCGGTGCGAGAAAGCGTTCGCCCAAGTGCTGCACATCGTCCCCCGGTTCGGGCTGGAGAGCGCGCCCCACGGCCACGATCTTCCCGTCGACGACGCGCAGATCGGCCTGCGGCACCACTTGGTCAGGGAAAATCAGGCGGGCGTTTTTAAAAAGAAGGCTGGGCATGGCGGTTAGGGTCTTGGCGCGGCGTGGAAGCGCTTGCCGCCGCCGCGCTCAGCCGGGCCCGGGCTTCTTCGAGGTAGCCCTCGTCGATGTCGAACCCGATGAACCGGCCTGCGCCGCACTTCATCGCCGCCAGGGCAGTATGGCCGATTCCGTTGAACGGGTCGAGCACGACGCTCTGGCCCCCCACGCCGTGGAGTTTCAGGCACATTTCCGCCAGCTCCACCGGGAACGTCGCCGGGTGGGGGCGCTCGGCCCGGTGCTCAATCGTTTCGTAGGGGACGAACCACGTATTCCCCCGGCACCGGCAGTCCCGCCCCCCGGTGTGCCGCCAGCGAGTGACGTTGGATTTATCCGCGTAGGGCACCCCGACTGCCAGGCGGTCCAGGCAGACCTCCCCGGTTTTCGTGAAGTGAAAAAGGTATTCATGGCAGTCGCTGATGAACCGGGGCGAGTTAATCGGCTTAAAATGCCCGGCGGAAACCAGCTCCCCCGCCGCCGTGCGCACCGTGATCGACTTGACCCAGTGGAGCGTATTCTGGAGCACGAAAAGCTCGCTAAAACCCAGCGCCAACTGGTGCGGCAGCAGCGGATTGGCCGGAGCCGCCCCGATATTGAGGAAAAAAGAGCCCTCCGGCTTCAGCACCCTTTTCAGCTCCTCCCCCCAGCGCATCGACCACTCTAGGAAATCCGCCCGCCGGGCCGTATCGCGGAAATGGGCGTACCGGGTCCCCAGGTTGTACGGCGGCGACGTCACCGCCACGTCCACCGAGCCCGTTTCCAGCGCGCGCATCCCCTCCACGCAATCGCCGTGACGGAGATCGAAAACCTGCCCCACCGCCCATCCGTGTAAAATCATTGTGACGAGGATGCAAAACCCATTGCAAACCGGCGTGAGAAAACTAGGATTCCCACCTTGCCCATGACTCCTCCTGATTGGAACATCGACTCAGCCATAGAACTCTACAACATCGACCGATGGGGTACGGGTTACTTTTCCATCAACCAGCGCGGAAACGTAGAGATCCTCCCCACCACCGATCCGGCGACCGCCATTGACATCATGGAGGTCATCGAAGATGCGCGCGACCGGGGCCTTACATTTCCTCTCGTTTTGCGTTTCCAGGATTTGCTGCGTCACCGGGTCGAGACGATCAACCTCGCCTTCCAGTCGGCCATCAACGAGTTCGGCTACAAGAACAACTACCGCGGCGTCTTCCCCATCAAGGTCAACCAGCTCCGCGAAGTCGTTGAGGAGATCTTCGACGCGGGCCGCCCCTTCCACCTCGGCATCGAGGCGGGCAGCAAGCCGGAACTTCTTGCCGCCCTCGCCATCAACAGCGATCCCGAGAGCCTGGTCATCTGCAACGGCTACAAAGATTGCCAGTTCATCCGCAGCGCGCTCCTCGGCAACAAGCTCGGCAACCGCGTCATCATGGTCGTTGAGAAGCTCGAGGAGCTCTTCCAGATTTTGAAAGTCTCCAAGGAAATGGGCGTCGAGCCGATGATCGGTCTGCGCGTCCGGCTCCAGTCCAAGGGAGCGGGAAAATGGGCCACCAGCGGCGGCGAAAACGCCAAGTTCGGCCTCTCCACCGCCGACTTAGTGCGCGCCAGCGAGACCCTGCGCGCCGAGGGCCTGGCGCATTGCCTTAAGCTCGTCCACTTCCACGTCGGCTCCCAGGTGCCCGACATCGGCACCATCAAGCGCGCCGTGCGCGAGGCCGCCCGCTTCTACTCCAAGCTCGCCAAGCTCGGCCACGACCTCGGCTACCTCGACGTCGGCGGCGGCCTGGGCGTCGATTACGACGGCTCGAACACCGCCTTTGACAGCTCCGCCAACTACACCCTCCAGGAATACGCCCGCGACGTCATCTACAACATCATGGACGTGTGCGACTCCGAGGAAGTCCCGCACCCCATCGTCATCAGCGAAAGCGGCCGCGCGCTCGTGGCGCACCACTCCGTCCTGATCGTCGAAGCCTTCGGAGCCATCGAGAAATTTGACAACGGCAACGACGCCAAGGCCCGCCAGGACGACCACAAGCTCGTTCGCGACATCCTCGACATCGAGAAAAATCTGACCGCCTCCAACCGGACAGAAATGCTCCACGACGCCCAGGAAATCAAAGAGCAGACGCTCTCGATGTTCAACTTCGGCTTGATGGACCTGGAGAGCAAAGCCAAGGTCGAGCAATCCTACTGGCGCATCGCCGCCCGCATCGTCAAGCTCTTCCAGGAGGAGCAGGACGAAGTCGAGTACGTCCCCGACGAAGTCAAGGAACTCGAAGTCGCCCTGGGCGACCAGTACGTCTGCAACTTCTCCGTCTTCCAGAGCCTGCTTGACCACTGGGCCCTCGGGCAGCTCTTCCCCGTCATGCCGATCCACCGCCTTGCCGAGGAGCCGACCCGCCATGCCACGCTGGTCGACATCACGTGCGATTCCGACGGCAAGGTGAGCAAATTCATCGACCTCCAGGACGTCAAGGAAACCCTCCCCGTCCACACCCTCAAGGGCGACGAACCCTACTACATCGGCTTCTTCCTAATGGGCGCCTACCAGGACATCATGGGCGACCTCCACAACCTCTTCGGGCGCGTCAACGAAGCCCACGTCTTCTTGGACGAAGACGAAGAGGACGGCTTCTACATCGAGGAGACCATCGAGGGAAGCACCATCGGCGAAGTCCTCTCCATGACCCAGTGGAGCCAGTCCGACCTCATCCGCCGGTTCAAGAAACAGGTCGATGCCGCCATCAAGAGCGACCGCCTCAAGCCCAACGAAGGCATGAAACTGCTCACCGCCTACGAGCGGAGCCTCAAGAACTACACCTACCTGCACATCAACTACGGCAGGTAATCGCCGTGGCCCCGGGCGCGCGGCGGTTTCCCCGCGAATCTCCGATTCCGAATCTGGAGATTTGCGGCGGAATGGGTTAAGATCGTGCGTTCGCCTTCCATCCTCATGATCACCCCGCCCTCTCCCGCCCTTTCGCCCGCGCGTGGCAAGCGCCGGGCCCTGCTGCGGAAGATCGTCACGCGCACCTTCTGGGTGGCGGTGATCGCGGCAATGTTGACCGTCTTTTGGGCCCTCTGGTACGTGAGTCACCGGGGCTTCTCCCACAAGTGGCGCCGGACGCTCACCGAGGAGCTCTCCAAGCGCGGCGTCCACATCACCTTCTCGCGCCTCACGCTCAACCCCCTGCAAGGCTTGGTCGCGCGCGACGTGCGGATACGCGACTCCCGCGAGGGCGGCCGCGCCATGGCCGTCATTAACGAGGTCGTCCTCGACATCAACTACTCCAACCTCGTCCACCACGAGCCGTTCCTTAACGCCATCGAGCTGCGCAACGCCACCGTCTCCCTGCCGCTCGACGTCGCCGCCGGACCTCGCGGGCCGCAGCTTCCCATCTCCCACCTTAACGCCCGCATCCTCTTTCCCCCGCATCACCTCGATATCCAGCGGGCCGAAGCCCGGGTGCGCGGCCTCAATATCGGCCTCACCGGCCGCTTCGTGAACCCCGAGAAGCTCCAGATGCCCAACCGGGAGCCGTCCGACTCGCACCCGCTCGACCGCCTGCGCGAATTCCTAGACCGCCTTGAGCGCCTCGGCCTCAACGGGGGCCGCCCCACGCTCGACTTGAACGTCAGCGGCGACCTGGCGAAGCCCTCCAGCCTCTTTGTCGAGGGCCTCTTTACCTCCGGAGCCTTTACCCTCCAGGGAGAGAAAGCCATCGAGTCCGTCCGGATCGCCGCCACGCTTTCCGAAGGGAGCGTCCGGCTCGACCAGTGCGAAATCACCGACCGCGCCGGGAGCCTCGAAGCCACCGGCAGCTACCAGATCGGCACCGGCGAGGCCTTCCTCCAGGCCCGCTCCACCCTCGACCTGCCCACGCTCATCCACGCCGTCGATCCCACCAGCGCCGTCAACGAACTGGTCCTCTACCGCGAGCCCGTCCTGGAAATCAACGCCTCGGGCAGCTTCCTTAACGCCCCATCGCTGAGCCTCTACGGGCGCTTCTCCACGGGGCGCTTCGCCGCCCGCTCGCTCGTTTTTGAAGGGGCCGAGGCCGATTTTTCCCTCAACAGCCCCGACTTCACCAAGGAGAACCTCAAGTGGTACCTGCACGGGGCCCGGATCCGGCACAAGGACGGCGAATTCCGCTTGAACGCCATGCAGGTCCCGGGAGACTTCCGCTTTAACCTGGATAGCCAGATCAACCCCGCGGTCTTCCTGCCGCTGATGCCCGGCGCGGTCCGGGAAAAGCTCACCGAATGGGAGTTTCGCACCGCGCCGCTCGTCCACATGGAGGGCTTCGGGACCAAGTGCGACCCGCAGGCCATCGAAGTCTCCGGCCAGATCCAGCTCGGCGCGACCAAGGCGCGCGGCGTCCCCTTAAAGAGCGTCTCGGCTCAGGTCGGCTTCAAGGGGAACGTCCTCAGTATCGGCAACATCAAGCTGGAACGCGCCGAGGGGAACGCCAGCGGCGCCGTCGCCTACGACTTCAACACCGACGAACTGCAATTCAAAAACGTCCGGACCACGATCAACGCCGCCGAGATTGTGCGCATCTTCGACCGCGAACTTTCCGACGACCTCGCCCCCTACCGCTTCAAGACTCGCCCCCCCTCGCTCGTGGCCAACGGCAAGGTCGGCTGCGCCCATGACGACTGGAACCGCAACCGCCTGCGCATCGAGGTCGACAGCCCGCAGGGCATGGACTACACCTTCCTGGGCAAGAACCTCTCCGCCACGAAAATCAACGGCGTCGTCAGCGTCGTGGGGGACCGCCTTAAGATCGACAACCTCGACGCCCTCCTCTTCGGCGGCCACCTGCGCGGCAAGGCCGATATCTCCTTGCGCAAGACCGCGGGCGACTACACCGCCGAGCTCTACACCGAGGCGATCGATTTTCCGAGCCTCACCAAGCTCTACTTCGACTTCGACACCTCGCAGGGGAAACTCTACGGCGCGTTCAACTTCTCCGGCCTACACGACCTCGCCCGAGCCATCGACGGCACCGGGAACATCTACATCGCCGATGGCAACGTCTTTGCCATCCCCATCTTCGGCCCCTTTTCCGGCATCCTCAACGAAGTCCTGCCCGGCACCGGCTACAACGTCGCCCGCAAGGGGACCTGCACCTTTCAGATGCGCGACGGCGTGGTGAGCACCGAGGACCTCGTCATGGAGGGTCGCGGCTTCTCGATCCTGGGCCGGGGCAAGCTCTTCATCCTGGAAGACCGGATGGACTTCTTCGCCCGCATCAACGCCCAAGGCCTGCCGGGGAAAGTGCTCACCCCGATCAGCCACCTGCTGGAGTACGTCTCCGACGGTAGCCTAATCAAGCCCGCCTGGAGGCCCCGGCGGTTGCCCAAAATCATTTTCCCATACAACCCGCCGCACCCGAACGCCTCGCCATCACCGTCGGCCTCGCCCTCGCCTTCCGCAGGCCCGGCTCCGGCCTCCGGCGCAAGCGCCACGCCGGGGACTTCGGGGTCTTCACCCGCCGCCCCCTCGCCCAGCCCCAGCGCTTCGCCTTCCGCCCTCCCCGCGCCCGCGCCGGTCGGCTCCGGCACGCAGGGGAAAATCTGGCAGGCCCCGTGGCGGGCGGTCACGCGCGGGATTTTTACGCCGCGTAGTGGAAGGTGACCGGCTTCTCGACCTCCGGATGCAGGCTCTGGTGTACCGGGCACGTGTGGGCCGCCCGTTCCAGCGCCGGGTTGGGAGCGATCCCCGCCGGGAGCCAGATTTCCGTGGTTAGCCGGGCGATGCGCCGGGGCGGGGTCGTGGTCATCTCCTTGCTCACCTCGATCTTCATCCCCGTGAGGTCGAGCCCGTGGCTCTCCGCATAGATGCCCATGATCGTCGCCATGCAGGCCCCCAGTGCGGCGGCCACCAGATCGGTGGGGGAAAACGCTTCCCCTTTGCCGTGATTGTCCACCGGCGCGTCGGTTTCGATGGATTTGCCCGAGGGGCCGTGGGTGGCGACACAGTGAAGGCCGCCCTGGTATTCGAGTGAAGTTTTAACCATGCCAGGGGATCGTCACCCGGAAGCCCAGCGAGCGCAATGGGAAAAAGTTTACTCGTTTCCGGCGCGGAAGTGGGATTTAATATGCGCAGTTTACGGTTCCGAATGTCCCTTTTACGCCTCAGAATAGCCACGCCCGACGCCAGTCTTTTTGAAGGCAACGGGACCCTCGTGGAACTTCCCACCACCGAGGGGCAGATCGGCATTTACCCCGGCCACGTGCCGCTGGTCGCCACGCTGGGCGAGGGGGTGATCCACTTCCACTCGCCCGAGGGCCCCCTTTCCTGGGTGGTCATGGGCGGGTACGTCGAGGTGGAGCCGGAGCTGGTGACCGTCCTGGCGCTTTTCGCCTCCGAGGAGAGCGAGCACATCCAGATCGAAGAAGCGTGCAGCCGGGCCGAGGCGGCGCTGGAGCTGGCGGAAAAGCAGCCGCACGAGGTGGTCGAAGACCGCCTGGCGAAGCTGCGCATCGAACTCTCGCGCGGAAAATCCAAAGGCCTCGGGATCTCCGGGCCTACCGGATAAGACATTTTTATGAAATCAAGGAGCGATCTAGCAGAAGAGAAACTCGTATCCGGCTACAACTGTGCCCAAGCGGTGCTTTATTCCATGTGCGACAAAGTAGGCATGGACGCCCAAACGGCACTGAAGCTGGCCACCGGCTTTGGTGGCGGCATGGCCAGGGGCGGGCACGTCTGTGGAGCCATCAGCGGCGGCATTTTGGCGCTCGGCCTGAGCCTGGGCCGGGGAGAGAACGACGACAAGACCGCCACGGAGTACACCTACGCCCGCGTGCAGGAGATGATGGAGGCCATCCAGGCGAAGTACGGCTCGTGCCTCTGCCGGGAACTGCTGGAGGGCCGGGACCTGAACTCCCCCGAAGACAAAGCAAGCTACCAAGCCGCCGATTGCCTCCACAAAACCTGCGTGCCGCTCGTACGGGCCGTGGTGGAGTATGTGGAGGAGCGGGTGTAGAGGCTAATTGGAGTCGGGAAGTCGGTTGCCGATTTCTTCAAGAATCGTTCGTGCTTCTGCTTCGTCGACTCCTGCGCCAAAGCGGAAGGTTCCCGCCCCATAGTCGAACGCGATCCAGCCGCTGCCGATTCCCCAGAAGGCCAGCCCGGAGCGGAAATCCATGGGGTTGTAAGCCATGGGCGAAAGCCTGACATTGCACACGGCGGCGAGGTCGTAATCGCGGGTCCGGGGAAGAGCCCTTCCAAATAATTCTCGTTGAAGGACGAGGGCAACCGGCGAAATCGTGATCACTTCACGCCCGCCGAGCTGCCAGAGTACGAAGAATAGTGCCAAACTGCCGCCAATCGTCCAACCGAGGAGCCAGATGATGAGAAACGGCTCAGGGGCTTTTCCTTGATGAAAAAAAAGGCTGGCGAAGACTGCGATTTCACCGGCTGCCCAGCCACATAGCCAGAACAAAAGAAAGCAGACAATAAACCAATTCCGCTTTGCCGGAATGCGGATCACAAAATTTGCGCCTTCTTCCGATACCGTGTGGCGTGGTCCCGGTAATTTGACAAACATATAAAAAAAACGCCCGGAGAACGAACTCCGGGCGCAGAATTTAGAACGGGATATCGTCGCCTTCCACGTCCAGGTCGGGATCGACCGGCGGCTTGGGCGCTTGGGCGGGACGGCCTTGCGGGCGTCCGCCTCCCTGCTGCCCCTGAGGCGGGCGGGCCGGGCGGGATTGCTGGCGCGGGGGCTCGTCGGAGTATTCGCGGTCGTAACCGCCCCCTCCGCCGCCTTCCCCTCCACCGTTCTCACGGCTTCCGAGGAATTCGATGTTCTCCCCAACGACGCTGAGCTTGCTGCGCTTTTGTCCGGTTTGCTTATCGTCCCAGGAGTCCAAGCGAAGCCGCCCTTCCACAAACAGGGGACGGCCTTTCTTGAGGTACTGGGCGGCGACTTCCGCGGTTTTGCCCCACAGGGTCACGTCGATAAAGGTGACTTCTTCGCGCCGTTCGCCGTTGTCGGCGCTGTAGCGGCGGTTCACGGCTAACCCAAGCTCCGTCACGGCGGTTCCCTTGGGCGTATAACGAATTTCGGGATCGCGGGTGCAATTGCCGATCAGCATGACTTTGTTCAGACTGGCCATAGGCTTTTACCTCGGAAAAGTTGGGTGCGGTTGGGGTTGATGGGGTTAACGGGAAGCCCCGGAGGAAACTTACGCGGCGGCGGCGACCTTCTTGGCGGCCAGCTTGGTGTAGTTTTGGCGGAAGACCTCGGCGTCGAGTTTGAACTTCGCGCGGAGTTTTTCCAGCACTTCCGGGGTGCCGGTGAAAATAAAGTTCACGAAATAACCGGCGTCGACTTTCTGGGCGACGTAGGTGAAGTGGCGGCGGTCCATCTTCTGGACGGATTCGATGGCTGCGCCTTCTTTTTTGAATTCGCCTTCGATGCGTTCGACGGCTTCTTTCACGGCTTCGTCGCCGCCTTTGACGTTGAGGATGAGGAGTGCTTCGTAACGGTTCATTTTGTGGATATCTAGTTGAATTGATTCATCGCGGCTGGCAAGCCGTTATTTTGGGCAAATTCGATGGCGCTGACGGCCCGGTCGAGGGCGGCTTCCAGTTCGGGCGCTTCTTCTGGTGAAAAGCGTCCGAGCACGTGGCCGACCATGCCTCCGGGTACCGCGGCTCCGATGCCAATGCGCAGCCGGGGCACCGTGGGGGTGCCCAAGCGCTCAATGATGGATGCCATGCCGTTATGCCCTCCGGCTGAACCGCCGGTGCGCAGGCGCAGCTTGCCCAGGGGTAGGGCGAGGTCGTCGTAAACCACGAGGGTTTCCGCCGGGCCGGTTTTATAAAAACGGGCCACGGCGTTGACGGGTCCTCCGCTGAGGTTCATGAAGCTCGACGGTTTGCAGTAGACCACCCCTTCGGCGGCGGCTACCTCGGCCTTCCATTCTTTCTCCGTGCGCCAGTTGGCGCCGGAGCGGGCGGCGAGTTTGTCGAGCACCATAAAGCCCACGTTGTGCCGCGTGCGCTCGTATTCCCGCCCCGGGTTTCCTAACCCGACTATTAGGCGAAACATGGGCCGCGCGGCGTTCAATTACTTCTTGCCGGATTCCTTCTTGGGAGCGGCTTCTTCGGCGGGCTTCTTTTCCTTGATCACTTCGGGACCGGCTGCGGCGCCTTCAGCGGCGGGAGCGGCTTCGGGTTCGGGAGCCACGCTCGGTTCGGTGACGATGAAGATGGCCGTTTCAGGGGCTTCTGTGATGGTGACGCCAGCCGGGAGCTTGATGTCCTTGGCATGGAGGGAATCGCCAATGCCGAGCGCGGAGACGTCTACCGTGATGATTTCGGGCAGGTCTTGCGGTAAGCAGGAAATGGTGATCGTGCGGGCGAGCTGTTCGAGGATGCCGCCGTTGTTCTTGACGCCGGTGGCTTCGCCTACGGCTTCCACGGGGATGGCGCTTTCGAAGGTCTCGGTGGCGGAGACGCCGTGGAAGTCCACATGCTGGACTGCCTGGGTGACGGGGTGCCGCTGCACGTCCTGGATGAGTGCCAGGCGGTTGCTGCCCTCGGAGAGCTGGAGATCGACAAGGAGGTGCTCGCCCACGGCGTGGGCAAGGACGGTGTCGATGTCGCTCACGGTCACCTTAAGGGAGACGGGCGCTTCGTTGTGGGCGTAGATGACGGCCGGGACAAATCCCTGGGCCTTGATTTTTTTCACCGCGATGCGACCCACTTCGGAGCGGATCTGAGCGGCAAGCTTCACTTGTTTGGCCATACCTTACTTTTTTGCTTTGAGTTCAAATAGCGAACTGACGGATTCGTCATTGTGAATCCGCTTAATCCCTTCGCCGAGGAGTTCCGCGATGCAGAGAACGGTGACGGGCACGCCGTCACAGGTCTGGACCGGCACGCTGTTGGTGGTGATTAATTCTTTGATATCGCTCTTCCGGAGGCGCTCGATGGCGAGGTCGGAGAGGACGGCGTGCGAGACCGATGCGTAAATTTCTTTGGCGCCGTGGGCGCGCAGGATGGTGGCGGCGCTGGTGAGCGTGCCGGCGGTCTCGGTAAGGTCGTCGACGATGAGGACGTCCTTATCTTTTACGTCACCGATGATGTGGAGGTGCTCGATCTCGGTCGCGCTTTTGCGTTTCTTGGCGACGATGGCCAGGCTGGCGCCGAGGGCTTGGGCGGTGTAGGTGGCGTTTTTGACGCCGCCGACGTCGGGCGATACGACGACGAGGTTGTCGAGGTGCTTTTCAGCGAAATAGCGGTGGATGACGGGCAGGGCCTGGAGGTGATCGACGGGGATGTCGAAGAAGCCGGCGACCTGCTGGGCATGGAGGTCCATGGTCAGGACGCGGTCCACTCCGGCGGCGGTGAGGAGGTTGGCGATCAGCTTGGCGGTGATGGCGACGCGGGGCTGGTCCTTGCGGTCCTGGCGGGCGTATCCAAAGAAGGGGATGACGGCGGTGATGCGGGCCGCGCTGGCGCGGCGCGCGGCGTCGACCATAATCAGAAGCTCCATGAGGTTCTGATTGGTGGGCGGGCAGGTCGGCTGAACGAGGAACACATCCCGGCCCCGAACATTTTCGTTAAACTTAACGAAAGTTTCCCCATCGGGGAAAGAGTCAACGGTCGCATCGCCAAAAGGTACGCCGACGTAGCGTGCGATACGGCGGGCCAACTCGCGATGAGCGGAACCGCTAAAAATTTTCAATTCGGAGGACTGGGACATTTTCTGTGTTTTGACGAAAGGAGAGAGACTCTATGACGCCGAAAAATAATATCAATCGCAAACTTTCGGGTTTTAACAGAAGGATTCGCTATTGGGTGTTCGGAAAATGCGCAAAGGCTGTCATAAGGGAAATGGAGTTTCCTTAAGATGGGTGCCGTGGGAGGGGCTGCTGGTTGCAAGGGTTTGGGGAGGATAAGCGCCTTTAGGATAAGCGCCCGGGGCGCTTGGCGGATTCGCTTCGCTCTCCAGAATGAGCAAGGCGGGGCGATGGCGGCCTTTGCGCAAGACGCAGTTTTTTTGCGCCCGCCTTGCTGATGTTTTGGCTTCCGGGGCTCTGTCCCAGACCCCGGCAAGGGGCGTTTGCCCCTTGCATCCCATGGAAACTTCGTTTCCTTTAGTGGCACTTGGGCACTTCTTGCGTGCGCGGCGGCTCGACGAAGTGGTTCAGTTCTCGGATGAAGCGGGTGTTTTGCTCCATGGTGCCGACGGTAACGCGTACCCACTCCAGCAGGCCGTAGGAGTCCATGGCCCGGATGATGACGCCCCGTTTTTGCAGTTCTTCAAAGAGTCGCTTGCCGTTGCCGACTTTTACCAGGATGAAGTTGGAGTAGCTCGGTACGTATTTCAGCCCCAGGGAGGCAAAACAGCGCTGGAGGTAGTCCCTTCCTTCTTTGGTGAGTTCGCGCGTGGCCTTCTGGTGATCCTCGTCAAGCAACCCGGCGAGCGCGCCCACTTGGGCGATCAGGTTGGCGTTGAAGGGTTCCCGGGTTTTTTGCAGGACTTCGGTAAGTTCCTTGCTGGCCAGCCCGTAGCCGATCCGCAGCCCTGCAAGCCCCTGGATTTTGGAGAAAGTGCGCAGGGTAATGACGTTGGTGCGCCCCGCCTGGATGTACTTCACGGTATCCAGCGGTTCATCCAGGAACTCCATGTAGGCCTCGTCGAATACGACGACGACCCGCTCGGGGATCTTATCAATAAAGGCATCGAGCTGAGCCTGGCTGACGATGGTGCCGGTCGGGTTGTTCGGGTTATTGACGAAAACGATCTTAGTGCGCTCGTTGACGGCGGCGGCGATGCCATCGAGGTCGTGAGTGAAGTGCGGATCGGGAACCTCGATGGTCTCGGCTCCGAAGAGCTGGGCCATGAGCTTATAAATGGAGAATGTGTGCCGCGAGACGACGATATTGTCGCCGGGGGTCAGAAAGGCGTGCCCGACGAATTCGATGACTTCGCTGGAGCCGTTGCCCAGGATGACGTTGGGGCGTTCGAGGCCGAATTTCTTGGCAATGGCCTCGCGCAGGTAATAAGCGCCGCCGTCCGGGTAAATGTGGGCCTGTTCCACCGCGACCTTCATGGCTTCGACGGCCTTGGGGGAGGGGCCCAGCGGGTTTTCGTTGGAGGCGATCTTGATAATCTCGGAGGGATCCAGCCCGAGTTCGCGCGCCACGTCATCGATCGGTTTTCCCGGTTCGTAGGCGACGAGATCGCGAAGCTGAGGGTTGGCGTAATTCCAAATGGACATAAGAGGGGTAGTTTAGGACAACGACAGAAAACTTCAAGAATGAGAAAAAGCGAGGGGCTTGATTGGAATCTTTGGGCGGTATGTGGCTAAATGCCTCTCGATCCCGCTAGTTGCTTCCTGCATAAGCGGAATCGTTCCAAAAACTTTTTTTGCAATTGTCCCAGTCTCCGTTGAGCCGTTTGACTAATTCCGATTCCATTAGCCCGAACAGGCTCCGAAGGTATATATACAGGATGGTTGGAATAAGGATCAAAACCGCAGCCATAACATAAACGGCAGTGGTGCTGGTTATGTCGACATGATAAGTAATGCTGATTAGCCCGGCTAGAAAAAGGAAATTCACGATGAATTTTGGCCTGTAATATGCCTCGGCTGCGGATTTGAAGTTGACGGTCCTTTTTCCTAAGTGCAGACGGGTAAATTTCTCGGGCAATCGCCGTACGAATATTCCTGATTCAGGGTCGTTCAGCAGATCAACAGGATCTTTTGCCCAATTTTTGAACCAATCGAAGGACCTCATTTGTTGCGGATTCCTTTTGGCTTGATTGAAGAGACGATCAATGACCCCAAAATCGTTTTGCTCGCGGAATCTGCAAATGGCGAATCCGTCGGCAATGCTTTCCGTCACGTTGAGTTTTTTATAACTCAGATGGAGGCGAATATAACTGCCAATCCATACCAGGTTACCGATAAAGCCGAAAAGCTGTATCAAGGGGCTTTGCCGGGAGAACAGAATAATGGCTAGTAGTAAAAATGAGGCTTTCCAGCAAGCACTGAAAAGCGCTGTTTCTATGAGAAATTGGGCATGGGAAAGGTGGCCAAGTTCGTGGAAAAATTTAAATTTGGCAAAAGCGCCACTCTTGCAGCATCGAGGGTCTTCAGTAGCAACCACGATGGATGGGGGGCCAACACGGGGAAATGCGGTTTGTGTTACAACGCCCGCTTTGTGGCTCTCTGTTTCAATTGTGCATAAATACCCTAAATTGCTATCCATACCTTCTTGAAGGATGCATGCCTTGATATCATCGACATCGTCAAAGTGGCTTATGATCTCATCAAGAGGGGTTAGGGTGATTTGCTTGGACTTGAATTGATCCAATAAATTTAATAGCTGGGCTGTAATATTGATGTTGTGACGGAAGATGCGAATATATGCACTTAGGATGGTAAAAAGAATGGCGCAAATAAACAGGCATGTTGTTTCTACGTTGCGGTTGTATCCCAAGAGTAGTCCGAAAAATATAGGGATGGGTTGTTCTGCAAGTGCATCCAGCAACCCGTGTAGAGAAGCTTGGAGAAATCTCATTTTCTGAGCTTGGAAAGCCAATGCTTGAGCACGGTCTGGATCTCAGTCCATTTCTCTTCGGATATCTTGTGGGCTTGTTGCAGCGTTTCTTTTGCGCTGATGATCAGAACTGATTGATCGATTCCTCTGCGCTCCAGCTTTTCAATGAGGCTTAATGTGGTATCTAGGCCTCTAATTAATGCGTATAAATAGATAATAATCTCCTCGATGCTAATGTTATGCCCATATTCAGGCATCGAAAATTCTTGAATTGTGATTTCCGGGTTGGAAATACAGACGTCCACCATTCGCTCGGTGGTGTTCATGCCAATAATTGCAACTTGGTCCTCTGCGCAAATTGCGATGAGTTGTATTATAACATTTTTTAGTTCAGCGTCTTGTAGGTCAATATCTTTGGGCATAAACTGGGTAATTCGTTTTTAAATCCTTTCGTGAATTCTAAATTTTTGCCCGAACGCCCAGGATTTGCTAGACTTTTTTGCCTGACACAAGAGGGAAAGCGAGCCGCGCGTCGAATAGCAATGGATAACGCCGCGCAAGGATTTAGTATGGCATATTGCAGCTTGCCTTGCGGGTCTATTTCGTCAGCACAAATGTAAACCGCTCCCTCGTCCTAGGGAACTCAACCCGGACGCGCAGGGCGGTAGCCGTCTGGCTGAGCTGCGCCGTCCAGGGGGCTTGCGCGCCGGGGGCGGAGTGGAGCGTGGCCGAGGGCGCGGCTCCCTGCTCATGCACCGCGGCAAAAACTTCCCGCAACGCCGCCCAGCTTGCCAGCCGCCCGCGAACATGCACCGGGTCGCCCTGCCAGCTTCCGCCTGCAAAAACACCCTCCATCCGGGCCGAATTGCCGCTCTCTTGCAGGCGCATCAGCGGCACGCCGGGGCCTGCCAGGTAGTCGAGCTGGAAATCCTGGAGCCCATTGCCGCTTAAGACCGTCTCGCCGATCACTGAACGCTTCGGCGTCGTATATTGAAGCTGCCCCTGGGCGTTCTTCCAATGCGCGCCGGGAGTGGGGAATTCACGCGTCGTCTGGCAGGCCGAAAGCGGGAGCAAACACAGCGCCGCGAGCGCGGCTTGAAGGGCGGTTCTCATTGCAACTTTTTCGTTACCATTTTTTTACCAAACACGAAAGAACTGTCTTCCGATTCAATGCCAATGAGTTATGATCCCGCCATGATGCAACCCCCCTCCCGCATTGAAGAGGACTCTATGGGGAAAATGGAAGTTCCCGCCGGAGCCTTGTATGGCGCATCCACCCAACGCGCCGTGTTGAATTTCCCCATTTCCGGATACCGGTTTAGCCGGGAATTTATCCGGGCCTTGGGCCTCGTAAAATGGGCCGCCGCCGAGGCGAACCTGGAGCTCGGCCTTCTCGACGAAGAGCGCACCACCCTCATCTCCCGCGTCGCCGAGGAAATGATCAAAGGCAGCCTGGACGACCAGTTCGTGGTCGATATTTTCCAGACTGGCTCCGGGACGAGCACCAACATGAATGCCAACGAGGTGATCGCCAACCGCGCCTCCCAGATCGCCGGGACCCCGATCGGCTCCAAAGAGCCCGTTCACCCCAATGACCACGTCAACATGGGGCAGTCCAGCAACGACGTCATCCCCACCGCCGTCCACATCGCCGTCGGCGAAATGCTCCGCAACGGGCTGCTCCCCGCGCTGGAAAAGCTGCACGACTCCTTCGAGCGCAAGGAGCTGGAATTTTGGGAAGTCGTCAAAATCGGCCGCACTCACCTGATGGACGCCACCCCGATCCGCCTCGGCCAGGAATTCAGCGGCTACGGGCGGCAGATCGAGTTTGGCCTCCTGCGAGTCGGCAACGGCATCGCGGCCATCGAGGAACTTCCCCTGGGCGGCACCGCCGTCGGCACCGGCCTCAACTGCCACGCAGAGTTCCCCGCCAAGGTCATGCACCACCTCTGGAACCGCACCGGCATTGCCTTCCGCGAGGCCCGCAACCATTTCGAAGCCCAGGCGAGCAAAGACGCGCTCGTCCAGGTCTCTGGGCAGCTCAAAACCGTCGCCGTCTCTCTATATAAGATCGCCAACGACATCCGCTGGCTTGGGAGCGGCCCGCGCTGCGGCCTGGGCGAGATCACGCTGCCCGCCACCCAGCCCGGCAGTTCCATCATGCCCGGCAAGGTCAACCCCGTCATGTGCGAAATGCTCATGCAAGTCTGCGCGCAGGTCATCGGAGCCGATGCCACCATCACCTGGGCCGGGGCCAACGGCAACTTCGAGCTCAACACCATGATGCCCGTCATGGCCTACAACATCATGGAGGCCATCCGCATCCTGACCAACGCCGTGGAAGTCTTCCGCACCAAGTGCGTCGATGGCATCGAAGCCGACAAAGAGCGCTGCGAAGCCTTGATCGAAATCTCCATGTCCATGGTCACGGCCCTCACGCCGCTGATCGGCTACGACCGGGCGTCGGAAATCGCCAAAGAGAGCAACGAAAAAGGCCGCACCATCCGGGAAATTTGCCTCGACTGGAAAGTCCTTCCCGAGGAAGAAATCGCCCGCGTGCTCGATCCGGTGACCATGACCAGGACCGTGGATTAGGAAAACATAGCCGCTCCAAAGGCGCGAAAGGTCCAAAAAGCGCAAGACGAGAGCTCCCGTCTTTTTTTGAGCCTCCTGCGACTTTTTGCGGCTAAATCTTTGGCAAAATGGCGGCCTCTTCCCGGTTTTCCACTTGCCAAGCCAGAAATTTTGTCGATACTAACCCCTCCTCAAAAATAAGAATATGGCAACGACGAACGAACTTCAGGGCATCAGATTGCACGACAAAGACACCGGCTCCGCCGACGTGCAAGTGACCCTCCTTACCCAGCGCATCCAACAGCTGACGGAGCACCTCAAGATCCACGCCAAGGATCATGCTTCCCGCCGCGGGCTCCTCATGATGGTGGCCAAGCGCCGCAGCCTTCTCGACTACCTCAAGCGCACCGCCAGCGAGCGCTACAAGGTTCTCCTTGAGAAGCTCAATCTCCGTAAGTAACACCCTTTTGGACAACTCCCGGGCCGGACGATCTCCTGCCCGGGGTTTTCCATTTCAGAGTAAGTGAACCATCTTTCACTTGCTCTTTTCTCATATAAACCACCCCGTTCCATAGGGGGACGGGATTATCCAAACAAAGCGCGGCGCTTGCAAGGGCGTAGCCGGAGGCACGAGAAATCAAGAACTATGAATTACGAAGCAAAAGACGGGCTCCCGTTGCGTGCTTCCTACTTCATAAGTCCTGATTTCTCCCGCTCCGGCGAAGCGTTCGCCAGCGCTGCATTGAAGCTAGAGTATGCAACAATCGATCTCCATCGAGGTGGGCGCGCAGCCCATCATCATTGAAACTGGCAAACTTGCCAAACTCGCCGACGGCGCCGTAACGGTCCGCAGTGGCGACACCATTATCCTCGTCAGCGCCGTTTCCTCCACGACGGTCAAAGAGGGACAGGATTTCTTCCCCCTCACCGTTGATTACCGCGAGAAAGCCGCTTCCGTGGGCAAAATCCCCGGCGGTTACTTCAAGCGCGAAGGCCGTCCGTCCGAGAAGGAAATTCTCACCGCCCGCATGACCGACCGTCCCCTGCGTCCGCTCTTCCCGAAAGGGTACCTCTACGACACGCAGATCATCGGCACCCTCTTGAGCGCCGACGGCGAAAACGATCCCGACATCCTCTTCATCAACGGCGCTTCCGCCGCCCTGATGGTCTCCGACATCCCGTTTGCCGGACCCGTGGGCGCGGTTCGCGTGGGCCGCGTTAATGGCGAATTCGTCATCAACCCCACCCACTCCCAGCGTCAGGGCAGCGACCTCGACATCGTCTACGTCGGCAACGAAACCGACGTCGTCATGATCGAAGGCGCCGCCAACGAAGTGCCCGAAGAGGAATTCATCAACGCCCTGGAATTCGCCCAGCCCTTCGTCACCCAGATCGTTCTCGCGCAGAAGGAACTCGCCGCCAAGGCCGGAAAAGAAAAACGCCAGGCCCCGCTCTTCGTCGTTAAGGAAGAAGTGCTCGAAATCGCCTACCAGGTCGCCAGCGACCGGATCGAAGCCGCGCTCTACACCCCCGGCAAAGTCGCCCGCTCCAAGGCCGTCGACGCCATCAAAGCGGAAGTCAAAGCCGCCATCCTGGCCAAGTTCCCCGAAGTCACCGGGTTCGAAATTAGCCAGGCGTTTGATTACCTCCAGGAAAAAACCGTTCGCAAGAGCGCGCTGGACAAAGGCATTCGCGCCGACGGCCGCGGCTACCGCGACCTTCGCCCGCTGACCGCCGAAGTCGGCCTCCTGCCCCGCGCCCACGGCTCCGCCCTCTTCTCCCGTGGCGAGACCCAGGCCGTGACCTCAGCCACCCTGGCCCCCGCCGACGAAGCCCAGATGCTCGACGCCTACACCGGCGGCGAGACGGAAAAGCGCTTCATCCTGCACTACAACTTCCCGCCCTTCTCCGTGGGTGAAACCGGCCGCACCGGCAGCCCTGGCCGCCGCGAGATCGGTCACGGCGCCCTGGCCGAGCGTTCCATCGCCCCGGTCATCCCGGCTGAGAACGAATTCCCTTACGCCATCCGCATCAGCAGCGAGATCCTGGAATCCAACGGTTCCAGCTCCATGGCAACGGTTTGCGCGGGTGTCCTCGCCCTCATGGACGCAGGCGTGCCCATCAAGAAGCCCGTCGCGGGCATCTCCGTCGGCCTCGTCACCGAATACGACGCCAATGGGACCCTCGTGCGCTACCAGACCATGACCGACATCCTCGGTTCCGAAGATCACTTCGGCGACATGGACTTCAAGCTTTGCGGCACCGACACCGGCGTCACCGGCTTCCAGCTCGACCTCAAGCTCACCAGCCTGCCCCACAAGATCCTCGCCGAAGCCATTCGGCAGGCGCGTGAGGCCCGCACCACCATCCTGGGCGTCATGGCCGCCGCCATCGCCGAGCCGCGCAAGGAACTCAGCGTCTACGCTCCGCGCATCGAGACCGTCAAGATCCCCGTCGACAAGATCGGCCTCTTGATCGGGCCTGGTGGCAAGACCATCAAGGGCATCGTTGCCGAGACCGGCGCCGAGATCAACATCGAGGACGACGGCTCCGTGCACATCTACTCCAACAACGGCGAGAGCCTCCAGCGCGCGAAAGACATCATCGCGGGCATGACCAAGGAGATCGAAGTCGGCACCACCTACCACGGCACCGTCGTTTCCACCAAGGAATTCGGCGCGTTCGTCGAAGTGCTCCCCGGCAAAGAAGGCCTGGTCCACATCTCCGAGCTGGCCGACTTCCGCGTGAACAAGACCGAAGACGTCGTCCGCGTGGGCGACGCCATCTGGGTCAAGTGCATCGGCATCGACGACAAGGGCCGCGTGAAGCTCAGCCGCCGCGCCGCCATGAAGGAGCGCAACGAAGCCGCAGCCGCTGCGGGCGAAGCTCCCGAGAAGTAAGCCGCCAAAGTTTAGCAGCGAACTTTTACAACGCCTCACCAGGGAAACCGGGTGAGGCGTTTTTTTGCTGGCATTTTGGCTCGCTAAGGGACTACTTTGACGCACCATTCGGTTTGTTTTCCCCTCCTTATGAAAATCCGTTTCCCTCGTCCCTTCGTCGGGCTTGCCCTTGTCTCCGTACTGGGTGCATCGGCGTTCGCGCAGCTCCAAGATGGCCCGGCGGTCAACCTTGGTCAGCTCATCAAAGAGCTCAAAACGCTCAAAGATAAGCAACAGAGCACCAGCAAAGCCCTGGTGGCGAAGGTCATCAACGACTTCCGGAACGCCTCGGCCAGCAACGGCAACGCCATCGTGTTTTACCAAAACGCGCTCATGGCGACGAAGAACGAAACGGCCAACGACGTGCAGGACATCTCCAAAATGGATTCCATCCAGAGCGCCGCGCGCCTGCACCTCAACTACCTTGTCATGACCGTCCAGCGTGCCCTGGGGGCCACCACCCAGCAGCTGGAGCCCTCGCTTACCGCCCACGTCGCCGCCCTCCAACAGGCTGGCGCAGGCGACGCCGCCCTGTGGGTTCGCCGCGAAAAGGCCCGCCAGCTCATGGAAGGGGGCAACCGCGCCGCCGCGCCGAAAAAGGGAACGCTCCCGGACGATAAACTGCCGCTGTTCTGGGAACAGAAGCTCATTACCGGCTCCGTCAAAGACAGCATCTTCGTAAAGTGGTACGCGATCCAGAACCTGATCGCCGACGTGAAAGACTGGGCCGACAGCCCCGGCGACATCGACGGCATCTACCAGAGCACGCTCCTGCCCTACTACCGCCAGAGCAAAGACCCGCGCACCATCGGCTACTGGGACCAGAAGCTCCAGATCGAGACCCAGAAAGCCACCCAGACCAATTCCGCCTTCCAGATCGACCTGTTCAACCGCGTCAAGCGCCCGCAGATCCTTTGGAACCGCGCCAAGGATGAAATCGCCATCGGCCTGAAGAACAAAGGCATCACCGACATGGCCGACATCATCCGCGCCTACCCGGATCACCAGGACGCCGCCGACTGGATCGGTCAGCTCGAAGCCATGCTGCCCGGCGGCACGCCCAAGGCCGATGCCTCCGCTTCGCCAGCGGGCCAGCCCGCAGCCCAGCCTTCCGCCAGCACCCCAGCGCAGCCCGCTGCGGCCCCGGCTCAGTAAAGAGTCCGGCGGTTAGCCATTTTTACCCCTCGTTGCCGCCCGTCCCCGGTTGGCAACGAGGTTTTTTTTACGACGATGAAATTTCGCTCCCTCCTCCGCCTCCTTCTCCTGGCGCTCCTTTGTGCGCCCGGCCTGCATGCCGCCCAGGTGGTCGAAACCGATGTCTGCGTCTACGGTGGCGCTGCGGGTGGCGTCACGGCGGCAGTCGCCGCGGCGCGGCAGGGTAAAAAAGTGGCCCTCCTCGTCTTTAACCGCCACCTCGGCGGCATGAGCTCCTCCGGCCTCGGCTGGACGGACGTCGGCCACCTCGGCGACGCCTACATCCAGGGCCTGGCCCGCGAATTCTACACCCGCATCGGCGCAAAGTACGGCGCGGACAAAGCAAAGTGGACCTTCGAACCGCACATCGCCGAGGCCGTCTTCAACGAAATGGCCCGGCAGGCCGGAGTGAGCGTCTACCTCGACCAGCGCCTGGCCAGAACCGCCATGAACGGCCCCAACATCGCCGAGATCACCATGGACAACGGCAACGTCTTCCGGGCGAAAGTCTTCATCGACGCCTCCTACGAGGGCGATCTGCTCAAACAAGCGCACGTCAGCTACACCGCCGGGCGCGAAGCCAACGCCCAGTACGGCGAAACCCTCAACGGCATCCAGACCAAGACCCACGGCAACAACCTCCCGCGCGGCATCGACCCGTACCGCGTCAAAGGCGACCCCCAGAGCGGCCTGTTGCCCGGCGTCAACGCCGATCCCGGTGGCCCCGTGGGCAGCGCCGACAAAAAAGTGCAGGCCTACTGCTACCGGATGTGCCTCACCAACATCCCCTCCAACCGCATCCCCGTCGCCCAGCCGCCCGGGTACAAAGAGGCCAATTACGAACTGCTCTTCCGCGCCATCGAAGCCGGGCAGCAGGGGAAATTCTTCCAGACCAGCCCCATGCCCAATGGCAAGACCGACTCGAACAACGCCGGGGGCATCTCCACGGACTACATCGGCTACAACTACGACTACCCCGAAGCCGACTACGCCACGCGCGCCCGCATCGCCAAGGCCCATGAAGCCTGGCAGCGCGGCTTGATCTGGACCTTGCAGAACCACCCGCGCGTTCCGGCGGAAATCCGTGAGCAATACGCCCAGTGGGGCCTGCCCGCCGACGAATTTGCGGACAACAACCACTGGCCCTACGAGCTCTACGTGCGCGAGGCCCGCCGCATGGTCTCGGACTACGTTATTACCCAGAGCCACTGCCTGAGCGAGCTCCCCGTGGAGGATTCCGTTGGCCTCGCCGCCTACATGATGGACTCGCACAACTGCCAGCGCATCGTCCAAGCCGGGCAGGTGAAAAACGAGGGCGACGTCGAAAAGAAATTTGCCAAGCCCTTCGGCGTCCCCTACCGCGCCCTGGTGCCGAAGAAAACCGAGTGCGCCAACCTGCTCACCCCGTGGAGCGTCTCCGCCAGCCACATCGCCTTTGCCTCCGTGCGCATGGAGCCCGTCTTCATGATCCTGGGGCAGTCGGTCGGCACCGCTGCCGTCCTCGCGATAACGCAAGGCCGCGCCGTTCAGGACGTTCCCTATCCCGCGCTGCGGGAGCAGCTCCTCAAAGACGGCCAGGCCCTGGAACCGTAATCCGCCGCCCTCGGGCCGGGAAAAAACGCGGTGGAATTTTGACTTTCCGGCCCAAGCCTGATTGACTGTTCCTCTTATCATTTATGGAAGAGACCCATGCCCTCTTTGAAACCCGCCGCCAAAAGATGCTCGCCCTGCGAGAGAAAGGCGTGGACCCGTACGGCCACCGCTTTGCTCTCACCGGCTCCGTAGCCGAGGTGCGGGAACGCTTTGCCGAAGGCCGCTGCGAATGCATCGCCGGCCGCATCACCGCCCATCGCGACATGGGCAAAAGCCACTTTCTGGACCTCACCGACTCCACCGGCCGCATCCAGGTATTCGTCCACGCCAAGGAAGTGGGCCCCGAGGCCTACGAAATCTTCCAGCTCCTCGACATGGGCGACTTCCTCGGCGTCGAGGGCGAGACCTTTACCACCCGCACCGGCGAGCCGACCCTGCGCGTCAAGAAACTGACCGTTCTCTCCAAATCGCTCCGCCCGCTGCCCGACAAATGGCACGGCCTCGCCGACGTGGAGACTCGCTACCGCCAGCGCTACCTCGACCTGCTGGCCAACCCGGAGTCCAAAGAAGTTTTCAAAAAGCGCATCGCCATCATCCGCGAAATGCGCCGGTACCTGGAGGATCGCGGCTTCCTGGAAGTCGAGACCCCCATGATGCAGCCCGTGGCGGGCGGCGCGGCGGCCACGCCGTTCAAGACCCACCACAACGCGCTCGATATCGACCTCTACCTGCGCATCGCCCCGGAGCTGTTCTTGAAGCGCCTGCTCGTCGGCGGCTTCGACCGCGTCTTTGAGCTCAACCGCAGCTTCCGCAACGAAGGCGTCTCCCGGCGGCACAACCCGGAGTTCACCATGCTGGAGATCTACCGCGCTTACTCGGACTTCGAGGAAATGTCCGCCATGGTCGAGGAGATGGTCTGTACCGCAGCGGAGAAAGTCATCGGCACGCTCAAGATCGAGCACAAGGACGCCGAGGGAAACGTGATCCGTACGATCGACCTCACCCGCCCGTGGCGCCGCGCCCCGTACCGCGAACTCGTCAACGAAGCCGTCCCCGGGTGGTTCGAGCTGACCCCCGAGGCCCGCCGCGAACGCTGCCAGGAAATGAAGATCGAGCTTTCGCCCGAAATGGCCGACTTCGAAGTCACCCAGCACGTTTTTGAAAAGCTGGTGGAGGAAAAGACCTTCAACCCATGTTTCGTCACCCACTGCCCGACGGAGCTCGTGCCGCTCGCCAAGCAGAACCCGAACGACCCGAGCGTCGTGGACGTCTACGAACTGGTCATCAACGGCCAGGAGATTTCGCCCGGCTACTCCGAGCTGAATGACCCGATCGTCCAGCGCCAGCGGCTCGAAGCTCAGGCGGGCGAAGAGATCCAGAAGATCGACGAGGATTTCCTCGCCGCGCTGGAGCACGGCATGCCCCCGGCGGGCGGCGTTGGCATCGGCATCGACCGCCTGGTGATGATGCTGACCGGCGCGGAGTCGATCCGTGACGTGATCTTATTCCCTCATATGAAGTCGCGCCCTGCGGACTTCAAACAGTAGGGCTGCTTTTCAAGCTTCACGCAAAGACGCCAAGGCGCAAAGGGAGTTTCTCTTTGCGCCTTGCGTGTTATTTAGGGTTCCTTCGTTCCCAATTCTGGAGATTCGCTACAAGGAAGAGGCCATCCGCAGGAATTTAGGATTGAAGCCCGAAGCACGACAACGATGGATTCCTTATTTGGGGAAGTCGAGTTTTTGACGAATTGTACAATCAATGAGTGGCCATCATCCACGTGAAGAATCGATTTGGCCGTTAATTCCATGGGCTTTTTCCCACCTTCTGGAAGCACGTTGAGAAAGTAATCTAAAGTCATATCGATGGTGGCCCCATCGGCTCCGATTACAGGTAAAAGCTTGGCGTGGCTTCTCTCTTTACCGCCACGTTGGGTTGCTTCGGCGATCTGGCCGCTTTTGACAACACAGAGCAGACGATTGATGAGTCTGCCTTTTGCTTCCAGCTGCTTTAGCGTTTCCGGCAGAAGGTTCCGCTCGGAGTGTACAAGCCGGATGTGGGCCGAAGATATTTCATAGGCGCTGATTTCGCACTGGACCTGGGGCGGATGGCTATCGTCGAACGTCACGAGAAGGGAATCCACTTGTTCCAGATTTTTGGCGGTTTGGCGAACGATGAGACACCGGGCAGCCACGTCGTAGGCCGCCTCGGCCCCCGGAGGAAAGGCGACGCCCTGTTCTTGAAGATACTTTTTTACATCAAGCTGTTCCCGCTTGCCTTCTTTGCTTGTGGGGTAAGGCTTTGTGAAGAAGCTGAGAGGGACGTTGTAAGCTCGAAGCAAAAGCGGCTCCTCCGAGGATTCTGCCGCGCTAAGCTGGACTCCAAGAAAACAGCAAAGTGCTATCGTAAAAATTCGCAGGGAAAAAAAGGCGTCCATGCTCTCGGTGAAGGGAAAGCCTACCTTCCGCCCTCGGACCTCACCGCCAGCAGCGCCAGCATGCGGCCCGTCTGGCCTTTTTCCATGCGGTAAGAGTAGTAGCGGTCTGGTTCCGCCCCGGTGTCCGAGCCGCAGTCGACCACTTCGCCCACGCCCGCTTCGTGGCATTGCCGCACGATGTCGGCGGCGAAATCAACCTCGTAGTGCGGCGGACGGATGCATGGGCTCAGCTGCACGACCACTTTTGCCGGGTCGGTGCCAAAGGCGCAGTGCATTTGCTCCAGCATGGCGGGCACCACGCCGAGTTCCGTCCCTTTCCGGCCCGAGTGGGCCAGGCCGATGACGTTATTTTCCGTGTCCACCGCGTAGACCGCGCAGCAGTCGGCCACGTAGATGCCCAGGCAAATATTGCGCTGGTCGGTAATCAGCGCGTCGACGCCGGGAACCACCGGGATGGGGGCCGGTTTGCCGATCCGGTGCAGCGGGGAGGCGCTCGGCTTGGCCGCCGAGCTATCCACGATGGCCACCCGGTTGCCGTGGACCTGTTCGGCGGTGACAAAGGGCATCCCCTGGAAGCCCAGGTCGCGCCGGGCCTGCTCGTGGTAGCGGGCCAGGCGGGTGAGGGCCGTCACGCGGTCGGTGTGGACGTCGAGGTCCGATACGCGGCCAATAAATGCGTTTTGCACCGGGCCGCCCACTGAAAGGGCGGGGAAGGTTTCCACGAGAATGCTCATAGGGGAAGTTTTCTACGGTTCTTGCCCGGATTCAAACGGAATTTCCCGCCCAGGGCCGCTTTGAGCCCCTTTTATAGCCTCCTAGGCGGAAGCCGGTTGCGCCCCCATGGAGTAAACCCTCGGAACGGGCGTGGGCGAGGGGGAGGGCGTCGGGGTCGGCGAAGGGGGGACGACCCCCGGGTGGTCCTTCGAGGAGCTGCCCGGCAGCGGACAGATGCCCGGCTCGATCAATACCGAGGGGCGCACGCTGTGCTGTTCGTAACGGCCCAATGCATCGCGCAGTTCGGTCTCGGCCAGGGTGCAAAGGGAGGGGTCGATTTTTTCGATCCGCGTGTAGAGCAGCAGGAAGTAGTTCCGCATCAGGATGCGGTGGCCCTCGGGGGTTTTGGCGGCGCGGGCGCGGGCCAGCTCTGCCTGGATAATGGGGTCAGAAAGCAGGTCAGTCTTGAGCTGGCGCATCCGGATGGCCTGGCGGAGCTGCGCGGAGGTCCCTTTTTTCATGGATTCGGGGACATCCGGAAGGGGGGGGCGGGTGGGGGCTGGAGTGGGCCCGGCGGTGGGGCGTTCGGTGGCTTCGGGAGTAGGTAGCGGGGTGGGCTGGGCGTCCAGAGCGGGGATCGACGGGAAAAGGTCTGCCGGGGGAAGCAAGTCAGTGGCCGAGCCGGAGACGATCGGGTCCTGGGCGCGGCTGGTCAAGGCGAGCGCGGCGGCAAACGCGGCGGCGAGAAGGAAAGTGGTTTTCATGGGTCGATGCACCAGCGAAGCTTTAGGCAACCAGAAATCGCCCGGTTTGAAAAGCAGGCTTTTAAATAGGAAGAATGGGATCGGCCCTTGTAATTTCGAAAATTCATTTGAATGTTTGCCGGGCTGATGAGTCTCATCGGTATGAAACGGTGAAAAAGATCTCCCCGGTCCTTTCCCGCTTCCCCAACAACCTTGGATATGAAATCAAAAACAATCGTATTTGCAGCCCTCCTGGTAGCCGCCGTGATGGCGCTCTTTGCCCCGCGACAGGCGCAGGCTGGCGTGACTTTCTCTTACTTCTACGAGAGCTTGCTCCCGTACGGCGACTGGGTGGACGTGGACCATTACGGCTACTGCTGGGCCCCTCGCGGCGTGACCCCCGACTGGCGCCCCTACATCGACGGCTATTGGACCTACACCGATGCCGGGTGGACCTGGGTTTCGTACGAAGATTTTGGCTCGATTACCTACCACTACGGCCGCTGGGTGCGCCTGGAGGACGTGGGCTGGGTCTGGAAGCCCGATTACCGCTGGGGCCCCGCCTGGGTCTCCTGGCGCCAGAGCGACCGCTACATGGGCTGGGCCCCGCTACCGCCGGATGTCGCCTATAACGAGGATAACGGCGTCGGCGTCTGGGTGGACCGCGATTACGATATCGGCCCCTCTGCTTACGCTTTCTGCGAGACGCGCTACTTCGGCGCTCCGGCGATCCGCAACGTCATCGTGCCGGTCCAGCGTAACGTGGATATCCTGGACGTGACGGTGAACATCACCAACATTACCTACATCAACACCCGGGACCACGGGCGGCTGGTCTACTGCGGCGGGCCCGACTACCGCTGGCTGGCGGCGCGCAGTGAGCGCCCCATCAACCGCCTGGAGTTGGTGCTCCGGACCGACGGCGACTGGGTGCGCCGGGGCCGTCCCGAGTTCGCGCGCAACGCGGGCCTGCAACTCTTCATCGACGCGCCGGTCATCGAGCCGCCGCATGAGCGCTTCGCCCCGCCGCACGTGGCCCGTGAAATCCGCGCTCCGCGTATCGACCGGGGCTGGGGCATCGTGGCCGATCCCGGCATGCGCGAACGCATTCACCAGCGTTACCAGGAGCAGACCCGTGGCCTCACCGCCCAGAGCGCCCCGGCCTACCGGGTGAACGAGAACGAGGTTCGCAGCTTTGTCCGGGAGGCCCGTCCCGCTCCGGGCGTCGTGCAGACTGCCGGAGCGCAGGCCTCGGCCCAGCCGACGCCGGGTTCGCACCGGGGACCGGGCGCGGGTCAACCGCAAGCGGTGCCGCCTCAACAGCCGGCGGTGCAGCCCCAGCAACAGGTGCCGCCTTCGGCCCAGCCGACGCCGGGTTCGCACCAGGGACCGGGCGCGGGTCAACCGCAAGCGGTGCCGCCTCAACAGCCGGTGCAGCCCCAGCAACAGGTGCCGCCTTCGGCCCAGCCGACGCCGGGTTCGCACCGGGGACCGGGGGCGCGGCATACGCCCGCGGCGCAGCCTCAGCAGCCGGTACAGCCTTCGGCCCAGCCGCAGGCCACCACGGCTCCGCAGCGCGTTCAGCCATCAGCGCAGGCGGTCCAGACGCCGAACGCCATCGCCACCCCGGCCCAGCAAGTTTCGCCAGGGCAGCGTTCGGGCCAAGCCGAGCAGGCCCAGCGC
>DBMP01000029.1 GCA_002298145.1 Spartobacteria bacterium UBA695 | reverse complement strand
GCCCGGAAACGGCAATAGAGTTTAGGCTATTGCCAGCCGTTTTACACGGGGTTATCAAGTCCCGGCTGGCTCTCGCCAACTGGTGGGAAAAATGCGCTTCCTGGAATTTTAAAGTAAAGGCGATTTCACCCGAGCCCGATCGGTTTCACCTCGTTACGAACGAGGCTCAATGCCCATTTCCTGTCTTTTTCCTGAGTTCCTCAAGTTCCTGATGAATTCTTTTGTATCAGGCCTCCGGGAATGGTTGAGGAGAGCCAAAAATGCCGGGGTGTTTTTACCGGAGCCAGTCGCGGGCCGGGCGGCGAAATGGTTTCTGAAAACAGAAACCGATTTATGGCCAAGATTGTCAAAGTCATTGAATTGCTCGCCCAGTCCGACAAGAGCTGGGAGGACGCGGCCCAAGCGGCCGTTGCCGAGGCGGCAAAAACACTCCGTCATATCAAGTCCGTCTACGTCAAGGAATTTGAAGCGGCGGTGGAGGATGGGAAAATCACGCAATACCGCGTGAACGTGAAAATCTCCTTCGATTTCGAGGGAGCGCCGTAGAAGCGATTGGGGAAAAAAGGGGTGCCGGGGCGCAAAGGAAGGGGCCTTTGCGCCCCGGCGTAATATCTGGCGCTCCTACTTCAGGAGCATCTTGGCCACCTGCTCCACGTCTTTGTCGCCGCGCCCGGAGACGTTGACGATGATGATCTCGTCCTTGCTCATGGTCGGGGCCACCTTGATGGCATGGGCCACGGCGTGCGAGGATTCCAGCGCCGGGATGATGCCCTCGGTTTCCGAAAGCGTCGTGAAGGCATTGAGCGCCTCGTCGTCGGTGGCGTAGGAGTATTCCGCGCGGCCGATGTCGCGCAGGTAGGCGTGTTCAGGCCCCACGGCGGCGTAGTCGAGCCCGGCGGAGACGGAGTGGGTGAGCTGGATTTGCCCGTCGGCGTCGGCCAGAATGTAGGTCTTGGTGCCCTGGAGCACTCCGAGGACGCCTCCCTGGAAGCGCGCGGCGTGCTGGCCTGCCGCGATGCCCCGGCCCCCGGCTTCAACGCCGATCATGCGTACGGTCTCGTCTTCGAGGAACGGGTGGAACAGCCCGATGGCGTTGCTGCCGCCGCCGACGCAGGCGATAAGGAGATTGGGCAGGCGCCCTTCTTTTTCGAGAATCTGGCGGCGGGCCTCCACGCCGATGACGCGCTGGAAATCGCGCACCATCATCGGGTAGGGGTGCGAGCCGTAGGCGGTGCCGAGGATGTAGTGGGTGGAGCGGACGTTGGTGACCCAGTCGCGCATGGCCTCGTTGATGGCCTCCTTGAGCGTGGCCTGGCCGACGTCGACGGGCACTACCTTCGCGCCCAGAAAGCGCATCCGGGCGACGTTGAGCGCCTGGCGCTCCATGTCCACGGAGCCCATGTAGACGACGCACTCGAATCCGAACCGGGCGGCGACGGTGGCCGTGGCCACGCCGTGCTGGCCCGCGCCGGTCTCGGCGATGACGCGGTGTTTGCCGAGCCGTTTGGTCAGGAGCGCCTGGCCTAGCGCGTTGTTGATCTTGTGCGCGCCGGTGTGGTTGAGGTCCTCGCGTTTGAGGTAAATCTTTGCGCCGCCAAGCTTTTGCGTGAGGCGCTCGGCAAAGTAGAGCGGCGAGGGGCGGCCCACGTAATTGGCCATCAGGTCGTCAAATTCGCGGAGAAACTCCGGGTCTTTGCGCGCCTTCTCATATTCAGCCGTCAGGTCGTTGAGGGCCGTCATGAGCGTTTCGGGGACAAACTTGCCGCCGAACGGGCCAAAGTGGCCGTGAGCATCGGGAAGCGTTTCGGGTTTCATGAGAATACAAAGAGGTTAACTGCAAAAAGGCGCAAAAGGCACCAAATAAAAACCGAAAGGGATTACAGACCCTTTTGGATGATCGGGAAAACGTCGGTGTTTTCCATGAAGCCGCCGATGCTCTCAGAGCCGGGACCGGTGCCGAGGAGGATCATGTCGCGCGCGGTGCTTACGGCTTTCGGGGTGTAGAAGGCTGCCGGTTCCTTGCTGGGGCCCTGCGTCACGGGGCTTGGGGCGGGAAGGGGAGTGGCCGCGGCGGTGGCTGCTGCGGCGTCCGCCGGGGTGGCGGTCGGGGCCGGGGTGGTGGCGGCGGCGGCATCGGTGCCGGAGGCTATCGCTGAGCCGGTGGTGGCAGCGGTTGCGCCTGCGGTGCGGGGGCCGTTGGGGCCGGTGCTCCAGGTGAGCGAGGGGTAGCCCGCCGCGTTGCTGCCCAGGAGGGCGACACCCCGGTCGGCCTTGAGCGGGTAGCCGTTGAGGCTCAGGCCCCCGACGTCGTTCTTGCCCACGCAGAGGATGAGCGCCTTTTCCCCCGCGTACTGGCGGGCGGTGGCCACGGCGCGGTCGAAGTCGGCCGTTTCGGTCAGCACGCGCTCGCCGTTGTTCTGCTCTGCCGCGCGGCCCACGAGCGCCGCGTCAACAACCAGCACGTACCCCTTCGGGTGCATTTGCAGAAATTCGATCGAACGCCGCACCATGTCGGAGAGCGAGGGCTGCTGGCTGCCGCTTTCCACCTGCGAGGAAAAGGCCAGCTCGGAGTTGGCGAAGATGCCCGTCAACGGTGCGGTGAGGAAGAGCGGGGTATTCTCCAGCTCGGCCTTGCTGCGCACGAGCTTGTGGTCCTTGGCCCGCAGTTCCAGCCAGAGGTCCTTGCCGTCCTTGCGCACGCCACCTTTGCTCTCGGGTGTGAAGTCGTTCATGCCGCCGCCGAGGGCGACGTCGAGGATGTTCGTCTGGACAAACTGCTGGGCGATGGAGGCCGTGTCGCGGCGGTCCGTTACGTGGGCGTAGAAGGCGGCGGGCGTCGGGTCGGTGAGGTTGCCCGTTGTCACGATGCCCGTGGCGCGGCCTACGTCGTGGGCCAGGGAGAGGATGGAGGGGAGCGGCTTGCCGCCCGCGTCGGTTGAGATGGCGCGCTGGTTGCCCTTGACGCCCGTGGCGAGCGAGGATGCGGCGGCGGCGGAGTCGGGGACGGCGTAGTCGTTCGCGCTGTTTCTCACGAGTGCGAGCCGGGGAAAGGATTCCAGCGCCAGGCGACCGTTGGCCCCGCTCTGATAGAGCCGCGTGGGCGTCAGCGTGTTGGTCGTCAGGCCGTCGGTGATGAATAGGATGATCCCGAAGGGCTTCTGCACCACCCAGGCGTGGAAGTAGAGAAAGCCAAACCCGATGAAGATCATCAGGCAGAAAAGCGCGAGGAGTCGGTTCCTAAGTTTCATTGGTCTGGTTTCCTAGAAAAGCAGGAATCGCAGCATTGAGAAGCGAGAATTGCGGATTTTTCGCGTGGTTGAAAGGTCAGAAGTGGGGTATGAGGGGAGGGTGCCCCTGAAAAGGACATCGGGGAATTGCTGGCACGAATATAGCTACAACTGTTAAACAGCAATGCGACACCTGATGAAACAACTGTTAACGCCATTACTACTAGTTCTCACCGCAGCCTTCGCGGTTGCCCGCCCCGACCTCTCCAATGGCCGGTCCGGAGCGACCCCGTACGACCCTTACAATGCTCCCGTGGATGCGGTGATGGGGCACTTGAACGGTTCCGCCCCCAGCTTCGAGGCGGTTCGCGCCCTGGTCCGGCAAGGCTACAACTTCCGTTATTCCTTCGATGCCCCCTACGTGGCGCAGATGCCCGCCGTGACGGCCGCCAAGCGCTCGGGTGATTGCAAGGCGAAGTCGCTCTGGCTGGCCAGCAAGATGAACGATGCCGCCAACCTCCGCTACGTCATCGGCAAGGCCCGGAGCACGTCCCGCATCAGCCACGCGTGGCTCATGTGGAAGCACGAGGGCCGCTGGTGGATCCTCGACCCGACTAACGTTCCCGAGCCGATCGCGGCGGATAGCGTGGGCGCGGGCGATTACGTCATCAATTACTCTTACGACCGCACCGGCTCCTATTGCCACACCCCGGCGGGCGGCAGCCGCCGCGTGGCCGGGCGCTAGTAGCAGCCAGCCATAAAATCCTTTGCGGTCCCCCGCCGCAAACCGTTCCCCCGAAAAGGACGGGACCGCTTTCCCCCGAGCGGTCCCGTCCTAAGTTTTTTTAGGGTGCTGATATCAAAAAAAATCCGGCATTCTAGGCCCCCTTGGATTTGACGCGGCCCCCGGCCCGGTGAAGCTTCTATTAATGGAGTCGTCGAAATCCCCAGATCATGAAATCCGCGAACTGGATGCGCTGAGGGAAAGCGAGCGGCGGTTTCGTGCCATCTACGAGCAAGCGCCCATCGGGATGACGCTCGTGGACATCCGCACGGGGCGCTTTATCGAGTTTAACGCCAAGTTTTGCGAAATCGCGGGCCGCCCCGACGAGGAGTTGCGGCAGATGGACTTTGTGACGCTGACCCATCCCGACGACCGCCCGGAAAATCTGCGGCTGATCGCGCAATTGCGGGCCGAGACTCTCGACACATTCACTTTTGAGAAACGCTACATCCGCCCCGATGGCTCCCTTGTTTGGATCTCGGCTACGGCGGTGCCGATGTGGCGCAAGGGGGCGGAGCCGGATTGTTACATGACGCTCATCGAGGATATCTCTGAGCGGAAAGCAACGGAGGCCGAGCGCCAGCGCCAGATTACCTTTGATCGGCTCATTACTGCCATTCTGGGGCGGTTTGCCTCGTGTACCGGGGCGGAGATCGACCACGAAATCCGCGAAAGCCTCCGGACCGTGGGGCAGTTCATCGGGGCCGAGGAGGCGTTTGTATCCCAGATCTCGGCGGATATGTCGACCTGGAGCGTGGTCTACTCGTGGTCGGCGGTGGGGGATGACCTCAAGGAAAAATACAAGGCGGTCCTGGTCGGCGAATTCCCCTGGGCAGAGCAGCAGCTTTTCACTGGCAAAAACGTGCAGATCATGGACGTCGACGACTGGCCCGGCGCCGGGAGCTACGACGCGGAGAAACACCAAATGCATGGGGTTCGCTCGGTTCTGGTCATGCCGCTGCGGGGCCGGGGGGGGCGGGTGCGCGGCGGGGTGGGGCTGCGTACGCTGACCCGGTCGGTTCATTGGTCCGAGGAAGATGTCCGGCGGCTGCGGATTTTCGCCGACTCCGTGGCCAATGTCCTTGAACGCAAGCAGATCGAGAACGCTCTTTACGATTCGCGCGGGACCCTTCAGCAGATCCTCGACACCGTTCCCCATCGCATTTTTTGGAAAGATCGCGCCTCCAACTACCTGGGGTGCAACATGGCTTTGGCTCGCGATCTGGATCTGAGCTCCCCGGAGGAGATTGTGGGGAAGAACGACTTTGAGCTTTTCACAAAGGAGGCCGCCGAGCGCTACCGGAGGGATGACTTGCAGATCATCGAGTCCGGCGAGGCGAAAATGGGCTATGAGGAGGCCGAAAATCTCCCCGATGGGACGGTGATTTGGATGCGGGTGAGCAAAATACCGCTGCGGGATTCGCAAAACCGGGTCTCCGGCCTCCTGGGCGTGGCCGAGGACATGCGGATGATGCGTCAGGCGCGCATAGCGCTGGAGGCGGCCAAGGAGGCGGCCGAGGCGGCCAACCAGGCCAAGGACCAATTTATTGCCGTGCTCAGCCACGAGCTGCGCACCCCGCTCACCCCCGTACTGGCCATGGTGACGGCCATGGAGGACTCGGGGCGGCTCCCGGAGGCCTGGCAGGCCGACATCGAGGCCATCCACCGCAATGTGGAGCTGGAGGCCCGGCTCATCGACGACCTGCTGGACGTCACGCGCATTTCCCAGGGCAAGCTGATCCTGCGGCCGGAGCCCCTGGACGTGCACGCCTCGCTGCAAGCCGCGCTGGAGATCTGCCGCTCTGACCTGGCGGCCAAGGGCCAGGAGCTAGTGCTCGGCCTGGAGGCGCGCCGCCACTGGGTGCGGGCCGACCCGGCGCGGCTCGGCCAGGTGTTCTGGAACTTGGTCAAAAACGCCGTCAAATTTACGCCGGAAGGGGGCCGCGTTGAGGTGCGTACGGTCGACGAACCGGGGGGCCGGGTGCGGATCACCGTGGCCGACAACGGCATTGGCATCGAACCCGACGTGCTTCCGCGTGTCTTCAACGCCTTTGAACAAGGGGAGGCTTCGCGCAAGCGTCGTTTTGGCGGCCTCGGCCTCGGGCTGAGCATTGCCAAAGCGCTCGTCGAGATGCACCACGGGACCCTCTCCGCCGCGAGCGAGGGCCGGGAGCATGGCGCCGTTTTTACCGTCGACCTGGGGACCGTCGAGCCGGGGCCCAAGCCCGCCGTGGAGAGCCCGGGAGCGGAGCCAGCGCCGGGACCCTCGCGGCGGATCCTGCTCGTGGAGGACCACGAGGATACGGCCCGCATCATGGCCCGGCTGCTGCGCCAGTGGGGCTATACGGTGGCGACCGCAGGGACCGTGGCGGACGCGCTGAAGCGGGCGGAGCAGGTGCAGTTTGATCTTCTTGTTAGCGACCTCGGCCTGCCCGACGGCAGCGGCCTGGAGATCGCCCGGCGGCTGCGCGGGCGTGTGCGGGCCGTCGCGCTCAGCGGCTACGGTACCGACGAGGACGTCCGGGCCAGCCTGGAGGCCGGGTTCTCCGAGCACCTGACCAAGCCCGTGAGCATCCAGACGCTCCGCGCGGCGGTCAATAAGCTGCTGGCTTAAGGGCACCTCTGGAAACCGGCGGCACGTCATCAAAAATCCTTCACGGCTGCCATACCCCGGTTTCCCGAGGGGGCCTTGATAACGTCTCGACTCCCGGCGGTCGTTTTGGGAAGATCGCCGCTCCCGAACCCTATGGAAATCACCCTTCACAATCGGCAGCGCAAGCTCCGCTTTAGCCTCGCCTGGCTGCGGCGGCTGGCCCCCGTGGCCGTCGAACGCTGCCTGCGCCACCCGGCCTGGCCCGGAGCGCCGCTGCAATCGCTGCCCGAGGTGGAGGTCACCTTCGTCTCCGACGCGACCATTGCCCGAGTCCATCGCGATTTCATGAACGTCCCCGGAGCCACCGACGTCATCACCTTCGATCATGGAGAGATTGTCATCAGCACCGAGACGGCCCGGGAGAACGGGGCCCTCTACGGGCGCACCCTCGACCAGGAGCTGGCGCTCTACGTCGTCCACGGCCTGCTGCACCTCAATGGCTACGCGGATAAGGAACCGGCGGATTTCGCCCGGATGCAGGCGTTGCAGGAACGCATTTTGGCCGAGTGCCTGGAGGCCGTGAAATGAAGGAGCAGACCGAGACCCTCAGCAAGACGGCCCTCGACGTTCCTTGGAACGTTGTCGTCCACAACGACCCGGTGAACCTGATGAGCTACGTCACCCTGGTCCTCCAGCGCGTCTTCGGGTATTCGAAGTCGAAGGCCGAGGGGTACATGCTGGAGGTCCACCACAAGGGGAAATCCATCGTCTGGACAGGGGGGCGCGAGCGGGCCGAGCTTTACGTGCAGCAGCTCCACTCCCATCTGCTCCTGGCGACCCTGGAGCGGGCGGGGGAATAACCACAAAGGAGACGCAAAACAGTGACGATTGTACGAGACGAAAACGGCGGGTTCATTTTTGAGGACGTAGAGCCCCAGTTAGTCCAGCTTTTCCTGGCAATTCCCCGGTCCACCCGGCCCGAGGATAACCCCCAGGTGCTCGACCGGCTCTACCCCCGGCCCACGGGTGCCTCGGACCCCGAGCTGCACGAGGAATGGGAGCAATTTGTCGTGCCCGAGCTGCGAGAGACCTTTGAGGAAGCCACGACGGTCGTCGAGCGGGACTTAAAGCCGCTCCAAGGCGGCGCGAGCGGCTGGGTGATCCCGCGCGAGCACATGGACGCCTGGCTCAATGCGCTCAACCAGGCCCGCCTGGCGCTGGCCGCCAAGTACGCCGTCACCGAGGAGGATATGGACGTCAGCGCGCCCTATCCCGTCGAAGACGAGCGCGGGCTGGCCGTGGCGCAGATCCACGTCTACGGGCTCTTGCAGGAGTGCCTCATCCGCTACATCGAGGAGTAGGCAAGGAGAATCAATTTCCCCTCGCACGCAAAGAGGCCGGTCTGTAGACTACGCAATAGCATGGCTTCTTTCGCGTACTTATTCGAGCGGTTCCCTTCGCTCACGCAAACGTTCTGCTATCGCGAGGTGGGCGAGATGGCCCGCCAGGGAGCCGCGCCGCCTGTTTTCTCTATCCGGCGGCCCGCCGATCCGCCCCGAGAATGCCCCGCGGCCATCGCCGAAGCCGTGACCTACCTGCCCGAGGCCGACGCGCTCGCCTCGGAAATGAAAACGATCCGCATGGTGGGCCGCTACCCGTGGCGGGTCCTGCAAACCATCCACCGCTGGGGCAAGCGCCCGGGCAAGGGTCGCCTGACCGCCGCCGCATGGCTCGGGCCGAAGCTCAAGGCCCGGGGCGTTACGCACGTCCACACGCACTTTGCCGGGATGGGCGCGCGCACGGCCTACTGGCTCAAGCAGTTTTACGGCATCACCTACAGCTTCACCGGTCATGCCAACGATCTTTTTTGCGAAGCCGATCAGCCCGTTGGCCTGGGCGACCTGGTGCGCGAGGCCTCGGCCGTCGTAACAGTGGCCGATTACAGCCTCGGCTGGCTGCAGCGGGAATTCCCCGCGCACGCCGCCAAAATGCACCGCGTTTACAACGGCATCGAAACGGCTGAGTTCGCCCCCCCCCGGCCCGATCCCGCCGCCCCGCCGCTCATCGTCTCCGTGGGCCGCTGTATTGAGAAAAAGGGCTACGCTGATTTGATCGACGCCTGTGCCCTGCTGCGTGAGGGCGGGGCCCGGTTTGAGTGCGTCATCGTCGGGGGCGGACCGCTGGAGGAAGCGCTGCGGGGGCGGATCGCCGAGCGCGGGCTGGAAGCGACCGTGCGCCTCACCGGCGCGCTGCCGCAGAGCGAAGTGCGCTGCTGGCTCTCGCGGGCAAGCCTCTTTGCGCTGGCCTGCGCCACGGAAGCCGACGGCGGCAAGGACAACCTGCCCACGGTGATCGCCGAGGCCATGGCCTGCGGCCTGCCCGTCGTCTCCACCCGGCTCGCCGGAGTGCCCGAGATGGTCGCCGAGGGGGCCACGGGGCTGCTGGTGGAGGAAAAGCGCCCCGAGGAGCTCGCCGGAGCCTTGCGGAAGCTCCTGGGCGACCCGGAACAGCGCCTGCGGCTGGGGCGGCGCGGCAAGGAGATCGCCGACGAGCGCTTTGCCTTGAGCGTCACGGCGCGCCAGCTCAGGGAATTGCTGGAAGCGCTCCCGTAGGGGCGTGGAGAGCGCGCCGCCCGTTCGCTCGCCCTCGGAACCGGCCCCCTCTTCGATATAGAATAGAGATGGAACCGCGAAAATTTGTCGCCCCGGAGTTCATCCTGGGGCGGGGGGCGCTCGACCTGGCGGGTCAATACGCAGCCAACCTTGGCGGCTATAAGGTCTTCGTCGTCTCCGATCCCGGCGTGGTGGCAGCCGGGTGGGTGGACCGCGTAGAGAAGTCGCTGCGGCGAGCCGGGCTGGAGCCGGTCGTGTTTACCGAAATCACCCCCAACCCCAAGGACAGCGAGGTCATGGCGGGGGCGGCGCTTTACGAGCGGGAAGCGTGCGACATGATCGTCGCCGTCGGCGGAGGCAGCCCGATGGATTGCGCCAAGGGCGTCGGCGTCGTCGTTTCCAATCACATTCCCATCCTGGCCGCCGGGGGCGTGGACCGCATCGAGCTGCCCTGCCCGCCGCTCATCTGCATCCCCACCACCGCCGGGAGCTCGGCGGATATTTCCCAGTTCGCCATCATTACCGACCACGAGCGCAAAATCAAAGTGGCCATTGTCAGCAAAATCGTCGTGCCCGACGTGGCCCTCATTGATCCGCTCGCCACGGTATCCCTGTCGCGTCCGCTGACGGCCGACAGCGGCATGGACGCGCTGGTTCACGCCGTGGAGGCCTACGTTTCCACGGCCAAATCGCCCATTACCGACCTCCACGCGCTGGAGGCCATCCGGCTCATCTCGCGGAACCTCAAAGGGGCCATTGAGGAACCGGGCAACCTGCGCTTTCGCGATGCCATGATGCTGGCGAGCCTGCTGGCGGGCCTGGCGTTTTCCAACGCAAGCCTCGGCCTGGCGCACGCCATGGCCCACAGCCTGGGCGGAACGCTCGACCTGCCTCACGGCGAATGCACGTCGCTTCTGCTGGAGCACGTGGTCCGGTTCAACTTCGATGCGGTGCCGGGGCGCTATCTCAAAATTGCCCGCACGTTCGGGCTCGAACTCGCCGGCCTGCCCCACGAGGAGCAAAAAGCGCGGGTCGTGGAGATGTTCCGCGAGTTCCGCGCCGGGGCGGGGCTCATCAATGGCATCAAAGAAAATGCTCTCGGGCCTGCCGAATTCCGCACCATGGCTCGCGCAGCCCTGAAAGATGCGTGTATTGTAACCAATCCGGTGCAGCCGACGGAAGAAGAGATCGTAGCCATCTATGAGCGAGCTTTCCGATGACCAGGCGCGGGAAATGAAAGCGCTTCGCGACCAAATCATCGGTTTGGGGGCGAAATCCGTTCGCAAGACCTATTACCCGCAGCTTCGTCAGCAGATCGAGGAACTCAAATCCGCCAAGGCCGAGCTGGAGGAGAAATCGGCCTCCTTGCAGCGCACCCTCTCGGACCTGAAGGATGCCCGGCGGCGGGCCGAAGAGAGCGAGCGGCAGTTCCGGACCTTTTTTGAGGAAATCACCGACGGCATCTTCGTGGGATTCCTGGCCACCTACCGCTTCCGTATGGTCAACCCCGCCTACTGCCGCATGTTGGGCTACCTGGAGCCCGAGCTGATGCGGCTCTCCGCCCACGAGATCCACCCCCGCGAAGAGCTTCCGCGCGTGGCAGAGCTGATCGACAAGCTCAAGCGCGGCGAGCACGTCGTGGTGCGGGATCTGCGCCACATCCGCAAGGACGGCTCGGAGTTTTTCGCCGACCTCCGCGCGACGACGCTCCAGATGCGCGACACGCGCTACTTTATCGCCGCGTGCACCGACATGACGGAGCGCAAGATGGCCGAGTGGGAGCTTCAGCGGCTCAACCGGCTCTACGCGTTTCTGGGCGAGGTAAACCAGGCCGTGGTTCACATCACCTCCAGCCAGGAATTGTTGGAGGTGGTATGCAAGGCGGCCACGCAGTTCGGCTCTTTTGAGCTGGTCTGGATCGGGAAAGTCGACCCCGCGACCCAGCGCATAGCCCCCCTGGCCACAGCTGGAAAGCGGGTGGATATCCTGAAGCGGGCACCGGTGTATACCAACGGCTACTCCGGCACCCGGAGCCTTCCGGGCAGTTGCGTCATAGAAGGGGTTACCAAGGTCTGCAATGATTACGAGGCCCTCCACGGCGACTATCCCCACGTGAACGTATTACTGGAGGCGGGGATCCGGGCCATTGCCGCCATTCCCATCCGCAACCAGGGGGTGGTCTACGGCGTGCTGGTGCTTTGCTCCTCGGAAGCCAACGTCTTTATGGACAAGGAGGTGACGCTCCTGGAGGAAGTGGCTGCCGATATTTCCTTTGCGCTCGACCACCTCGACCAGGAAGAGCGCCGTAGACAGGACGAAGCCGCGCTGAAAAAGGCCAAGGAAGACGCCGAGGCGGCCAACCAAGCCAAGGATCAATTCATCGCCGTTCTGAGCCACGAGCTGCGCACGCCGCTCACGCCGGTATTGACGGCGGCTTCGCTGCTGCAATCCATGGAGAACATTCCCGAGGAAATCCGCCCGGAGCTGGATATCATCCGCCGCAACGCCGAGCTGGAGGCGCGCCTCATCGACGATCTCCTGGATGTAACGCGTATCAGCCGCGGCCTCGTGCAGCTCCATCCGGAGGAGGTGGACGTCCACGCGGCGCTGCTCAAGACGCTGGAGATTTGCCGGGCCGAGATCGAGCAGAAGGCCATGGAGATTGTGCTCAAGCTGGAAGCCGGGGAGCATTATGTATCGGCGGATTCGGCGCGGCTCCAGCAGGTGTTCTGGAATTTGTTGAAAAACGCGCTCAAGTTCACGCCCCCGGAAGGGCGGATCTCCATTTGCACGGAGAACGTGGAAGATCGCATCCGGGTTGAAGTAGCCGATACCGGCATCGGCATTCCCGAGGAGGCGCTTTCGCGCATTTTCAACGCCTTTGAGCAAGCCGAGAAGACGTTGACGCGGCGTTTCGGCGGCCTCGGGCTGGGGCTGAGTATTGCCAAGGCGGTCGTCGAGCTGCACCAAGGCAGCATTTACGCCCGGAGCGAGGGGCTGGGGAAAGGGGCCCTCTTTACGGTGGAGCTGCGCACCATTGTGCCCGAGCCGGGCCGTGCCGTGGAGCGGGTGGCGCCGCCGGTCTTGAGGGAAAAACAGTGGCGGATTCTGCTGGTGGAGGACAATCTCGATACGCTGCGGATTTTATCCCGCCTGCTGGAGCGCTGGGGCTACGAAGTGTGGGGGGCGGACACGGTGGCCGGGGCGCTGGAGACTGCGAGCCGCGAGCCGTTTGATCTTTTGATTAGCGACATCGGCCTGCCCGACGGCAGCGGCCTGGAGGTGATGCGGGAGGTTCTGCGCAGCCGCCCCTACGTCCGGGGGGTGGCCATCAGCGGCTTTGGGACGGATGAGGATATCCGGCAAAGCCGCGAGGCGGGGTTCACCGAGCACTTGACGAAGCCCGTGGCCATCGAGGGGCTGCGCGCGGCCATTGACCGGCTGGTGGCCTTGAGTGATCAGCCCCGGGGGTGAAATTTCCGGTGGATGCTCCGGAGCTTCTGCTGGTCGACATGGGTGTAGATCTGCGTGGTGGAGATGTCGGAGTGGCCCAGCATTTCCTGGATCATGCGGAGATCCGCGCCGTTGCTCAGCAGATGCGTGGCAAAGGAGTGCCGCAGCAGGTGGGGGTAGATGTCTTTGTCGCCCAGGCCCGCCACATCGGCCCGGGCTTTGATGATTTGCCAGCAGCGCACCCGGGTCAGCTTGCCGCCGCGCGCGGAGAGGAAGAGTTCGCTGCCAGTCCGCCGCTTGACGAGCTTGGGCCGCTCCCGCTCCAGGTAGGCGGTGAGTGCATCGCATGCCTTTTGGCCCATCGGCACGAGGCGCGTTTTATTCCCTTTGCCGGTGACGCGGATGACCCGCTCCTCCATGACGAGGTTCTCCAGGCGCAGGTTGACGAGTTCCGAGACGCGCAGGCCGCTGGCGTAGAGCAGCTCCAGCATGGCGCGGTCGCGCAGGCCGTGGAGGGCGGTGAGGTCGATGCTTTCCAGCAGGCGCTCGACTTCCGATTCGTTGAGCGTCTCGGGCAGATGCTGCTCGATGCGGGGGAGGGGGAGGAACTCGGCGGCGTCGCGCGGGATGAGTTTGCGGATGTGCAGGAAGCGAAAGAAGACGCGGAAGACGACCACGACGAGCTTGACCGACGCGGCGGCCAGGCCCCGCTGTTTGCAGGCCCCGAGATACTCGGTAAGATGCTGTGGGGTGACGCTTGCCGGGGCGGTAACCTGCTTTTCCCCGGCCAGCCACTTGGCGAAGCTCTCCAGCGTGGTGCGCGCGATGTACTGATAGCTCTCCGACTGCCCCCGCTCGGTGGCCATGTAGAGGATGAACTCGTCGATCGCTTCGTCCATGGGGAGGAAAGGCTCGTCCCCCTTTGTACCGCGCGCGGAGCCGGGGGACGAGCAAAGAGGTGGGCGCTTTATAGCGTCCGGATGCGCCGGGCGACTTCCTCCACGTTCTCGCGGCTGTTAAAGGCCGAGATGCGGAAGTAGCCTTCGCCCTTTGCGCCGAAACCGCTGCCGGGGGTGATGACGACGTTGGCTCGGGTGAGCATTTCGTCGAAAAGTTCCCAACTGGTGAGGCCGCGCGGGGTGCCGACCCAGATGTACGGGGCGTTGACGCCGCCGAAGACTGGCAGACCGGCTTCCCGGGCCGCCGTGCGCAGGATGGCGGCGTTGCCCATGTAGTGGTCGATAAGGGCGCGCACTTGGGCCTTCCCCTCGGGTGAGTAGACGGCCTCGGCACCGCGCTGGACGATGTAGCTGACGCCGTTGAACTTGGTGCTCATGCGGCGGTTCCAGAGCGGGTGGAGCGGTTTGCATTCGCCGCTGGCGGTGGAGGCGAGCAGCGTCTTGGGGACGACGGTGAAGCCGCACCGGGTGCCGGTGAAGCCGCCGTTTTTGGAGAAGCTCCGGAACTCGATGGCGCAGTCGCGCGCGCCGGGGATCTCGTAAATGGAATGCGGCACGCCGGGCTCGGAGATGTAGGCCTCATAGGCGGCGTCAAAGAGGAGCAGCGACTTGTTTTTCAGCGCGTAGGCGACCCACGCTTCGAGCTGGGCCCGCGTGGCGGTGGCGCCGGTCGGGTTGTTCGGGAAGCAGAGGTAGACCACGTCGAGCGCTTCGGCGGGGACGTCCGGCACGAAGCCGTTGCCCGCGTCGCAGGGGAGGTAGTGGATGCCCTCGTAGGTGCCGTTTGCGTCGGCCTCGCCGGTGTGCCCGGCCATGACGTTGGTATCGACGTAGACGGGGTAGACGGGGTCGGTGATGCCGAGGCGGTTGCCCGCTCCGAGGATGTCCAGGATGTTGCCGCAGTCGCACTTGGAGCCGTCGGAGACGAAGATTTCGTCGTCGGCGACGTCGATGCCCCGGTCGCGGTAGTCATTCTGCGCGATGGCGTGGCGCAGGAATTCGTAGCCCTGCTCGGGGCCGTAGCCGCGGAAGGTCTCGCGGGCTGCCATTTCGTCCACCGCGTGGTGCATTGCGGCGATCACGGCGGGGGGCAGCGGCTCGGTGACGTCACCGATGCCGCAGCGGATCACGCGCCGGGCGGCCTCGGGGTTGGCTTCACAAAAGACTTTCACGCGCCGTCCAATCTCGGGAAAGAGATAGCCGGCCTTCAGTTTGAGGTAATTATCGTTGAGCTGAACCATCGCGATGCAATCGAGTAGCGGTTTTTTTTCTTTAGCGCAAGCCGGGAAGGGCCTTAGGCGCGCGGATCGGGCACCTGGACGGTGGCCATTCCGGCCGAGGAGGCGGATTGGATGCCGACGTCGGAATCCTCGAAAGCCAGGCAGCGCGTGGGTTCCACCCCGAGCTTGCAGGCGGCGGCGAGGAAGGGATCGGGAGCCGGTTTGCCGTTGACGTAGTCCTCTACGCCGACGATGGCGTCGAACCAGTCGAAGATGCCCAGCGCGGTGAGCGTGCCCCGGATGATGGCATGGTGGCCGCCGGAGGCGACGGCGATCGGTTTGCCCTCGTCGTGGAGTTTTTTAGCGAAATCGACCACGGGCTGGATCGGCGTGGCCTTGCCGAGCAGGCTGATGTAGGTGGCTTCCTTTTGCTCGACGATCTGGTCGGGGTCCAGGCTGAGGCCGTTGCGCTCGTTGAGGAGCCGGACGATCTCCACCGAGGGGACGCCGCCGAGTTCGTAGAAGTAGGGCTCGGGGAAGAGATCGACGCCGTGGGGCTTGAGCGTGGTAAGCCAGGCTTCGTAGTGGAGCGGCATGGTGTCGGCGAGGGTGCCGTCGCAGTCGAAGACGTAGCCTTCGAAGTTTCCTTCGGGAATTTGTAAGTTCATCAATTCGTAAGTGGGATGGCCCGGCAGGTTTTTTCCCAGCCGGGGGTGTTCCAGGTGTTGGGGAATCCGACACACTGGGCCGGTTTTGCGGCTTGAAGGCGGCAGGTGTTCCCTTCCAGGAAAAAACACTCGCCGCTGGGTTTGTCGATGAGCGCGAGGCCGCCGCGTTGGGGGGTGAGCCGTGTAAAGCGTTGGATGAAATCATCTTCCGCCAGCTCCAAATGCGCCGCGATGCGGGGAATCTCCGTTTCCGTTATCCGCACAAAGCCGGGGATGCGGCAGCAGGCTCCGCATTGTTGGCACTGGTATTGGATTCGCGCGCTCATCGTTTACAGAGAAGAGAGTCGCCCGAACCGGCCGCCCGCGCAAAGAAAAAACATTTATTAGGATGCGCTTTCGGCGGTAAGTCGCCAAGCGGCAGGAACTTCCGAGACCGCACAAAGAACGCTTGGCGATATCAAGGGTGCGGGGCCTGACCGGAAAGGGGAGAGCAGGGAGGCCGGTCGGGCTCCGCGCTATTTTTCTCTGAGGGGTGGGGGGATTTTCACAAAAGGAGACGGAGAGCGCGAAGGAGAGGGAAGCTGGGTTAGGAGGCTGCCCCGAGGACCTTCGGCGGGAAGAGGCAGAGCAGTTTCCCGCTTTCCAGATCGACCAGGGCCACGCCAGCTTTGGCTAGCTTTACCCTCGCGCCGGTGAGCGATTCGATCAAATGGCTGAAATCCGGTTCGTGCCCCACGAGCATGACGGTCTTCCCGGGGTGGCGCTCCAGCAGGTGTGCCAGTTTCTTGGGGGTGAAGCCGGGAGCGAGGTCTGGGTCGGTGGTTCGGTGCACGGCGAGCTCGTCTGCGACGATCCCGGCCGTCTGGAAGGCGCGCAGGAGGGGGCTGGTGAGGATCAGGTCCGGGATGACCCGTATCCGGCGCAGCCCGTCGGCCACGAGCCGGGTCTGCCGGGCTCCCTCCGCATTCAAGGGGCGGTCGTCGTCCGCGCCCGGCCAGTCCGGCCAATCGGCCGCGCCGTGCCTGAGAAAATAAATCCGCATGGAACTTGGATTCTAGATTACCCGGGAGCGTTCTCCCAGCTTGGCTGACATGAGCGCGTGGTAGCCTTCGGCGATTTCCTCGATCATCTTTGCGTTAAAGGCATCGAGGTCCGCCGGGTAGCGGCTGGTCACCAGGCCGCGGTCGACGACGACCGGCTCGTCCACCCATTCGCCGCCCGCGTTGCGAATATCGGTCTGGATGGCGGGCCAGGAGGTGAGCCGCCGCCCGTGGGCGATGCCCGCCTCGATCAAGAGCCAGGGGCCGTGGCAGATGGCCGCGATCGGCTTGCCCTGCTCGGCGAATCCGCGCACGAAATCGACGGCTCGGCGGGTCGCGCGCAGCGTATCCGGGTTGATCAGCCCGCCCGGAAGGACCAGCGCGTCGAAGTCCCCCACCTTGGCGTGGTCGAGGGTTTCGTTGACCTCGAATTCCTCCCCCTTTTCCGCATGGCGCATGCTCTGGATGACACCCGCGCGGAGCGACACGACCACGGGGATCGCCCCCGCGTCCTCCAGTGCTTCGAGCGGTTTCTCGATCTCAGACTGCTCCACGCCGTCCGTGGCCAGGATGGCCACCCGTTTGTTAAGAAGCTTTTCGTTCATTGCCGATGTTTCGGCCTGATGCCGGGCGATGGCTGTTCGCGCCTATCCCAGCCACTCCGGATGGGCCACGGTGGAGTCGAAATGGGGGGTGGTTTTGTACAGCTCAAAGCGGCCTTCCCCCGCGTACGGCCTCGTCCTTTCCAGGAGCGCGGCTCTTTCCCCCGCGCTGAGCGGCGCGAAGGTCCTGGCCGCCTCCAGCGCCTGATTGAGGATGGGGAGCTTGTCGCAGCCGGTGACGAGCGTGCTTACGGGCAGGCTCATCGTGTAACGCAGGCACTCCGGAGCTGTCACGGCTTGGCTCTCCAGAATAAACGGATCGCCCATGGCCTTCATCCCGAGCACGCCCACGCCGTCGTTGACCAGCTCCGGCAGCACGAGCTTCTCGAAGCTGTGAAAATGGGCGTCCATGACGTTGAGGGGTAGCTGAGCGGCATCGAAGCGGAAGCCGTTTTCCGCCGCCACTTTGAGCATTTGTAGGAGCACCTCGGGGCTCTTGTGGCCGGTGAAGCCGATGAAGCGCAGTTTCCCGGCCTGCTGGGCTTCCATCACCGCCTCCAGCGCTCCGCCGGGGGCGAAGATCCGCTCCGGGTCGTCCGGGTGGATCACTTCATGGAACTGGAGCAAGTCCACGCAATCGGTCTGGAGCCGCCGCAGCGATTCGTCGATCTGCGCCGCCGCGCTCGCCTTGGTGCGGCCGTCGATTTTGGTCATCAGGAAGGCCTTCGCGCGGTAGCCGTCGCGGAGCGCCTTGCCCATGCGGAGCTCGGATGTGCCGTTGTTGTAGTCCCAGGCGTTGTCGAGAAAGTTCAAGCCCGCGTCGAGCCCCTGGCGGATGATGCGGATGCTTTCCTCCTCGGTCGTCGCCTGCATGCCGAGGTGAAAGCCGCCGAGGCCGATGAGGGAGACTTGCTCGCCGGTGCGCCCGAGGGGGCGGTAGGGGATGCCGTTGCGGGTTTCGGCTGCGGGGGACGGGGAAAAATGGGGGCTCATGATGACGGGAGTTAATACCAAAGGGCCCCCAAGGATAAAAGCAAAGCGTTGCGCGGCCGGGTACAAGGCCCGACCGCGTCGAATCCACTGCGGAAAGCAGGGGGGAAAAAGCTACTCGGCCCGGTTCGGACCGGCGCGCAAGATGCGCTCGGCGATGCCGGTCAGCTTTTGGTCGGTTTTGGCCTCTTCGTCGAGCGTTTGCTCAAGGAGTTCGGCGGCGGAGGGGTTGTTGAGATGCAGCGCCAGGGCCCGCAGCGTTCCGTAGCCAGCGATCTCGTAGTGCTCCACCTTTTGCGCAATGGCGATGAGGCCCACGTCACGCGAGTCCGGGTCGCCCTCGGCGCCGATGTAGTCCTTGCCTTCGCTCACCAGGCCCTCCATGGCTTCGCAGCTCTCGCCGCCGGGATCAATGCCGAGGGCTTCGAAAATTCGCTCCAGGCGGGCCACGTGCTCCTTGGTCTGGTCCAGATGCGCCTCGAAGCCAGCCTTGAGTTCCAGGGAAGAAGCGGCGTCGGCCAGCTTTGGCAGCGCGTCCACGAGCTGGTTCTCGGCGCTGTAGATATCGCGCAACTCCTGGATGAACACATCGGAGAGCGAGTTGATTTTCAGTGACAGTAGTTTCATAGACGTTCTCTGGTTAACGCTTGCGATGAGGGATTCGGCCCTCGTATCCGGGCTGGACGGCCCCTTATTTTGCTCTATCATGGACGGGACAGGGGAGCCCCATGGGCTGAGAGTGTACGCAGGGCGCCGACCCCAAATAGGCGCCCCGCGGCAGACCCTTTGAACCTGATGCGGATCATGCCGCCGAAGGGAGCAAAGTTAAGCACGCTCAGCCATGTCGCCTCGCCGACGTGGTTTTTTTTGTTATGACCGAATCCCAATCCTCGCCCCACAGCAGCGACCCCATGGCACAGAGCCGTCGCGTTTACGTTGCGGGCACCCTTTTCCCCGAAGTGCGCGTCCCGATGCGCGAAATCACCCTCCACCCCACCCAAAAGCTCGACGGCTCGCAGGAGGCCAACGCCTCCGTGCGCGTTTACGACTGCTCCGGCCCCTGGGGGGACCCCGATTTTTGCGGCAACGTGGAGGCGGGCCTGCCCCGGCTGCGCGAGGCGTGGATTCGCGCCCGTGGCGATGTGGAGGAGTACGAAGGCCGCGCCGTCGCCCCGAGCGATAACGGCTACCTTTCCGATAAACATGCCGAATACGCCAGCCAGGCCGAGAAGAACCGGCTCACCGAATTCCCCGGCCAGCGCCGCAAGCCGCTGCGGGGTAAGGCCGGGCACCCGGTCACGCAAATGTGGTATGCCCAGCAGGGGATCATCACCCCGGAGATGGAATACATCGCCATTCGCGAGAACCAAGGTTTGGAAGCGTTGCGGGATAAAATTTCTGAGAAAATCCCGCGCAACAACCCCTTTTACCAGCACGCCGGAACCGACGGCCGCACCGACGCCCCGAAAGTCTTCGCCGGGTTCCCGCAGGCGATCCCCCGGGTCATCACGCCTGAGTTCGTTCGCGACGAAGTGGCCCGGGGCCGCGCCATCATCCCGGCGAACATCAACCACCCGGAGGTCGAGCCGATGATCATCGGGCGCAACTTCCTGGTGAAAATCAACGCCAACATCGGCAACTCCGCCGTCGCCTCCAGCATCGAGGAGGAAGTCGAAAAAATGCGCTGGGCCACCAAGTGGGGCGCGGATACCGTCATGGACCTCTCCACCGGCAAAAACATCCACGCCACGCGCGAGTGGATCTTGCGCAACTCGGCCGTGCCCATCGGCACCGTGCCGATCTACCAGGCGCTGGAAAAAGTCAACGGCCGCGCCGAGGACCTCACCTGGGAGATCTTCCGCGACACCTTGATCGAGCAATGCGAGCAGGGCGTCGATTACTTCACCATCCACGCAGGCGTATTGCTGCAATTTATCCCGCTTACCGCGCGGCGTACCACCGGCATCGTCAGTCGGGGCGGCAGCATCCTGGCCAAGTGGTGCCTGGCCCATCACCAGGAGAACTTCCTCTACACCCACTGGGATGACATTTGCGATATCCTGGCCGCCTACGACGTCGCCTTCTCCATCGGCGACGGCCTGCGCCCCGGCTCCGTGGCCGACGCCAACGACGCCGCGCAGTTCGGCGAACTGCAAACGCAGGGCGAACTGACCGAACGCGCCTGGAAAAAAGGCGTGCAGGTCATCAACGAAGGCCCGGGCCACGTTCCCATGCACATGATCCACGAGAACATGATGGCCCAGCTCGAATGGTGCCACGAAGCCCCCTTCTACACCCTCGGGCCGCTGGTCACGGACATTGCGCCCGGCTACGACCACATCACCAGCGCCATCGGGGCCGCGATGATCGGCTGGTACGGCACGGCGATGCTCTGTTACGTCACGCCCAAGGAGCACCTCGGCCTGCCGAACAAAAAGGACGTCAAAGACGGCGTCATCACCTACAAAATTGCCGCCCACGCCGCCGACTTGGCCAAGGGCCACCCCGGCGCGCAGTACCGCGACAACGCCCTTTCCAAAGCCCGGTTCGAATTCCGCTGGGAGGACCAATTCGCCCTCGGGCTCGACCCGGAAACCGCCGTTGCCTTCCACGACGAAACCCTGCCGCAGGACGGCGCGAAAACCGCCCACTTCTGCTCCATGTGCGGCCCGCATTTCTGTTCCATGAAGATCACCGACGACGTGCGCCAGTACGCGGCGAAGCAGGGGCTCGACCCGGATAGCGCACTCAACGTGGGCATGGAGGAAAAGTCGCGCGAATTTCTGGCCCAGGGGGCGGAAGTTTACCGGCGGGAATAGCTGGAAAAACGCTGCGGCGGTTGTTTTAATCCGCCGCTATGCGTTGCTGGAAGCTCCTCGGAACCCTCGTCTGCGCCTGGCCCTTGGCCGGAGCGTTTGGCGAACCGTTGGTGCCGCCCGCGTCCACGCCCCTGAGCACCGGTTCGTGTGTCCCGATTTCCATTCCCGGGGATGACGCCGCACCCCGGCCCGCCGCGCCGCGCTCCATGGAAGTCGAAAAGGTTCTCACGCGCGCAGACAACGGCGATGCCCAGGCGCAATTTATGGCGGGGCTGTATTACTGGGAGGGCAAGCAGGTCCCGCAAAATTCAAGCTTGGCCGTCCGCTACATGGAGCGGGCCATCGCCGGGGGAAACGCGGATGCCAAGGGGGCACTGGGAACATGGCTTGTGGAGGGGAAGCTCATTCCGCGCGACCTTGAAAAAGGTGAACCCTTGCTGCGCGAGGCAGCGGAGGCCGGGATGCCGATCGCCCAGAACAGCCTGGGCTGCTTTTTGCTTATCCGTAATCCCCGGGAGGCGGTCGAATGGTTTCGCAAAGCGGCGGAAAAAGGGGTGCCTGATGCTGAGTTGAATCTCGCTGTTGTTTATCGCTTCGGGAATGGGGTGGAAAAAGACGAGCTTGAGGAAGTGAAGTGGCTGGAGCGGGCGGCGAAGCACGGCAAAGTTCAGGCCATGCAGACGCTGGCCGATTACTACACCGCTGGCCATGGCGCGGTCCCCAAAAACATGGAGCTGGCCGTGGCCTGGACGCGCAAGGCTACAGCGGGAGGGGCCTTGCCCGCTCAGACCAACCTGGGGGTCCGCTACTGGATGGGCGAGGGCGTGCTGACGGACAAGGAGTTGGCGGTGAAGTATTTTCGCGAATCAGCGGAGAAGGGAGATGCCATCGCCCAGGATTACCTGGCCCGGGCCTACCAGGAGGGCTTGGGTGTGGACAAAGACCTGGCCCAGGCGGCCCTCTGGTATGCCAAGGCCGCCGAGCGAGGTCATACCCATGCGCAGGTGATCCTGGGGATCATGTATCTCAATGGCGTGGGGGTGAAAAAGGACGTGGCCGCGAGCATTGAATGGCTCCGCAAGGCGGCGGATCTGGGCAACCACCGGGCCGAAGCCTGCCTGGGGGAGATTTTCTGGCTCGGCAAAGAGGTGCCACGCGATCCCATCCGGGCGGTTGGGTACATCCGCAAGGCGGCGGAGGCCGGGGAAGCGGTGTCGCAGTATTTTTTAGCGGCCGCGTACTTTGAAGGGGCTGGTGTGGAGAAGGACGAAACGGCGGCCTTCAACTGGTGTGCCAAATCCGCCGAGAATGGATGTTTGCGGGCCCAGTCGCAGCACGCGATGAATTTGCTCAAATATTTCACGGACCCTCAAAAAATAGCGGAGGCGGTGGAGTGGATGCTCAAGGCTGCCGAACGGGGCGAACCGTTGGCGCAGGCCCAGTGGGGAATTTGGCGGATGCGGGGCGATCACGGGGTCGAGATCAACAAGAAAGAGGCGGCGGATTGGATGCGTTTCTCCGCGCTTCAAGGGTGTTCGCGGGGCGAAAATGCCTATGGCTACGCGCTGGATACCGGAGAGGGCGTTGAGCGCGACTTGGTGGAAGCCTGCAAATGGTACACGTTGGCGATCAAGCAAGACGCGGACCCCGAATCAAAGCAGCGGGCGGAGGTCAACCTGCGCGGGCTGCTCCCCCGGTTGACGCCGGAGCAGATCGAGGACGGTCGGCGGCGAGCCGAGACGTTTAGGCCCATTGAAGAAAAGAAAGGAGTGGACGACCCCTTCGCGGTGGGTGTGAGTTAGTGAGGCAGGGAGCATATGGGCTGCCCCCCTCCGGCGGGAAAAGCTGGAAAGAATTCGTCGTCGTTGCTTTAATCCGCCGCCATGCGTTGCTGGAAGCTATTGGTAGTTCTCATTTGCGCCTGGCCCTGGGCCGGAGCGTTTGGCGAGCCGTTGGTGCCGTCCGCGTCCCCGTCATCATCCCCGTCCTCAGGAGCCGGTCCCAGTAGCCCCGTTTCACCCCTTCCCGTTGCCGGGGATTCGCGTTCTGACGGGCTGGAGCGAGTGCTTGCCCGGGCGGCCAAGGGCGATGCCGAGGCGCAACTCCAGGCGGCCCAGTATTATTACGATGGCAAACAGACGAACCCGGAGCTGGCCGTTCGCTACCTGAAGCAGGCGGCCGAAGCGGGCAATGGCGAGGCCATTGGGGTGCTGGGATGTTGGACCATCGAAGGCAAAGTGGTGCCCCGCGATGTGGAGAACGGGGAGCGGCTCTTGCGACGCGCCGCGGCGATGGGCGGGGCGAGAGCCCAGAATAACCTGGGGAGGACCCTGGCCGAGCGCGGCGTTGAAAAGGAGGCGCTGGAGTGGTTCCGCAAAGCGGCCGGACAAGATTTTGCCTTAGCGGAGATGAACATGGCGCGCGCTTATGAAACAGGCTTCGGCGTGGAAAAGGACGAGACCGAGAGGATCAAGTGGCTGGAGCGGGCGGGCAACCATGGCGTTCCCTTGGCAATGCAATGGGTTGCCGAATATTACACCGCCCCAGTCGGAGGGGTGCCTCGGGACACAGTCAAGGCGGTGGAATGGACGCGCAAGGCGGCTGCCGCCGGGGTGGCCTGTGCGCAGACGAATCTCGGGATGCGTTGCTTTCGCGGCGATGGCCTCTTGAGGGATACCCGGGAAGCCCTTCGCTGGTTCCGGGTGGCCGCCGAGCATGGGGATGCCTTTGGACAGCATTGTTTGGCGGGCGCTTACTTTGAAGGCATGGAAGTGGAAAAAGATCTCTCCCTGGCCGCCTATTGGTTCCGCAAGGCGGCCGATTCCGGCTATGCCGAGGCGCAGTTTTCGTTCGGGGTCCTCTGTTTTTTTGGAATGGGAGTGCCCAAGGACGTCAACAAGGGGTTGGAGTGGATCGCCAAGGCGGCGGATGGCGGCAGTCACCGGGCGGAGCTATGCCTGGGGGAGACCTATTGGAAGGGGATCGAGGTCCCGCGCGACATGCCCCGGGGCATGGTCTACCTCCGCAAGGCAGCGGAAGCCGGGGATGCCCTGGCGCAGTATTTCCTCTCGACCGCTTATAACCGGGGGGATGTCGTGGAAAAAAATCCCGACCTTGCCATGGAATGGTGCCGGAGGTCGGCTCAGCGAGGGTTCCCAGCCGCGCAGCGGCAATATGCGCTCTTCCTGAACGAAGCCTCCTTTGATACCAAAGGGAAGGCCGAGGCGGCAGAGTGGATGCGCAAAGCGGCTGAAAACGGGGACCCCGTGGCGCAGTTCCAGTATGGAATTTGGTGTGTGCAGGGAGATTGCGGGCTGGAGGCCGATCCGACCGAAGGGGTGCGCTGGCTGCGCTTTTCCGCCCTCCAGGGGTTTGCCAACGCCGAGGCATTTTATGGCCACTCGTTGGACTCCGCCACGGGCTGCGAGCGCGATTACGTCGAGGCTTACAAGTGGTACACGCTGGCCATCCAGCATGCCGACGACCCCGGGTTGAAGCGAGCCACGGGGGTCAACCTCCAAACCCTGCTGCTGCGGCTCACCCCGGAACAAATCGAGGAGGGGAAAAAGCGGGTGGAGAAGTTCGTTCCCGTTCGAGATAAGCGGAATAACGATGACCCGTTTGCGATTGGCCTGGGCTAAGGCTTGCGGTTGTGCGGATTCTGGCTTCCCGCCACCGTGGCCCGCGCCGTAGAATCGCCCCGTGCTCTCCGCCCTCAAACTTCGCGATTTTCGCTGCTTCCAGGCGCTCGAAACCGAGTTCGCCCCGGGAGTCAACGTCATCGTGGGCCCTAATGCCCAGGGAAAAACCTCGCTGCTTGAAGCCGCGTGCGTGCTCCTGCGGCTCCAGTCGCCCCGGACCAGCACCCTGGGGCCGCTGGTGCGGATCGGGTCCGTCGGGCTGGTGCTGGACGGGTTCTATGCGGGCAATCACCTGCAATTTTACTACTCCTCGCGCCGTAAAAAGCTGGCGCTCGACTCCGTGGAGCAGCGTTCCGCCGCCGATTACCTGAAAATCGGCCGCGTGGTCTGGTTTTCCAATGCCGACATGGCGCTCGTCCAGGGCGGAGCGGAGGAGCGGCGGCGCTACCTCGATTTCGTGGCCGTTCAGCTCGACGCCTCCTACCGCCGCCACCTGCGCGATTACGAAACGGCCCTGCGCTCCCGCAACCGGCTCCTTAAGCAACCGGGGGCGGCCTGGCGGCAGATCGCGGCCTTCGACGCTCCGCTCATTACCGCCGGAACGGCCCTTACCGAGGCGCGCGCCCGGCTGGTGGAAGAACTTTCGCCCCACGCCGCCGCCGCCCAGTTGGCCATCGGCGGCGCGGCGGGTGAGGCGCTGGCGCTGCGCTACGTGCCCGGGGTGGGGGACAACTTTGCCGTCAACCTGGAAGCCAGCCGCGACGAGGATTGGCGGCTGCGGCAGACCCGGGTGGGCCCGCACCGCGACGAACTGGCGCTCGAACTGGGCGGCCTCCCCTCCGCGCTCGCCAGCGAGGGCCAGCAGCGCACGCTCGCCCTGGCGCTGCGGCTCGCTCAGGCCCGGCTCATCGAAGCCCGCCACGAAGCTCTCCCCCTGCTCCTCCTGGATGATATTTTCGGCGAACTCGACCTGAACCGCCGCAACGCGCTCCTGGCCCACCTCCCCTCCGGCGCACAGCAAATCATCACCACCACGCACTTCGACTGGGCCGATACCGCCGCCGCCCGCGTCTTCAAGTTGGAGAACCGCCTCTTAACGACCGCTTGACCGCGCCGCCCTAAGACGCTACTTCTCCCGTTCCCATGGCTCAGCCCGGTTCCGCCAGTCTCATCACCGCCCAAGACCTTTGCGTTCAGTATAACGACCAGGTCGTCCTCGATCATGCCTCGCTCTCGATCCACGAAGGCGACCGCCTCGGCTTGGTAGGCCGCAACGGTTCGGGCAAATCGACCTTCCTGCGCATCCTCGCCGAGACCCTGGAGCCCGATAGCGGCAATGTGGCCCGCCGCCGCGGCATGGTCGTCGGCTATCTGCCGCAGGAGTTCGCCCTCGACCCGGAGAAAACCGTGGAGGAGAACATCCGCGACGGGGCGCGCCATGTGCTCGATCTCATTGCGGAATTTGAGGCGCTCCCGGGCGATTCCGGGCGGCATCACGAGCTGGAGGAGCGCATCAACGTGCTCGACGGCTGGACGCTCGACAACCGCGTCGCCACGGCCATTTCCAAGCTGAGCTGCCCGCCCGCCGATGCCCGAATTCCCAATCTCTCTGGCGGCGAAAAACGGCGTGTGGCCCTCTGCCGAGCCGTCGTCTCGCGGCCCGATCTGCTGATCCTGGACGAGCCGACCAACCATCTCGATGCCGAGTCGATCGAATGGCTCGCCGAGTTCCTCAAAGGCTACCGCGGGGCGTTCCTTGTCGTCACGCACGACCGGTATTTCCTCGACAGCGTTTGCAACCAGATCGTGGAACTGCGCGGGGGTGTTTTTGAGTCCTACGAGGGGAACTACACCGATTACCTCGTCACCCGGGCCGAGCGGATGGCGGCTGCTGAGCTGGTCGAGCACAAGCGCCAGATGTTCCTTGCGCGCGAGCTGGAGTGGGTGCGCCGCACGCCGGAGGCCCGCCGCACCAAGTCGAGAGCCCGCATCGACGCCTATTTCGACGCCGCCGCGCAGGAAGCTCCTGAGCTGGATCGCGACGTGGACTTGGTCATCCCGCCCGCGCCGCAGCTGGGCAACCGTGTCGTCGAGCTGACCCAGGTGGGGATGTCCATGGGCGGGCGGCGGCTATTTTCCGGGATCGACTTTCAGTTCCAGGGCGGGCAGCGCATCGGGATTACCGGACGCAACGGCCTGGGTAAGACGACGCTCTTAAAAATCATCCTGGGCCAGCTCGCGCCGGAGACGGGCGAGGTGCGCGTGGGGCAGCTCACACGGTTTAATTACGTCGACCAGGCCCGGCTGCTCCTCAACGACGACGACACCGTGCTCCAAGCCGTCAGCGACGAGAGCGAGTACGTGACCTATGGCGAAGTGCGCGTGCCCGTGCGCGGTTTTTTGAAGCGCTTCCTCTTCACCGATGACCGGATCATGACCAAGGTGCGCTTCCTGAGCGGCGGGGAGCGGAGCCGGCTCTTGCTCGCGCGCATCCTCAAGAACGGTGGCAATTTCCTGATCCTTGACGAGCCGACGAACGACCTCGACCTGGCCACGCTACGCATCCTGGAGGAGGCGCTTATCGCATTCGAGGGAGTGGTGCTCGTGGTCAGCCACGACCGCTATTTTTTAAACCGCGTTTGCACCGGCATCCTGGCCTTCGAGGGCGAGGGGCAGGTGAATTACAGTGTTGGCAACTACGATTACTACTGGGAAAAACGCCAGCGGATGCTGCGACAGGTCGGGCCCGATCCCGGCCCGGCGGAAGCCAAGGCGAGGCCGCGCCGCGCGGGAGCCGACAAGCCCCGCAAGCTCACCTACAAGGAGGGCAAGGAGCTGGAAGGGATGGAGGAGACCATCCTGGGTGTGGAAGGACGTATTGAGGAGATCGAGGGGATGTTTGCCGACTCGGAGTTTCACCAGAAATTTGGCTCCCAGGCGGTGGAGCTCAACGAGGAGCTGGAAGCGGCCCGCAAACGGCTGGAAGCGCTCTACGCCCGTTGGGAGGAGTTGGAGGCGATCCGCATCGCGGCGGAAGGGTAGCGCGGAGCGGGGGCTTCTCACGCAAAGCCGCCCACGGGGCAAAGGCAGGGGGAGAAAGCGTTGACCCCTTTGTCGTATAATATATTCTTTAAATAATATGTTAAAGGACTTGGCTTGTGTTTTGCTCCTGTTTTGTGGTTTGGGAGGCAATCACAGTAATGCTTCGGCAGGAGCGCCGCCCCCTTCTACGATCTCCAAGGTGACGTCTGTACTAGAGAAGAACACCTTCAAAAACCTTTGTTTCGATTTCTCCACCGTTGAAACCAGAAAAACAGCGGGGCAAGATCATTTTGCGGTAACCGCATGGGAAAGCGGAAGGATGTGTGTGAATGGAGAGCCTAACTCACTAATTAAAGTAACCTATGCTCCCTCCACGACAGCTTGGATAGACGGCAAAGCTCCCTATTATCAGGAAAACAAAACCGTTGCCTATAACGGTAAATACTGGATATCTGCAATCACTGATTGTGGCGCTATCAATGAAATGATTAGGTATCCAACGGCCATTATTACCGAAAAATGCCCTAACGACTGGGAACCTACGGGATGGGAGACTGGGGAGATTTTTTTCTTAACCCACGCTCCAGTTTATTACCATCTTACTGTTGCACAGGCAGTGAAGCAGTATTCAAAGCACCTCTTACTATTTCCTGCGCCGTATCTTCGGATTGAAGAGGAGAACGATGTGCTCAAAATTTCGATGGCTCCGTCTGCGTCCTCCGATTGGGAGACACAAGTTTGGTTGGAGATGCAAAAAGGGGGAGCTTTAAAGAAGATCATTACCAAAGGCCAAATACTTTCTGAAGAAATCACGGTTGATAGTTTCCAAGAGGCCGGTGGAATCTGGTTCCCCGCTAAAGGGACGCGGGTTGCCACCATTGAAGGGGGTAAAAAGGTGATAAAGCTGGAGTTTAGTGCAAACAACTTTTCGTTGATCGACATGCCGGGGGATCTGTACGGCGTAAAGCTTGATCCCGGGTGCCGCGTGGAGGATCGGCGAAGCCATACCTCGTATGTCGTGGGCCGGGAAATCAAGTAGCTTCTCACGCAAAGCCGCCCAAGGTACCTCTCGTTCTGAATCAGCGGATGGCGAACGAGGAGCCGTAGCGCAGACCATCTTTTTTTCTCCCTTTCAGGGTGATCAAATCATCCCATTGAGGAAAAAAGATTGACCCCGTTTTGCCCCTCTGAGACCTTCAAATCCTAAATTTTAACTGCGAAAGCAGGGTGTTTGGCATCACGAACGTAGGAAATTCGACCCCCCAAACACATCGTGGCAACACCGAAAAATCGGTGCGGCCCGGTCGTGTTGTTTGGGGGGCTTCCTACGGCCCGTGATGCACGCGGCTCGGGCCGCACCTTGTTTCGGCCCAAGCCATGACATCAAGGATGAAAGACAGCGATTCTCTCCCGACCAACGGGAAGCCCTTTGCCGTGCATCATAACGATTACGGTATCTTTTCGGAGCTCTGTATCACCAATATTGGCGGTGAGGCGGTGATTGCGGGGATTACTGTAAACGGTAGGTTCGCGCCCTCGGTGGAGGTCGGCGGCACGGTCCGTTTCTGCCCGCTGGAGCTTCCCCGCAAGCTTCCGGGCGGTGCGTCGATCGCGGTGCTTCTCCAGGGGCCCTCCCAATGGGTGCGGCCCGTGGAATGCTTTGTCGGTTATCCCGAGGAGGTCGTGCTTTGCCTGGAAGAAGGCGGCGCGATTCGGTTTGGCTCCTGGGATATTGTCCGCCGGAAGGTGAATTAATGCTTCGTTGCCGCGGCGAGCGGGCGGACGAACTCGGCGACGCGCTCGGCGAGGTCCGGTTGGCCGCCAAACTCGGCGATGTGCTTTACGATCGCGCTACCCACGACGACGCCATCGGCTTTCCCGGCGACTTCGCGGGCCTGGTCCGGGGTCGAGATGCCGAAGCCGACGACCACGGGCAGTTGGGTTGCGGCGCGGATGGAGGCGACGCCTGCCTCCAGGGTGCTGGCGATGGTGCTCCGCTCGCCGGTGACGCCTTCACGCGAGACGTAGTAGACGAAACCTTCCGCACGCCGGGCTAGCTCGATGACGCGCTCTGGCGGCGTGGTCGGGGCGATGAGGCGGATGCGCCGGACGTTGCTTGCTACGTTGAATTCGCCGAAGTCTTCGTCTGGCGGCAGATCCAGGAGCAGCACGCCGTCGACGCCCGCGTCTTCGGCAGCGGCGAGGAATTCGCGGAACCCGAAGCGGTAAACCGGGTTCATGTAGGTGTAGAGGACGATGGGGAGCTGGGACTGGGTGCGGATGGTGCGAACGGTGTCGAGCACGCCTTGCAGCGTGGTGCCGCTGGCCAGGCCGCGCTGGGCGGCGAGCTGGTTGACGATGCCGTCGGCGACGGGGTCGGAAAACGGGACGCCCAGCTCCAGGATGTCCACGCCCGCTTTTTCCAGGGCTAGGGCGAGGGTGGCCGTGGCGGCGAGGGTGGGATCGCCCGCGCCGATGTAGGCGATAAACGCGCTCTGGTGGCTGGTGCGAAGGCGTTCGAAGGTCTGGTCAATCCGGTTCTGCATGGTTCGCCCATTGTGCACAAGAATGCCCCGGGGTGTCCATGCGAGTTTTTCCCACGTGCGTGAGCGAACGGATCAGGCTCTTGGATAAAACAAATCAGGAACTCCGGAAGTCAGGAAAATACAGAGATCCTTTTCCTGAGTTCCTGATTAAGCCCGAAGTAACTGTAAAAATGAGATAGAGGGCCCGGCCCTATACTTCGAGGATCTGAAAGCTGGCTTTCTGGCCGTGCCGGGCGGCGGTGGTGGAAAGCAGGTTGCGGATGGCCTCGATGGTGCGGCCTTGTTTGCCGACCATTTTGCCGATTTCCTGCCGGGGCAGGCGGAGCCGGAAGACGGTCTTGTTGCCGGAGCGGTGCTCGGTGAGCTCCAGCCCCTCGGGTGTCCCCACTAGGTTGATAATGAGGTAGCGCAGGAATTCTTCCATTTTTTTTGGTGAGCCCTAGGATAAGCCCAAAACGGGGCTTCTGGCAAAACGAAACAAGACCGAAAGGGGAATGGACCCCTTCGGTCTTAAAGGTTCGCTTGGGTGCTTGGCCTTTTTCGGCGCCTTAGGCGGCGACGACGGCTTTGCGGGCGTTCTTGATCAGCGAGCGGACGGTCTCGGTGGGCTGAGCGCCGACGCCAACCCAGTAATCAACGCGGGAAAGGTCGATCTTGACGTTGTTGGCGGCTTTCTTCGGATCGTAGTTGCCGATGTGCTCGATGAACTTGCCGTCGCGCGGGCCACGGGAATCGGCCACGACGATGCGGTAATACGGGCTGTTGAGTGCGCCTTCGCGCCGGAGTCGGATGGATACTGCCATAAATGTTTAGGGTTGGTTCGCTGTTGTTGGTGTTTGTTCGGGCCGGGGCCTTTGAGAGCCCCTAACGCATCCCGGGGATGCGCGGCCCGCCGGAGCGAGCCATCATTTTTTTGAACTTCCCCATGTTTTTCATCATTTTTCGCATCTGATTAAAACGCAGGATAAGGTCGTTTACTTCCGTAACTGAGGTGCCACTGCCGCGGGCGATGCGCTGACGCCGCCGGGCATTGAGGATGTCCGGTTTGTCGCGCTCTTGTTTGGTCATCGATAGGACGATGGCTTCCACCCGCCGCATTTGCTTCTCATCTACGGAAAAGCCTTTCATGTTACTCATGCCGGGCAACATGCCAAGCAGATTCTCTAGGGGCCCGAGTTTGCGGATCATTTTGAACTGATCCAGGAAGTCGTTGAGGTCGAAGGAGGCGGTGCGGAGTTTTTCCTCCATGCGGCGCGCGTCCTCTTCGTTAATGGCTTGGGCGGCTTTTTCGACCAGGCCGACGATGTCGCCCATGCCGAGGATGCGCCCGGCGAGGCGGTCGGGGACGAAGGGCTCGAATTGGTCGATTTTTTCCCCCACGCCCGCGAATTTGATGGGCCGCTGGGTGACTTGCCTCATGGAGAGGGCTGCGCCGCCTCGGGCGTCGCCGTCGAGCTTGGTGAGGATGAGGCCGGACAGCCCAAGGGCTTCGTGAAAGTGGGTGGCGACGCTGACGGCTTGCTGGCCGGTGGCGGCGTCGGCGACGAGGAGGATCTCCTGGGGGGCGAGGTAGTCCCGCAGGCGCTTGAGCTCCTGGACGAGGGGTTCGTCGATTTCCTGGCGGCCTGCGGTGTCAAAAAGGTGGATGTTGGCGGCGGGGTACTGGGCGGCCCATTCCAGACCGGCCTTGGCGGCGCGTAGGACGTCGGTCTCGCCCGGCTCTGGGCGGAAGACGGGGACGTCGATCTGGTCGCCGAGGGTGGCCAGCTGTTCGATGGCGGCGGGGCGGTAGAGGTCGAGCGCGTAAAGGAGCGGGGTGCGGCCCTGGCCTTTGAGCCAGCGGGCGAGCTTGGCTGCGGAGGTGGTTTTGCCTGCGCCGTTGAGGCCAACTAGGAGGATGCGGCCGGGGGCTGCGGTGTTGAGCGGGGCGGCGTCGCCTCCGAGGAGGGTGGTCAGCTCGTCGTGGAAGATTTTGACGATCTGCTGGCCGGGCGTGACGCTGCGCAGGACTTCCTCGCCGAGCGCCTTTTCTTTGACGCGGGCGATGAAGTCCTTGGCCACTTGGTAGTGGACGTCGGCTTCCAGGAGGGCCATGCGCACGGTGCGCATTGCATCGGTCACGTTCGATTCGGAAATCGCTCCGTGGCCCCGCAAGTCTTTGAAGACGTCCTGGAGTTTGTCGGCTAGCTGGCTGAACATTGTGCTAAAGGGTCCTTAGGATGCAGGAAAACCGCCTCCTGCGTCGAGGGAGAAGTTTAGCACAAATTCCAGGGACTGTTCAACTCGGCTTGAGATTTCCGGGGCGCTCAAAAACAATAAGATTGGGTGGGAAATTCCAGTTTGTCTACGCCGGGGAAAATCAGAGAAAGCGCCATGAACAAGGGGTTTTGGTTCCAGCAGCACCAGTAAGGGAATGCCGCGTATCCATTGATGACCACGGAGAGGACGGCAAGGGTCCAGAAAATCGTTTTTTGCCAGATTGCAGTCGAGTTTTCTAGCACATGGGCCAGGGGCACGAGGAGTAAGGGGATGACGGGAAGCAGGAGACGGGTGCCATAGCAATAGCCGCCGTTCCAGCCGAACCAGAGGGTCATTAATAGGAAATAAACGCTGAAGCCTGAGAAAATCACGGTGGAGTCCTCCTGGTGGTTACGCCAGAAAGCAGGCCATGCGGCGAAGGCTACCAAGGCAACCGGAATCACTGGAAGGATGCCGTGGTTGGGGGAAAGCAACAGGGCGGCAAATCCATTAAAAATGTTGCCTGATATCCACGCCTGGGCAGTGTGAAATGGGTGCCCGAACATGAACTGGTTGAGCCACAAGACGGTCAGGCAGCTTGCGCCGATGGGTACGGACAATTTTACCAATCCGGGAAAATTCCGATTTTTCAACTGGAGGGCTAAAAGCGGCAGCGCCAAGAGTAAAAAGGGCGGTTTCGTCAGAATGCCGATGCCGAGGAAAAGCCCGGCCAGCAGCAAATGTTTGTGCCGGAGCACAAGCGAATAGGCACCCATAACGCAGAGAATGAGCAGCGGTTCCGAGAAAAGGCTTCGGCCATAGACCCATGCCGGTGTGCCCAGGAAGACAATAGCCGTGACGATATAGGCAGATTCGGGGGTTTTTACATACCGGCGAATGAGTTGCCAAAAGAAAAAGGAGGCCCAAATAATTTCTCCGCTTGAGCAGAGGATTGCGACCGATTCGATGAGGTCCGGTCGGTTTAGCCAAGCTAAGACGGGTTTTGCTACAAAGAGTATAGGCAGAATGGCCAGAACCGATCCGGATGGATGAATTGAGTAATCAGGTTGGCTAGGGGCCGGTTCCACTCCAGGAACTAAAGGGATCGGCATGATTCGATGGTCTTGTGTTATCCCCCAGCGTGGTTTTTCTCCCTGCCCGTAGTAGGCCCACCAGCCGCTGCGTTTTGATCCTTCGAACCAACAGGAATGGTGGCCAATGGGTCTGCCCGCAAAATTTTTGCCCGCCTGGTTGCCTCCTGCCAGCGCCTCGTCGTAGCTCTTGCGCATGTTGAGGCTGCCGTCTTCAAGGAGGCTGCTGATGAGCAGCATGTAATAGGGCTCATCTCCTCCCGTTAATCTGGGAGCACCAAACATGACATTACCGTAACGGTCGCATCTCGACCAGATATTCGGCAGCAGGAGTACGCTTCCGAGGAGGAGAAAGAAAAGCCAGGGTGGTAGTTTCATTGAGGAAAGGAGCCGGAAATTCCATGAAAGAATGGCAATTTCCCCAATCCCGGCAATGAAAAAAAACAAACGGCGTCAAAAATACGACACAGTGAATAATATTAGATAAATGCGCTCCTAGATATCCAGGAACTTCTTTACCTCGGCTTCGCTGGATTCGAAGGGGTCGGGGAGCGGGAGTGGCGGCTCGCCATTGATGCTCATGGAGTCCCAGTTGATGAGGTAGTTGACTTTCGGGTGCTCCAGAAACCAGCCGACCGCCAGGCCCCGGCCATGGGCTCGGGTGTTGCGCGGCGGGATGTTGAGGGTCGCGGGCCGGAGCGCCTGGCGGTTCCACTCGGCGATGCGCGGTTCGGCTTTCAGGCCAAAGAAGAGGCCGCGCTCGGGGTCGATGTTGTGGTATTCGAGGTCCAGGCTTTGCAGCCAGGGGTCGTCCCAGGCGAGGTGTTCGCTGGTCCGGAATAGATCGAGGAGCCAGCGCTTGGAGATCCAGTCGACGCCGCCAACGAGCCGTTCCTGGTCGTTTTCCAGGCATTCGAGGACAAATTGCCAGCTCTCCAGGAGCCAGTCGGTCTCTTCGTCGCGCCCGGTGAAGTAGCGCTGGGCGTGGGCCAGGAATTCGGCCTGGATGTCGAGGGCGTCGCGTGTGCGGCCGTCGGCTAGCTTGACCGCCCCCCGGCCGGTGCCGATGTGCGAGATTTCCCGCGTGGCGACCACGGCGTCGTGCAGGACGACGTGCCGGGGCAGGCACTCCTGCTCCATGAGGGTCAGGATGAGCGAGGTGAGGCCGACTTTCAGGCCGGTGGCAAAGGGGCTCATGTTTGAGTCGCCTACGAGCAGGTGGAGGCGGCGGAAGCGGTGGTGGTCGGCCAGGGGCTCGTCCCGCGCGTTGATGATGGCGCGGTTAAACTGCACCCACTGGTAGATGTCGTTGACGATGTGGTCGGCCCGCTGGGAGAGCTGGAAATCGACGGGGCCGCCTGGCTTGGGCTCGTATTCGAAGGAAAGCGGGTTGGTCTGCCCGACGCGGCCCGCGCCGGTGTAGATCTGCCGGGTGGCCAGGAATGAGAGGAGGGTGCCCAGGGCGGCGGGGGTGAACTGCATTTCGCGCCGCACGAGGTAGTTCTCGTGGCAGCCGAAGGTGGCGCCGGTCTGGTGATCGACGTTGTTTTTGATCATGGAGACGCGACTTTCGGCGCGCAGGCCGCTGACGGCCCCCTGGACGAGGGTGTCTCCGGCGACGTCGTAGGCGCAGAGGTCTTTGAGGTCGAGGCATTCGGGCGAGGCGTACTCTAGGTGGCCCATGTCGACGTAGAGGCGGCCTCCGTTGCGCAAGAAGCCGCCGTTGCCGGGCGGTTCCTCGTAGTCGCGGTAGTGGAGGTCGACGGCCCCGATGTGCTCCTTTTTAAAGAGATGGTTTTTCAGCCTTACGGGCCACGAGTCGGAGGCGTTTTGGGGCGTTTCGTCGGCGACGAGGCAGCCGTACTCGGTTTCGATGCCTGTGATGCGGTTCACGCCAGGAGTTTCGGGACAGGGGCGGTTTCCGGTGGTGGCGGCAAGATCGGCCGCGAAGCTTGGTTTGATCGGGGTTCCCAAAAAAATCGGGATATTAAAAATAATCGGTTTTCCTGTTGCTTTCGGTCGCTGCTTATAGGATGAGTATTTCCATCGGCATGCGGGTTGGAATCCTGATTTGAAGCGGGTCGGGCGCTAAAAACGCCTTAAAAACGTTCAAAAAAGGGATTCCTCTACGCAAGAGTGCGGATTTTCATTAGTTTAAAAAACCGCTAATATCTCACCAGCTTTTGAAATCAGGGGTAGGCGCGTCGGCAGAAGGGGTTAATCTGCTGGCGCGCCTCTTGATTTTCACGGATCGGAGGCCAAGCGGTCTCCGATGGTTTTTTGGGGATCGGCTTTTCTCCACGCGGCGGGCATGCGTCCACGCTGGGGATGGAATCAGAGATTCCCAGATACTTGCGTTACGAACCTGGAGATTCGTAACGAGGGGAGGAGCTAAATTTTTGACGGGGAGAATAGCTGCCGAGTGCTACCGGCCAGCCTTTCGAGGCTTCCTGCTTCCAGTTGAAGTGTGGCCTGCAATTTCCAGTCTGCGTGGGTGCCAAACTTTTGTAAGGTAACCCTGAGGCAGACATGTCCGGTTGCATCGGAAGCGGCTGTCAATTTCAGTTCCTCTTCGAGAGCAATCCAACTTTTTTCGCCCGGCCAGCCTCTCCATTCTTCTCCCATCTGTTCGAAGAGCAAGGATGGAGGACCACTGATAAATGAGGACGCGGTGATCTGTCCCTCGAAATCCGGACCTTTGAGTAAAACCGAAAAAAATTCTCCGTTTACTCTGGAAAAGGTGAGCGATGTACCATCGATTGCAGACATGATGGTGAAGGACTCCGCCATGAGTAAATGAATTCTGTGGCTACGCGGCGCGGAAGGCTTCCAGGAAGGCGACTTCGACGGCGAGTTGTTCCTGGACGTTGCGGCCGAAGTTTTCGCGCAGGCCTTCCAGGGCGGCGATGCGCCGGAGCACGTCGGGGGTGCTGAATTTCGCTGCGAGCGTTTCGGTTTGCGCCGCGTGGGTGGGGAAGTCGAGGGCGTTGCCTTCGGTGGCGTGGTGCTGCTGGCGTAGGATGTCGCCCCACCACTGGAGCAGGGTTTCGATGAAAAGGGTGCGGGCTTGCAGGTAGCGGGATTCGGCCAGCGCTTTGTAGTATTCCTCGCGTTCGCCGAGCCATTTCCCGTCGGTGGTCTGTTTGTAAAGGCCTTCTTCGTGCTTGAGCTCGGCGGCGCCTTCGTCGGCGATGGCGCTTTTGGCCTGGGCTAGGAGCAGGGTGAATTCGCGCACGAGGGCGAAGATGCTGGCGATTTCGCTTTCGCCTGGCTTGCCGCCACGGGTGAGGAAGCGGTTGACGGCATCCAGGAGGCGGCGCTGGGTCTCGGGGAGGTCTTTGCGGGCCGGGGCGGTCAGCGAGACGAGGATGCAGCGCGAGAGGATGGTTTCCAGCAGCATCTCGGGGTGCGCGCTGACCAGGATGAGGAGCGAGTTGGCGGGGGGTTCCTCCAGGGTTTTGAGGAATGAGTTGGAGGCCGCGGCGTTCATCCGGTCGGCGTCGAAGATGATGGCGACTTTGCGCCCGCTCTGGGAGGCGCGCATTTGCAGCTCTTTTTCCAGGTCCCGCGTTTGCTCGACGCGGATGAGGCGCGATTTGGACTCGGGCTCGATCGCGTGGACGTCGGCGTGCTTGAGGGGATCGCTGTTCGCGCCGGTGACGAGGCCCGCCAAGCGCAGGGCCAGGGCCCGTTTGCCGCTGCCGGGGTCTCCGGTGATCAGGTACGCGTGGGCGAGCCTGCCCGTTTCATGGGCCCGGCGGAGGAAGTCAAATGCGGCATCGGGTGCGAAAGCCATCGGGGGTTCTGCTCTACTGCTTCCCGCTGGCCACGCGCTCGGTGGTGCGCCGCGCGTTCATGACGAAGGTGTTGTTGTCGCCGAAGCGGGCCCAGGGGCCGTTGGGGACTTCCGAGAAGTCGACGAACTTCCAGTCGCACACGTCGGTGATGCCGTTGATGCCGAGGTAATCGCGCACGGCGGGCGAGATGTCGAGGCCCGCGCCATTGTTGATGTTCGGCTTGGGCAGTTCTTTGCCGAAGACGTACTGCCAATGGTCGGTGCGGAAGGGGCCGCAATCTTCCCACTGGGCGTAGGCGACGCGGTTGCCGTGGCGGATGGCCAGCCAGCGGCCTTTGCAGACGGACTGGCCGGGCCGCTGAAACTCCTGGCGGAACCAGGGGATGACGAATGAGGCTTCCGGTTTGGTGGTGCCGCGGGTGACGTCGTTATAGGGCAGCGCGCAGTAGAAGGGGTTCTGGCCGGGGATGAAGCCGACGGGCAGGAAGCCGTCGCGGCGCTCGGGGGTGTCGACGCCGCCGTATTTGCCCATCCAGTTGGGGTCCCAGGAGCTGGAGCGGTTGGGCGTGGGGTTGCGGGCGGTGGTGCCTTCGCCGATCCAGAAAACGGTGGTGACGATGTTGAGCTTCCAGGGGTAGCGGCTGCCGAGGCCGAAGAACGAGCCGACGCGGCTGATGGTGCTGGTTCCCATGGGCTGGACCTGGGCCTGCTGCGAGGAGGTGGAGGTCTGGACCTGGACGGTCGGCTCCATCTTTAGGAGGGCGTTTTCCCGGAGTTTCTGGGCGTACTTATTAAAGTCGCCGTTGGCGGATTGAGAATGCCCCAGCGGCGCGGTGAGCGCCACAAGGCAAAACCCAAACAGGATATGGAGACGGCGGGCGCTCATGGGGTGAATTCGTGATGTTTTAGTCAAAAGAGAGTTCTGGGTAAAGTCCTTTCCCGATTTCGGTCTTCCAATGGGGTGAACCTTATCGAGCAGCCTCCGTGCCAGGGTGGCGAAACTTGCCGAGCTTCCTTCGGAGCATTTCCATGACGTCGGCGATTTCTTCCACCTTCAGGAGGGCAACCCCGGCGCCGAACACGGCAGCGCCGACGGCGATCGTCAGCCCCACCCCGATGAGCTTGGGGAGAAAGGCCATGGCCCCGAGGTTGGGGAAAACCCAGTGCTGGGCAGCCATGCAGACGAGTGCGAGGGGGGCGCTGGCTGCCGCGAGCTTGGCGAAGCTGCGCAGGAGGGCCTTGGTCTCCAGGCCCTCGATGTGGCGGGCCATGAGGACGTAGAGGATGGCAAAGTTGAGGATGGCGACGAGGCTCGTGGAGAGGGCCAGGCCCCGGTGACCGAGGTGGAGGCTGAAGGTGAAGAACTGGTTGAAGACGTAATTGGTCAAAATCGAGAAAAAGCTGACCAGCATGGGCATATTCTTTTTATCCAGGGCGTAGAAGCAGGGGGCGATGACCTTGATACCCGAGTAGGCGACAAGGCCCAGGGCGTAGTAGCGCAGCGCCTCGGCGGTTTGGAGGGTGTCGCTGTAATGGAAGCGGCCTCTCTCAAATATCAGAGAGATGATCGGCTCGGCGAAGAAAACGAGGCCGATGGCACAGGGGATTGTCAGGAAAAAGGCCAGCCGCAGGCCGTGCCCGAGGGTGGAGCGGACGCCGCCCAGGTCGCGGGTGGCGGCGAAGCGGGAGATGACGGGCAGGGTGACGGTGCCGACGGCCACGCCGAAGATCCCCAGAGGGAGCTGCATGAGGCGAAAGGAGGCGTTGAGCCAGCTCACGGGGCCGTCGCCCGCAATGTAGGAGGCGAACTTGGTGTTGACCATTACGTTGACCTGGACCGCGCTGGCGGCGATGACGGCGGGGCCCATCAGCGTTAGAATTTGCCGCACCCCGTCGTCGCGCCAGGAGAAGTCGGGCCGGAAGCGGAAGCCGACGTGGCGTAGGGAGGGGAACTGGACGATGAGCTGCAAGAGGCCGCCGATCAAGGTGCCGATGGCGAGGCCGACCAGGGCCCGGGGGCCGAAGTGGGGGTCGAGCCACCAGCCGATGGTCACGCCGCCGATGATCGAGCCGAGGTTAAAGAAGCTCGATGCCATGGCGGGCATCCCGAAGATGTTTTTGGCGTTGAGCATCCCCATGACCAGCGCCGCCAGGGAGACGAGCAGGATGAAGGGGAACATGATCTGCGTGAGCTGGAGGATGGCTGCCGTCTTTTCCGGCTTGTAGCCTCCGGCGATGAGGTTGACGAGTTGCGGCGCAAAGAGAATGCCCAGAAGCGTCACCAAGCTCATGAAGATGGCCGTGAGGGTGGCGATTTTGTTGGCCAGCGCCCAGGCGGAGTGGTCGCCCTCGGTGGCGATTTTTTTTGAGAATACGGTGATGAAGGCGGTGGAAAGGGCCCCTTCGGCGAAGAGATCGCGCAGGAGATTGGGAATACGGAACGACGTGACGAAGACGTCCATCAGGTACCCGGCGCCGAAGAGTTTGGCGAAAACCAGCTCGCGCACGAGCCCGAGGACGCGGCTGCACGCCACGGCGAGCCCGACGACGCCCGCGGCCTTGCGGCTGAGCTGGTTTTGGGATTTAGAGGAGGCGGTCGGGGAATCGGGTGTCATCGGCGGAAGGGGAAGAGTTCACGCAAAGCGGCGGGGTGGCAAATTTTTTGCCGCGAAAAGGCGCGAAAGATGGGAGAGCTGCAATGGAGTTGCGGGCGCCCAAATAGAGTTTGGGCCCGAGGCGAGAGGAATGGAGCTTTTTGAGGAAATTCGGGCGGCATTTCCTTTTAGCTGTTGTTGTGCGCGGCTTTGCGCAGGCGGTCCATGATGGCCGCGCCGAGGCCGGTTTCGGGCAGCGGCTCGGCTAGGATCAGGTCCAGGCCCGCTTCGTCCAGGCGGCGCATGGCGGCGAAAAGGTGTGAGGCGGCTTCGCGCAGGTCGCCCCGCTCGGGGGCCAGCAGCTCGACTTTCTCAAATCCGGGAAGCGCCGCCTTCCACGCCATGAGGCCGCAGCGTTTGCCCGCGACGGGCTCGGGGTGTTCGCTGAGGCGCAGGGGGGTGCGCGGGGCGTAGTGGCTTTTCAATTGCCCCGGGGCGACGGGCTTGGAGACGGCTCCGGCGGCGGTGACTTCGGCAAAAGCGGCGAGTTCCTCCCGGGTGACGGGGCCGTTGCGCAGGATCTCGATTTTCCCCCCGGCCACGGCGATGATGGTGGATTCCACGCCGTGGGTGGTGGGGCCGCCGTCAACGACGAGCGGGATGCGGCCCGAAAGCTCGCTTACCACATGGGCGGCGGCGGTGGGGCTGATGCGGCCAAAGCGGTTGGCGCTTGGGGCGGCAAGCGGCCTGCCAAAGGCGCGCGTGATGGCCTGGAAGACCGGGTGGGAGGGCATCCGCAGGGCCACGGTGGGCAGGCCGCTGGCGGCGATGTCGGGGACGATTTCGCGCCGGGGCAGCACGATCGTCAGCGGGCCGGGCCAGAAGCGGGCGGTCAGGGCGTCGATGAGCGGGCAGTCGGAGGCGGGCGGGGCGGTGAGGCGATCCCGCCAGGCGAGGTCCGGCAGGTGCAGGATCATCGGGTCGAAAAAGGGGCGTTCCTTGGCTTCGTAGATTTTGAGGACTGCCTCGGGGCAGAGGCCGTCGGCGGCGAGCCCGTAGACGGTTTCCGTGGGCAGGCCGACCGGGTCCCCCGCGGCGAGGCAGCGCGAGGCCTCGGCCACGGCGTGTGCGAGCTGCTCGGGGGTGTCGGTTGGAAGTAGGAGCGTATTCAAAGGAACGGTGACCCTACTCTCTGTGGGGCTCTTTTTGAAGCGGAATTGACGAGGGGGGGGCGAGGACCTACGCTTCGCCCCCTTCTGAATGAGTGATTTACCCAATAACCCTGCTCTGCCTCCCGCGCCCGCCGTCAATATTGTCCTGATCGGTTTCATGGGCAGCGGTAAGTCGTCGATTGGCCGGATCCTGGCTACGAAGCTCGGTTTCCAACTGCTGGATACCGATGCGCTGGTGGTGGAGGCGGCGGGGATGCAGATCACGGAGATTTTCGCGCAAAAGGGGGAGGGGGCGTTCCGGGATTACGAGTCGCGCACGCTGGAGTTCCTCCGCGATCGGCGGGCCAGCCGTGCGGTGATCGCGACGGGCGGGGGGATTGTGACGCAGCCCCGGAATGTGCCGCTGCTGCACGAACTCGGGTTTGTGGTGCTCCTTTCGGCCTCCGAAGAGGTGATTTACGAGCGGGTTTCGCGCAATCGGGCGCGGCCGCTCCTGCATACGGAGAATCCGCGCGAGACGGTGACGCAGCTCCTGGCCTCGCGTGCGCCGCTCTACGACGCGACGGCTGATTTCACGGTGGATACCACCTACAAGACCCATACGCAGGCCGCCGATGCGATTATCGCCGAGGCTTGCAAGCGGTATGGGTGCTCTTAGGGCCGTTGCCGTTTGATTTGACGGATGATCTTCTCGCTCTCGTTACGAATCTCCAGATTCGTAACGTCGGTGTCTGGGAATCTCTGATTCCATAACCGTACTGAACGAATCAGAGATTCGCGGATAGAAGACGTTCCCAATCTGGAGATTGTGAACGAGGGGGGCCTGATGCCTGGAGCCTGTTAGCCCGTTAGTCGATGCCGTATTTCTTGTGGAATAAGGTCTTTACGAAGTGCGTGAGCACGGAGTAGGCGATCAGGAACCCGGCGATCCACGCCCAGTAGATGCCCGGCAGCGGGACGAGCCCTAGGTATTCGCCCAGCCTCAGGTACGGCAGCGAGCCGCCCGCGACCATGACGGCCAGGGTGGTCAGCAGCAGGGCCGGGCTGGCGATGCTCTGGAAGAACGGGATCTTGTTCGTCCGGATGATGTGCACGATCAAGGTCTGCGTGAGGATCGACTCCACGAACCAGCCGGTGTGGAAGAGTTTCTCGTAGTAGTCCTTCATTTCCTGCGAGGTGCCCGGGTCGCTAAAGAGCCAGCAGTTGAAGAAGTAGAGCATTAGGAAAAAGGTCGCGTAGTCAAAGATGGAGCTCATCGGCCCGATCCAGATCATGAAACGGCGGATGTTTTCGATGTTCCACTGGCGCGGCGTTTTTAGGTACTCGGGGTCCACCGAGTCCGCCGGGATGCCAACCTGCGAGGCGTCGTAGAGGAGGTTGTTGACGAGCACCTGGATGGGCGCCATTGGCAGGAAGGGCAGGAAGATCGCGCCGCCCAGGACGCTGAACATGTTGCCAAAGTTCGAGCTGGCCCCCATGCGGATGTACTTGATGATGTTCCCGAAGACTTTGCGGCCTTCGAGGATGCCGTCTTCGAGGACGAGGAGGCTTTTTTCCAGCAGGATGATGTCGGCCGATTCCTTGGCGACGTCCACCGCCGTATCCACCGAGATGCCGACGTCGGCGGCGCGCATGGAGGGGGCGTCGTTGATGCCGTCGCCCATGTAGCCGATGACGTGGCCGCGCTTTTGCAGCGCCACGATGATGGATTCTTTCTGCGAAGGGGAGAGGCGGGCGAAGACGGTCGTTTTTTCAGCCAGTTCGCCGAGCGCTTCCTCGTCGAGGCCGATGAGGAGGTCGCCGGTGACGATTTCCCCGGCGGCGAGGTCCACGTCTTTGCAGATCTTGCGGGTGACGAGTGCGTTGTCGCCGGTGAGGATCTTGGTGGAGACGCCGACTTCCTTAAGCTGGGCGATGGCCGTGGCCGCGGAGCCCTTGGGCGGGTCGAGGAAGGCGATGTAGCCTAGGAGGATGAGGTCGCTTTCGTCGGTGACGGAGAAGGTGGTTTTGGTTTGCGGAAATTCCCGGTAGGCGATGCCCAGGACGCGGTAGCCGTCGCGGCTAAGGTCTTCGTATTCCTCCAGCAGATCGTTCTTGATGAGGTCGATCATGAGGTGGACTTCGTCGTCCACCTGGTAGTGCGTACAGCTCTTGTAGATGTCCTCGACGGCCCCTTTGCAAATCAAGACGTGGTCGCCCTCGTAGTCCACCACCACGCTCATGCGCTTGCGCTGGAAGTCGAAGGGGATTTCGTCCACCTTGCGGCAGTTGCGCTCGACGTCGAGTTCCGTGTGGGAGAGTACCGAACGGTCCAGCAGGTTGCGCAGGCCGGTCTGGTAGTAGCTGTTCATGTACGCGTAGCGCAGGACGTCCTCGCTGTCGCGGTTGGTCACGTCGACGGCTTTCTCCAGGATGACGCGGTCTTGCGTGAGCGTGCCGGTCTTGTCGGTGCAGAGAATGTCGATGGCCCCGAAGTTCTGGATGGCGTTGAGGCGCTTGACGATCACCTTCTTGCGCGACATCGCCATGGCTCCCTTGGAAAGGTTCACCGTGACGATCATGGGGAGCATTTCCGGCGTGAGGCCGACGGCCACTGAGAGGCCAAAGAGCAGGGCTTCCGTCCAGTTGTGCTTGGTGATGCCGATGATCAGGAAGACCACGCTGACCATGACGACCATGAACTGGATCATCAGCCAGGTGAACCCGGCGATGCCCCGGTCGAAGCTGGTCTGAACACGGTCCCCGCCGAGTTTCTCGGCGATCGCGCCGAAGTGCGTTTTGCTGCCGGTGTTGACGACGACGCCGCGCGCCGAGCCGCTCAATACGTTGCTGCCCTGGAAGCAGGCGTTCTGGAGTTCGATGAGGCCGCGCCCGGTGACTTCCGCGGCTTCGGCGGATTTTTCCACGGGCATGGATTCGCCAGTCAGCGAGGACTGGCTCACGAAGAAGTCTTTCGCGGTGAGAAGCCGCAAATCCGCCGGGATGATGGCCCCGGCATTGAGGATGACAATGTCGCCCGGGACAATATCGGCGATGGCGATGTCGGTTTCCACGCCTTCGCGCACCACAGTGCAGTCGGCCTGGACCATGGCTTGCAGCTCTTCGACCGCCTTGCTGGAGCGCTTTTCCTGGACGTAGGCCAGAACGACGGAGAGGAAGATCATCCCGCCAACGATGGAGGCCGATACGGGGTCATACGTCCACGGCAGAAGGCAGACGATGCAGATCACCAGCAACTGGATGACGAGCGGGTTTTTACACCGCTGGAAGAGTTCGCCGATGACGCCTTTCTCGATCTTGTGGCTCAGCAGGTTCGGGCCATAATGGTCGCGCGCTTCCTCCACCGCTTCGGGCGAAAGGCCGTGTTCCGTGACTCCCAGGCGGGCAACGGCTTCCTCCGGAGTGCAGCGGCATAACTCCACGAGCCGGCTTTCGTCTTCGGAAACGGTACCCGAGGCCGCCTTGGCAGCCTTCAGGAATACGGTGGGATGGATTTTGCCGATTAAAGTGCGAAACATAGATCAACGCGCGAAAAGAGCCCCTGAGCCGTATTAGGGAAACGACTCGCGCCGTTTCGTTAACCGAGTTGCGCTGACTTTTCAAGAAGTGAAAACCACAATTCGTTGAATTGCCGTTTTTCTTACTGAAAATATCGGCAACGCCTACAGTCCCGTATTGAGGCGTAGGGGGAATAGATGATAATCTTGGCTATGGTGAAAGTGAGCCAGACAAAACCATTGCCCATCCAACGAATCGCCCAAGAGAAAAAGATTCGGTATTTTTTGCCAAATATTCCGCAAGGCGCTCGAGTTCTTGAGATTGGTTCTGCAAGCCGATGGTTCAAAGAAGCCGCCGAAAGCATCCCTGGTGTTAAATACACTGACATCGATCTTTTTCCTCCAGCTGATGTCGTGGGCAGCATCCTTGACTGGCAGAAGCTTGAACTCCAACCCGATTCCTTTGACGTCATTATTGCATTTGAAGTGGTGGAGCACGTTAATTGTTTCGATGCCTGCCACGCCCTCTTACGTCCCGGCGGCAAATTGTTTTTGACCACCCCGGTGCCGCACTTCGACTGGGCCGTAAAATTATTGGAAATGGTTCATTTGAACCAAAAGCGGACCAGCCCCCACAATCATCTTATTTATTTGGATCAAGTCCAATTTCTCGGGAAAAAGGACATCCAGATTATGCATTTCCTCGCCCAATGGGCGATTTTTACAAAAGAGTCGGCTCCGAAAATGGTGGCGGTTTAGTGAGTGGAATGTTGGAACATCGGGGAGTTCTTGCCATTCTGAGTCTCGGACTTTTCTCTTTCTGCTTGCCGGGCGTCCCCGTGCCGATCATTCTGGGCGTTTCTTTCCTATGGAAGTCCCAAAAGTTCTCGTAGCCGATCCCATTTCCGAACGTGGTGTAGCCGAACTCGCCGCGGGGGGAGCCCTCGATGTTACCGTGAAGACTGGCCTCAAAGAGGACCAGCTCATCGAAATCATCGGTGAATTCTCCGGTCTCGTCGTTCGCAGCCAGACGAAGGCGACCGCCAAGCTTCTCGCCGCCGCTTCCAAGCTCCGCGCGATTGGTCGCGCGGGCGTCGGGGTGGATAATGTGGATGTCGAAGCCGCCACCAAGCACGGCATCATCGTCATGAACACGCCGGGCGGAAACACCGTTTCCACCGCTGAGCATGCCTTCTCGCTCATGATGTCCTTGGCCCGCAACATTCCGCAGGCCTGTGCCAAGGTTAAATCCGGCGGCTGGGACCGCAAAAAATTTGAAGGCATCGAGCTTCGCGGCAAGACCCTCGCCATTATCGGCATGGGCCGTATCGGCACCGAGGTCGCCAAGCGCGCCCTCGCCTTTGGCATGACGGTGCTCGCTTACGACCCGTACCTCTCCGCCAGCCGCGCCACCGCCCTTCAGGTGGAGCTCGTCGAGAGCCTCGATGACATTCTTCCCCGCGCCGATTTCGTGACGCTGCACATGCCCTCCACCGAGGAGACGCATCACATGCTCAACGCCGAGCGCATCGCCAAGCTTAAGAAGGGCGTCCGCGTCATCAACGCCGCCCGTGGCGACCTGATCGACGTCAACGCGCTCGCCGAAGCCCTCAAGAGCGGGCAGGTGGCCGGAGCTGCCATCGACGTCTATGATTCGGAGCCGCCCGCAGCCGATTACCCGCTGCGCGATCTCCCAAACGTCGTCCTTACCCCGCACCTTGGCGCTTCCACCTTCGAAGCCCAGGAAAACGTCGGGATCGAAGTGGCGCAATCCATCCGCGCCGCGCTACTCGAAGGGGAAATCCGCAACGCCGTCAACATGCCGAGCATCGACGCCAAGACGCTGGCCTCCATCGGGGGCTTGATCGAGCTGGGCGACAAGCTGGGCCGGTTCCTCTCGCAGATCGCCCCGAAGCGGAGCGAAAAACTGACCATCGCCTACAGCGCCGACATGGCCGACGTCAATACGACGCCGGTGAGCCGCTCGGTGCTGACCGGTTTCCTCAAAGCCGCCGGTGGCAACGAGGTCAACATCGTCAACGCCCCTTCCTTCGCGCAGACCCTCGGCCTCAAGACCTCCGAGACGCGCCTCTCCAATAAGAGCGACTTCAGCGAAGTCATCGAAGTGACCGCCAGCACCAACGGGACCAGCGTCTCGGTGGCTGGCACGATCTTTGGTAACAAGGCCCGCATCGTGACGATCAACGGCCGGTTCGTGGAAGTGAAGCCGCTCGGCGTGATCCTCCTTCTGGAGAACCGCGACGTGCCCGGCATCGTGGGCCACTTCGGCTCGGTGCTCGCGGAGCACAAGATCAACATCGCGGGCATGTCGCTTTCCCGTAACCAGGCCGGTGGCGAAGCTCTCACGGTGCTCAACCTCGACTCGCTCCCGAACAAGGAGGTCCTCGACGCGCTCCTCGCGCTGCCGGACATCAAGTCGGCCAAGGCGGTTATGCTCTAAAGAGAGCCGTTACTGACTGCTAAAAAATTCAAGGGGGATTCCGGGTTGCCGGAGTCCCCTTTTTTTATGGGGAAAAAGGGTTTGCTGCAATGGAGTTGCGGGTTCAAGAGCGTGCCCAAATAGAGTTTGGGCACGAGAGGGGGCGGAGAACTTACGGTAACCTGTAAATCCTGCTACTCCATCCGCCAGAGGCCGGTGTACCAGGTGATCAGTTCCGGTCCGGCGGCGATCCAGAGCACCGCGCCCAAGGCGAGGTAGGGGCCGAAGGGAATCCGGCCCGAGGCGTTGCGCTGGCCCAGGAGCATGAGGCTGATCCCGGCCACGGCTCCAATCGCCGATGCCGCTCCGATGGTGAAAAGGACCGCCTTCCAGCCGAGGAACGCCCCGATGCAGGCGATGAATTTGACGTCGCCAAAGCCCATGGCCTCGCGCGGAATAATGACGGCGCGCACTTTGCCCGAAATGGTTGAAAGCGTATCCAGAAGGAGTTCGCGGCCCGGGAGGACCAAGCGGTTGTAGAAAAAGCGAAGCGTGCCCGCTTCCTCCGGGGGCAGTGGCGCGCCGTCCACTTCGGCGGTGTCGGTTTCGAGGATGAGCTGGTCGGTTTCGCGGGAGAAAATCTCGCTCCAGAGGATTTTTTCCTCGCCCACCACGAATTCGGCGTCCTCTCCCTGGCGGGTCCACTTGAAGTCGGCAGCCGGGCTGTAGAGATGCTTTTTTTTGCCAAAGGCGAGCTTCCCGGCTTCCACGACGCCCCAGAGGATGAGATAGCCCGAGGCGGCTCCGGCGGCCGACCAGAGGAGCGCTTTCCAGAAAACGGTCTCGCCCATCAAGCCCGGGAAAATCGCGCTCAGGAGCAAGCCCGCGGCCGTGCCCCCCAGCGTGATCTCGTCGGGGATAATAAAATGGTCAAAGTCAATAAAGGTGGCCGAGATTAAGAGGGCCAGAAAGATCCAAAGAGGTAGGGCAAGGGCGTATTCGCCCGTGCCGAGCGCCCGGTTCCAGACCCAGAGGAAGAGGAGGCCCGTGAGCAGCTCGACGGCGAAGTAGCGGAACGAAATGGGGGCTTTGCACCGGGCGCACTTGCCCCGCAGCAGGAGCCAGGAAAAGAGGGGAATATTTTGGTGCCAGGGGATCTGCGTTTTGCAATGCGGACAGAAGGAGCGGCGCGGCTCATTTACGCTTAATCCCAGGGGGAGGCGGTAGATGACGACATTGAGGAACGAGCCGACGATGGCGCCAAAAATGAACGCAAAGACTTGAAAAACAACAGCGAAGGGTTGCAAGAGGGGCTGCACAGTGAGAGATGAACGGCGGAAGTGGCCCGCAAGTCAACTGCGATCAACATCGACGCGGCGGATTTTACCGCTTTTGATAAAAAGAATGCTGGCTCTGCACAAATTCTTTGCGAAATCGCAAAAACCGTCCTAACTAAACCGTATGCCCGACAAGAACGAGCCCGAAAAGATGTGGGACGAGTATGATTGGGAGCGCTTTCTCCAGCAACAGGACCGAAAGACGGAGCGGTATATGGAGTTGCTGGAGCAGTACATCGACGACCCGGATCGCGATCAGATCATCGCGCGGGAGATGGGCTGGCCGACCCCGGTCGAGACGGGCGATTTTGACATGGAGGAGGTGGCTTTCGGGCCCTCGGACTTCCAGGATGGAGATGATGAGGAGGAGGACGATGACGATGAGGAGAACGGGGATGCCGCGATTCCCGAGAGCTTCGAGCTGCACCCGCTCTACCAAGCCAGCTTTGCCCTGACGGTGTGGATCGACCAGATTTTCGACGAGCTGGGCGAGGTGCAGAATCACCCCGCTTCGGTGAAGCTCGCTACCAATGCCGCCGTGGCCAGTGCCAAGCTGGCCGCTGCGCTCAGCGACGACGACGTGGAGGAGATCGGCATGACGATCGCCTACCTGAAGCGCGCGCTGAAGGCGATCACGGCGGCGCTCGATGCCAGCCCGGCGTTTTCCGACGAGGCGGCGCTTAGCTCGCACCGCCGCCGCCAGCTCCACTCGCGCCTCTTCCAGGTGCGGGACGGGATCATCGAGCTGATGGGCGATTACCGCTGCGAATGGCGCAAGCGCTTCGGGGCGTAGGGGCGGTTTTCTAAGCATGCTGGGAATCCAAAGGTTGCGCCGGGGGCTCGGATGACGCAAAGTCATGCCGAATTTCCCTTCTTTTTGTTTGAATAAACCCGCTCCCGATCCGTCTGATCCGTTGCAACCGGATTGCGTTAACGACGACGCACGACTGGTGGCGTTGTGCCAGAAGGGTGACCTCGCCGCGTTCGATTGCCTGATCACCAAATACCGCAACCAAGTGTACGCGACGATTTACAATCTGGCCCGCAACGAGGAGGAAGCCTGGGATCTCGCGCAAGAGACCTTTCTGAAGGCTTGGCGGCATATCGGGCAGTTTCGCGGGCAGTCGAAGTTCTCGACTTGGCTGCACCGGATTGCGACGAATCTGACGATCGACTGGGCCCGGAAAAAACAGGTGGAGTGCGGCGTGGAGTTTGACGAAAACCAGCACGCCCACGGCATCGAACCGGCCTCGGTGACGACGCCCAACGCGGGCCCGGGCCCCCGCTCGCGGATGGAGGGGGCGGAAATCCAGACCCGTATTGATACGGCTCTGCTGGCGCTGAGCCCCGAACACCGGGCGGCGATTGTGCTGCGCGAGATCGAGGGCCTGAGCTATGAGGAAATCGCCGCCTCGGTGGGCTGCACGGTGGGCACGGTGATGTCGCGCCTGTTCTACGCCCGCAAGAAACTTCAAACCCTGCTTCGCGATCTCTATGAAACGCTCTGATTTTCCCGCTGACGACGGAAGGGCCGACGAACGCTTTACAGCCTGGCTGGATGGCCGCTTGACGGAGGCGGAGCGCGCGGAATTTGAGGCCGCACTGGATGCCGGGGCCCGCGATCGGGCTGAGGCGGAGCGCTCCGAGGCGCTCAAGCTGGGCGATCTGCTCCGGCGGCACGCGATGGGGCCGGTGCGCGGCTGCGAGGGGCTCAATGCCCAGGTGCTCGCGCGCATTCAGGCCGAGACGGCGGCGGTGGACGCGGCCTCGGAAACGCCTGCCGAAGTGGCGCCGATGGCCGTGGCGGGAGGTTCCAAGCCGCTCGGGAGGCTGGTTTGGGGCGGCTTTGGGGGGCTGGCGGCGGCGGCGGTGTTGTTTTTCGCGTTCGTTCAGCCGGTGTTGAATCGGCCCGGCCCGCCGCCGGAATACTATGCGCAGGCTTTCAAGGCCACTACGGCCGATCCCACGATTTCCGCCGTTGCGGTCCACTCCGAAGCCGACCAGGCGACGGTGATTTGGATCGACGGGCTCGATTACGTTCCTGCACAGAAGAATTAACCCACATCGATGCGTTTCCTCCGGGGCCCCCTCTTTTTCCTGCTGCTGCTGCTGACGCCACTTTTTGCCAAGGCGGCGGGGAGCGACGTGGTCTGGAGCGGGCTGGTCTATGCCTCCACGGTGCCGAACCCGACTCCGCCGCCGCTGGAGCTGGTATCGTTCACGGCGAAGCTTCAGCATATTTTCGGCTACAACCAGTTGCAGATCGTGGGCCAGCATTCGCAGGAGATGGGCGCGGCGGTGGAGCAGTGGCTGCTGCCCGCCAACCAGATTTCGCTGCTGGTGAATTCGCGCCGGGCGCAGGGGAATTATCAGCTCGATCTCCAGCTTTTCCAGGGGAGCCGCCCCGCGGTGCACTCCGTGGTGATGCTCTCCCGCCAAAGCCCGATTTTCCTGAAAGGGCCGCTCTACGGCGAGGGGCAGCTCATTATCATTCTGTCGCTGAAGTAGGGCGGGGCTTCAAGCCAGCAGCGCCATAGAGACTGCGTAGCCGTGGACGAAGTTGGAGGGGCCGATGGGGGCGATTTCGCCGTTGCAAAAACAGCCTGCGCTCGGGTGGCCGCCCATGATTTGCTTCAAGGCATGGGCGTCGTGGTTGGGTTCGCCGAAGAGTTCCTGGCCCCGGCCATTGCAGGCGAAGACCAGGGAGGCGAAGGGCTGGGGGCGGCGTGATTTTTCCCGTAGCAGGGTGGTGCGCAGGTCGTCGTCGGCGGCCAGGCGGTCCCGGACTTGCCACTGGAGCGTCTGGCCCACGCGAGGGAAGGCTCCGAGGGCGACCGCACCGGATTGGGCGTCGGCTCCCAGGATGGCCCGGATCAGGAAGTCGCCTCGCTTGAATTCCTGGATGTATTCCGAGCTGGCCAGCCCGGCGAAGAGGTTGCCCTGGGCGAGGGATTTTTCCCGGTCGTCGAGGGACTCGAAGGCTTCGGCCAGGGAGGTGTAGGCCGGTTTGCCGCCAAGGGCTAGGACGAGGTTGCCGTCGGTGCCGGTGACGGTGAAGGGTTCGCCGATGGGGCGGCAGCCCTGGGAGAGTAGCGGGCGTACTGTCAGGCCGCCCTTGAGGCCCACCAGGACGATGCTCCCGGGGGAAAGGGTTTTGCGGTTGTGAAAGACGAAGACTTCCTCCTCTTCGTTGCCGGGAGGGGCGCTGCTCAGGCCGCCGATGACGGGAATCCCCGGGTAGGCTTGGTTCCAGTTTGTCAGCCACGGTTCGACGGGGAAGCCGAAGGGATCGCAGAAGGCGAGCCAGGCGTCGACTTCGCCAGGGGGGACTCCGGCGAGGTGGCGCAGGACGGCGGGCGGGGACTCGGCGGCGTCGGCGGAGAGTTCCGCTACGTGGAGCTGAGTCTCGGGGATGTTGAGCAGCATCAGCGAAAAGCCGGGGTCTTGCTCGGCCTCGCGGTTGGTGCCGATCAAGCCAGAGCCGCTGCATCCGGCGAGGATCGGGATGTGGGCATGGAGGGTGAGCAGCTCCAGAAAATCGGGCAGGAAGGGCTGGTAATGCCCGGAGGCGAACGCAAAGCCGATGGAGACCCTTCCCCCAACTTCAGCAAGGGCCGACCGGGCGGCTTCCACCACGGCGGCCTCGGAATATGGCTTAAGCGTTAAACGCGATGCGGCTCGATTGAGCATGTCCCCCCTCTCCCATGGCTTCGGAGAGGGGGGTGAATTCGCGCCTGAAACGGAAAACTCTTCAGGCGCAGAGAGTTCCCGCTACTAAAAGCCGCATTGGGAATAGCCGCAAAAAGCCGCAAAAAGCGCAAAATAAAAGACAGGCTGTGTTGGCATGACCTTCTGTTTCTGCGCCTCTTGTGCTTTTTTGAGGCTATCCTTGTTCCCTATTTTGGGCTGGCCGTGGCGCTGGGGGCCGCGCTCGGGGCGGGCGTGGGCGTGGCGCTCGGGGCCGGGGTGGCGGAGGGCTTGGGCGCGGGTGTGGGCTGCGCCAGGGGCCAGTTGTCGGTGCGGAAGGGCACGGCGGGCAGACCCGCTTCGTTGACCAGGTTGACCGGCGGGTTGATGGCCCAGGCGTAGCGAATGGCCACGGGTTTGTCGACGCCGGGGGCGCTTAGGACCAGGATCGGCTCGGCCGGGGCGGCTGCTTGGGCTTCTGCTTTCTTTTTGCCCTTGGCTTTCTCGGCCGGGGCCGGGGTCTCGATCTTGGCTTCGGCCCAGACGAATTTTTTGTCCTCACCGGCGATGGCGAAGCTCTTTACCGGGGTGCCGTCGGTGGTCTTGAGGCCTGCGGCGGTGCCGGGTTTGAAGCTGATCTTGGCGGTGTTGCCTTCAAACTGGACTTTGGCGAACGCGGGGCCGGAGTAGACGATCTTTTTGCCATAGGTCTGGGCTTCGGCGGCAAGGGCGAGGCGGATGCCGACGTCCTGCTTGTTTGCGGGGTGGATGCTCTTTTCCTCGCCGATGTCGATGGTGACGGCCAGGCCGGTGTGGGGCAGGGTCTCGGCGACGAGGCGCTGGGACTCGCGCAGGTGGGCCCAGCTGTTGTCGACGGGATCGGGCGTCGGGGCCTGGAAGTTGGCGAGCTGAACGATGTAGAAGGGGAAGTCGGGCTGGTTCCACGCTTTGCGCCAGGAGGTGATCATGGCCGGGAGCAGGCGGCTGTAGCGGTCGGCGTCGAGGCCGCCGGCGTTGGCTTCGCCCTGGTACCAGATGGCGCCTTTGATGCCGTAAGGCGTGGCGCCGTGGATCATTTTATTGTAAAGCGCGCTGACGGTGGGGCCTTCGTTGGGGCCGTAAGGGGGGCGCGGTCTGCCAGGGACGGGGAGGCCCGCGGCTTTGGCTTGGTCGGCCTTGGCCTGCCAGGCGGGGAGGGTCTCGTTGTTATACTTGGCCTTGAGCTCGACGATGTTGGAGAGTTCTTTTTGGCGAGGTTCCCAGTAGACGGTCTTGAATTCGGGATCGGCCTGGATGACATCGGAGGGCGTCCAGGACTGGGCGGGGGTGCCGCCCCAGGAGGTGTGGATCAAGCCGATGGGGAGCTTGAGGTCCTGGTTCAGTTTGCGGCCAAAGAAGTAGCCGACGGCGGACCATTTCGCGACGACATCCGGGGTGCAGACTTCCCACTTGCCTTCAAGATCCTCCACGGGGGTCTCGCTGGCTTTCTTGGGCACGGTGAACATGCGGATGTCGGGATGGTTCGCGGCGGCGATTTCCTGGTCGAAGTTGGCGACGCCGCCCGAGGGGTGGTGACCGCACTTGAGGGTCATTTCCATGTTCGACTGTCCGGAGCAGACCCAGACGTCGCCCACGGCTACGTTTTTGACGGTGAGGTTATTTTTGCCGCTGACGGTGAGTTCGCCAGGGGTGCCCGGCTGGAGGCCGAGAAGTTTGACGCTCCAGCGGCCGTCTTTATCGGCGGTGGCATGGGCTTCGCTTTTGCCGAGTTTGACGGTGACTTTTTCACCGGGGTCGGCTTTGCCCCAGACAACGGCTTTGGTGCTCTCAAGCAGCATGTTGTCGGAGATGAGCGGAGGCAGAGTGACATCCCCGCGAGCCCCGGAGAGCGCCAGGGCGAGGGGAACAACCAGCAGAATGGTTTTTTTCATTGGGAGGCCGCCCAGCTAAACGGATTTCTACCCGGGGATCAATCACAACGTGGCGTTTGTCGGTAGGATTACCGACGGCGGTAAAGCTCCAGCGCGACGGCGCGTTCGCGGGCGTGGTCGACGATGGGGCGGGGGTAGCCGGGGACGAGGGGGGCTGAGGGGGGCATGTGGAGCAGGGCGGGGGGGAGGCCGCGCAGCTCGGGGACCCAGGCGCGGATGTAGAGGCCCTCGGGATCGAACCGGGCGCTCTGGCTCCAGGGGTTCTGGATGCGGAAGTAGGGGGCGGCGTCGGCTCCGGTGCTGGCGCTCCACTGCCAGCCGCCGTTGTTGGAGGCGGCTTCGCCATCGGCTAGGCTTTGCAGGAAGTGCGCCTCGCCTTCGCGCCAGTCGATGTGCAGGTCTTTGGTGAGGAACATGGCGACGATCATGCGCACGCGGTTGTGCATCCAGCCGGTGGCGGCGAGCTGGCGCATCCCGGCGTCGACGATGGGGAAGCCGGTGGCGCCTGCTTTCCAGCGTTCGAGGGCGGCGGGGTTGGGCTGCCATTGCAGATGCCGGTATTCGGCCTGGAACTCCTCCTCCAGGACGTTCGGCCAGCGCCAGAGGAGGGCCATGTAGAATTCGCGCCAGATCAGTTCGTCCAGGAATTTCTGGACGCCGGTGCGGGCCTCGGCGCTGCGGGCGGCGGCGAGGGCTTCGCGGCAGCGCTGGACGGCCAGCCGGATGGAGAGGGTGCCCCAGCGCAGGTCGACGGAAAGGCGGGAGGTGGCTTCGAGGGAGGGGATGTCTCGTTCGGCGGCGTAGCGGGAGACGGGGCCGGAGAGGAAGGTCTCCAGGCGGCGGAGCGCGGCGGGTTCGCCGGTGAGCGCAACGACGGGCGGGGCGGGGAGGTCCCAGTCGGCCAAGGTGGGAAGGGGGAGGGTGCGGAGGCGCGGCGGTGGCGGGGCGAAGCGGCCCGGGGCGGGAAGTGGGGCGGGGATCTCGTGCTTGAGCCACGCCCGGGCGAACGGGGTAAAGACGCGGAAGGCCTCGCCGGAGCCGGTGCGAACGGTCTCGGGCGGCAGCGCGGTGACTTCGTGGAAGGGGTGGACTTGCGCCCCGATCTGGCGGGCCATTGCCTCCACGCGTTCCTCCAGCTCGCGGCCCCACGGGTCGGGGCTGCGGTTGAAATAAAGCTCTCGGGCGCCGGTTTCCTCCAGCAGCCGCCGAAGCTCCTCCACCGCGCCGCCCCGGCGGATGGTGAGGCGGGTTCCGGCGGCTTGGAGGCTTTGCTCTAACGCGGCGAGGCTGGCGCAAAGGGCGGCTTGGCGGGCGGGGCCGGTCCACGGGTGGCTGCCGCGCCATGCGCTCTGGATGTAGACCGGGAGCATGCGGCCTTCATGGCGGCGGTGGGCGCTCTGGAGGGCCGGGTTGTCGTGGAGACGCAGGTCGCGCCGGAACCAGTGTAGGACGGGAGGGTTGTTTAAGCCGCGCATTTGGACCTCTTTTTCAAGTTTGCCATGGATAATGCCCCCCGTATACTGGGATTTTTCTTCCCGTGACCCACCCGACCTCCAATTCCATCGATTCCCTCGGCCTTATTGCCGGAAACGGCGTGTATCCTTTCGCCATGGTCAAGGCCGCGCGGGCCGCCGGGGTGCGCCGCATCGTGGCCGCCGCGTTCGAGGGGGAGACCAACCCGGACCTGGCCCGCGAGGTGGATGAGATCGAGTGGATGCGCGTGGGGCAGCTCGGGCGGATGATTAAGACGTTCGCTTCGCGCGGCATCGGGCACGCTGTGATGGCCGGGCAGATCGCGCCGAGCAATCTCTTTAGCCTGCGGCCGGATTTGAAGGCCTTCCTGGTGCTGGCGCGGCTCAAGGAGCGCAACGCGGAGACGATTTTCGGTGCGATCGGCGATGAACTGGCCAAGGCGGGGGTGGAGCTTCTGCTGGCTACGACGTTCATGGACGAGCACCTGGCCGGGAGCGGGGTTTTCGCCGGGCCGAGGCTCGCGCGCAAGGAGGAGGGGGATGTGCATTTCGGCTTCAAGATCGCCAAGGACGTGAGCCGCCTCGACATTGGGCAGACGGTGGTGGTCAAGGGCGGTACGGTGTTGGCGGTGGAGGGGTTCGACGGCACGAATGCCACGATCCGGCGCGGTGGCGAGCTGGGCAAGGGCGGCAGCGTGGTCGTGAAGGTTTCCAAGCCAAACCAGGATTTTCGCTTCGACGTGCCGGTGATCGGCCCCGCCACGCTGGAGACCGCCGCGGAGGCACACATCCGGGTCATCGCGGTCGAGGCCGGGCGCACGCTCGTAATGGAGCGCGAACGCGTGCGGGAAATGGCCGCGCAACATCAAATCACGCTCTTCGGGTTCGATCCCGAGAAGTTCTAGTTTTTCTATTTTCCAAAGTATTATTCCATGACGCCTAAATTCAGAGTCGGAGTTGTCGGTACCGGGTCCATCGGTAAAAACCATGCGCGAATTGTTTCGGAGCTTCCCGATGTTGAGTTCGCGGCGATTTACGATGCCAACCCGGCCACAGCCGCCGAGATTGGTGCGAAGCTGGGCGTGCGCGCGGTGAGTTCGCTCGACGAATTCGCAACGCTGGTGGACGCGGCGACGATCGCCACGCCGACGCCAACGCATTTCCCCGTCGCCAAGACGCTGCTCGAAGCGGGCAAGCACTGCCTGGTGGAAAAGCCGATCACAGACAAGACCGCCGACGCCAAAGCGCTCTCCGAGCTGGCCAAACGGACGGGGCTCGTCCTGCAAGTGGGCCACATCGAGCGGTTCAACCCGGTGCTGAGCGCGCTGGAGGCCCGGCTCACGGATGCCCGGTTTATCGAGTCCCACCGCCTTTCGCCTTACCCGAACCGGAGCATTGAAATCGGCGTGGTGCTCGATCTGATGATTCACGATCTCGAAATCGTGCTCCATCTCGTGCGCTCGAAGGTCGTTTCCGTGGACGCGGTGGGTATCCCGGTATTGAGCAAAGGGGAGGACATCGCCAATGCGCGCATCCGGTTTGAAAACGGCTGTGTGGCGAACCTCACGGCGAGCCGGATCAGCCCGGAAAAGATGCGCAAGATCCGCGTTTTTCAGCACAATGCCTATCTTTCGCTCGATTACCAAAACCAGACGGGCGAGATGCAGCGCCTGGAGGGCGGGCGGATCATTCGCGAGGAAGTGGAGATCGAAAAAGATGAGCCGCTCAAGCGCGAGATTGCGTCGTTCGTGCAGTGTGCCCAGGCCGGGGTTGCGCCAAAAGTAACCGGGGCCGAGGGAGCCGCCGCGCTGGAACTGGCGATCCAGATCACGCACCAGATTGAAGCGGCTGGGGTCAAGGCGTAGGTTTTTTTAACCGCAATACGGCGCAAATAAGCGCAAACCGGATGAAACTCTACCTGATAGCGGGCGAAGCGAGCGGCGACGCGCGGGCGGCGGAGGTGATGAAATGCCTCTCCGCGCTGGCGTTGGAAAAGGGCGGCGCGGTGGAGTATCTCGGCGCGGGCGGTCCGAAGATGCAGGCGCTCGCCCCGGTGATCGAGGACTGGAGCGGCGAGGCGGTGCTCGGGATATGGGATGTGATTAAGAAATATCCATATTTCCGGCGCAAACTGGATCAGATGCTCGCGGAGATCGACGAGCGCAAGCCCGACGCGGTGCTGTTTATCGACTACCCAGGCTTTAATCTGCGCTTGGCCAAGGCGATCCGGAAGCGCAACCCGGCGGTGAAGCTGTTCTACTACGTTAGCCCGCAGGTCTGGGCGTGGAACCGGCGGCGCATTCCGGAAATGGCGCGCGATCTCGATTTGATGCTTTGCCTTTTCCCGTTCGAGAAGGCGCTATACGAAAAATCGGGGCTCAAGACGGTGTTCGTGGGGCATCCGCTGTTGGATGCGCTGGCGGCTGACAAGGGGCGCGAGCCGCGTGAGGAAAATCTGGTGGGGCTTTTTCCCGGAAGCCGGAAGAAGGAAGTGACGCGGATTTTCCCGATCATGCTGCAAACGCTGGAGCATCTGCGCCAGGCGCGGCCGGAGCTGCGCTTCGAAGCCGCTGCTGCGAGCGAGCCGCTGGCGGCGATGATGCGCGAGATGGGGGGTGGCGCCGATGTGAGGATTACCGTGGCCACGGCGCATTCGCTGATGAACCGGGCGACGGTCGGGGTCGTGACCTCCGGCACGGCGACGCTGGAGGCGACTTATTTTGAATTGCCGTTTGTGCTGGTTTATAGCGTGGCGGCCTTTACTTGGATTATTGGCAAGTGGCTGGTGCGCGTGCCGTTCCTGGGGATCTCGAATATCCTCGCGGGGCGGGAGATTGTGCGGGAATTTCTCCAGCACGATGCCCGGCCCGCGGTGATTGCCGATGAGCTGCTCAGTTTCCTGAACCTCCCGGAAAAACGGGCGGCGCAGCAGGCGGAATTTCGCGAGGTGATCCGTGGCCTCGGCTCTGGCGGAGCGGCCCACCGGGCGGCTGATGCGATCTGGGCGGCGTTGGGGCTCTAGTAATCCTTTGCGCCCGGCTCGGGGACGGCGTCGATCAGCATTTGGACGATCTTGTCGGTGTTGACGCCTTCGGAGTCGGCGGTGAAGTTGGTGAACATGCGGTGGCGCAGGACGGGCCGGGCAGCGGCGCGCACGTCGTCGGCGTTGACCAGGAGACGCCCGTCGATGACGGCACGAGCCTTGGCGGCGAGGACGAGGTATTGGCTGGCGCGCGGGCCCGCTCCGACGTGGACCCATTTTTTGATGAAGTCGGGCGCGCGCTCGTCGCCAGGCCGCGTGGCGCGCACGAGCCGGGTGGCGTATTTCACGACGTGATCGGAGATGGGGAGGTTGCGCACGGCGTTTTGCAGCTCCAGGATTTGCTCGCCGTTGAGGACTTTTTGCAGGTCGAGCTTGCGTTCGCGCGTGGTCACTTTGGCGATGGTCTCCTCGTCGGCCTCGCTCGGGTAGTCGATGTAGACCGAGAACATGAAGCGGTCGAGCTGCGCCTCGGGGAGCGGGTAGGTGCCCTCTTGTTCCAGCGGGTTCTGCGTGGCCAGCACGAAGAAGGGCGGGTTGAGCGTGTAGGTTTCGCCCGCCGCCGTGACGCGGTGCTCCTGCATGGCTTCCAGGAGCGCGGCCTGGGTCTTGGGCGGGGTGCGGTTGATCTCGTCGGCGAGGAGGATGTTGGTGAAGACGGGGCCTTTGATAAAGCGGTATTCCTTACGCCCGGTGGTCTCGTCGCTCTCCAGGATGTCGGTGCCGGTAATATCCGATGGCATCAAGTCCGGTGTGAACTGGATGCGGCGGAAGCCGAGGTCGAGCACTTCGGCGACGGTGCGGATCATGAGCGTTTTGGCGAGGCCGGGGAGGCCGATCATGAGGACGTGGCCGTTGGAGATGAGCGCGGTGAGGAGCTGGCGCACGATCTCCTGCTGGCCGATGATGGCCTTGCCGATTTCCGCCTCGATTTGCTTGGTCTTGACGCTCATCCGGTCTATGAGGTCGCGGATAGCCTCTTGCTCGGGCGCGGTGTTCCCGGTCGGGGTCTTGGGGGCTGCGGCCTTGTCGTCGAGGTATTCGAAGATGGAGTCGCCCACGAGGATGCGGTCGCCGGAGTGAAGGACGGCGTCTTTGATTTTCTCTTTGTTGACCTTGGTGCCATTGAGGCTGCCGAGGTCTTTGATGCACCACCGGCCGCTGGAGGGGTAAATTTCGGCGTGGTAGCGCGAGGCGGGGCCTTCGATGTCCACGCGCAGGTCGCAATCGGGCGCGCGGCCGATGGTCATTTTCTTGTCAATGAGCGGAAGGGTGTTTCCGCACTGGAACCCGGCGTGAATTCGAATGGTGGGCATAACAACTAGTCTATTTTGGAAGGGCGATGTCGCCCAAGTCTTTGAGGTTGGTAATGACGCGCACCCCGCCAAGCGCGGGGAGTGGGACGGTTTTGCGAAAATCGGGCTGCTCGGGGATTGGTTCGCCCTCGCGGTAAAGGTGGCGCGTGGTGGTGAGCTGCCAATCGTCCTCGGCGCGGGTGAATTCGATGATTTCAAAGCGCCGCACGAGCTGCCCCAGGGCGTCGCCGGATTGTTTCAGGACGTTGTTGGCCCGGTAGCGTTCCACGAGTGCGAGCACGGTGTCGCCGTCTTCGGAGAGGCCCAGGCGGTGGACGGTGGCTTGATTGAAGAAGCTGTCGGCGGCGTTGACGCGCTCGGCGAGGTGCTTGGTGGAGGCTTCGGGGAGCGTGGCGGGCGCGCCGAGCGCGAGGCCTTCGGCGATGGGACCGGTTTTTGAAAATAATACCAGATCATACCTTCCGACGGGGAGGTGCTCGAAGCGGAAGGCGCGGCCACTGTCTGAAAGGGTGGCGAGGTAGACGCGCTCGCGGTCGTGCTCGACGGCGACGGCGTGAGTCAGTTCGCCGGAGGTTTTTCCGGCGATGGCCCCGGTGTCGGACGGGCTGGGCTGGGTGTAGATGCGGCCTGCCTGGGCCAGGGCGCAACCAGCGGTGACGAGGTAGGCGCAGAGGGTGAGGATGAGGGTTTTCATGGTTTGGCGGCCCATTTTTTTGCCTCACCTGCGAGGGGGTGGCGCGGGTAGGCGGCGGCGAAGGCGGTCCAGGTTTTTCGCGCTTCGTCCTTTTGGCCTTGCTCGAAGAGGATGCGGGCGAGGTAGAACTGGGCATCGAGCTGGAAGGGGTGGTCGGGCTGGAGTTTCTGGAAGGATTCGAGCTCGGTTTTCGCCTCGGCCCAGCGGCCCATCTCGATCCAGACGCGGGCGCGCAGGAGGAGGAAGTCGCTGTCATATTTGCTCATCGGCCGCCGCCGTTCCCATTCGAGGAGCTTGGTCTGGGCCTCGCGGATGAAGCCGGTTGCGAGGAGGTCGCGGATGGCGAGCGAGGCGGCGCTGTCTTTGACGGCGAGGGCGGGGTCTTTTTTCGGCGGCGTGAGGGTCTGGTATTGGTCAATGGCTTCCTTGGTATGACCCAGTAGGCGGTGGAGATCGCCGATGCGGATTTTCACGGTGCGGGTGAGGTCGGCGTCGGCGCGGTTGATGAAGGCGAGCTGGTCGAGGCGGCCGAAGGCGTTGGGATCGCGCAGGACGTACACGAGGAGATCCATTTCCGTGGCGGCGATTTGCGCGCCGAATAGCGTGACGGTGGCGGGCTGGAGGGTTTGCAGCAGGGTGCCGAGGGCTTGACGGGCTCCGGGGGCGTCGGTCTCGGCCTGGGTGCGGATGCGGGCGAGCTGGGCCGAGAACCAGAGCGGGTCGGCTTCGCCTTCGCGCGGGACTTGCTCGGCGTAGCGGGCGATCTCGGCGTCCGTGCCGAAGTCGGCGAGGAAGGCGAGGCGCGGGCGGGCGGCTTCGGGCTTGATTTTGTAGGCGGCCTCTTCGTTGATGCGGTCGAGGTAGCGGCGCAGCTCGGGCGCGCTGTTGATGGAGGCGCGCTGGAGGCGCTCGGGGATGTCGATGCGCAGGGGGAGGCTCAACGTCGCGCCGTCGGCGGTCCATTTGCAGCGTACGGTCTGCGAATCAGCGCCGACGAGCAGTCGGGAAAAAGCGGTGCCGGTGACGGTCGCGCCGTCGGGAAATTCCCACGTGGCGGTGCCGGTCTTGATGGCCTGCGGGATGGTCAGGGCGAATTTGGTTTCGTAGAACCACAGGCCGTTGTTTGCGCAGAAGGTTTCCACGCTGGCCCGGGGGGTGGGGATGAAGCGGTTCTCGCGGGTTTGAAGCGCGCCGGGGCTGCTGGTGCCGGGGTGGACCCAGGTGTCCTGCGGGATGGCTTCGAAGGTGGCGTCGGGTTTTTGCCAGCCGAGGACGGTGGCCGCGCCGAGGCGGGCCTCGCTGTCGTTGGGGCCTTTGGCGGCGTAATACTCAATCTTAACGAGGCCCTGCGGGCAGGAGACAGTTTTCTTAACGACGTTCTTGGGTTCGGCGTAAGCGCCGTGCTGGCCGGGCCAGCCGAAGTCAGCCTGGCCGTTGACGACGACAAACGAGCAGTCCGAGGAGAGGGTGTAGAAGGTGATGTCGCGGGCGGCGGGGAGATTGAGGTAGCCGGTGTAGCGGGTGAGGTAGTTGGCGTTGGGGCCGAAGGGGTTGCCGCCGTGGTAGATGACGGGGACGAATCCGGCCCCGGGGGGCTCGGGGGATTGCGCCCAGGCGGTTTTGAGGCTTTGGAGGGAATCGAATTTCAGGTCCTTCGGCGCGGGGCGCGTTTCCATGAGCAGGCTGACCTTGGGGGACCACGAGGGGGAGGTGCGGGGCTGGGTGCCGCCGAAGTAGAGGTAATACTGGGTATCCGGGGTGAGGGTCTGGGCCAGGAGGAGGATGCGGCCGCCGGGGCGCAGGCCGAGCCGGGCGAGGGGCTGGGGCTTGCCGTCTTTGTCGATGAGGACGACGTCGGCGAGGTCGGGCCGGGTGAGGCCGAGTTCCGGGAGGTTGATTTCGACGCCTGCTTCGGGGAGCTGCGGCGCGGCTTTGAGCTTGAGGCCGATGCGGTAGGGGGCGTCGTAGACGGTCCAGTTTGGGGCCGCCGGGGCGGGAAGGGGTGTCGGTGTGGCCGAGGGCTCGGGGGTGGCGCTGGCGGCGGGCTCGGGCGTTGGCGAGGGATCCGCGAAAGCCGGTAGCGCGAGGAAAAGGAGCGGGTAAATCAGCTGGAAGAGGGTTCTCATTTTTCGTCCTGGATGGAACGGTAATAGTCGATGACGGCTTTCTGGTAGGGGGGCGGAGCCTGGCCTTCGTCGCCGCCGAGGAGGGCTTTTTCGCGGGATTGCACGCGGTCGCCTCCGGTGAGGGGCGAGGCGTTGCCGGAGACGACGGCTCCCTGCACTTCTTTGAGCTGTGTGACGATGCGCTGGTGCAGGTTGCGAAAGTCCTCCAGGCGGCCTTCTTTCAGCGCGGCCTGGGATTCGTCCATGAGCCGGGCGACGCCGGGCAGGCCCCGGGCCTTGAGGTAGAGCAGGCTGGCTTGGGCGTACATTTTAGAGGTTTTTTCCGAGAGGAGCGCTTCTTTTACTGCGAGCGCGTCGTTGGCGGCCATGCGCGGGGCGTTGGTGGCGCGCAGGGGGGCGTTGCCGTCCATGCCGTTGCGGTCGCTGAAGCCGCCGGACTTGCCGCCGCCGGTGGCGCGCGCGGGCTGGATGCCTCCGTTGTCCTCGATGTGGCCCTGGCCCATGGGGTCGTTGGTGCGGCGGGTTTTGGTTTTGGAGCCTTCAAGGTTGCTGGCGGTGGTGCCGACCATTTCGCCGTTGCTCATCCCCTCGCGGCCGCCGCTGGAACGGCCATTTTGCTCGTTCTGGTTGGGGCGGGTGTTGCCGGATTTGCCCTGGGCGCTGAAGCCGGGCATGGGGCCGTCGGCCACCCCCCAGCCTTGCTGCGCCTGGGCGAGCGCCTGGTTGGAGGCGGCGTCCATGGCTTCCTGCTCCAGGCCCTGTTGCTCGGTGAGGAGGTCGCCCACGAGGTCTTCGAAGGCGTCGGGGAGGGGGAGGTTGGGGATGTCGGGCATCTCAGTTTTGTCGAAGTTCTCGCAGAGCCATTTCTCGGCGTCGTTTTTGTTCGGGAGCCACATTTCGAGGTCTTCGGCGATTTGCTTGGTTTTTTCGATGTCCTTGAGGAGGCTTTCTTCTTTTTGTACGGCGATTTCGGTGGCTTTGAGCTTGCCGGCCATGGCCTCTTCTTTGTCTTGCTGAATCACATCCTCGTAGATTTGCGTCAGCTCGCCGCGCAGTTCGTTGTAGGGCTTGATGTCGGGGAAGAGGTGGGCGTCGGTGAGCATTTGCTCGACGGTTTGGGCGACTTGGTCGCGGGCTTTTTTCAGGGCGTCGGCGGTGGCGGCGTCCTCGGGGCGGGCGTCGCCTTTGCGGGAAAGTTCTTTGCTTTTTTCGATGACGCCTTTTTGAAGCTCAGCGAGCGCTTTTAGTTTATCGGTGAGGTCCCGCGCTTGTGCTTTGAGCGCCTCGGCTTCGTGCTTGGCGGCGGCGATTTGCCATTGGTTGAGCGATTCGGCGAGCTTGGCGAGGCGGGCGACGACTTCCTGCTGGATCGGGACGGCGGCGGGGAAAGCCTGGGCCTGAAGCTGCTCGGAGGCGGTGAGCATTTTTTCGTAAATGGCGGCTTCCTTGAAGGCCGCGGCGGCTTTGGCGAGGCGGTCGCGGAAATCGGCGTCGCCCGAGGTGGCGTCCTGGGAACCGCGCTCCAGGTTTTTGCGAACGCTGGAGGCTTTTTCGGCCAGGGCGTCCTGGCGCTGCGAAAGTGGGACGGCGTCGGCGGGACGGGCCTGGCCGGTGGCGCGGAGGAGTTCGCGCTGGCGGCGCAGGAGGTCCTCGACGCCGGAAATGAGGTCCTGGATTTTCGCCTTCACGGCTTCGGCGGCGGCGGCTTTAAGGAGGCCCTGGAGCTTGGCGAGGATGACGGATTCTTGCGCGATGGCTTGCGTGAGGGCGAGGGCGGCCGGTTGCGGGCCGGGGGCGGTGGCGGCGTCGCGCAGGGCGAGGATGGCGGCGGGGAATTCCGTGGCGGTGAGCGAGCGGAGAGCGGTCTGCGGCTCGGCGGTGAGGTCTGCGGCGAGCTTCTCGGCGGTCTCGGCGAGCTGTGATTGACGGTCGAGCAGCGGGCGCAGGGCGGGGATTCCCGGCGGGGTGGCTGCGAGGGCTTTGAACGCGGCCTGGGTTTGCGCGAGGAGATCGGTCTGCGCTTTGATGAGGGCTTCGAGGCCGCTGAAGGTTTGGCGGGCGGTCTCGGCTCCGGCTTTGTCGACCTGGTCTTGATTACGGAGTGTGACGACCAGCGGGCGCGACCAGGTGACGCCCGGGCCGGTGACGTTGTTCTTGTCCTTGGCGACCAGCGCGAAGGTGACGCGGCCTTCTTTGGCGTACTTGGCGAGGGGGATTTTGCAGGTGGCGGAGAAGGCTTTTTGGTTCGCGGCTTCTTTCCATTCGGCGAGGCGCTCGGCTTCGGGGTTCTCGTCGGTGGAGCGGTAGAGGGCGACGGTGGCGAGGCCGAAGTTGTCGGTGGCCTGGAAGGTGACGGGGAGCGCGTCCTGGGCGGTGGCGACGATTTCTTTGCCTTCGGGCGGCGTGGTGACGGTGAGGCGCGGCGGTTCGTCGGGCGCGACGGCCAGTTGGATGACTTCGCTGTCGGCGAGGGCGTCGGTGTCGTGCCATTGCAGGCGCAGCGGGGTGTTGGTCTTGAGCACGCCCGAGGCGGTCCATTGCGTGGGGGTGAGGCGGGTGAGCGCGAATGGGGCGTCGGTGCGGAGTTCTTCCAGCGGGGCGTTGAACTCGAAGGTGAGCGTGACGCGGCTGCCGGGCAGGAGGTTCTGCAAGGCGGCGAAGTCTTTGCGCGTTTCGTGGGGAAGGGCGGTGTAGGCGGGGGCCTGGATGTCCGCGCGGCGGTGGATGAGAGCGGTGCGCGGGCGAACGGCGGCTTGGTGGACGGGCGAGACGGCGTCGCCCGCGATGACGCGGTAGGCGAGCGGGTCGTGGAGTTCCTTCCACTCGAAGGTGAAGAGGTCGGAGCCGACCTCGCGGTCCATGACGGCTTTCTGCCACGGGCCGCCTGCTTCGCGCGAGGCGATCCAGACGGCGGCGGGGATTTCGCCTTCGAGCCGGGCGGCGACGCGCAGGGGGCGGCCGTTGATGATGCGGGTGTCGCCCGGGGTGAGCGTGGCGATGCGGGTGTGGGTGAGCGGCGGGATGGCGCGGGCGGGGAAGAGGATGCGGGCGGCGGAATTGGCGAAGTAATGGGGGCGCAGCGCGGCGTAGAGGCCCAGGATGAGGAGGCCCGCGACGAGGGCGGCGGCGAGGCGCTTGAAGAGGCGCAGGTCGAAGACGAGGGACCATTTTACGCGCGGGAACGGGTCGGTCATTTCCTGGAAGATGGCTTCGCGGAAGGCAGAGCCGAGGGGCAGCTCGCGGTCGAACTGGACGGCGGAAATCAGCGTGTTGCGCGAGCCGTCGGCGGCGGCTTCGACGCGCCGGGCCATGCTGGCCTCGGAGATGCGCGGCAGGGCGGTGTAAAGGCCGTAGGCGATGCCCGCGAGAACGGGGAGGATGACTGCCAGAAAGGCGATCCAGCGGGCCGTTCCGCCGAAGTGGAAGCGCGAATCGGCCAGCAGCAGGACGGTCATGAGCGCTAGGCCGCAGGCGACCCCGGAGAGGGTATGCCGCAGCGCGCCAAGCCAGCGGTAGCGCCGCGCGGCCTGCCGCAGACGTTCATGGATATGGTCGGAGGAGAGGGGCATGGGATATAAACACTAGCGCTCTTGTGTCCAATCTCCAGATTGGGCGCGCGGGTGCCCGCGAAACTCTGTTTCGTGAAGCGGGGTTATGGAATCTGGAGATTCCCAGACAGCGGCGTTACGAATCTGGAGATTCGTAACGAGGAGAGGGAAGGCAAGGTCTTGAAAGTCCATTGGAATCAGGGTTGCGTGGGCTTGATTTTGATCAAGCGAAAGTTGGTGAAGTACGACTTTCCGTCCTCGCGGGTCCCGGCGTAGGTGTAGGCCTTTAGCGTGAGGAATTGCGGAGCGTAATCCTTGCCGCCGACGCGGAAGGTCGCTGGTAGGGTGAAATCGCGCGAGATGGTTTCCCATGATTTGCTCTTGGCCTTGGGATCGGGCAGCTGGGCGCGGTAGACGGTCAGGAGCGGCGGGTGGCCGTCCATGGCGGGGATGCGGAATTTGTCGCGCTGGGGGATGGGGGCCGGGTCTTCGATCCAGGCTTCGACGAAGGCTTTGGCGGCGAAGTCCCACGTGAGGCAGTCGATCTCGACGTGGTAGGTGGCTCCCGGTTCGGCGGGGATGAAGGCGCTTTCGATTTTACCTCCCTCGTTGCCCGCCACGCCCGGCGGCAGATCAAGGAGGGCGCATTTGCCCGGGCGGATTGGGGAGGCGGTGACTTTGACGTAATCCTTGTTTTTCGCATACGGCCCGGCGTAGGGGAAGTCGATGCGCCAGGTCTCCAGCGGGTTGGAGGCGCTGAAGTCGGCGTTGGGGACGAGGTTCGGCTCTCCGGCGTAGACGGCGGTGGTGGCGAGGATGAGGGCGGCGAGAAAGGTTAATGTGCGGTTCATATTCAATGCTACGGAAGGTTCCAGGCTTTGCGGGCGGTCCAGTCGGCGGCCAGCAGGAGCAGGAGGAGGGCGATCAGGGCCGGGTGGTTCCAGCGGTCGTTGAGCTCGATTTTCGAGGTGTGCGTTTCGGTGACGTGCAGGTCGCGGCGCCATTGGGTCCAGTGGGCGCGGTCGTAGTATTGGCCGCCGCTGCCTTGCGCGATCTTTTTGAGCGCGTTGCGGTCGATGGGTTTGCCGGTGAGCTCGGTGGGCGGCTCGGCGACGGTGAAGCGCGTCTCGCCCTCCATCGCCGCGCCTGCGACGGTCGCCGTGGCCTTGGCACGGAAGAGGCCGGGGACGTTCGGCTCGACGGTGGCGCGGAAGCCGTTGACTTTCTTTCCGTCGCGGCCGGTGAACTGCGCGGGCTTGAGCGTGTAGTCGAAGGTCTTGCCGTCGGGGGTGCGGAGCTGGAGCGGGAGTGTGGCGGGGGGCTGGGCGGCGGGGTCGCGGGTGCGCAGGATGGCGCGGATCTCGGGCTGCTCGCCGGAGAGGTACTGGGCGCGTTCGGTGAAGAGTTCCAGGCGGTTGCTGTTTTCCTTTTGCTGCTCCTTGGGGATGAGCCAGTCCATCAGCTGCGTCCAAAAGGTGTCGTAGGGAGAGCGCTCGGAGGACCAGCCTTTGGCGGCGAGGCGCCAGCGCCAGAGGGTGTCGCTCAGGATGACGATGACGCGGCCCTGGCCGTGGCGCATGCTGACAATCGCGGGGGCGGGACGGGGTGAGGCGGGCGTTTCGACGAGGACTTCGGCGGTGGGGGCGACGGTTGTGGCGGCGTTGAGGGTGAGGAGCGGCGGGAAGTCGCCAATCGACGTGAAGAGGGAGCCGAAGACCGGGTGATGCAGGCCGGTGTCGGTGATCTTCATCGGGAAATTCCCTTCGCGGTATTCCGCCGGGAGCTTGACGGGCAGGAGCGGCGCGAGCGCGCTCGTGGCGAAGCCGGGGGCGGCGAGAGAGTGGGGGCCACCGAGTAATACCAGGCCGCCGCCGTGGTCGACGAAGGCGGCGAGCGCCTGGCATTGCTCGGGCGTGAAGGAGTCCGGGGCGATGTCGCCCAGGATGACGACGGCGGTGCCCGCGAGCGCCTGGGGCGAGAGGTCGAGCGCGGGGGCCTGCGCGCCGCCGCCAGCGGCGATGTTGACGAGACGGCCGTCGGCCCAGCGAACGAAGGCGGCGAGCTGCAAATTGCGGTCGCCGAGGATGGCTTTGCGCAGGAATTTGAAGTCGAAACCGAGGGTGTTCTGGATGTAGAGGATGCGGTTGCCGGGCTCCATGGCCTCGATGACGAAGGGGGATTTTTTGGCGTCGGCGTCGGCGGCCGGGTCGGCGACGCGCAGTTCGTAATGGACCGCGCCGGGGCTGCTCTGCGAGACGGGGAAGGCGACTTGGCGCGTTTGTTCGTCCTGGTTGAAGGCGACGGCGGTGTCGGCGGCTTTCACGCCCTCGCGCCAGAGTTCGACGTGGACGGTCTGGCCGTTTAGGCCGCGCGCGGCGATGGCGGCGCGCACTTCGGTGTCCCAGCCGATGACGATGCGCGGCGGGTAGTCGAGGTTGGCGAGCGAGACTTTTTTTGGCTTCGGCTTGGGGGCGAAGGGCGTCTCCAGCTCGAAGGTGAAGACGGGGATGGCCGCTTCGGTGCCGGAGGCGAGGGGGGCGGCGGTGGCGTCGGCGGCGCTTTCGGCGTGGCTCGCGTCGGCGCGGTCGAGGCCGTCGGAAAGGAGCAGGATGGCGGCGAGCGGCTGGCCCCGGAAGTGTTCTTTAAGCCGGGCCACGGATGCCGAGATGCGCGACTGGCCGCCGTCGAATTTCAGGCTTTCCCAGGCCGGTTCTTCGCTGGGCGCGGCGTCGAAACCGAAGAGGCGCACGTCGAAGTCCTTGGCTTGCGGCGCGAGCGCTTTCATCCATTCGGCGGCGCGGGTGGCACGCGTGGGCTGGGCGGCGTCGACGCGCTCGGTCATGCTTTGGGTGTTATCGACGAGGACGGCGAGCTGCGGGCGCAGGGTGGTGATCTCCTCCCGGCGAAGCTGCGGCTGGGCCAGCATGAGGAGCAGGACCGCGAGCGCCAGCGTGCGCAAGAGGCCCAGGGTGACGGCTCGCCCGCGCGAACGCACGCCCCGGCGCAAGCTCCAGAAAATGAGCGCCAGCGCGAAGGCTGCCGCGGCGATGAGCCAGGGAATGCTCCAGATGGGATGGAAAACGAGGTCGTTCACGGGAGCTTCAAGGGTTACACGGTGCGGCGGCGGGTGAGGCGGCCCGTGGCGATGGTGATGGCTTCGCCTTGGGCGCGGCGGCGGGCGACGAGGTTGGCCAGGACGGCTTCAAGGATGAACACGGCCAGGGCCGCGCCGAGCAGGAAGGGCCAGAAGGGGACGAGGCCTTTGCTCTTTTGCAGCCACTGGGTCAGGGCGTCGCGGCCGGTGAGCTGGGTGAGCGCTAGGGGCGCGGTGGCTTTTTCCAGCGCCTCGGGGGGGGCTGCTTTCAGGTCGGACTCGGCGCGGTCGACGTTGACGGGAAAAATCGCCGTCTCCTCCCCGGCGCTGGCGCTGTAGAAGCCGGAGGCGTCGGCGCGCTCCAGGAGCACGGTGCGGGAGTCGGCGGCGGCGTCGGCGGGGCGGGTGCGCGCTTCGCCGCTGGGCAGGGTGAGGGCGAGGGGCTTGTTGCGCGGGAGGTTCGGGGGGAGCGTGAGGGGATCGCCCACGCTCAAGCGGGTGGCGCGGCCCGGCTGGGTGGCGGAGTAGCGGGCGATCTGCTGGACGAGCGGCAGGAAGGCCGGGGAGAGGGGAAAATCGCCCCAGGTGCGGTCGGCGGAGGCGTTGACGATGAGGACGCGCCCGGGGCCGCGTTCGCCCTGGATCAGGAAGGGCGCGCCGCCTTCGGCTCCCTCGCCCGCGCCGAGGGTCAGCAGCACGGCGGCCTGGGGGGTGAGCTTCCAGTCCAGGAGGCGTTTTTGCGGCAGGGCCGGGAAGGGGGTGCCGTTGTCCCAGGCGTCGGCGAAGAGGGGGTGGGCGCTGTCGGCGATGCGCACGGGCTGGCGGCCAGGCGGGAGGTCGCGCGGGGCCGTGGGCCGGGCGGGGAGGAAGGCCGGGGCGTCGGCGGGCCGCGTCTGGTCGCCGGGGAAGAGGGCGACGGTGCCGCCGGATTCCAGGAAACGCTCCAGACGGGCGATGGCGCGGTCGCTCAAGCGGCCCGGGTCGGCCAGGAAGACGGCGCTCTGGCCTTCGAGCCCGGTGTCGTCGAGGGCGGCGGCGGAAATCGTCCGGACGCGGATGGCTCCGCCTGCTTCGAGGGCCTTGCGCAGGAAGAAGGAAGGGCGCAGGCGCTCGGGGCCGAGCTGGGTGCCCTCGGCGAGGGTCACGCGCGGGGGGCGGTAGACGGGGATGCTGAAATAATACGCGTCGTCGGCGGGGAGGTCGTCGCCGGAGAGCCGGGCGGTGCCGCGCGCCCAGCTGCCTTCGACGCCCGGGGCCTCGAATTCGAAGGGGACCTCGACGGTCGCCCCGGGAGCGGCGTCAACGGGGCGCTGGCCCGCGCGTTCGTTGCCGATGGTGATCTGCACCAGGTCGTGCAGCGGGGCGCTGGAGAGGTTCTCGACCGTGGCCACGCCCCGGAAGGTCGAGCCGCCCACCAGGAAGGGGGAAAGGAGGCGCAGCTCTTTAATACAGGCGTTGCGTGGGGAGAGGTCGTCGGGGCGCACGACGACGAGCTGCGGCGTCTCTTGTTTCCACGGGAGGTCGAAGACGGCTTCGGGGTGCGCGAGGGTGGGCCGCCAGCCGGTTTCCTGGCTGTCGGTGAAGAGGAAGACCTGGCGCAGGCCGCGCTCGGCTTTGGCGGTGATTTTCCCCGCTTCGCGCAGCGCCGGGGCGAAGTCGCCGCGCGTCTCGGTGAGCCGGATGCCCGCGACGGCTTTGCGGGCGACGTCGCGGTCGATGGTCGGCTCGGCGACCAGCAACCCCGCGCGGTCGGATGCGGCGATGACGGCCACGCGGTCGCCTTGTTTGAGGTCGTCGAAGACGGAGAGCGCGCAGGCTTTCGCGGCCTCCAGGCGGGTTTGGCCCCCTGCCCGGGCCCCCATGCTGGCGGAGTGGTCGATAATGAGGATGACCGTGCGGGGGACCTCGCCGCCGAAAAGCTGGGCGCTGCGGGCGAGCATCACGGGGCGCGCGGCGGCGGCCACGATCAGGGCGAAAAGCAGGCAGCGCAGGAAAAGTAAGAGCAGGTTCTCCACGCGCGAGCTGCGGCGCGTGCGCGAGGCGATGGCTTTGAGGAAACGCAGCGAGCCAAACGGGATCGCCTGGATCTGCCGCCGCCGCCAGAGGTGGATCGCGATGGGCGCGGCGATGGCGGCGAGGCCGTAGAGCATCCAGGGCGCGAGGAAGTTCATAGCGACATGCGGCGGCGCTCGGCCAGGTAGTGGTGAATGAAGTCCTCGAAGCTCTCCGCCGTGGAGACGAGCCGGTAATCAACGTTCATCACCGCGCATTTCTCCCGGCAGCCGTCGATGAATTCCTGCAATTCCTTCTGATAGGCGAGGCGGGCCAGCGAGGGATCGATCTCCAGCTTTTCGCCCGTTTCCATATCAACGAACTGCGCCACGCGCTCGAAGGGGAGGGTCAACTCCGCCGGGTCGAGGAGCTGGATCAAGATGACGTCGTGGAGCTTTTTCCGAAAGTGGGCGACGGCTTTGAAGATGGCTTCGGGATCGTCGAGCAGGTCGGACATCAGGACGATCAAGCCGCGCCGGAAGGTCCGTTCGGCCAGGGCATGGAGGGCTTTGCCGGTGTCGGTGCGGCCCTCGGGGCGGTGGGCGGCGAGGCGCTCCAGGATGAGCCGAAAATGGCGCATGCCGCCTCGGGCGGGGATCTCCTCGCGCACTTTGTCGTCGTAGATGGTCAGGCCGAGGGAGTCCTGCTGTTTGCCGACGATGTAGCCGAGGCTGGCGGCGATGCGGCAGGCGTAGTCGTACTTGGAGAGATGCTCGCCGGAGCGGAACCCCATGGAGCCGGAGCCGTCGATCATGACGTAGACGCGCAGGTTGGTCTCTTCCTCGAACTGCTTGATGAAGTAGCGCTCGGTGCGGCCAAAAACTTTCCAGTCAAGGTTGCGGAGGTTGTCGCCTTTGACGTACTGGCGGTGGTCGGCGAATTCGATGCTGGCCCCCTTGAGCGGGCTGGCGTGGGAACCGGCGCGAAAGCCTTCCACAAGGGTCCGGGAGCGGAGCGTGAGCGCTTCGAGTTTGCGCATCCCCTCGGGAGTCAGGAAATCGGAGATGCTCTGCATTAGCGGGGGAAATTCACCGTTCTTTTTTGGGATTCAAACAGGTGGGAAGGCGGAAATTACTGGAGCAGATCCCGTGCCCTTCGTTCCTGCGATTTCACCTAGTGCGTTACCGCGTAATAGAGGACGTTCACGCCCAGGGCGGTGGCGTCCTTGGCTTCGTAGCCCAGGGCGTAGGGCGCGGGGGCTTGTTCCCAACCGGCGCTCAGGTCGTTGGGGGTGTAGATGACCGACAGGGTGCCGTTCAACTCGACGCCGTAGAGCTCCGGCGGCAGCTCGAGCTTGTTCTCGCGCTTGACGGCCAGGGCGGCGCGGGCCTTGACCACGCTGGCGTTGAGCGGCTTGGTGTAGATTTCGTGCCCGGCGGGCAGCGGGGTGAGCGCTTTGCCGGGGAGGACTTTGGCGATCAGGCTCCGGAAGGCGGCGTCGAAGGTGGCGCGGCCTTCCCCAGCCTCCACCAGGAGCACGCCGCCGTTGTTGAGGAAGCGGCGCAGGGCGTTGATCTCGGCTTCCGTCAGCGAAAAATCGGTGGTGCCGGTCATGAACAGGAAGGGCATTTCAAAGATCGCCGGATCGGTGAGGGCGACGTCGCGCAGGTCGAAGGAGACGGGCGTGCCGGTGGCGGTGTGGAACTGGTTGAGGAGCATCGGGAAGGCGGCGGCGCGCGTTTTCCAGGGGCCTTCGTGGATGACCTGCCCGACTCGGAATTTCCCTGCCGTTTTCTTATCTGCATCGGCGAGCTGCACGCTTTTGCCAACCGAGCACCCGGCGTCCCGCATGGCCGTGGCGTAGCTCACGAGGTTGGAGCCGATTTTGCGCGCGTCGGCGTCGGCGTAACCCCAGCTGTCGCACGGGTTGCCCTCCCAGCCGAGGGAAAAGTCCCACCGGGAGATGAAGATGGCGGTGCGGTTGTCGAGGTCCACGCCGTCGATCCATGGGTACGGGTCGGCGGCCAGTCCGTCGCGAACCATCCGGGGGCGGTAGGCGACTTTGTCGATCTCGTAGAAGGAATGGAACGCCGGGTGGTCCATCCGCAGGCGGTAGAGCGGGTACTCGGGTAGGACGGCGGCGGCGGCCTCGCGGGCGGATTTGTAGAAGTCCGGGTTGCCGACCAGGGCGTTGAAAATGATCGTGCCCCCGCCCAGGAGGTACTCGCGCAGGGTCTTGATCTCCGCCGCGCCGAGCTTGAAGGGCTTGTAGCCGGAGCGGTAAAGGATCGGGTTGCGCTGGGCGTCGAGCGAGATTTCCCTAAAAGCCTTGGTGTTGGAGCTGAAATTGACCTTCATTTCCTGGCTCATCCACTGGAGCAGGCCCTTGAGGTCGTTGGGCGTGCGGGTCCAGTCCTCGGCGTCGGGGGTGGAGATTTTGGTCAGCAGCACCGGGGGCTGCGGCGGGTTCTTGCGCTCCTGGCGCTTCTGGAACACCGCCGGGTAGGGCAGCGGCGGCATCCCCTCGGAGGAGGAGATTTGCGAAGGAGGCGGCTTCGGTTTTTCGAGCGGCGGCGGCTCGGGGGGGCGCAGATCCGCGAAACCCTGGCTCACAAAGGCGAGCAGGCCGATGAAAAGAAGGCAACGGCGCATAGGGGGAAGTAGAATAGGTTTGAGTTTGGGCCGAATTGGCGGGTTTTTCAACCGGGAATGGCGACGATCTTAAACCTGGATTGTTAATCTCCCATCCCTCTTATTGTTAAGAGTTTGTTAAGCCCCCGGCTACGGTGTTTCCCTATTGACGGCGGCTTGGCGGCAGGGAAAGATACGTCAGTAATGGATCTGCTGCGCAAAACATTCTGGATCGTGCTCTTTCTCTTCGCAACGCTCTGCTTTGTGGTGCTGTTCGAGAAGGGATCGGACCATTTTATTCCCAACGTCAAAAAGCAGGTCACCGAGTTCAGCGATTTCCTGGTGAAAACCTTCAACGAGCAGGTTCACCCCCAGAAGAAATAGATTCGCGGGTTGCAATGCGCTCGGGTGCGGTGCTAGAGTTTCGGTCTTTCTCCCCGAGGTATGCCCCTTAAGACTGAACAAGATCTATCAGACAACTCCCGCACGAATTGGTTGAAAGCCAAGAGCGCGGTCGAAATTCGCAACTATGGCTACGCCGTGGCGCTTCTGGCCGCCGTGCTGAAGGAATCTCCGGAATTCCTGGAGGGCCGCAAGCTCCTCCGCCGAGCCCAAATCCTGGCCCATCATGGCAAAAAGAACCTCTTCGGAGGCCTTTCGTCCATTGCGCTGAAGGGAAAGGGGCCGCAACTGCTTAAAAAAGACCCGGCGGCCGCTCTGGAGCTGGCCGAGGAGACGCTGGCCAACGACCCGCTTAACAACGCGGCCAACCACCTTCTCCGCGACGCAGCCCTGGCTCTAGACCAGTTTGAACTGGCGGTATTCGCGCTGGAAACCTTGCTGGAGGCGGATGCGAAGGACGTCAAAATCTGGATGGAGATCGGCGAGCTTTACATGGAACACACCCAGCCCGACAAGGCGCTGGAGGCGTTCAACCGGGCGCTGGCCCTTGCGCCCAACGACATGATCGCCAACAAGCGGGCGAAAGACGCCGCCGCGGCCAACACCATGAAGGCCGGTGGCTGGAACACGGCCAAGGACTACCGCGATTTGATCAAAAACAAGGATGAGGCCGTCGCGCTGGAGCAGAAGAACCGCGTGGTCAAAGACGACGCCTCCATCGACGCCCTCCTACAGGAGCTTCACCAGCAGGTGCAAGAGCACCCGGAGAGCATCGACGACGCCCGCAAGATCGCTTCCCTTTACGAGCAGAAGAACGATTTCACAAACGCCCAAGCCTGGTACAACTACGCCAGCGAACTTTCGAAAGGGACCGATACCTGGCTCATTCGCAAAGTGGCCGACATGCAGCTCAAGCAGGTCGACGAAGCGGTCAAAGCCCGCGAAGAATGGCTGGCCGAGGCTGGCCCGGATCACCCCGAGAGCGCCCGCGTCCGCGAGGAACTCGAAGGCCTGATCAAGCAGAAGGGCGTTTCGCAACTCGACGAAGCCCGCAAGAGCGTTGAGCGCAACCCGACGGATTTGCTTTTCCGCTTCGAACTGGGCCAACAGCTCATCGAGAACGGCATGTTCAACGAGGCGATCCCCGAGCTTCAAAAAGCCCGCAACAACCCGAACGTCCGTTTGCGCGCCATCAACCTGCTCGGCAAGTGTTACGTCCAGAAGGGCATGCTCGACCTCGCCGTCAAGCAGTTCACCGATGCCGTCAACGAGATGCTCGTCATGGACTCCACCAAGAAGGACATCCTTTACCAACTCGGCCAGGTCTACGAGACGATGGGCGACAAGGAAAAGGCCCTCGGGTGCTTCAAGCAGATCTACGAAGTCGACTACGGCTACGAGGACGTGGCCAAGCGTGTGGAAAGCAGCTACACGGCCTAGTCAGCATCAAGAATTTCGGAGTTGATTTGCCTCGTTCCCGGGCGTGCCTGGGGACGAGGCTTTTTTATGCCTGCAAGCGGAGGTGGCGGTCAAAAAAAGGGGCAACTCTTGAAACTTGACAATATGGAATAAAAAAGAAAAAGAGTGGGTGCGACAAGTTTCAAGAGTTGACGCCTTTTCATAAAATGAAAATGTTTAAGTACATAATTGTATTTTTATTTACATTCATTGTTTTTACAAAAGCTGATGAAGGAATTCCAATGAATGCCCAGTTTTTGTTGTCAAAGAGCGAGGAAAAGAAATTAATTTCTAAAGCAAAAAAAGGGGATTCGGAGGCAGCTTTAAAGCTGTATCTCTACTACGAGGCCGGTCAATTCGATCAGCTCGAGGCGTTCTTTTGGCTTCGTACTGCGGCGGGACTGAAAAATCCAAAAGCAGAATACAGTTTGGCATTATATTATGCGGAAGATAGGCCGATAAATATTTTTCATTTATCAAGTGCGAAAATGTGGCTTGCGAGAGCCCAAAAGGATGGTTCTCCGGAAGCGGAAAAGAAATTGAAGGAACTTGAGGCGAAAGAGAAAAAATGAACCTAGCCGCGTCTTTTTATGGGTCAACTCGTGAAGCTTGACAGAAGAAAAAAGAGTGGATATGGCAAGTTCAAGAGTTGCCCTGTTATCTTACAAATCGGGCGGAGTTTTTTTCGGCCTATGATACAGGGCGAAGGCGTAAGCTCTGTAAATATCCCTGCCTACCCGCCCGTAAAAACGCATTCGGCTTCGAGGTTCAGAAAGGTAAATGGCGGTACACTTTCGAAACCAGAAGCTCTCTTGACGGCACTCTGCCACAGCATTCCACGGGATAAGTAGTCGCGGGGACAACAATTTGAATGGAAGAAATATCGAAATTTCGATTCCATCCGTACCAATACGAACAAATAAGCACCCGTTATAATTTACGGGGAAAATGCCGTTTCCCATGCTCATGGAAGCGAATGAGAAAAGTTTCCCCTTAATGCGCCGAGTGCTCCGATATTGCTTCCCCAAACGATGCCACCCGCCTGCGAGGGAAAGGAAAACGGAAATCCCCAGCCACATCGTGACGAATAGCAGAATAAACCAGTGCAAATCCAACCCAGTCTGTGGTGCTTGACCTAACATTTTGTAAAATCAGTTTAGCTGAGTGAGCGGGAATGGGGCAGGCGACATTTATTGACTGGACTCTCTTGGCTGTAAAGATTTGTCGTCATTCTTTGGCTTCGTAAAATATCCGCGAATTTCGGAGTTGATTTGCCTTGTTCCTGGGACTGCCTGGGAAGGAGGCTTTTTTGGCCCCGCTTCGTGCGCGTGGAATCCCTATTTCCTTTTCACCCAACGGGCGGGCCGCTAGACTCGCGCAAAAGCCATGAACATTTTTCTCCAAAGCAGTGAAGCGGGCGGGGGACGGATTCCAGCGCGTAACGAGGTGCCTCTCGAAGATACCTGGGACCTGACGGTTCTTTACCCAAATGACGAGGCGTGGCAGGCCGATTTTGCCGAGCTCCAGGCTCGCTGGCCCGCAGTTTCGGGTTTCAAGGGGCGGGTCGGGGAATCGGCTCAGACGCTTCGCGAGCTTCTTGAGTTCGATAAGGTCCTGAATCAGAAGATCGAACACCTCGGCCACTACGCGATGCTCCGTTGCGCGGAGGATGCCTCGGATTTTGCCAATCTGGAGCGCGAGGGGGTGCTGCAAAATTTGCTGACGCTGATCGGCGAGGGGACGGCGTTCGTTCTGCCTGAGATCCAGGCGCTCGATGACGCTACTTTCGAGCGTTACGTGGCCGATCCGCTGCTGGCCGAATGGCAGATTCCGCTTCGCAAGCTGCGTCGGCTGAAGCCGCACACGCTTTCCAGTGCCGAAGAGCGCCTCCTTGCGCTTGGGTCCTCGGCGCTCCATGGCCACCGCGACACCTTTGACCAGCTCACCAATGTCGACATGAAGTTCGGCTCGCTCGTCGACGACCAGGGCGAGGAGCGGGAGCTGAGCCAAAGCTCGTTCTCGTCGTTCCTCGTGCAGCGCGACCCGGAGGTGCGCAAGGCGGCTTTCCACCGGTTTTACGAGGAGTTTGGCGATCATCAGTACACGCTGGCTTCGACGTATTCCAACTCCGTGAAGGCGGATGTCTTTTCCGCCCGGGCGCGCAATTTCAGCTCGGCCCGCGAGGCGGCGCTTTTCTACGACGATGTGCCGGTGTCGGTTTACGATAACCTGATTTCCACCGTTCGCGCCAACTTCGAGCCGCTCTTCCGCTACTACGAGCTGCGTCGCAAGGTGCTGGGGCTTAATGAGATTCACCACTACGATACCTATGTGCCGATGGTGGGCGACATCGCCACGCACATTCCCTACGACGAGGCCATCGACAAGGTGATCGCCGGGCTCGCGCCGTTGGGGGGCGACTACTGCAAGGTGCTCGAAGAGGGGCTGCGCCATGGCCGCTGGAGCGACCGTTACGAGAACAAGGGCAAGCGCTCGGGGGCATTTTCGTCGAGCAGCTACGGGAACCCGCCCTTCATCATGATGAACTACAAGGCGGACGTTTTCTCGGACGTCTACACGCTGGCGCACGAAGGCGGGCACTCGATGCACACCTGGTACTCGCAACAAAACCAGCCTTTCCAGACCTACGATTACCCGATCTTCCTGGCCGAGGTGGCGTCCACTTTTAACGAGGACCTGCTCACGCACCATTTCCTGAATACGACGGATGACCCGAAGATGCGGGCCTACATCATCAATCGGCAGATCGACGACATTCGCGGGACGGTCTACCGGCAGACGATGTTCGCCGAGTTCGAGAAAATCGTCCACGAAATGGAGGAGCGCGGTGAGGCCCTTACGCTCGACTCGATCAAGGCGGTTTACCATGGGTTGCTGATGGATTACTTTGGGCCCGGCTTTACGCTCGATCCGCAGCTCGATCTGGAGTGCCTGCGCATTCCCCATTTCTACGGCGCGTTCTACGTCTACAAGTATGCCACGGGGCTTTCGGCGGCGGTCAGCCTGGCCGAGAACGTTCTCACCACGGGCGAGACGGGGCCCTACCTCGGGTTCCTCAAGAGCGGCGGCTCGAAGTTCCCGCTGCCCACGCTGGCGGCAGCCGGGGTCGATATGTCGAGCCCCAAGCCGGTCCAGAAGACGCTCGATCTCTTCGCGCGGCGCGTGGCCGAGCTTGAGGAGCTGCTGGGGGCGTAAGGAGGGAATGAAGGCGGAAAATTTCGCGCGGATCGAAGCCCGGTTTCGGGAGAATTTCGAGCGCCGGGGGGAGCTCGGCGCTTCGCTCTCGGTCTGGGAACATGGGCGCGAGGTGATCTCGCTCGCCGGGGGCTATGCCGACCGCAAGCGCGTCAAATCTTGGACGGCGCAGACTCCTGTGCTCGTCTGGTCGTGCACGAAGCCGCTGGCGGCCTCCTGCATCCTCCACGTGATGGCGCGCGACCAGGTGCCGCTTTCAACGCCCGTGGCGGAGTTCTGGCCGGAGTTCGCGCAGTCGGGCAAGGCGCGTATTACCATCGGCGAGGCGCTTTCCCATCAGGCCGGGCTGGCGGCGCTCGACCGGCCCGCGCCAGTGCTCGACCATGCGGCGGTGGTCAAGTCGATCGAATTGCAGGTGCCCAACTGGACGCCGGGGCTGGAGCACGGCTACCATCCGCGCACGTTCGGCTCGCTGCTGGAGGAGCTGTTTCGGCGCATTGAGGGGACGCCTGGAGTGACGCTCGGGCACTATTGGCAGACGCATTTTGCGGTGCCTATGGGGCTCGATTTCTGGATCGGCCTGCCTCGGGAGAAGGTCGAGAGCGTGGCGTCGGTGTTCGCGCCGAAAATCAGCACTCCGAAGCGGAATCCGGATTTTTACAACGCGCTGGCGACCAAGGGGACTCTTACGGAGCGGGCTTTTATCTCGCCCAAGGGGCTGCACGGCCCGGCGGCGATGAACACGGCGGAGGCGCGCATGGCTTCGCTCCCGGCTTTTGGGGGGATCGGCACGGCGCATTCGATTGCGAAGTTCTACGCGATGCTGGCGAGCGGCGGCGAACTGGAGGGGGTGCGCTATTTCGAGAATATCGAGCCGATGCTGAACGTGCTGACGAATGGCAATGACCGCGTGTTGCTGCGCCCCACGGCTTTTGCGGCCGGGTTTATGCACGATCCGGTGGACGCATCCGGCAAGAAGTTGCGGAATCTTTTTGGCCCCTCAACGCGGGCCTTTGGGCAGCCCGGGGCGGGCGGTAGCCATGCTTTTGGCGATCCGGAGAACGGGATTGCCTTTGCCTACGTGATGAACCAGATGGACGTGGGCGTGATGCCGACGGAGAAGGCGCTCGGGCTGGTTGAGGCGGTTTATGCCTAGAAAATAGGTTTCAGCACCAGAATATTGAGAGCCTGGCGTAAGAAGGCCACGCCGAGGCCACAAAGAATCCAGCCTCGCGCGGCCGGGAAAAAGATGCGCCAGAAGCTGCCGCACAAGCCCAAGCCCTGAAGTCGGACGGCATCCAAGGTTTCCCGATCCACTTTGGAGAATCCGATCACGGCGCAGACGTAGAAGATGGGAAAGATGGCCACTTGTTCGAAAATAGCAAGGTATGCAAGGTTGGGCGCGCTGGCTAAAACATTAGGCAGCGCCAGGAGGAGCAATACGAGCGCGTCCAGAGCGAGCTTGAGGTTGCGCGGCGCGGAAAAACGGGCCCGTGCGCAGGCCGTGGCGATGAGAAAAGTGACTGCGGCGGGGCCGAATGTGTAAACGAGCGGGTTCGTCCAAAACGGATGCGTCATAGGTCCTGGGAGAATTCGGTTTGAATACGCCGCTGTCAACCCCGTTTCGCACGGCGGGCCTGCCACTGGTTCCATTTGTCGGTGACGAACATGCACCAGAGCTGCTTGGCCAGTTGCGCGTTGGTCATGTCGGGGCTGACCGGTTTGACGCAGTGGTTGCGGATGGCCTCGAAAATGCCTTCCACGCCCGCGTCGGGATCGGCCTCAATGAGGGTGTAATGCCGACCGAATCCGTGGAAGCGATGGGCGTCGGAGGTGGCGACGAGCGGCTTTTTGAACGCTTCGGCTATTTCGATGGCGCGGCGGTTTCGGTTGAACCAGGCTGTGTGAAAGTGGCAGACCTCCACGGCGTCGAAAACGTCGATGTACTCTAGTAGGCGCTCGCCCATGGAACCGCCGAGGACGTAAAAGGGGTGGGGAGCGATGATGAGGGCTGATTTTCCCCGGCGCTGGCGGAAGGCGGCCAGGTCGCTCAATTTGTGGATTTCCGCTGCTTCCTTCTTGCTGAGGTTTAAAACGACCACGTCGGCCCCTTCCAGGCGCAATTCCGCGCCAGGAATGAGCCGGATGCCGAGGTTGATGGCGGTTTCGGAAAGGGAGGAGTCCTCCAGCACCGCGTCGTGTAGGGTAATGGCGAGCGCGTGGAAGCCGAGGGTGTGGGCCCGGTGGAGGAGGTCGCGGGCGGAGTAGGTGATGAGGTCCTTGGGGTCTTCGGCGGTGTGAAGGTGGAAGTCGGCCTTGATCCAACCCTTTTCAGGAGAGGGGGATGGACGAGCGTCTTCTTCGTGGCCGCGGGAAATCATTCGGGGGTAGTCTGGTGTGAAAGGGGATTTTTCTCAAGAGGGGAAAAAAAAGAAAAAACGCGCTTGCACCAAGGGAAATGCATGATAGAAATACCGGCCCACCAATTAACGGTGAAGCTCGGGTGGTGAAATGGCAGACACGTACGTTTGAGGGGCGTATGCCGCAAGGCATGCGGGTTCAAGTCCCGCCCCGAGCACCACTTTTTATCAGCCCTCGCGGGTTTTAAGCCAAAATCTGCGACAAATCTGCGACAAATTCGAATCAATGTCTTGGAAAGCCGCTCAGGAAGAGGCTTCGCGCTGGTTGGATCAGCTACAACTCGAAACCGGCAAAATCCGTGGAACAGTCATCGACCTTCGGCCCTACGTGCACTTGATAAAAGCCGAAGGTCTGATCCGGGTGATGGTCTTTGACGCCGCCAAACGTGCCCTCAAAAAGCGGGGGGCGGATTGCATTCTCCCGGAGGTGGAACGGAAAGATCCTTGGGCCGAATAATCAGCTCCCGGTATTTCCGGCTCTTAGGGTTCCGATTGTTGATTCCCTTGGCTCGCTCCACCGGGGTTAGGTCACACCCTTCAAAAATCGCCCGGACGGTAGGCGAGTCGTTTAGCGTTACCACCCACTTGCCTTTGAGCTGAGCGAGCCGTGCCTTAAGCCGTTTCACGTCTTCGGGCTTCCATGCGGCATAACTGGTGTCACAGCACTCAATGTACGGCGGATCGAAAAAGAAGAATGTCCCTGTTCGGTCGTAGAGATCCACACACTTTTCCCAATCCACGTGCTCGATGCACGTGCGATCCAAGCGCACATTGAGGGCTCGTATGGTCTCCATTCGAGCCGCTCGGGATCCCAGCGCCGCGCCGCCGCCCGAGACCGCAGAGGTGCCAAAGGAACGCATATCGCAGCCTCCAAAGCACGTCTTGTTGCGATAAAACCAGCGCGCTGCGCGTTGAATATCCGTCAGGCCGAGCTGTGTCCTGAAATCGTAGAATTCTTCCCTGCTATTTAGGACAAACTCTATTTCGGTGAGCAAGGTTTCGGAGTGGAACCGAACGCACCTGTAAAAATTGACCAAGTCCCCGTTGAGATCGTTGATTACTTCAAGGGGAGATCTCTTTTTGGCGAGGAATACGGCGAGGCCCCCTCCAAAGGGCTCCACGTAGCATTGATGCTCGGGAATAAGGGGAATAATATGTTTGAGCAACCGGGACTTTCCTCCCGGCCAGCTCACCGCGGGTTTGATTCGGATTTCGGCTTCTATTGGAGAGGCATAAGCTCCTCCGGCGCTGGGTTGGTGTTCATAAAAACTTTTGCGGCGCGCTCCAGCAGCTCGGCTTCGGCGTCGCGGCGAAGGCGCGCTTGCACGCCTCTTGGTAGCGGAAAATGGCCTTTCATGCACCGGACCAGGTGGGCCGCGATATGACACCTGGTCCCGTAACCGATGCCATGTGTCTTCGCGCATTTTTCGATCTCGTCACGGATCTCCCGCATCTCTTCGCGGCGGGCGCCGTCCAGGCGCGTGCCCCGGCTCTGCACCAGGGAGACCAGGGCGCCCCGGGCAAGGTCCGGGAAATATTCCACGCCGGGAAAAACGGCCGCGACGGCGCGCTCGAGCTGGGTCAGCTCGGTCAGGACCCAGACGACCTGGGCGGATTCGGCCTGGATCTCGATATCCTTGAGGAGCGGTGCGGCCTCCGCGGCTCGCGTGCCGCATACGCCGACAACGGCCAATAGCCGGCCAAGCTGGGTTGCGGTCAGCAGCCCATTCCAGTCTCTCACGAACTGGTGGGCCGTTTTGGTGCCCAGGTCGTAGCCGTAGCCGATCGTAATCCCATGGATTCCCCCGAGCCAGTTGCCCGGCTGGCAGAGTGGTTCAAAGCGGAAAATCAACTCGAGGGCGTCGCGGGGGAACATAATTTTGGGCTAGGCATTGAGGTATTTCGCGCCGCCGATGACGCGATAACTCACCAGGGCGACTCCGGAGCGGAGAGGAACCCCCAGGGCGCGGAAGGCGGCCTGGGTGAGGTCGATGCCGTGTCCGGAGCTTTTCGTGGGGCCGTTGTCGATCAGGGGGACGGTGATGGAGACGCCGGCGCGCGTCACTTTCACCTGGGTTTTCCACGGGATGTGGGGCTCGACGGCCAGCGGGGAATCATAGGTCGAGACCATGAGCTTCCCCTCCGCGTCCCGGACGATTACGGGTAGCGCGCAGCCCATACATTGCGGGTTCCCAGCGGTGTGAACGCCCGAGGCCGTGAGGCCGTTGTCCTGGGAATCGTTGTCGCCGCCAAACCACGTGGCCGCGGTATTGTTGACGACCAAGTCATCTCCGTCGATGAGGACTTCAAAATTCCATCCGGGCTTGCTCACGGTTTTCTGGAAGAGGTTGCGGATTGCGGTCCACCAGCTCATGGCTTATTGACGGGCTGGGCCTCGACGGCGGTATTACTGATCTCGGGTTTGCCGGTTTCCTCGATGCCCTCGATGACCGGGTTGATGTAGTCGCCGGTCTGCGGGTACGAATCACGGAGCCAGTGCAGGCCCTCGAGGAGCGCCGCCCATGCTGCCCCCGCCAACGCGTCGGGCGGGATCTGGAAGAGAAGGCAGATGTGGGCGAACCACGGAATATGAGCCAGGGCCAGGAAGACCAGCAGGATGATGAGCCGGTTTACCTTGGCTGCGATCCTGCCTCGGAAGTATTTCAGGATCTTGGTGATGAAAAACTGTTTCATGGTTCAGAACTCGGTTGAAAATTTGATCCAGAATGTGCGCTCGGGTTTTCCCTCCGGATCAAGCCGCTCGGGGTTAGAATCCACCGAGATGCTGAAATCGCCGAGGATCCCGAGCCAGGTTACTTTCCCGACGTCGAGAGCGCCGTGGTGGTGGAAGAGGTGGCCGCTGTGGCGGTCTTGCCCTCGATGGCCTGGGCGATGCCTTCCAGCGCGCCCGAGGCGTCGGCTCCGGAATTCGATGCGGCCGTGAGGCCAGAGATTACGGCGGTCTTGACGGTTTCGGCCGCGGCAGAATCGCCGGTGGCTTGCGCTACGGCGTTGGCGACCGTGACGGCCGCTTTGGTGGTATCGGAGGCGGTGCTGGTCAGCTCGATGCTTCGGGCGGCGTTGGCGGCGGCCGCTTTGGCGACGGCGGTCCAATGGACGTTGCCGTCATCAAGGTAATCCGGCCCCGCCGTTTCGGCGGCGGCCACCAGGGCGGATTCCGCGGCCTTAAGACCGATTTGGAGACCCTTTTGCGTGGCCTCGCTTTTCCACCAGGTTTCCACGGCCGTGGCGGCTTTGGTGGCGGCGGATTTAATATTAGCGCATGCGCCGAACGAGGCGATGAGCGCGGCAATGGCGGCGATGGGGAAAAGGCGTTTGATATTCATGGCGGTTGATTGGCTTATGTGGCTTACACCGCCGACGCTGTGTCAAAGCCACTTCCGGACCTGAGCAACCGCTTTTGGGATTTGCAAAATCAGCACGGTGATGCCCACCAGCAGCGCGACGAAGCCACCGGCCACGCGAATCACGAGATCCAATTGCTGCAAAAAGGAAATGGCGCTGGCCGAGAGGCCACCGCCAATTCCAATCATCCCCATTCCAAAAGGGTGCCGGTCACAAAGGTCCAAAATCAGCTTCACGGTTCCGGCGGGCTGTCAATTATTCCGGCTTCGGATACCTGTTCTTAACAGCCAAAATTTCCGAATAAAAAGGTTCGACCTTAGCCAGCGCGCCGCCGTCCATTGCGTGCCACAACGCATCAAGCTGATCTCCGAGAGGGGGGTATGCGTTCCGGCGTTCGATTTTATAATTCGCGGCGACTCGCGCGTCGGCATCCGCATCCTCAAATGGGTATGCACCAGGCGTGTCGCTAGTGACCTCCGTTGCAACCCCGTAGGCGTCAATCTGTAAATATTTCATAATTTTATTGGTTAAAGGCCGTCTGTTACAAACTCCCATTGCGACCTCACTAGGTTGGTTGTACCTGTCACCAACAGTCGCCAATAGCCATTGGTCGTATCCATCCAAATCAGAACTTTGGACGTAGATACCTGCCCAAACCGGGATGACGAAACCGATAGACCCGTGGAGGTGCCATTAAGTAGTACGTTGGTGTCCGCAGATGACAATATAGCGCCCGTTGATCCCGTGGACATGGTGGATATTGCGCCTAACCCAGTGCCAGCGGCAGCTATGACGACCCTGCCACCTGTAACGTTGCCTGTAATTACGTCACCAGCATTCACGGTGAGGCTGCCGCTCAGGTTGTAGTAATTATTACTGGAACAAAACACAACATTGCCAGTGTCTAACCCTAGCGAGTTAGCATAATAACCAACGTATCCCATTGCACTGAACGTCGCATATGTGGACGAAATAGCGCCGAAACGGAAAAACCCGGTAGGATTGTTGACCATAGACCATGATCCGGGGTTGATAATATAAGTCGTACCACAGGTAAGTGCTTGCGCCCCCCGGAACCAGTATTGCACCACGTTTTTGTAGCCGCCAATGATAGAGTTGGTTGTGGATAACTGTGGATAACCGTACCGCAAATCCGACGATCCGGAGCTGTAGGCTCCTACGTCAGACGCAGTGATGCCCGTAGGGGAGTTGATCACGGGCCCTTGATAGACGCCGGCCGTGGTTGTGCCGCTGCGGATATAGTTGCCCGATATTGTCCCGCTGGCGTTAGTGACGCCGGTAAGAGTCAAGCCTGTTGCCGTGCCACCGTTGGCCGCCAGTGCTCCAGAAACCTTCTGGAGTGGAATAGTCCCGGAAATCGTCGATGCTGTACCAGAAGAGGAAATATACCCGGAGCCGTTGGTTAGCTGATTGGTATTGGTCGGGATCGTAGGCAGCCCGGTGAGCGCGCTGTATGCGCCCGTGTAGGCCACTGGTGCAAGGCCAGTGACCTGGGCCGACGTGATGGTCCCTGAGAGCATGGCGGCGGTGCCCGCACTTTGGGAATAGGGAACGTCGATTGCCGAAAGGGTGATCATATTGCCGTTGCGGGTAAACGACAACCAGGAGACTGCGCTCGTGGCGCTCGTGATCGAATTGGTATTGATCGTGAGGGGTGCCCCAAAAACCAATACTGGCAGAAGGAGGAGGATGGCTAAGAGATGCGGTTTCATTCGTAGGATTTGAGGATGCCGTTTTCGAAATGGAGGGTTCTGTCACCGTCGGCGTAGTCAGCGGTCAAACCGGTTTGAGCCACGGCGGTTACGGCCGCCGAAACAAAGGCGGTGGTGGCGAGCTGGGTTGAATTGGTGCCTAGAGCCGCTGTCGGTGCCGTCGGCGTTCCGGTGAGCGCTGCGCTGTCCAGTGGGGCCTTAGCTGACAGGGAAGCCGTAAGCGCGGCGGCGATACTTTCGTCGCTGGTGAGCTGGTCGGCGATTTCCTTGAGGGTGTCGAGCTGCGCTGGAGCGCCGTTGACGAGACCCAGGATGGCCGCCTTGATCGCCCCGGCGAGCGTCGCTGGCGTGATAAGCTTGAGTCCATCCGTACCGGCATTGGCCTCGGCCTGGCTAGCGACGTCGACGCTCTTGCGGTAAAGATCCGCGGCTGGCGGGTAGAGGGACGGATCGGCCGAGGAGGCTACGCCGTCGGGGATCTCCGCTTTTTCGACGGTGACGGAAAACGTCTGGCTGCGGAATTGCCTGCCCTCGATAATCCAGGCGACCTCGGCGCTGAGTTTGCTCGGACTGCCGTTGGTCGCAGCCAGGAGGGTGACGAGCGAGTTTCCGGAGCAATCCAAAAACCCCGCGTAGTAATTGCTGGAACCGGGCGAAAAGGTGTTGGTATACGCCAGGGCTGTTCCGGAGCTGGTGATGGCAAACTCGATTTCCAGGGTTGAAATGAGCAGTGGAGAGCCGCCCGTATTGGAAAATCCAATCTGCACGGGCTCGAATGACGCCCCCTTGAATTTTAAGGTGGAGGGCGTCGTCGTGACTTCGTGCGTGTCGAGATTTACGAGGATCCGCATAATTCAGGGGCGACTGTCAAGGCTGCTGGGCTGTCACGGCCGGCTGGACCGCGAAGGTGAAGGTGTCGGTGGTGATCTGCACGCCGTCGGAGTTTTTCCAGCGCAGGTCGGACATGACGGTAAGCGTGACGGCGGAACCGCCGGCATCGATGAGGCTTTGCAGCTCGGCCATTAGGGCATCTGAATCAAGATTGATGCCGATCAGCAGGTAGGCCGGTTGATCGTTGGCGGCGGCTTTGAATTGCGGTGCGTCCGGGGTGAGGATTGGATCGGTGCCGAATTGGTTATTTGCCAAAACGGAGATTCCGACCTTTTCGGGAGGCGCGATCGTGACGCCTGCCTGCAAAAACACCACGGCCAGGAGAGCCTTGTCTCCAGCCTTATAGGGACGGGAGCGCCCGAAGGTGACGGCGCCGGTCTGCGTTTCGACGAGCACGCTGGTAAGTGTCGGATCGTCCAGCAGGAATTGGTAGGGAGCCGAAACGGAGGTGCTCGTGGAGGCGACTACAAACGAGGCGTTGAACGTGGATGATCCAGCGGAATTGGTGGCGGTGATGACAGTGTTGAAGGTTCCGGAAACGGTTGGCGTTCCGCTGACGCGCCCCGTTGTGGGGTTGATGGTGCAGCCCACGGGAAGGCTTGTGGCGCTCCATGTGACGGTTCCCGCGGTGGATTGGATCGAAAACTGGGCGGAAACGGCCGTGCCCGCGGTGACGTTTAGACTCGATGAATCTGCCAGCGAAATAACGGGAACGGCGGGGGAAACCGTCAGGGAGAGCAGATACTGCGCGTTCTGCGTCGTGCCGCCCGAGTAGGTAGTGTTGGTGCAGGTGGCGAGGATTGTATAGCTGCCCACGGCGAGGCTGCCGCTCACGGCCCCATAATTGGCGTTTATCGAAAGGCCGGTCGGAAATGATCCGGACCAACTCGCGCCCCCGTTGGTAGCTAAAAACTGGAGGTTTATGGTTCCGGCAGTCGTGGTGAGCGTGCCCCCATTTTCCGTTGCGGTGGCTCCCACGCATGAAATGACAGGTGCGCCGGTGGCGGCGGTGATGACGAAATCAACCTCCATCGTGCCCGAGCCCGTGGCATTGGTAGCCGTGACCTTTGTGGCGTAGAGCCCGGCCGTCGCCGGCGTCCCGGTAATCAACCCGCTAGCGGAGTTGATGCTCAGCCCGGGGGGAAGATTGATGGCGCTCCAGGTAACGGTGCCCGCGTTGGTCTGCACCGAGCATTGCGCCGAAATTGATTTTCCAACATAGCCGGAGGTTGTGGCGTTGGAGGACAGCGTGATAACCGGTAAGGCAGGCGTAACCGTCAGGGTAAGATTATACGCAGCCGATTGGACGGTCCCGTTTGAGAAGGCATGGTTGTAATAGGTTACAACCAGATTGTATATGCCCGCTGTCAGGGTACCCCCTACCGGGAATGGTGCGGAGGGACCGTTATTGGTTCCAGGATTAATCCCAGATGGAAGCGAATAGCCCCATGAACCGTACGCATCCTGATTGGTAACAGTAAACGACAGATTAATTGCTCCGGCGGGAGCCGAATAGGTTCCCCCGTTGGAGTTTGACGCTGCTCCTAAGCATGAAATCACCGGAGGCTGTAGCTTGGACGGGTCGTTGACGGTGACGGTAACGGGAATAGTGCCCTCCGCTTTGCTAGTATCGGTGGTCGCCTCGTGGATGAGAAAACTATAAACACCTCCTCCTTCCGTGGTCGGTGTGCCCGAGAGCACGGCATTCCACAATGAAAACGAAAGACTCATTCCGGGCGGAAGCTCGCCTGTATAGGAGACGCACTGATGAACGGAATCCTCCGGAGGAATCACGTTGTTGTAAGAAACCCCTTTGGTGACGTTAATATTCATAGGTTACGCGATGGTTGCCGTGGCGTCGCCGGTCGTCTTTGTGGTGTCTCCTACCGCGTAATATAGCCAGCCCATGGCGTTGTGGACGTTGTTACGCGTGTCGAACTGGATGAGCCGAGCCCGCAAGATGAAGTTAGGCGAGGCGGGGACGGAATCGGCTACGCTCGATGCACCGTAGCTGATCTTGTTTGCCGTGAGCCCGCTGGCCGACCGGTAAACGTTGCACCCGAAGGAGTGGATCATCTGCAGCGGCGTGACGAAGAGCCGCTGGGTGAGGAGCGGTTTATTCGCCCAGGCAATCGACTGGAGGTTAGCTCCCTGGGTTGCAGGGGTCGCCTGGTCCACGGGAACCCCGTGCTCGATCACCAGGACCCACTGGGCTTCGCAGCTCGCCCTGAGGAGTTGCAGCGCCAGGCCGAATTGGACGGTGAGGGTTTTGCCCGGAAGGAGTTGGTATTCGTCGATCTGGAATTCGAAGAGGGTGCGCTCAAATGCGGCGGGATAGTACGTATTGTCATTTGCCGCGTCTTTGTTGACGGGGTAGAGGATGCGCCCATCGTTGCCGATATAGCCGTTCGCCTCGACGTAGGAGGCCGGGATGCGACCGAATCCGGGAATAAGCCGGCGCGCTTCGGATAGCCATACGGTATCCATCCCGGTGGCGTCGGTGAGCGAGGTCGGAAGCGCCGTAGCGGCGGCAGCGCTGATCGCGGGCAAAAGCAGCGGCGGCCGGATGGGGAGCGCGGTGAGGTCGAGCTTCGTGGGGTTGTAGAAGAGCACCTCGGATTTTGCCGGGATGCCAATGTTCAGCGAAGTCTCGGAAGAGGAAGATGCGATCGTGGCTGTAGGAATATAGGACTCAAGGGTCGTCACGCGGTTTTCCAGCGCCTGGAGACGATCCTCCAGACCCTCGATTGACGCGATGGTTTGCGTGTGGGCCTTGAAAGCGTTGACGGTGAACGGGCTTATTAAGAGGACCGCGAGCGAGTTTTGCGCGGGGATATCGGCCGTAGCTGGCAGCGTGATTTCCGCCTGATTGGCGGTGGGGAAGGTAACAGTATATTCGTCGAGGTTGAGCAGGCGGCCACCGGAGGCATTCTGGCGCAGCGAAACGGCGAGCGCGTCGGAACCGAGATTGTGGTTTAAAACAAACGAGCGGTTGACCCCGTCGCCCAGGACCGCGATGTAATTCATGAGACCCTGGAAAATCTGATCGCGGGTAAAGGGGATGTAGTCTTTCGGCTGAGGCGGGTTCTCCCAGTTGATGTCGGGAACGGTGTTCAACTCCTCCCAGATCTGCTCCCGGGCGATGGTGACGTCCGCTGAGAATAGCGTGATGATGCGGCCCGTTATGGTTGCGTCCGAAATTTCGTCGGCGTTGTCGACCACCTCGGCCTCGACCTCGAATTTTAACGCGACCTGGGCTTGATTGCGCAGGGTATCGGCCAGGCGCGCATTGTTGAGATCCAGCGTGAACTGGATCTCGCCCTGGGAGAACGATTGCACGGAGATCGTCATCAGCTCCTGGGGCGCTTTGGCCAGCTTGCCGATGAATTCGACATAGGCGTTGTTGTCCTCAGGGTTGGTGACCGAGAACCGGGTGGCGCCGTCACTGTACATGCCATTGAGCGCCGTCGCGATGTCGTCGGTGGTCGCCTGGGTACCCAGGAGTGTCGAGCGTTTGAACCCGAATTGAACGTAATAGGTACCGGAAAATTCCTCGGGAACTTTGATGGCCTGGATTTCATTCTGGCCGCCGTCGGAGTCCTCGGGTGGCGCGCCTACGCCGGCGCGGATCCGGCGGATGCTCGGGGCCTCGGGTAGCACGCGCTCATGGGTCCCGGTGAAGACCAGGGGCGCGTTGATGAGCCGCAGCTCGTGGAACCAGGTATCGTTGTCCTGGAAGGCCCGCACGCGAACGAAGGCGACCGGCGAAAGCTTGTTGGTGATGGCGGCGATCGGCACTTCGCCCGCGAAATTGAATTGCAAAATCCAGCAGCCATTTTCCGAACCCGGTTTGGCGTCGAGGATCTGGTATTTGCCCCCCGGGGCGCATTCCGCAAGCGCGGCGATGGCGGTCTTGAGCGCGGCGACGGTAGAGGTGGGGCAGAGCTGGCCGGATTCGGAGCCATTGACAAACCCGAGCGTGAACGTGCCGGAGTCGGGGGCGGTCATCACCGTTCCGATTGAGGCGCGCAGCGTCCGAACGTTCAAATCCGCGACGGTGACGGTGTTGGACGAACTGCGGTCGAGGGCGTGCAGCGAGAAAAGGACCGTGTCGCCAAGGGTAAGCAAAGGCAGGCTTAGCGAGCTTCCATCGGCGCTGGCGAGCTGGCGTTTTTGGACGTCGGCATAGAGCGGGATTTTGGGTGTCATGTCGATGCCCCGTCCGTGCTGTCAATTTCAGGATCCAGGTTGAGGCCGAAGGCCGCGGGATCGAATGCGACGACGGTGAAAGGAAATGACGGGTTCAAGATTGCCTCGGCGGCATAAGCGGCGTTGGCGGTCGCCTCTTTTTCCCAGCGGTTTTGGAGCGTATCGAGACTCATTATGCGTTGTAAAATTTTCCCTTGAAGCTGGTGGCGTTGTAGAAGTTCTGTATTTCCTGGGCGGTATCGTTGTCGACGGACAACATCCCGTTGCCGATCTCATCGGCGAGCGGGATTCCGGTCTTCAATGTGATGTTGTTGTAATTAACTCGGTTGCGCGGTCGCTGGGTCGAGTAGACGAAATTCCAAAACGCAAAATATTTAGTGTAGAGAACCCAGGTAGAGTCCGGTTCCGCTCCATCCTCGGGATCAGGCGGCGAGACTGCGTAGACCGTGGCGAGCTTGATTTCATCGACGGTAGGCTCGACGTAGGTTCCGAGCATCCATTCCAGGGCCGTTGGCTCGGCTTGCTGAGTCCATTTTTCGCTCGAGTAGAGTTTGAACTCCTTGCCGATGTTGCTGGTATCGCCCCACGTGGCCGTGCCGCCGGTGATGGTGCTCCCGGAATCGGACGAGGAAATGGTAAGATCGACGATCGTCCCGACGCGCGGGGTGGATAGTATGATGTCGCAGGCTCGCAGTTCCCGGGTGCGCCAGGAGGCGCTGGGGTCATAGGTGGCACTTCGGCTGTCCTGGGCCGCCGTGCGCACGCCCAAGGTCTCGAAGAACTTTGGGTATCCCTCGCTCGTTGCGGTGTAGAACGCTCCATCGTCGGAAACCCCAATGGACCCTTCCAGCGGGTTGCGCCAATAGGCCGTGAGGACAGGCATGTCAGCGTCCGTGATGAACGTCCCATTGATCTTTGGCGGAAGGCCATCTACGAAGCCCGGGCGTACGACCATTTGCCATGCAGCGGTGGTGGTATCCCAACTGGTGGTGATTTTCCACGGGTGCAGAAACGTTGCGCCTGGGTTTGCGCGCACGATAGTACCCTCGGGCGTGACGAAGGTCTGCACGCCAAACCCCGGGAGCGCGCGGGCCTTCATCACTTTGCGTACCCAGTCATTCCACAAATCCGCTGGAGGCCGAAAGAGGTTCATGCGGGCCAGAAGAAATGCCGCGTGACTCCGGTGCCCCGATACGCGACGTGCTGAAGGTTGAAATAGGCGATCTGGAAAAAGGAGAAACCGCCGGAGTCTTGTCTCACGAGAAGCCCGATGGGATGCCGGGCGGCATATTGCCCGACGCCGCTAAGCGATGATACTTGTACCAGCTCGGCTGAAGTCTGCTTGTAGGTGGACGAATCGATCATTACCTCGATGGCTATCCAGCCCATGCCGTCTTCGTTGTATTTTGGCGAGGAGAGATCCAGGATTGGCTGGGGTTTAGAAGAGGTTCCGCTGATGGGAACGCCGCCCAAGGTCACCTCTGTTCCCCCCATGGTGCCTTTGCTTACCGTAGCGTCAGCCCCGGCGATCGCCACCTTGAAGGGATGCGGCCACGGGGACCAGTACGAGCAGGAAAGGAGGGTTCCGTCCGGGAGCCGTCGCCCACGGATGCCGTCGCCGAAGAGGATGCGCGCGCTGCGCACCGCGCGGGCCAGGCCGTCCCAAAGTTTGGGCGTGAGCTCGTCGCCTTCCTTGACCAGGAGTGAAGGGAGATCGTCCATTTAGGTTCCCTCGAGCTGGCCTTTCGCATAGACGTCGGCATTCCAGCCGCCGGGCCCCGACAACATCCATTCTTCGGTGACCTCGACCACCGATCCGCGGCGCCGCAACTTGGGTGACATCTTGAGCCAGTTCCGTTTTGTGGGAGCCGTGGGAAGCGCAAACTGCCCTATTGAAGGCGGTGCGCTAACAATGGAGCCAACACTCTCAAAAATATTCGATGGAATGGTTTTCGACGCGTAGGTCTTTCGAAAAACACAACCGAAGGCGAGGAAGCTCTGAACGCCGTAAAGAGGGTTGGTAGCCTTATCAAGCGAAGTGCCGTTTTTCAGGGCAACCGTGGTTTTCTGGGTGCCTGGCATGTTGATTTGAAACGCCTTTTCCGTGGCGTTCCAGCCATATTTGTCGGCAATCGCCGCGAAGTTTGGGTGAGACTCGATGGGGTCCTCCGACATCGTCGTATCGAGCTCGAAGGTAATATTGTCATCTGAGCCGATCGATGATCCCGGGCCTTCGAATTGGCAGGTCACCATGTAATTGCCATCCTCAGTCTGCTGGAATGGCGCGCCGATGCAGGGGAATGAAATGCCGAGTTGTTTGGCAATCGCGCCTGTGTTCAGGTTGATAACATCGGCGAGATTGGCGACGTAAACGGGAACGTTTATCCGGGTGATCCCATTTCGATCCCAGCCCCCGTTGGCCCCAATGGAAATGAAAGGAAGGATATTGGGCATATCCCTCCCCGGCCTTGTCAATAACCATACCCTGAGCCGAAGACGGGGTTTCGCTGGGACGGGGGGGCCGTTTTAAGCGACTCAAGCAGCGAATTGGTCCTGTTAATGGCAGTGAGCTGATCGCGCAGCGCTTGGCTTTGGCGCTGGGATTCCCGCAGGAGTGGATCGCTCGCGCCAAAGCCCACGCCACCGCCGCCGATCGAACGTAAATGGCCGACGGCATATTGAGGAGCGCTCTTTTCCTTATCGGCTTCCTTTTTTGCAGCGAGGGTATCGTCGGCCGTCGCCCTGGCCTCGGCCATTTTATGCGCCAGCGCTGGATCCTCGCCTACGTCGATGGCCTCTTTTTCATAGCGGTTCACACGCTGCTGATGCTCGATGCGCTTAACACCGGCGTCATCGCCGCGAATCTCGGCCTGGGTTTTGGCAACCTCAAGCTTCCAATCGCGCTCGAAATCGTTGTAGCGGGCATCCTGCTTTTGCTTTTTCTCCTTGGCGGCCTGGTCCTTTTGCTCCTGGTCCTCGCGTTCTTTTTTAATCGCCTTCTCGATGCCGATCAAAGCGCGCCGGGCCTCGATGAGCTTCATTTGCCGCTCAAGTTCGCGGTCGCTCTGCTTACCTTGCTCGTTGTTGAGCTCAATGACTTTGTCGAGCTGCTCCAACTCCTGCTCAATGTCCTCGGCGCTGCTGGCTCCGACGTCGGAGAGCGTTTTATCTTTTTGCTGTTGCGGGGTGAGTTCGTCGAATGAGGCCTTGGCTATGTCGGACTCCATCTGCTGGCGGCCCTTGGCGACTTCCTCCGTGAGCTGCTCGGCTTTTTTACGCGCCTCCTCGAGAGCCTCGGCCTCATGCTTAGCGGCGGCGCGGGCATCGAGCAACGCTTGTGGAATATGCCCAAGGGAACGCTCTTGCAGCTCTATCGCATGGGCCTGCGCTTCATATTCCTCGGTAATACGCGCCCGGCCCGCGTCGTCGAATCCCTTTTCGTCTGAGAAATCCTCATTGACCTGGCGGATCTTTTCGTGGACTTCTTCGAGCTGCTTGGCCAGCTTTTCGGCCATGGTGGCCCGCTCCCCTTCCGAAGAGACGTGGTTCATCTCCGCAAAATTCTGCCGCGCCTGGCTGGTTTTTTCCTCTCCGATTGATTTTACCGCACTCGAGGCGTTGTTAATCCTATCGGCGCGGCCATGGATGGCCTGCATTGCGGCGGTACCGAGCATGATGCCCCAGCCGATGGGGCCGAGGGCCGTATACAAAGCTTTCGCGCCGGCCGCAAGCGACGCAAAGGCTACCCGGCCCGTAAACGCGAGCTTGGCCATGGCCCCTTCCGATCGCACCAGGCAGGCCGAGAAGGTATTGACTGCGGCATTGAGGCCCCCGAAGCCGCCAATGGCCTCCCGGGTGGCATTCCGGACGATTTCGCCCCACCGAGAGCTTGCAATGGTATTGGCCGCCATGGCGGCGCCGATGCCGATCAGGATGGGCCGAATTTCCCAAAGCACTTTCGCGAGATGAAGCGCGTTGGTGATGACGCCGCCGATGCTTTCGCCAAGCTCGGATAGATCTGCGCTCCGGAGCGATTCCAAGGTTTCCTTGAGTTCACCGGCGGAACCCTGCGCGATCCCGGCCCAAAGCTGCTGGGCCTTGAGATTGAGCGCGCCCATCTCATCCTCGATCTCTTTGAACACCTTGGCGTTAGCCTCCATGGTTTCGCCCAAGCCGCCGATTTGGGTCGCGGCGATCGCGAAGGCCTCCGGCTCGCCGAAGATCTGCATCATGCGCTTCCCGGACTTGCCGAAGAGGTCGGCGGCCGCCCGGGCGCGATCGGCGGGGTTCTCGATGTTACGGAACGCCTCGCCCAGCATTTTCAACTGGTCGACGGTGGAGAGGCTCCGCAGGGCCTGGATGGAAAGGCCCAGTTTTTCAAAAACGCCCTTGGTCGGCTCCCCGGCCTCGTTCACGCCGGCGAGCGATTTATTAAGGTTGAAAATGGCCTGCTCGGCAAATTCTGCCCCCATGCCGGAATTTTCAAAGACCTGGCGCAGGAGCATCACGTCCGAAACCGTCTGGTTTGTGTTGAGGCTCACTTCCCTCAGGGTGGCCCCCAGTTCCAAGCTCTGTTTTAGGTGCTCGAACTGTGACTCGATCGCTTCCCCTGCGATTTGCAGGCCTTTGAACCCGGCCACGAAGCCGACGATATTGTGCTCCAGGTGCTCGACGGCGTTGTCGACCGTTCGGATGGCGGCGAGGAACTTATCGCAATTCAGGTTGAGATCGGCGCGGATTTGGCCCATAGTTCTTACGTGATGTCAGTCGCAATCAGAGGTTTTCTCATCGGATGCGCGCTGGCCGTGCTCGGCTGGCTGGCGCTTCCGTTTCTTGCCGCGCTCTTCATCAAGGGCCCCGGCGCTTTTCTGGCGGTGGTTGCGATCACGCTCATCGGCGGGTTAATGAAAGCCTGCGCTGCGCGCTGATTTCGCGAGGTAATAATCCACCCGGCGATCCAGATCCCGGCCCGTCCAGGCCAACGCCTGGTTGATCTGCGACTGGAGCCCTCGCACGCTGCCGTGGTAGTTGTTGACGACAACGATGCTCATGTTCCCGGTATCCAGGCGGATCCAGATCGCGCCGTATTTGTCGCCATGGCGGCGGATCCACGCGGGAACGCGCAGGCCGATTTTTGGGCTGAGCGCGGCGGGGTTCCACCCGGCGGCCAGCGCGCCGACGCGCTTGTAGAGCTTGCGCTTGTAGGATTCGAGGTTCTCTTTGGGCACCCACATGTAGTTGTCTGCCTTCCAGCGGCCGATATCCTGCGAGCGCCGCCCGGCCTGGGAAACCCGGCCGTGGCCCTCCGCGAGCCGCTTGGCTTTGTGGAAGGGCTCCATGGCCGATTCATTCAGCTCGATGATGTCGTAATCGACGAGCCAGACGGTGCCGTCCTTTTTCGTGAGAGCCCGGCGCACATGCTCCTTGCCGAAGATGTCGATCAGAGTCTCCAACTCGCTGCGCGGCTTGGCCACGAAAACGCTTTGGAGATCCCGGTCGATGGCCATTTCGCCACGCTTGCGCGATTCGGAATCCGATTTGCCATTGCTGGGTGGCGTCAGCGCGATCGCGCGGCGCAGGAAACTGCGTGTGGCATCGCAAAGGACCGTGGCGCCGTCCTTTTTCGAATAGAGGGCGAAGCGCTGGAGCGAGTGTTTGAAATCCGTGGTGTCGATCTTGAGCGTGACATCCATGGCTATTCCTCCGTTGTCCAATCCGCCGCCTCGATGGCGGCGAGCTGATCCGCAGGCGGGGCAAACTTGGGCTCTCCACAACCGACGGGCACCGTCCAGTTGTCATTGGCGCGCAGCTCGGCGTGGAGATAGTGCAGGTACCGCCAATAAGGGAGTTCCCAAAAGATATACCGCTCGGTCCAGTGGGTGGTCTTGGCCAGCGCGCGGATGCGAACCGCTTCCGCCGCTGGCTCTAGGAGTTTGGGGGCGGCTCGGGGGCGCTCGACGGGGGCGCACTCGGATCGTCCGGCTTTTCCTTTACCTCGACCTGGGCGGCGTGGATCAAGTCCAGCGCGAAGGCGATCTGCACTTTGGTTTCCGCGAGATCTTCGCTGGAGATACGCGGTTCGCCTTTTTCGTTCGGTTCGGAGGCCCATTTCAGGACCGATTCACGGAAGAGCGTTTCGTTCCAGATGGTGCGGCGCACTTCGTTTTCCGGCGCGCCCTGGATATAGAGCCAGGCGAGGGTGGCAAAGTCGGCGTTCTCCATCTCGTCAAGCGGAACGCGCTTGAGCCATTCGTTGCGCGTCTGGCGCATCATGGCCATGGTGGCAGCCGAAAAGGGCCGCAGCGTGAGTTTCCCCACTTCCGACGCATCCGGGGTGAGGAAGGCGAGGCTTGCCAAGCGGTCGTGCTCGGCCTGATCGATGGGAGTTGGGTCGCTCATTTTTCGAGGAGATCGAGGAGACGTTTCTTTTCCTCCGGACGCGCGTCATAGGGGATGAGCGCGATGTGCTTGCCCTTGCGCACCATGGCGATCGGGACGGAGGTCTTGATGTGCTCTACCATGCGGTGATGGTTTTCAAACGCCCGCTTGATATAGACCAAGGGATGGTCGGAATTCTCCGCGCACCATTTGGGGTCTTTCCAGTTCTCGATGAGCGTTGCGGTGTCGTAGGTTCCCTCCCGCGAGGTGGCCTCCAGCGTCCAGACGACGGTGCGCGTGGGTTTGCCATCGATGACCTCGCGGTAATCGCGGATGCCGAATTCGGGGTTTAACGGGATCCCGAGCGTCAGCAACGCCGAAACCATGTCGGAGTTCGGCGAGGAGAGCGGGTTCGCGTTGACGTCGATGATGGAGACGATTCGGTCGCCTTTTTTCATGAGTGATTTTGGGTGTGGATTTTAGGATCAGGCCGGGAATCGGCCGAAATTAGCTGGCGACCAGTGCGGTGCCGTTCGGGAAGTACTTGAAGTTGTAATCCCACCCGGCGAACTCTTCGTTGCCCTCGGTGTTTTTCACTTCTTCGATAACGGAAACGCCACCGGTGCCGAGACCGGACACGCCGGGATCGCCAATCCCCGGGGCCAGTGCGAGCGCGCCATGGCCCTTGACGCTTCCTGATGTGGTCGGGTCATAGGTGTTGATCAAGGCAGACTGGCCCTTGCTGTTTTTGAGGACCTTCGTCTCGATTTTCGCCGTGGTCTCGACGGACTGGATAAACGTGCCCGTGACGCGGGAAATACCAAAGGTGACGGAAGTGGCGGAGTCGGCCATATCTCCCGGGCCGCATGTCAACGATTCTCAGAGAGGAGGCCCACCCAAATCCGAAAATATTTTCGGATTGTTAGCCTGATTTTCAGACGCTTACGATGCGTAACCGATCTTGTATGCGAAAACGCCGCGCAACGCCCGGGCCTCGATATCGGGGTCAGACGACGTCGGCGCCGGGGGACCGAGGAGCTGGAGGCCCTCGGAGGCCAACGCGTCGGCGAGGGCGTTGCGATCGGCCATTCTCTCAACGACGAACGCCTGGCGCGGGTTGTGGACGGCGGCGCCGTCATCGTCGGCCTGGCTATCGACGATCACATTGACGGTGGCCATGGCTACGCTGGCCGAGCCGGTGAGCGGCGTGCTTTTCGCATCGATGAGGACGGCCGGGAACTCGATTTCCTCGGAGCCCTCGGGCTCCCCATCCACGATTTTTTCCAGGTGGCCGTAGACGTTCACACCCGCCAACTCGGGGGATGCGGCGAGCATTTTTGCGATGGCGCGGGCGAGGAGGGGGTCATTCATGGCAGTACCTCAATTCCGATGTACCATTGATCGTTGGCCGTGACGATCGCGTAATACTTGCCCGTCCTGCGGTGCCTGGCTTTTGCAAAATCGCCGTCCCGAATGATCGGCTCATACACGGAGCGGTCGAAACGGATGCGCTGACTGTCGTTTTTCACGTTGCCGAACATATACAGCGGCTTCAATGGTTCGGTGGCGATCATTTGTTGACGGAGTCGAGGATGAAGCGGTAGGTGAGGCCGTCGGCGTGGATCGGGCCGGTAATGCGGAAGACGGCGCCCGTTTTGAGGCGCGTGACGCGCTGGCCCTGCACCGGCGAATGCGGGAATTGATTGGCCGTGGCGTCGAGCGTGGCCGAGAAGCTGACGCGCTTGCCCTGCATGATGATCTGTTCCGTGCGGCCGAGGTCATTCCAGTCGACGGTGATCGGCGACGGGAAGCCCTCGATGGTCACCTGCTCGGTGCCGAAGGCTTTCTGGATCATACCAATCCCACGGCTGAGAAGATTAATACCGGCGGCCATGGCGGTTTACCATTTGACGTAGGGAGACGCCGGCGTTTCGCAAAGCGCGATGATCTTGCGGGCCTTGGCCTCGGTGAGGACAGCGGCGGCCACGTCGCGGAAACCTTTCACGGGCGCATAGCCGACGGTGCGGTCGAAGAGGGTCTTGAAATGCTCCTCGCCGAGCAGCTCGCGAACCTTGTCCACTGCGTCTTTGGGGAGTTTGATTGCCGCCGCGCCGATAATCACGGTGCACGAGGCACCGTTGTCGCCTTCATGTTTGCCCGCGCCCTGGCGGATGAGTTCGGCCTCGATTTCTTTGAGACGGGCCGCGTCTGCTTTCACCCGGGCCTTGATGGATGCGCCCTCGGCGATGAGTGTGGGGATGTTGATTTTTGGCATGTCGTTTGTGGTGAAAAATGGAAGAGCCCAGGCGATCCTTGCCCGGGCTCAAATTGGTTGCGGAGGCCGGATTTGAACCGGCGACCTTCGGGTTATGGGCCCGACGCGCTACCGCTGCGCCACTCCGCGATTAAGACTTTTTCTTGCCGCCGGACTTTTCCTTTTCCGGTTCGGCCTCGGGCTGGAGGATCCGCTTTTTGGCGATGCCCTCGTTGCTGACCCAGAGCTGCACCTCGGCAAACCGGGGATGCGTCCGGAGGCCCTGGAACTCACGGAACGCAACGATCTGCGCGGGGAGCGGGGCCTCAGGTCCCTTGATGGTTTCCCATTTCTGGGAGCCGTGCGGGCGGGCGAGGGTGATGGCGGAAGTCATAGTGCGATTGGATTCAGGTCAGACGTTTAGCCCTGAGCAGGAGCCGAAAGGGTGAGGCGTTTGATCTGGTTCGCGTCGCCGGGGGCATAGCCGTATCCGAATTCGATCGTTTTCTTCGCCGAATCCATGTCGGGATCGCCCCAGGCACGATAGACCAGGGTGAGGCCAGTTTGCGGGTCGGTGACGAGCCGGTAATCGCTAAGGCGTTCCTTGACCTCCTCGGTCGCTTCCATGGGAGCGTTGGCGACGAGGATGCCGTATTTAAACGCCGCAAATCCTTTGAGGGATTCGCCGTTGTCCGGAAGGTTGGGTACGGGAGTGACGTCGAAATTGCTAACGCGGCCGATGATTCCATCGCGTAGGGTAGCGGTGCTGCCAGATGCCTGGGCATTGCGCAGAGCAGGGTCTTTGAGGAGTTGGCGGCTCCAAACCTCATCGACAATCAGTTGGCGGTTGACGGTCGGCCAGTTTGCCGCGCCGCAATTGACAGAGAGATCGGCGGCGCTATCAGCATCGAAAACGCCGTCGGCATAGGATGCGATGGCGTCGCCAAATTTCGCGGCTTTGATGACGCTCAAAATGTCGGCGGTGACGTCGGCACCAAGCTTATCGGCCTTGGCGGCGAGAGATGTATCGAGAACTTCGACGGACAGTCCCAGCAAATCCTTCATCGTGAATTGCAGAACCTGGTATTTCCGCTTATTCACGGGTACCGGTCTGGTTTCCACATTGAAATCACCAGATTGGTAGCCCTTGGAGTAGTCGAAGTCGATGGAATCCATCTGTTCAAGGGGAATGAATGGTACCTGCAGATTGTGATCGCGGGGTACTTCGCGCGCCTCAAACTTGGTGGAAAATTGCGTGATTGGCGCCAGACGGCGCTTGAACGCGACGAGCATAAGGTTGAGAACCTTATCGAGTTTCAGACTGGCGGAAGCTGTGATAGCCATGGTGGTTTAGCGGTGGGTTGCTGGGTTGAAAAAGGGTGGTATTACTGGGTGAGAAACGGTTATTTGCCGGAGTGCTCGGCGTCCCACGCAGTGGCGGCGGCATCGAGCTTCTTGCCGTGTTCAGCGCGCATCTGCGCTTTCTCGGTCGGGGAAGCGTTCTGGTAGCGTTCCCAGAGAGCGGCGTCGGCCGCGGCGTTTTTGTTGAGGGCCTCGGGGGTATTCTTCGCGGCGGGGATCGTGATGCCGGAGGCGGCGAGCTCCTCACGCACGCGCTGATCGGCGGTTTTGTTGGAGGCTTTGAGATCGCCCAGCTCGGTCTCGACTTTGCTGAGCTTGCCTTTGGTGTCCTCAAGCTCGGTCTTGGTCTTGGTATGAGCCTCCTGCTCGGTCTTGAAATCCTTCTCGGCTTTTTCGGCCTTGGTTTTGAGATCAACGGCGGATTGTTCCGCGGTTACGAGTTTCGACTCCGTTTCGGAGAGTTTTTCGAGGGCTTCGTCGAGCGATTCTTTGAGCGTCGGCATATTGTTTGCCAACGGGTGTCAACGAAGGTATATAAACGGCGTCGCTTATTCCCTCGCGGACAGGGCCCGTCTTCGAAATGGTGCGGCGACCGCAACGGCAGGTTCCCGGGTTCAGTTCCATGACTGAACGCGTGGAGAATTGCGTGGCTCCGCAATGCCGCCAAGGGTCGGCGCGCCGACATGGAAAGCGACGCGCCGGCAAGAGCCTATTTAAACGGTCTGCTCGAATTCCTCGATCGCCGCCTCAATGCCCGGGAGCACCGCGTCGACCAGGCCGCATTCCTGCGCCTGTTTGCCCATGAACGACTGCCCTTGCATGGTATCATTCGATACCGACGGCCGCTTCGCATTGACGGCGCCGCGGAACATCTCGCCGATCTGGTTCACCTGGGCCTGGAAATGGGCCCGCTCGTCGTCGCTTAGTGGTTTCCAATAAGCGCCGGCGGCCTTGAGACGGCCGTCTTTGATGGTCTCGACTTTTTGCCCCATGGCTTCGAGCTGACGCGAGGCATCGAGGACGGCGAGGTAGACGCCGATGCTCCCGACCTGGGCGCTGGCGGTACAGAACATCTGGTCGCATTGGCTGGCCATCCAATAGGCGGCGCTGCAGCAGAGCCCATCGGTAAAGCCAAAGACGTTTTTCTGCTGGGCCAGGGCGGCAATTTTCGAGCCGCTCTCAGGTACGCCGGTGACGGTGCCACCGGGCGAGTTGAAATAGATGAGGACGTTATCGACCGACGGATCGGCGGCCGCCTGGCCAAGGGCGCGGTCGAAGTCGTTCAGGTCCGTGGCGTCGAAGCACGAGGCCTCAAATGTGCTGAGGTGTTTGTCGATGACGCCGTCGACGTGGAGGATGGCCGTCTTTCCGTCGCGGCCGAAACCGGGGTCGAGCAGCCAGGCTGCCCGCTTCTGAGCGGTGGCGGGGGCTTGCTTGCGGGCGTCAAAGCGCATCGGAAGATTGCGAGCCCTCACGGGCAGCCCGGGCGAAGTGGTGGGATCCATTGGCGATTCGCCAAGGATGGGCGGCTCCGGGATCTGGCCGCTCATCATGGCCCAGAGGGCGGCCTCGAACCCGGCGCGGGTGTTGGGCTCCAGCAAAAGGGGGGAGCGGAAGAGCTTCGTGAAGAGTCGATCGTATCGCATGATGCTGGTCTCCTATTTGTCACCTTGGGAGGAGCCGGGCTGGGCGTCCTCCAGCTTTTCCTCGAGGTCGTTGGGGTTTGCCTCGCCGCCTTTTGCGCCCGGGGTATTGGGCCGCCAGAGGGCGAGCGCCCAATCGACGCCATGCTTTTTGGCCTGCTTGGAGGCGTATGCCATTTCGCGGAACCACTGTTCCGTGATTTGCCGCCAGTTGCGGCCGCGCCGGTCGTTGATGGTGGCAAGGTTCTCGATGCCATTGGCAAGCTGGTTGATCTCCAACGCGCCGTCGCGGCCATTGTCGATGGTGACGCGCATGGGGAGCTGCCATGAAAGTTTGTTCATCCACTTCGGGTCCCTCGGCTCGGCGAGCGCGCCGATCTCGATGCGGTGCTGGAGGTAGCGAACGGCAGCGGGCTGGCAGAGACGGCCGACCAGGCCGTCTCCCAGCGTGGAAAAAAGGGCATCGGCGCGCATCAGGATGAAGCGGGAGCTGGAGCTATTGATGTGGCCTACCTCCCAGAAGAATTCCTGGGGAACTCCCCAGGAGCAGGCGGCGTCGCGGATGAGCACTTTGTTGATGAAGGGCTCGACCAAGGGCGAGGGGGAGTTGGGCGTCAGGAATTTGACGTCGCCGTCCTCATCGGTATAGATGATCGCACCGCCGCCGGTGAGGCGTTCGTATTTGGGATGGTCGGGATTGGGCTGGGCCGCCTGGCCTGGCTGGCCGTTGGGAGGGCCGCCCGCCTGGATGTGGCTGCGGATCTTGTCCAGCGCGCCGCGGCCCCCGGCTTTCACCAGTTTCTTAATGTGCAGGCCGATGGCGCTGTTTTGCTTGGCCGTCTTGGTGACGAGCTTGATGAGCTCGCGAGCATCCACGAGTGGTACGACGGCCTGGGCAAAATCGGAGACGCCTCGGACCTGGTTGGTCTGGTCCCCATCGAACCAGTGGACCATGTTTGCGGCGGGAATGTCGGAATGGCTTTCTTCGCCGGATCGTACGGTGAAGGCAATGGGGTTGTGATCGTGGTCGAGCTTGACGCCGTCGATGTTATATTCGTTGATCTCGTCGGGTGCGGATTCGATCTCCATCGCGTCGTAAAGCCGCAGGCACGGCTCATTATCCCATCGGGGATTGGGGACGAACGCGGCGAAGAATTCGCCCTGCTTGAGCCGCTGGCGCACGGCGTGCGTCTGGATCTCGTAGAAATTCCGGCGCCCGGAGCGGTCGCAACGCGCCGGCGCGAGGGCCCAGAGATCGAAATCGGCCTCGGCGGCCGCGTTGAAGTCCTCGTCATCGGAATTGACGGAAAGACAGATGCCCTTGCCTACCGTGTGGCGCGCGGTGCCCCGAATGGCCTCTTTGACGAGGCCGAAGGTCTGGTAGAGCCAATCGACCTTGCGGAGGATCTCCCGACGCGTCCAGGTGTCGAGGTAGAACCGGGAATCGGAGGGGAGGTAATAGAAAATGTTCTCGCGATCGGCAGAGGGCCGCGTGATTTCCGAATAGGGCTGGAGCCAGGCGCTGAAGCGCATTGCGGCTCCGGCAATAGTGCTGCGAACAATGCCGCCGATGCTCATAATATCATCCCGCTAAAGTCGACGTAAGTGACGGTGACCGTCTGGTCCCGGAAGAGCCGGAGGGCGGCCGTGACGGCAACGAGGAGTTCGGAGGCATCTAGGATGCATTCCGCCTGGGCAGTCTTGCCGTTCTGCCCGGCTTGCTTCATGAACGTGACCTCGCCGCCCCCTTCGGCGATTTTGGCCATGCAGGAATCCCGCAGCTCGACCAGGAAGGCTTCGGAGCCGCGCTCCTCGGCAATGTCGGCGAGCGATTGGACAAAGGCGTCATTCATCCCCCGCCCGCGCCTGTCAACGATCCTCCCGAAAACGAGCGAGGCCCGGGAACCCTTTCGGGTGCGGGCCTCGTCGCGGTGTTAGACAATGATGGGGGCGTGTCAAATGAGGTGTTCGAAAAATGGACTAGATTTTCGTATTTCGTAAAAACTCGCCCATTTACTCTGGTACTTCGACGCTCGAATTTGCGGGGAGAACCTCTGCAATCAATTTGACGAGATAGGCGGCCTGAAACTCGCCTGTGGTTTTATAATCGTTTGCAAGACGGTTCATCTCTGACTGAAATTCATCGGGTTTTTCACGGAACCTCCGTTCCCATTCGGCGAAAACCTGGGAAAGTTCCTCTTCGGAGACGACGATGTATGATTTGTTTTTTGGATCGCTCATGCCTCTTTCAACCAGTCAATTGACATCCACGCCCGGGGTAAGCGGATCCCCCCGGTGCTATGTCGCACGGGAAGAAGGGAGGCTGTAACATCCGGATGTCAGATGCCCGGGACCGCACGTTATTTTTTATCGGCGGCCGCCACTTCCGCCGCTGCTTCCTCGGCCAGCTTGCGCCGGAGCCGGATTTCATCGAGGACTTCCTCGACGGTTCCCGATAACACTTCCTGGAGCTTCCAGCAGTCGCCCAAGTGGTTGTTTTTCCGGCGGGCTTTCCAGATGAGACGGCCGTTCTCCATGACGGTATGCTCATCGGTGAGCTGATCGAAAAAATCCTGGTTGAGATCGACCGGGAGGTATCGGCACAACTTGCGGTCCTTGATGATCCGGCGGTAAACGGTCTGGCAAAAGACGTCGGACCAATACCAGATGAGCTGGAGCTTGTTATCGTAGACCGGCGTGAGCCGGATGAGCTGGCCGCGCAGATGGGCGCGGGAGCCGCCCTTTGATGGGCTGAAAATATCGCTGTTGGAGAGGCAGAACTCGTAGACGTTGGCCTCGCTCTGAGCCTGGTCGCCAGAGTCGACGAGGCCCGCTTCCACGCGGATCTTTTTCAGCTCCCCGGTGATGGGGTTTTTCCAGGCGTATTCGTTCCAGTGGCCCTTGGGGTCGGCGCGGATCCCGGCGATCTCCTCGATTTGTTCCCAGGACACTGCTGGGCCGTAATCGACCAGCGCGCCCCACGTGGGCCAGTCAGGCTTGCTCCAATCGACTCCCCATGCGAAGACGAGCCACCAGAATGGATTTGCGCTGCCCTGCTGCTGGACGTCGGTCGTCATGGTCATCATTTCCGGCTCGAGCGGAATCGTGCGCAGCAGGTAGTGCGGGGATGCTTTAACCAGGCGCTGGATGTCGCTTTCATCGACCTCCGTGGCCACGGCTTTGAATGGCAGGCCGAGATCGTTGTTGTAGAAATCGTGCATCGCCCCGAAGTCGCCGATTGCCAGTAGGTATTTTTTCGCGATTTCGCCCCAGTGCTCGAACGGGGAGTAGGCGGCCCAATAGTGGGGCGAAACGTGATCGCGCGGGGCTTTGCGGTTGTGTTGCACCCACTTGTAGCGCCGGAGCATTTTGTTGAGCTCGTGGTACTCGATGCGGCAGCCGTGGGCGCATTCGTAATAGGTCTCGGCCAGGACGCGATCGTAATCCCATCCGGTGGGGACGTCTTCGAATTTTCCAGGCTCGACTTCGCGCCGCTCGATGACGCGGCAATGATCGAAAAACATCTTGCCGGTTTTCTCGATGCGAACCTGGCCGGGGGGAAGCGGGTTGAGTTCCTCGTCGAAGGGGACCTCTTTTTCCTCCGGGAAGAAGGTGAGGCGCTGTTTCAGGCCGCAATGGGGGCAGGGAATGTAGCAATAATGCTGGCTGCCTTTGAGGAACCGGCGCCAGGTGGGGCCGAATTCATCGGTGGGCGTGGAATTTTCGATGATCTTCCGCGTGTGGCGGAATTGCTTGGAACGAACGATGGCCAGCTCGTGCGCCGGCGCTTCCCCTTTGGTGGTGTGGTGGACCTTGTCGCCTTCGTTGATGACGATGATCTCGGCCTGGAACCCGGCGGATTCATTCGGGGATCCGGCGCCGGCGACTTTCAAAAACGAGCCGCCACGGAAGAACATCATGGCGGCGGTCCAATGCTCGCGATCGACGATCGCCTGCTCAGCCACGGGCGGGCACTCCAGAAGGAACGGCTGGAGCTCACGGCGGGCGAGGGCGCGCGCTGAGGAACGAGAAGGGTCTAGCCAAAATATGGGGTGCGCGCCGGTGCCGATCTGGTGCAGCACGTAGCTGATGGCAAAGAGCGTGCCGCCGACGCGGGCTGATTTGGCCAGGGTGAAGTAGTGGACGTGCCGCTGCGCCAGGAGGTCAAAGAGGCCCTCAAAGGGAGGGTTCAATTTTGTGTCGAGCGGGCCCGGCATCAGCGCGCCGGTGATCTGCGGGATGGAGACGTATTTGCAGAGCCAATCCGCGATCCGCATTTTCGGCGGGATCTTGAAGGCGAGCGTGGCGCAAACGGCGATGACTCGGAAGGCTTTTAGGGCATTTAACATCAGGCTTCCGACGGGGTGTCATCACCGGGAGCCGCGGCGGCTTCCGCCTTGTCGACGGACTCCAGGGTAATATCGGTGAGGGTGCGTAAGAGTACCTCGACCTCGCGCTCGAGCACGTCGAGGATCTCGTCGCGTTCCGTGAGGCCGATCAGTTTGCCGGCGGCGCGCCCGGGTAGGTTGTTCGCGGCGGTGCGGAACGACTGGAAGATCTGCCCGACGGCTGTCTCCATTTCGGCGCGGTCGATGGTGAGCTCGTTGAGCTTGCGGATCTCCGGCGCGTCTTTTTCGACTTTGCGCAAAACCTCAATGAGGCCCGTCCATTCCTTGAAGCGGTTGGCGAGGATCTGTGGAGCCTGGCGGTTCAAGATGGCCTTGAAGTAGGCGGCAGCACGCTCGCGCTCGGCCTTTTTCAGACGCTCGATGGCGGCCAGAACGCCCGCGCCTTTGAAGAAATCCTCGCCGAGTTTAATGGGGATTTCCTCATCCACGGGAAACCCATTCTCATCGGGGGGAGGCGGCGGCGTGATTGAGGGGGATTCGAAGTCGGGAGCGTTGTCCGGCTTGCGGCCGCGCGGCGAGAGGTATTCGCCCATGGCGTCGGGATCGTCGAGCGGGCGGCCCGCTTTCCACCAGCGCTTGATGGTGGGAAGAGAAACGCCGTAAAGCGCGACGTATTCGCGCTGGGTTTTCTGGTACCGGCGCGCGGCGGCCGGATCCGGACGCGCAAGTTTAGCGGCCGCCGCCTTGACGGCAACAGGCTTGCGCGGCATGGGCAACTTTTTTGAGGCGACCTTCTTTCGCGCGGTTGCATTTGCTGATACCTTGGGTTTTTTCCCGCTCACACCCCTGCCCAGGGTGTCAAGGTATCAGGTATCAATTCATTTTCCGGGATGACGCGTGCGACAACGGCGTAGGTCGTTAGAACCGCACCCCTCCGGGGGGGTGGTAGGAGACTCCCTACCCGGGGGGTGGCTATTTTTGACCACCCCACCCCCGGGTACCCCCTCCGGGTCTGTCTTGGGCACGGGGATACCGTAGAGGCCGCAGAGCCAGTCAAATACAGGCTTGAGGTCACGCCGCGCCTCGGTCGGATCGAGGTCACACAGGCCCGTTTCCATGCGGCGGTGCAGGCGTCGCCAATCGTTGACCAGCGTGAGGTAGTGTGGCTGGCGGGCGAAGCTCTGATCCCCCTCCAGCTCGGGCCGCTCTTTGGCTGGAACGTAGCCAAGGCGGAACTTGCGCACCGAATCAGGGCTCAGGTCCTCGATAGTCTGGGCCTCCGGGTTCTCGCGGTCGAGGACCATGAACCGCTGCGCCGTGCGTTCGTGTAGCTCGGGCCAGTTCGCCTCCAGCCATAGTAGCCAGTTCCCTGTCCCCACCATCCCCTTGATCTGGTTGAGGACCTTGCCCAAGCGCCAGGCGCGATCGAGCGACTTGTCCAGACAGGAAAGGACCAGCCGGTTGATGGATTCCCCTTCCGTCCAGAGCCGCTTGGCCTCTGCCGTCAGTGTCTTGAGGTTCGCTGTAATTGTGCGCGTTTGCATCGTTTTCTATTTTCGTCCGGACGCATCGCCCGGCTTTTTACACCCCCGAAAGTATCGCGGAAATCCTGAACCAGCTTATCGACGGCCTGGCGCGTCTTGTTATTGTGCGCGCCGATCGCCGCGAGCGTTGGCGCGCCGACGAGCTGGGGACGTAGCACGTAGATCGCCGCCAGCACCCGCTGGCCCCATTGCGATAACGACGTCCCGCGGGAGAGCCATTCAAGGAATAATCCAGCCGCGCCGGTATCGTCCGCGAGATCCTCGCCCAGCTCCCGCGAAAAGTCCGCCGCGCGCTCCCGCTGGATTTCGATTTGCAACCCCCGCAGCAGCGCCGGTTTCCAGATGTGGAGAATGATGCCAAGCCGTTGACCAATCTGCACCAGCGTTTTCCCCTGGGTTGCCCAGGCCAGCGCTTTTGAAAACGCATCATCGATCTCGTGCTCCTCCTCCGGTTCGATCGCTCCCTCGATGGCGGCCGCCGGGTTTCCCCATTCGCTGGCCTCATTGCGCATTGCCGCATCTTCCAGCATCCCGACGTCGTTTCCCGCATGGTAACTGGCATCGGGCTTGTCCAGGCCGAGCTTTGCCAATCGCCTCCGCTGATCGGCTGGCAAAGAGTCAAACCACCGCCGATAGGCTTCGCAGTAGACAGAATCGCGGGCTGCATCGCGTTCGGAGGGATTTGCCATATTCCGTGGTTTTTACGCCCATCTGCTAAAAAATCAACATATTCGGATGCGTTGATGCTTTCTTACCCTTCCCAATCAGCCGCAACTGGGGATGGCGTCGCAGCCCGCATTTCATTCATGACTCGGTGAAGTTGGAGCTGAATTCCAAAACATTTTTGCCCTTTCTCGCCGCCCAGGTAGTTGCCGATTTCACTGATCTTTGCGAGCGTATCGAGCTCGCGGAAAGTGAGAGTATGCCCGTGGCCGTGTGCATTTTCCTCCGCGTTCTGGAGCGAGCGCAGAAAGTTTTGGTCATTCGATGCTGAGCGGCAAACCGCATCATAATGGAGCCGAGAGCATTCAATCAGGAGTTCGATTTCCTCACTTGAAATTGTGATAATAGCTTTCGGCGTAAATGTGATTACAGATAGCTTCATAGTTAAAATGAAAATGCCGCGCCAACCGCTCCGGTGCTACCGTCCCGCGCGATGAAGGTTTCACGCCTGCATCCAGCCTGATCGATGATGCCACGGATTTTAGCGGCAATTACCGGATGTACGATGACAATTCCTTTGGAAACCAATAGAAAGCATTCCTGGCGCGGCTTGAAGTTTCGTTTCCGTTTCGCCCACTTTTTGCGAATCCGCCGTTTTTTTGAGCGTTGAAAACGGAATTGCACCACCATCTCTACTGACTCAACTAGCCTCAATCCATGAATGAAATCACCGATGGCCAACTTCTGGCTAAGTTTCTGCAACGTCTCTGCCGTTAAAAAGTTGTTGGTCATATTACTCAAGAATCAGAATCGCACGGAAATTATTTGAACACATGCCAGGGTCTTCGCATTCCCCAAACCACATCAGAAACCACATCCGATCCTCGGGCTTGCATTGTGGATCAAACAAACCGTCATGACGTTTCCACATCTTGCCAGGGTAGACGCCGCTTGGAATCGTCGCTGAGTATTCTGCAAGAGAATCAAACGTGGCTCTTGCCATCAAAGCATAGGTATCGTCGATGAGGATCTTATCCAAGCTCGGTTGAATCCAATGTTTACCCAAGGGATCAGTGATGGGTGGAATTGTATTGTTGCTACAGTTGCTCATAGAAACAAATGCGCGATATAGCAGACCGCAAAAATAAAAAGGTCGTTGATTATTCCCTGCCAGTTTTCATGCCATTTGAGCTCACGATCAGGCTTGTAAGTTCTCCTAAAAGTCAGGAATTTCGCAATTCCAGACAACCCAATCGCCTGAGGAATTGAAATCATGGAAAGATGAAAATATGACACGAGAAACCATTCCCACAATTTAACAAGGATCAGTGAATCGAGTATGATGGAGAGAGCCATCATTGGGATCACCACTATCGATGCCAATATCACTGCCGTAGTTTTCAACATAAATTCATTCATATATTTTATCGATTATCAGTTAGCTTATAGTTATCCCGCGTTCCCTCGCCAGGCGCTGCGCACGCCGGAAGATCGCCGCGCCCCAGCACTTCACGTGCTGGCGTTGGTTCATCATTTTCACATCACCCACGGCCTCGAGGATGATGTTGGGTGCCAACTGGCACCGGCTTTCCCACTTGCGGCTCCAGGGAGTGAAGTCGCTTGATGGGATCGCCGCCCTCACCGTTTCTAGCGCGAAGCGCACGTCCTCGTCTGAAACCGGCCGACAGCCGACGTCTTTAACGTTATTCGTTGAATCGTTTACGTAGACGTCGCACGCGGGCGCGCTCGCGGGAGTAACCGCAGGCTGCCTCATTGGCGATTCGCCAATCTCCCGGCGCCGCACCTCCGGAATTTCACCAAAACCGGCCTTTCGGGCCGCGAATTTCACGGTTTCCGGCCCTTTTGCAGCCAGAGTTTCACGGTTGATTGGCGATTCGCCAATTTCGCCGCGCTTTTCTCCGTAAAGCTTGGCCTGGCGCTCCATCATCCTCCGCGTCCAGGCCTCGCCAAACTGCGCCTCGACGACATCTTGCCGTTCCACGGCCAGCTCGCGGCTCGCCTCGGCCATCTTTTCGTCCACCCGCTCATCCGTGGTGACGATCTCCAAGCGCCTTTGACCTCCCGGCTCGAATCCGGGCCCTAGCGCATTGAGTTCCTCGAGTTCCGCCAAACACCGCGCCGCATCCTCCGGATCAACCACCCGATCCGGCTCCACAAGCAGCGCATTTGGCAAAAAAGTATAACGCCGCGGGCCACGCCTGGGCCCGCTCACCTGCAAAATCCCCGCCTCCTGGAGACCCTGGACGGCCCGGCATACGTCGGCCTCGTCCAGGCCCGTCAGCCGCCGCCAATGCCCCAGTGTGGGCACCAGGCATGATTCCCGGCCGCGACCAAACGAAAGGCGCACAATCCAGCCTGCAAGCATTCGCTGGCGGGACGTCAGGTCCCACTCCGCGATCCGCTGCTGCGAGATCTGCTCGAGGCGCAGGAAATCCGTTTCACGAACGGGCGATGTAGGCTCACCGATCAACGGATGGCTCCTTTCCATAACAGGCTTAAGAAAGACTCAAATGGCGGCACGTATTCGATCCGGCAGGAGCAGAAACCCTTGACGCCCCTCATCATTCGGCCGCCGCGAAACTTGGGCCAGCGCTGCCCATGGGAAAAGTAAACAAAATAGATATTAACTTTGATCGAGCTTCCTGGGGTGCGTTCCTGCATCTGTAGCACCTTCTCTACCTGGGCCTTTCGTTTGGCGAAAAACTTCTCCATTCGGCGTTGGTACTTTTTAACGCTCATTGATCGGATTCCTTCGTTTCAGGAGTGCAGTTTTTCATTCCAGGAAACAAAAGCCGTTCCTCGATCTCGGCCAGCATCCGGTTCCTAATTCTATCCGTGATCCTGGCGATTTGTTCATGTGAAATGAAGTCGTGGCGGCCATCCAGGGAAACAATCTCGACACCCCAAGGCGTGGAGGTGGCGATAAAAGCCGTTTGGACCGATTCCACAGGAATGACTCGGATGCCGAATACTGAGGGATTCTCGTTTGGCTGTTCCATTATGCCCTGCCCTTCTTTTTACGGCGCGGCGATTTCATCACGCAATCCGAAGCCTTAACCCAAAGCGTGCGCATGCAGTCAGACCAATGGGCAAACGATAGGCGGGCGTAGATTTTCACATAACGGTGGCATTCCGACATCTCAAGTATATCGACATCCACGTATTTTTTCCCATTCGCGGAGACCGACTTGATGCGATCATGAAGTCCGATCAACGTCGGGCCTGATCCGGGTTTGGCTTCCTCCTCGCGGCATTTCTCCGGCTTTTCTCCATGCTCGGTCGGGAGCATCGCCACCCTGGGCAGGAAAAGATCATCTTGAATGGCAGTAGACATCTTGTTCTCCTTCAAATTTAAAATGGTACGTCCTCCCCATGGAATTTTACCCAGTCGACGAGCTGCGCCCATTTGGAGCGCAGCGGCCACCAAACGCGGCGTACCCACCATGTGGGAATAATATGTTGATAACCTTCGCGGTTCACGTGGCGCACCAGCTCCAGCGCCTTCGGTCGATCATATCGAATAAACAGCGCCAGGCCTGCGGCGACGCCGATCCACCAATTGGGCCGCCGGTGCTCAATGAGGTGCTCAATCGTCTCCCGGGGGAAGTTCATCTGTTCGGTCAGGTCGAGCCAGCCGTCAGGGCCTGTAAAATCCGGGCAATGGTAGACATCGCCGCCGAGCCGGTATCGCCATAGCACTACGCGCACGCGGCGGTAGATCCCCGTAGCGCCACAATCCCAGCAATCATCCCAGCCCGCGAACTTTCCCGTGCCCCCGCACGTCCAGCACTGCTTATCAAGCACCTGGAGATCCCACCCATCGGGCACGCCGTGGCGGTCGAGAAAATTGTTCTTGAACTCGTAAAAGAGCAGGCGCGTCCATTGCGAACCCGAGGCGTTGGCGATCCGGAAGCACCAGAGCACCCACCCGGGCACGCGCCACTCAGGAAATGGGAGAACGGTCTGCGTCATGCGGCTAAAAGTGAATCCTCCACGTTGAAAAAGCCCTGGTACCCGCGGCAAAAGATCGGCATGTCCAGCTTCCGCACGTTCCCGAGGATCCAGCCGAAGCGCCCGGGCGTATAGTCGCCGAAAGAGCGCTCGTCCACGGAAAGGGTATCGGCCAGGCTTTCGGTCGGCTGGCAGTCGATCACATCGCAAACGGCCACGATCGCGCCGAGGGGGAGCTGCTCGAAATAGGGAACGCCGGCGGAGCGGAAATGGAACAGGAACTCGTAGGCGAATTTCGCGCGAAGGTCGGGCGTGCAGCGCTGGCCCGCGTGGATCGCCAGCGGCCCGCGGTAATGGATCCGCCGCGTCCGCGTCTCGATGTGTTTCAATCCGAGCGCGATCGCCGAGGCAAACGGTTGGCAGATGGAAATGGCTTTCATGGGTTTTGCACAGAGAGCTGCGGAAATTGCTCTTGAACGTACTCGACGATCCGGTACCCGTTGGGGAGAACCATGTGCGGCAGAAACGCGGCGTCGAAGCCCATCAACCCACATTCAACGGCGGTGACCTGCCCTTTGACCCAATCCCGGAGAATTGAGCATACCGATATTTTAGCCTGCTCCAGCGCGAGAGCTTCGTATTGCGCCCTGGATTTGCGCATACGAGGCGACCACGGATGCGCTTTCATGTAGGCGGCGGCATATCCCTTCCATGACGCCTCAAGACTGACTTGCTTTTCGTGCCACCGAAATTGGACAATGGAGGCTCCACGCTCAACATCAGTCATCATTCCAAAAGTGGAGCACCCAAACTTTGATAGAATACGCTGTGTTTCAGCGAGGGCTAAATCTCCGCTGCGGGCAGATTCGTAGGGAAGTTTCATAATCGGGGAACTGAGCGGGCCCGAGCCCATTATCTCCAACCGGTTCGCTCTCCGGCTGGGACGCGGGCCACGCTCAAGGGTTGTTTAAGCCGCTGCGGGATCCGGCGCGGCCGGGTCGGTTGCCGGGGGCTGCTGGGCGGTCGTGTCGGGGGCGACCCCCACGGCATCGGGTGCGGGAGCTTCCTCGGTTCCGGCGGCCGGCGCTTCCGAAAAGTCCACGTAATATTCCTTCCCGGGCAAAAACGCACCAAACGCGTCGGGGTTCGTGATGCTCAGGGAAGCTGAAGCTGCGGGCGTTGCCAGCGAGAACGTTTTGTTTTCCGGCGAATTGTCCGTCACCGCTAGGAGGGTGATATTGTGGAAGGTCTCTTGCGCTTCCACTTCAACGCATTTCATTTTGGCTCGAATACTCATGTTTGATTTATGATTTTAGGTTTTTAAAAGAGCCCCTTCCGCGCGGGCTGCTACGCTAAACGCCAAAGACTTCGCGTTCCCTGGCTATGTGAAATTCAAGGCTTTGGAGGAGGGGTGGTGATGACTTCGCCGTAGTCGCATTTCACGCCATCCCCGTTCATCTTTTGGGGAAGCTGCCGGTGTGCGGCGAGAAAGCTGGCGATGACATACTTGGCATGGGCGGCTTCGATGGAGGAAACGTTCCCGTGACTGCGCGATGTGAAATTCACAGCTACTGTCGTTCCGTTTTCGGTAGGCTGTGTTTCGATGGTTATTTCGATCTTTGTCATGCTGCCAGCTCCTCTCCGCTTTCGATAACATCCACTGCCGCCGCGAGGACGATCGCGGCGAAGAGCGCCTTATTCTCATTCATGGCCCAGTTCGCGGCTTTTTGTGCGGCCGCCAGGACCTGGCAATGTTCCTGCTTCATCACCGCCACGATGACGCGCAGCGCCTCTTCCTTTTTCCGTGGCCAGCGCGTGCCGAAAAAGGCGTGCATGCTTTCCTGGGTTTCCTTGAGCTTGGCAGAGATCGCCGCGCACTTGAGAAGCTGTAGGCTCATTCGATTTCACCCTCCGGTTCGCCCAGGACGAGCACTTTCAGCGTCTCCGGGTCCTTGTGGTACCGCTTAATTCCGCTCTCGGCCAGGGCGGCCGCCGGAACGTTGGAGATGAACTCGCTGAAGCTCTGGTCGACGCCGTCGCGCTGCAATATCTGGCCCTTCTTCGTGGCCCAGAATTCCGCCTGGATATTGAACAGCGCTCGGACGGCCTCATCGGGGCCCAGGTTTTCGCGGCGCGCCAGGCACCAGACCAGGTCGGGATCTCCGGGCATCGCCACGGGGAACGGGACATAGGGGGCCTCGGCGGCGCCGTCGTCTTGATCCGGCGGGATCACCTTTACCGAATGGTTGACCACGTGGTCGGGCAGCGCGATCTCCACCTGCACCGCCTGGCCGTCTGTCGTCGGCGTCACTTCCACCTTCCCCTCGCCGAAGTTGCCCACGAGCTGCTCTTTAAACTCGGCGATCGTGGCCGGTTCGGCATCGGGTAGCGAACCCTTCTCGCAGAACTTTTCAAACGAATCGAGGCTCTTAAACAGCCGGATCTCCGCGAGCGTTTTTTCGTAGACCGAATTTGCCACGTGCGGATCCGGGACCTCCGCTGGCAATACGCGCTGTAGGATGGCCAGAAAGCGCGCCTCTTCGAGTTGCTTGCCCATGGCTCTTAAGCTCCCTCCACGGGTTGAGGTTTGAGATCGTTGCGGTGGATCTCGCGGTAGAGTTCGCCGCGGAAGATCGGGATCTCGCGCGGGGCCGCGATCCGTATCCGGACGGCGCCGTGTTCGATCCGCGTAACCATGATCTCGATGTTTTCGCCGATCATGATCGTTTCGCTGACCTTACGTGATAATACTAGCATGTGGTGTTCTCCTTTTGGTTTCCTTGGTTCCTACTGATGAGGCCATGGCCTCCCTAAACTTGGGTCCATAAACTTTTTGAAGATCGCATCGGCCCGGCGGATCGCATTTTCAAACCTGCGCGTATTGATCTTGATGCGAAATGCCAGCGCGTTGCGAAATTGCCGCCGATAGATGGGTACCCGGCATAATTTGCGCCTGGGAATGATGCGAATTTTCCCGCGTTTCACAGGACACCTGCCTTTCTAAGAGCATCAGTCAGGCCGGAGATGGCGGGCGCGGGGCCGAGGCGTGTCCCCGGGGCGCATTCGCTGCAAAGGGTGTGCTCCTCGTCGATCCAGTAGCGCCCGCTCGGGCATGCCTGGAATTCCGAGCAGCCGCACACGCGGCAAATGCTGTGCGCGTATGGCATCTGCTGCCAGGTGCAGTCATCGAGGATGCGGCCCGTGATTTTCTTTCCTATGAGCACAACGGTTTTCATCCCGTTACGCTTTTCGTAAGGCATTGTGACGTCGTTGGCCTGGGTACCATCAAGTGCGAGTTTGCAGATGCGCTTGGGTTCGTGTTCCGGCAACCCATCGACGTGATCGCCAGCAATCCACTCCCCCCATTGCTTGAAAAAGAAGCACACTTCCGCCTCGTGGCATTGATCCCGCAGACCCCGCGCCCAATCGGGGTGCATGGGCCGCGCCTGGTCGCCGCTCTCGCCGCCGGCGATCACCTGGGCGCGCCACTTGAGCGCGAGGAAATTCTCTGGGAGCGTGATGGCGCCGAGCAGCGGCTCGGCCGAAACGAACACCACGCCCAGCCGATGGACCAGCGGCTCGATGCAGTTCCAGCGCCGGTCGAAACACTCCTGGTTTTCCGCCGTGAACCCGAGCCAGATATTGAGCGGGATCCGATCCGCCCCGCGAGCGTCCAGCCACGCCGCAACGTGTTCGGCCATTTGATCGGCCCGCTTCGTGAGAACCTGGAAAGTCTGCCGTGGCGTGGAGGCCATCGCATCCAGGAACCGGAAGATCCACGACCTGGGGACCCATCCGCCGAAGACATCCGTCATCGAGGAGATGAAATGCCGCCGCGGCTTGCGCTGGTTTGACCACGTTGCGAAAATATCTTCGCGAAGGCGCAACTTCGGCGGGTGGCCAACATAGTCGCGTCCATTGCCGTGGAAAAAGGCATTCCGGTTGAGCGCCTCGGCGTAGCAATGCTCACACCCCGGGGAGCATTTCCGGCACCACCACCCGCCATCTTTGGCGACGATGATGTTATCCGTCTCATTCGTCCATTCGATCTTGGTCTTGCTCATCGTTCGCCCTCCGAGTTGCGGTAAATGCGCACCGCCTGGACTACAAACCAAAGCGTTACGAGGCACGAAAGGAAGGCCACGAACGGCTGCCCGTCTTGGTAGAGTTTTTTCCCAGTGGCTAAAAACTCTGCCGCTACGACGGCGCAAATGGAGTAGACGGCTAACTCGATCGGTTTCATGCTGCTGTTTCCTCTCGTTTTTTTTGGTTCAGGGCTGCTTGCTCGGTCTTCGTGGCGATGAGCCGCTCGCCGATGCCGGGGATGAGGGCCTCCCAGCTTTCCCGGACCCTGGCCAGGGTGACCAGGGCCTTGCGGGGTGCCATCGCGCCGAGGCCGATGTAGATGGCAAAGCGCGCGTCGGCTTTTTGAAAAGTCGCGACAATGCGCTCGGTCAGGTCTTCGAAGGCCGCCTGTTTTTCCGGGGTTCTCACGCGGCGCTCTTCGCCTCCAGGTAGCGGGCCACGCGGCTCCCGGGTTTCGGTTTGAGGGCGCGCTGCTGCATTTTTTCGGCGATCGCGCGCACGCTGTAGCGTTTGCTCTTATACCCGAGATTGAGCTTGGCGATGCCGACGCGCTTGCACCAGGTCTGGAAGCTCCGGGCCGTAAGCCCCAGGCATTCCCCGCCCTCCTCCGGGCTCACCGTCTCGATCGACGCGAGCGCCTGGCGCCGGAGCCGCCGCAACGTGGGCCCGGAGATCTCCTGCGCGATATGCTCGCGGATGAGCTGGAGCACCGTGGCTTCATTGATGGCGATGGAGGGGAGCTGTTTCATGGCCGTTGAGCGGCGGCGATCGCCGCCTTTCGTTTTTGCTCCCGCTGGTGACGCCGCTCCATGGCCTGGGCGTGGAGCGCGATGGAATGCCAGCACTTCGCTGCCGTAATATGATCTCCTTTGTTCCTGCAGTAGCCAGCGAACTCCATAAGCCGGAGATCATCCGCCGCATTGCCTATCTCCCGGGGGTTGGCATTCTCTTCGAGCTGCTTGCGCAGCTTCGCGGCGTGGTAGTCGAATACGACGAGCTCGGTCATAAGCCTCTCCCGGTTGCCGCGAAGCGGAGTTCATAGGCCACGGCCTCTCGCATTGCTTCCCCCGAAGGAGCCGCAGCCAGGCGCAGCAGCTCGCAAGCGCCGGCGGTCGCTTCCGCATCGAGGCCCGCGAAATCTTTCGAGATACGCCGGATCTCTTTGGCTATCTTATTGGCCTTCATTTCCCCGCCGGACGCCGCCGGTAGGGTTCCACGTGCCGCCAGTTCTACAAAATGCTGGATCTTCGCGATTTGCATTATGCTTTCCTCCCGGTTGCGGCCTGGTGGACCATGTCGTAGGCCATCTTCTTTACCTCGTCGGTGGGCCAAGGCCCGGACATGAGGCGCATCAAGTCACACGCGCCTTCAATATCGCCCTGGTCGAGCAGCGCCAGATCATCGCCGATCTTTTCCAGCGCCTTGGCGAGCCGGTTGCAGATCTTCTCGCCGCCAGCCGCCCCCGGGAATGCCCCCCGGCCCGCGAGCTGGACGAAACGGTTGACCGCCTTAATGTTGATTTGATTTTCCATGGTTATGCTTCCTCCTTCTTGCTGTGTTGGGATTGCCAATGCCGTTGCAGAGATTCGCGGTGCATCCAGGCCGCTTTGTTCCAGCGGTTCATCCAGGCGCAGCGCCGATCGACTTCCATCGTCGGCACTTTTTCCGGGATCTCACCGAATCCAATGCAGTGTTTATCCCAGGTAAATAGGCGGCGCTGCACCCAGGCGGCGGCGTAGTCGCGCTCGTCCGATCCGCCCGATCGGGCGCTGCCAGTGACATCCGCGATGAATGCCTCGAGGAGCCCGGTAATGGAGATGCGCTCCCGCGTGGCCACGACATGCAGCCCGGCATGTTCCTCCGTCGTGATGGTAAGTGGCAGCGCCAGGCGCACCTGGCCGAACGGCAACGAAGCCGGGGCCAGCTTGCTCGGGCATTCGCGCGGCCTGCGCAGGATTTCCTGGACCACCAGCCGGAGAGCTTCGCGGTAGGCCGTTAATTTCGTCTCGAAATACCTGAAATCATCGGGCGTGCCGGGTGAGCCCGCCCAGTCCGTGCATGCCCCAGCGCAGTAAAAGCGCAGGCAATCCTCCGCAGAGGAGAGGGTCATCGCCTCTTTAACGGCCCTGGCGCAGGTCATATAGGCCGAGCGCATGGCAGACTGGGTTTTGATTTCCTCCTGTGCCTCTTTCAGGATCGGCTCCGCGCCGCGCACATGGCGCGCCGCCCGGAAGACATCCAGGGAGAAGCACATGTTCTGATTTGCAGCGCGTGCCAGCCGCACGATCGCGGAAACGATCTCTTCTTTTGTCATAACACCCTCCGTGTGATTCGTGCGGTTACGCTGCCATGTGACCCTCAGGGGCAGGGGTGTTAACAATCTCAATGTTCCCGTTAACAACCCGGGCTTTTCCGGATTCGAGCATTGGAAGGACGAAGTCGATCGCGAGATTGCAGATACCGGCACGAGAAGTGCGCAGTTGCTCCTTGATCGCATCGATTTTCTGGACGGTTTCGCGCTTGGGGATGATCTGAATAGATGCACCTTTCATGTTTCCCATTGTGCTCACATCGGGAAACATTGCAAGAGATTTTCTTTTTCGTTCTAAGATTTTGTTTGCCCAACGGGTAACAACGGCGATACCGTCCGGCCATGGCTAAGGACACACGTATTGCCTTCCGCTCTTCGGTTGATATGAAAAACCGCCTTCAGCAGGCGGCGGAAAGGGTTGGTTTGAGCGAGACGACGTTGGCCGAGGCCTGTGTCGAGGCTTTGATCCGCTATATTGAAGAACACGGGGAAATCCGAATGCCTCTTTCAATTATTCCAACTTCTGAGCTGGAGAAAAAAGGGGGCGATGCAGCCTCCAATGTGAAGGGGCGTTACATTCCCCCAGAACACGGAGGCCGGTCTTCCTCCTCAACTGCTCGTGGTTTGGCTCCGCAAATTCCCGATCGCGTGATTCTAAACGAGGAACTTCAAAGCGACGAACTTCCGGTGCCCCGACGCGACATCACCTACACAAAATCGCGCCGGAAACGGATTTCAGAACAAGACTAGGTTTTATTATGAAACTCGTCCTCATTGGTATTACGGTCGTTGCCGCCGCTGCCTTCGCCTTCGGCGAAGACCGGAAGGTTTCCATTACCACCAACGATGGCAAGAAATACGAGAACGTCAGCGTTTCCCGAGTTGAGCCAGATGGGCTCGTGGTGATGACGGCATTCGGAGTGGTAAAAGTTAATTTTACTGACATGCCCGAGGGGCAGCGCCAGAAATTCGGTTACGATCCCTCCAAGGCAGAGGCATTTCGGGTGGCGCAGATAAAGGCTTCGCAAGAGCGTGAAACGCTCATCAGCATGCGCACTACAGCTGAACTTGAGGCCAAGGCGGCGCAGCTAAAAGCTTCTCAGGAGCGTGAAATACAGCGCTTGGCTGATGAAGAAAATCTTCGAAAGCAAAAAGAGAAAGAGGCGCAGGAGGCAAAAAAAATGGCCGAAGAATCAAAGCGGCTTACCGGTCAAATTGTGGCGGTAAAAGACCAGTATGCAATTGTGTATTGTCCTAAACCGATCTCTGTTCCATCTAGTGCGTCTAGCCTGGGTAGGATCGGCGGGGGTGGAGGTGGTTATGGAGGAAGCAGCTCTGATCCTAGAGCGGCTTATGGGGAATTTATCCTTAAAAATTATCTCCAGGATGTGGCCGAGGGTGATCAGATCAAAATCATTGCCATTCCCGATGGCGTGGAAAACGTGGGTAAAAGACGCCTACGCGCCTATAAGTTCATTCAGAACCAGTAACTTGCGAAATTCTCACAGATTGATCTGTTAGGAAAAAATGAGCGAGAAATTGAAGATAGCTAGGGATGGGAAAGAGATCGGCGAATTCAGCACCGAGGAATTACAAATGCTACTCCGGCGTGAGGATGGCGGGGTAATGCTGACCGATTACATGTTCGATTCTCAGCGCAATGAATGGCGGCGCATTAGTGAGGTTTTTTCGGAACACGAAAAGCTGGTAAAGAACGGGATCTATATTTGGATCGTCATCGGCGGCATGGCTCTGATGCTTTGGAATTTTGGCGGGATCAGGGGTATGTGGGATTCCATGAAGATTCTGCTAGGGTACTGATTTATAATGCCGCCCACCGTGAAAAAGCCCAAAAAAGCGAAACGCGAAAAGCCCGATGGCGTTCGCGTGGGGGCCATTTTCGTACCAATCTATAAGATCCGAGACGGCCGCTTTCAAATTGCTTATCGGATCGGGGGAAAACGCAAAATCGAGACTTACAAAACCCGGGATGCAGCCAAAGGAGGAGCAGAGGCGGCCGCTACCACGCTCAATAACTCGGGTGCCGAAGGTTTCGTTTTTACAGCCGCCGATCGCGCGATCTATGCCCACGCCGCGCTTGAAGTTGAGAAATATGGGGTCGGGGTGATGGATGCCATCATGGAATGGTCGGCAGCGCGGCAGCAGGTGGGCAGACACGGCATTGCAAAACTGATCAGCTTGGGTATGCAAGCTATCGCGCAATCCGAAAAGACTACGGGCAAGGTCCTCGATGAGCTGATGATTTCCAAGCGTGCGGCGCAGTACAACCCAAAATATATCAAGGGGCTCGATGATGACCTGGCCGAGTTCGCCAGCGGCAATCCGGGGAATATTGGCAACATCCGGGCCGGGGAGATCGAGGCCTGGCTGAACAGCCTGGACGTGGGGGCTCGGCGCCGAAACAACATCCGGGCCGAAATTGTGACCCTCTTCCGTTTCGCAAAGGATCGAGGCTACTTGGCCGAGAGTCGACGTACCGAGGCTGAAAAAGTGCCTCGGATCAGCGATCGTCGCGGCGGTTCGGTTTCCGTCTATACCCCAGACGATTTCAAAAAACTGCTCGATGCACTTTGCCGGGAGCGGGGACCCCGGCTCCCCGGTGGAGATCCGCGCCCTGCGCGAATCGAGTGGTTGCCGTGGATTGCGATCGGCGGCTTCGCGGGGATCCGTACAGAGGAAATTTGTCCGCCCCCGGGAACAAACAAGGATTGCCTGCGCTGGGAAGATTTCAACTGGACCAAACGATATATCACCGTGCGGCCGGAGGTGGCCAAAACGGCGGAAAAGCGCCACGTGCCCATTTGCGACGCGCTGTTTGCCTGGCTGCGGCCATTTCACGCGGCGACGGGTCCTGTATGCATCCACCGGCGTCCGGACCGGATCACTGCGTGGATGGCGAAAGCCTCCGGCGTCAAATGGAAGGTGAATGCGTTGCGGCATTCCTACGGCACCTATCGAACGGCCGTCGTCAAGAACCTGGGCGAAGTCAGCCTGGAAATGGGCAATTCGATCCCGATGATCCGCCGTCACTACTACGAAGCGCGCCAAGAGGAAGAGGGAAAGGCGTGGTTTGAGGTCTGGCCCGATTGGCCCGATAACGTCATCCAGACGACGTTCAACCTCGCGAGCTGAGGATCCACAACATCTTGTGGATGCTCAGCCGCCCATATCCGCTATCGGTTGTGGTGAACGCGTAATTACGCGGAACGTAATATCGGCCAATTCCGCCGATTTGAGGGTTTGTGGAACAACATTCGGCCGCTCCAAAATCCTGCGACAAGTTGCGACAAAATAGCGGGGTGGAATACGACTTTGACGGACATCTATAAAACGCCTTTTTTCCATTTTCAGAGAAAACAGTCTCGTTGATGCACTATTCCTGCCCAGAAGTGCCATTTAGTGCGGGTTCAAGTCCCGCCCCGAGCACCATTTTTCGTCAACTTGCATCTCGCAAGTTGGGCCCTCTGATCCCAGGGGACGAGGACGCAAGCGCGTCTCTTGTTCCATCCTTTACCTTTCGTGAACGACCATGTTTTTGGGCCCCATCGATTCCGGTGGCGTGAAAGCGTTTCTATTGCTCGCGTTGATGGGGTGCCTTGCCTTTACGTTGCCTGCCCGGGGGGCCGCGAATAACGAGGCGGTGCTGAAGGATCTGGAAACGGCCTACCAGGGGGAGGCCAATGCGCACGAACGCTATGCGCTCTTTGCCAAAAAGGCGGATGAGGACGGGTTCCCGCAGGTGGCTAAGCTTTTCCGCGCGGCGTCGTATTCCGAGCAGATTCACCGGGATAATCACAAAGCGGCGATTGAAGCGCTGGGGGGGCAGGTCCCCGCCTTAGCGGCTGAAAAGCCGAAGGTCGGCTCGACGCGCGAAAACCTGGAATCGGCGATCAAGGGGGAAACCTATGAAAGCAAGGAGATGTACCCCGAGTTCCTTAAGCGGGCCAAGGAGGCCAAGGCTAGCCCCGCTGTGAGGACGTTCACGTTTGCCCAGGAGGTGGAGACGGAACATACCAAGCTTTACCAGACGGCGCTTGATCACCTTGGGCAGAACCAGCCGGTTGATTACTACGTCTGCCCGGTTTGCGGAAACACAGATACCTCACTTCCTGCCAAGCGTTGCGATATTTGCGGAACGCCGGTGGAGGAGTGGAAGAAAATCGAATGATGCTTCCCGATCCCCTTCACCCCGCAGTGGTTCATTTTCCAATCGTGCTGCTCTTGGTCGGCGCTGGCGTCATGGTCGTGGCGGTGTTTTTACGCCGCTGGAACCTGGACTGGATTGCCGCCGTGCTCTTGCTGATGGGCGCCGCGGGGGCCTGGGTTGCCGTGGAGACCGGGGAAGCTTCACGGGAACTGCTGGGACGGCTTTCCGGAGACGTGCTGGGTTTAATCGATAGCCACCAGGAGTGGGGTGAAAAAACCGGCGTTGTGGCTACAATTGCGGCAATGCTGGCGGTTTTCGCTGCCGTGACGCGAAGCCTCAAGGGATGGGCTCAGCCGTTTGGCAGGGGGCTGAGCCCGGCGCTGCAACACGGGTTGAGGGTTGTTGCGGCCATTTCGGCGCTGATTGCCTGCTATTTCGTTTACCAGACGGCCCGGCGGGGTGGAGAGGCGGTATACGGTCACGGTGTGGGGGTTAACGCCAACCCGACTTGACCGGGTCTCACCCTACACTAAAGGCTCGCCAAATACGCCCGCCAGCCGCCGAAGGAGGTGATCTCCCGGGTGCCCTCGGCGGTTACTGCACACGGTTCGCACAGGAAGCCTTTGCAGTGTGTGCCGTCGTCGAGGTCCACTTCGCCAATGACCATCGGCTGCGGTAGCTGCGCGGTGAAGTCGCCAAAGGCTGCGGAGCTGAGCGACCAGAGTTCCACTTCGATGCCGGGGCCGCAGAAGCCCGGTGTGCGCACGAGGCCCGGTTTCGGCGGACGGGTGCCGCCCAGGGCGTAGAGCTGGTAGCCAGCGGCGGTGCGGCAGGTGCGCAGCAGGCGCGCGCCGCGTTCCGTAAGCTGGTGGTTGAGCGGCTGGCCGGTGAGGTGCGCCCCCGCCACGGCGAGCGTGACGCCCTGCGTCTGGGCCACGGGGAGCGGTTCTCCGAGGAACGATCCGGCGATCTGGCAGACGGAGTGGTCGTGAAAGGCCGGGGCGAAGAAGGTGACGCCGAAGGGGAGCTGGTTGGAAGGGCGCGTTCCGGCGGGAACGGCGATGGCGCAGAGGTCCAGGAGGTTGGCGAAGTTCGTGTAGTGACCCAGGGTGGTGTTGAGCTTGAGGGGGGCTTCCATGACTTCGCTGACGCGGTAGGTCGTGCCGGTGGTGGGGAGTAGGAGGTAGTCCATTTTTTCCCATTCGGCCGCCGTGATCCGGCGCAGCATGGCCAGCTTTTCGAGCCCTCGGAAGGTCTCCACTCCGCTGATTTTCTTTGCGCCTCCGATAATATTCCGTGTGGTGGGGTAGAGGGCATCGGGCTTGGCTTTGTAGAAGGACTCGATGGCGGCCAGGCGCTCGGCCACCCACGGGCCGGAGTAGAGGAGCTGTGCGGTTTCGACAAACGGGGCGAAGTCGATCTCCACGACGGGGTTGCCCTGGGCGCGGACGTGTTCCACCGCCTGGCGGTAGAGTTCGCGCGCCTCGACGTCGCCGAAAAATTCCCACTGCGATTCCCTCGGAATGCCGATACGCGGCGTGCCGCCGGGGGCGTCGGAGTAGCGCGGCAAGGGGCGCGAGAAGGGGTCCCCGGCGTCTTCGCCCCGGGTGATATCAAAGAGGGTCTGGGCGTCGCTGACGTTGGTGGTAAAGAGGGAGACGCAGTCGAGCGATTTGCACGCGGGCACGACGCCCTTGGCGCTCAGGATGCCGCGGGTTGGCTTGAGGCCCACGAGGCCGTTGAACGCTGCCGGGACGCGGCCCGATCCGGCGGTGTCGGTGCCGAGGGCGAAGCTGACCAAGCCCGCCGCCACGGACACGGCGGAACCGGAGCTTGATCCGCCTGAAATGTAATCGCCATTGTAGACGCTGCGGGGGACGCCGTAGGGGGAGCGCACGCCGACGAGCCCGGTGGCAAATTGATCCAGGTTGGTCTTGCCGATGGGGATGGCTCCCAGGGCGCGCAGGCGGGCCACGACGGTGGCGTCCTGGGCGGGGATGTAGCGGTATTCCGGGCAGGCGGCGGTGGTGGGCCAGCCCGCGACGTCGATGTTGTCCTTGATGGCGAAGGGGACGCCGTAGAGCGGCAGGGAGGTGTCGGTGGGGAGGTTCGCAACGGCTCCTTCGAGAGGGGGCAGGTAAATCCAGACGGCGTCGTTTCCTCGTTCGGTGATGCGGCGGTAGATCTCGCGCACCAGTTTTTCCGGCGTGCCGCCTTCGGCATAAAATCGACGCACGGCGTTCAAGTCGAGAGCGGGGAAACGGAGCGTATAACGTGCAATGGTCATGGGAAGGATTTGAAAAGTGGGCTCGAGTGTAGCAAGAGTGAGGCCAACCCCTCTATGGGTCGTTAGGCCTATGGTTTGCGCCGATTCCGGAGGTGGGTTGACCAAATTTCGCCAGATTCCTGAAAACCGGGTGTTGGGTTTTGCCCAGTGTGGCGGGGGAGATAGAGGGGGAATAGGAGGGAACGCCTATTGGCACCGGATATGCTCATCGGCTAGCTTGATCCGACCGATGAACTCCAAAGCCATAACTACTGAAGCACTCGCCAAGACGTTTGGCGGAATGCGCGAGCTTGGCATCGCGGATCGGAAGCTTTTTGAAAAGATCCTGCACGAGATCCTGGCCAGCAACCCCGCTTTCCTGGGGGTCTGGACGGTCTGGGAGCCGAATGCGCTCGATGGGCGGGACCGGGATTTTACCAACGCTCCGGGGCACGACGACGCGGGGCAGTTTATCCCGTTCTGGAATCGCGCGGGTGGCAAGATCCGCCTGGAGCCCAACTTGGGCTTCGACGTTCCCGGGTACGGTGACTGGTACCTGGTGCCTCGCCAGCGGGGGGTGGAGACGGTGATGGATCCGTATGAATTCCCGTGTGCGGGCCAGCCGCAGTTTATTACCACGCAGGTCTCTCCGATCTATGCGCGCGGCGAGTGGGTGGGGGCGGTTGGTGTGGATATCGCCGTGGACGAGATTGAGCGGGCGAAGCTGGAGGGGGTCGAGGAGATGATCCAGCGCGGGTATATTTTTCTCGGGGAGTCGGGCGAGGTGGATTACTGCTCGCCCCGGACTCGCAATATGCTTTCCGGCTACATCGGGGGGTGTCCGGAGGGGATTCTTCCGAGGCCGCTGCAACGCCCGGTGGCGGCGCTGCAAAGCTCCGCGTGGAATAGCGCGGCGGCCCGCGCCGCGGAGCTGCCGATGTTCCGCCGGGGGGATAAGATTCTGCGCGTCAAGGCGGCGCGCCATCCCCGCAGCAACCGGCTGCTGCTGGTGCTGGAGGAAATCGCCGCGCCCGCTCCGGAAACGGCGCTCACGGCGCGCGAACACGAAGTTTATCAATGGCTGAAGGCCGGCAAGTCGAACGCCGAAATCAGCATCATCCTGGGAATTAGCATCCACACCGTGAAGCGGCATGTGGAGCACATTCTTCCCAAGATCGGCGCGGAGAACCGCTATGCGGCGGCGCTCTCCAGCATCAATACGGAAGCGCAATAGCACAGCGGGCGCGGCCCAGGAAGGGCGTCGCTTTGCGCTATAAAAACGTGGGCCCGTTCGGGGCAGCTATTAGCAAGCTTCCGCGGCCCATAGGTCCCTCGACCTATAGCGAGACCTACGCCTTTGCCCTAGCTTCCTCTCAGGCGAACCCGTTTCGCCGGTTCAACCACTATGCAACCGATTTCCAAAGATAAGATTCTGTTCGAAGAGCTCCTGCCGGGCGGCGGGCTCTGGTCGTGGAAGCTTCGGGCCGGGACCACCCTGCGCCTCACCGACATCGAGGGCGGCACCAACGTCGGCCTCGTGGCCTACAACGCTGACGATCCCCTCGAACGCCTGAACCTGCCCGACAGCCTCAAGGCTCAATACACCGCCAAGCTCACGCGTGGCCACATTCTCATGAGCGACATGGGCCGCTCGCTCCTTTCCATCACGGACGATTCCGTCGGCTGGCACGACCCGATCTCTGGCCACTCCAACGCCGCGCAGGTTCGCGCCAAGTACGGCGAATCGACCTACCAGGAAAGCCGCAACGCCTGGTATCGCAATGCGCATGATGATTTTCTGGTCGAGCTTGGCAAACACGGCCTCGGCAAGCGCGACCTTTGCGCGAATGTTAATTTCTTTAGCCGCGTGGACGTGGACGCGGAGGGCTCGATGGTTTTTCACGTGGGCAATTCCAAGGCGGGCGACGCGGTCGATCTCCGCGCGGATTTGAACACGCTCGTAGTTTTGAACACCTGCCAGCATCCGCTCGACCCGAACCTGGCCTACGAGCCAAAGCCCGTGCGGCTAACGCTTTTTAAGACGCCACCCGCGCCTGCCGACGACTACTGCCGCAATTTCCGCGCTGAAAATCAACGCTGCTTCATCCTCACCGAACGCTACCTGGGAGCCTAAACCAATGAGCACTTTGAATTATACCGAAAGCCATCTCAACCCGGCCCACGCTGTTTACGATTACACGCTGCCCGCCGGGGCGGGCTGGATGCACGAGATTCGCCGGGGGCAGACCTTCCGCATTGTGGATCTCGAAGGCAACCAGGCTGTGGATACGCTTTTCTATAGCGCACTGGATAAGAGCGAGCGGTACAGCGCACAGGATACGATCCGCGTGCAGGGGGGGATTTACCTCACCACCGGCACGAAGCTGATTTCAACGGAGGGTAACGAACTGGCCGTCATCACCGCCGACACCTGTGGCCGCCACGATACGCTCGGGGGCGCCTGCGCGGCGGAGAGTAATCAGGTGCGCTACGCCATCGAAAAACGCGGGATGCATAATTGCCGCGACAGTTTTCTGCTCGCCATTTCGCAATGGGGCGACGGCTACACCAAGCGCGACCTGACGCACAACATCAACTTCTTCATGAACGTGCCGGTGACGGCTGAGGGAGATCTCGCGTTTGCCGATGGCGTCAGCGCCGGGGGCCGCTACGTGGAGATGCGCGCGGAGATGGACTTGGTTTGCCTGATCTCCAACTGCCCGCAGCTTAACAACCCCTGCAACGCGTACAACCCGACGCCGGTCCGCCTGCTCATCTGGAATTAACCGCAAGCCGCTTCTTCTCTCACCAGTCATGGCTCTGTTCCAAAAAGTCCTCATCGCCAATCGCGGAGAAATCGCCTGCCGCGTCCTGCGCACATTGCGTAAGCTTGGGATCGCCAGCGTCGCCGTCTACTCGGAGGCCGACGCCGACGCCCGGCACGTGACGCTGGCCGACGAAGCCGTCTGCATCGGACCGGCTCCGGCGCGCGAAAGCTATCTCGATTCCGCGCGCATCCTGATGGTGGCGGCGGCGACGGGGGCGCAGGCCATTCACCCCGGGTATGGGTTCCTGAGCGAGAACGCCGATTTTGCCGAAGCGTGCGAGGGGGCGGGGATCGCGTTCGTCGGGCCGACCCCGGACCAGATCCGGCGCTTCGGATTGAAGCACACTTCGCGCGAGATCGCCCGCGAGTGCGGCGTGCCGCTGCTCCCCGGTACAGACTTGCTTTCCAGCGCCGACGAAGCCGTGGCGGCGGCGGAGAAAATCGGCTGGCCCGTCATGATTAAGAGCACGGCGGGCGGCGGCGGCATCGGGATGCAGCTCTGCGCCAACGCCGAGGAACTGCGCGAGAAATTTGAGACGGTGCGCAACCTGGGGCGCGCGAATTTCAAAAACGACGGGCTCTATTTGGAGAAATTCGTCGAGACGGCCCGCCACGTGGAGGTGCAGATTTTTGGCGATGGCAAGGGGCACATCGCCGTGCTCGGCGAGCGCGATTGCTCTACGCAGCGGCGTAACCAGAAGGTGATCGAGGAGACTCCCGCGCCGGGGTTGACTGAGGAACTGCGCCGAGAGCTGTGGGAATGCGCCCGGCGGCTCGGCGAGAAGATCGCCTACCGCTCGGCGGGCACGGTCGAGTTCGTGTTCGATGTGAAGGCGGGGCAATTTTACTTCCTCGAAGTCAATACCCGGCTCCAAGTCGAGCATGGGGTGACGGAGGAAGTCACCGGCACCGACCTGGTCGAGTGGATGCTGCGCATCGCCGCCGGAGAGCCGCTGCCCAAGGTGACGAACCCGCCTGGCGGCCATTCGATCCAGGCGCGAATTTACGCCGAGGACCCAGCGAAGAATTTTCAGCCGAGCTGCGGGCTCTTGACCGAGGTGCGTTTCCCCGAGGCCGTGCGCGCTGATGCCTGGGTGGATACCGGAACGATTGTTTCGCCCTACTATGACCCGCTCTTGGCAAAATTGATTGTCCACGCGCCCACACGCCAAGCCGCGCTCGTGGCGCTCGATCAGGCGCTGGCCGAGACCCGCATTGAGGGGATCGAGACCAACCGCGACTACCTGCGGCAAGTGGCGGCGTGCGAGGCGTTTCGTTCCGGCGCAGTGCCGACGGCGTTCTTAAAAACATTTCCCTACCAACCGCGTACTGTCGAAGTGCTCGCCTCGGGTACCATCACGACGGTGCAGGATTATCCGGGCCGCCTCGGGCTCTGGACCCAAGGCGTGCCGCCGAGTGGGCCGTTTGATTCGCTTTCCTTCCGCCTTGCTAACCGGATACTCGATAATTCTGAGTCTGCGCCGGGACTAGAGATGACCCTGAGTGGGCCGACGCTGCTTTTCCGCACCGCTGCCTGCATTTGCCTCGCGGGAGCGCCTATGAAAGCGCAGATCGACGGCAAGCTGGTGCCCTACTGGCAGCCGGTGAACGTGGCTGCAGGCCAGACGCTGCGGCTGGGATTTATCGAGGGCCAGGGGGCGCACACGTACCTTGCCGTGAAGGGGGGCTTTGATGTGCCGGAGTACCTCGGCTCGCGCTCGACGTTCCGGTTGGGAAAATTCGGCGGCCACGGCGGGCGCGCTTTGCAGACGGGCGACGTGCTCAAGCTGCTCACGCCGGGCGCGACAGTTCTCGATCCGAAGCCGCTCGCCCCCGCGCTCATTCCCTCGCTACCGCATGAATGGGAAATCGCCGTCCTCTACGGACCGCACGGCGCGCCGGATTATTTTACCCGCGAGGATATCGCGATGCTCTTTGACACGGCGTGGAAAGTTCACTTCAACTCCGACCGCACCGGTGTTCGCCTGATCGGGCCCAAGCCGAAATGGGCGCGCAAGGACGGCGGCGAAGCGGGCCTTCATCCCTCCAATATCCACGACAATGCCTATGCCGTGGGGGCCATCGATTTTACCGGCGACATGCCGATCCTGCTCGGGCCGGATGGTCCCAGCCTCGGTGGGTTTGTCTGCCCGGCTTGTATTATTCAGTCCGATTTGTGGAAAATGGGTCAGCTCAAGGCTGGCGACGTTGTTCGGTTCCGCGCGGTGGGGGCGCGTGAGGCGCTGGAGAGCCTCCAACGCCAGGATGAGAGCCTGGCGAAATTGATTCCGCTCCCGGTGCCCGCGCCCCTTCCGATGGACATCCCCGGGGATGCTGCGCTGGTGCGGCTTCCGGAGACGCCGGAGCGCCCTGCGGTGGTCTACCGCCCGGCGGGGGATAACTACCTCCTGGTCGAATATGGCGCGCCGGTGCTTGATCTCCCGCTGCGTTTCCGCGCCCAGGCCCTCATGGACTGGACCGAGGCGCAACACATCGAGGGCATTATCGACCTCACCCCGGGCATTCGCTCGTTGCAGATCCACTTCGACAGCCGCCGCTGTTCGCGCGAAGTCCTTCTCGGGCGGCTGATCTACGCGGAGTCGGTGCTGCCGAGCGTCGAGGCCATGGAGGTCCCGACGCGCATTGTCCATCTGCCGCTTTCCTGGGCTGATCCGGCTACGCAGGTCGCCATCGACAAATACACCGCCAGCGTGCGTCCCGATGCGCCGTGGTGCCCGAGCAATATTGAGTTTATCCGCCGCATCAACGGACTCGATTCGATCGAGCAGGTAAAGGATATCGTTTTCGGTGCCAGCTATTTGGTGCTGGGGCTGGGGGATGTCTACCTCGGCGCGCCGGTTGCGGTGCCGCTCGATCCGCGCCATCGGCTCGTGACGACTAAGTACAACCCTGCGCGCACCTGGACGCCGGAGAATGCTGTCGGAATCGGTGGGGCTTACCTCTGCGTTTACGGTATGGAGGGCCCGGGCGGCTATCAGTTCGTGGGGCGCACGGTGCAGATGTGGAACCGCTGGCGCTCGACGGCGAATTTCGAACCGGGTAAGCCGTGGCTGCTCCGCTTCTTTGACCAGATCCGGTTTTACCCCGTAAGCCCAGAGGAACTCCTCCGGCTGCGGCAGGACTTTTTGCAAGGCCGCTTCCAGGTGAAGGTGGAGGAGACGACGTTCAAGCTTCGCGATTACCTGCGCTTCCTCGATTCCATTTCCAAGGAAACCGGGGAATTCACCGGGGAACGTGAGGCGGCCTTCGGCGCGGAGCGCGAGCGCTGGCGCGTGGCCGGGCTCGACAAAGTACGCGATGAGGTTGAGGCCGTCGAGGAACCGGCGCATGCCTTCAAGCTGCCGCCGGGAACCGTCGCCGCCGAAGCGCCGATGACCGCCAATGTATGGCAGGTCGCGGTCAAGCCTGGCGACCATGTTTCCGCCGGAGACAAAGTCGTGGTGCTCGAAGCGATGAAGATGGAAATCGCCGTGACCGCACCGTGCGACGGCGTCATTCACTCCGTGGTTTGCGAGCCGGGCAAGCAAGTCGCCCCCGGTCAACCGCTCTGCTGTATCGAAGCCTGCTAAACCGCCATGCCCACTAAAAAACAACCGCTGCTTTGGGGCTGCCTGACCTGGGAGGAGATCGCTTCTCTGCGGGCCGGGGGGATGGAGATGGTGCTCCTTCCCGTGGGGGCCACTGAGCAGCACGGGCCGCATCTTGGCACGAGCGTTGACACGGTCTCCGCAACGCGACTGGCCGAAGCGGTGAGCGCGGCGACGGGGGTGCCGGTGTTACCGAGTGTGGCTTATGGTTGTTCGCTGGGGCATTCGCAGAAATGGCCTGGAACCATTGCGCTTCAGCCGCAGGTGCTGATCGACACCGTTGTGCAGATTTACGACTGGGTGTACTCGGCGGGTTTCCGGCGGCTGCTCATGATCAACGGGCACGTCACTAACTTCGCTCCGTTGCGCTGCGCGCTGGAGGTGATCCGGAACCGGTTTGAGGATTCGATGGTCGGCATCCGGAATGTTGGCGAGCTGAGCCCGCGCGTTCGTGACGCCTATTTTTGCGACGCGGAGGATTGGCACGCCAACGCCGCCGAAACCGCGCTGATGCAGGCTCTCGCGCCGGAACTCGTGCGACCCGGGAAGATCGCCGAAGCCGACGATCCCGACCGCACCGAAGGTCTGATTTTTGCCCACCCCGTGCACCACACCAGTACCAATGGCGTCACCGGCTTTCCCTCGCGGGCCTCGCGGGCTAAGGGCGCGCGGCTTTTCCAATGGATGGTGCGCGACCTCTCGGCCCAGGTGCGCCGGGCGCTGCGCGAATCCGCTCCCATTTCCTCCTCTCTACCCAAACATTCATGAAAACCGATTCCGAAATCCAGAACCTCAAGGAAGATTTAATTCGCAAAGGGGTCAAGTATTGCATCGGCGCTTATGTGGACATCCATGGCGTACCCAAGGCCAAGTGTGTTCCCATTGCTCACTTCGAACACTTCGCCGAAGGGTCCGAAGCCTACACCGGGTACGCGCTCGACGGCCTCGGGCAGGCTCCCAATGACGAGGAAATCCGCTCGGTGCCGGACCTCGCAACGGCGATCCAGCTGCCATGGCAGCCCGAAGTTTGCTGGTTTGCGGCCGACAACGCTTTCCAGGGCAAGCCGTATAATTTCAGCGCTCGCGTGGTGCTCCAAAAGGTTCTCGCCGAAGCGGCCTCGCTCGGCTACCGCTGCAACCTCGGCATCGAGTGCGAGTTCTTCGTTTTGAAATACGACGACGGTAAGCTCTCCGTTCCAAATGCGGACGACAACCTCACCAAGAGCTGCTACGACGTCAAACGCCTGCTCGATTCCTTTCCGCTCATCGACCGCATGGTCACGACGATGAACGACCTCGGATGGGATGTCTATTCGCTCGACCATGAGGACGCCAACGGGCAGTTCGAGCTGGACTTCAAATACAACGACGCGCTTTCCATGGCGGATCAGTATGTTTTCTTCCGCTACATGGCCAAGAAAATGGCGGCGGATGAAGGGCTGCTCGCGACGTTCATGCCGAAGCCCTTCGCCGACAAGACCGGCAACGGCGCGCATTTCAACATGTCGCTGGCGGATCTCAAGACGGGAAAAAATCTCTTCGTCGTCGATCCCAAAGACGACCCGAACGGCCTGGGCCTAAGCCCGTTGGGCTATGCGTTCGTGGGCGGCATTATCAAACATGGCCGCGCGCTTTGCGCCGCCTTTGCTCCGACGGTCAACAGCTACAAGCGGCTCATCCGGCGCGGCTCCATGGCTTATTATTCCTGGGCTCCGATCTTCAACTCGTTCGGCACCAACAACCGGACCAACTCGATCCGGGTGCCTCAGGGTGGGGGGCGCTGTGAGAGTCGCAACGCGGATTCTTCCTGCAACCCATATCTTGCCGCGGCGTTGGTTTTCGCCGCTGGGTTGGAGGGAGTTCGCGAAAGCATCAATCCTGGCGCTCCCCACAACGAGAATCTTTACGAGTTCACCGACGAGGAACTCCGCTGCCGGGGCATCCAGCCGCTGCCCAAGACGCTCCAGGAGGCGGTCGATGCCTTCGAGGCAGATCCGTTCATCGAGAAGGTACTCGGCAAGGGATTGCGCGATGAGTTCGTGGCTTACAAACGCCAGGAATGGACCGACTACCACCAGACCGTCAGCCAGTGGGAAATCGACCATTACGCTCGGCTTTTTTAGCAAATCTCCAGCAAACATTGTCAACAGGTCACTCCATTGTTAACACTCAACTAAATAAAAAAAATGAAAGCAAAAGCATGGCTCATGACCGCGGTCGCGGCCCTCGCTCTGACTTCGGTCTCCTGGGCGAAGCCGCTGAAAATTGGATATAGCGATTACCCGTCGTGGACGGCTTGGCAGATCGCCAAGGAGAAGGGCTATTTCCAGAAACACGGGGTGGATGTGGAACTTGTTTGGTTCCCGATCTACACTGATTCGCTCAACGCCCTTAACACGGGCCAAATCGACGCTAACTGTCAGACCTGGAGCGACACTGTCGCCCCGCTGGCCGAGGGGGTGAAGCTGACGGCCATTCTGGTCAACGACTACTCCTGGGGCAATGACGGCCTGCTTGCCAAGCCCGGCGTGACTTCAGTGAAGGACTTGAAGGGCAAGACAGTGGCCACTGAGCTGGGAACCTGCGATCACTTCCTGCTCCTCAAGGCGCTGGAGAAGAACGGGCTGACCGAGAAGGACATCAAGTACAAGAACATGACCGTGCCGGATGCTGCCGCGGCTTTCCTGAGTGGCAAGGTGGACGCTGCCGTGGTCTGGCAACCGTGGCTCTCGCAAACTCAACGCGAGGGCAAGGGGAAGATGATCTTCAGCTCGGCTGACATCCCCTACCTCATCCCCGATCTGCTCGTGGTGCAGTCGAAGGTGCTCGCTGACCGCTCGGCGGAATGGCAGAAGGTCGTCGATGCGTGGTTTGATGTTTATAAATTCATCAAGACCAACGAAGACGAGGCGGTGGCGATCATCTCAAAGGTGGTTGAACAAAAGCCGTCTGACTATAAAGTGTTTATGCCCGGCTGCAAATTCGCTGACCAAAAGCTGAATGTGGCCGCGTTTGAAAAAACCGATAAAGACAGTTCGCTCTATGGCAGCGGTAAAACCATTGCGGATTTCCTCAAGGCGACGGGCCAGATCAAGACGGTCCCCAACTTTGGACCCGCGCTGGATGCGACCTATGTAAAGGCCGCGGCCGCCGCGCAAAAGTAACCTTACTCTCCAACCAAACCCGAAGGCGGGCCCGGGCTTTTCCAGATAAGGGCCCGCCTTCACTTCTGGCTGAAAAATTCATGACCACAGAAATCAACGTCGCTCCCCCCGCAGCGCCGGCGCCGCCGGTGACTCCACCGCGCAAAGTTCGCCAGAGCGCCCACTGGTTCGATCTGCGCAAAGACATTCCGGCATGGGGGTACAAAACGCTGACGGTTGTGAGCTTTTTGGCTCTGTTTTCGCTTTGGGCATGGCTCAGCCACCAGGACTTCGTTAACAAGATTTTTCTGCCTCAGCCGGAGAAGGTCTGGACGACGTTCGTGCAGTTGCTGGACGACGACAATATGTGGACGGATATCAAGGTCAGCTTCATCCGCGTGACCGCCGGGTTCCTGCTTTCCGCCGTATTGGCGCTGCCCATCGGGCTGCTGCTGGGGTCCTATAAAATCGCCGAAAGCGTGGTGCAGCCGCTGGCGGAGTTCATCCGCTACGTGCCGGTGCCCGCGCTGATCCCGATGCTGATGCTGCTTTTCGGGATCGGGGAGCTGGCCAAGATCATGCTGATTTTTATCGGCACCTTTTTTCAGATGGTGCTGATGGTGGCGGATGAAGTGCGCCGCGTTCCCTACGAACTGCTGCAAGTCAGCTACACGATGGGCGCGAAGCGGGGCGAGATTGTCAGTAAAGTGCTCCTCAAGGCGGCCATGCCGGGCATTTTCGACGTGATGCGGCTCTGCAACGGGTGGGCTTGGACGTATCTGGTGGTGGCCGAGCTGATCGCCGCCAATGAGGGCATGGGCTACCGGATTTTGAAGTTTTCGCGCTTCCTACAAACGCCCAAGATTTTCGTTTACCTGATCCTTCTGGGTGTGATCGGCCTGACGATCGACATCCTTCTGCGCAGAATCAACGCCCGGCTCTTCCAATGGGCTGATACCACCAAACGATGAAACTCCAAGTTCAAGACCTCGAAAAAGCCTACGCGACTCGCAAGGGCGTGGTGCAGGCGGTGTGCCCGACTTCGTTTGAAGTGGGCGATGGGGAATTTGTTAGCCTCGTGGGCCCTTCGGGCTGCGGAAAATCGACGACGCTCTATATGCTCTCCGGTTTGGAGGAAGTGACCGGCGGGCGTATTCTGCTCGACGGAAAGGAAGTGCGCGGGCCGGGCGCCGACCGCGGCATGGTGTTCCAGAATTACACGCTTTTTCCGTGGCTGACGGTGTTGGAAAATGTGCAGTTCAGCCTCGGGCTGAAGGCGAATTTCCGGCCCGGCGAACAGACGACAGCCGAGATCATGAGGCTCGTGGGGCGCTCGTACTTTCTGCTTGATTTGATGGGGCTCCACGATTTCTACGATGCCTATCCGCGCGAGCTTTCGGGCGGGATGAAGCAGCGCGTGGCCATTGCGCGGGCGCTGGTGAATCAGCCGAAGATTCTGCTGATGGATGAGCCCTTTGGCGCGCTTGACGCCCAGACCCGCGAGGAGATGCAGGAGATGCTGGCGCTCTTAAGCCAGTATGAAAAAACGACCATCATTTTTGTAACGCATGACGTGGAGGAGGCTATTTTTCTCTCCTCGCGTATCCTGGTGTTTTCGTCGCGCCCGGGGCGGATTATCAGCGACATTGCCGTGCCGTTCGGACGGGATGAAAGGACGCTCAATCTCAAGGTTGAGCCGGAGTTCATGCGGATGAAGCGGGAAATCATGACCCTGCTTCACGGCAGCCAGAATAACAAAGCCGAGGATCGCAAGACACTCCTCGAGAAGCTCGTGCAGAAAGCGTAAGGGAAAGATATTTCACGCAAAGACGCAAAGAAGGCATGTACGTCTCTTCTTTGCGCCTTTGCGTGAGACTTAATGCCTTTTGGCTTTAATCGTATTACTTGCCTTTGTGCCGGAGCAGGCGCAGGGCGTTGGCGATGACGAGCAGCGTCGCGCCGGTGTCGGCGGTGATGGCCATCCATAGCGAGGCGTGGCCGCTGAGGGCGAGGGCGATAAATAGCACCTTGAGCCCCAGCGCAAAGCCGATGTTAAACCGAATGATGGAGAGCGTCCGCTCGCCAAGGCGAATCGCGTCGGCGATTTTGCCAAGGTCGTTCTGGATGAGCGCCATGTCTGCCGTTTCAAGCGCGGTATCGGTACCCGCACCCATGGCGATGCCGACGGTGGCCGCTGCCATGGCCGGGGCGTCGTTAACGCCGTCGCCGATCATGCCGACGTGGTATGAGTGAGTGATCAGTTCGCGAACTTTTTCGATTTTCTGCTCCGGCAGCAAGTCGCCGTAGGCTTCGTCGATGCCGGTTTTTTTCGCGATGGCGCTGGCGGTGCGCTGGTTGTCGCCGCTGAGCATGACGATTTTCTTAATCCCCATGCGGTGCAGCGCGGCGATGGCCTCGGGGGCGTTCGCACGGACGGCGTCGCCCACGGCCAGGATGCCGAGGACCTCGCCTTTGCAGCAGTCATGCGGCTTGTGGCCGACGACGACGACCGACTGCATGTCGTTCTCGATCTCGGCGAGCTGGCGCTCGATCTCGTCGGAGCAGACGGCCATTTCGTGGGTGAAGCGGTGGTTGCCGACAAAGTAGTGGTGGCCGTCGATGGTGCCGTCGGCGCCGCGTCCGGCTCGGGTCTGGTAGTTCTCGGCGCGCGGGAAGGTGTGCGCTTTTTCCTCGGCGTAGCGGACTACGGCCTGGGCAAGGAGATGATCGGAGTGGACGTCGAGCCCGGCGGCGATGCGGAGGATTTCCGCCTCGGTCTTGGAGTTGAGCGGGATGACCCGGGTGACGCGCGGTTTGCCTTCGGTGATGGTGCCGGTTTTATCCACGGCCAGCGCGTTCAAGCGGCCAACGGCTTCGAGCACCGCGCCGCCTTTGATGAGGACGCCCCGGCGGGCCATGGCGGTGAGGCCGGAGACGATGGAAACGGGCGTGGAGATGACGAGTGCGCACGGGCAGGCGATGACGAGCAGGACGAGCCCGCGGTAGAACCATTCGCCCCATGCACCGCCGAAAAGCAGCGGTGGGGCGAGGATGACGGCGAGCGCCGCGGCCATGACGGCGGGGGTATAGTAGCGGGCAAAGGTATCGACAAAGCGCTGCGAGGGGGCTTTCTGCGCCTGCGCTTCCTCAACCAAGTGGATGATCTTGGCGATGGCGGTGTCGGTGTACGGCTTGGAGGTGCGGATCTCCAGCGAGCCCGCGCCGTTGATGGTCCCGGCGTAAACGGTGTCTTGCGGGGCTTTGTCGACGGGCATGGATTCGCCGGTGATGGGGGCTTGATCGACGGCGGAGGTCCCGGCTTCAACGACGCCGTCGAGCGGGATGCGCGCGCCGGGCCGGATGGCGATGACTGAGCCCACGGGAATCTGCTCGACGGGGACTTCGCGGAAGTCGGCCCCTTGTTGGAGGAGGGCCGTTTCGGGGGTCAGCTTGATGAGCGCCTGCACGGCCTTGCGCGCCCGGGCGAGGCTGAGGGCTTCGAGCAGTTCTGAAAGCGAGAAGAGGAAGCAGACGACGGCGGCCTCGGACCATTGGTGGATGGAAAGCGCGCCGAGGACGGCGGCGCTCATGAGGACGTTCATGTCGAGCGAGCGGCGTTTGAGCGCCTGCCAGGCCTTGGGGAGGATGAACCACCACCCGGCGACGATGCCGATGGCAAAGGCGGCGTCCATGGGGGCCTCGGGGCCTTTGTAAAACCACTCCAGCAGCAGGCCCGCGCCGGTGAAGAGGCCGGAGAGGGCGACGGAGACGCGGCGGGAAAGTTTGTTGTCGGCGATTTCGTGGTTCTCCGGTGCGGCTTTGAGCCCGGCGGTGGCGATGGCGGCGATGAGGGCCTCGGGGGTGACGCTCTGGCCGTGGAAGATGGTGACTTTCCCGGCCATTAAGTTGACCCGCAGCTCGCGTACGCCGGGGAGGGGGTCCAGGACGTCTTCGATGGCCTTGATCTCGTCAGCGCAGTCCATTCCGGCCACTTTCAGAGTGGTCTGGACTTCGCCGCTTGCGCCGGGGTTGAGCAGGGTTTCTTGGGGCGGGGTGGCGCGCTTGCCGTGGTCATGGCAACCGCAATGCCCTTCATGGCCGTGGGACTTCATGGGGGTTAATCTAGTTGAGAAACAGTCTCAGATGCAATCGGATTCTGGAACTGCTCTTTCCCCGGGGTCGACGGCGGGGGCTCTATTTCAAGGGCCGCACGACCATGATGCCGACGTCGTGCTTGTACCGGCGCAGGTAGCCGTCGATGGTGTCATCGACGACGACTTTGCCGTAGTTGCGCGGCGAGGAGGCGTGCATGAAGTGGACCCTCCCCGCAGAGTCGCGGATGGCCAGGCCGACGTGTGAGGTGGCGACGTAGCTGCCGACGTCTTTCGAGATGATGCAGATGATGTCGCCGCTGTGGATTTTCGCGGAGGCGGATTTCACGCGGCCGAGCGGGATGCCGTACATGGGCAATTCTGTGACGCGGGCTTCCATGCGGGCGATGCCGTCGCGCAGGGCGGGGTTGGCGCGCATGTAGCGGTATCCTTTCCAGCCGTGGGTCATTTCGGAGGCTTGATGCGGCATTTTCACGCCGCCGAGCGCGCGCGTGAGGTCGCGCACGAGGCCCCTGTTTTCGTTGTCGATGGACCATTCTTCAAGGTAGTGAAGCCGGGAGAGGTAGGAGCCGGTGCAGGTGCCTCCACGGTAACGGTCGAGCTCGATGTAGCGGAGCAGCGTTTCGGGCGTCCAGTTCTCGCGCGGTTCCTCGATCATGCGGGCGAAGGCGAGCGAGGTTTCAAAGAAGGTCCAGCAATCAAGGCCGTTGAAGTTGACCGAAACGGCTTCGACGCGGTCGTCGATCTCCAGGGTGTGCGATAGATAGGGTGTACCGACGAGCGCCCGGCCCACGGTGGCCACGCGGTCGCCGATCTCCAGCTCGCGCCAGTTTTCCCGGGCGGCTTTTTCGGCCAGCTGGTTGAATTTCTCCCGGCCCTGGAACCGAACGCTGAAGGGGAGGCTCGATGTGGTGGTGTTGGCCGGTTTCGCCCAGGCGGCGGGGGTGGCGAGAAGGGTCAGGGCCGCGAAGACCCCGAAGAACGGGAGTAAGAGGCGCGTGATGACGGACATGGGAAGCAATAGATCCGCTCTTTGCTCCCCATGTCAAGTTTCGCTGATGATGGCTAGGGTCTGCTGGCCGCCGCGATCTGCCGGTGGGTGAGGATGCCGCCGGGAAGGTTCTTGGCGCGGAAACCGTTCTGTAGCAGGATGCGCGTGGCGTAGTAGCCGCGCTGGCCCACGCGGCAGTAGACCTGGATCTCGCGGTCGGCGGGTAGTTCGCCCAGGCGGGAGCGCAGCTCGGGCAGGGGAACGTTCACGGCTCCCTCGAGGTGATCTTCCTGGAATTCATCCGGGTCGCGTACGTCCAGAAGGAAGGTGCCGTCGGCGGCGAGGTCGTCCCAGTGCGCCAGCGGGTTGTCGCCGCGCAGGGCGTTGGAGGCGATCATCCCGGCAAAATTGACCGGGTCTTTGGCTCCGCCAAACTGCGGGGAATAGCAAAGCTCCGCCTGTTCGAGATCGTAGACCGTGCCGCCGAACTGCATGGCCGTGGCGATGACGTCGATGCGCCGGGCGACGTCGGCTTCGCCCACTGCCTGGGCGCCGAGAATGCGGCCGTCGGATTTGCGGAAGAGGACCTTGAGGTTGATGAGCTTGGCCCCCGGGTAGTAGCCGACGTGGTGGGCCGGGTGGAGGTAGATTTTTTCGTAGTCGGTGATGCCCGCGCGCTTGAGGGCTTTTTCGCTGGCTCCGGTGCTGGCGACGGCCATGTCAAAGACGCCGCAGATGGCGGTTCCCTGGACGCCGCGGAACCGGGAGTCGCGGCCGCAAATGACGTCGGCGGCGACGCGCCCCTGGCGATTGGCGGGCCCGGCCAGGGGAATGAGCGTGGGCTGGCCGGTGACGAGGTCCCGTGTTTCCACGGCGTCGCCGACGGCCCAGATGTGCGGGTCGCTTGTGTGCATTTGGTCATCGACGCGGAGGCCCCCGCGTTCCCCGAGCGCCAGCCCGGCGGCTTTGGCGAGGCCGTTTTCCGGGCGCACGCCGATGGCCAGGATGACCAGGTCGCCCGCGTGGGTCGCGCCGGATTGGGTCTTGACCGCGAGCTGCCCCCCGGGGGGTTGCTCGAAACCGGCCACGCCGTCTCCAAGCGCCATCCGGATGCCGTGGGCTTCCAGGTGTTCCTGGATGGGGCGGGCCATCTCCGGGTCGAGCGGCGGCATGACTTGGTTGAGCATTTCGACCACGGTTACGGAAAGCCCCCGGTGAGCCAGGTTCTCGGCCATTTCCAGGCCGATGAAGCCGCCGCCGACGACCACTGCGCTGCGGGCTTGCTTGGCCTCGATCCAGGCGCGGATCTCGCGGCTGTCGGGAATGGAACGCAGGACGAAGATGCCGGGGAGGTCGATCCCGGGAAGCGGTGGGCGGATGGCGGAGGCGCCGGGCGAAAGCACTAGGGCGTCGTAGCGTTCGCGGTACACGCGGCCCGAGGCCAGGTCGCGCACTTCGATCTCCTGCTTCTCCCGGTCGATGGCGAGCGCTTCGTGCCGGGTTCGCACTTCAATGTTGAAACGGTTGCGGAAGAGCGCTTCGTTGGCCAGGAGCAGCTTTGACTCTTCCTTGATGACTCCGCCCACGTAGTAGGGCAAGCCGCAGTTGGCGAACGAGACGTAGGGACCGCGGTCGAGGAGGATAATCTCTGCGGTTTCGTCCAACCGTCGGCAGCGGGTTGCACATGAGGCGCCGCCCGCGACGCCGCCGATGATGACTATTTTTTTTGCGCTCATAGAGGTCACTTTTGTGGTTTGGAGTTTAGGAACAGCAGGACCCGCCGCAGCAGTTGCCGCCACCCCGGCGCTGGTTCCAGGGCATCCGGGCGATCAGGCTTCGCATCGGGCAGACGCCTGTGGTACCCGCCACGATCAGGCCGAGGCCGACGAAGCCGGAAAGCCAGATCCAGTGGGGATTGACGAAGTGCGCCAGCAGCACGCCGATGACGACGAGCGATCCGATGGTGATTTGCAGCTGCCGATCTAGCGGGAGTACGGTGCTTTTCTCCCGCACCACGGGGAGCCCGGCGTCTACCCAGGCCTGGGTGCCGCCCTCGACGACCACGGTTTCCTCAAACCCTTCTTCGGAAAAGCGCGCCGCGGCTCTTTTCGCGCGCACCCCGCTGTGGCACAGGATATAGATGGGCGAAGACAAGTTTCCTTTTTTCGAAGCGATGAGCGCGCCGTAGTCGAGGCCGTCGAGCTGTTCGAGCCGCGCCTCGGCGACGTGCACGGCGGCGTACTCGGCCGGGGTCCTGACGTCGATGAGGTCGATGGCTTCTCCGGAAGAGAGAAGCTTATAGAGTTCGGTAACGGTGATCGTTTTCATGGGTGATGGATGGAGTCGGGTAAGGTTTTGATGTTTGGCAAAAAGGGAAAAAGATTTGGAAAATAAAAATCAGCGGTTCTTCTCTCGTGCGGCGTGCAGTTCCTCAAGGCAGCCGAAGACTTTCTTAATACAGGGGGCCGCGATCCGGTAGAAAACCTGCTGGCCCCGGCGCTCGTCGGTGACAATCCCGGCATTCCGGAGCACGGAAAGGTGGCTGGAGACGGTGGAGGTATCGCAGCCAATGAGCTCCGTGAGATCGGCGACGCAGCGTTCACCACGCGTTAGGACGTCGACGATTAAGAGGCGGCTCGGATGGCCCAGGGCTTTGAAAACCCCGGCCCCGTCGCGGTATTCGTTGGCGGGGCGAAGTTCGGTGCTCCGGGCTGCTCGTGTTTGCATATTTGGAAAAATGCCAAAATATCAACGGATTGCAAGCGCTTTTTTTGGGGGGAACGCGGGCGAATTTCAGAGGGATTGGGGTTTTACCCGGGGCGCGGGGGCGGCTACACTGGTGGCAATAAACCAGCTGTTCTATTATGAAACTCACATCGATCGGAGTCATCCATTCGCCCCATCTGCAAGCCGCGGGAACGCCGGTTCAGCCGGTGTTTGCAAGCGGTATCGAGGGAACCCTTGAGCTGAATCCCGAGTACGCCGGCGGGCTGAAGGACCTTGAGGGGTTTGACCGCATCTGGATTCTGTACTGGTTCGACCGGGCTGCCGAGGCTCGGCTGGAAGTGACGCCTTATTTGGATACGCGGCCCCACGGGATTTTCGCCACCCGTTCACCCAGCCGCCCGAATCCGCTGGGTATTTCGTCCGTGCGGGTCCGGCGCATCGAGGGGAACCGCATTCATATTCTCGACGTGGATGTTCTCGACGGCACGCCGCTCTTGGATATCAAGCCGTATGTTCCGGCGTTCGATGCCTTCGCACCCGAGCGGATCGGCTGGTTTGCAACGGCGAAAAATCCCCCGGTGGCCGACGACCGTTTTGAAGCGAAACGTTAAACAAGCGCCCCCGGCCGGTGTGTTGTTTTACGGTATGTGACAACGCCGCTAGGCTTTGCGACAGACAACGAAACTAAACGTCACATAACTGTTACATCTCCATTGAATTGTTACAATCAATGACTTGAGAGGATAGCTAAACTAATGGGATAAGACCGCGCCTTAAAACGGCAACGCTGTCCCATGAATTTATCTCAACCAACTCGCCCAAAACTACGTCGCGCATTGATGGCGGCCGTGGCGCTGGCTGGGGTGTGGATGGCGGGAGCGCTTCCCGCGAAGGCGCAGGACGGGCTGTATATTAAAGAATATCGCGTGGAAGGGGCGGCGCACTTGCCCCGGCGCGATGTGGAGCGGGCGGTTTACCGGTATCTCGGGCCGGGACGCTCGGACAAGGATGTGGAGTTGGCCCGCGCGGCGCTGGAAAAGGCGTACCGCGACAACGGGTTCCAAACGGTCACGGTACAGATTCCCCAGCAGCAGGTGCAGGATGGCGTGGTGCTCCTCCAGGTTACGGAAATGACGGTGGGGCGGCTTCGGGTGAAGAACAGCCGGTACTTTTTGCCTAGTGACATTAAAAAGCAGGCGCCTTCGTTAAAGGAAGGCACCGTGATGGATTTCAACGCGGTTTCCGCGGATATCGTGGCGCTCAATCAGAACCCCGATATGCAGGTCACGCCGTCGCTGCGGGCGGGAGCGGAGCCCAATACGGTGGATGTCGATCTGGATGTGAAGGATACGCGCCCGCTGCACGGCAGCCTTGAGCTAAATAATCGCTATAGCTCGGACACGAAACCGCTGCGTTTGAATGGCTCCATTCGCTACGACAACCTGTGGCAGCTCTATCATTCGGTGGGGGCCAGTGTCCAGGTGGGGCCGGAAGATGTGGGCGAGGTGAAGGTGTTTTCGGGGTTCTATACGGCGAGGTTTTCGCAGGTGCCGGAATTGAGCCTCACGATCCAGGGGACCAAGCAGGATAGCAATGTTTCCACGCTAGGAACGACCGATGTCGCGGGCAAGGGTGAGTACGTGGGGCCGCATATGACCTGGGTCTTGCCGAATGGGAAAGATTTCTACCACTCGTTTAACGCTGGGATCGACTACAAGCATTTTGAAAACAACGTGTTTACCGAGGGGGTGCTCAACGATACGCCGATTACCTATTGTCCCTTCAGCTTCGGCTACGGGGCTTCATGGGTGAAGAAGGGGTCGGTGACGGAATTCAACGGCGCAATCAATACGCACTTCCGCGGCATGGGGGACGGCCCGAGCTCGTTCGACAATAGCCGCTACAATGCGCGCAGTGACTATATTTATTTTCGGGGTGATCTTGCCCATACGCACGATTTGCCGTGCGGGTTCCAGGTTTTTGGAAAAGTGCAGGGGCAAATTTCCGATCAGCCGCTCCTCTCCAACGAACAGTTTAGCGCGGGCGGGTTGACCACGGTACGCGGCTACCTGGAGTCGGCGGCGATGGGGGACAACGCACTGGTGGGGAATGTGGAACTGCGCTCGCCGTCTTTTGGGCAATGGGTGAAGATGCACGTGGATGACTGGCGCGTGTATGTCTTTACCGAGGGCGGGGCGCTCAATAAACACGATCCGCTTCCCGACGAGGAGGCCCACTATTCATTGGCGAGCTGGGGGGTGGGGAGCCGGATTCGGGTGGGCGAGCATTTGAACGGCTCCTTTGATCTCGGAATTCCGCTAATAGGAGTGGGTAGTACTACTCCGCATGACGTTCTCTACACCTTCCGCCTCTGGGCGGACTTCTAATTGATCCTATGAATCACGCAAAACGATTTCAAAAATATGGCGTGGCCGTGCTGCTGGCATGGCTGACGATGAGCGGGCTTGCCCATGCCTGGTGGAACGACGAGTGGACGGCGCGGAAAAAGATCACCCTGGATACGACCGAAAAGGGGATCGCGATTGGCGATCCGGCAGGGACCGTTCCAGTACTGGTTCGGCTGCACGAGGGCAATTTCAAGTTTGACCAAGCCAAGGATGACGGGGCCGATCTTCGCTTCATCGCAGCCGACGACAAGACAGCGCTGACGTTTCACATTGAAAAATGGGACGCGCTGATGGGAGAGGCATTTGTGTGGGTAAAGGTGCCGGACGTGAAGCCGGGAGCGCAAATCACCTTTTGGATTTATTACGGAAATAACGGCCCCAAGGCAGTGCGGACCGAGGATGCCAAGGGCACCTTTGATGCCAACACGGCGCTCGTGCTGCACTTTGGCGAACACGGGACGCCTCCCGCGGATTCCTCGGCCTCGGGTGTGACGGCGGAGAAGGCGGGCGTGGCGGTGGACGGCTCGATGATCGGGACGGGCCTGAAATTAGACGGCAAGACGGCGATCAAGATTCCGACGGCTCCGGGGCTGTTCTGGAAAGACGGCGGCGAGGTGACATGGTCGGCCTGGGTGAAGAGCGCCACGGCGCAATCGAGCGGTGTGATTTATGTGCGGCGCGAAGGCGCGAAGGCGTTCATCGTAGGGATGGATAACCATAGCTATTATGTAGAAGTTTCGCAGCCCGGAAGCGGCACACATCGGAGCCCTGCGGGAGCGGAAATCGTGGCGGGAGCGTGGCATCACCTCGCGTTGACAGCGGGCAGCGGCAAGCTGGCGCTTTACCTCGATGGCGCTCCGTATTCGGAATTGGACGCGGCGCTGCCGGGGATGAATAGCGACGCGATGGTGGGAGGCGATGCCGAGGCGACCTCGTCGGACGCGACCGCTGCGGAAGCTGGATTCCAGGGCGAACTGGATGAGCTCAATATTTCAAAAATCGCACGGCCGGTATCTTTCCTGAAATTTGCGGCGGTGCAGCAGGGCGGTGGGGACAAGGCGGGCCTGACCTTCGGCGAAGACGAGCAAACCTCGAGCTGGTTTAGCGGCGGCTATTTCGGGGTCATCATTAAGAATCTATCGGTGGACGGCTGGGTGGTCATCGGCATCCTCTCGGTGATGTCGTGCATTAGCTGGTACGTGATGGTTACGAAAATGAAATACCTCAACACCATCAACGCGGGGAATGCGCTCTTCCTTCAACAATGGCGGCATATTGCGAAAGACCTTACGGTGCTGGATGATAGCGACGCTCACGCAGAGATGGTCCGCAACATGGAGACGCGGGTGGACAAACCGGCGCAGCGGGCGATGCGTCAGGCACCGCTTTATCGCATCTATCATTTGGGCGTGGACGAAATCCGGCACCGCATGGCCGAGGATCAATGCGTGGGTCAGCGAAAGGGCTTGGCGGGACGCTCCATCCAGGCGATTCGCGCCGCCCTGGATGGCGGCCTAGTCCGGGAGATTCAGAGCGTCAATAGTAAGATTGTGCTGTTGACAATATGCATCTCCGGCGGGCCGTTCCTGGGGCTGCTTGGAACGGTAGTGGGCGTCATGATTACGTTCGCCGCCGTGGCCGCCGCGGGCGAGGTTAATGTGAACGCCATCGCGCCCGGTATCGCCGCCGCGTTGCTGGCGACGGTGGCGGGGCTGGCAGTCGCGATCCCGGCGCTTTTTGGCTATAACTATATTTTGACGCGGGTTAAGGAATCCACAAGCGACATGCACGTCTTCATCGACGAATTCGTCACGCGCATGGCCGAGTTCTACAAGGAATAAGCGCCATGCAAGTCAACGACGACAAACCCTACGACGATATCAACATCACGCCGATGTTGGACTTGGCGTACGTGTTGCTGGTGATCTTCATTTTGATGTGCACGGCTTCCGTGCAGGGCGTGAAGGTCAACCTACCGAAGGCCAGCCAGGCCCCGGCCTTGAGCAAGCCGAAGACGCAGGCCGTCACCATCAATAACAACGGGAAAATTACCCTCGGGACGGTCCCGGTGACGTTGCAGGAACTGGAACAGAAGCTCCAGGCCGCCAAGGCCGCGACGCCGGATATTCCTGTCGTGGTTAAGGGGGATAGCCTTACGCAATACCAGGGCGTCATGGACGTACTGGATGTGCTCGGGCGGGTTGGGATTACACAAGTCGGCCTTGCGACCAAGACCCGGGAAAAATAGATCATGAATTTCGACGATCCATCGACGGAGGACGAGCAGACGTTTTTCGGCAAGCACCGCGTGACGGTGGTAGCCGCCGTCGTGGTATTTGCCGCCGTGATTGTCGTGATGGTCGGCAAAAAGCTTTCCGGAGGCGGAAGCGCCGCGCGCAAGGCCACCGAGATGGTCTCCGTGCGGCTGCCGCCCCCGCCTCCCACACCTCCGCCGCCCGCGGCAACGCCTCCGCCTCAGCAGGAGATGAAGCAGCAGGAGAAGATGATCGACCAAGCCCCGGTGGCCGAAAATGAGGACAAGCCCAAGGACGAAGCTCCGCCCGAGGCGCCAATCTCCACGGGGATTAAAGGTGATGGCAGTTCGGACGGCTTTGGAGTTGGCGGCAAAGGCAACGGAAGCCAGATCGGCGGAGGTTCCGGGGGCTCCGGCAGCAAATACGGGTGGTATGCGGCCCAGGTGCAAAATTCCATCGCCGAAGCCCTGCGTAAGAACTCCAAAACCCGCTCTGCTTTGCTTAAAATCAAAGTGCGCGTCTGGCCCGATACCACCGGGCGTATCACGCGCGTCAAAGCGCAGCCGACCAACGATCCCGCGCTCGACCAGGCGATTGCCGACGCGTTAACCGGCCTCCAACTCAAAGAGCCGCCGCCTGCCGGAATGCCTGCCCCGATCGTTATGCGAATTTCCGCCCAACGTTAGAAATACTGAATATGCCTAGTAAACAACCTCGAGCGATCAAGCTAAATCTGCGACGCCGGTTCCAGCGGCGGCTCGCCATGGTGATTGCTCCCTCATGGCTTCTCATGGCGGCGCTTCCGGCCGAAGCCGCCGATGTTCCGGCGCTCCCGGTTTTGGGAACGGAAGAACCGCTGGCGATCGCAGCGCCCCCGGTAGCCGAGCCCAGCCTCACGACGACTGCCGCGGCAACGGGCGGAGCGGCTCCGGCCCCGGTTCCGTCGCCTTCGCAAAACGTGACGGTGAACCTCATCAACCGCCTGGTGCAGCGCGGGGTACTGGCCAAGGAAGACGCGGCGGATTTGATCCAGCAGGCCGAGGCCGATGCTGCGATCGCGCGGGACGAAGCGGCCAAGGTGGCGCAAGCGGCGCAAGGCCAGGCGGCCGCGGCGAAGCCGGTCAACGACGATACCGTGCGCGTCACGTATATTCCGGAAGTCGTCAAAGATGAGATTCGCGACGACCTGCGCTCGGAGGTGATGAAGCAGGCGTACGAAGAAAAATGGGCCGCTCCGCGCACCTTCCCAAGCTGGGTGACTAATTTGCGACTCTTCGGCGATTTGCGCATCCGCTACCAAGGCGACACCTTTCCTCACGGCAATGACAACACCGGTGGCCTGCCGGATTTTAACAAGATTAACACCGGTAACCCGTTTGACACCTCAGGCAGCAACTTCCCGCCGCAGCTCAACGCCGACCAGGACCGTTGGCGGCTGCGCTTGCGGGCGCGTGCCGGTGCCGAGGCGGACTTGGGAGAAGGGTTCACGCTTGGTGGTCGCATCGGCACAGGCGAATCGAACTCGCCCGTCTCCGCCAACCAAACGCTGGGCGGGGTCAATTCGTTTACCTCCAACCAGGGCGGCGACTTCAGCAAATATTCCATCTGGCTCGACCGCGCATTTTTGAAATACGAGACCCCCAAGAGCCTGAGCGACTTCTATGGTTCCGCAACGGTGGGGCGCTTTGATAACCCGTTCTTCAGTACGTCGATGATTTGGGCGGACGACCTCGGGTTTGACGGCGGCGTTCTGAAAGCCAAATACACCGGATGGGAGCGGGTGACGCCATATTTGACCATGGGCGGGTTCCCGGTCTACAACACCGACTATAGCTTCGCCAGCAACCAGCCCGCTAAATTTCCAAGTCGCGACAAATGGCTGGAAGGTTTTCAGCTCGGAACGGATATCAAAATCACCAAAGACTGGAATGCAAAAGCGGCGGTCGCATACTATATGTACCAGAATGTATCGGGAAAACTCTCCGATCCGTTCACGCCGCTGAGCACGGCGGACATTGGGGACACCGACAACCTGCGGCCGACGTTTGCCCAAAAGGGCAACACCTACATGGCGCTGCGGGACATCAAGGCGACTTCGGCCAACAACTATGGCGACGAGTATCAGTACCAGTATTACGGACTCGCATCGAAATTCCGCGATGTGGCTCTGACGGGCCAGGTGGACTATGCGGGGTTTGATCCATTTCACATCGCGCTGACGGGCGAGGTGGTTAAAAATATTGCCTGGGATTGGCGCTCGATCGATTCCATCGCGGTCAACAACCGGAGCGGCGACAAGTCCTACAGATCGCTTGGCGACTACGACGGAGGTAATCTCGGCTGGCTTGTGAACCTAAACTTCGGCCATCCCGCGCTGGAAAAGCGGTGGGACTGGAACGTAAACGTTGGCTACCGGTATGTGGAAAGCGATGCGGTCATCGACGGATTTTGCGATTCGGATTTCGGCGGTGGCGGCACGAATTTGAAAGGATTTACGCTCGGCGGCGGCTTGGGGCTATCCAAGCGCGTTTGGGTCGCGTTGCGCTGGATGAGCGCCGACAGCATCGCCGGTCCCGCCTACAAGGAGGACGTCATTCAATTGGATATTAACGCGAAATTCTAGCCATGTTACGAAATCGACTATTCACCTGGGTTGCCTTGGGGACGCTCTTCTTGGGCGTTCAACTCCAGGCTGCAGATCAACCCAACACTGCTGAAGTAAAGCTGCGCGAAACGCTCCGCAACACGATGCTGCAGTTGCGCACGGCGCAGAATGACAATGCCTCCCTGCAAGCCGCCAAGACGGAGTTGGAGGCTAAGAACAAGGAGTTGGACTCGCACGTGAAGCAGCTCGCGCAGCGGGCAAACGAGGACCGCGATGCCGCCAAGAAAAATGCGGACGACCTCACGGCGAAATTGACCGCGGTCACGGCAAAGCTGGATCAGCTTCGGGGGGAATTCGACCGCAGCCAGGCCAACTTGCAGGCCGCGACGGTTCTAGCGCAAAGCAAGGAAGCGGAGCGGAAAAAGCTGGAGGGTGAAAAGATTGCGCTCGATCGGACCACGACCGAGCAAAAGACGAAGAACGCGGAGATGTACAAGCTCGCGATCGAAATTTTGCGCCGCTACGAAAGGATGGGTTTGGGTGAAGCCATGGGTGCCAGGGAACCGTTTGTAGGCACCACGCGGGTGAAGCTCGAGAGCTATGTGCAGGACTTCCAGGACAAATTGACCGACCAAAAAATTAAGCCATGAAAAATACAAGTATTCGCTCTGCCATTCTAGTGATCGCCGCCATCGGTGCTGTTCAAGGTATCGCCCTGGCCGACGACAACGCGGTCATCGCGCGCGTGGACGACATCGAGATTCACGCAGGCGACGTCCAGAGCATGATCGATAATCTTCCAGCCCGGGACAAGGAGACGCTACTGCGCGATCCGGCGACGCTTAACCAGAGCGTGCGAGTGCTCCTGGCTCAGCAGCTCGTGCTGAAAGAAGCCAAGGCCAAGCAGTGGGACAAACAGGCCTCCACGGTGGCCCTAATAGATAAAGCGCGCGACAACGTGGTTGTGGAAAGCTACCTGCAATCCGTATCCAAGCCGGATGACCAATATCCCTCTGAGACGGATCTCAAGGCGGCCTACGATGCGAACAAGACGGCGCTAGTCGTTCCGCGCCAGTACAAGTTAGCGCAGATCTATATCGCCACGACAAAGGGGGAAGCGGGCGATAAATCGAATCCGAAACTCGATGCGGTGAGGAAAAGCTTGAAGCAAGCGAATGCTGACTTCGGGGCTCTTGCGCTGACGCAAAGTGACGATAAAAATACCTATAAGAACAACGGAGAACTAGGCTGGCTCTCCGAGAATATTCTGCAACCGGAGATCCGGGCCAAGGTGGTGGATCTAGCCAAGAACGCCGTTAGTGAGCCGATTCGCATGAGCGACGGCTGGCATATAATGAAGGTCCTGGACGTCAAGGAATCCCGCCAAGCGTCGCTAGACGAAGTGCGTTCTCGCCTTGCAGAGCAACTCCGGCTGGAGCGTTCGCGTTCCACCCGCCAGGCGTATCTCTCGGATCTCATGAAAGGCCATCAGTTCTCCGTGAACGAACTTGCTCTTTCCGGACTCCTTTCCAAGCCTCAAAAGTAAGGATTCATGCGCGCGCCCGCCCGGTTGTTTGATAACCTTTTCCCATCCGCCGTATTAATGACGGCGGTTGGGATCGGCGTCACCTTTACGATGACGGCGGAGGCGCGCGATATTCTGAGGTCGACTGGCGGTTCTTCCTCCTCCTCTTCTTCTTCGTCGTCTTCCAGCAGCAACTCCGCCTCCAGTGCCGCCAACTCCACTTCGGCGACTACATCGGCCACGGCACAGCGGGCCAAGGATGCGCTTTCCAAGGCGACCAAGGCGCTCCAATCGTTGCGGACTTCCCAGGCAAGCGCACGAACCGCCGCGAATTCTGCTTCCAGTAGCGTTGCCAACGGACTAGTTACCGGCGGATTGGTGACGAATACAAGCTTGGGATGGACCGGAGCACATGCGCCAACGGAGACGACTGCATCGGACGGAAGCGTAACTGTCACGGTTGTCCAGACGGCACAAAATGCCATTCTCAACTGGAACAGCTTTAACGTTGGGAAAAAAACGACGCTCTACTTCAACCAAACCGCTGGCGGAACCGGCGTCGGCGATTGGATCGCGTTTAACAAAGTCAGCGATCCCTCGGGTGTTCCCTCGCAAATCCTTGGCTCCATCAAGGCCGAGGGGCAGGTTTACATTATTAACCACAATGGTGTTATTTTTGGCGCGGGAAGCCAGGTCAATACCCATGCGCTGGTGGCTTCGGCCGTGCCCATCAACGATAGTTTGATCAAAACTGGGCTCCTCGTAAATTCCGGCTACGAATTTCTGTTTAACTATAAGGACGACGCAGGCAATGCGACTAGTTGCGGTAACGTCGTGGTGGAGGAGGGGGCGGTGATCTCCTGCCCTACGACGTCCGATAACGTGGGCGGCAAGGTGATCCTTATCGGCGCTAATGTCACCAATTCGGGAGTAATCTCGACACCAGATGGACAAACGATTCTTGCAGCAGGGCTCCAAGTGGGGTTCGCCGCGCATAGTCAGCGCGATTCCACGCTTCGCGGGGTGGACGTCTATATTGGTGAAAGTAACGGAACGGCTGAAAACGCAGAAACCGGCCTGATTTACGCCCCCCGCGCTGGCGTAACCATGGCGGGCATGGCCGTCGATCAGATGGGGGTGATTTATTGCACTACCTCGGTTTCGCTCAACGGCCGCGTTGATCTTTTAGCTGACTATGACTGCATTTCACAGTCCGCGAGTTCTTCGACGGGCGTGGCTTTTCTTCCTCGGTCCACGGGTGTGGTTACGCTGGGCGAGGGTAGCGTAACGTCGATTGTTCCGGAGGTAGACAGTACAACGACCAAGCAGACGGCAAGTCTAGAGCTGACTTCGATCGTTAACATCCAAGGTCGCGTTATCTATCTGGGCAAAGATTCGCTGATATATGCCCCGGGGGCTTCCACTACCGGGTCCGCGGTCAATTTCATGGCAACGACGCTCAGCGCAGGCGTAACCTTGAGCGCTGGTGAATGGAATTTGTTGACTAGTTCGATGCCATACACCTCGACATTCGAGACCTCAGGCGGTCAGGTTTACCTCGATGCGGGAGCAACTATTTATGTGGCCGGTTTGACTGGCGTCAGTGCTTCGGTTTTGCAGAATATCCTTTCGATAAAGCTGACGACTTCGGAATTGGCGGACCACACGGTGCAGCGCAGTGGAGTATTGCTTGGCAAGACCGTCAACGTAGATGCAACCGACGGGACCTCGGTGGCGGATATTGATGGCTATGTTGATTTGATCGGGCGCACCGTGGCTGAACTGTCCATCAACGGCGGAACCATCGCCATCAGCGCTGGCGAGTCGGTTGTGTTGCAAAAAGGCTCCGTTCTGGATGTTTCCGGTGGGTGGATTTCCTATACGGGCGCGACAGTTAAGACTTCTCGCTTGATCAGCGGCGGCAATATCTATGATATTTCCGATGCGGCGGCGGATATTGTCTATGATGCGATTTATTCAGGATTTACCGAGACGCATTCCAAATGGGGAATTAGCAGTACCTATAGCAGCTCGCTGATCAGCGGCAGGCATTATGAGTCGGGCTATATCGAGGGAGGCAATGGCGGCGCTGTCACGATAACATCGCTGGGAATGGTGCTGGATGGGGAGATGTATGGCAACACCGTTACGGGAGAAAAACAGCGCAACAACGCGCCGACTTCCAGCAGTTTGACGTTATCCCTCCAAGCGCAAGTGGAGACCTCCAGCGGCAGCTATGTATGGGCGTCTCCCGCCTTGGCCGCCAAGTTGGGTGGCGGTGCGTCATCGATGGCGATCATGCCGGAGATTGTGATCGCCGATGCGTCGAGCCTGACAGCGGCGGATGCTTTTGCGCTTGATGCCTCGGGCGAAGCCGTGGCATTGCGAGAGGACCGGCGTGAGGCGGTGTTTCTCTCCTCGAATCTCATCAACGAGAACGGCTTTGGCAATGTGTCGATCAACAACAGTGACGGTAATGTTGTCATTCCTTCGAGCACAACGCTTACTGCGGCCGCAGGCGGTTCTCTGAATATCCAGGCGGCGAATATCACCATCGATGGAAAAGTTGCAATTGCCGGTGGGGCGATGAACTTTACGGTTTACGACTATTCGCCGACGCTCGCGGGTATCTCATCGCTTACTTCCACGCCCGGAGCCGATTCCACCCGCGGTAACTTTGTTCTCGGATCTTCTGCTGTATTAGATGCCTCGGGGTTGACGGTGGATGATCGCGTGGGCTCGGGGGGGGCGAGTACGCTTCCTTACACTATTGGCGGCGGTTCGGTTACGATTAAAGGGTTTAATGTGAACCTTGAGGATGGTGGCGAGATCAATGTCTCCGGCGGGGTATCCATCAGCGCAGCGTCCAAAACGAAGTATGGGGCTGGCGGTTCGATCACGATTCAAGCGGGGCGCGACCCGGGCTTGACGGCTCTCGTGGGGGGTGAGCTTCACCTAGGCGCGACGCTGCTGGGTTACGGCGGTGTCAAGAAAACGACGGTCAACGACAGAAGCACTACGGTCCTAGAGGGATCGACGGTTAGCGTTTGGGCGGCGAATAGCGGCGGCACGCTGAACATCCTTACCACGCTGATTCAAGTCGGGGGGAGCGATCCGAATGACGCGGATACGCTCTGGCTCAGTTCAGATTTCTTCAATTCAGGTGGGTTCAGCAATTTTACGCTGACAGGTCTGGGCCGAGCGGTGACGGATCCCGCCACGGGCGCGACGAAAGTCGATGAGAACGGGGAATATGTCTATACTCCAGCGGTAGCCATTGCCGCGGGAGCCACGATTGCTCCGAAGGTATCCAGTCATATGATTGTGCTGGGTTCCGATGGCGCTGCAACTTGGAAAACTGTTGAACTGGAGGACTCGCTTCGCGCGGCGGTATCCCTGACGTTCAAGGCGGCCGGTGTGAAGGATACTACCAAGGCGAATCCGCTGGTTGCTCGCGGAGAACTCGTCATGGAGGAAGGGGCCTCCATCGATGTCGGGTACCGGGGAAGCGTGAATTTAAGTGGGCAAACGGTAGACGTGGAAGGGAGTATCTATGCGCATGGCGGATCGATCGCGGTTTCCGGGGCGACGGATTCAACATCAATCTATAATAACACATCCGATGCCCTTGCCACGGTGGTGATTGGGTCTCATGCGGTGTTGGATGCCTCGGGCGCGGTGATGGTAGTGGATTACGGGCGTGGAGATTCGATCGGGGCCGTGCTTTCTGGTGGCTCGATTGCGGTGAGTGGAAATGTTGTGGCGTGCGAGGGTGCCGTGTTGAATGTTTCGGGAGCGCATGGAACGCTGGAGTTGCCAGGAAGCTATTCTGGAGTTTCACCTGATGGGGCTGTTGCGGCAAAGCGGGTTTACGACACGGTGGTTGAGAGCGATGGGGGGACGATCACGCTTAAGGGAGGGCAGATGCTTTATTGCGATGCGACGCTACTGGGTGCCGCTGGCGGGAGGTCCGCCGATGGTGGATCGCTAGTGATTTCATCGGGTTATTACGACACGGCGGCCTCTTCATCGACCCTTGCCAGCGCGCTCTATCCCACGCTGGTGATCACGCAGAGTGGTGCGGAAATCGCGCCCAGTTATTATACCTCGGGCATCACGGTGGGCATGGCGATCGCCAGCGGTGTCGCGGTGGAGGATCCCAATGGGGCGACGATGGACAGCCTCGGACATTTTACCGTGGATACTTATGCGGCCGGTGGGTTTGACTCACTGACGCTCAAAGGCTCGCTCCTTTTTGAGGGCGACGTGACGCTCACAGCCAACAGCAGCCTGACGTTGGCCAGCGGCGGCGTGCTCTACGCAACGGGGGCGGTCAAGCTCACCGCTCCCTATGTGGCCATTGGCGGTAATGTGCTGCACAAAACGGAAACGCAAACTGAGTATGCGAGCGACTATGCCGCGCGGAAAGATGCCAAGAATCTCTACTCGCCCACCTACGGAACAGGCGTCCTGACGGTAAGTGCCTCGCTTATCGACGTGGGCGACTTGACGCTCCGCGATATCGGACAGGCCAATTTCATTGCGGATAACGGCGATATCCGCGGTTCAGGAACGCTGGATGTCGCAGGTGATATTTATCTGCGCGCCGGCCAGATCTATCCTCCGTCTGAAACCAGCTTTACCGTTGTTGCGTACGACCACGGCGGGGTCAAAGGTAGCGTGACGATCGCGGGTTCTGGAACGCGCGCAGTGCCGCTATCGGCAGGTGGCTCAATTAATATTTACGCTTCTGTCATCAGTCAAGGCGGCGTTCTTCGCGCTCCGAATGGGACGATCAATCTTGGTTGGAATGGGGTGGAAAGTGCGCCCGTGGATGCGGTGACAGGACTTTCCGTTGATGCGATTTCGGGTGAAAGCTATGTAGCCTGCGATACGGTGACATTGCTGGCAGGCAGCGTTACGTCCGTTTCGGCGAATGGCCAGACGATTCCCTACGGCGTTGTTTCGAGCGATTCGCAATGGATCGATCCCAGCGGCACCAATATTACCCGCAGTGGTCCGACGGCCAAGAAGGTCAATGTTTCCGGAACGAATATCAACAGCGAATCGGGAGCGACGGTCGATCTAAGCGGTGGCGGCGATCTCTACGCCTATCAATTTGTCTCGGGAACGGGCGGTTCCAAGGATGTCCTGCTTTCAACCAGCAGTTATGCTATTATCCCATCATACAAGCTAGGCTATGCAGCGACAACGGCCTATAATACCTCAAATACCGATTACTATAGTACGGATTCCGGGTACGTCAGCGCATCGCTGAAAGTTGGCGAAACGGTATACCTGAGTGGATGTGGCAAGCTGCCGGCGGGGTATTATACGCTCATGCCCGCACGTTACGCGCTCTTGAGCGGTGCTTATCTAGTGACGCTATCGAACAATTCGCCGACGGTGACTTCGGTGAAGAACTCGGATGGTTCCTATATTGTTTCAGGTTATTACTCGAATAGTTACAGCAGCTCTTCCTCGGCTGGAAAAACTTACGTGAGTTTTGAGGTGGCTTCCTCAGAAGTGGTTCGCACTCGCGCTGCCTACACCGATTACTCGGCCAATACTTATTTTCCAGGGGTGGCTGCAGGCAATTCGACTACGACGCCCCGGCTCCCCAAGGACGCGGGCACGCTGGTGATTTCCGCGCTTAGCTCGCTGGGGTGGTCGGGTTCGATTACGGCAACCGTTCCCACTGGTGGGCGTGGTAGCCAAGTTGATATCAGCAGCTTGAGCGATATCCTGATTTCGGGAGAAAGCGTTTCCGTTTCGCCGGGAACCCTCTTGCTGACGACTAGCGTTCTTAATTCAATCAATGCCGACAGCCTCTTGATTGGCGGTACGCGGGACACTTATGGCGCTGTGACCGTGACCGCCGAGACGATGACCGTAGACAATAACGGATCGGCTCTTGCCGGAAAGGATATCATTCTTGCTGCCAGCGAAAGTATCACGCTTGCGGAGGGTGCGGAAATCGTGGCAAAAGGGACGTTGGCGGGCGGTGTTGATACGATTTCGGTGAGTGGTAACGGGGCGGTGGTCCGCGCGTCTGTGAGCGAATCAGCTAGCGTAAGCCGGAATAAGGTGACAAGCGCCAGCACGGGATCGGTGGTGATTGGCAAAGGAGCCCGTCTTACCGCGGTGGGACTTACGCTGGATTCGGCGGCTGGCATGTCGCTGGATTCCGGGGCGATCCTGGACGCTACTTCCATTGCTTTGCACAGTGGCCAGATCAGTCTTGAATTTGGCAATCAAGGCGCGTCGGATCTCAAAACGACCGGGGGCAAGGTGACCACTGGGCTGATCCTCTCGGGCAATGCCCTTAGTTCGCTAATGAATTCCGCCAAGGAGTTGTCACTGGTAAGTTATTCTTCCATTGACCTATACGGGGAAGGAGAAATCGGGAGTTCAAATTATAACTACTTGAGTTTGCAAGCCGCTGAAATTCGCGGATTCAATCAAGGGGCTGTTTCCTTTACCGCAAAGACGATTCTGCTCAACAACAGTTCTGCCGCATCGGCTCCGGCGGATGTTGATGGTCAGAGTTCGACGCTCGCGGGAGGTCTCACCTTTAATGCAAATGTGATTAAGCTTGGAGCCAACGAGCTGATTGTTAGTCAGTATGGGACGGTGACGCTGAACGCATCGGAAGCGATTGTGGCAACTGGAGGTGGTGAGTTCTATACACGGGGAAATTTGAACTTGGCAACACCCTTGGTGTCCGGTGCAAAAGGCAGTAATGAAACGATCAAATCGGATGCAGTTCTGTCGGTTACATCCAATGGCGGAACGGCGAATACAAGCTACGCTGGTTTGGGGGCGGCTTTGGTGCTCGAAGCGCAAGGCGTATCCGTGAACTCCGGGATTTACTTGCCGAGCGGCGATTTGACCCTGCATGCCATTAGCGGCAGCGTGGATGTGGGCGGAACTCTCGATGTCGGCGGGGTGGCAAAAGGTTTCTACGGCGCGACGGCCTATACCGATGGAGGCACGGTAACGCTTTCGGCCGATAAAGGTGATGTTGTGATTGGTTCGTCGGGTAGCGTTCGCGTGGCGGCCAAAACCGGTGGCGGCGATGCTGGCACATTGGCAGTGAGCGCGATTAACGGAACGTTTTCCGTTGCTGGCACGCTGGACGGCAGCGCGGGCTCCAATGGCGATTCCGGCTCGTTTACGCTCGACGTGGGGAGCCTCTCCAGTACGAGATGGCTTGATACAATCCTCAACGAGGCTTCGTTTGATTATTACCGTAACTACCGTATTCGCTCGGGTGACGTGACGGTGGATGGGTATGCGAAGGCTGGTACCTACCGGGTATCGGCGGACAAGGGCTCGATCAATGTGACCGGTACGGTAAATGCGAGCGGCCCGACGGGGGGCACGATTTACATGGCGGCTCACGGAAGCCTTGTGCTTAAGAGCGGGGCGCTCCTCACGGTGGAGGGGGCAGACTTTGATTCAGCTGGCAAAGGCGGCAATGTGACGCTGGAGGCGGGGAGTAGCTCGCTGGATAGCGGCGGTAAATATACCCATGACACCTCGGCATTGTTGGATATCCAGACGGGTTCTAAAATTGTCCTATCGGTGGACAGCGCTACCTCGGAGAGCGAGTCGCTAGGCAGCTTCCAAGGTATCCTGCATTTGCGCGCACCGCAGAACGACGCGGCGACCGATCTTCAAATGGCCCCCATCAATGGCGAGATCGTCGGGGCCTCGGTCATCATCGTCGAGGGTTACAAAGTCTATACCCCGACGGGCGGTTCCATCGACAGCGTCGAGGCGCAGATTCTCTCCAACGGCAACACGTTCGTGGGATTGGCTGGAAGTGCCTCGTCGACCTATGATGCAATGTTCGATCGCTTGTTGGCAAATAGTACATCCCTGCAATCGCTGGTGAGCATTCGGCCTGGCGCAGAGATCGTAAACACCAACAGCTCCTCCAGTTCCCTGCTGGCCAGCCTGAGTGGAAGCGGCAGCTCCATCACTGTACCGACGGAGACCAAGGTGACCTTCCCGAGCACCGCAGCTATTTCCGTTACCGTGAATGCTACCATCACTTATAGTGATGGGACGACAGCGATTCTAAAAGCCGGCGTTACAACTACGATTCCCGCCGGAGCCAGCATCACATTTTCTAACAGTGCGGGCAGTGGTGTCATCCAGTCCAAGAGCAGCAGTGCTGTTTCGGTTTACCTGCCGTCATCAAGTACGAACTACTTTACCACTACCTCTGGAACCAGCACGGTCACGCCGACTACTAGCGGCTATACCGTCGAAATGGGCAAGACGAGCAGCAAGATTTCGGTAGAAAAAGGTGCCACGGTTTCGTTCACGAATGGAACGCCGGGTAATGACAAGATTACGTCTAGCAGTGCGGGAACGATTACCTTGGCTAACGGGACGACGCAGACGCTGAAAGCAAACACGGCCACCGCGCTCCCCTCGGGATGCACGGTCGTCTTGAGCGCAGCGGGAACCATCACCTTCTCCTCGGGGACAGGTGGGGCGATTTGTGTGAGCCTCTCGGCCAATCATACCTATACCTTGGCTGGCACCGTTTATATATCGACCGCCGTAAGCGATTTGACGCTGGGCAACGTGGCATCCACTGGTACCAGCGACTGGAACCTTGCCTCATATCGCTTCGGCGTGAATAGAGCGCCGGGTATTCTGACGTTGCGCACCGCAGGGAATATTGTACTTTACAACAGCATCAGCGACGGGTTTGACACGGCCGCTTACACGTCTCTATTAATGGATGCCAATTCGCTGCTTCCTGCGAATGCCCAATCGTGGTCTTACCGGATCGTGGCCGGGGCGGATCTGACCGGGGTGGATGTTTCGGATGTTAAGGCCGTGGATGATCTCGATGTAAATAGCGGATCGGTATTGCTGGGTAAGTACGGCTTGGAAACGTCCTCCAGCGGCGCTTCGGCCCAGACAAGTACGGCGGTCAGCGGATATTATCAAGTTATTCGAACCGGCAGCGGTGACGTGGAGATTTACGCCGGGCGCAGCGTGAAGTTGCGTAACCAGTTTGCCACGGTATACACCGCGGGTACGCTTATATCGGATGCCAGTTCGATCTGGACCACGGGTGACTTCGATGTGCCGGCTCAGGATATGAACTCCGTATCCACGTTTGTGCTCGGAGCTACTCAGCAGAACACGGCTTACTTGGCGCAATATAGCATGGGGGGCGGCAATGTGACTATCGTGGCCGGAGAGGATATTAAGCATGAAACATTGACTACTGCCGGAATAATTACGATTGATTCTGAATACGAATTACCCGTCAACTGGCTCTACCGTCGCGGTTACGTTGATTCAAGCACCGGGATGTTTGGAGCGTCATATTACGGCGAAATCGCCTCGACAACCTGGTGGGTGGATTTCAGCAATTTCTTTGAGGGCGTGGGTGCTCTGGGTGGCGGCAATGTGAGGTTGATCGCTGGTAACGACATCGTCAACGTGGACGCGGTCATTCCCTCCAACGCCCGGATGCCCAAAGGTACGCCGGATGCCACCAAGCTTTTGGAGTTGGGTGGGGGCAATCTTGTGGTAAGGGCCGGCAACGATATCAGCGGGGGCGTCTATTACGTCGAAAGCGGAGACGGCACCCTGTACGCCGGGGATAGCATCCTGACGAACGCGGCCCGCTATCCTTCGTATAAAGTGCTTACCAGTTATGCGCCTGGCGTTGATAGCTCCAGTTCGGGATCATGGTTGCCGACCACGTTGTTCCTTGGCGAGGGAAGCTTCGATGTATCTGCCCGGGGTGACGTTCTTCTTGGCCCGGTGGTCAATGCATTCCTGATGCCGGAAGGTTACAATAATACCTATTGGTACAAATCGTATTTCTCAACATATTCCACTACAGATTCGGTCGCGGTCAGTTCGCTGACGGGGGACATCACGATTCGTGAAGGTTCTACGGCGATGGCAACTTCAACTACCTCCAGCGGAACGATCCTGCAGAACATCCTGCTGCTGTATCTGAAAAACGTGCTTCTTTATACCACGAGCAAAACCACCTCTTATTACCAGCCATGGCTGAGGCTTGATGAATCCAATCTCTCGGCGTTTGCCACGGCCTGTTCGTTGATGCCTGGCACGTTGGAAGTGACGGCGTTTTCAGGCAATATTAACGTGGTGGGGAATATTAACCTTTCGCCATCGCCGACTGGCACGCTCGCCTTGATTTGCGCCGGTTCAGTCAACGGCCTAAATGTCACTGGAAATACCATTGTCGGCAGTGCAACGGTCAGTTCATGGAGCGAGGCATCCATCAATCTTTCGGATGCCGATCCGGATTCCATTCCCGGCGTGGCGGCGCCCTACGCGTACCAGAATCTTTACGGTACTAGCGGCGATATGGAAGAATCGACCTCGGGTTTCCTTGGCAGTGTGCTGGATACCTACTTTAGCGAAACGGGTTCCACCGAAGGTTCCAATGGCACCCTGCAAAAGCGCCAGAGTTTGCATGACTCCAGCATTCTCCATAAGAACGACGACACGCCAGTTTATATTTATGCGGCATCGGGCGACATCACCGGCCTGACGCTATATACAGGGAAATTTGCGCAGATTATCGCAGGGAACGACATTACAGATATTTCATTCTATATCCAGAATGCGCGGGCGGGTGACGTGACGATCGTTTCCGCAGGTCGCGATCTGATCCCCTACGATGCCAGTTCGACCGGCCGCAGTTACGTTAACGCCAACAGTGCCTATAACAAGTTTGTCACCAGTGCCTCGTATCCGTTGCCGGGGGATATTCAGATCTCCGGGCAAGGTACTTTGGAGGTTCTGGCGGGCCGGGATATCGATCTCGGGGGCGTTTATACCAAGCCAAACACGGCGTCCGATATCGGCGTGGGCATCACCAGCATTGGCAATGCGCGTAATCCTTATCTGGCCTACGAGGGGGCCGATATCGTGGTCTCGGCGGGCTTGGATGGAAGTTCGATTAACTATAGCGGTTTCATTGAGCAATTCCTCAATCCCTCCACGGCAGGAAATGCATCCCTATATCTTTCGGCAATCGTTCCCTATATCGAACAACTGCTAACGAATACGGACCTGACCAGCGCCACGGACGAACAGATCTGGAGCGCGTATGAATCGCTGACGAAGCATCAGCAGGAAACAGTGGCTCTTCGCTTGTTCTACCTTGTCCTCCGGAACGCGGGCCGCGACCATAACGACTCGACCAGTCCGGATTTCGAGTACAAGTCAGCCTACGCAGCTATAGCGGCTCTCTTCCCGGGGAGCGCGTGGTCGGGCGACGTTTCGCTGACGCACCGCGAAATCAAAACGACCCACGGAGTCAGTGCAACAACGACGGATGGAAGCACAGTTTACGAAGGCGGCAACATCAGCATTCTTGTTCCTGGTGGGGCGGTTGAGGTGGGATATGAGGATACTACCGTGAATGCTACCAACCAGGGTATTATTACGGAACACGGTGGGCAGATATCGATTTTTGCGGACGATAGCGTGGAAGTGGGCACGTCGCGTATCTTCACTCTGCGCGGCGGCGACATCGTTATTTGGTCTACCACCGGCGACATTGCCGCGGGGTCTTCATCCCGGACGGTCAAGTCGGCCTCGCCTACTCGTGTATTGATCGATCCGCAGAGCGCCAATGTGGAAACGGATTTGTCTGGTTTGGGAACGGGTGGAGGCATTGGTGTGCTGGCAACGGTAAGCGGCGTGGAGGCGGGCTCGATCGATCTCGTCGCTCCCATTGGAACCGTGGATGCTGGAGAAGCGGGAATTCGTGCAACGGGCAATCTTTACGTGGCGGCGCTCCAGGTATTGAATGCCGATAATATCCAGGTGTCTGGTCAGAGCGTCGGCACGACGGTGGCTTCCACCGGGCCGAGCCTGAGTCTGCTGACGAGCGCGGCCAGTACATCTGCCGCCGTGGTGAATAGCTCCGATGCGTCGGTCGCACAATCCGGGAATACCTCCGCGGGAATGGCCACCGATGGGGCTCCGTCGGTAATTACCGTGGAGGTTATCGGCTACGGCGGAGGCGATGAGGATGATCAATAAGCCGACGGATAGCGTGAGTCCGGTGGGGCTTATGATCCGTATTGATTTGCGCTTTAGTCGCTACAAGGACGATGCCTTGGCTTTTTGACGTGCAGCTGCTTGCTGGTACGTTGTGTAGAATTGCGGGCCAAGCAAGGTCTGGATTCGCAGATCCGCCGCCTCAGATGCTTGCTTCCAACGTTCGAGGTAGACCGGGTTATTGGGCGCTTGGTTGGGGCCTCCTATCTCGCGAATGAAGCTTTTGCGAAGGCCTTCCAAAATTGCGTTTTCTCTATCGGTGAGCTGGATGGCCTCATGTGGCACGGGCTGAAAGACGAGAGGACAGGGCGCTAAATTCGAGGACTCGGAGGTTGCTGTAGCTGTCGGTTTGGCAGAAGCGGCGGTAGTAGTGGACGGCGACGGGGTGGCCGAAGGGATGGAGGCCGTGGCAATGATCTCCCCGGGGGAAGCGGAAGGGCTAAGCAACTGCTCCAGCAAGGCTAGCTTTTCTTTGCGAAGCAATTCTTGCGCCCAGCTGAAGGCTTCCGTGCCAACCTTAGCGGAGAGCGCCGTTTGTTTTGAAGCGTACAGATTTTCGAGATCGGCGCTGATGATATCGCGAATCGTTTGCTCAGGGCAGCCGATCTTACGGAGGTTGGCAATGTAGGTCGGGTAGTCTTCGGATTCCAAAGAACTCCACACAAAAGGTTGGGAGGAAGGGGCCGGGAGCGGCGGAGGGGATGGAAGGGGGGCGGTTACGACAGCCGAAGCGCGGGAGGGGGACGGCTTTGGCGCGGGAGCCAGGGCCTGGTAAGCGTAGTTCCCGGCAAGGATTCCGTTTAGCAAAAGCGAGTAAGCCAGCGGGCTGCGAAGGCGCATGGTTCGGAAGGAGCAGAATATACAAAATACCAGTGCGGGCATTACGCCCGCACTGGCACTAGGACCCAAACTGAAGGGTTTTAGCGGTTACTTCTTGATCAAGTAGCCACCATCCGTATTGCGTTTGACGATCATCTTTGTGACATCCACATAGGTTGCGGAGCCGGAGGTTACGTCAGTGCCGGCCTTAGCGGGGACCGTGGTATGGAGCAGATTATAAGCAAGGGCTTCAGCAAAGATGCCCGTGTCCGAACCGTTATCGGGAGTGTCGTTAATACGGTAGAACATGTGCTCATAGGACCAGAAGGTGTAGGCGCCGTTGTACACATTGCCCAGGGTATAGGGAACGCCGTTGTAGGTGAGCTCCGTGGCCGTGATCGACGCGCCGGAAACAATACTAGCAGCGTCGCTAACCGACAGATAGGCAATGGCAGCATCGGTCCCGCTGGCGATGCCAGTGAAGGAGCCGGTGCCGATAGCCCCAATCGCAGTTGCAAGGGTGCCGCCGCTGCTGTACCCGCCTTGGCCGTCAGAATAGGATATGGTGTTGACGACGCTAGAAGGAGTCAATGTAACATAGCTTCCGCTGGAGCCGAGAACACGGCTGGAGCTGGAAGTGTTTGTAATGCCGTATTGCACGGGAAGGAATGTCGCGCCAAGGTCGGTATCGGCAAAGGCGGTGAGGCGGGTGCCGGAATCGGAGTCGCGGCCGAAGCCATACACCTTCGCCGCAGTAGCGGACGTGGCGGCAGCGCCGTTGATCAGCAGATTTTTCGAAATATAGCCCGTTTTATAGATCGTGTGCACATTCTGAGTGGACACATTTGTGAGGCCGGTATTTGTGCCGGAGACGACCCACTTGAAAGGGCAAACGCCGATACCTTTGTAGGTGCCGCCGCCTGCTTCCTGGATTTCATCCGTAGTCCAACTGGTGCCAAGAACTCCGTTCGCTGTATCGAGGAAAACGTCAGACATGGCGATGTCCACTGCGGAAGTGGTGTCCGAAGCTGCAGCCGAACCGGTCACACCAGCGGTGACCGGCGCGGTAGCGGGAATGAAGCCGCGGGAGGTGTTCCCGGAATTGGCCAAAGAGTAAACGCCTGCGACAGATCCTGTCCACGAAGTGCAGACGATGATCCTGGTGCCGGCGGGAATGGTATAGGCGTCACCATTATAGGTGGTGGAAATGGTATTGGTAGCCGTGCCCGAAAAGAGAGCGACATTCGATTTATCGACAGACGTAGCGCCGTCGGCAATCAGGATGCCAAGTTTGGAGTCTCCGAGAAGACTGGTGATTGCCGAGTTAACGGCCGAACGGTAGGCGCTGGAACCCGCGATGCGAATCACAACATCAGCTTGAGCGCTGGAGGCAACCACCGCGAGGGCGAGAGCCCCGGTGGCGAGGATACGTTGAAGTTTCATAATTGGATTGGGATTTTGAACTTGGACTGGTTGAGGTGGAAATTAAGCGCTGCGGCGACGGCGGAACATGCGAAGCATGGCCAAACCGCCAATGCCGATCATGGCGTAAGTTGAGGGTTCGGGAACGGCGGCCAAAGACGTGTAGGTCAGGACGCCGCTATCGCTAAGGGTAAACGTGCCGGCTTCCGTGGCGGTGCCGTCAGTGCTATATTGCCAGAGGGCTAAGACGCTGGTGTCGGCGGAATTCAAAGATTTGGTGATAGTGTAATTTAACGAATCTCCCAAATTGCTTTTAGCTTGGTTGTACCAGCTATATTGGTCGGCTTTTGCGTATTCCACCGCGCCGACGATGTTTGCAGAAGCCCCGTCATTGGTCGTAGCCGTTCCGTTTTGATATTCGGCAATGACATTAGCGAGGCTGTTTTTAGCACCCGAAATGGCTTGATCGTTAGTGGAAAGTGAGCCAGCTGTTAACGTGGTCGATGCCGTGGCCCACAAGTTACTGAGGGTCGCCGAGGCAACGCCCCACGACACCTTAGTGCTGTCATCCCAGCCTGAACCCACAATGGCGGTCAGATCGCTTGTGCTGAGCGTCCAGGTTTTGGTTTGGCCGCTGCTCAGGCTGATCAGGTTGCTGATGCTGCCGAGGTTGAGGTTGTAGGTGTAGGCGAGGGTGGCGGTGCTGCTGGTAATACCAAATAGGACATCACCGGTGCTGAATGTATTGCTTGCGTTGGCAGAGCCAATGCCGACGATGGCCATGATGGCCATGACAAGGATTTGTTTGATTTTCATGTGTTCGAATATTCGGAGTTGATTTGTTTTTCCTTCGGATAACCAAAACGCGACAAATTCCATCGGTTCGCGTGCTTCGGTTTCGTGGCGGAGGCTAGGGGGCTGGTTCATCATCGACAATATTTTAATAGTTACAGTTATGTGAAACTAGGTAAGACATGTCTCTATGTTACATATGTGTTACGAAGTGTTGAGATTGGGTGATTTTTTGGGCGGAAATGGCACTTTCATCGGTGTATGATTGACCTGGGATGGCGGGCGTTGATTATTGCACCGCCATGCCCGAAAAAATTGTCGTTGCTGAAGATGAACCCGATATGCTTTCGCTTATCGCGTCGACTCTTTCGCGCGAAGGGTACAGTGTTATCAAGGTTTCAGACGGTTCCGCGGTGCTTGATGTGATGGATCAGATGCCGCAGTTGATCGTGCTTGATTTGATGATGCCCAGGATGTCGGGGCTGGATGTCTGCCGCGCGCTGAAGGCCAATTCTCAGACGGCCAATATCCCCATTGTGATGCTAACGGCGAAATCGGCGGAGGTGGATCGGATTGTGGGGTTTGAGCTGGGAGCCGATGACTATATTAGCAAACCCTTTAGCCCCAGAGAGTTGGTGCTAAGGGTAAAAGGGATTTTGCGGCGGACGGCGTATTCGGGGGCGGAGAAGAATTTCCTATCGGTAAATGGAGTGGTCTTGGATCGGAGCCGGTTTGAAGTGACCGTGAATAGTAACCCGGTGCACTTGACTGCGACGGAGTTCAAATTGCTGCGCGTATTGCTGGAACGCCGGGGCGTTGTGCAATCGCGCGCCACGTTATTGAACGATGTGTGGGGCTATGAATATGCGATTGATACCAGAACGGTGGATACGCATATCCGGCGGGTGCGCGAGAAACTTGGCGTGGCCGGGGAGTGTATCGAAACGGTGCGCAGTTTCGGTTATCGGATTCCCAAATAGCAGAACAACAGATAAGTGCCGTTGCTGCGCATTGAAATGAACGGGTTGCTAGGAAGGCGGTGGTGTAGGGCGTACGAGGCGACCGCCACGTTTTGCCGGAGATGGGCTTCCCTGCGGTTTCAGGCTTGGGTTGGGCGGAATGACGCCGGGAGGTAGATTTGTTTTTGCGTTCCCTTGCGGGGGCTGGGCGCCTTCGGTGGGAGGCTGCGTGGCGGGCGAGCGGAGATTAGCTTCGTCGAAGGTTATAGTGGCGAATTCGTTGCCGCTTTTGAGGGTAGCCCGGGTCTTTCCCATGGCTTCCGACCAGGCGACGCTGACGAGCGATATGCCGTTGTAAGAGATTCCTGTGCGGAGGGCGAATGACTGGCTCTGGTCACGCGATCCGATGGATATATATTCGCCGCTCTTCAGACGCACGGCACCGGTCAGATAGAGGTTTTTGGCAAAGCCGGAGTTGGGCGCGGTGGTCTGTGCTGCGGGACCCTCTGAAGAAAGCGCGAAGGGTGAACGGTCCAGCATGGATTGGTACCGGGTGAGGGAAAAGCCCGCGGGCCGGGCGTCCTCGGCAAAGATTGCCGCCGGGAAGATGAGAAGCAGGAGAAGAGAGGTTTTAGGGCGCATACCATTTGGAAATTTTCAGTTGGCAGGTCATTTGTTTGGAATTGGCCGTGTCGACTTGGAGGGTCGCGGAGTCAATGACGATGAAGTTTTCTGGGGTTTGGAGGGAATGCAGGAATTTGACTAGCCCGGACCAGGAACTTTTTGCCGTAAGCTGTACGGAAACGGAGCGGCTGGCTTGTCCGTTTTCAACAGTGCCTAGTTCGGGATTTTCCAGACGAATCTGAAGATCCTTGGCGCTGTTTTTGATTTGATCGAGGAGCTGGACTCCAGCTTGTTCGGGGTTGGCTAATTTGGGTTGGGCGGCGGCCAGCCAAGCCTCGCGGGCGGCGTAGGCGGTTTCGTCTTTGACGATGGTTTGCAGCGAACGAAGCTCGGTCCGCTTGGCGGTTAGGTTTGCTTGGATTTGCATGTACTGGCGGGTGATCCAGCCGACAAGTGCCCAGTTGACCAGCAGAAAGAGCACTGCGGCAAGAGCGTAAATGAGGCGGCGTTCGCGGATGGTGAGGCGGTTCATCGTTTTCCAAAAATTCGGAATTGGGCGTGTTCGTTGGGTTGCAGAATGGGGGGAGCGGCTTCGAACCGGAAGTCGGCGAGCTCGGGGCTGGCTTTGAGTTTTTCGGAAAATGCGATGGCTTTTTGGGCGTCCGGCGCTTCGCCTTCCACGACCATTTGATCGCGAGCCAAGTCGAAACGAGTGATACGGGTTTCGGGGGAGGGGAGCGACTGGTAGGTCTGGAAGAGCAATTCGACTAGGTACTGTTGCGGATCGACCGCTGGGGCGAGGGCTTTCCAGCGGGTTTGCCGCTCGATTAGCGCATCGACGCGGGGTTGCAGGGAAGCGGCTTGCTTGCACAGCGTTTCCAGTTGGCTGTTTTCCCATGCCACGCCTAGCAGACTGATGAGCAACACCGTCGCATAGATTGCTCCCGCCCAGGCGATCCGCTGGCGTTGTTTTTTGCGGCTTTTCCGGGCCGCTTGCTTCTTCCTCCATTGGGGCGGAGTGATATCGAATGCATCGTCGGCTGGGAAGAAATGCTTCGGGATCGCGAGCACGGGGGCTTGGAGGATCGCCGTCAGCGCTTCATCCAATCTCCCGGCATCGGAGAGCACGCTGGAAAAATGAATGGGCAGCCCGGCGGCTTCTGCTCTCAAAAGCGTGCGAGGCAGTTCATCGGGGAGGTTCGCGTCCGGCCCCAGATTTTCCACGTACGAGAGTCGGCTGCTTTCAAAGATGGCAAAGACGGAGTCGGTTTCTTCCCGCCAAATACCACAGGCGACGACACCCGCCGGGGCGAGAGCGGCGATGTGGATTCCCCGGAACGTCAGGCGACGGGGAAAGCCTTCGTTTAGGAGCGGGGAGCAGAAGGCTTCGATATTCGCTACATGGATGGCGCAGGCCATGACGGTGGATTCCGAATCGGTTTGCGAAATTATTTGCAGCGCGGTCGCGGTTTCCTCGCTAGGGTAGGGGAGGAGTTTTTCAAATTGTAACTGCATCATGGCGTCCAATTCCGCGGGATCGGTGGCTGGGAAAGTGAAGCGTTCGAAAATCCCGTACCGGGCTGGGAGCGCCACCGTTGTAGCCATTGGAGTACCCACAGTTGCTTGCCGCGCGGCATCGATCGCGTCGGCGAATGTCGGCCATTCCCGAGGCTCTTCGCCGGAGTCCGGGCGAATCACCGTCCAGCAGCACGCGGCTGGTGATATGAGCAAAGAGGATTCAGTCAGTTTTCGATCCATAGCAAAATTTGTGTGTTTCCGTTGGCCTCTTTGTTGACGACGGCCTCGGTGGTTCTTATAACGGCGGCGGATTGACCCACGCTTTGAATTCGGGTCACGGGATCGCGGAATTTCAGAAAGGCTGAGAGCGAGTCGACTTCCGTTTGGCTCATCCCAAGGCAATCGAGGGCATCCGGCAGATCCTTAAAAGGATGGTCATCTTTGTTATCGGAGCCCTTAAGCCGCCCCTCTCGCATTTTAACAAACCGGGCTGCCCGTTGCTCACCGATCCCGGGAACCAATGCCAGAAACCGGGCCGGAACGCTTTCAAGATCCAACGGCCCGGAACTGTAGAGCGTCAGCTCATCCTGCCAGCCTTGTTTTGAAACCAGCGGCCCGCTTCCCGCGATCTGCGCGAGTTCGTCCAAACTTTGCAGCGGCCGGTGGGGAATGGGGTAATCAGGCGACTCCGCCATGCCGCGAATTCGTCTTCCCTCGCGGCGCGGGCCGACCCAGTCGAGCAGGCAATCCACGAGCGTTTTGCGTTCCTGAATATTCAGCCCTTTGAGCGCGAAATATTTGGATAAATAGTCAATTTTTTGAGGGTCCTCGCCTGCCAGCCAATAGTTCAGGTTGATCCGGCCTCCCTCGCTTTCCATGGTGACGCGGTAGGATTGTCCGCGGCCAAAGTGTCCGTGCAAGAACGGGTTTTTTGCGCCGATGCCGGGATGCCGCGCCACGGCGATCCCCGAGTGGGCCAGCGCCCGGGCTTCCAGAGCGCGGTTGGCTTCATTGGCGGCTTCGATTTCCCGGTCAATGCGCATCCCCCAAGCCATCACCACTGCGGAGAGCAAGATCAGAGCCCAGAGCGACAGCATAAGCGTGGAGCCGCCTTTAGTTGCCAGGGAGGTCGGCCGCTTCACGCGCTACCTCCTTTGGGTTGGGCTTTGGTGGGAATCGGCAGGACCCATTCGAAAGCTTCCTCTCCGCGCCATAGGCGGACTCTAATTAGCGAGGGGCGGGCATGGGTGTCGGTCCATTTTTCCATCCAGTCTTTGCGGGACACATCGAAGTAGCGCACCTCGAACCCCTTTACCTGGCGGAACAACGGCAACCAAACGGCATCTCGTTGACGCAGAAGATCCTGCCGCCGCATCCCCAGTTCGTATTCGCCGCCGTCGAGCTGTTTGGTGGTTAGCGTCACCGTCCATTCACCGCTTGCGTTCCGCGTTAAGAGCGCGCTTCCGGCATAAGCGATCCATTGCAACTCATCGCTCGAAACTCCGCCGAAGCGGTGGGCCTCGCCCGTGATCGCCCCGGCCCGCGAGGAAGGTAGATGGAGCATCTGGGCGGATAAATAGTCTGCGAAGGCGGTGACTAGTGCATGATCCTGATCCGCGCGGGCAGACGCCTTGACAGCGGCGATGGTTGAGGCTACGAAACCGTAAATACCAATGCCGATCAGGGCCAGGATGGCGACCGCCAGCATGACTTCCAGCAACGTAAATGCCCCCGCTCTATTATCGCGGATAGACATAAAAAGTGAGCGCTTTGGTTTGCGTTCCGGACCACTCCACCCATGCCGCTTCCAATTGGACTTGTGAAATGCCGGTCAGTTCTTTTCCCGTTTCGTCCTTCATCGGAAGCGGAATGCATTTTTGCCGGAGCGTCATTCCTTCGAACGGTCCGGAGAGCTTTTCCGTGCTTTCCTTATCGCAATTCACCGCGCCCGCCTCGATTTCGGCGGCCCGGTTGGCGAGCGCCACGCGAGCCCGCTCGTCCCAAGCCCTGGCGGCTTCCGTGCCGATGCATTGCTGCACACAGCGCGTCAAGGCCAGCATGCCCAGCGCAAATACCGCCACGCCGATCATCGTTTCCAGCAATAGAAAACCAGCCCGCCGCCTCAGACTAGTCATAGTTAACCTCCGCGCGCGCCGTAAACGGATTGTATAACGCCGTCCACTTTGCGTTGGTCATTTTGTAATGAAGTTCTGCCGGTTCGCAGGCCCCGTTGGGCCAGAAGGTCCAGATAGCGTCCGGTGTTTTTCCCCTTAGCAATGCTGCGGGTAGCCGGAGGGTGACCTCTCCGGCTGTATGCTGGTCCCATTGGCGTATCCCGTTTGCTTCAGCCCGGCTGGCTGGTTCCTCCGGGCGAAGGCGAATTAATTGATCCCGCCCCCAGACGATAACGTAACTGCGGCCTTCCTCATGGCTGCGGCTTCGCGCCTCCTGCACCATGGCATCGAAACTTTCGAATGCAGCTTGCGCGGGCGGCTTTGACAGCGCCGCAGTAATGCTGGGCACGGAGACCGCGATTACGGCGAGCGCAACCAGCAGAGCCAGCATAACTTCTAACAGCGTGAAGCCGATAAATGAACACGGAATGGAACGCGACATACGAGTGAGCCCGAAAGCTACAACTTGCACTCTACGTAAAGAATCGGCGGCGTAGGATGACGGAAATGTTACAATCTTATTACATTATCTTAAAGCCGTTGCCTTGCGGATGGGTCACTCCTAAATAGTCCCGTGCAGTTTATCCGTATCCATTTGATTTTAGTCGTCTTTGCCGTTGCGGCGTGGGCTCAGGAACCGCGCTCCACTCCGGTCCCCATTCCGTCGCGCGTGGTGCGCCATGCGGGGGCCGACACAGAGGAAAGGAAACCGCTGCCTCAGGCCGCGCCCGCGCCCGCCGTGGCTGTTGACGCGTCATCGGAGGACACCATCCCCTTCATCGACTTTCCCAATACGGACATCCAGCAGGTTCTTGAATTTTACGAAACGCTCACGGGAAAAAAGATGCTCTACGATACCACCTTGCAGGGCAAGGTGCGCGTTAGGGTTACCAAACCAGTCGCAAAGGATGAAGCCATCCGAATCTTGGAAACAGCGTTTGCCTTGAACAACATCGTCCTGATCCCCGGGCCCGATGATATCATCAAAGTCATCGGTTCGAATAAAAACGTCCGGCAATTCGATATCCCCATCTATTCGGAAATTGATCAACTTCCCAAAAGCAATCAGATCGTCTCGTTCCTGTTTACCTTGGACTATGCCGATCCTCGGGACGTCAAAGCCGCGCTCGATCAAGTTGTCGCGGCCACCCCATCGATTACCAACATCGTGCCGCTGCAGAAGTCGCAGGCCGTCCTGGTGACCGAGAACGCCAGCATGATCCGCAACATCGCGCCGATTGTCGCAAAGCTCGATTGCAAACCCGCCGATGTGGTTAGCGCGTTCATTTCATTGGAGCGTGCGGACGCCAAGGAGGTCGTGGAAAAGCTGACGAAAATGTTTGAAAAAACGTCGACCAGTCAAGGCTCAACACAGGCGGGCGGCCAGGAGAAAACGCAGAACACGGCCCCCGCTGACGAAGGTGGAATGATCGTGCTTTCCGAGGAGTCGATCATCGCCGGGAAGATCCGGATTCAGGCCGATTTGCGGACCAACCGTGTGCACGTCATCACGCGTCCAGCCAATATGGCGTTCCTGCGTTCGGTGATCGCCGACCTCGACTGCGGCATTCCCCAGGGGGAACCGGTCACGCGGCCCCTGCGGTTCGTGCTGGCGGGGGACGTCCTGGACATCGTTGCCGGAGCCGTGGCGGAGCCCGGCGTCGAGGTTAAGAAACTGGAGACTAGCGAACGCTCCAGCAGTTCGGCGGCCAGCCCCGTCAACAATAGCACGGGCAATCTCTCCAACAATACGTCCTCCGGCTCCAGTAGCCGCGGTAGCTCCCGTTCTGCGACGATCACCTCGGGTTCGTTTGGTGCCAACAACGCCACACTCCAGGCGGACACCGCGCCCGAGGGCCGGGTCATCCGAAATAACAAGATCATTGCCGACAACCGGACGAATGCGATCATCGTCGTGGGCAACGACGAAGTGAAAAGGAAGGTTTTCGATCTGCTGGATAAAATTGATGTCCGCGCGCCACAGGTTTTGCTAACTGCGGTGATCGGCGAATTGACGCTGGATGACGACGATGAATTCGGCGTCGACTATCTCTTTAATAAAGGCAACCTCAGCAAGGCCATCGGCAGCGGCACGCTCCCGTGGAACGTCTCCAGCGCGGGGGTTAACGGTGCAAGCCTGAAAAGCATCATTTCCGCCGCCAGCCTACCGACCATGGGGGGCGGAGTCTCCGGGCTCATCGGCGTAAGCAATTCGCTGGACATCTTTGTCTCCGCGCTCCAGTCGACCGGCCGCTACCGGATCACCTCGCGCCCGATGATCTTTACCAGCAACAATCGTCCCGCCGTCATCAGTTCGGGGGAATCCATTCCCGTGCCGAGTTCCACCACCAGCGGCTACACCAGTGGCACGAGCCTTGTGAGCACCTCCAGCGTGGACTACATCGACGTGGCGTTGCAGTTATCCGTGTTGCCGCTGATCAATTCTGATGGAGAAGTAACCCTTCAGATTACCCAGGATGATAATAACACCAACGGCACCACCACCATCAGCGGCAATGCCATCCCCAACGTGACCACCCGCCGCATCAATACGACCGTCTCGGTGGCCAACGAAGCCACCATTGTCCTGGGCGGCCTGGTGTCGGAAAAAAAAGAGGTCAGCCGGTCGGGGGTGCCGGGGTTAAGCCGAATACCGGTTGTGGGGTCGCTTTTCAGCTACAAGAAGAACACCAAAACGCGGACGGAGCTAATCGTGCTGATCCGCCCGACGGTGACTCGCGGTGCGCTCCAGGCGGTCAAGGCCGGAGAGCGTGCGTCGGCCAAAACGCACTTTCCGCCGGACCTCGACGCCAGCCTCGATCCGCCCGCCGGGAAGCGCAAAGTGGATTTGCTTGATACGACGCCGTTGGGGCTGCCGGAGAAATAAACAGCATGCCGCCGCTTTCTTTGCTCGAGGTGATTCACGACGCCGGGGTGACCGATCCCGGAGCGGCGGAAGCGCTGTCGGCTTTGCGCGCGAATGGCGCCAGCACCTGGACTCATGAAGTTCTCAATACCGGAAAAGTCGACGAAACACGCCTGGCCGAAGCGCTGGGAAAAGCCTTCGACGCGCCCGTTGCGGTGCTGAACCCGGACCGGTTCGACCGTTCGGCGCTTAATGCGCTGCCCAGCCGGTTCGTGTTCAAGCACCACATCCTGCCGCTGGCCGAAACGGACGGCACCGTCAAACTGGCCACCTGCGATCTCTTTAATACAGCGGCTCGGCAACTGGCCGTGCAACTGACCGGCGGGAAAAAAATCGAATGGACGCTCGTGGCCCGCAGCCAGCTGCTGCGCACCATCAAGAGCGCGTATGGCGTGGGAGCGGAAACCTTCGAAGAGCTGCTTCAGAACTCGCGGGCGCTCGACGTGGCCGATCAAGACGGAGCCGCCACGGACCTGAATGCCGATGGGCCCGAGGCGTCGGTGGTCAAGTTCGTCAACCAGATCGTGCGCGAGGCGCTCTTCGAACGGGCCACGGACATCCACGTGGAGCCGCTTGAAAACGACCTGCGCATTCGCTACCGCATCGACGGCATGCTCCACGAAGTGGCCGTGCCACCGCAGTTGCGCCTGCTGCAAAGCGCGATCATTTCCCGCCTGAAAGTGATGGCCCGCATGGACATTGCCGAAAAGCGCCTGCCGCAGGATGGCCGGATCAATCTCGCGCACGCCGGAACCGCCATCGACGTGCGTGTTTCCACGATCCCGACCGTCACCGGCGAGAGCATTTCGTTGCGGCTCCTTAACCGCGACGAAACGCGAGCCTTCGGCTTCGAGCGGCTCGACCTCAGCGCCCATCAGGCGGGGCTCGTGCGGCGGCTCCTCAAGGAACCCAACGGGATCATTTTGGTCACGGGACCCACGGGGTCCGGTAAATCAACAACGCTTTACTCATTCCTATCCAGTATTAACTCCGTCGAACGCCGAATCATTACCATCGAGGAGCCCGTTGAGTACCGGCTCCCCGGCGTTTCGCAAATCGACGTGAAGCCGGAGATCGGCCTGACCTTCGCCAACGGCCTCCGGGCCATTCTGCGGCAGGACCCAAACGTCGTCATGGTCGGCGAAATCCGCGATGTGGAGACGGCCGAGATCGCCATTCGCGCGGCCATGACGGGGCACTTGGTTTTCTCCACACTGCATACCAACGACGCCGTGGGCGGCATTACGCGCCTGCTCGACATGGAGGTGGAGCCGTTTCTGGTGGCCTCGGTGGTGCGGGCGTTTGTGGCGCAGCGGCTCGTGCGCACGGTCTGCCCGGACTGTGCCGAACCGGCCACCTATCCCGCCGAGTATTTGCGCGAAATCGGGTTTCCCGTTGCAGCGGGGCAGACGTTCCGGCGCGGGTGCGGCTGCGAGAGTTGCCGCCAGACGGGCTACCGGGGCCGGACGGCAATCTACGAATTTTGCACCGTGGGCCAGGGCCTGCGCAGCCTTATTATCCAGAAAGCACCCGGCTCCGAACTCAAGGCCCGGGCTGCCCGCGACGGCATGGAAACCTTGCGCAATGACGGCTGGCGACGGGTCCTGGCGGGCCAGACTACCATCGAGGAAGTCGTGCGCGTGACGCAGTCCGACGAAAGCGCCGAGTAGCCATGGCCGCCTTTACCTACACCGCCCGCAAGCTCGATGGCTCCCGTGTTACCGGCACGATCGAGGCCCGGGATCGCGGCGCTGCCATTGTGCGGATCGAGCAGGAAACGGGTGTGCCGATCCAGGTCGCGGAAACGAAAACGGCTGCGGCGGCTGGTGCGGCATTGGACGGCCGGGCCCCGGCGGGCCATGCCGCATTGCGCCTTCCGTTGCCACAGCTCTTTCTATTCACCGAGCAGCTCGCGCACTTGCTTTCAGCCGAGATGACGCTCGACACCGCGCTCGGGATTCTGGAGCAGCGGCTCGAAGCGGCCAGGCTCAAGGTGCTCGTGGGCGCGCTGCACCAGGGGCTCGTCGACGGACGCAGCCTCTCGCAGACGATGCGCGATTTTCCCCGCGTCTTTTCGCCGCTCTACGTCAACATGGTGGCGGCGGGCGAATCCTCCGGGGCGTTGCCGCAAATCCTCCGGCGGCTGGTCTCGCACCTCGCCAATGTGAAATTGCTCCGCGAGCGCGTTCAGCAGGCGCTCCTCTACCCGGCGATGCTGGCGCTGGCAGGCGTGGCGCTCATCATCGTCTTTATGACGTTCATGGTGCCGCAGCTCACCAAGTTCCTCTCCACCACGGGTCAGGCGCTGCCGCCCGCCACCCAGGCGCTGATTGCTGGCAATCATTTTCTGACCCACTACGGGTGGGTGGTTCTTTTGCTCGGCGTCGTGGCGGTGTTCGCTTGCAAAGCCCTCACCCGCGCCCCGGCTTCCCGCCGCGCCTGGCACCGGTTTTTGTGGAATTTCCCCGCCGTGGGCCGCATCCCGCGTTACCGCTTTTACGCCCAGTTCGCCCGCACCCTGGCGACCCTTGGCGAAAACGGCGTGACGCTCCTCAAATCGCTCGAACTCCTCGAAGGCATCTCCGGCAACCTCTGGGTGCAGGCCCGCCTTGAGCAAACCCGCCACGCCGTCATGGACGGCAAGGCCCTTTCTCAATCCCTGCGCGAGGAGGACCTCTTTCCGCCGCTCTTCCTCGACATGATGGCCGTGGGCGAACAGACCGGGCGCTTTTCCGAGACCATGGCGATGATCGCCGACGTCCACGAGCGCGAACTCGACAAACAGGTCCAGTTCGTTTCCACGCTGGTTCCGCTGGTGGTCATCGTGCTCATCGCCGTCGTCGTCGGCCTTATTGTTTTCGCCATTCTTTCCGCCGTCTTTGGCCTCACCTCCGGGCTTCAGGGGCGGCTTCACTAGTTTCTATGAAAATACCGAATAACACCCTGCGTGGCGGCTTCACGCTGCTGGAAATGATCCTCGTGGTATCCATCATCGCGCTCCTCTTGGGCGTGGCGATCAACAAAATGGGCGGTGCGTTTGACTTCGGCAAGGAAGTCCGGGTGAAGGCCGATCTCCAGGCCCTCACCACCGCGCTCAAGATGTACAACGCCCAGAACGGCTTCTACCCGACGACCGAACAGGGGCTCAAGGCCCTCATCGCCGCGCCCACCACCGATCCGCGCCCGCGCCAGTGGCACGCCGCCTTCGACGACGGTAAGCTGCCGCGCGACCCGTGGGACAACGAGTACGGCTACGCCTTCCCCGGCAAGCATAATTCCAAGAGCTTTGACCTCTTCTCCGCCGGACCCGATCGCCAGCCCAATACCCCCGATGATCTTGGCAATTGGGATGCGGCGCCGGACCAAAAATAGCATACAGGGTACCTCTGGAAACCGGGGGCAGGGTCATCCATTTTGCTATCGTGCGGCGTCAGCGAAGCGCCGCATCGTCGTTTTGATGTTCCACGGCGTGCCGGAAGATACCCACCCCTAGGTGCATCCCGATCCGAAGCATTTCGAGGAGTACATGGACTACCAGGCGAGGGAAAAGTACACCGTCATCGCCATGCGGGACTTCGCCCATTACGTCAAATAATCTATCATTCTGGGGTTTACAGGCCGCGGGAAAAGGAAAATTCTACCCGGATGTTCCCCAGAAACGCCTGCTCGCATACCTGCCGTGGCCTTCTGAAGAAAAACAAGTTTCTTCAAAACCAGAACGCCCGGCTCAAGCAGCAGCTTACGCACTTGGACGACGAGTTGCGCCAGCAGCTAGAGGCCGTGCGCAATGAAAAGGAGTGGCTGGCCTCTTTAGTCAACAGCATCAGCGACGAAATCTGGTTCGTCGACGCCGCGAAGAAAGTCGTCCTGGCCAACCCCGCGGCGCTGTGTGGCCTGGGCGTCAAGGTCCGCGAATTCGCCGATATCGAGCAATTCGTCAAGAAACTAGAGGTCTACAACCGGGACGGCAGCCCCCGTCTTCCGCACGAGGCTCCCGTGCTTCGGGCGCTGAACGGCGAGCATATCGAGAATGACGAGGAGTGGCTCCGCGTGGCTCCCTCCGCAGAGCTCAAGTTGCGCCAACTCAGCGCCTCGCCCGTCAAAGACCGGGGCGGCGAGATCATCGGAGCGGTATGCGTCATCCGAGACATCACCGGCCAACGCGTTTTGGAGGAGGGCAAGCGCGCCATCATGGACCTGCTGAGCCTGATCAACTCCAGCGCGTCGAAAGAGGAGTTGCTCGCAAAAGCCGTCCGGTTTTTCCGGGACTGGTTCGGGTGCGAGGCCGTCACCCTCCGGCTAGAGGGAACGCCGCCGACGGTCATGGCGTACCCGGAGTCGGGAGCGAAGCCACGGGGCCTGAAAACCTCCGCCAAGATCCCCTTGCAGGACGGCAACCGCACCCTGGGGTGCCTGGAGCTCAAATCCCGCCTCCGCAATCCCTATGGCGCGGACCAGATCGACCTGCTGGAATACCTGGGCACCAAGCTCTCCACGGCCCTTTCCAGCCTGCGGGCCGAAGAGGAGCTCAAGCGCTCCTATGGCGAAATGGAAAAAATCGTTCAAGAGCGCACCCGCGAACTGGTCGCCATCAACGGAGCGCTGAAACGCGCCAACCGGGGGCTGTCGGCATTGAGGAAATGCGACGATCTCCTCGTGCATTGCAGCAGTGAACCGGAATTACTCCAGGGTGTCTGCAAAATCATACAAGGGGTCAACGGGGCGAAAATGGCCTGGGTAGGCTACAAGGGGGAGGACGGGACGGTAATTCCCGCCGCCAGCGCCGGAGACGATGGGATCTTCATGACCGGGGTGCGAATCGCCTGGGAGGATACCGCCCGGGGGCGAGGCCCCAGCGGTACGGCGATCCGGGCGCAAACCGTCGTCGTATGCAACGATATTGAAAACGACTCCCGCCTGAAACCGTGGCGCAAGGAACTGCTCCGGCACGGCTTCCGGGCGATGATTGCGCTGCCGCTGATCTGCGAAGAGGGGTGCCTCGGCGCGCTTAGCATCTGCTCAGCGGAACCGCATGCGTTTGGCGCCGAGTGCATCGAAATGCTCAAGCTGCTGGCGAGCGACCTCACCTACGGCATCGTGACCCTGCGGGCCCGGGCGGAGCGCGAACAGCTCCAACGCGAGCTCCTTATCATCAGCGAACGGGAAAAGCAGATGATCTCCCAGGAGCTTCACGACGGCTTGTGCCAGAGCCTGGCGGGCACGGCGATGCTTCAGAGCCTGTTGCACAAGCGCCTTGCCGCCATGGACGATCGCCGGGAGGAGGCGCAATCCGCCCGCCAGATCGCGAAAATGCTAGGGAACAACGTCGACGAAGCGCGCAACCTGGCCCACGGCCTGCACCCCGTCGGGCCGGAACCGATGGGGCTCATCGATGCGCTTCAGCAACTGGCCCGGACGGTCGGCAACCTCTTTCACATCCGGTGCGTATTTCTCTGCCCCAAGCCGATCTTGATCCACGACGAAACCGCCTCCACGCATCTCTTCCGCATCGTTCAGGAAGCCATCAACAACGCGAGGAAACACGGCGCGGCCGCTTCCGTTATCATCCGGTTCCACTCCACGCACGCGGGGGTTCTCCTTTCCATTCGGGACAACGGGTGCGGCCTTCCCGAGGTCATCCCCCAGAGCGGCCTCGGGATGCGGATCATGAAGCACCGGGCCCGGGAGATCGGAGCCCGGCTGGTGATTCGCCGCGCTGGGAAGCGAGGCACCGAGGTCCGCTGCCTGCTGCCGCGCAACGGCCTGGCGACCATCGAGGCGGGGACTACTCCTGCGAGGCCGTCTCCGGAAGCGCCTTCGAAGCCTTGACGCCCAGCTCGCGGAGCTGCTCCACCTGCCGGATGAGGTTGCCCTTCCCCGAGCCGAGCTGCCCCTTGGCTTCCGAGAAGGCCCGGCTTGTTTTCTGGAACCCCTCCTCGACGGCCTCCATGGTCTGGTAGAACGTCACGAACTTGTCGTAGAGCCTGCCGCCGCGTTCGGCGATCTCCTCGGCATTGCGGTTCTGCCGGTCCTGCTGCCAGAGGGAGCGCACCAGCTTGAGGGTGGTCAGCAGCGTGGAGGGAGTAATCAAGATGATATTGCGCTCAAACGCATACTGGTAGAGCCCCTCGTCCTGGTTGAGCGCCAGCGAAAGTGCGCCGTCCACGGGCAGAAACAGCAGGACAAACTCCGGCGTCAGCCAGCCCTGGCCGGTCTCGTACTTCTTGCCGGAAAGCCCGCAGATGTGCGCTCGCAGCGAGTCGAGGTGCGCCTTGGCGCTCCGCTGCCGCTCCGGCGGCTCCTCAGCGTTGCTGTAGTCCGTGTAGTCCTTAAGCGAGACTTTCGAATCGACAATGAGGACGCCCTGTTGCCGGGGGTAATAAATAATTGTATCGGGCTGAATGCGCTGACCGTCCTCGTTGCGGTTGGCCGCCTGGCGTTCGTATTCCACGCCCTCGGTCAGGCCGGAATGGGCCAGCACCGTATCGAGGATCATTTCGCCCCAGTTGCCCGCGGTCTTGTTGTTGCCCCGCAGCGCCCGGGCGAGATTGGCGGCCTCTTGCGTGAGCTGATTGTTGAGCAGCCGCAGGTGGTCGAGCTCCTGGAAAAGGCGGCCCCGCGCATCGGCATCGCTGGCCGTGCCCTCCTCGATACGTTTCCGGAACGCCTCGATGTTCTCCTTGAGCGGCTGGAGAATGCCCCCCAGGTTCTCCTTGTTGGCATCGGTGAAGCGCCGCGAGACGGTTTGCAGCACCTCGTTGGCGAGGTTCTGGAACTCGGTCTTCATGCGCTGATTGAGCGTCTCCAATTGCGCGCGCTCCCCGGTCAATTGCTCTTGCAGCCCAGCCCTGCGCGTCTGTTCTGCCGCCAGCTCCGCCTGGAGCCGCCCCAGCTCGCCCCCCTGGTCGCGAGCGGTCGCCTCCAGCCGGTCGCGCGCCGTCAGCACCTCTTCGAGCCGGGCCTGTAGCGCCGCGGCATTCTGCTTCAGCGCATCGAGTTCCCCGGGAGCGCATCCCCGCCGCGCCTGGAAGCGGAAATGCTGAATGAGCCAGGCGCAGAGCGCACCCACAGCCAGCCCGATCCCAAGAAACGCGGCCTCGTTCATCATTTCAAACGCAGGTAAGCCGCGTAGGTCGTGGCCACGCGGTCCTTCAGGGCCCGGCCTGCCAGCGTCTTGATTTGCTTCCAGAGGCCCGGGTATTGGAAGTCCGGCGGGTGAATGCCGATCCGCAGCAGCGGCGTCGAGTGGAGCCGTCGGAAAAGGTAGGCATTCCAGAGCAGGCTCATCCCGCGCCGCCACGCGCTACGCGAGCTCCAGACCAGGGACTGCGAATGATGCTGTGTGCCCGTGGTGTAGTCGAAAAGCCCGCTGATGCGCGTCGTGTAGCAGACCCCAAGGCGTTGCAGCGCGCGGTCGGCCCCCTCGCTCAGGAGCCACGCCGGGGCAACGAACCCCTTCGTGCTAAGGCCGAGCTTGCGGAATTCCTGCCGGGCCTGGCTGACAATGCGCAGCGCGTCGGCTCCGGCGATGTCGTAGAACTCCCCTTCGCCTGCTGTATAGTACTGAGTGGCCACCTTTTGCCGGAACGTCTCGCCTGGCCGTTGGTCGCGGCGGTGGTGGTAGCCGTGCACGACGATTTCGTGCCCCGCCCGGGCCTGCGCCTGCAACCAGAGGCAGAAGTCCGGGTGATCCAGGAAGTGCCCTTTGCAGTGATGATTGGGCACCACCAGGAGCGCCAGCCGGTGCACGCCGATTTCCGCCAGCTCGGCCATGATCTTTGTCGTGACCTCCTGGGTCATTGGCGAAACGTCGTGGATCGAAACCACGAGACTGCGTGAAAAACCAGCATGTGCGCGGTGAGTGGCCTCGGTGGAGTTGGCCACGGCAGAGGAGGGGACCTCGGCGGCAGGGCTCGGTTTCGGCTCCGTCACCGGGGCGATCTTGGGCTGGGGCTTGGCGGAGGGGACGGCACCCGGGGGCAACTGCGGCTCCTGCGGCGCGACCTTTACCTCGGGTTTTACCTCGGGTTTTGGCGGGGCCTGAACCGCTTTCGGCTGGGAGGGCGGCGGTTCCGGGGTAGGCGGCGGTTCCTGGCGCGCCTCCGGGGCCGGATTTACGGAAGGGGGCGCGGCGGGTCCGGCTTGCGGTTCCGCCTGGGCGGTGGGGAAATTGGAGGCGGCGTAGCTAAAGAGATCGGCCTCCGGGGTTTGCTGCTGCTGCGGGCGGCGCTTCATGATTTTCGACGTTGCCGGAGGATGAGGGCGACTCCGGCCAGGCTGATGACGGCGCAGGCTTGCGAGAAGCGTTCGCCGTGGCGGGTATAGAAGGTTTGAGGTGCGGTTTCAGAGGGAACTTGCAAGATATCGCTTAAGACCCCTTCCGCAAACGGATTTCCATCCGGGCGGAAGGCATTGACCACGCGGCCGAGCGGGTTGACGATCGCCGTCACGCCCGTATTTGCCGCGCGAACGAGCGGTCTGCGGTTCTCCACCGCGCGAAAAACGGCATTGGCCAAGTGCTGCTCGGAGCCCTTGCTGCGCAAAAACCAGCCGTCATTGGTCACATTGATGAGCAACTGCGCCCCCCGTTTCACAAAATGCCGCGTGAGATCCCCCAGCGTATCCTCGAAACAAATGAGCGCCCCGGCGCGAATCCGCGGGTTTTCCAGCGTGAGCAGCGTGTACTCCCGCCCCGGCGTGAAATCCCCCGGCACCAAGTCGCCGATGATCCATTCAAAGGGTGGAAACGCCTTCCGGAACGGAATATACTCCCCGAAGGGTACCAAGTGGATCTTCCGGTAAAACTGCAGGCGCTCCCCCTTGCCGGTAAAGAGCGCCGCCACGTTATAGTCATGCTGCTCGGTATCGAAATCGAGCGTGCCGAGGAGGAAATTGACCCCCTCGTGCCGGGCAAAACCGCGCACGAACTCCACCTGCTCCTCGCTCTCGAACATCGGGCCGGGCGTCGCCGCCTCGGGCCACAGGATCAGCTGCGGGCGGGTCGCCAGGGCCATCTCCGTCAGCTTCGCATAGCGCTCCCGGATCATCAGGGCAAATGCGCGGTCGAACTTCTCCTCCTGCGGGATATTCGCCTGCACCGCCGCCACGCGCAGCGGCGTCGTATCCCCCGAGGCGGGCGTGAACACCACGCGAACCCCGTAGGCGAACGCCGCTGCGATCAGCGCCATCGCCGTGCTGAAATCCCAGTGAGGCCGCAGCCGCCGCGCCTGCGTTTCCGCGACAAAGCGCCGGACCGTGATCACCGCGATCAAGTTCGTAAAGGCCACCAGGAAAGAAAGCCCGCCCACGCCCGTGAACTCCGCGATCTGGATCAGCGCCAAGTTCCCGTGCAGCGCTACCCCCAGGCCATTCCAGCCGAAACTCAAATTCCCCACTCCCCGCAGCCACTCCAGAGCCGTCCAGGCCGCCGCCCCGAGCGCCGCCGCCCGGAGATTCGCCCCCGAACGGGAAAAATCCCCCGCCAAACCGCGTGCCAGCCCCAGCACCGCCCCCCACGCCGCCACGAAAAGCGCCAGGTAAAACGGGAGCAAGAACCAGCCCAGCCCCGTCACCGTCGTCAGCCACGAGAAGACCCCCCAGAAAAACGTCAGCCCCGTCACATAGCCCAGCCCCGCAGCCCGGCGCAGATTTTGTTCCCCTCCGCCAAACCAAACGGCGGCAATCAACGGCGTCAGCCCCACCCAGCAGAGCCACGCCTGGTCAAAGCGGGGATAACAGAGCGTTAGAAGCAATCCGCTGGCGGCGGCGGCCACCCAAGGCCATATCCGGGCAAATTTCAAATTCACGGCAGTCAAAAAAAGCAGGCGTTTACTGACGGCGGGCCCGTTTCGGCGGACCCTTTTTCTCCGGTTCCAGCGCCTCCTTGAGCGCCCGGGAATAGCCGCTATTGACCGAAAAACTCACCTTGTCCAGGTCCTCCACCATATCAAGATCAGGCGTTGACGACACATACCCCAAAGCGATCATGGTTTTCAGCGTCTCAGTCAACTCCACTTCCCCCATGGCCCCCACCCGGCTTTTCAGCTCTTTGCCGGATATCGGGACCCCCGAGAGCCCCAGCGCCCGGATGATCGTAATTTCCCCGCCTTCGAGATTGATTTTACTCATGACAAAATGTAGTCCCGCATTTTATGCGCCAAACGGGCCCATCTGCAAGGTGGGTTTGGAGAAACTGTCCGTCGTTTTACAAATGTTGCTTTGCCGTTGATTCTCCAAAAGGTTCCCCCTATTACTAAATCCCATGGAAGATCAACCCAGCAAGCTTTGGAACGTAGCGCTCGTCTTTTCTCTTCTGGCCTTGGCGGTAGCTTGTTACCTCAAGATGGACCCAGTAAGGAGCTTCGTCGACGAGAAATGCCCGTGGATTAAAGACCAACTCGCCACCCATGGAATCCAGCTTCCTGGCATCGCGAGCGCCCAGACCGCGCTCGTGGCAGCCTCTGAAAAGCAGATTTCTTCCGCCAACGTCGCGCCCGTTTCCGCCCCCGCCTCCGCCCCGGCCACCAGTGCCGCCGCCGCTGCTGCCGTGCCAAAAACGGCTTCCGCCGCCGTCAAAGTGCCCCAGGCTCCAGTGGACCTGGCTCGGCTCGCCTCCGACCCATCCCTTTGGCCCAAGAAAATCCGCCTGAAAAAAGACGTCACCTTTCCCGCCGTCATGAACAAGCAGAAAGTCGGCGAACTCCACGTCCCTGCGGGCACCGAAGTCATGCTCGTCCAGATCCGCGCGGACAACAAACTCGGCGTCGCCTACACCCCCAGCGGTTCCATGGAAAACGCCGGAGGCGCCGTTATCGCCCCGGACGACACCGACCTCATCGAGCGCGCCAACGGCGGTCGATAGAAAGAGCGCGACAGGCAAGACGGGGAGACCCGCAGACAAGGAGATCGTGCGGTCACGCCGTCTCCGTGTCTTTCCCTACGCCCGGGCTACCTCCACGCGGGCGCGGGAGGCGATCGAATCCGCCACCGCCTGCGTCACCGCCATATACGCCAGCCCATCTTCAAAATTGGGATGAGGGCGGGGAGCAAGCGGGTTTTTCACCGCGGCAATAAAATCCTTCTCCACCGTCCAGCGGCGTTCCATCTCCGGAGGAAGCTCCACCGTCTGAGCCGCCCGGTCGCCCACCCGCCCGGCAGTAATCGAATCCGCGCTGAAATCGTACCGCAGCGTGCCGCAGTCCCCGTACACCTCCAGGTGGTCCGAAGGGGCGAACGCCGCCACCCCGCTGAACTCCAGCACCCCCTCCGCACCATTGGCGAACTCCGCCAGCACCGTCACCATGTCCGGCACCTTCACCTCATAGTGCTCCCGGACGGGGTGAATCGTCTTGGCATGCGCCGTCACCGCGCGGATCGGTCCCAGCCACCGCTGAAGCACCTCCACGTAAATCCCGAGCGTCAGCACATTGAGCCCGCTTAATTCCGCCCGCTGCCGCCAGTGGGCGGGTGCCTTGGCATCCAGGTAAATCGGGGCAAAACTCTGGAGCCGGACGAGATGCGGCTTCCCGATAAACCCGTCCGCGAGCAGCTTGCGCATAATCAAATCACCTCGGATCCCCTGCGGAGGCGGGCAAAGCATCGTCACCAGCTGAGGGCGCTTCTTGGCCGCAGCGAGCATCTCCCGGGCCTCCTCCAAATCCATCGACATCCGAGCCTGACAAAAAACGTGCCGCCGGGCCTCCAGCGCCGAAATAGAGACCGGCGCATGCATATAAGGCGGCGTGCCGATCCAAACAATATCCAGCTCCTTAAGGGCCACCAGCTCCGCCCAGTTTTTCACCGGCGTCGCATGGGGAAGGTGAGCCTTGCAGAAGCGCTCCGAACTGGCGTAAGTCGAATTAGACACCGCAACAATTTCCACGTCTGGCATCGCCGCGAGGGCTGGCAAATGGCGTTGTTGAACGATGCCCCCCGCGCCGACAATACCAATGCGAAGTTTGGATTGCATGGGCTGCATTGTGTCGAAAGAAACGCCTCCGGGTCAAAGCGTTAATTCGAAATGGCTCGGGATCAGGGAAAAGCACCAAAGGCGAGCGGGGAAGTTTTTTGGTGGTTCCGGCTTGCCAACACCGCCGATAGGCCGTAGAAAAACACCTCCAGCCCCGTGGAGCCAGCCCCTGGCGTCCTGGACCTGGGAAAAGCACTCGTAGCTCAATTGGATAGAGCGTTGGCCTCCGAAGCCAAAGGTTGTGGGTTCGACCCCCGCCGGGTGCACCACTCTAAACTCTCTTGGAAGTGGTGAGGCGTGTATCAGCCAGAAGTCTCCCTCTACGATCAGCGTGCGCTTGTGAAGGAGCGCCGCCAACGGAGAAATGCGGGAATAGCAAAACCCGCAAATGTGCCAATAATGCAAGGCCAGAGGAGATATAAGCCGACGAGTAGTTCGACACTGAAGTTGTTCCCCTTTGAACACGCTGGAACAAGAAGAGGATTCGATGCTAAGAAAAAAAGGAATAAAACGTTGTCAGCGAGCGGCGAACCATGCACGAGGTTTGCGACAAACTCGGCGATAAAAGGCGCGGCGAAATCGAAGGCGGCTACGGCGATAGCCCACGCACTCGAAAAACGGGCGGGTTTACCAGGGGAAACATGGACGCTTTTGTTCATAAGACAAAAGGCGCGATCAATTAGTGGTTAATGAACGACCTTTTTCGCTAAAATAACGTCGACCGGAGCCATTCTTTGACGATTTCCCATTTGTCGTCAAGCGGGGGATTGCACGGACTTCCGCGGTGGTCCTTCCGTCGACCAAAATGTAGGAAATAGAATCCGGTAGGAATTACCTGATCTTATAACGGGTTGATCCTCCTACATTTAGCGTCAAAATAATTTTACACTTGGAAAGGATGCGTGATTCAGTCTTTATTGCGAAGCCGCCCGGGAGTGATTCCCAACCGACGGAACCAATGGCAACAATGGCTATCATGGGCAATCTCCGCCACCCCGCCGTTGATACATTGTGGGCCCCAAGGCATTCCACAGCCCCGGGGTTCAAGGTTGGGGGACCGGCCCCCTCCGGGTGCACCGCCATTCAGGACCATTCGTTCTGAGAATCATCCACCAAAGTCCACACACCATGAAAAGAACCTCGAAAATCCTCGCCGCCGCCCTGGTGGCGCTCACCGGAATATTCCTGTCGCCCGCGCGGTCTGCCGATCCGGCGGATCCCGCCGCGTCCACAGCCGCCATCAAGGTCGCCGCCGCCGCGGATCTCCAGTATGCGCTGGAGGACCTGGTCAAAGAATACAACACCAAGAACCCCACCGCCACGGTGGCAGTTACCTACGGTTCCTCCGGTAAATTCTTCGCACAGCTCCAGAACGGGGCTCCGTTTGACATCTTCCTATCGGCCGACATCGAGTATCCTCAGAAGCTCGAAGCCGCTGGCCTCACAATCGACAAAATCTTCCCCTACGCCGTGGGCCGCGTCGTCCTCTGGGCTCCCAAGACCACCCCGGTGGACGTGCAAAAGCTCGGCATCAAGTCGCTCCTGGAGCCCGCGGTGAAGAAGATCGCCATTGCCAACCCGGAGCACGCCCCCTACGGCCGCGCCTCGGTGGCCGCCCTCAAGTCCCTCGGCATTTACGACCAGGTACAGAGCAAATTTGTCTACGGCGAAAACATTGCCCAGACGGCCCAGTTCGCCCAGAGCGGAGCTGCTGACGTCGGCTTCGTGGCGCTTGCGCTCGCGGTATCACCCAAGATGAGCAACGTCGGGAGCTACTGGGAAGTGCCCTTCGACGCCTACCCCCGGATGGACCAGGCCGGAGTGATCCTCAAGGCCTCCGGGCACCTCGAAGCCGCCCGCGCATTCCGCGATTTCCTCTTTAGCCCGCACGGCATCGAAGTGCTCAAAAAATTCGGCTTCTCGCTGCCGGAGAAATAAAGAATAGTCCTCCGCATGGACTGGCAAGCCATCAGTCTCAGTTTACGCCTCTCGACGATGACCACGGGGATCCTGATCCTCATTGGGCTTCCGCTCGCCTGGTGGCTTGCGTCCACGCGCTGGCGCGTCAAATTCCTCGTGGAGGCCGTTATTGCCCTGCCGTTGGTGCTGCCTCCCACCGTTCTCGGCTTCTACATCCTGGTAGCCATCGGCACCCGGTCGCCGCTGGGGCAGGCCTATGAGGCGATCACCGGCTCGCGGCTGCCGTTCTCCTTCCAGGGGCTCCTGCTCGCCTCGGTACTCTATAGTATGCCCTTTGCCGTCCAGCCCTTCGCCGCCGCGCTTTCCACCGTGGATCGCCGCCTCATGGAGGCCTCCTACTGCCTGGGCGTCGGCAGGCTGGCCACCTTTTTCCGCGTCACGCTGCCCATGGCCTGGCCGGGCATCCTCAGCGGCATCGTCCTGAGCTTCGCCCATACCGTCGGCGAATTTGGCGTCGTCCTCATGATCGGCGGCAACCTCCGTGGCATCACCCGCACCATCTCGGTCTCCATTTACGACCAAGTCGAGGCGCTCGACTACGCCGCCGCCACCAAGACCTCGCTCTTAATGCTCATCTTTTCCTTCATCGTCCTGGCGATCACCTACGCCCTGCAACGCAAACCAGTCCAGGTATGGATGACGCGTTAGCCCTCGGCTTTACCAAAGCCTTCCCCGGCGGTCCGGAGATCAGCGCCGATTTGGAGATCGACACCCGGTCGCCCCGCGTCACCGTCCTTTTCGGCCCCTCCGGCACCGGCAAAACCACCCTCCTGCGCATCATCGCGGGCCTGGAGAGCCCCACCACCGGCTTCGTCCGGTACCGGCAGGAAACCTGGGCCGATATCGCCCGGGGCATCCACATCAGCCCGCAGCAGCGCCGGGTCGGCTTCCTGTTTCAGGATTACGCCCTCTTCCCGCACCTGAGCGTCGAGCGGAATATCGCCTACGGCCTTCACTCATCACCCCGTGCCGAAGCGGCGCGCTGCGTCCAGGGCCTGCTGGAGCGCTTTCAGTTACAAGGTCTGGCCAAACGCTACCCCGCCCAGCTCTCCGGCGGCCAGAAACAGCGCGTGGCCCTCGCCCGTACCCTCGCCCTGGAGCCCCGCGTGCTCCTGCTCGACGAGCCCCTTTCCGCCCTCGACGGCCCCACGCGCGAAGCCGTGCGCGGCGACCTCAGCGGCTGGCTTCACACCCTGGGCATCCCCATCCTGATCGTCACCCACGACCGCACCGAAGCCCTCGCCCTGGGCGACGACATGGCCGTCATGGACGAAGGGCGCATCTTGCAGCACGGCCCCGTGGACGAAATCTTCCGCCAGCCCGCCAACCAGAGCGTCGCACAGGTCGTCGGCGTCGAAACCGTCGTCGCGGGCCACTTGCTGGAGGTCGCCGATGGCATGGCCAAGGTCGTCGTGGGGCAGACCCTCTTAAGCGCCTCCTCCGATAGCCTTCCCCGCGATCAATCGGCCGTCTTCGTCTGCATTCGCGCCGAGGACGTCATCCTCGTCAAAGGCGACGAATTTGCACAAGCCAGCCCCCGCAACCGCATGCCCTCCGTCGTCAAGGCCCTCATCCGCGAAGGCCCCATGTTCCGGATTCACCTCGATTGCGGCTTCCCGCTCTCTGCGCTCCTCACCCGGCAGGCCTGCGACGAACTGGAACTCAAACCCGGGGACTCCATCATCGCCATGGTGAAAGCCCCGAACGTCCACCTCGTCCCCAGAGACGTCCGGCGTTCCGCCAAAGCCGACTCCACCGAAACGTTGGAATAGCTCTGTGCTCTGTTGGCGGGGGGCTTTTTTGCCGTTTTGGCCGCGGATAAATGACAATGTCCCCAATGCGTGACACGGCGGCCCCGAGCTGGAAATAAGGCCATTGCCGAGGCATTTTTGTTCTTACAAAATCAGAGTAAAAACAGCTTGAGCTTTGCAGTTTTTAGAAGCAGATTGCCGCCGTTATGAAAATCAGCGCTCGCAACATCCTGAAGGGCACCGTCAAGTCCATTACTGACGGCGCGATCAACTCGGAAATCGTCATCGACGTGAACGGAACGGAAATCGCCTCGCAGATCTCCAAAGCTTCTGTCGATCATCTCGGCCTCAAGGTGGGCAAGCCCGCCTACGCCGTGATCAAGATCGACAACGTGCTCATCGGCGTGGACTAAGCCGATCACGGAGGTCATTCCGTGTGAAATAAGCTCCCCCGGCTGGCCATGCTTGGCTGAAGGGAACTTCTCTCAAGTCTTGCCTGGGGGCAAAGAAAGTGGCCCCGGGCAATCGGACGGAATCCGGTCCCTGCTTGATCACCTATCGCAGGGCCGGATCGTTCCCTGGCCGGAGGCACCTCGCCTGAACCCGGCCCGCAGCCCCGCGGTTGCGAACCTTTTTTTGGGAAAACCACCCCCCTCCGGCGGCCTACATAAAGGTCATACGCCGGTTTTTCTAGGTCCCGAGGCGTCCTACATTTCGGTAGGACTCAGCCATTCCAGCGCCTACCATTCAGTAGGTATCCCCACCTTTTCGTTCGGGGAACTTTCGCGTCTTCCGATTTCACTACAAGAAATCGTAATTCATAACTCGCTTGTTTCCAAAATGTTGCAAGCAATACGAACTTTTATTTTCAAACGCGTCCCTCCGGTTGGCACGCGGATTGCGTAAGGGGCGTCCAACAACAAATTTGCTCCGGTCACGATAACAGCCGGAGCCCCTATCCAAAACATAACCAGGAGAAAACAAAAAATGCGCAAAGTAGCTATTTATGGAAAAGGTGGTATCGGAAAGTCGACCACCACACAGAACACCGTGGCGGGCCTCGTCGAAGCGGGCCGCAAAGTCATGGTGGTCGGATGCGATCCGAAAGCCGACTCCACTCGTCTGCTCCTGGGCGGCCTCGCTCAGAAGAGCGTGCTCGATACCCTGCGTTCCGAGGGTGAGGACGTCGAACTCGAAGACATCCGCAAGCCCGGCTTCTGTGGGTCCATCTGCGTGGAATCCGGCGGCCCGGAACCCGGAGTTGGCTGCGCTGGCCGCGGTATCATCACCTCCATCAACCTGCTCGAACAGCTCGGCGCCTATGCCGACAGCGAAGCGCTCGACTACGTGTTCTATGACGTTCTGGGCGACGTCGTTTGCGGCGGGTTCGCCATGCCGATCCGCGAAGGCAAAGCCGAGGAAATCTACATCGTTTGTTCCGGCGAAATGATGGCCATGTATGCCGCCAACAACATCAGCAAAGGCATTCTGAAATTCGCCCAGAGCGGCGTCGTCCGTTTGGGCGGCCTCATCTGCAACAGCCGCAAGGTCGACAACGAAGCCGAAATGGTCGAAGCCTTCGCCAAGAAGCTCGGCACGCAAATGATCCACTTCGTGCCCCGCGACAACATGGTGCAACGCGCCGAAATCAACCGCAAGACGGTCATCGAATACGATCCGACCTGCAACCAAGCCAACGAATACCGCACCCTGGCCAAAGCCATCGAAGGCAACACCAACCTCGTCATCCCGACACCGCTCTCCACCGACGAGCTCGAGAAGACCCTCATGGACTACGGTCTCATGGAATAAGGCGGCCAGACTCGCACCACACGGAACCACCAACAACACTTCCACATGGCACCAGAAAATACACCACCTCCTGTGACGGAATTTGACGCCGCCGAGGCCAAGGCCACCATCGACGAGATGATGAAGGCCTACCCGTCCAAGACGGCCAAAAAACGCGCGAAACAAGCGCTCGTTAACGATCCCGAGACCATTCCCGAGATCGGCGCCAACACCCGGACCATCCCGGGCATCCTGACCCAGCGCGGATGTACCTACGCGGGCTGCCGCGGCGTGGTCATCGGCCCCATCAGCGACATCCTCCACATCACCCACGGCCCCATCGGCTGCGGTTACTACTCCTGGCTCACCCGGCGTAACCAGGTCCGCCCGTACAAAGACACCGATACCAACTACATCCAATACTGCATGTCCACGGACATGATGGAGGAGCAGATCATTTTCGGCGGAGAAAAGAAACTTGCCGCGGCCATCCGGGAGGCCTACGAAATCTTCCACCCGAAGGCCATCTCGATCTACTCGACCTGCCCCGTGGGCCTCATCGGTGACGATGTCCACTCCGTCGCCCGTGCAGCCAAGGAGGAGCTCGGCATCAACGTCTTCGCCTTTAGCTGCGAAGGCTACAAAGGCGTCAGCCAATCCGCCGGCCACCACATCGCCAACAACGGCGTCTTCAAGCACATGATCGGCAAGCTCGACGAAGCCGACCAGGGCGAGTTCCGCATCAACCTGCTGGGCGAATACAACATCGGCGGCGACGCCTGGGTTATTGACGAACTGCTGCGCAAGTGCGGCATCACCGTCACGGCCACGCTCTCCGGCGACGTTAAGTACGACCAAGTGTGCAAAGCCCACACGGTTGACCTCAACACCGTCATGTGCCATCGCTCGATCAACTACATGGCCGAGATGATGGAGACCAAGTTCGGCATCCCGTGGATCAAGGTCAACTTCATCGGCGCGGAAGGCACAGCCAAGAGCCTCCGCAAGATCGCCGCCTTCTTCCAAAGCAAGAAGCTCACCGATCGCGTCGAGGAAGTCATCGCCCAGGAAATGGGTGAGCTCAAGCCGGTGCTCGAAGCCGTCAAGGCCCGCGTCAAAGGCAAAACGGCAGCGCTCTTCGTGGGCGGCTCTCGCGCTCACTCCTACCAGCACCTCTTTGCCGACATGGGCATGGAGACCATCGCCGCCGGTTACGAGTTCGCCCACCGCGACGACTACGAAGGCCGCAGCGTCATCCCCACCATCAAGGTCGACGCCGACACCCGGAACATTGAAGAAATCACCGTCGAACAGGACCCCGTCCGCTTCAAGGCGCGCAAGACGCCCGAGCAGCTCAAGGCCCTCGAAGACGGCGGGTTCACCTTCAAAGATTACACCGGCATGATGAGCGAGATGAAGAAGAACACCCTCGTCATCGACGACATCAGCCATCACGAAATCGAGAAGCTCATCGAACTGCGTCACCCCGACATCATCTGCTCGGGCATCAAAGACAAGTTCATCATCGAAAAGATGGGCGTACCCTGCAAGCAACTCCACAGCTACGACTACGGTGGGCCCTACACCGGATTCAAAGGCGCGGCGAACTTCTACCTGGAAATCGACCGCATGCTGCAAACCAATGTGTGGAAATACGCCGTTCCCGCATGGATGAAAGACAAAGCCACCGACGCGGCCTAACCTAACCTAGAAATCTACCTATGCTTAACGGAACAACAGCCGAAATCAAACCGCGCGAGGCGCTGCGCATCAACCCGGCCAAGACCTGTCAGCCCGTCGGGGCCATGTATGCCTCCCTCGGCATCCACGGGTGCATGCCTCACAGCCACGGCTCGCAAGGGTGCTGCGCCTACCACCGTAGCGCGCTGACCCGTCACCTTAAAGAGCCCGTCATCTCCACGACCAGCTCGTTTACGGAAGGCTCCTCAGTATTCGGCGGCTCGGCCAACCTCAATCAGGCCCTGCAAAACATCTTCACCATTTACAACCCCGACATCGTGGCCGTCCACACCACGTGCCTCTCGGAAGTCATCGGTGACGATATTCCCTCCATCGTGAAGAACGCGAGGGAAGCAGGTAAAGTCCCCGAAGGGAAATACGTGATCCACGCGAACACCCCGAGCTTCGTCGGTTCGCACATCACCGGCTTTGCCAACATGACCAAGGCCATGGTCACCTACCTCGCCGAGAAAACCGGTGAGGCCAAGGATCAGGTCAACGTCATCCCGGGCTTCGTCGATCCCACCGACATGCGCGAGATCAAGCGCCTCGCGGGCGAGCTCAAGGCGAACATCGTCCTCTTCCCGGACACCTCCGACGTGCTCGACACGCCGCAGACCGGAGTCTACGAAATGTATCCCAAGGGCGGCACCACCATCGAGCAGCTCAAGAGCACCGGTGACTCCATTGCCACCATCGCCCTGGGCCACTTCGCCTCCCGTCCGGCGGCGGAAAGCCTCGAAGAGAAATTCGGCGTGCCCGCCTCGGTTGGCGAACTGCCCATCGGCGTCACCGCCACGGATGACTTCATCGACGCCCTGCGCAACTACGCCCGGGTCGAAGTCCCCGCCTCCATCGTGCAAGAGCGCGGCCGCCTGCTGGACCTCATCAGCGACATGGGCCAGTACCTCTACGGCAAGCGCGTGGCCATCGCGGGCGATCCCGACCACGTCATCTCGCTTGTCCGGTTCCTGCTTGAGCTGAATATGAAGCCCGTCTTCGTCATCAGCGGCAGCATGGGCAACCACTTCGAAAACCGCGTTAAAGAGCTCCTCAAAGACGCAGTGCCCGAAGCCAAGGTCAAGCAAAACGCCGACCTCTTCGAGCTCCATCAATGGATCAAGAACGAACCGGTCGACCTGCTCATCGGCAACACGCATGCCAAATTCATGGCGCGCGCCGAGAACGACCTGCCCTTCGTCCGGTTCGGCTGGCCGATCACCGACCGCATGGCCCACCGCGTATTCCCCACCGTGGGCTACCGCGGCGCCTCGCGCTTGATCAACGACATCATCAACGCATTCCTGGACAAGAAAGACCGCGAATGCCCCGAAGAAACCTTTGAGTTAGTACAGTAAGTAACTGGTTGCTGTTATCGGGAAACAAGGGAGGCCGTCCGGGCGTTGTGCCGGGCGGCCTCCCAGTTTTTTATAGGCACGAAGCCTCATTCCGGCAGCTCGCGTGGGGGTGGGGGAAAAACAACAATTGCCCTTTAGGTGGCTACAAAATTGTAGCTTATTTTCCAGACCGGCCTACTCATTCGTAGCCAGTTCCCCGCTCATACCGGACCTGTTTTTGGGGTGCCCGGATTTTTTTTGGACAAGCGCCTCTGTAAATCGCGATAGCGGCCTCTTTCGGCGTATGAATTTGCGAACTTGGCACACGGATTGCAATAGGGTGCTGACGTTATGAAACCCGTGCCGCCAAGCCAACCTGAGATCGGCATCCTGCCTGTCCGCGAGGCCTCCATTGTGGAGGTCGGCAAAGCGGAAGGCGGCATTGCCTGTAATAAACACAGCGCCGCCGGATCGGTTAGTCAACGGGCGTGCGTCTTTTGCGGATCGCGTGTGGTCCTTTACCCGATCGCCGATGCACTACACCTCGTTCATGGCCCGATCGGCTGCGCGGCTTACACGTGGGACATCCGGGGCGCTCTCTCCAGCGGCCCGCAAATCCATCGCAATAGCTTCTCCACGGATTTGCAGGAGCTCGACGTCATCTACGGAGGGGAAAAGAAACTTTACCACGCGCTCGTTGAGCTGATCGAAATGTACAAGCCCAACGCCGCGTTTGTCTACTCGACCTGCATCGTCGGAGTCATCGGCGACGACGTCAACGCCGTCTGCAAGCGCGTTGCGGCGGAGAAGGGGATCCCCGTTCTCCCGGTCAACTCCGAAGGCTTCAAGGGCACCAAGAAAGACGGCTACCGCGCCGCCTGCGAGGCCGTCTACAAGCTCGTGGGCACCGGCTCCACCGACGACATCCCGCCGCACAGCATCAACATCCTGGGCGACTTCAACCTCGCCGGGGAAACATGGATTATTAAAGAATACTACAAGCGCATCGGCGTCAACGTCGTGAGCTGTATTACCGGAGACGCGCGCGTGGAGGACATTCGCCACGCCCATGGTGCTCACTTGAACCTCGTGCAATGCTCCGGCTCCATGGCGCACCTGGCGAAAATGATGGAGCGGGATTACCAGATCCCCATCAAGCGCGTCTCCTACTTCGGCATTGAGGATATGTCGGCGGCCCTCTACGAAACCGCGAAATTTTTCAGCGACGACCCGACCATCATGGAACGCGCCCAAGAGCTGGTGCGCGAAGAAGTCGCCACCATCTACCCGCAGCTTCGCGCCTACCGCGAAAAGCTGCAAGGCAAGAAAGCCGCCATCTACGTCGGCGGCGCCTTTAAAGCCTTCTCGCTCGTCCGGGCGCTCAAGATGCTCGGCATGACCACCGCCGTTGTTGGCTCGCAGACCGGCGGCCCCGAGGACTACAAGCAGCTCCAGGAAATGTGCGACCCGGGCACCATCATCGTGGATGACACCAACCCGCTGGAACTCGCCAAGTTCTGCCTGGAGAAAGACGTCGATCTCTTAATCGGCGGCGTCAAAGAACGCCCCATCGCCTACAAAATGGGCATCGGCTTCTGCGACCACAACCACGAGCGCAAAGAACCGCTCGCAGGGTTCATCGGCATGGCCAATTTCGCCCGCGAAGTTTATTCCTCGGTAGCGAGCCCGGTCTGGCAATTTGCCCCGCGCCGTGCCGCCAAACTGAAAGCAGCAGCAGCTCAACTGAACGGAGGCAAGGCATGAAAGTCATCAGCGCCAAAGATCTCGAACTCGACGAGCCGCAGTTCAAACACTGCACCGGCACCCGCAACGCCTGCAAACTCTGCACACCGCTCGGAGCCTGCCTCGCCTTCCGGGGCGTCGAGGGGGCCATTCCCTTCCTGCACGGCTCGCAAGGTTGCAGCACGTATATCCGGCGGTACTTGATCAGCCACTTCCGCGAACCCATCGACATCGCCTCGTCCAACTTTTCCGAGGACTCGGCCGTGTTCGGCGGCGCGTCGAATTTTAAAGCCGGGGTCGCCAACGTCGTCCGGCAGTACAAACCGAAGATGGTCGCCGTGGCCACCACCTGCCTGAGCGAAACCATCGGCGAAGACATGACCCGCCTCTTTCACGACTACATGAAAGAGGAGTGGTTCGAGGGCCACCCGCACATGGTCAAAGTCTCCACGCCGAGCTACAGCGGCACCCATATCGACGGCTTCCACGCCGCCGTGCGCGCGCTTGTCGCCACGCTCGCCGTCCCTGGAGACCGTACCCGGCGCGTCAACCTCTTCTCCGGCATGGTCTCCGCCGCCGACCTGCGCTACCTCAAGGAAGTCCTCGAAGACCACAAAGTCCCCTACACGCTCCTGCCCGACTACTCCGAGTCCATGGACGGCGAGACATGGAGCGAATACGAAAAACTCCAGAGCGGCGGCACCCCGATCGCCGACATCATGGCCTCCGGCTGCGCGCAGACCTCCATCGAATTTGGCCGCACCCTTTCCGAATACCCGAGCGCGGGCAAATTCCTTTCCGAACGCTTCAACGTCCCCAACCGCCAGCTCGGCTTGCCCATCGGCATCCGCGAAACCGACGCCTTCTTCGAAGCCCTTGCTGAAGTCTCGGGCGAGCCCACGCCCGTCAAACACACCCGGGAGCGCGGCCGCCTGGTCGACTCCCTCATCGACGGCCACAAGTACGTCTTTGAAAAGCGCGCCATCGTTTACGGCGAGGAAGACCTCGTTGTCGGCATCGCGTCCTTCCTGTCAGAAATTGGCGTCGTGCCGGTGCTCTGCGCCTCGGGCGGAAAGAGCGGCCGCCTCAAGCGCAGCCTGCACGACGCCATCCCGACTCTCGACGATCGCACCCACATCCACGACGGCATCGACTTCGCGCAGATCGGCGAAATGGCCGACACCCTCCGGGCCGACTTCATCATCGGCAGCAGCAAAGGCTACCAGCTCTCGCGCAAACTGGACGTGCCCCTCATCCGCATCGGCTTCCCCATCCACGACCGCATCGGCGGCCACCGCGTCCTCCACCTCGGCTACCGCGGCGCGCAATCCCTTTACGACACCATCGTAAACGCCCTCATGGACGTTAAACAAACCAATTCACCCATCGGCTACAGCTACCTATGAGCGACATCGACTTTTCCAGCCATCCGTGTTTCAACAAAGAGGCCCATCACAAATACGGGCGCATCCATCTGCCCATCGCCCCACGCTGTAATATTCAGTGCAACTTCTGCAATCGGAAATTCGATTGCATGAACGAGAGCCGCCCGGGCGTCACCAGCAGCGTCCTCAAGCCGAGCCAGGCCGTGGAATACCTCGCCGAAGTCGTCGCCAAGCGGCCCGAGATCAAAGTCGTGGGCATCGCGGGCCCCGGCGATCCCTTCGCCAACCCCGTCGAAACCATGGAAACGCTTCGCCTGGTCCACGAGCGCTTCCCGGACTTAATGCTCTGCCTCGCCAGCAACGGCCTGGGCATTGGGCCCTACATTGACGAAATCGCCGAGCTCAACGTTAGCCACGTTACCATCACCATCACCGCCGTCGATCCCAAGATCGGCGCGAAAATCTACGCATGGATTCGCGACGGCCGCTCGCCCGTGCGCGGCGAAGAAGCCGCCCGCATCCTGATCGAGCGCCAGCTCGACGCCGTGCGCCGCCTCAAGGAAAAAGGCGTCGTCGTCAAAATCAACTCCATCATCGTCCCCGGCATCAACGACGAGCACATCCCCGAGATCGCCAAAGTCGTCGGCCCCATGGGCGTCGACATCATGAACTGCATGCCGCTCGTCCCGGTCGCCGGAGCCTTCTTCGAGGAACTCCCCGCGCCCGATTCGCTCATGACTGCCCGCGTGCGCCTGCAATGCGGCCAGCACGTTGAGCAAATGGTCCACTGCGCCCGCTGCCGCGCCGACGCCGTCGGCTTGATCGACGAAAAGATGACCGAGGACCAAATGACCACGCTCAACCGCTTCGCCCACAGCTCCATCAGCGCGGGCAAAGAGCGGCCCTACGTCGCCGTCGCCTCGCGCGAAGGGGCGCTCGTCAACATGCACCTGGGCGAGGCCGCCAGCATCCTCATTTTCAAAAAAGACGACGAGACCGCCTCGGGCTTCAAGTTCGTCGAGATCCGCAAAACCCCGGCTCCCGGCGGTGCCTCCGCTCGCTGGACCGACTTGGCCGACCTGTTGGCCGACTGCCGTGCCTTCCTCGTCAATGCCGCCGGGCCCAGCCCCAAGGCCGCGCTGGAAGAGCGGGGCATCGAGATCATCGAAATGGAAGGCCTCATCGAAGAGGGGCTCACCGCCGTCTTTGCCAGCCAGCCCATCCCCGCCTCGCTCAAGCGCCGCTTCACCAGCTGCGGCTCGGGCGGCTGCCGCGGCACCGGCACCGGCTGCGCGTAACAGACTTCCAGCCTTTAGAAAGGACCACCATGAATTCCAAATCCAAATCCGAAAAACCGAACTTGCCCAAAGCCAAAGTTCGCCCCGCGTGCATTGGCCGGGGCTGGGCGCCGATTTTCAAACCTACCACCAATCCACCACATCATGATTAAACCCACCCACCATATCTTCGTCTGCGGAAGCTTCCGGCCCACCGGAGCCCAGGGCGTATGCCATAAAAAAGAATCCTCCGCGCTCCTCCAATACTTTGAGCAGGAAGCGGCCGACCGCGGCCTCGACGGCGTCATGGTCTCCAGCACCGGCTGTATGAAACTGTGCGATCACGGTCCCGTAGTCGTCATCTACCCGCAGGGCACCTGGTACGGCAAAGTCGATGAAGACGCCGCCGACGCCATCCTCGACGCCATCGAAAACGACACCGTGGCCGAGGAATTCCTGATTCCGAGCTGATCCAAAAATTTCCTGAGTTGAGTTAAACTACCGAGTAATACCATGCTGCGGAGAGACAGGGGCATAGGGGGAACAGAGGGGAAGGGGGTAAGGGAGCCAACTACGATGCCTCCGTTCAGGCATCCAGCAACTCCAGCCGCTATCTCCTCTTCTATGCCTCTCTCTCTCCGCGGCATGGGGAACCGCTCTCCACTTCTTTTCCCGCTATGATAGACTTCACTTCACGCCCGGTTTGGTTGATCGACACGACCCTTCGCGACGGCGAGCAAGCCGCCGGAGTCTCGTTCTCCCGCGAGGAAAAAATCGGCATCGCCCAGGCGCTTGTCGACCTCGGGGTGGGGGAACTGGAGCTTGGCATCCCCGCCATGGGCCAGTCGGAGATCGATGACATCAACGCCGTCGCCTCGCTCGGCTTCCCGTGCTTTCTTGAAACCTGGTGCCGCGCCTCCGCCGCCGACCTCGATGCCGCCGCCCGCTGCCGCGTCGACGGCGTGCACATTTCCTGGCCCGTATCCGACATCCACCTGCGCGCCTGGAAGCGTGATAAAGAGTGGGTCTTCTCCACCCTGCGCGACCTCGTGGGCGACGCCGTTTGCCGCTTCGGCTACGTCTCCGTCGGAGCCCAGGATGCCAGCCGCGCCGATGCCACTTTTCTTGCCGAATTCGCCGCCGCCGCGCTCGAAGCCGGGGCCTCCCGCCTGCGCTTGGCCGATACCGTCGGCATCCTTACGCCCGGCCAGACCGCCGATATGATCGCCGCCCTGCGCGCCTCGGTTCCCGGCCTGCCGCTCGAATTCCACGGCCACAACGACCTCGGCATGGCCGTGGGTAATACCATTTCCGCCATCGAAGCCGGTGCCCGCTGCGCCAGCGTTACCGTCAACGGCCTGGGCGAACGGGCTGGCAACGCCGCGCTGGAAGAGGTCGTCATGGCCCTGCGCGTCGGCCTCCACAAAGACGCCTGCATCAAGACGCGCGGCCTCTCCGCCATCTCCCGCTGCGTTGCCGACGCCTCGGGCCGCTGGCTGCCTTCCGACAAGCCCGTAACCGGCGAAGCCGCCTTTCTGCACGAATCCGGCATCCACTGCGCCGGGCTCATGCGCGACCGCTCCACCTACGAAGCCTTTTCCAGCCGCGAAGTGGGCCGCAAAACGCCCTCCTTCCTCCTCGGCCGCCACTCCGGCGGCGCCGCGCTGGCCCAGGCCTGCGAAGAAGCCGGGGTGCACCTCGACGCCGCGCAATCCGAGCAGCTCCTCGAACGCATCCGCGCCGAGGCCCGCGGGCGCAAGGGCGCGATCTCAAAGACCCGCTTCCTCGCGCTTCTGCGAGAGTTCAAGGCAAAGAAAGGCTGATCGCCGTGCCTATATTATTCCCCGTTGCCGGACATCCGGGAGAGGAAAAGCTTCGAACACTGCTCCATCTCCTCGCGGTCCACGTCGAAAATTTCGGACACCAAATGCGGTGCGCCCTTTTCGTCGCGAACAATGTAGAGGATCTTGGCATTGCCTTTTCCGGATTGGTCGTCATACCCGGAAAGCGAGGCAACTTCAAAACCCTCGATCAGCAAGTAACGGAGCCTGCCAAGCATTTTCATAACGACACCACCATCGGCGAAAGCCGGATAAAATCAACCTCCAAATTTCACCATGGGCTTTGACATCTACCGCATCAAGTCAGTTGAAGGAAACCGTTTCGCGCTCGGGAGAGTCGGCCCGCTGCCGCTGGGTGGGCCCGGTGGCCTCTTCGCCCAGCACCTGCCCGCCCTCGCCGCCGATGACGAGAACTGGACCCTCTCGCCCGCCACCCTGCTGGAATGGGCTGGTTTTGCCGACCCGGAAGCGTTTGCCATTTTCTTTGACCTGACGGCAAAAGCCTCCGACCAGGTCAACCTCCTGGAGCTCGTGGCCATCAACGGCCGCACCGTCTCGCTCCTCACCGACGTCGTCTTCCATTTCAAAGTCGCCGTCGCCAGCCGCAACGGCAAAGGCGTCGAGCAAAAAGAGGGCGAACTCTACATCCCCAACTGGCGCGAAAGCCCCGAGCGTTTCGAGCACCTCCGGATCACCGGGGGGACCCGGGGGGGCACCTGGGCGTGGGGCGAACCGCCCAATTCCGCCTCAGCCACCGTACTATAGCATTCGCTTATCGTCACGGATCCGGCCATTCGGCACGGTATCTGCTAAAAGATCGGGCGGGGAAAGCGCAAAACGGCCTCTTTATAGAGAGAGGGGCCGTTTTGGGGTTGCCCCATGTTGAAAAAAAATGAGCATATCCGCCGATTCTCGTGTACAGATTTCGCCAGAAAGACCCGTTGACTGCCGGAGCCATTTTTCGCCGTCCATGACCAATTCCCAAACTACTGACGATTGTCCCGAAACCAGCTGTGGCTTGGTGCATTCCTCGCTAGCCTCGGCTGACGCGGGCGCGTGCCGTGTCATTCGGGACCTCACCCTTTTGTTTGAAATATCGCAGACCCTCGAAGGGAGCCTCGATATCCGGCGCGTGCTGCGCCATGCGCTAAAGCAGATGGTCCACGCGCTGGGTCTTCGCCGGGGCGCTGTTACCATCGTCAACCGGGCCACGCAGGAGCTCGCGGTCGAGGAAGTCGGCGACAACGGTTCGACCGACGGCGGCGTCCTGGGCGGGCCCCGCGTCAAGGAACTGCTGCAATGGGTCATCGACAGCGGCAAACCGCTCACCATCGCCAACGTCGCCGCCGACGAGCATTTCGAGGCCGAGGAAGGGCCGCGCACCTTTCCCGCCATATCGTTTTTGTGCGTCCCGGTCCGCTCCGGTCAGCGCATCATCGGCACGCTAAGCGTCGAGCGCGCCAGCTCCCTGGGCGAGAATTTCGACCGCGACCTGCGGATGCTCTCCATCGTCGCCTCAGTCATCGCCCAGGCCGTCAGCCTCCGCCAACAGGCCGAGGAGCGCGTGGCCGAGCTGCGCGACGAGAACGACCGCCTCCAGGAGCAGATCCGCAACCACTTCAAGCCGGGCAACATGGTGGGCAGCTCCAGCTCGATGCAGAGCGTATACAATCATATCGAGCACGTAGCCAACTCCAAAACGACCGTCCTCATCCGGGGCGAAAGCGGCGTCGGCAAGGAACTCGTCGCCCACGCGCTGCACAACGGCAGCCCGCGCCATGGCAAAGCCTTCGTAAAGGTCAACTGCGCGGCCCTGCCGGAGTCGATCGTCGAGAGCGAGCTTTTCGGCCACGAAAAAGGGGCCTTCACCGGGGCCATCGCCATGCGCAAAGGGCGCTTTGAACTGGCCGACGGCGGCACGCTGTTCCTGGACGAAATCGGCGACCTCACGCCGTCCACTCAGGTCAAGCTCCTGCGCGTGCTCCAGGAACATGAATTCGAACGCGTTGGCAGCCAGACCACCCTCAAGTGCGACGTCCGCGTCATCGCCGCCACCAGCCGCGACCTTGAAAAGCTGATGGAGGAGAACCTCTTCCGCTCGGATCTCTACTACCGCCTCAACGTCTTCCCGATCTACGTCCCGCCGCTGCGCGACCGCAAGTCAGACATGCTGCAACTGGCCGACTACTTCGTCGAAAAATACAGCGCCGAGAACGAAAAAAAGATCCAACGCATCTCCACCGCCGCCATCGACCTGATGATGCAATATCACTGGCCGGGCAACGTGCGCGAACTGCAAAACTGCATCGAGCGGGCCGTCCTGCTGTGCCAAGGCGACGCCATCCAGGCCCATCACCTGCCGCCCACGCTGCAAGCCGCGAGCCCGTCGGAGAAACCGGCCAATGGAACGCTGGAAACAGCGGTAGCCGCGCTCGAACACGAAATGATCGTCGCCGCGCTCAAGGAAACCCACGGCAACATGGCCGGGGCCGCCCGGCAGCTCGGCGTCAGCGAGCGGATCATGGGCCTGCGGGTCAAGCGCTACGGCGTCGAGATGGATCGGTTTAAATCCTGACGCCGGGAGGAGTTCCCAATCTCCGATTGGGAACGTCCTCTGTCCGCGAATCTCCGATTCGCAGCGGTGAGGGGACTCTGAAGATTCGTGACGAGACCCCCGCCTCTAGGCGTCCGTTATGGCTCTCCCCTAATACCGCCACTTGCCCGCCGAGGCGTCGGAAAGCACCGGCACCTCATTGGTCATATACTGCGTGCGGCCCACCGCGCCCCACATCCGCTGGCCCGTCCGGCGGCGGAACTTCTGGCTCATGCTTTCGCCCGTGTGGCAGCCCCAGCTCTTCACGTAAGCCTTCGACTCGAACGCCTGCGGAGCGATCTGCCAGAGCTCGTCCTCGTGAATCCAGACCTTCGAGGCGCTGTCGATCTGGTTGGAGTAATCGAACATCCAGCATGCCTTATTCGAGTGGCCGAAGTACTCGAAATCGGCAACCTTGACCCGGTCGCGCGGCTGTCCGGCATTGAGATAATTAAGCACCTCCTCCGCCGAGCGGAACCAGCGCAGCCGAACCCCAAGCGCCTTCGCGCGCGTGCTAATGTCGCCCAGGTAATCCTTGCCGTCCTGCTTGCCGCGGGTCACATAGGAGGGCTGGTAGACGAACCACACAATGTCCTTCGGGCTCGCCCCTTCCGCCTCAAGCTGCGAAATGCGCACCTCGGCGGCCCGGATGAAATTCTGCCACCAGAGGTCGTGCGGCGGATTCTTCCACTTTTCCCAGATCATCAGCGAGGGGCCTCCGCTTAAGATCACGTATTCCCGGGCGGCCGAGGGCCCCTCCGGGGAGCTGGCCAGCAGAGCCGAAGCGCCCAGGAACGATGCGAAAAAGAGTGCGATAAGGGATTTCATAGGGTGCGCCTTTTGCGCCTATTTGCGGTTAAAAACTCGGAAGCGATTCGTTTCGGATGAGGTCATCCGGCGTCTGTCGCGTGCGGATCGTGGCCACTTTATCGCCCTTGACCAGGAGTTCCGGCAGCAGCGGACGCGAGTTATAGTTGCTCGACATCGTAGCCCCGTAGGCCCCCGTGCTCATCAGCGCGATCAAGTCGCCCTGCTCCAGCGGCGGAAGTTCGCGCTCCTCGGCAAAGAAATCGCCGCTCTCGCAGACCGGCCCCACCACATCGACCTTCTCCAGCGCCCCGGCGCGTTGCGTCACCGGCACGATCTCGTGGAAACTCTGGTAAAGCGCCGGGCGAATGAGATCGTTCATGCCCGCGTCAACGATCACAAACTTCTTAATGTCCCCCGCCTTCACATACTGCACGCGCGCGAGGAGCACCCCCGCGTTGCCGACCATGAAGCGGCCCGGCTCGACGAGGATTTTCAGCCCCAGCGCCTTGAGCTTCGGCACCACCGCCTCCGCATAGCCCTCCAGCGTCAGCGGCTTTTCATCCTTCGCCCACCAATCCGTCGTCCCCGAGGCGAGCGACGGGTCGTAGACGATCCCCATGCCGCCGCCGATGGAAAAGTATTCAATGCCGTAGAGCGTCTTGAGCTTGCAGACCAGCGGCTGCATCTTCTCCACCGCCTCGGCGAACGGGCCCGCCTCGGTAATCTGCGAGCCGATGTGCATCTGCACGCCGCGAATCTTCAGGTTCGGCAGCTTGGCCGCGTTGGCGTAGACCGCGAACACCCGCTCAAAGGCGATGCCGAACTTGTTCTCGCTCTTGCCGGTCGAAATATACTTGTGCGTGTGGGCGTCCACATCCGGGTTCACGCGCACCGCAATGGGGGCCTTCACCCCGAGCTGCCCGGCGATCGCGTTAATCCGCTCCAGCTCCGCCTCGCTCTCCACATTGAAGGCGAAAATGCCGCGCTCCAGGGCATCGCGAATCTCCGCCTCCGTCTTGCCGACCCCCGCGAACGTACACTTGGCCGCGTCGCCCCCAGCCTTCACCACGCGAAAGAGCTCCCCGCCCGAGACAATGTCAAACCCGGCGTTTTCCCCCGCCAGCAGGCTCAGGATGCCGATATTGGAGTTGGCCTTCACTGCGTAGCAGATCATGTGAGGCACCTCCGCGAGCACCTCATCAAGGCGGCGATAGTGGCTCAGGATCGTCGATGCGGAATAGACATAGGCGGGCGTGCCGGTCTCGGCGGCGAGCCGGGCCAGGTCCACGTCTTCACAGAAAAGGGTTCCGTTGCGGTACTCGAAAAAGTGCATGGTGGCGCCCAATGTAGAGGCACCGCGGCCTCGGAGGCAACCCCGCATTCCGGCAAAAATACCCCGCTAGCCAAGGGCCACTAGGCGGGGAAAAAAAGGGCCCATCGGCAGGGGCACCCGATTTTGGCCAACATTTTACGCGGATTGGGGAGGGTGGAATTGTATTGACTGACAGTCAGTCATATTGGAATTTAGGCGCATGTATCCGGGCTCTCCTTGTGAACGTGAGGAAGGCGGGCGTATTCTCCCTCTCATTCGATTCGGAGGATGCATTCAAAAAACTGCAAACCCCCTTGTGAAAGTTTTCACAAAGAGCTTGCCTTTCCATGGACCGGCTGTTTGGATTCGCGCCTTCCGCGACCGTTTATTCTGAGATGAACCCTATTTTGACATACCTTCGAGCCGCCCAACGCATTGGGAAGACAGGCCTCCTGGCGCTCTGTGCCCTGCTGTTCATGACCGGCGCAGCCTGGGCCGAAACGCCCGCCGCGGAGCACGCCACCGAGCACCACGAGGAAGCCCTCCCGCAGGGCGCCCCGCTCCTGGTCGATACCGTCATCCATAACGTGCCGCTCATCCACGACCTGCCGATCAAGGTCAACAACTCCATGGTCATCACCTGGGTCGTGATGCTCGCGCTAATCATCTCCGCGCAGGTGGCCATGCGCAAAGTCAAAGACGTGCCGGACGGCGCGCAGAACTTCTGGGAATGGGTCGTCGAGAGCCTCTACAGCTTTCTCGAAGGCATCATCGGCAAGCAGCTCGTCAAGAAGACCTTCTGGTTTTTTGCCACCGTCTTCATCTTCATCCTCGCCCTCAACTGGTTCAGCCTGATTCCCGGCGTCGGCACCATCGGGTGGGGGATTCCCGATCCGTACTCCGGCGTCGTGACGCACATCACCCGGCCCATTCTGCGCGGCCCCAACGCCGACCTGAACATGACCATGGCCATGGCGTTGACGTTCTTCTTCTTCTGGATCGTCTGGGCGCTCCAGGCCAACGGCCCCGGCGGCTTCATCATGCACCTCTTCGGGCCCAAGGGCGATACCAAGGGCTTCATGAAAGTCCTCATGGTCATCGTCTTCATCTGCGTCGGCTTCCTGGAAATCGTCTCCATCCTCTTCCGGCCGATTTCGCTCAGCTTCCGTCTCTACGGCAACATCTTCGCCGGTGAAAACACGCTCGAAACCATGGCCACCCTCGGCGGACCCTGGTTCGGCTGGCTGCTCCCGCTGCCGTTCTACTTCCTGGAAATCCTCGTCGGCCTCGTCCAGGCCATGGTCTTTATGCTTTTGACGGCCGTCTTCACGCTCCTCATCATGCCCGAGGAGGGGCACGGCCACCACTAAACCCTTTATCCCCTTTCGCACGCCGGACCGTGGGCAACCTGCGGAGGCGGGCGAGACAACCCAAAACCAAACAACACTATGCTCCCTATCCTTGCAGAACTGACCGGCAACCTTCACGTGGGTCTCGCGGCCCTCGGCGCGGCGCTTGGCGTCGGCTTCATCGGCATGAAGGCCTCTGAAGCAGTCGGGCGCAACCCCGGCGCGGCCACGCCCATCCTGGTTCAGGCCATCCTGAGCACGGCCTTCGCCGAAGGCATCGTTTTCTTCGCCATTTACCTGGTGGCCAAGTAAAACCCTTCCCGGGTGCGGGGGCTAACGGCCTTCGCACCCACCCCGTTTTCGTAAATTTCTATGTTACCTTTACTCGCAGAAGCAGGCGGCGGCCTTGGGCAATCCATCCGGGAAACCGGAGAGGCATTCGGCTTTAACTGGCCGCTGCTGCTTTCCAACATCGTCAGCTTCCTGATCGTCTGCGGCCTGCTGCACCGCTTCGCCTACAAGCCGATCCTGAAAGTCCTCGAACAGCGCCGCCAGCGCATCGCCGAGAGCCTTGAGAACGCCGAAAGGATCAAGGTCGACCTCGCCCAAGCCGAGAAAAAGCGCTCCGAGATCCTCTCCCGCGCCAACGACGAAGCGCAGAAAATGATCACCGAAGCCCGCGCCTCTGCCAACGCCCTTGCGCAGACCCGCGAACAAGCCGCCATCGCCGAAGCCGAGCGCATCGTCCTCCAGGCGCGCGAAGCCACCAAGCTGGAGCACGACCGGATGCTCTCCGAGCTTCGCAAAGAAGTGGGCCGCCTCGTCGTCGACACCACCGGCAAAGTCACCGGCAAGGTGCTGACCGTCGAAGACCAGAAACGCCTCAGCGAAGAAGCCGCCCGCGAAATCGCCGCCTAGCTAGCCCATGAAAGCCCCCAAGGAAGCCCGCAAACTTTCCCGCTCGCTCTTCCGCGTCAGCTTCGCCAACGGGCGACTGGATCGGGCCCGCGTCGAAACCGTCCTGAAAACCGTCGCCGCCCGCCCCCCGCGCCACGCCTTGAGCGTCATGCGCAACTACGAAGGGCTCGTGCGCATGGAGCTTGCCCGCCGCCACGCCACGATCGAGAGCGCCACCCCGCTGGACCCCGCCGAAGCCGCCCGCATCCTCGGGGACCTGCAAACCCGCTTCGGGGACGACATCACGCACGAATTCAAAGTCACCCCCGCCCTCATCGGCGGCATCCGCGTCCAGCTCGGCAGCGACGTCTGGGACGGCAGCGTCCAGGGTCGCCTCGAACTGCTGCGCAGCAAGCTCTAGCCCCCCCTTTCTCAAACCCCAAAACCACTTTCCCAACCTTCTTCTTTCCCAAATGAGCACCATTCTCCAAGACATCGAATCCCAAATCGCCGGACTCAAGACCGCCACCGTCCAGACCAACACCGGCGTCGTTCGCGAATCGGGCGACGGCGTGGCCAAAATCGAGGGCTTGAGCGACGTGATGCTCAACGAAATGATCGAATTCTCCGGCGGCCTCTATGGCCTCGCCCTCAACCTCGAAGAGAACGAAGTCGGCTGCATTCTCATGGGCGACTCCACCGGGGTCAAAGAAGGCGACATCGTCAAGACCACCGGCCGCCTCCTCTCCGTGCCCGTCGGCAAGGGCCTCCTGGGCCGCGTCGTCGACGCCCTGGGTCGCCCGCTCGACGGCAAAGGCCCTATCCCGTCCGACATCCTCTACCCGGTTGAAAAAATCGCCCCCGGCATCATCAAGCGCAAAGGCGTCAACCAGCCCGTCCAGACCGGCATCATGGCCATCGACGCCATGATCCCCATCGGCCGCGGCCAGCGCGAACTCATCATCGGCGACCGCGCCACCGGCAAGACCACCATCGCCATCGACACGATGATCAACCAGGCCCGCATCAACAAAGCCAACGCGGGCAAAGAAGGCTTCCGGCCCATCTACAGCATCTACGTCGCCATCGGCCAGAAGAACTCCAACATCGCCCGCGTCCTCGGCGTCCTCCAGGAAGCAGGCGCGCTCGAATACACCGTCATCGTCGCCGCCGCCGCCTCCGATAGCGCCACCAACCAGTACATCGCCCCGTTCGCGGGCGCGGCCATCGGCGAGTGGTTCATGGACAACGGCATGGACGCCCTCATCATCTTCGACGACCTCTCCAAACACGCCGTCGCCTACCGCCAGGTTTCCCTCGTTTTGAAGCGCCCCTCCGGCCGCGAAGCCTACCCCGGCGACGTCTTTTACCTCCACAGCCGCCTCCTGGAGCGCGCCGCCCGCGTCGACGAAAAAAACGGCAACGGCTCACTCACCGCGCTCCCCATCATCGAGACCCAGGCGGGCGACGTCTCCGCCTACATCCCCACCAACGTCATCTCGATCACCGACGGCCAGATCTACCTCGAAACCGACCTCTTCTACCAGGGCGTGCGCCCGGCCATCTCCGTCGGCCTCTCGGTGAGCCGCGTCGGCAGCGCCGCACAGATCAAAGCCATCAAACAAGTCGCGGGCAAAGTGAAAGGCGAGCTGGCCCAGTTCCGCGAACTGGCCGCCTTCGCCCAGTTTGGCAGCGACTTGGACGCCGCCACCAAAGCCAAGCTCGACCGCGGTTCCCGCATCGTCGAACTCTTCAAACAGCGCCAGTACAACCCGATGCCCGTCGAGAACCAAGTCGCCGTCCTCTGGGCCATCCAGAACGGCCACATGGACGACGTCCCCGTCGACCGCGTTAAAGAGTGCCAGGCCAAGCTGGAGGAATTCCTTACCACCCGCAAACCGAAGCTGCTGGAAACCATCAAGACCGCCGGTTCCATCAGCAAAGAACTCAACGACGAACTCGCCGACACCCTCGTCGAATTCAAATCGACCTGGCGCTAACCCAACCCCATGGCCGCTAACACCCGAGACATCCGGCGCCGGATCAAATCGATCAAGAACACGGCGCAAATCACCAAGGCGATGCAAATGGTCGCCTCGGCCAAGATGCGCAAAGCCCAGGGCGCGGCCCTTGCCGGACGGCCCTACTCCGAGCTCATCAACAAAGTGCTCGTCTCCGTGCAGCGCCACGCCGACGTCACCCTGCACCCGCTCCTGGAGATCCGGCCCGTCAAACACGAACTGGTCATCGTCATCTCCCCCGACAAAGGCCTCTGCGGCGCGCTCAATACCAACCTCTTCCGCGAAGCCAACACCTTCGACCCCGAGACCACCAGCTTCGTCGCCGCCGGTCGCCGTGGCCAGCAGCACCTTGCCCGGCTTCGGCGCAAACTCGTCGCCGACTTCCCCGTCCCCGACCACCCCACCCTCAAGGACACCAAGATCATCTCCAAATACTGCATCGACCAGTTCCTCGCGGGCAAAGTCGATAAAGTCACCGTCCTCTACACCAAGTTCATCAACACCCTCGTGCAGAAGCCCGTCACCCGCACCCTTCTGCCCATCAGCCCCTTTGAACTTCCCACCGCGCCGAAGCCGGAAGCCACGGCAGAGGTCCCTGCGGAAGGCGAAAAACCGGCCGAGGGCGAAGCCGCCGCACCCGGAGCCGCCTTTGCCGAAGACGCCCAGAGCGACTACCTCTTTGAGCCCAGCCCCATGGAAGTCTTGGGCAGCATCCTGCCGCACTACCTGCACTTCCAGATCTACCAGATGATCCTCGACGCCCGCGCCTCCGAGCACAGCGCCCGAATGGTCGCCATGAAGAGCGCCACCGACAACGCCCAAACGCTCATCAAGGATCTTACCCTGGAATACAACAAGATCCGCCAGAACAGCATCACCACCGAACTCCTCGAAATCTCCACCGCGCAGATCGCGCTCGGCTAGAACCACCTCTCTCCCTTTCCCAAGCATGAACACAGGCACCATCGTCCAAGTCATCGGTCCCGTCGTGGATGTCGATTTCTCCGCCACCGGGCAGCTCCCGTCCATCTACAACGCCCTCGAAGTCGAGTACGAAGTCGGCGGGCAAAAACACCGAGTCGTCCTCGAAGTCCAGCAGCACTTGGGCGAAGGGTGGGTCCGGGCCATCGCCATGTCCACCACCGAGGGTCTCAAGCGCGGCATCACCGTCACCGACACCGGTGCCCCCATCAGCGTCCCCGTTGGCGAAGGCGTCCTCGGGCGCATCTTCAACGTCACCGGCGACGCCGTCGACGAACGCGGCCCCGTCAACTTCACCAAGCGCTACCCCATTCACCGTAAAGCCCCGGCCCTCGTCGACCAGGAGACCAAGGCCAACATCCTCGAAACCGGCATCAAGGTGATCGACCTCATTTGCCCCTTCACCAAGGGCGGCAAAGTCGGCGCTTTTGGTGGCGCGGGCGTCGGCAAGACCGTCGTCATCATGGAGTTGATCAACAACATCGCCAAAGGCCACGGCGGCTATTCCGTATTTGCAGGCGTCGGCGAGCGCACCCGTGAAGGCAACGACCTTTACAACGAAATGAGCGAATCGGGCGTCATCAACCAGAAAAACCTGGCCGAGTCCAAAGTCGCCCTCGTTTACGGCCAGATGAACGAGCCCCCCGGAGCCCGTCTCCGCGTTGCCCTCTCGGCCCTCTCCATGGCCGAGTACTTCCGCGACGAAAAGAACCAGGACGTGCTCCTCTTCATCGACAACATCTTCCGTTTCTCGCAAGCGGGCGCCGAAGTCTCCGCCCTCCTCGGGCGCACCCCGTCCGCCGTCGGCTACCAGCCGACCCTCGCCGCCGAAATGGGTGATTTGCAAGAGCGCATCACCTCCACCAAAGCCGGTTCCGTTACCTCCTTCCAGGCCGTCTACGTTCCCGCCGACGACCTCACCGACCCGGCCCCCGCCAACACCTTCGCCCACCTCGATTCCACGATCGTTTTGGAGCGCTCCATCGCCGAGCTCGGTATCTACCCCGCCGTCGATCCGCTCGCCTCCACCTCCAAGGCCCTCGCGCCCGAGATCGTCGGCGAGGAGCACTACAACGTCGCGCGCGGCGTCCAGCGGGTGCTGCAAAAGTACAAGGATTTGCAGGACATCATCGCCATCTTGGGCATGGACGAGCTTTCGCCCGAAGACAAACTGACCGTCTACCGCGCCCGCAAAATCCAGCGTTTCCTGAGCCAGCCTTTCCACGTCGCCGAAATCTTCACCGGCACCAAGGGCCAGTACGTCTCCATCGCCGAGACGGTGCGCGGCTTTAAGGAAATTCTCGAAGGCAAACACGATGACGTGCCGGAAACGAACTTCTATATGAAGGGCGGCATCGATATGGTGAAGGTGTAACTGCCCGCTAAAAAACCATGGCCAACACACTACGGCTCGAAGTCGTCACCCCGCTGGAAAAGGCCTATTCGGACGATGTCCAAATGGTCGTCCTTCCCGGCGTGGAAGGGGAGATGGGCATCTACCCGATGCACATCCCTGTGATGACCGACATCAAACCGGGCGAACTGAAGATCGTTAAGGACGGCCAGGAGAGCGACTTTGCGGTGGGCGAGGGTTTTGCGGAAATCACGCCGACCCATGTCACGATTCTTACTGACATGGCGATCTCTGTTTCTCTCATCGACGAACACGCTGTTGAAGCGGCCGTCGCGCGAGCCGAGGCGGCCTTGCGCCAGACGGAAGCCTTGAGTGCCGAGGAGATTGCCACCACCGAGGCGAATCTCCAAAAATCGCTCATCCAGCTCAAGCTCAAGCGGCGCGGGAAATCGGTGTAGTAATTCGACCGCGCCCGCCCGTTTCGCGCTAACGTGCTCCATGCGCTCGTGCCCAATCTCCAGATTGGGCACGTCCTCTGTCTGCGAATCTTTGATTCGTCCCGCCCCCGAAAATACGCTGCGCTGTTTTCGGGGGAGCAAGGCGGGGTTACGGATGATTGGATGCGCGGGTTTGGACTGAGTGCGCCGCTTGCAAGGTGGTGTTTTTGCCCGCCTTGCTCTCAGATTGGGAGGCGCTGCCTCCCAAACCCTCTGCCAAGGGGCGTGCCCCTTGGATCCCGTCTCGCCTACGGCGCGATTGCCCGCACGGTCTGTGGGCTGGGCAGTCCCCACGCTGCCCATTTGCGCAGATACTCGGCCCACGGGAGCAGCGCGTAATGGGGCTGCTCTTCCGCACGTAGCCAGCGCATTAGCTCGACGAGGTTCTCGCGCGACATCGTTGTGCAGCCCCACGTCGGCCGGTCCACCCCTCGCCGCGTGTGAAAGAAGATCGCGCTGCCCGCCCCAACCACCGGCGCATCCGCATTGTGCCGGATCTCGATCAGGTACCGGTACGCCTCGTCATTGTGGCGCATCTTCTGGCTCTCGAACCACGGCGGCGGATTGTTCACATTCACCGTCACATGGCGGTTGTAGAGCTTCGGCAGCTCCGGGCTATCCACCCAGGCATCCGCCTCCGTCACCGTGTGGAAGGGGTAGTTGGCCCCCTTGGGAAGCGCGGCATCGTAGGTATAAATCGTCCCGATCTTGAACACCCCCGCGGGCGCGCGGGCATCGCGTTCCACCTTGTGCGCCCCCGGTTCCTCCGACCCCAGCACCCCGAGCCCCCAGATCAGCCCGTTTTTGCCAAAGAGCACCGGCACCGGCCCCAGAGCAGGCTTCCAGGTCCCGTCCGCCTGACGGTCGAGCGCGAGCAAGCGGCCGTGCATCGAATTCCAGCCCGGCGCAATACTCACCACCAGCTGGCGAACATTAACCGGCAACGAATCCGCCGCGCAAAGCGGCAAAACGGGTATCAACAAAAGGGCGAAAAAAGAAACGAGAAAGCGCATGAGAGAGAGACGGCAAATTTTACACCATTCCCCACCGGATCAAGCCTCATTTGCCGGGTTTGACTTGGAAAAACGCCAGGCGTAATCTCCGAAGCCATGGCCCTCCGGAAAATTCAAGGATTCACGCTGACCGAGTTGCTGGTAACGATTGCGGTAATTTTTGTTTTGTTTGTTTTGCTTGGAGGGACTGGTACCCATTGTGGTTCGTCTTTGATAAAAGGCCAATTGATTCAGGCCGTGAACAACGCCCGGCAAATCCACATTGCCACATTGTCGATGGTCAATGATGGTCAAGCCAACGAGAACACGGCATTGGGCTGGCCCGGGGACCTCAAAGCCCACGGCAAAATCCAAAACATCCAGGATTTCGTGGCGATTTTGGTGAAGGAGGATTACCTCAGGCCGAGTGATTTGAAGGTATTTGCCGCCGCCGGAATCCAATATTACACCCCTAGCGATCCCAACGGAACCTACACTCCTCCTTTTGAGGACAAAAACAGCGCATTTAAAGTTTACCTGATCCGGAAAGACGCCCCTGAAAAAGAAGTCTTCCTGGCGACGAAAAACTACACCTACGACACCTCGCTAAACTCAAAAGCCAAGCCCTTTGGCGAAGACGGGTTCGTGATCGCCCGCAAAGCCGGGGATGTTTCCATGTACAAGAAACAGCAAATTCACAACCTAGAGCTCATCGGCTCGCTCCCCGGCGGCGGCACCGTGGAGAGCGCGTCAAACTGCCTTAACCCCTAAATCCCTTTCTGCTTTTTTCCTGAGTTCGTGAGTTCTGATAAAATTTCCTTCTTTCACAGAAAAATTGCGACGGGTGGAAAACCGGTGCTATCTTTTCAGAGTGAATCAGCGGCTCATATCTGAAATTGGCAAAAGCCAGCGCCTGCGCGTCGTCAACCGGCTCAAGCGGAGCCAGGGCATGAGCGTGGGCGAACTCGCCGAAGCCCTCGAAATGAGCTACATGGGCGTCAAACAGCATTGCATCGAGCTGGAACGCCTCGGCTACCTCGACACCTGGCGCAAGCCCAAGCCCGCCACCAAAGTCGGCCGCCCCGAGATGGTCTACCGCCTCACCCGCAAAGCGTCCGACCTCTTCCCCTCCACCAGCAACGCCACCACCCTGGGCCTGCTGGACGCCGCGCAAACCCTCTACGGCACCGCCGCGCCCGAAAAACTCCTCTACCTCCTCTTCCAGAAGAAAACGCAAGACTACCAGGCCCAGATCCGGGGCGAAACGCTCCAGGAACGCGCCGAAGCCTTCGCCGCCCTCCGCGAAGCCGAGGGGTGCATGACCGAAGTCGAGAAAGAGGGTTCCTCCGTGCGCATCATCGAGCACCACAGCCCCGTTGCCGACCTCCTTGCCGCCTATCCCGACCTCCTCTGCCGCTTGGAGCAGGAAATGTTCAGCACCGTCCTGGGCAGCCCCGTTCGGCGCATTCCCATGGAGGTTTCCGGGCTTTATTACTGCGTTTTTCAGGCAGGGTAGGGGGCTCCAGGGTAAATGCTGTGTAAAAAACACTTGCCCAAAGGCCCACAAGTCCCTAATTTTCACGCCCTCATGCCTAAGCCAATCGCACGTCGCAAGACGAAGAAGGCCGTGGCCAAACGGTTCAAAATCACCGGGACGGGCAAAGTGCTCCGCTCGCAGGCTGGCAAACGCCACTTGCTCCAGAGCAAGAGCGCCAAGAGCAAGCGTCAGCTTGCCAAGTCCGCCCTGGTTGACAAAACCGACGTGGCTCGGATTAAAGAGAACATGCCCTTCGCGTAAACCACGCGAAAGGCTTGCCGTCCACCCACCTGGTTTCGAAAAAGAAACCGTATCAGCGAGCGAGGTCGGGGGGACATTTACAACAAATAACAGCACGCTGAAAGAAAGGTAAAACAATGCCAAGAGCAACTAATGCTCCCGCCAGCCGCGAACGGCGCAAGCGGGTGCTAGACAAGGCCAAGGGATTCCGCGGCCGCCGCAGTAAACTGTTCCGCTACGCGAAAAACGCGATCATGAAAGCGGAATACTGGTCGTACCGCGACCGGAAGGCCCGCAAACGTCAATTCCGCGTCCTCTGGATCGCCCGTCTCAACGCCGCCGCCCGCGCGAACGGCATCACCTACAGCCGGTTGATCGAAGGCCTCGTCGCCAGCGGCAACCAGCTCGACCGTAAGGTGCTTGCCCAGATCGCCGTCTCCGACGAACCGACCTTTGTCGCCCTCGTCGAGAAGGCCAAGGCGGCCCTCGAGAGCAAGAGAGCAGCGGCCAAGACCGCGTAAAGCGACCTATCATCATTTCCGGCCAGCGGTGGTAACCCCTCCACCCTGGCCGTTTTTTTTCTTTTCTCCGCGTCCCCCCCCGTCTCTAGCTCTTTCTAAAAATATGGCCGGCCTCATCATTCGTCCCCGTTCGCGCCTCTTTCACGGCCACGAATGGGTCTACTTCTCCGAAGTCCTCAAAACGTTCGGCAACCCCGAGGACGGCTCCGTCGTCTCGCTCAAGGACGGCAAGGACCGGCTCCTGGGCTCGGCCATTTACAACTCCAAATCCCAGATCGTCGCCCGCCGCTTCTCGCGCCAGCGGCAGGACCTCGACGCCGACTTTTTCATCCGCCGCGTCCGGCAGGCCCTCGAATACCGCCAGCGCCGGGGCATCAACCCGCGCCTGGGCCGCATCATCTGGAGCGAAAGCGACGGCCTCCCCGGCGTCATCGTCGACCGCTACGGCGACGACCTCGTCCTCCAGACGCTCACCCTGGCCATGGACCAGCGCAAAGGGCTCATCGTCGACGCCCTCAAGGAAGTCTGCGCCCCCCGCGCCATCGTCGAGCGCAACGACGCCCCCATTCGCCGCGCCGAGGGCCTGGAGCCCACCGTCGGCGTGCTCCTGGGCGAAGTGCCCGGCGCGGTGCCCATCGAAGTCCTCGGCCTGAAATTCGAGGTCGACCTCCTCCACGGCCAGAAAACCGGCTTTTACCTCGACCAGCTCGACAACTACGCGGGCGTGGCCCCGTGGGCTGCCGGGAAACGCGTGCTCGACTGCTTCTCCAACCAGGGCGCCTTCGCCCTCGCCTGCGCCAAAGCCGGGGCCGCCAGCGTCCGGGCCGTCGAAATCAGCGCCGACTGCGTGGATCTCATTCGCCAGAACGCCGCCCGCAACGGCCTGGCCGTCGATGCCATCGCCGCCAACGTCTTCGATGACCTCAAGGAACAGGAGCGCACCGGGGCCCAGTACGACCTCATCGTGCTCGACCCGCCGTCGTTCACCAAATCCAAGGAAAAGCTCGGCGACGCCCTGCGCGGGTACAAAGAAATCCACCTCCGCGCCCTCAAGCTCCTCGCCCCCGGCGGCATGCTGGCCACCTTCTCCTGCTCCCACCACGTCAACGACGAGCTTTTCCGGGACGTCATCGCCGATGCCGCCGTCGATGCGAAGAAAACGCTGCGCCAGCTCGTCCGTTTCGGCCAAGCCGCCGATCACCCCGTCATTTTGAATTTGCCGGAGACCGAGTACCTGCGCGGCTACCTTTTCGAACTGGCTCCGGGTAGATAAAAACTCGCGCCTGGGTGATAATGGGTGTCTAGTGGGTGGAAAATGCAGGTTTTTTCACCAGCTCAGTGTTTTGGATACGTCGCCTTCGTGCTTGGCACGACCGCGTTCCTCCAGAAAAAAGACAAACGCCTTAAATTCTTCAACGGAGTCCAGTCGATCGCCTACGCCATCCATTTTGCCATGCTTGGCGTGCCGCCCGCGTCGACCAGCTCGGCGATTTCCAGCGTCCGTTCGCTTCTGTCGATCAAGTTCCGCTCGCCCTGGCTGGCCGCCTTCTTCATCAGCCTCAATGTGGCCTTTGGCCTGGCCATCGCCAAGCACCCCTCGGGGTGGATCCCCATCGTCGGCACATCGGTCGCCACCTACGCCGTCTTTTGCCTCAAGGGCATCCCGATGCGCGTCGGCTTTTTCATCGGCACCGTCTGCTGGCTCACAAATAACATCCTGAGCGGCTCCATCGGCGGCACCGCCCTGGAGCTGGTCATCGGGAGCGCGAATCTCTCCACCATGGCCCGGCTCATCCTGGACCTGAAAAAACAAAACCGGGAGCGGATCGCTCCGCCCCCGGAAGTTGAACTCGAAGCCTAGCTGCCCAGGCTCCGTTGCCTTAAAGCGTCTTTTTTAGAACGCCCACGTCACGCCCGTGGAGACCACTTGGCGCTCAAAGTTGCGGGTCGTCGGGTTGGTGATGCCGTAGACTTGGTCGTTGGCGTCCTGGTCCCAGACGTAGGCGATTTCACCGGTGAGGTTCTTGGTAAAGGCGTATTTGAACCCGGCCGATGTAGTGTAGAGCCAGTCGTTGCGGTAGGTGGTCGGCTTGTAGTCCGACTGAGACACCCGGAAGCCGAGCTGGAGCTGCAGCTTCTTGGTGAACTGATGGCGGTAGCTGCTGTCGATCTGGCTGTCCATGTAGGCATTCTTGCCCGTGCTCGAAACCCAGTTCCAGCGCTTGTACTTCAACACCAGGACGTCGCTCTTGGTCGGAGTGATCGTCACGCTGCCTTCGGCGTAAACATCCGTCGGGTTCGTGTCGATGAGGCCGTCGGCCTTAATGCCGTTATTATACGGGCGCAGATCGGTGTAGGTGGTGAACTGCGGGCCCACTTGCGCCTCGACCTTCAGCCATTTGACCGGGTTGCCTTCGTAGCCTGCCAGGATGCGCTGGTAGTCGTTGGTGGAGTTTTGGGCGTCCCACGGCAGGGCCTGCTGGTACTGGTGGCCGTAGCGGTAGCCGAGGGTCAGGGCGTTGTTCTTATTGAGGTAGTAGCCCACGTCCGCGCCGCCGTTGATGTCATAGCGGTCGACGTAGTTCATGTAGTTGTACGTCTTGCTGACGTTCAGGAACGTCGTGTCGAGGTTGTAGTATTGCAAGGAGAGCGCGGGGCGCACGAAGACGGTGTCCGAATCGAACTTCACCGTCGCCTTCAAGCGGTCCTGCACCTGGTCGCGGCGTTCGCGCGTCGTGCTGTTGCAGAACGAGCTGTAGCCGCCGGGGTAGATCAGCCCGTCGTGGCTGCCGTCGATGGCCGTGAACGCGTTGTCGATATTCGCCTTCACCGCGCCGTTGTCCGTCTTGAGCACCGTCGTGAAGCGGTGGGCCGTGTAGTCCTCGCTGGACTGGTTGTGGTACTGGACGATGTCGGGCATGTAGCCGAAGGCCAGCGTCTTGATCCAGCCGCCGTCATTCCAGAGCTTCGCGAGATCCACGCCCACCTTGGGCGAAATCGTCGTGACCCAGGAGGGGCGGTTTTTCAGGGCGACGTCCAGGTTCGAGGGCCAGGTGGCCGGGTAGAAGCGGGAGTCGGCTCCGGCGGCGTAGACATTGCTGTCGTAGCTTTCACGGACGCTTACGGAGAGGTCGGTGAGCCAGGCGGGCTTTTCCCAGATGACCGGGGCGGTTTGGACGCTGGTTTTGCTCGCTGCGTCTCCCGCCAATACGGGAGAGGAGAGGGCAATAGCCAGGATGACAGGCAGGTGGCATGCAGGTTTTAGTGGGTCCATTTGTATGGTTGTTGTGTAGAGGGTTTTGGGTTGGAAAACCGACGTTCGGCAATTAGCAGACGCCGTGCCAAACGCCATAATGCATTGCCTGACAGGGAAATCAGTGTTTTTCCTTAGTTGGGCGCGTAAAGTATTTACGACAAAACGTTAAAAATACTACACGAATGTAGCCTTCAGTGTTCCAAAATGTAGGACTTGACGGCCCCGCTTGTCTCCGGCTTCTCTTTACTGGAAATTCTTTGCCGCAAATGCTCTAATCCGCCTTCCCTTTCCCGTATGAACGACCAAATCAAGTATTTGCTGCAAGAATCGGACATCCCGACCACCTGGTACAACCTCGCCGCCGATCTGCGCAATCCCCCCGCTCCCGTCCTTCACCCCGCCACGCACGAGCCAATCACCCCGGCCGACTTGCTCCCGATCTTCCCGGAGAACATCATTGCGCAAGAGGTTTCCACCGAGCGCGAGATCGAGATCCCCGGGCCGGTTCGCGAAATCTACAAGCAATGGCGGCCCTCGCCCCTCTTCCGGGCCCGCCGCCTGGAGAAGGCCCTCGATACCCCTGCGCGCATTTACTACAAATACGAAGGCGTAAGCCCCGCGGGCTCGCACAAGCCGAACTCGGCCATCGCGCAGGCCTATTACAACAAGGTCGCGGGCGTCAAACGGCTCGTCACCGAGACCGGCGCGGGCCAGTGGGGCTCGTCGCTGGCCATGGCGTGTAACTTCTTCGGCCTCGCCTGCGAGGTCTACATGGTGCGCGTCAGCTACAACCAGAAGCCCTACCGCCGCGCCATCATGGAGACCTTCGGCGCGAAAGTCACCGCCAGCCCCAGCCCGACCACCGAGGCGGGCCGCGCGCTGCTGGCGAAGAACCCGGAAAGCTCCGGTTCGCTCGGCATGGCCATTTCCGAGGCCGTCGAAGTCGCCGCCAAGGACCCGGATACCAAGTACGCCCTCGGCAGCGTGCTCAACCACGTGCTCTTGCACCAGACCGTCATCGGCAAAGAGGCGGCCCTCCAGATGAAGCTCGCCGAGGACGAGCCGGATATCGTCATCGCCTGCACCGGCGGCGGCTCCAACTTCGGCGGCATGGCCTTCCCGTTCATTGGCGAAGTCCTGCGCGGCGAACGCCAACCGCTGCGCATCGTCGCCGTCGAGCCCGAGGCCTGCCCGAGCCTCACCCGGGGCCGCTACGCCTACGACTACGGCGACACCGCCCACCTGGCCCCGATCACCAAGATGCACACTCTGGGGAGCACGTTCGTTCCGCCGGGCTTCCATGCGGGCGGCCTGCGTTATCACGGCATGGCCCCGCTGGTCAGCCAGGTCGTCGAGGAAGGGCTGGCCGAGGCCACGACGGTCGCTCAGCTGGAGTCGTTCGCCGCGGGCGTTCAGTTTGCCCGGGCCGAGGGGATCGTCCCCGCGCCCGAGTCCAACCACGCCATCGCCGCGGGCATCCGCGAAGCGCTCAAGTGCAAAGAAGAGGGGATCTCCCGCGCCATCCTGATCAACGTCTCCGGCCACGGCCACTTTGACATGATGGCCTACCTCGACTTCATCGGGGGCAAGCTGCAAAACTACGCCTACCCGGAAGAAGAGATCGCCATGGCCCTCGCCGGGCTCCCCAACGTGGGCGACGTGTAGGAAGCGGACTTTTCACAAGCCCGTGAATAATATTGAGGCTGGGGCGTCTTACTTGAGTTCAATACTCATGAAAACCAGTCTTTTACTTCTATTCATCCTCACCTCCTCCTTGTTTACCGGCTGTATTGTCGTTGCCCGTCCTGCTCGGCCGGAGGTGGTGATTGAGCGGCGTGGCCCGGCTCCCTACCGGACCGCAGTATGGGTTCCCGGCGAGTGGGTATGGCGGCGCCACCATTGGGTGTGGGTGCGCGGCTGCTGGCGGTAAACGCGCAGGCCAATCGGCTTTAACAAAAAAGGCACGAAAGCGAAAATGCTCTCGTGCCTTTTTAAATTTTCGGGTCAGCGCCGCGCTTACATGTGCTTGATGATCTCGGTGCCGAATTCCGAGCACTTGATCTCGGTTGCGCCTTCCATGTTGCGGGCGAAATCGTAGGTCACGCGCTTGGAGGCGATAGCCCCGTTGATCCCCTTGAGGATCAGGTCGGCGGCTTCGTTCCAGCCGAGGTAGCGGAACATCATTTCGCCGGAGAGGACCACTGAGCCGGGGTTCACCATATCGCGGTTGGCATACTTGGGCGCCGTGCCGTGCGTGGCTTCGAACACCGCGTGGCCCGTCACGTAGTTAATGTTACCGCCGGGAGCGATGCCGATGCCCCCCACCTGGGCCGCCAGAGCGTCAGAGAGGTAGTCGCCATTAAGGTTCAAGGTCGCGATCACATCTACATCCTGCGGGCGGATGAGCACGTTTTGCAGCGTGATGTCGGCGATCATATCCTTAAACACCAGCCCCGCGCCGCGTTTGCCCTCGGGGATCTTGCACCACGGGCCGCCGTCGATCTCCTCCGCGCCGTACTCGTTCTTGGCCACCTCGTAGCCCCAGTCGCGGAAGGCCCCTTCCGTGTACTTCATGATGTTGCCCTTGTGGACAAAAGTCAGGCTCTTGCGGCCCTGCTCGATGGCGTATTCAATCGCCGCGCGCACGAGGCGCTCCGTGCCCGGTTTGGAAACCGGCTTCACGCCCACGCCGATCAACTCCGGCGCTTCTTCGCCGAAACGGACCTTCGTGAAGTCCTTCGGACAGCGGTTCTTGAGCCAGGTCAGTAAATCCTTTGCCTCGGACGAACCGGCGGGCCAGTCGATGCCCGCGTAAATGTCTTCGGTGTTTTCGCGGAAAATCACCATATTGACCCGCTCCGGGTGCTTGACCGGCGAGGGGACCCCGGCGAAATACTGCACCGGGCGCAAACAGACGTAGAGATCGAGCATCTGGCGCAGCGCCACATTGAGCGAACGGATGCCGCCGCCGACAGGCGTGGTCAGCGGGCCCTTGATGCCGACCAGGTATTCGCGGAACGCATTGACCGTGTCGTCCGGGAGCCAGTTGTCGAACTTATCCTTGGCCGTCTGCCCGGCGAAGACCTCGAACCAGGCGATCTTCTTCGAGCCGTTGTAGGCCTTGGCCACCGCCGCGTCGAGCACGCGCTCGGCCGCCGCCCAGATGTCCGGGCCCGTGCCGTCGCCGCGGATGAAGGGAACGACGGGATGGTCGGGAACCGTCAGTTTGCCGTTCTGAATCGTGATTTTTTCCCCGGCGGGCGGGGTGACGTCTTGGTATGCCATAGAAAGGTACAAAAGTTAAAAGCCCGGGCGGGATTAGAACAGAAGGCGGGCGGCCAAGTCGAACCCAAATTCTCACCATTCCGCGACATTCCGCGATTGCCAGGGCCCGGCCTCCCTGCCAAAATTGTCTTTTCATCATGCAAGTCCCTCTTCTCGACCTCAAGCAGCAGTACGTGACCCTTCGTGAACAGATCCGCGCCGAAGTGGATCAAATCATGGACTCCCAGTATTTCATCGGGGGGCCGAAGGTCGAGGCGTTCGAGCGGGCCATTTGCGAATACACCGGGGCCAACCACGCCATCGGCGTCACTAGCGGCACCGATGCGCTCCTCATCGCGCTCATGGCCCTGGACGTCAAGGCCGGAGACGCGGTCGTGACCACCCCGTACACCTTCTTCGCCACCGCCGGGAGCATCGCCCGCGTCGGTGCGGACGCCGTTTTCATCGACATCGATCCGAAAACCTACAACCTCTCCGTGCCCGCCCTGCGCGCTTACCTGGAAGGCTGTAAAAAGAACCCCCAAGGCCAGCCGGTCAGCCATGCGGGCAAGACAATCCGGGCCATCATGCCCGTGCACCTCTACGGCCTTTGTGCCGACATGGACGGCATCCTGGAAGTAGCCTCGCAGTACGGCCTCCCGGTGATTGAGGATTCCGCCCAGGCGCTCGGAGCCGAGTTCCCGGGCCGCAACGGCAAGGGAAGCGCCGGAGCCATGGGCGACTTCGGCTGCTACAGCTTCTTCCCGTCGAAGAACCTAGGGGCCTTTGGCGACGGCGGCATGGTCGTCTGCAAAGACGCCGCCCTGGCCGACCGCCTGCGCGCCCTGCGCAACCACGGGGGCGAACGCCGCTACTACCACAAAATGATCGGCGGCAACTTCCGCTTGGACGCCCTGCAAGCCGCCGTGTTGGCCATCAAACTGCCGCACCTCGACGCCTGGTCGGCCCAGCGCCGCCGCAACGCCGCCCTCTACCACGAGGAATTCGCCAAAGCAGGCCTGTGCGAAAAAGTGACGCTCCCCTTCGAGCCGTATGCCGATAGCGGGCTCAAGAACCACCATATTTTCAACCAGTTCATCCTTCGCGTGCCCGACCGCGACGGCCTTTGCGAGCACCTCGCCAAAGCGCAGATCGGCCACGCCATTTACTACCCGCTCTCGCTGCATATGCAGGAGTGCTTCGCGTACCTTGGCTATGAAGAAGGGGATCTCCCCGAAGCCGAGCGCGCCGCTAAGGAAACCATCGCCCTGCCGATCTACCCCGAGCTGACGCCCGAGCAGATCCACGCCGTGGTCGAGGGGATCGCCGGGTTTTATAAGTAAGCGAGGCTCCTCGCCGCCCAGGCCCCTTGAAAAGAAAAGCGGGCCCTTTAAAAACCGTTAAATTGATAGTTGACTCTCAATATCATCGGCCTAAATTTGTCCCCGATGATCTACCTGACACAGCAAAAGCGGGTATTAGCCTCCATCTTTGAGAAAGCGGACCGGCCATTGACTCCGGTGGAGATTTGCGAGCGGGCTCGCACCGATCTTCCCTCGCTCGGCATCGCCACCGTCTACCGGGCCATCAAGCAATTCCTCGAAGACGGGCAGGTTCGCCTAGTCGAGGTCCCCGGGGCTGCGCCGCATTACGAGAGCGCCGCCCGGCATCATCACCACTTCTTCGTCTGCCAGAGCTGCAAGCGCCTCTTCGATCTGATCGGGTGCGTTCGCGGCGTCAAATCGTTGGCCCCCCAGGGCTTTCGCGTCAAACAACACGAAATCGTCCTCTACGGCGAGTGCTCATCCTGCGCCGTTGATTCATCCAAATCCTAAGTTCCAACACTCAATACCGATGAAACGCTTCCCCATTTTCCTTCTCTGCCTCGCGCTCCTGTTCTGCGTCACCGTGACCCGGGCCGCCCAGCCGCCGCTGCGCATCGTCGCCTCCTTCTACCCGATGTACGTCATCACGCTCAACGTCGTCGGCGACGTCCCGAACGTCCAGGTCACGTGCCTCACCGAGCCCGTCACCGGCTGCCTCCACGATTACTCGCTGACGCCGGGCAACCTGAAAACGCTCGCGGGCACCGACATTTTCGTCGCCAACGGCGCGGGCATGGAGAACTTTCTGGCCAAGGCGCTCCTCCAGTCGCCTCGGCTGAAAATCATCGAGGCGGGCAAGAAATTCCCCCTCATTGACAACGGCAATCCGCACATCTGGGTCAGCGTCAGCGGAGCCATAGCCGAGACCCGGGCCGTCGCCGCCGGGCTCGCCGAGGTCGATCCGCTCCACGCCGTCGAATACAAAGCCAACGGCGAAGCCTACGTCCTCAAGCTCGAAGCCCTCCGGCAGAAAATGCACGCTGCGCTCGACGGCCTTAAGGACCGCGATATCATCACCTTCCACGAGGCCTTCCCGTACTTTGCCAGCGAGTTTAAGCTCAACATCGCCGCCGTCATCGAGCGCGAACCAGGCTCCGAGCCGAGCGCCGGGGAACTGGCCGATACCATCAAGACCATCCGCAAGCACCACGTGCGCGCCCTCTTTGCCGAGCCGCAATACCCGGCCAAGAGCGCCGAGGTGATCCACCGCGAAACCGGCATCCCCGTCGGCATTCTAGACCCTGCGGTTACCGGCCCGCGCGATCCCGCCCAGGCCCGCGACTCCTACATCAAAGCCATGGAAGCCAACCTGAAAGTGCTCGCCGGGGCTCTGAAAAAATAATGGAGAACGATCATCACAAGGGCCTGGCCCGGCACCCCTGCGGCGAATGCTGTACCAAACTGGTCAACGTCGGCGTCGCGTTCGGCGGCCAGCGCATTCTGGAGGACGTCTCGCTCCACCTCCACTGCGGTGAGCTGACCACGCTCGTCGGCCCCAACGGCGCGGGGAAATCGACCCTGCTCCGGACCCTCCTGGGCGAGGTGCCCCACACGGGCGAGATCCACTTCCTGCCCGTCTTCGGCCATGGGCGCGAGGACGCCCCGGCCATCGGCTACGTGCCGCAGTTTTTGGAGTTCGACCGCTTCTCGCCCATCAGCGTGCAGGACGCCTTTTCCAGTGTCCTCTCCCGCTGGCCCGTGGTTCTGTGGCACCGCCGCCGGGACCGGGCGACGGCCCGCGAGGCGCTTGAAGCCGTCGAGGCCGGGCACCTGTGCGACCGGAAGCTCGGCGAGCTCTCCGGCGGCGAATTGCAGCGCGTCCTGCTGGCCCTTTCGCTGACCCCGGTGCCGAACCTGCTCCTGCTGGACGAACCGGTCTCCGGCATCGACCTTCCCGGGCGCGAGCTGTTTTACCGGACCGTCTCCGACCTGCGCCGCCGCTTCGACCTCTCCATCCTGATGGTCTCGCACGACCTCGCGGGCGTCGCCGCCGTTTCCGACCGCGTTATTTTCCTCGACCATCGGATCGTCGCCTCGGGCACCCCGGCTGAAGTCATCGCCCATCCCGAGGTGCGCCGTACCTTTGGCCTCGACGTCCCGCCTCCTCCTCCGCAGACCGCCTCATGAACACCTGGCACTGGATCATTTCCAACCTTCCCTTCGAGTGGGCGCAGTTCGGCTTCATGCGCACCGCGCTGCTGGCCGTGCTGATCGTCTCGCCGCTCTTTGCCTTGATGGGCACGCTGGTGGTCAATAACCGCATGGCCTTCTTTTCCGACGCCATCGGCCATGCCTCGCTGACCGGCGTGGGCTTGGGCGTGCTGCTTGGCCTGGCCGATCCGCTCTGGGCGCTGCTGGGCTTCTCGCTCGTGCTGGGCCTCGGCATCATCTCCCTCCAGCGCTTCACCCGCTCCTCCATGGATACGGTGATCTCGCTTTGCATGTCGGTGAGCATCGCCCTTGGCGTCGTGCTCCTCTCTCGCGGGGGGAATTTCAATAAATTCAGCCACTACCTCATTGGCGATATCCTGAGCATCACGCCGGAGGACGTGGCGCAGCTGCTCGTCACCACCGTGATCGTCGGCGGCGGGCTCTTAATTGGCTACAACCGCATATTGCTCATCGGCCTCAACGAGTCGCTGGCCCGCAGCCGGGGGATGAAAACGTGGTGGGCCCAGATGCTTTTCTGCGCCGGGGTGGTGATGGTCGTTACCATGAACCTGACGTGGGTGGGGATCTTGATCGTCAACTCCATGCTGATCGTCCCGGCGGCGGGGGCCCGCAACATCGCCCGCAACGCTCGCCAGTACGTCGGCGTGGCCTTGGGCATCGCGGTCTTTTCCGGCGTGGCCGGGCTGATCGGCTCCTACTATGCCAATACCGCCACCGGCGCGACCATCGTCCTGGTGATGATGGCCTGCTACGTCGTGACGCTGGGGGTTAAAGCCGCCCGGATCGAATTCGGAAGCCGGGCGTAGCGGCTGCCGCCCATCCACGTTCCCTGTGCCGATTCGCACAAGGAAAGTGGGGCCAGGGCCTCAGGACGCAGCTATAGGAGAAGCTGCTGCCGGGGAATAATCATTTGCCAAAGTAAGATTAACACCAAGAAAAAACAAAGCATGCTTGGTCGAGTTAAGCCGACATCTTCCTTACGCTTGGAACCTCATGCCGCGACGGAAGTTGGCTTTAGCTAAAAAATCGAAAATTGCGCTAGCGATAGGCAATCAAATCCGCGTCCAGCGCAAAGCACTCGGCCTATCGCAGGAACGGTTTGCGGAGCTATCCGGCCTGAGCAAAAACTATATCGGCAATTTGGAACGCGGAGAATATGAAGTGAGCGTCTCCACGCTGGATCAAATTGGCCGATCCCTAGGCACCAGCGCTTCTTTGCTACTCAAAAACGCCGGGCTCTAGTTGGGCGAGCGTAAGGGGGGGACGCAACTCGATTGCCGCAATGGAGTTGCGGGTTCAAGTGTGTGCCCAAATGGAGTTTGGGCACAAGAGGGGAGGTAGTAGGGAACGAGTGGAAAAGCGAGCGCCCCCTAAAAGCCTCTGCCTTTTCCTCTGTGTCCTCTGACTCGAAAATAGGTGCCCTATAAAAAAGGCAGAGGACTCACGCAAAGACGCAAAGGCGCAAAGAGTCCTGCCTTTCTTTGCGCCTTTGCGTGAGTATCAATTATTCCCCCTCTTTTTTCATGCCGCGTGGTTCCCCCCCCTGCGGGGCATGGAAATCTGTGGTGAAGACCTAAGCCGTCACGGCCTCATCGCCGGTACGGGATTCCCAGCGGGGCAGCCATTGGGAGATCGACGACCAGGAAACGTAGGCAAAGCCCCCCTGGAAGAGCGCCAGGAACGGGAGCGAGAACCACTGGCCCTCGCGGGCTGCGTTCACCATGAAGTAAGTGAAGTAGACCGCGAAACCAAGCTCGACGAGCGGTAGCAGGCTCTTAATGGACCGGTACTTGGTCGCATTCCAACGCTGCTTTTTGCGCTCGATGCCGTACTTCGGCGTGCGGGTGAACTCGCTTTCGTGACCGAAAACCGCCTCCAGCACCGCCTTGGCATTGCTTACCGACATTCCGATGCCGAGCGCCAGCAGGAGGGGCATGTAAATCAGCTCCTTGTACCAGCGCTTGCCGTCGTTTTCCCGCTGGGCCACGGCGTAGAACACCGCCGCCGACAGGGAGGCCAGCACGAACACCGGCACGTCGAAAAGCACCGCCCGCCAGGGGCCCGCCAGCAGTTCGCTCGACTGGGGCGCTTGCTGGAGCAACACACAGAGGAAAACGAGCAGCAGGTAGGCGAAATTGGAGGTAAGATGGACCGTCGCCTCCAGCTTCACTAGGAGGGGCAACTTGCTGCGCCAGACCGTGCCGAGGATCTTCTTGCAGGTCTGGATGGAGCCCTTCGTCCAGCGGTGCTGCTGGGAGCGGAAGCCGTTCATATCCACGGGAAGCTCCGCCGGGGTGATCAAATCCTTCAGAAAGAGGAACTTCCAGCCACCGAGCTGCGCCCGGTAGCTCAGGTCCAGGTCCTCGGTCAGCGTATCGTGTTGCCAGCCGCCGGAGGCCGCGATGCAGGAGCGCCGCCAGAGGCCGCCCGTGCCGTTGAAATTGATGAACCGCCCGGCCCGGCTGCGCGCTGTCTGCTCCAGGACGAGGTGGCCATCCAGGAACATCGCCTGGATGCGGGTGAGGGGAGAGTAGTCGCGGTTGATGTGCCCCCAGCGGCTCTGGACCATGCCCACCTTCGGGTTGGTGAAGTAGTGGATGGTGTCGAGCAGCAGGTTCGGTTTTGGCACGAAATCGGCGTCGAGGATCAGGATGAACTCGCCTTTGCAGGTGGCCATGCCGTGTTCCAGAGCGCCCGCCTTGAAGCCCGTGCGGTCGACCCGGTGGATGTACGCAACATCGAAACCCTGTTCGCAGAGGGCCTTGACCCCCGATTCCGCCAGCACGCAAGTCTCGTCGGTGGAGTCATCAAGCACCTGAATCTGGAGTAGGTGCCGGGGGTAGTCGAGTTCCGAGACCGCCTTCAGAAGGCGCTCGACGACGTAAAGCTCGTTAAAGATGGGAAGCTGGACGGTGACGCGTGGCAGTTCGTCGAAATGGCCTTGGGGTTTGGGCACGTCATTGCGGTGCTTGAGGTAGAGGTAGAGGATGCAGTAGCGGTGAAAACCGTACAGCGCGAGTACCCCCACGACCAACAAGTAAGAAACAGCCAAAAAAACCGCCCCGGGATTTCCGTGCATAAGTAATAAAGCCCTCACAACTTTGCCGTGAAAGGACCAGAATCATGACAATTTCACCCCCCCCGTCAAGATGTTTCCTTGAAAGCGCCCCGGGCGGCCTCTGTCGGCGTCGGTAATTCTACCGAGGGGCGTACTCGGGATTACCCTGGCTGTTTTGCAAGGAGTTACGCCGCTCCCGTGCGGTATCCTTCCGGGTCGATTTCCACCCCGGCGTACCCGGCGGCGAGCAGTCCGGCCTCGGCTTCACTCTGGCGGCGGTAGAGCTCCGGCAACTCGTCGCGGCCCACCTGGATCCGGGCGCGCGGCGTGCCGCCCCCCTTCGCAAGGTGACGTACCCGCAAGACCCGGAAGCCGAGCGAGCGCAAATGGGCCTCTCCGGCTTCGACCATCGCCAGGGCCTGCCGGGTGACGGGCGTGCCGAAGGGAATGCGGGAGCTCAGGCAGGGCTGCGAGGGGGCCTCGGCTGTGGGGAGCCCCAGTTCGCGGGAAAGCTGGCGCACTTCCGCCTTGGTCAGGCCCGCCTGGCGCAGCGGGGCGAGGACGGCCGCTTCCTTGGCGGCGCGGGAGCCGGGGCGGTCCTCGGGCGGGTCGTCGGCGTTTTCACCGTAGGCGAGCCCGGCGAACTGGCGTTCGGTGGCCAGGAGGTGCATTTTGGCGAAGAGCTCGGCCTTGCAGAAGTAGCAGCGGTTGAAGGGGTTGCTCGCGTACTCCGGGTTCTCCATCTCGTGGCTGGCGATGACCTCTACCTTGGCTCCGAAGCCGCGCGCTACTTCCAGCGCCTCGGCCAGTTGCTGGCGGGGCAGGCTGGGGCTGTCGGCGATGACGCCCAGGACGCTCTCGCCCAGGACTTTGCGGGCGTGGGCGAGCAGGAAGGTGCTATCCACCCCGCCGGAATAGGCGATGAGCAGCGGGGCGTGGGCCTGGAGGATCGAATCCAGGGCAGCCAGTTTGGTGGTGAGAGAATCGGACATGGCTCCAGAAGGTCTCACGCCAAGGTGCCGAGGCGCAAAGGATTTTTATCGCGAAGGAGGCGATGCGGCCCAGGCCCTACTTCTTATTCTTGCAGATGCCGAACTTGCGCAGCTGGTCGCAGCTGGCCTCGATGCGCACGGTCTTGGCGATGGGCGTGAAGCCCTGGCGCTTGGAGATGCAGTCCTCCAGCGTCTCCATGTAGTGATCCTCGAACTCGAACACCTTCTGGCAATCGGTGCAGATGATGTGGTTGTGGTGGGGCCGGTTGACGAAATTCGGGTCGTAGGTCTTATGGTCCTTGCCGATGTCGATTTCCTTGAGCAGCTTGCTCTCGACCAGCAGCGGCAGGGTGCGGTAGACGGTGGCGCGCGAGACGGTCGGCTCGATGCGGCGCGCCATGTCGATCAACTCCTCGGCGGTGAAATGCTGTGCTGTGCTGAACGCAGCCTGGATGATCGCCTCCCGCTGGACGGTTTTACGCAGCCCTTTGGAGTCGATGAAATCGTAGATTTTCTGCCGAAGATCGGAGTCCATGGTTTGAGGGGGCATCCCGCACTATACTCCCTCGTGGAAACGGGAGTCAACTGATGCCTACACGCTCTCTTCCTCGACCGGATTGGTCAGCGCGCCGATGCCGTCGATCTCGATCGTCACGGTGTCGCCCGGCTTCAGGTAGACGCGCGGGCGGCGGGCCATGCCGACGCCGTGGGGCGTGCCGGTGAGGATGACGGTGCCGGGGGCGAGCGTCGTGCTGGCGGAGAGGAACTCGATGAGCGCCGGGACGTCGAAGATCATGTCGTCGGTGTTCCAGTCCTGCATCGCCTGGCCGTTTAAAATCGTGCGAATGGGGAGCGTGTTCGGGTTGGGGATCTCGTCGGCGGTGACGAGGACGGGGCCCAGGGGGGCGAAGGTATCGAAGGTCTTGCCCCGGCACCATTGGCCGCCGCCTTTCCAGATCTGCCAGTCGCGCGCGCTCACATCGTTGGCGCAGGTGTAGCCGTAAACGAAGTCCAGCGCGGTGGCCCGGGTGGCGTTCTTGCACGTCTTGCCGATGACGACGGCCAGCTCGCACTCGTAGTCCACCGATTCGCTCGGCAGGAAGCGCGGCAGTACGATCGGGTCGCCCGGGTTTTGGAGGGCGTTGGGGCCTTTAAAGAAGAGGACGGGGTACTCGGGAATCTGGCCCTTGGTTTCCTCGGCGTGGCGCTTGTAGTTGAGCCCGATGCACCAGAAAGCGGGTGGTTCGACGGGGGCGAGCAGCTTGGCGACCTCTGCCGCCTGGCCCGTGGGGGTGAACCCCTCAAAGAGGCGGCCTTCAAGCCGTTCGCGGGAACCGTCCGGGTGCTCGGCGGCGAATTGTACGCTGCCCTTGGGATCGAGATAACGCAGGATCTTCACGGGGGCCCATCAAAGCGGATTTTCCCTTGGGGCGGAAGATTTTATTCTTAGCCAAGGCGCTTTGTAAAAACTCCGGGAGCCACGCTTCTCTTACCCCCGTGTAGCGGCGGTGTTTCGATTTCAACAGAAAGGCAACCTATGGACTGGTACATCGCGGTTCTCAAAAAATACGCCGTTTTCAGCGGCAGGGCCCGGCGCAAGGAATATTGGTATTTTGTCCTGTTCAACTTCATCATTGGCCTCGTCCTGGCGGCCATTGTTGCCTTGCTCGGGTCGATTTTCCACACGGAGGGTTTTAAGGTGCTCAACGGCCTTTATTCGCTGGCGGTCCTGATCCCGAGCCTTGCCGTTACCGTGCGGCGGCTCCATGACACCGACCGCAGCGGCTGGTGGATTCTTATCGGCCTCGTGCCCCTGGTCGGCGCGATTGTGCTACTGGTTTTCACCGTGCAGGACAGCACGCCTAGCGAAAACCGGTTCGGCCCGAATCCGAAGCAAGTCCTGGTTTAGGCACAAGAGGGCGGGAAAGAATGGGGTTACCCCGCTTCTTCCCCTCAGTGGCCTCTATGCCCTCTGTGGTGAATCTTATTAGTAAGACTTCGCCCAGAGCACGCGTTTGGCGCTCGGGGCTCCGCAGACGACGCACTTGCCCTCTTCTTCCTTCGCGTCGAAGGGGATGCAGCGGATCGTTACGCGGAGGTCCGTCTTGATGGTCTCCTCGCACTTCGGGTTGCCGCACCAGTGGGAGTTGGCAAAACCGCCGTGGATCTCCGGCTTCTCGGCGTTCTTCGGGGTGAAGAAGGCGTAGAAGTCCTCGCGGGTGTCGATCGGCTTCGTGTTTTCGTCGCGGTAGGCGAGCGCGCGGGCGTAAAGGGCATCCTGGATCTCCTGGAGCGTCTGAGGGATTTGCTCCGCCACTCCGGCCGCCGGGACGAACGCTTTTTCCTTCGGGCCCTTGTCGCGGCGAGTGAGCGCCACGGTGCCCTGGGCCAGGTCGCGCGGGCCGATCTCGATGCGAACCGGCGCGCCTTTCTTGATCCATTCCCAGCTCTTCACGCCGCCGCCAAGGTCACGCGTATCGACCTCGACCGTGATCGGCGCGCCGTGGAAGGCCTGGGCGCGGATTTCGGCTGCCAGCTTGTGCGCTGCTTCGAGCACCGCTTCGCGCGTGTCGGGCTTGGGCGTGACGGGGAGGATGACCACCTGGGTCGGGGCCACGCGGGGAGGGAGGATCATGCCGTCGTCGTCGGCGTGCGCCATGATGAGCGTGCCGATCAAGCGCGTACTGACGCCCCAGCTCGTTGTCCAGGCGTGCTCCTGGCGGCCTTCGCGGGACTGGAACTGGATGCCGCTCGCCTTGGCGAAGTTCTGCCCCAGGAAGTGGGACGTACCGGCCTGGATCGCCTTGCGGTCCTGGACCATGGCTTCGATACAGAGCGTTTTTTCCGCGCCGGGGAAGCGTTCGCTTTCGCTCTTCTCGCCGCAGTAAACCGGCACGGCCAGGTGCTCGCGGGCGAATTCGGCATAGACCCCGAGCATTTTCTCGGTCTCTTCGATCGCCTCTTCGCGGGTTTCGTGGGCGGTGTGGCCCTCCTGCCAGAGGAACTCGGCGGTGCGCAGGAAGACGCGCGGGCGCATTTCCCAGCGGACGACATTGGCCCACTGGTTGATCAAGATGGGCAGGTCGCGATAGCTCTGGACCCACTTGGCGTAGGTCGCGCCGATAATGGTCTCCGAAGTCGGGCGGACCACGAGCGGCTCGGTCAGCTCAGCGCCGGGGGCCGGGCGCATCTTGCCGTCGGGGCCGACTTCCAGGCGGTGGTGGGTGACCACGGCGCACTCCTTGGCGAAGCCCTCCACATGGGCGGCTTCCTTTTCGAGATAGCTGATCGGGATGAAGAGGGGAAAGTAGGCGTTCTTGTGGCCGGTGGCCTTGAACTTGGCGTCGAGCTGGTGCTGGATGTTCTCCCAGAGGCCGTAGCCCCACGGTTTAATCACCATGCAGCCCCGCACGTCGGACGCCTCCGCCATGTCGGCGGCGCGAACGACCTGCTGGTACCATTCGGGAAAGTCCTGGTCGCGGCGGGGGGTGATGGCTGTCTTTAGTTCACTCATGGTTTGGCAAAAAAGGAAACACCCAGCTTACGCCGGTTGCCGGGGATATTAAAAGGGTTTTATCAGGAACTGGAGGAACTCAGGAAAAAGACAAGGAGGAACAGAATACGCGGTGTCGCCTGATGTTGATGAAAGAAAAAAGTCCTCGTTACGAATCTCCAGATTCGTGACGCAAGTTGTCCGGGAATCTCCTGATTCCCCCACGGCTGCAAAACAGAGTTTCGCCCCCAATTGCGTTCCCAATCTGGAGATTGGGAACGAGGAAAAAAACTCAAATGCGAGGTATCGCCTCGTGTTCACGGCATCGGGGTTTTGCTAGTTTTGATTTGTTACGAACTTCCGGTTTGTATCGCGAGGCCCTCAGCTCCACGTCTTCCATGCCCCCCCCGGCATGGAGGGCGTGGATGGGCGGCGGCAACAGAACGGCGTCCCCGAAAAACAGGCTTTCCGTCAACCTTGATGCGCCGTAAACCAAAGCCATGAGCGAAACGCCGCAAAACGTCTACGACAACCCGGATTTTTTCGCCGGTTACAAAGAATTGCGCCGGGTGGAGAGTGGCCTTAATTCCGCGTTAGAGATTCCCGCGCTTCTGCGGATGCTGCCTTCGTCCCTGGCTGGGCTACGCATTTTGGATCTCGGGTGCGGCTTTGGCGATTTCGCGCGGCTGGCCCGGAGCCGGGGAGCGGGCCGGGTGACGGCGGTGGATGTTTCCCGGCGAATGCTGGAGGAGGCGCGGCGGCGGACGGCTGATCCGGAGATTCAGTATGTCGAGGCGTCCATCGAGGATTTCGACGCTACGCCGGGTTCCTTCGATTTGGCGGTTTCCTCGCTGGCGTTCCATTACGTTTGCGACTATTCGGCTGCTATCGGGCGGATCTTTCGCTTCCTGGCTCCCGGCGGGCGGCTGGTTTTTTCCGTGGAGCACCCGATTTGTACGGCGAGGCCGGAGCAGGAGTGGTGCTGCTCAAGCGAAGGTGTGCCGCTCCACTGGCCGGTGGACCGCTATCGGGACGAGGGCGTCCGGCGTACAAAGTGGTTTGTGGATAATGTCGTTAAGTACCACCGGACGGTGGAAACGTACGTCAACGGCTTGGTTGCCGCCGGGTTTGTATTGGACCGCCTGGAAGAACCGGAACCCTCGCCGGAATCGATCGCCGCCCGGCCTGATTTGGAAAGGCACCGCCGCCGCCCGCCGTTTTTACTGCTGGCGGCGCACCGAAATTAGAGCGTTTTAAGCCGCTGGAACTCGTCCAGGGAGGACTTGACCACTTCATCCATGTTGTAATAGCGGTACGTGGCCAGACGGCCAATGAAGCTGACATTGGCTTCGCTTTGGGCGCGCTGGGCGTACTGCTCATAGAGGCTGTGGGAGGCCGTCGTGGGGATCGGGTAGTAGGCTTCCCCGCCGGGACCGTAGTCGGCGGGATACTCCCGGACGATGGTGGTCACGGGGAGTTGCTGGCCGGTGGCGTGCTTGATTTCAACAATCCGCGTGAAGTCATGGTCATTGGGGTAGTTGACCTGCATCGCCGGTTGATAGAATTCCTGCTCCAGGGTTTCCCGTTCGAACCGTAGCGAACGGTAGGGCAGCGGGCCGTAGCAAAAGTCGTAGTACTCGTCGATCATTCCTGTGTAGGCGAGTCGGCGGTAGGGCACGGAGTCCCGGATCTCCTTGAAGTCGCATCCGAGCCGCACCGTGATGCGCGGATGGTTGAGCAGCCTCTCGAAAAGCCGGGTATATCCTTCCGCCGGAATGGCCTGGATGCGCTCGGAGAGGTAGCGGTCATCCCGGTTCGTGCGAATGGGGATGCGGCCGCAGACGGAAGCATCCAAGTCCTTCGGGGCGCGCTTCCATTGTTTTTGGGTGTAGTTTTTAAAGAACTTTTCGTAGAGCTTCCAGCCCACCTGCGAGACGATGATCTCCTCGGAGTTTTTCGGGTTGTCGATGGGGACCCGCCATTTTGCGAGAGTCTCGGTCATTTCCTCGCTGCTGCTCGGGCGCCCGATGATCTGCTCGAAGGTGTTCAGATTGATGGGGAACTGCCAGTAGCGCCCGTCGGTCCATGAGAGGATTTTGTATTCCACGGGACGCCATTGCGTGAAGCGGCTGAGGTAGTCGAATACTTCCTGTCGGTTGGTACGGAAATAATGCGGGCCATAGCTATGGAGTAATACTCCGTGGTTGTCTTCGGCGTCGTGGGAATTGCCTCCGATGTGGTTACGCCGGTCAATGACGAGGACGCGGCGATGGGCCTCCTCGGCGAGGCGCTCGGCTAGAACGGCTCCGGCAAATCCGGCTCCGACAATGAGCCAATCGTAGGGTTTCTGATTATTCATGATTGGTGGCGATACGTTTGGAAAAAAATGGCTCATCAGAGTGATGCCAGAAACCGCTTATAAAACTCCACCCCTTGCTGGAGATCCTCCAGCTTGATCCACTCATCCTTAGTGTGGGCCTGGGCAATGGAGCCGGGACCGACCGCCACGGCAGGGATGCCCGAGGCTGCCAGCAGCGCGGCATCGCTGAACCACGGTGCGCCCCCCGGGGGGCCGCCCGCACGCACCAGCGCCTCGACCACCGGGTGCGAGGGATCGGTGTAGAGCGGGCGCTGCTCGGTCCAGCGCGCCTCGATGCCCGGGGCCGCTTTTTTGCAGACCTCGACGATTTCCGCAATGAACCCGGGCCGGTCCTGCTGCGGTACCGAGCGAATGTCGATGCTCGCCTGGCAGAGGTCCGGGACAATGTTGATTTTCGCGCCGCCCTGGAGCAGGCCGATATTGGCCGTCGGGTGCCCCAGCACAGGGTCGTTGATCTCTGCGAACTTTGGGAAAACCTCCGTGCGCAGCGCCCGCAGCGCGTCGAGCATTTGGTCGATGGCGTTTTCCCCCAGCTCTGGCCGGGAGGCGTGGACGGCGTGGCCGCGGGTGGTGAGATGGAGCCAGTTGCAACCCTTGTGGGTGTAAACCACAGTCAACTCTGTTGGCTCGCCGATCACCGCGAAGTCGGCCCGGTGATGGGCTGCGAAATGCCGCGCGCCATGCTGGCCCGCTTCCTCGCCCATCAGGCCCAGAAAGCCGATTTCCCAGCCGAGCGTCGGGATGCGCTCCCGCAGTTCCCAGAGCGCCCAGAGAATCGCCGCCATGGGGCCCTTGGTATCGCTCGCGCCGCGCCCCCAGAGCTTGCCGTCGCGGATTTCCGCAGCGAACGGGTCGATCGTCATGCCTGCCACCGTCACTGTGTCGAGGTGCGGGGCAAAGTAGAGGCGTTTTTTGCCTTCGCCGCCGGGGAAAAGGGCGACGACGTTCGGCCGCCCGTCGAGCACCGGTTCGATCTCCGCCCGGGCTCCGATGCCGCGCAGAAAATCAGCGACGAACTCTGCGCAGGCCGCCTCCCCGGGGTGTTCGATGCCGGGGTTGCCGTCCGGGTTGACGCTAGGGATCCGGACCAGCGCTTGCAGCAGTTCGACGACGTTCGCGTAGCGGTTCATACTACCGCCTATTTTGTGTACGTCTTGAGGTACCAGTCGACGAATTTCGGTATGCCCTCGCAGATTTTCGTCGTGGGGCAGTAGCCGAGGAGATCGCGGGATTTGGAGATGTCCGCGTAGGTTAGGGGTACGTCGCCGGGCTGTTCCGGCAGGCGGTTGATGATCGCTTTTTTGCCCAGCGCTGTTTCGATGGCGGCGATCAGCTCGCTGAGCGTCGTCGTCTGGCTTTCGCCCAGGTTAAAGACGTCGCAGAGCGGGCCCTCGTAGCTGAGGCACGCGAGCACGCCCTGGAGGATGTCGTCGATGTAGGTGTAATCCCGCCGCGTGGAGCCGTCGCCGTATTGGTCGATGGCCCGGCCCTCGTGGATGAATTTGGTGAACTTATGAATCGCCAGGTCGGGTCGCTGCCGGGGGCCGTAAACGGTGAAAAAGCGTACGCTGGTGGTACGCATCCCATAGAGATAAGAGTAGTTGGAGCAGAGTTGCTCGGCTGCCAGCTTCGTCGCCGCGTAGGGGCTGATCGTCTGGTTCAGGCACATATCCTCGCGGAAGGGTACCGTTTTCAGCACGCCGTACACCGAGGAGCTCGAAGCGTTGATAAAGCGCTTGATACCCGCCTGCCGGGCGGCTTCCAGGAGGTTGAAGGTCCCGGTGACGTTGGCATCAATATAGAGCTTGGGATGCTTGATCGACGGGCGCACCCCGGCGCGCGCGGCCAGGTGAATGATCGCGTCAAATTGGCCCAGTCCTACGATATGGCTCAGTGCCTTGGCATCGCGGATATCCACCTCGTGGATCACGATGCGGTCGGCGGCTGCGGCGAGGTTTGCCCGCTTAATTGCCGGATCGTAGTAGTCGTTGAACTCGTCAATGACCGCGACGTCATGTCCCTCCACAAGGAGCCGGTCAACGAGATTCGAACCGATGAAACCGGCTCCGCCGGTGACCAAAATGTTCATGCGCCGCAAGCTAAGGGAAGCGTCTGGTAAAGCGCAAGGCCTAAGATGCCCACGCACTAGGAAGGTTTTTCCGCCTTGCCTTTCCGCCTCTGATTTATTTGAAGCAAAGATTGACACCCTCCGCCCCCGGTGCCATACGTTCTAGACTGTCCTATGGCATCCGAGCCCCCCCGTCCAACAGATCCTACCATTCAGAAAAAGGCGACTGTGAGAATCACGTTGCCGCCCAAGCCGGGTATCCCCGCGCCTTCCCCCGAAGGCAAAAAGGAGACCATTCGCATCACCATTCCTCAGTCTTCGTCCGGCATCCTGAAAAAGGAGACCGACATTATTAAGAAAGAGACCGTCCGTATCGGCGAAGGCAAGAAGGAGACCATCCGCATCAGCCTCCCGTCGCAGCCCGGTCCCAAGCGCGATACCATTCGCATCAACCTGCCCCCGGGGCAGCCGACCGTTGACGAAGACGCCCGCACGACGATGCCGATCCGGCTCCCCGTGAGCGCCGCGCCGAAGCCGCCGGTCCCGCCGGTTGCCCCCGGCATCCCGAAGCTCCCGGTCGTTCCGCCGCCCGTCGCGCCGAGCGCCCCCAGTGCGCCCAGCGCCCCTGGTGCGTCCACTCTGCCCAAGCCTCCGGGAAGCCTCCCGGTGCCGCCCGCTGGCAAACTCCCTCTTCCTCCGAAGCTTCCCACCGCCCCGGTGCTGCCCAAGGTGGGCTCCCCGCTGCCGCCGCCTCCGGTTGGCGCGCCTCCCGTTCTGCCGAAAGCCCCCACGGGCCTGGGAATTCACCCCCCGGTAGCGCCGAGCTCTCCTGTGCCGCCCTCGGCCCCCGTGCCACCCGCCGCGCCCGTCCTGCCGAAGGCCCACGTAGCTCCGGCCGCCGCCGTGCCCGCTCCGGTCAAGCCGGTGACGCCGAAGAAAGAAACCACCCGGATCCCGGTTCCGCCGAGCCCCAAGACGATGCCCAAGGCAACCGTCAAGCTCAACCAGACGGCACCGCTTTCCTCGATGCCCGCCCCGTCCATCAAGACGGCGGACGTCCAGACCTCCACCACCGAGCAACCCTCCGAAGACGATCCCCTTATGCTTCCCTTCAGCATCGCCGCCTTTATCGCCGCCGCGTTCGCCTGTGTCATGGCGTTCCTCTAGGCTCTCCTTTAGGCTCTTTCCATAACCGTAAAAAAACCAGCAAAGGGCGTTGTCAACCAGCGTCCTTTCGCCCATCGTTTACTCATGTCTCATCCCAACGTTCACAACCTGACCGACGCTAATTTCGATCAAGAAGTTCTCAACGCCGCCACCCCCGTGCTGGTGGATTTTTGGGCCACTTGGTGCGGACCGTGCAAAATGATTGCCCCGATCATCGACGAAATCGCGGCGGAGAAAAGCGGCACCTTTAAAATCTGCAAAGTGGATGTGGATGAAAACCAGGCCATCTCGGCCCGTTTCGGCATCCGCGCCATCCCGACCCTCCTCATCTTCAAGAACGGAGACGTGAAGGAGCAGATCGTCGGCGGCGCCGTCACCAAGGGCGACCTGGTGGCCAAGCTCGAAGCTCTGGCCTAAGCGCCAGAACGCCAACTCCGGCCGATCCAAGGTCGGACGGCAAAGTTCCATTTTTCAAACTGCCCAACCTGGGAAATCCGGGTTGGGCAGTTGTTTTTCTAGCGCAGTGAGACCACGAACGTGCGCAGGCCTTGCAGGAACATTTCCACCGCCACGGCGGTCAGGATCAAGCCCATCAAGCGTTCCACGGCCGTCAGCACCCGGCGGCCCACCACCTTGGCGATTTGCCCCGAGGCGGCCAGAATCACCGTCGAAGCCCCCATGGCCACCGCCACCGCGCTGAAGATCATCCAGAAGTCGTCCGGATTGTGCGAAGAGAGGAGCAGCACCGTAGCCAGCGCGGAAGGCCCCGCGATGGTCGGGATGGCCAGCGGAAAGAGAAGCGGTTCGCTGCCAGTCGCGGTCCCGAACATCGGCTCCGAGGTCGGGAAAATCATCCGCAGCGCGATCAGGAAGAGAATAATCCCCCCGGCGATGCCCAGCGACGTTTCCGACAGGTGCAGCGTTTGCAAAAAGAACTGCCCGCAGAGCATGAAGAGCACCAGCGCCAGGAAGCCAATGCCGCATTCGCGCAAAACCACGCGGGTCACACGGTTCTCAGGTACGCCACGCAGCGCGGCCAGAAAGATGGGGATATTGCCGATCGGGTCGATGACCAGGAACAGCAAAATAGTAGTCGAAAGAAAGCTCACCTAATTCTATCGCACATTTCGGCCCCGGTATCCAGCCGGCGCGTGCTTAAGCTCCTAAGGCCGCTCGATGCGCACGGCCACGTAATCGGTCTGCGGTAAGATGAACTTGCGCACCTCCACGGTCAGCTGGCGGATCGGGAAACGGTGCAGCAGCCCCGCCGCAATCTCCTCGGCCAGCGTCTCCACCAGCTTGCGGGGACGCTCCAGAGCGATAGCCTGCACCACGTCGCAAACCGCCGCGTAGTCGATCGTCTCCTCGAAGCGGTCGCCCAGTGTGCGAAAGTCCGTACGCGCCTCCAGCGTGAGCGTCACGGTCAGCCGCTGCGGTTCCGCGCGCTCCTCATCGGGAACACCAATATGAGAACGCACCTCCAGGGCTTCAATGTGGATCAAATCAGGCATGGGGCCAAGCCTAGCCGGGAATAAAACTGAAGACAAGACATGCCCCGGAGCGCAGCTACCCCAGCGCCTGGCGCAGCGAGCGCACCGAGGGGAAGCCGCAGCGCAGCGCCACCTCCTTGAGCGGCACCGCCGGTCGCCGCATCATCTGCTGGGCCGCCGCCACCCGCAGATCGCGCAAATGCCGGGCTGGAGATTTCCCGGTCGCCTCCGTGAACACCCGGGTAAAATGCTCCCGGCTCAGCCCCGTTTGCGCCGCCAGCTCCTTCACCCCGAGCGGCTCGCGGAACCGTGCCGCGCAAAGCGCCAGGGCCACCTGTACCGGGTCGGCCGCCTCCATCGCCGGGCGGCTCAACTGCCGCGTCCATTCCATAATGAACCCATACGCCGCCGCGCTCGATTCATACGGGTCCACCGGCAGACGCGCCCGCGCGACCTCGGCCAGCTTTTGCGCCATCATGCCTGCCGCCGATGCATCCGGCAGGGGAAGCACCGGGCCGAATGCCTCGCGGAGTTCCCGGAATAGCAAAATCGCCAGCGGCCCGTAGAAATTCAGCCACCGGTAGCGCCATGGTTCCCGGCCCTGTTTGGGGTAATAATATTTAGTAGGCTCAGGTGAGATCACAATTAGAGCGTTTCCCGGCGGCACCGGGTGCTCCACGCCTTCCTGCTCGAACATGCCCTCGCCTTCGAGCGTCCATTGGACAATCACAAATTGGTCTTTTCCGCGCTGGGCATTATCCCAGTAATAGCGGGGCGTCTGGGTGGTTTCCAGGGCACAGCCATAGGGGGTGGAAATCAGAATATGATTTTGAGGCGAAAGCATGGTCCTGTTAAAATATCACAAAACGACCTATTAAATCACGCCTTGATTCTTTGGAATTTAGAGAGAATCGTGTAATCCATTCCTCATGAACAAAATCACCCTCGTCGGCGCCGGTAGCGTCGTGTTCGCAAAAAACCTCATCTGCGACATCCTCCAGTATCCCTCCCTTTCCGACAGCACCATCTGCCTCATGGACATTGATCCGGAGCGCCTGGCCACCATCGAAAACCTGGCCCGCCGCGTCGTCGCGCAGCTCGGGGTCAAGGCGCGTATCGAGTCCACGCTCGACCTTCGGACCGCCTGTCAGGGCGCGAAGTTCGTCATCACCACCGTCCAGGTCGGCGGTTACAAACCTTCCACCGTCGCCGATTTTGAAATTCCCGCCAAATACGGCCTCAAGCAGACCATCGCCGACACCCTCGGCGTGGGCGGCGTCTTCCGCGCCCTGCGCTCCATTCCCGCGCTGGCCAAGGTGGCCCGCACCGTCCAGGAAGTCGGCGCGCCCAACCCGCTGCTGCTCAACTACACCAACCCGATGCCCATGAACATGTGGGGTGTCGACCGCCTTACCGGCATCGCCTCGGTCGGCCTCTGCCACAGCGTCCAGGGGACCTCGCAGCAGATCGCCTCCTACTGCGGCCTCGACCCCAAGGACATCAGCTACCTCGTCGCAGGCATCAACCACATGGCCTTCTTCCTCAAGTTCGAATACCGTGGCAAGGACGCCTACCCGCTCCTGTTCAAAGCACTTGAGGAACCGAACGTATTTGCCTGCGACCGCGTCCGTTTCGAAATGATGCGGCGGCTGGGCTACTTCGTCACCGAATCGAGCGAACACCAGAGCGAGTACAACCCGTACTTCATCCATCACGGGCAGGAAATTATCGAGAAATTCGGCATTCCGATCAACGAATACATCCGCCGCTGCGAAGTGCAGATCGCCAAGTGGGGCGACATGGAAAAGGACCTCCTGGATGAAGCAAAGCCGGTCGAGATCCACCGCAGCGTCGAGTACGGCTCCTCCATCATCGAGTCCATCGTGAGCGGCCAGGCGCGCGTGGTCTACGGCAACGTCCCCAACGCGGGGCTCATCGACAATCTGCCTCATGGCTGCTCGGTGGAGGTCCCGTGCCTGGTCGATAAACAGGGCATCCAGCCGACCCACATCGGCGATCTCCCGCCGCAGCTCGCCTCCATCATCCGCACCAACGTCAACGTGCAGGAGCTGACCGTCGAGGCCGCAGTGACCGGCCGCCGGGATTACATTTACCAAGCCGTCATGGCCGACCCGAACACCGCCGCCACGCTCACCCTCGACCAGATCTGGTCGATGTGCGACGAGCTGATCGAGACCCATCAGCGCGACGGCTTCCTCGGGGAATTCCAGCCCGTGGCGCGCAATACCGGCAAGCCTCTGGAGGCCGTTGCCCGCGTCTTCCTTGGCATCGAGCCCGAGAGCATCCCATTCCTCGGCGGCGCGACCGAGGCGGCCTTCCGGCTTGTGGCGAAGAACGAAACCGCCCGCGACTTCCAGGGCGAGGTGCGGCTGGAGGCGAAGGGAGCTTCGCTCAAGATTTCCGAGCCGATCCTACTGAATATTGCCGCTGGCGAGACGGCCTCCGTGCCGTTCTCCGTGGAGCGCGAGGCAAGCTTCGAAGGAGAGGTGGTGCTCTCGATCATCTCCGAATCGATGCAAACCGTGGAGCGCGATCTCGTCATTCCGCAGCGCAAGCAGGTCTGCATCGGCCTGGGCCGCGAGAAGGGCATCGACATTGACGCCCAATGGTCCGGCAACCCCGTGGCCAAGGGCCGCGCGTGGATCGAAGAGGCCGAGCTCCGGTTGGAAGTGGAGATCGACGACACCGACGCCAAGGTAGTCGAGGGGGCCTGGTGGGAAGGCAGCGCGTTGGAAATCGGCCTCAAGGACGCGTTTTCCGATACCCGCTCGCCGCTGCTGGTCATCACCCCGGACGCAGCGAACCCGTCGATGCTCCTCAATGGCCAGCCGCTGAAAAAGGGCACGGTGGCGATCCGGCGCGCCGTGGGCAACTACACGGTTGCGGCGGGCATCCCGTTTGAAGTCGTGGGCATCCGGCCGGGCACTCCGTTCCTTTTCGAGCTGGTATTCCACGTCAACGCCCTGGGAACCGCCCACGGCAAGATCCGCACGGCCTGGCAGGGATCGGCCAACGCGGGGAGCGATGCCTCGCATTTTCTCCTCGTAGTTCCGGAGTAATACCGGATACCTAAGAGCTTAAGCTGGGAAAAAAACGCGGCGTTTGCGGGATCTCGATTCCGCAAACGCTTTTTTTTTCTATCGGATCACGACGCTCTTGGCCTGAATGAGCGGGGTCAGCTTGCGGATGAAGGTCTGGACAAGCTCATCGGTCTGCGGTTCGTCGAGGCCGAATTTATCCACGTTCGCGGTGATCCGGCTCATCACGGAGACATAGGCCCAGCGCTGGTTGGTGCCCATCCAAATGCGGTCCCGGGTGTCCAGCAGGTAGCGCTCTGTGTGGCTCGCCGTGGTTTCCTTTGAGCCGATAAACCAGTAGTAGACCAGGCTGAAATCCTTAAACGGACGCCCGTCGCTGTAGGTGACGGGGCGGCCCTGGGCGTCGTAAATCGGGCGCAAGGTATGCAGCCGGGTGACCGTCAGCGGGTGAGTGGGGTCCAGGGACAGGGGGAGCTTTTCGGTGCGGGAGTCGACCAGCGTAAAGCCCTGGGCAGGGAGGCAGCGCTCCGGGCGGTGAATGCTCGCGCTCATGTCCTCGCCGGAGAAGACGATCGATACAAAGATTGAGGCCCCCCGGCCGTTGGTGTACTGCTTGCGGGCAAAGGTTGTTTCCGCCCCGAGGACCTGGCGTTCCTTTTCCGTCACCGCGGCGTCTTGGCCATACCATTCGTCCACGAAGTCCGGCAGCACGGTCGCGACTCCAGGGGCAGGTGGTTTGGGGGCCGAGGGAAGTGCGTAAATGAGCCCCAGCCCGGCGGACAGAACCACCAGGAGCGTCAGGAGACGACGGGATAGCGAAGCGGTCATCGGGTTTGGGGCAGGGGTGAAGGAGTGCGGGAGAGGCGGCTTTTGCTCACGCCGTAGTTGACGACTTGGCTAAAGAAGAGCATTGCCATAATGGCGATGGGGAAAAAGAGGAACCCGGAATACTCGTGGTAGACCCCTGCGGCCACTTTCGGATCGTAGTAACGGGCCAGCAGTACGATGGAGAAAATGCGCCCGATATTGCCGACAATGGCGAAGCCGAGCGAGCAGCTGAAGATGAGGAGCTTCTTCCAAAGCCGGTCTTGGGTGAGGTGGACGTAAACGGCGGTGAGCATCGTCATGGCCGTGAGGGAGCGGATGCCGCTGCAGCCCTCGGCGATTTCGAAATTGAACGAGCCGTCATTAGCCGTCAGCGTGGTGCCCACGGCCAGGATGGAAATGCCAACCAGGTGGGTCAGCTTGCCCACCGCTCCGGTGATGATGAATTGCAGATTGTTGGTCGCCTGCTCCAGGGCTGATACGGGGATCGCGAAGAACAGGAACATGCAGGGGAAGAGCACCACCCGAGCCGCCGCGCGCCCCCAGGCGAACCGAACGCCGCCGTAAAGCACGAGCGGGATGCTGGCCATGGCCATGCGGGGGTTGAGGCTGCGAATGGCGAGAACGTAGAGCAAGATGCCCGCGCAGACCGAAACGATTCCCAGACCGAACCCGCCTGGCTCCGCTTTCTTAAGCGCCTCGCGGTGAAAATAGAAAAGCCAGATCGCGATGATCGGCACCAGCATTCCATAGCTCTGGTCGCCCTCCGGGTTCCAGGCCTTCCAGGCCCATACCGCTGTGGATTCCACCCCGTACATGAACGGATGCACCAGACCGTAGAAATAAGCGAGCACGGCGGCGATCCCCGCGAGCGCCAGGGCGGGAGCCGGGTTGCGCCATAGCCAAGCCCCTAAAGCGGCCAGTTCTTTCAGGAGGCTCATGGCAAAAGCCAGGGCGTCGTCGAGTATCGACGGGGGCGCTTTCCGCGGCGCAGCGGAATTTTCTTCTCGCGGCGCGCCGGAATTCCCGTTTGATTGGGGATGTGGAGTCTCGGCCATGGACCCGGGACTAATACCCGACAAGCTTCCGCCATGCAAACATCGAATTTAACCGTCGAAACCCGCCGCCTGCTGGGGACGCCCCTGGCCGTGACGGATTATGAACGGGCTGCGTCACTTACGCAGGTTTGGGCACGGGAGCCGGGCGTGCGCGCAGTGGCTGCCGCCAATACCCACATGGTTGCCATGGCCCGGCACGATCCCGCCTTTGCCGCCACGCTTTCCCGGTTTGATTTGATCGTTCCCGATGGAATGCCGCTCATCTGGGCCATGAACCGCCGGGGAGCGGGAATGCTCGACCGGGTGTACGGCCCGACGCTGATGCTCCACGTCCTGGCCCGGCCTGGCCTGCGCCATTTCTTCCTGGGCGGCAGCGAAGCGCTCCTACAGTCCCTGGTTGAGCGGCTTGGGGAACGCTTTCCGGCTTTGGAGGTCGCGGGAACCTATGCGCCCCCATTCGGCGTCTGGAGCGCGGAGGAGAATGCGCGGATCATCGAAAAAATCGCCGCTTCCGGGGCCCGGGTGATCTGGATCGGCTTAGGGTGCCCGAAGCAGGAACGCTGGATTGCCGATCACAAGGCCGAGCTGCCCAAGGGCGTCTACTTTGCCATCGGCGCGGCCTTTGCGTTCCATGCTGGAAAGGTGAGCCAGGCCCCCGCGTGGATGCAAAAGCGTGGCCTGGAGTGGCTCTACCGCCTGGCCGTCGAGCCCCGCCGCCTCTGGAAGCGCTACGTGGTCTACAACACCCTTTTTCTCTGGTACCTGTTCCTGGAGAGCCTTACGGGCGCTTCTCAAAAACCGTGAAGGCCGTGAAGGTCTGGACGGGAGTATAACCGTTGGTCTCCATATAGCCCCTGAGAGCGCCCGTCGCGTCGTAGATTTCTGGTTTAGAGAGAAAAATCCGGTGCGGTGCGGGTAAAGCTGCTGCGGTTTGAGGATCAAGGTTTCTTAAGTTTCTTGCTCCTTTATCCAGGCTGAAGTCGAGGCCATAGTATTCCCCCGTCAATCGGTCAGCTACCCACCAGACGGTTTTGCCTTCGTTGACATTGGCTAAAGCGGTTAGGGCTGCGCCGCGATAGTCTTCGCGTTGGTGACGCTCAGAGAAACGCAACAATCCCGCCGAGGTTGCCCATACGGCTAAGAACAAAACAGGCAATATCTTGCGGCGGGTCTTGAAAAGCTCCTCCAGGGCCAGAGTAATCAGCCAAAGAATCAAAGGAAATCCGGCGATGATATGCCGCCCGAGGACGCGAAAGTGCACAGCGGCTCCCTCCCCGAATACAAATACTAAAGGCAGCAGAGCAAACCCCAACGCTTTCACGGGAATGGATAGCGGGAGTCCTCGACGAAACCGGATGATTCCACCCCAGATCAAAGTGCCAGAGACTACGGCTGCCGCGAGGAGCAGCCCCGGGCCCAGGGTGCCCACTGCGTGCACGCCCAATTGCCTTAGTTCGTTTCGGTTGGGGCCGAGGCCTGCGAGTCCCAGTATTTCATAGGCGCAGTATAGGATTGAGCCCAGGTTCGTCTCTCCACCTGTTGCCCTGGCCCCGCGCAGAAGGGTGCCTAGATAATAGGTCCCCAATAAACCGAGGATGATGACAAAAACCGCCAGCCCCGACCAAGCTGCCGGGGATGGTCTGGGAATGTTTCCACGGTTTTTCCACAGAATCCAAACTGCTGCCAGCACTGCCGCCCCCGCCCAGGGGACTCCGAGGAGACTGGTTCCACAAAGGAGAACAACGCCCGCAAGGCCTATGAAGAGGGTCCGTGGCTCAAATGCCTGCCGGGCTGAGGCGGATATCTCGATGAGGTAAGCCAACACCATGCATGCCGTGCCATATTGCATCACATAACAGCGGGCTTGGTTGAGGTAGAATGCCAGGAAAGGAGAAAGGGCGGCTGCGGTAATGTACAAAACCAATTTCCGCCGCTGCATTCCGGCACGCCCCATGGCCACAAGAAGGGCGCCTTGGCCCAATAAAACCCAGGGTAGGTTGGCCAGCCTCAGGCTGTGTTCCGATGCCCCAAACCCATGTCGCCAAGCCCATAAATAGAAAGTGTAAAAGGGCGTCTGGGCGTCGGAGCCAAGTTCGTGCTTCATGGCCGAGACATACCCGGCAAAGTCTGGCTGATTGGCAAAAAACGCTGAAAAACCTTCGTCAATCCACAAACTGTCGCTGCTTGTAGCCACTGCGCCGAAGAGCAGCGAGAGGCAGAGAAGCCCCAGAATCAGTTGAAGAATCGCGGCTTTCCTCTCTCCTTCTGCGTGGTTGGTGACGGGGATCTCAGTTTCCATTCTTCCTCATTTATCCACGCAAAAGCAGGAGATAATCAATGCCATTCTTTCATCCGCGAGTGGATCGTCCGAACGGAGCCGAACATTTGCAGCGAATCGCGCAGTAGCGACACCTTGCTCCCGGGAATGTCGGTCCAGTCCACGGGGACCTCTTCCACCGCAGTGGCACGGTGATTTAGCGCTGCGAGCAGCTCGACATCGAAGGCGAAGCGCTTCTCTTGCAGCAGCGGTTGGATTTTGCGATACGCCTCCCGCGAGATTAGCTTGAAGCCGCACTGGCTGTCGTAAACATGCGGATCGATCCACGTACCGACCATGGAAGCAAAAATCCGTCCGGTGAAGTGGCGCTTGAGGCTTCGCTCCACTTTCCGCCCGCACATCTGAATGCGCGAGGCGAAGAGCGCCGAATTCGGATGGCGATCCTGCAAGAGTAAATCGGTGACGCGCCGAACTTCGTAAGCCGGGATTGCCCCGTCCGCATCCAAAAAGCCGAGCCAATCCGCGTCGTCGTCGGCCGCTGCCCAGCCGCGCATGATCGCCGCTCCCTTGCCTTGGTTGGTGCCCTGGAAAAGAGCTGCACGTACAAAGGGATAGCGCTTCTGGATGGAACAGACCAACTCATTGAGCCGCGCTTTGTCTTCCTCGGAAGAGCCGTCATCCACCGTCTGGATTGCGACCTCAAGCGCCGAGGATTCCAGCGCCGCGCATAACTCGGGCAGAAAGCGCGCCAGCCGTTCGCTGTCATTGAAACTGGGGATCACCAGCCAAAGGGCCCGGCGGGAGGTTGGAAGTTGCATGTGCTGTCTATTTCTAGAAAAGGCGGGTTGGTCTGTCAATGGAACCTCTTGCAATCGTAGCGGCTTTGATGTCAGACTTATTTTACGCTATTTTCTATGAGCAATTCCAAAGCAGGTCTCAATCAGCTCGAACTTTTGAAGTCTTTCACAACCGTTGTTGCTGATACAGGTGATTTCGAAACGATGCGGCAGTTTCACCCGCAGGATGCCACGACCAACCCGAGCCTGATTTATCAAGCCACCCAGAAACCCGAGTACCGTTACCTCCTCGATAAAGTCATCGCCGACCGCCGTTGCACCGGCCTCTCTGGCAAGGCGCAGATCGACGATGTGATCGACCACGTGCTGGTCGCCTTCGGCCTCGAAATCCTGGCCATCGTACCCGGCCGCGTCTCCACCGAGACCGACGCCCGCCTTTCCTTTGACACTGCGGGGACCATCGACAAGGCCCATCAGCTCATCTCCATTTACGAAAAGAACGGCATCAGCCGCGACCGCGTGCTCATCAAGATTGCCTCCACGTGGGAGGGCATCCGCGCCGCCGAAGTGCTGGAAAAGGAAGGCATCCACTGCAACCTGACGCTGCTTTTCTCACTCACCCAGGCCATCGCCTGCGCCGAGGCTGGCGTGCAGCTTATCTCGCCATTCGTTGGCCGCATTTACGACTGGTTTAAGGCCACCAACAAGCGCGACTACGTGGGGGCCGAGGACCCCGGCGTGCAGTCGGTAACGACGATTTACAATTACTACAAAAAATTCGGTTACCGAACCGAGGTCATGGGTGCGAGCTTCCGCAACACTGGCGAAATCATCGAGCTGGCAGGCTGCGACCTCCTGACCATCAGCCCCGATCTGCTCGGCAAGCTGGATACCTCGTGCGAGCCGCTCGTCCGCAAGCTCGACCCCGAAGTCGCCCGCTCGCTGGCCATCGAAAAAATCTCGCTCGACGAAAAGACCTTCCGCTACTGGATCAACGACGACGCCATGGCCACGGAAAAGACCGCCGAGGGAATCCGCAAATTCGCGGTGGACATTATCAAACTGGAGAAGTTCATCGGCGGGCTGCTTTAAAAAAGCGAAAGCCGTAAAAAGTCGCGAAAAGCGCAAAAAATTTGGGCGGGAGAGGGGATCTCTTCCGCCTTTTTCATGCCCCGGAGCGGATAAATAAAATACTTCCGGCCCGATGGCCCGGCGGGGAAAGGCGCGGTACAAGGCTTGCTGTTTCTTTCCCTTATGAAGTTGTTCCTCCTTTCCCTGATCACCCTTTTCGGGGTTTCCGCCATGGCCTCGGACGACGCGGCAGCCATCCTGATTAGCGTGCGCGACCAAAAGCTGGCCCTATTCGAGAACGGCGTGCAGGTCGCGCAGTACCCCGTCTCCACCTCCCGCTACGGCATCGGCGACCGCTTCGGCAGCTATGCCACCCCCGTGGGGGCGATGGAAGTGGCGCGGAAAATCGGCGACGGACGGCCTCTGGGGAGCGTCTTCCACGACCGCCGCCCGACGGGCGAAATCCTGCGGCCCAATGCTCCCGGGCGCGACCCGATCGTCACGCGGATCATCTGGCTGCGGGGTCTGGAATCCTCCACGCGCAACGCCTTTGCTCGCGGCATCTACATCCACGGGACGCCGGTCGAGCGGCAGATCGGGCGGCCCGCCAGCTACGGCTGCGTGCGGATGCGCTCGCGCGACGTAGCCGAGCTCTACAGCCGGGTGGACGTCGGAACGCACGTGGAGATCACCCCGGGCTCACTGCCGAGGAGCTACGCTGGGCTGTAGAAAATTTAGCGTTGCTTAAGCTGCCAATACGGTTCCCGCTGGAGCGCGATGCCGATTCTCAGCTCCCAAGCGGGTTTGTCTCCCTGCTTTTTAAAAATAATACGGACCTCTCCTGGCTGGTCCTCCATTCGAAGTGGGGAGCCGTTGATGGGATCGCAGAACCCCGCGATCTTTGCGCGCACGGTTTCCGGGTCGTCCAGTTGCGCTTGCAGAGCGGTCTTGAAAACGGCCCATAGCGTCTGGTAGCGGGCGTCGTTAAGCTGGGCGGTTTCCGCGGCGCTCAGAATGTCCGTAAACGGGTTTAGCCACAAGGCAGCAACCAGCTTATTGCGAGTGTAGGGGTCTTTCACGCGTTTGCAAAACGCAGCGATTTGCGGTTGGCGTTGGGCAAACGGGAGTTTCATTAGCTCAAAGAGTTCCATGCTGTGCCGGTCAAAGGCCCGGATTTTCAGATAACAAACCAGCGGGGAAAATCTGACCCATGAGGCGACGAACCGATGACAGGAACTCAGCACATCTTTTTGGGATCGGTCGGGTTTTGGGGAGGGGGATTCCAACTCATCGCTGTAAGTGTTGTGCGAAAACGCGTGTAGGAAGCGGAATTCCCGATCCTCGCCTTCCCAAAGCGACGGAAGCGGGGGCAGTGAGTTGATCCCCTTGGAGAGCATCTGAAGCGATTCCCGGTCCAAGGCGTTTAAATGAAACGCGGCCGTGTGTATGGCAACGGTGTTGCAGGAAAGTGCTTCCGCATTAGCAATCCCTGTCGCGCGGTCTCCCAGGTGGCGGGAGAATCGGAGCACCATGAGGAGGTCGTCTACGGCTTGGGGATTTTCGCCTTTGAGCAAATGCAGTCGGGCGCGCACCGTGGCGACGTTCGCGAGAGGGATTGGTCGCTCCTGAAAAGGGGATCCCCTCCCACTCGCACGACCCCATGGCGGCTCCCTTTGCCAGCAGCCCAAGCGGGGTCTCCCACTTTTGGATCAGGCTTTGCGCGACGTCTTCATCCAACGGTTTGCTTTGGTCGAAAAGCTTCATCTCCTCGCCACTCAGCTCCGGCATTGCGGCGAAAGCCTCTTCATAAAACATCGCCGCGCCGGAGATTGGCTTCGGCGGAGGCACCGGGACGCGCTCCAGCTTGGGGCGGTAGCCGTAGAAAATCGCCGAAACGACGATGAGGATGGCCACGAGGCCTCCCAGCAAGCGGAAGAAAGTCCGAATCAAGCGCTTCATGCGTTAGTGGCGGTCATTCAGCCACAAAACACCGCCCTTGCCCAAGCTTTTGCGTTTCTTGCGCCTTTTCGCGGCTAAAAAATCAGCACCGCTCCGCTTCGAGCCGGGCGAGCACCGCCGGGTAGAGCGCGTGCTCGGCCACCTGGATGCGGGCGTGGAGCGTCTCGGCCGTGTCGCCGGGGAGCACGGGGACTTCGCTTTGGCCCAGGATGGGGCCCGAGTCCGTGCCCGCGTCCACGTAGTGCACCGTGCAGCCAGTCTTGGCCGCTCCGGCGGCGAGCGCCTGCTTCCAGGCTTCCAGACCAGGGAAGTTCGGCAGCAGCGAGGGATGGATGTTGACGATCCGTTGCGGGAAAGCCTCCAGTAGCGGGGCCTTGATGATCCGCATGTAACCGGCCAGCACCACGAGCTCCACTCCGGCTTCGCGCAGGAGATTGACGAGGCGCGCCTCGGCCTCCGGCTCCATCTTCGTGCGGAAGCGGCCCGGGGCGGCGTACTCGGCGCGCAGGCCGCGCTCGCGGGCAAGGGTGAGGATGCCCGCGTCTTCGAAATCAGAGACCACTACGCGCACTTCGGCGTTCAGCGTGCCTGCGTCGATGGCCTCGGCGATGGACTTGAAATTGGAGCCTTTGCCCGACCCGAGAACACCGAGGCGGAGCGGGGGAAGATCAGTTTTGTTTGGCATTTGCGGCGTCGAGAATACGGGTGGTGGAGTGGCCCGGGACAAACGGGATGATGAGGATTTCTGATCCGGCGGCGTCGAGCACGGCGCGTTCGGATTTGTCGAGAGTGTCGGGGGTGTAGTCGCCTCCCTTGGCGTAGATCTGCGGGCGCACTTGCTCCATCAGGCCAACCAGGCGCACTTCCTGGAAAACGACCACGTAATCGACGCAGGCCAGCGCGGCGAGGACTTCGGCGCGTTCGAGTTCGGGGTTGATGGGGCGGTTGGGGCCTTTGAGGGCGCGCACGGAGGCGTCGCCGTTGATCGCTACGGCCAGGGCATCGCCCAGAGCCCGGGCGGCCTGGAGGCAGCGGATGTGGCCCACGTGGAGGATGTCAAAACACCCGTTGGTGAACACGAGCTTCCTCCCCTCGGCGGCGAATTGATCGCGGACGCGGGAGAGCTCTTCGGCGGTAACGATTTTTCCTACGGACATGGAAGGGGGAAAACATGCCCGGTTTTGCCGCAAAGGACAATCCTGGATTTACTCCGGGGCGGGAGTCGGCTATTGGGTGGGGGCGAGATGAAGACCACAGCGGAAAACTCCCGTTCCCAGCGGGTTGTCCTGGGCATTTTCTTTTCCATGTTCCTGCTGGTGGGGAGCGGTTTTTTCTATTTTATGACGCTGAGGCCCATGTTTCAGGGCTACGCGGCGCGGGCCTGGCTGGAAACGCCCTGCCTGGTCATATCCAGCAACGTGGTGAAAAGCAGCAGCGACGGCCCCACCTACCAGGTGGAAATTTCGTATGCCTATGAGGTTCATGGGCGCTCCTACCAGTCGGATCGTTACCAATTCCTACGGTTTTCCAGCAGCGGGCGGAGCGCCAAGGAGCTGGTGGTGCGCCGCTACCCCAAAGGCTCCCGGGCGGTTTGCTATGTGAACCCGAGCAACCCCGGGGAGGCTGTGCTGGATCGAACCCCATTCCCTTCGGGGTTATGGGCGTTCTTCCCGCTGATTTTCGTGGGGGTGGGGGCGGGCGGTGCGGTCTATGCCATTTTTGGGAAAAAAACCGCGTCGGCTTTCACTGATGAGCCTTGGATGCAACGGCAGGACTGGGCCGCGGGCCGCATCGCCTCTGAAAGCAGCGGGATCGGGTTCCTGGGTGTTTTTGCGCTGTTCTGGAACGGGATCTCCTTTCCCCTGACTTGGCAAGTCTTGTGTCAGCAGGTTTCGAAGAAGGGGGATTACGGCCAGCTCATGGTCCTGCTGTTTCCGTTGATCGGCCTGGTGCTCCTGGGCGTGCTGTTGTGGCAGGGGTGGCGGCGGGTGCGTTTTGGTCGGTCCTATTTTGAAATGGATGCGGTGCCGGGTGCCATCGGCGGCCTTTTGCAGGGGGGCATCCGGCTCGAAAAGGCGCTCTATCCCAAGGGCCCGGTGAAGCTGAAGCTTTCTGGCAATGTCCGCATGGCGGGCGATTCGCCTAGCGAGAGGGTTCAGTGGTTGCAGGAGCTGGAGATCCCCGTAGAGCCCGGTTGCCGGGTCCTCCCGGTGGCGTTCCGCATTCCAAGCGACGCCCAGCCGACCACGGTGACCGATGGAGGCCCGGGCGTATTCTGGCGGCTAGAGGCTAGGGCGACCGTTCCGGGCATTGATTACAAGGCCCGGTGGGAGGTGCCGGTTTACGAGGTGGAGCTGCTGCCGGGCGAGGCCGCTGCCCCGGAGGGCGAAGGTTCGCCGACCGGATAACCCAGGCCCTGGGGTTTGGACCCGCAGCCCATGGCTTCCGGTGGCGAAGATCGGTCTGCCCGTTCTCCCCCCCCGCCAAAAGCAATCCGCTCTTACGAAGGCGATATCGGCAGGTAGCGCCCGAACCATTCCGCGGCGTCGTGCGCCACGGTCTCCAGCGCGCCTGGCTCTTCGAAAAGGTGCGTGGCGTCGGGGATGAGCCGCATTTCGGTGACGGCGCTGATGTGCGCCATCGCCTCGCGGTTGAGCCCAATGACCACGTTGTCCAACTCGCCCACCAGGAGCAGCGTCGGGCTTTTCACCTTCGCGAGCCATGCCGAGGCCAGGTCGGGCCGCCCTCCGCGCGATACCACCGCGCCGATGCGTTCGCCCGCCTTCGCCGCAGCCACCAGAGCCGCGCCGCCTCCCGTGCTCGCGCCGAAATAGCCGATCCGCAAGCCCCGGGCCGCGTCCACGGTCTGAATCCAGTTCGTCGCCGCCAGAAGCCGGTCGGCCAGGAGCGGAATATCGAACCGGAGATGGCGCGTAAAGGAATCGATGACCTCCTCTTCGCGCGAAAGCAGATCGAAGAGAAGCGTTCCGAGCCCCGCGTCGTGCAGCACCCGCGCCACGAATTGATTGCGCGGGCTTAAGCGACTACTACCGCTACCGTGGGCGAACAGGACCAGCCCCACGGCATTGGGCGGAATTTGAAGCTCTCCATCGAGCGTGACATCTCCGACAGGAACCAACACCTCGTTCTCGAATTGAACAGCCATAATTTTGGAACCCTCCGAAGCAAAATCGCTCAGATTCGCCAAAAGTCCAACGCGTCCCTACCTTCCCCCTCTCTCCTCCCCCTGTCTTTTTCTTTTAAGCTTCCTCCGGTGCTCCCGGGCCGAGCAGGCGCACGCGGTGGTCGCTGAGCGGCAGGCGGACCGTTAAGGTCAGGCCCACGCCCGCGTTGCTCACCAGGTCGATCTCTCCGCCGTGGGCCCGGATGATGCGCCGCACGATCATGAGGCCCAGGCCGGAGCCGGTCGCCTTCGTGGTGAAGTAGGGCTGGAAGACGCTGGTCATGTTCTCGGGCGGGATGCCCCCGCCGGTGTCGGAAAACGAGATGGAAACCCAGGCGTCGTTCATCTCTGTGCGGATGCGCAGGATGCCCTCGCTTTTCATTGCCTGGAAGGCGTTCTTGATGACGTTGTAGAAGACTTGCTTGAGCTGGTCGCGGTCCACCTCCAGCAGCGGCAAGCCGGGGGCGAGTTCCTGTTCGACGAGGATGTTGCGGTCGGTGATCTCCGGCTCCAGAAAGGCGACGGATTCCTCGACGATGGCGTTGATGTTCTCGGGCCGGGTGGTCAGCGGGGTGGGCCGCAGGGCACGCAGGAACTGGTTGATGATGGAGTCGAGCCGGGTGATCTCCTCTTTGGCGATCTCGATGGAGTCCCGCAGGGGCCCCCGGGCTTCCTCGGGCAGCTTGCGCAGGCGGCGTTCCATCAGTTGCAGGTGGATGTGGAGCGAGTTGAGCGGGTTGCCGATCTCGTGGGCCACACCGGCGGCCAGCAGCGTGAGGGCCGAGAGCCGTTCGCTTTCGATGGTCTCCTCGGTGCTGCGGCGGGATTCCGTAATGTCCCGCAGGATCACCGCGTACCCGGTGATGTCGCTCTCCTTGGCCGGGCGCGCTTTGGCGGGCTCCGCCGCGTCGTTTTTCAACGGGACGACGTAGAAGTTCAGGATCCGGTTCTCCGGGTAAAACACCTCGATGTCGCGGCTGACGACCTGCCCGCCGCCGCCGCCCATGTGGCTCCAGTCGAGGCCGCGCAGCCGATTGGAGATGAGCTGGTCCATGCAGTCCTCGCGGGTGAAGCCAAAGAGGTGGCAGGCCGACTGGTTGACGTAGCGGATGCGGCCGCTCGGACCGGTGACGATGACGCCTTCCTGGATGGCGTTGAAGATCGTTTCCAGGAACCCCTTTTCCCGCGCGAGACGGGCCAGGTAGGTCTGTACGTCCTCGGGGCCGACGCGCCCAATGCGCTCGATTAATTTGTCTACGAATGCGGCTTTCACGGTTTGATTTTGGCGGTGACGCGCTGGAGCGTCTTTTGGTCGTCGATCAGCAGAAATTCCAGGACGCCGTCGCGCCGGATGACGGGTTCGGAGACGAGCGAGGCGGGGCCGTAAACGGGGCTGCCGTCGAGGTGAACGAAGAGCTGCGAGCCCACGTTGACGCGGTAGGTGAGGTGCCGCCCGTCGGGGCTGAAGGCCGGGGTGCCCAGGGTCTCGTATTCCGCCAGGGGCTTGCCGTTGAGGATCACGGCGGTTTTATGGTTCTCCTGCATGGCGCAGTAGGCGTAGGAAGCGCCCTCGGGGGCGAAAATCAGGCTGTCTTTGATGATCTCGGGGTATTCCGGCCCGGGCTTGCCGTCGAAGGCTACGAAGCGGCCTGTTTCGTCCCCGCCGATGTAGGCGTAGTGCTGGCTGTCGGCGCTGAAGGCGAGGTTCTCCATTTTGTCGTAGGCGGTGGCGCCCGCCGTGCCGTCGACCACGGCCACCCATTGGTCGATTTTCCGGGCGATGTAGCCGATGCGGCGGCTGTCGGGGCTGATTTTCAGCGAGCCGCGCGCGATGGCGTCAAAGTCAGGCTGTTCCTTGCCGTCGTAGACGACGAAGCGCCGCGCACCTTTTTCCGCCGCGTAGGCAAAGTGCTGGCTGTCGGGGCTGAATTGCAGGGTTTCGCCATAAACGCCGCCGTAGCCATCGCCCGCCTGGCCGTCGACGACGATGAGTTGCCTCCCGTGCTGCTGTGCGCCGTAGGCTACGCGCTTGCCATCGGGGCTGAAGACGGCCGCGCCCACCGCTTCGTAGGCCGGGCCCGCCTCGCCCTGGTTGACGATGCATTGCTGGTTGCCCTTGCGGATGCCGTAGATCAGGCGGGCTCCGTCGCGGCTCCAGACGGGGAGGTTGGTGATCTCCTCGTAGGGCCCTATTTCTGTGTTGTCGGCCACGATGTACCAGGCCGTGCCGCGCTTGGCCACGTAGGCCAGGTGCTGGCTGTCGGGGCTAAAAGAAAAGCTGGTTTCCAGGATCCGGTCCCAGCGGGCGCACTCGGCTGGTTCCGCATTTTTACCCGCTTCGAAGACGATCCACTGTTCTCCCTTGCGGGCACCGTAGACGACGCGCTTCTGGTCGGGGCTTAAGATGGGGGTGCGCGTCAGGATGCCGTCGAATTCAGGGCCGGGCTTTCCGTCGAGGACGATGCGACTGGTGCCCGGGCTCCCCCCCGCCGTGAGCAGCGCGATGTTGCAGCCCTCCCGCGAGGCGATGCGGATGACCTGGAAAGGGTGATCCATGTCCACGACGCCGAGCGCCTGGCTGGTGAACTCCAGTTTGGGGGGCTCAGCGGTTTCAGAGCGAGCGGCCGCCGGGAGGCAGGCAAGGCAGAGGATCAGGGCAGAAAGGCGGGACCACATGGCGTTGGCAAAGGATGGTCGCGTGCGGGGCCACCGGCGGCAAGCCTAAACCCGCGCGGCTCCGGGGGTTTTGCGGAGCGCGTTTGGCGGAGGGGGCTTTATTTCGGCAGCGAATCGCGGTAGGCGGTCGGCGAGCGGCCGACGATCCGCAGAAAGACGCGGTTAAAGTGCGTTAGCGACTGGAAGCCGACTTCGTAGGCGATTTCGCTTACCCGCAGGTTCGGGTTCAGTAAGAGGTTTTTCGCCTTCTCGATCCGGACCCGTGAGAGGTACTCGGTGAAGTTGATCCCCGTGGCTTTTTTGAAAAGCTTGCAGAAATAGAAGGTGCTGACGTTGAGCGCGCGGGCCACTTCGCTGAGCGAAATCGGGTCGCTCTTGTGTGTTTCGATGAATTCCTTGGCGCGGTGGATGATGGGCGGCTCGGCGTTGGCTTCCTGGAGCGCGATCTGGTTGGAGAGGGTGCTCAGGTGCTGGGCGAAGATTTCCAGCAGCTTGACCATGGAATGGTACTGCGGCGCGGTGAGGACGTGGCTCTGGAAATAGGCCTCCTCCAACTGGTCCACGTCGAGCGTCCCGCCCCATTCGAGAAGCTGTTTGGCGATGCGCTGGAACTGCGCTTTGTTCGGGGCGCGCAGGAGCACCTGGCCGGTTTGCAGGTAGCCGATGGTTTTGAGGCCGAGGTGAACCGGCACGGCTGTATCGGCCAGGCCCGCGAAGCAGGTGACCGTGCGGGGCTTCTCGCCATCGCTAAGCGTTACCTGGTGCTGCACGTCGAGGCAGGCTGCGCAGGAGCGCCCGGATTGCGATACCATCGCGCAGAATGGGTTTTCGTGTTTCTTGCCACGGTGCGCGGCGTTCCATACTTCCACGGGCCGCAAGCTCAAGGGGAGCTGCGTGGCATCGCTAAAGGCCCGCTCGTAATCCTGGTAAATCTTCGAGCGGGAGAGCTGCTGAAGCAGGCGGTCCTCCGGATTCTTGGGCGTGGCCTCATGGATGCCCGGGCTGTTGTTCAACTCCGGTTTCATCCAATAACCATTTTGGGAGAGTTTTGGACAGTTTTTGAAAAGCGCACACCTTAGTTTGCTTCGATTTTACAGAAAAACCAACTCTTTTTTGTCGTAGCCGTGTTTGGCGTTAATCTGGCTATTTTTTGCCTCTGAAGTGGTGATTTTTCACCATCAAGGCCACGAATTGGGCAAATTTCCCGTTTACCAAATATCCCGCAGCGACCAGAGCCGCAGCCCCTCGGAGTAGGGCTGACGTATGTTCATGTTAGCCCCGCGGTGCATGGTTGTTTCCGTATAGGTCACCAGCGAGCGGCCCGAGCCGTAGAGGGCCGGGGCGGCGGGGTTGATCATCTGGGCAGGAGAGGGGGCCGTGGCCACTCGCAGGAGGAGGCCTTCGTAGGTTGGGCCGTTGCCGCGGGTCAGCTCGGCGACGGGGGCCGGGTAGCGCGCCGAGGCCGGGGTCACGGGGACCTGGGTTTGCGCGTAGGCATTGGCGACCGCGACCCCGCACCGCCGGGGGGCCGCCTGGCTCGTCGATACGCCGATGCCGAAGGAAGTTAAAATTAGGACAATCACTAGAGGCTTTTTCATCGTATATCCTTTCGTGAAGGATACGCGCACAATGGAATTGGCGGCTGGGCCTCAATGGGGTATCAAAGGGGACGGCCTATGGGTTATGTTTTCAAAAATTGGGACAACGAAAGATTTGCCCAATAACGGAAGCACGGTAGGTTCTTGCAGCGCCATGTTGGAACGCCAGGTAACCATCCTTAATCGATTGGGATTGCACGCTCGCCCCGCCGCCGAATTTGTGCGGACGGTGCGGTCGTTTCAATCGAGCGTGACGTTGATCAAAAACGGTGACGATTACTCCGGCGCGAGCATCCTGGACGTTTTAAGCGCTAATCTCGACCACGGCAGCACACTGGTCTTCCGCGTCGAGGGCCCCGATGCCGAGGCCGCCATGGAGCGCCTCTGCAAGCTGCTGGAGGACTTTAAGCGGCAGGAAGAGGAAGACGGGTACTAAGAGAGTAAATAGTACCAATAGTACTAGAGATGGCCTAGAGATCGTCCCCGTCGGGCTGGTCCAGCGCGGAGCCTTCCATGGTTTCGTAACCCTCGAGGTGTTCCGGCGAGAGCGGTTCGGAGATGCGGTAGGTCTCGCCCAGCCAGTTGCCCAAGTCGATCTGTTTGCAGCGGGCGGAGCAGAACGGCCCCACGGGGTCGGTGAAGAAATCGGTCTGGCGGCCGCAGATGGGGCAGGGGATCGGCGTGGGCATGGTTTGCGCAGCTTAGCACCGGCCGGGGTCACGAGGCACCTTTTTTTGCGCCTCACCGACGTTGACGCCGCCCTTACAAAACGTCTACGGTTACGCCCATGCTCCCCGAAATTGAAAAACTGCTGGTGTTGCAGGATCGCGACCAACGGATTGCCCATCTCAAAGCCGAGCTGAAACGCGTGCCCATCGAGCACAAGGGCCTCGAAGCCCAGCTCGCGGGGCTCGCCGCCGAAGCCGACAAGGCCCGCACAGGGGTGCGCGCGCTGGAGGTGGAGAAAAAGCGCCTCGAAAATGAGGCCGCGGGCAAGCGCGAGCAGATCGCCCGCTTTAAGACCCAGCAGATGCAGACCCGCAAGAACGAGGAGTTCCAGGCCTTTGGGGTGCAGATCAAGCACTTCGAGGCGGAGATTTCCAAGATCGAGGATCGCGAACTGGAGATCATGGAGGCCATGGAGGCCGCCAAACCGGCCCTGGCGCAAGCTGATCGGGCCGCCGCCGACGCCAAGGATCGCGTCGCCGGGCAGATCGCCAACCTCGAAGAAAAAGCCAAGACGATCGAAGAACAGCTCAAAACAGCCGAAGCCGCGCGCGGGAAGTTCACCGAAGGCATCTCCGAGGACGTCCTCTACGAATATACCGGCCTCTTTAAGACCAAAGGCGGCCTCGCTGTCGTCGCCCTGGAGCACGAAGTCTGCACCGGCTGCCACATGAAAGTGACCACCCAGACCATCGTCAACGCCAAGTCCTCGCCCCGCATTACCAACTGCGAGCAATGCGGCCGGATCGTCTACTGGCAGCCGTAGCTAATACGATTTACACAGATAAAAGGCATTAAGTCTCACGCAAAGACGCAAAGGCGCAAAGAAGGCAGATGCGTTTCTTCTTTGCGCCTTTGCGGCTTTGCGTGAAATATTTTTTATAGAGTGGCCGTTTAGTGGCGTTTGACTATGCAAGTCGTATAAGCCCTCGTCCGGGCCGCCATGAAGAAAACCGGGAAGCGGCCCGTGGCGCCGTTGGCGACGGGCTTTTCGATCACGTGCGCGGTCTCGATCCGCACGTCGCGGCAACCCGCCTCCCAGAGCTGGTTGAGCAGCCATTCGCGGCGAAAGCCCTGGTGCTCAACGCCCGTGGCGTCGTCGTGAAAAGAGCCATCCTCCTGGTACGATTTACACAGATAAAAGGCATTAAGTCTCACGCAAAGGCGCAAAGGCGCAAAGAAGGCAGATGCGTTTCTTCTTTGCGCCTTTGCGTCTTTGCGTGAAATATTTTTTATAGAGTGGCCGTTTAGTGGCGTTTGACTATGCAAGTCGTATAAGCCCTCGTCCGGGCCGTCATGAAGAAAACCGGGAAGCGGCCCGTGGCGCCGTTGGCGACGGGCTTTTCGATCACGTGCGCGGTCTCGATCCGCACGTCGCGGCAACCCGCCTCCCAGAGCTGGTTGAGCAGCCATTCGCGGCGAAAGCCCTGGTGCTCAACGCCCGTGGCGTCGTCGTGAAAAGAGCCATCCTCCTGGTCCAGATCGGCCAGCAGGAGCACGCCGCCCGGAGCCAGAAGACCCCTCAGCGCCGTGATGAGCCGCGGCACCTCGCGCACATGGTGCAGCGCCATGGCCGAGAGGATCACATCGAAGCCTTGCGCCTCCGGTAGCGGGCGCTGGGATAAATCGTGGCAAAGCGTGCAGACGTTGCCCAGCGAGTGCTCGGCTGCCTTTGCGCGGAGCTTTTCCAGCATCCCGGGCGATACGTCCACCGCCGTCACGCTCTCGCAGAGCCGGGCCAGGGGCAGCGAACACATCCCCGTGCCGCAGCCGTAGTCCATCAGCCGGGGCGGCTTGGGGAGGGCGGCGATTTCCCGTTCCGCCAGCCCCACGATAGCCCGCGACAAGGCCCCACGGACCGGGTTTTCGTCCCACAAACCGGCCTCCCGGTCAAACCGCGCAACGTTCGAATTCATGCGGAAACCTTTTGACCATGCTCCCGCCCGCGTCCACCAAAATTTGCACTTAACCAAAAATTGCACTCTGATTGAACATTTCTTGGCCTACGAGACTCCAACCCTCCGGCGGCGCGGCTCAAAGCTCTCCGCCCACCTATTACCTATAACCAACCTATGAAAATCAGAATCCTGGGTCTTTTTGTTGCATTGGGAGCCCTTTCCCTGGGCGCATCCCTCTGCCGTGCGCAGGAAAAAGCCGCCGTGGGGCAGCCCGCGCCCGGTTTTACCCTGCCTGGAAGCGATGGCAAAACGCATTCGCTGGCCGATTACAAAGGGAAAACGATCGTTGTGGAATGGACCAACCCCGGCTGCCCGTTTGTAAAGAAATGGTATGGCGGCGGGGCCATGCAGAAGCTGCAAAAGGAAGCCACCGCCAAGGGAACCGTCTGGATCCGCATCAACTCCAGCGCCCCAGGCAAGGAGGGGTATGAAACGCCGGAGCAGGCGGCCGCCACAGACCGCGAGCAGAAGACCGCCGCCACCGCCACGCTGCTCGATCCCGAGGGGAAAGTGGGCCGCCTCTATGGAGCCAAGACCACGCCCCACATGTTCGTCATCGACCCGAAGGGGACGCTGGTTTACGAAGGGGCCATCGACAGCATTCGCAGCACCGACACCGCCGACATCCCCAAGGCCACCAACTACGTCACCGCCGCGCTCGCCGACCTGGCCGCCGGGAAAGCCGTCGCCACGCCGAGCACCCAGTCCTACGGATGCAGCGTGAAATACGCGGGTAAATAGCCCGTCTGCTTGACTCATGCCTCGCGGTGAAAGATGATCGCGGGGCATGAGCCGACAGGGTTTAATGGTCATATGTGTATTGATGCTTGCCGTTTCGGTTTGGTTCTACAAACCGCCCGGGTCATCATCTGACGCATCGTCCCAACCGGCTCCCGAGTCCACGGCTCCGGTGGCCACGCCCGCGTCCGCGCTTCGCCCGAGCGCGACCCCCTTGTCTCTGAACCGGCCCGCAGTGCCGCAAGTCCCGTATTTCAAGGGGCGGATCCTGGCCGGGGTGAATTCCGCGAAGTCCGGCGAGCATGTCGTCATGCGGCTCGATAGCGCCTTTAGCCTATCGCAGATCGAGGCGGCCAAGGCCAAAGCCATTCGCGAGCACAAGCCGCTTGGGTTCCTCATGGTTTGGGGGCAGTTTTTCGACCCCAAGGCGGTTGACAGCCGGGCCCAGGGCGGCGGGGAGGGGCTGGCCCATTTTTACCGCGCTTTCAGAAACACGCTCGTACTTGTCTACGTGCGGCACGAAACCGAGCTTGGCCTAGTGCCTGAGGCCGTCAAAAAAGGTTTCAACGGCCCCGACGAAGGCGGTTTCGCCCCCAACATGGCCGTCGTGGACGCCACCGCAAGCGAGCTCATCGTGGAAATCCCCTACGGAGGGGCCAAGTCCAACGGCACGGTGCGCGACGGCGTTTTCACCGCCGGTGCGCAGAAGATCGAGCAATGGCTCTCCACGCACCCGGACGCACTCTCGCAAAACCCGGCCAAGAGGTAAGGAAAACACCTATCGAGGGGTTGAATTCCGAGGGAAAAGCATTCAAACTGTTTAGAGCGGGACGGCCCCGGGGCTGAAAACGGTTTTTGAAGCTCCACAACCCTCCGTTTCCCCCGAAATTTTCCCTATGGCACAAGCGATCATGAATCCCGAAGAGGTGCGGCGCTTCGCGGCGGAACTGAAGCGCTTTAACGACGACCTTCTGGCCAAGGCCACCTCCCTCCAAGCCCGTTTCAACGCCCTTGGAGCCACCTGGCAGGACCAGGAACAGCAGAAATTCGCCGAGGAATTTCTGAACACCATGAAGGTGCTCAAAAAGTTCGTCGAAATTTCCGAAAAACAGACTCCCTACCTGCTCCGCAAAGCGCAGCGGATCGAAGAATACCTCGACCAGCGGTAGACTCCCTTTTCCCTCCCTTTGCGCCCATGGCCAACCAGGCAAAAGTCACCTCGCTTGAAGCGCTCGACGCCTTTCGCTCCAGCCTCATCGTCTTTATCGCCAAGGCCAAGCGCGCCCTCGACGAGACCTCCGAGGAGGGCCACCGAATGCGCCAGTACCTCCAGAACGACCAGCGCCAGCATTGGGAACTCCAGCGGCGCATGAGGGTGAAAAAACTGGAGCAGGCGGCAGCGGAACTCTTGAGCGCCCGCCTTGCCGGTCACCGCGAGGCCCAGCAGATGCGCCAGGCCGCCGTCAGCCATTGGAAAGCGGCCGTGGAGGAGGCCGAGGCCAAGCTGGCCACCGTCAAACAGTGGGCCATCCATTACGACAACACCGCCGACCCGATCTTCCGGCGGCTGGAGGACTTCCGCCAATACATCGAGGCCGACCTGCCCAAAGCCGTCGCGCTCTTGGTCAACGTCCAAAAAGCCCTCGAAGGCTACTCCGAGCCGGGGACGGGTCCGGCTCCCGGTCCCGAGGCAACCGCGCCCCAAACGCCCCCCGCGTCCCCTCAATCATGAGCACCAAAGCCAGCGCCGCCGCTCTCGTCCAAGCCGCCAAGGACCTGTCCGTTTCCTGGCAGGAAACCAAAGCGCACTGGCGCGATGTCAAGGCCATCGAATTCGAGGCCGCCTACATCGAAGAACTTCCCAACCGCCTCAACCGCACGCTCTCGGTAATGGCCGAAATCGACAACCTCTTTGCAAAAATCCGCCACGACTGTGAATAAACTCGCCGGTCTGCGCGCCAGCCTCGCGCTCGACCTTCTCGCCCAGATCAAGAAAACCGCCGCGCTTTACGCACAGCGCGAAGCCCAGCTCACCCGCGAACTTGGCGAGCGGCGCATTGCGCTCAACCGCTCCTGGCGCGAAGCCCGGGCCCTGGCCGAATCCCAATCTGCCGCCGCCATCGGGTCTGCCGAGGCCGCCTTCAGCGCCAGGACGCGCCAGGCCCAGAGCGTTGGCTCGGCGCGGGAGGACCGCATCCGCGAGTTTGAAAACCGCACCCTCGTCAACCTGCCCGAGCGGGCCCGCAGGGAAAAGGAAGCCTGGATGGGCGCGCTGCAAATGCGCGATTTCGAGGCCAAGAGCCACCGCACCGGCGCGCTGGACGCCGCCGCCGCCGAGCACCGCGCCGCCGCCAAGGAGCTGGGCATCGAACGGGCCGAGCTCAACGCCCTCACCAGGCGCGTCCGGCGAGCTTTTGCGGGCTACCCGTGGCTGCAAAAATCGCTCGATACCGTGGTTGACGAAAGCGTGGAACTGGTCGAGGGCGCGGATTTGGCGGAGCCGCTTCAAGAGATTCGTGCAGAGCGCACCGCACTTCGCAGGCATTGGTTGCAGCAGGCTTTTGGCTCGGCTGCGGTTTATGCCTGGCTCCCCGTGCTGTTGATTGCCCTATTCTTTGTTCCCGGGCGAGCGTTTTGGGTTTTTGGAATCGCCGTGACGGTCGTGTCGTATTTCATTGCCGCGCGCCAGGCGAAGCCTTATGCCCAGCGCCTCGCCCCGTTGCTCGCGCGCGCCCGGCAAATCGACGCCGCCGCCGAGACGCTCCTCGCGGATCGCCACCGGGCCCGCCAGGCCGAGATCGAAGCCGCCTACCAGGCTGGGTTTGAAGAGCTCTCCGCACAGTGGAATCGCTCCGACAGCATTGAGGAAGATTACACCCAAAACACCCGGGAGCGCCTCGCTTCCCACGTTCCGCGTGCGCTGGCCCGCAACCAAGCCATGACCCAGCAGCGCCTGGCGGCCATCGAGGCCCAGCGCGAGACCCAGATCGGTACGTTGCAGGCCGAGGAGGCGACCGTCCTCTCCCATCTCGACCACGCCCACGACGCCGAGATGGAGCAGTGGGAAGCCAGCCAGCGTGATGGCTGGGCCGAGCTGCAAACCGGCTGGAACGGCGAGCTCGCCCCCCGCATCGAGAGCCTCGGAAACCTCAACGCCCTTGCCCGCGAACATTTCCCTGAGTGGACCCCGGCGAGCGTCGAGGCCTGGCAGCCGCCGAAGACCTTCCCCGTCGCCGTCCCCTTTGGCCGCATCGAGAGCGATATTTCCTCCAGCCTGCCCAAGGACGCCCGGCTCGCGCTGCCGTGCAGCCCCGTTTTAAGCGCGCCGCTCGCCCTGGAGTTCCCCTCCGAGGGCTCCCTGCTGCTGGAGACCACCGAGTCGGCGGGCGAGGCGGCCTCGGGCGTGTTTAATGAAATCATCCTGCGGCTCCTCTCCGTCACGCCGCCGGGCAAAGTCAGCTTCACCATTTTCGACCCCGTCGGCCTCGGCGAGAACTTCGCGGGCCTCATGCAGCTGGCCGATTTCGAGGAGACGCTCATCAACCGCCGCATCTGGACCCAGCGCGACCAGATCGACGAGCGCCTGGGCGAAATCTGCGAGCACCTGGAAAAAGTGATCCAGATGTACCTGCGTAACCAGTATGACACGATAGCAGATTACAACGAGCAGGCCGGGACCGTCGCGGAGAAATACCACTTCGTCGTCATCGCCGATTTCCCCGCCGCCTTTAGCGAAACCGCCGCCGCCCGGCTGGAGAGCATCGTCACCAGCGGCGCGCGCTGCGGCGTCTTTACCCTGCTCCATTGGGACAAGCGCCTGCCGCTGCCGGAGGACATCGCCCCCGAGGAACTCCGCTCCAATGCCCTTACACTCCGGCGCGAGGCCGATCGCTTCGTCGTCGGCGCGGCCCCAGCCGACAACTCCACGCGCGTGCTGCTGAAAGCCCCGCCCGCCTCCGAACTCGCCCAGGCCATTACGCAAAAGATCGGCAAGGCGAGCGTCGATTCCAACCGCGTCGAAGTCCCCTTCTCGCTCATCGCGCCGCCCGAGGCGGAGTTCTGGAAAGGCGACACCACCCAGGAACTGCGCATCGCCATCGGCCGCACCGGCGCGACCAAGCAGCAGTACCTCGCCATTGGCAAGGGAACCCGCCAGCACGCCCTTTTCGCGGGCAAGACCGGGTCGGGCAAATCGACCCTCTTCCACGTCATCATCACCAACCTGGCCCTCACGTGCAGCCCGAGTGAGGTGGAGTTTTACCTGATCGACTTCAAGAAAGGCGTCGAGTTCAAGTGCTACGCCGAAAAGCGCCTTCCTCACGCGCGCGTCATCGCGATTGAGAGCGACCGCGAGTTTGCCTTAAGCGTCCTCCAGCGCGTGGACGAGGAGCTTAAGCGCCGGGGCGATCTCTTCCGCGCCCTTGGCGTGCAGGACGTCCCCGGCTACAAACGGGCGGGCGGAAAAGAGCCGCTCCCGCGTACCCTGCTCATCATCGACGAGTTCCAGGAATTCTTCGTCGAGGACGACGCCATCGCGCAGACGGCCTCGCTCCTCTTCGACCGCATCGTGCGCCAGGGCCGAGCCTTCGGCATCCATGTGTTACTTGGGACGCAGACCCTCGGCGGCTCCTACTCGCTGGCCCGCGCCACGCTGGGGCAGATGGTCATCCGCGTGGCCCTGCAATGCAACGAGGCCGACGCCTACCTGATCATGGACGAGAGCAACGCCGCCCCGCGCCTCCTTTCGCGCCCCGGCGAGGGCATCTACAACGACGCCGCCGGTGCGTTGGAGGGCAACAGCCCCTTCCAGGTCGTCTGGCTCTCCGACGAAGAGCGCGACGGTTGGCTCGACAAAGTGCACGAACTGGCCGCACACGGCCCGCGCTCATTATTCCCCGCGCCGATTGTTTTCGAAGGCAACGCCCCGGCGGCCGTCACCGACAACGAGCCGCTCGAAGCGCTCCTCGCGGCCCGCAAGGCCGGGGAGCCGGTCGCGCCGCCCGCCGTGGGCCGCGCCTGGCTCGGCGCGCCGAACTCGATCAAGGGCCCCACCGAGGCGCTCTTCCAAAGCCAGAGCGGCAGCAACCTGCTCATCGTCGGTCAGCGCGAGGAGGTGGCCCTCAACCTGCTCGGCCTCGCCCTCCTGGCCCTCGCCGCGCAGTACCCGGCAGGAGCGGCCCGGTTCGTCTTTTTGCACGCCGCCACGCCCGGTACCCCGGATGGCGAAGCGGTCGAGCAACTGCAAGCGGTCCTGCCGTTCGTGGAATTTGTCCGACCCTCCGAGGTGGGCGACGCGATCAACCGCCTGACGCAGCGGCTCCACTCGGGCGACGATCATGAGCCGGTCTTTTGCTTCATCCATGGCCTGCACAAGTTCAAGAAGCTGCGGCACGAAGACGATTTCTCCTTCTCGATGAGCTCCGAGGCCGATGCCGCGCCCGACCCGAGCGCGCAGTTCGCCGACCTCATTTCCGAAGGGGCCAGCCACGGCATCCATTTGCTGGCGACCTTCGACACGCTCAACAACGTCAACCGCTTCCTTACCCGCAAGGCCCTGAGCGAATTCGAGATGCGCGTGATCTTCCAAATGAGCGCCAACGATTCCGCGAGCCTCGTTGATTCGCCCAAAGCGAGCACGCTGGGCCTCCACCGCGCGCTCTTCTACAACGAGCACGAGGGGACGCTGGAGACCTTCCGGCCCTACGCCGCGCCGAGCCCGGAGTGGTTTCGTGCGATGGGAGCGGCTTTGGTGCAACGGAACTCATAAAATTCAAGGGAAAGGATTCTGTACCGCCTTGCCATGAGGCGCGATCCGGTTATTAATCGCGATTCTATGATTTCTCCCAATGATATCGTTCTGTTCCAGGGCGACTCGATTACCGATTGCGGCCGGAACCGTGAAGTTGCCGACCCCAACAACAGCGGCGCGCTCGGCCTCGGTTACGCCCATTTGATCGCCGCAGAACTGCTGGCTCAAAAGCCCAATCTCTCCATTTATAACCGTGGCATCAGCGGCAACCGGGTGGTGGATCTCTACGCCCGCATCAAGTCCGACCTGATCAACCTGAAGCCGAACCTGGTGAGCATTTTGATCGGCGTTAACGACACCTGGCACGAGTTTGGTACCCAAAACGGCGTGGCGGTGCCGAAGTACGAGCGCGTTTACCGCGATCTGCTCACCGAAACCCGCGAGGCGCTTCCCGAGGTGCGCTTTGTTTTGTGCGAACCGTTCGTGCTGCGCTGCGGCGTGGTGACGGAGGATTGGGTGGCCGAGATGGATCAGCGCCGCGCCGTCACGGCGAAGCTGGCCAAGGAATTCAATGCGATTTTTGTGCCCTTCCAGTCGGCTTTTGACGAAGCGCTCCGCATCGCGGGCCCGCTCCACTGGACCTGCGAAGGCGTCCACCCGACTCCGGCTGGACACCACGTTATGGCGCGCACGTGGCTCAAGCACGTGGTGGGCTGCTAGTTTTAACACAAAAAAAGGCGGCACGGGGGATTCCCGCGCCGCCTTTTGAATGTTCAGCCGGATCAGCCTTACGGCGAGACGGCCAGGCGTTGGGGCTTGGCTTCGCGGTGAAGGTAGATGCCGTTTTCCTTGTAGGCTTTGAGCCGGAAGTGCGTCGCGGTCGACAGGACGCCCTTGGTCGTGCTCAGCTTTTCGGCAATGAACCGCCCGATGGCTTGCAGGTTCTTCCCCTGCACGATGACGAGCAGGTCGTAACCGCCGCTCATCAGGTAGCAGCTTTGCACTTCCTCAAACTTTGAGATGCGCGCCGCGAGCCGGTCGAATCCGCCCCCGCGTTCGGGGGTGATCCGGACTTCGATCACCGCTTCCACGGCTCCGTTGCCCGTTTTCTCGGGGTCAAAGAGCGCTTGGTAGCCGACGATCGTGCCGTCAGCCTCGAAGGCTTCCAGGCGCGAGGCGACTTCCTCTTCGCTGACGCTCAAGACGCGGGCCAGGTCGGCGGCGGAGGTGCGTCCGTTGGTTTTTAAAAGTTCAAGCAGCCGGTCCATAGTTCTTTGTTAATCGCCGAAGGAGATGCCGACGGCCCGGGCCATTTGTACCATCTGGCTGTCGGGCTTGACGAGGCGCAGGCGGTGGACGGCTTCGGAGATGGAGACGTCGGTGACTTCGAAGTTTTGGTAGCTGACCATGTGGCCGAATTTCTCCTGCTGGATCAATTCGACGGCTTTGACGCCGAACTGGGTGCCGAGGATGCGGTCTTTCACGGTCGGTGCGCCGCCGCGCTGGATGTGGCCCAGCACGCAGGTGCGGGTTTCTTTGCCGGTGCGTTTGGCGATTTCCCGGGCGACTTGTTCGCCCATGCCGCCGAGCTTGTATTCGCCCGAGCCGGTGACGTGCAGCATTTGCTTGCCGTCCTTGGGCCGTGCGCCTTCGGCGACGACGACTTGGGTGCTCAGGAGCCCCGCGGCTTCGCGCTTGAGGAGGGCTTCGGCCACTTTGTCGAGGTCGAAGGGGATCTCGGGGATGAGGATGATGCGCGCTCCGCCTGCGAGGCCGCCGTGGAGGGCGATCCAGCCCGCGTGACGCCCCATGACTTCGCTGACCATCACCCGTTTGTGACTTTCAGCGGTGGTGTGGAGGCGGTCGAGGCAGTCGGAGACACAGGCCACGGCGGAGTCGAATCCGAACGTGGTGGCGGTGGCTTCGAGGTCGTTGTCGATGGATTTCGGTACGCCGATGGTTTTGAAGCCGGCTTCGAAGAGTTGGAGCGACGTGGTCAGAGAGCCGTCGCCGCCAACGCAGATGAGGCCTTCAACGCCGATCCGGGCCAGGGTGGCGCGGGATTCGTCGATGACGGCGGGCGGGACAGCCATTTTTTCGCCCGCGCCAACCTTGGCCACGAAGTGACCTTTGTTGGTGGTGCCCAGGATCGTGCCACCCTTGGCCATGATGCCCGTGGTGTTTTTGCGATCGAGGACGATGTAATCCCCACCGCCGAGGAGGCCTTCGTAGCCGTCTTTGAAGCCGATGACTTCCCAGCCGAGGGAGGTGGCGGCGCGTACGGCGCCGAACAGGACTGCGTTAAGTCCGGGACAGTCGCCGCCGCTAGTTAAAATGCCAATGCGTTTCATTTGTTATTTTGGAAGGGGCCGGCCTTGGGCCGCCCATTCGTCGTAGAGGTTCCAGCCGTTGTTGAGCAGTTGCATCGCATCGTTGAACCGGTTCTCTGACCCTAGGACGACGACGATGAGCCTGCGAGGGGTCACCGTGAAGGATCCGTCGGGGTTTTGAACGGCTTCGGGCGATTTCGCCGCCGAGATGACGACGCATTCGCCCGCACGAGCGCTTTGACCGGTTTTCACGCCGTCGATGGCGTGGGAGCCGAGAAGCTGGTTGGTGTTCGTCAGCGCGCGTTCGGATTGCCCGGCGACGCTACGGATGGTGATCCGGCGCTCACGCTGCGATACGATAAAGCGGAAGGAGGAGCGGCTCATGGCTTCCATGGAGAGAAGGACCAGGTCGCGCGCGGTGGAGTAGGGCTTTTCCATCGAATCGATGCCGATGGGGTTGAGGAACTTGGTGTTCTCCATCTTGAGCTTGCGGGCCAGGGCGTTCATCTGGGCGACGAAGAGTTCGACGGGTTTGCCGTCGCTCTGGAAGCCGCGCTGGAGGTCGCGCCCGACGTAGTCGGCCAGGGTGTAGGCGGCGAGGTTGTTGCTCTGGATGAGCATCGCGTACATGAGGTCGCGGATGGAGATCTGGTCGCCCGGCTGGAAGCCGAGGGCGTTGGCGGGGTCGAAGGCGAGGGCCCCCGGCGGGATGGCGACCAAGGTGTTCTGGTCGCGCTTGCTCAGCTCTATCCAGTCGAGCACCACGAGTGCGGTGGCGATTTTGGTGAGGCTGGCGATTTGGACTTTTTTGTTGGGACGGCGGCTGTCAAGGAGATAGCCAGTGGACGCATCGGCGACGGCGTAAGCGGTCGGTTCCTGGGCGGTTGCGGTCGTTCTGAAACCGAGCGCCCCGATACAAGCGAACAGTAGGACTGCGTAAAAACGGTGATTCATGCCTTAGTTGAAGCTTTCCAAGATGGACAAGCCTCCGTTCCTTGGCAATCCCGGAGTTCGTAAAAGATCAGTCTGATTTTGCTGATTCTTTGATCGAAACTGATCGTGGCGGCGGCTGCCCCCTTTTTGGAAGCTTGGAAACCGGGCCTAGTCCGCCCCGGGGCGGGAGATCCACCGGATGTCCAGCGAGAAGATGAGGAACACGGCGGCCAGGAAGTCTGTGGCTGAGAGCAGCAGGACGATCAACATTCCGCCGTCCCGGAAATCGGGGTAGCGCAAGAGCACATTCGGTAGGTAGACGAGCTGGAGTGCGACGAAGGCGAGCAGGAAAATGGCCAGCGCTACGCGGGCCCAGCCTTGCCGGTACCAGATGGCCGCCAGGAGCACGATGGTCCAGATGGTCGCGATGAAAAGGGCTCCCTGGTAGGCTGTTGCGTACTGCCCGATGTAGGGTAGGACGAAGGTGCCTGCGTAGTTCATCGCGGTGATCGCGACGAAGAGTACGGCGAGCCATATTTTGCCGACCACACGATTTCCTCGCCGGCGGTGCCGTCGCTCAGGTTGGCTGAATATTGTGAATGACATGCGTGTGGAACCGGGATTGGAGTATCCTGTGCGCTTGGTTTTTTGGCAAGCCTGAGGTGCTTCTTTAGTCCCTGCTAGGTAAATTTTTCCACTTTTGGGCCAGTCTTTGCATTCCGGAACTCATGGGCAGGGCCAGCATTTCTGCCAAGGTGAACCAGCGCAGCTCGACGCTTTCCTCGCTGACGGCGAAGCGGGCCCCGGGGGGGGCTTCGAGTAGGAAGCGGACGTCAAAGTGGTAGTGGGCCGGTTCTCCCTGGGCGGGGCGGGCGGGGATTTCGTGGATGTCGAGGTCGAACGGTGTTTCGGAAATCACCCGGAGGCCTTCGATGCCGCTTTCCTCCCAGGCTTCGCGCCGGGCGACGCGCAGGATGTCTTCGTCGCCGTCGCAGTGGCCGCCGAACTGCATCCAGCGGTCGAGTTTCCGGTGGTGGTTGAGGAGTGCCAGGCAGCCGTCGGAGCTCAAGACCAGGGCGCTGCCGGTGAAGTGCGCCGGGAAGGAGCTGCGAAAGAAGCAGTCTGGTGTGGAATCCGCCAGGGCCAGCATTCGCTCGCGCAGCGGGGCTTCTTCCGGGCGGCTTGAAAGGTTCAGCCCGGCCAGTAAGGTGCGAAATTCGGTTCGATCCATTCGTTTAGCGCTCTACTCTGCTAGGGTGACTTGGAGTTTGCGACCCTTAAATGAAATTCCCTGGAGCTTCTCGAGCACGTGGGCGGCTTGCTGCTTGCGCACATCGACATAGGAGGCCTTGGCCAGCAACCGGATGGCTCCGATGTCGCTTTTCTGGATTTTGGCGGCTCCTGCGATGACTCCGACGATGTCTCCCGGGGTGATGTTGCGGTCGCGGCCTGCGTTGAAGTTCAGCCTTACCATGTCGGGCTCGTGGGAGAAGGGCGTGACGTCATCGTTGTGGCGTTTGGCGTTTTTTTTTGGCTTTTCGTCGAAAACGCGCTTTTCCCGCTTCTTTTTCTGGAACTCGATGGCCTCCGGGCGTGCTTCGTCTGAGTAGCGGGGCTCCGGGCGTTCGAACCGGGGGGCATAATCCTCGCGGCGGGATTCGCGGCGGGGGATCTCGATGGAGTGCGCGGCCGTGGCCGGGGCGCCGCCGTTGTGGCGGGGTTTATCGGCGTCGCCCGCCAGGTGGATGAGCGCGGAGGCGATGTCGGTGGAGGAACGGCCCTGGTCGAGGAGTTCTTCGATGAATTCGTCGTGGCGCTTGTATTCGCCCGCGTCGAGGGTCTCGCGCAGGAGGTCGTAGAAGGCGTCGGTGCGCTTTTGCTCCACTTGCTCGGCGGACGGGATGCGGCCCCGGGCGACTTTGCCCCCGATGGCGCGCAGCATGTACTGAAATTTGCGGAATTCGCGGCTGCTGACGAAGGTGATGGCCTTGCCGTGGCGGCCTGCGCGGCCGGTGCGGCCGATCCGGTGGACGTAGTCTTCGTTGTCCTGCGGCAGGTCGTAGTTGACCACGACTTCGATGTCATCCACATCGACGCCGCGGGCGGCAACGTCGGTGGCGACGAGGAATTCCACCGCGTGCTTGCGGAAGCGGGCCATGACGCGCTCGCGCATGGCTTGGGACATGTCGCCGTGGAGTTTATCGGCGGCGTAGCCACGGGCCGAGAGGTGTTCGGTGAGTTCGTCGACCATCATCTTGGTGGCGCAGAAGATCAGGCCAAACTTGAAGTCCTCCAGGTCGATCAGGCGACAGAGGACCTCCACTTTGGCCCGGCGGTCGACTTCGTAGTAGAGCTGCTCGATGTCCGGCACGGTGAGCGCCTGGTCTTCGATGCGGATATGCACGGGCTCGTGGGTGAAGTCCTCCACGAGGTTGCGGATGGCGGCCGGGAGCGTGGCCGAGAACATGACGGTCTGGCGCTCGGGCGGGGTTTTGGAAAGGACGGTGCGGATGTCGTCTACGAAGCCCATGTCGAGCATCCGGTCGGCTTCGTCGAGGATGACCATTTTGAGCTTATCGAGCCGCAGGGAGCCGCGCTCCAGGTGGTCCATGACGCGGCCTGGTGTGCCGATGATGATCTGGCTGCCTGCTTCGAGGCCGCGGTATTGGCGCTCGTAGGATTGGCCGCCGTAGATGGGCAGCTCGCGCACGCCGCGTTTAAAAAAGGCGAGCTTGGCGACTTCCTCGGCGACCTGGACGGCGAGTTCGCGGGTGGGGCAGAGGATCAAGACCTGGGGGGCGCGCACGGCGGGGTCGACGCTCTGGATCGCGGGGAGCGCAAACGCGGCGGTTTTACCCGAACCGGTCTGGGATTGTCCGAACACGTCAGCGCCACCGAGGAGTACGGGAATCGCCTGGGACTGGATGGGCGAAGCCTCCTCGTAACCGACGCGGGCCACCGCTTTGAGCAATTCCGGCGCGAGGCCCAGTTCGGAGAAAAGTTTCTTTTGCATCCGGGCTTGTACGCCGGGATACGGTCGCGGACGAGGAAAATTTTACCTGGGGTGCAATTCCGCTATTTTGCGGACTGGGAAATAATTGACCCTCCGAGGGTTTCCTGAGAGCATTCGGGTGTTTAAATAATTGATAACGCGTCGAAGAAACGGCGTGGTTCCGTTTGGAGGCGGTATGCGGGCTTCTTTGGGAGAGGCCGTTTGCCGTAGCCTGGCCGAGCCGCGCTCCCTTTTTTTTAACCAAGGAAGCAATGAAGTTGATATGTGGATGGTGCGGGAAGGTCATGGAAGCTGGCGATGGGCCGGTTGCCTATGGCATTTGTCCCGAGTGTGACCGTAAATACCCGCAGCCGAAACGGAGCCCGGGAATCAGGCTCTTTTTCACCTGGTTCTGGCGGGGCGCGGCGGCTTTGGCTAGTGCAGCGGCCATCGTCAAGCTGGTCCTGGCGGTGTTACGGATCTGAAAAAAGCGGTTTTTTTGCGGGGTCCCGGAACAAATCTTCCTATCGCTTTGCGCGCTCTCGTGGTAATAACGTAGACGCTATGGCTTATCAAATTACCGACAAATGCGCCGCTTGCGGCACGTGTAAAGACGAATGTCCTCAGGGAGCGATCTCCGAAGGGAGCCCGATCTACAAGATTGATCCTGACCTCTGCATTGATTGCGGAGCCTGCCAGTCTGCCTGCCCGACCGACGCGATCGTTGCTGGCTAGAGCGCGCTTTTTTTAAAGAGCATTCTCTTTTCATTTTAACCCGCCGGTTCTCCGGCGGGTTTTTTTTATCAGGAACTCAGGAACTCAGGAAAAGAAAAGAGTTTCTGTCTTTTTCCTGAGTTCATGATTCCGCGCTTATCGAGACATCTCCCCCGACCACAATATCTTGTAGGGCACCTCTGGAAGCCGGGGCATGGCAGCCCTTTCCCCTATGGCGTTTCCGACGTTCGCAACCATTCTAACTTTTGCCGCCCGAACCTCAGAAATCCCCCGAGAATCAGAGTGTTGCCGGGACGCCTGCTATCTGGCAGACTTCCCGGATGAAAGCAGCCAATTCTGGCACGGCCTTCTCGGCACCACTGATTTAATCGTATGAGAGCTTTTTTAAATGCTATCGGAGCATTTCTCGGTAGTTTCGGCCTTTGGACGCTGGCTGGCGCACTTGGCGGTTGGGTATGCGGAGCGCTCATCCTATCGTTCGGGGCGCTGATTGGTCGAAGCGGAAATACGGGGTGCGAATACTTAGGTTATTGGAGCCCGGCATACCTGGGTCTGAGTGTTTTTTATGGAGTTCCGCTTGGCATGTTTTCCTTGATGCTTATGCGTTTAGTCTTTTTCAAGCTGCCTCATGATTTTCCGTATAATAATGCGCTCATGTTGGGCGCTTTGACGATGGCGGGTGGGATGTTAGGCGCGTTGGTCGGTCCTCCGCTAGCTGCTCTTTTCGGGGAGATATCCTTCGTGATTTGCTTTGTTTTTCTATCGAGTCGTTGGCATTGCGGCAACCGGTAGCCTCTTTGATCGTAGGGATTCACCACGAAGTCAGGATAGCCTCACCGCCTAACGGGCCGTTAGTCCTCGTTATGAATCTCCAGACTCCCACACCGCTACGAATCGGAGATTCGCCCCCAATTGTGTTCCCAATCTGGAGCAACGGTGTTAGTGAGCGAGGGGGCAATCACGGGGGTAATTGCGTTAACGAGGGTAGAGGTGAATTCGCCTTTACTTTAAAAACCGGGAAGCGCATTTTTCCCACTAGCTAGCGCAAGCCAGCCGGGACTTAACAACCCCGTAACAAACGGCTGGCAATAGCCGAAAATCTATTGCCGTTTCCGGGCTATA
>DBMP01000019.1 GCA_002298145.1 Spartobacteria bacterium UBA695 | reverse complement strand
GCTCGCGGCGCTGCTCGCCCACGGGCAGGGGCGGCGGGGTGCTCTCCAGCTCGCGAAGCAGATCGCGGTCGGACTGCGTTAGCTTCTCCGACCGAGGCGGCGGGGCCAGCATGGCGGCGAGCGTTGGCTCATCCAGAAGCCCCGTGGCCCGAAAGCCGTGGAGGATCTGGTAGCGCCGCACGGCTGCGGCGGTCGCCGGGCTCGGCAAGCCGTCGACAGGGCCCCGGTAGAGCCGTTGATCCTTGAGGAACGCCTGGGCCGCGGCCACGGGTTTCACGGTTTCGTCCGCCGAAAACCCGTTCCCCCCGCTCCACGCCACCGCCCATCCCAGAACCGCCATTACACAGACGCGCCTATTCATGACCTTTTTTTCCCCGCACCCAAAGTATCGGGACGGAACGTGCCGGTGCGCGACACCGCACGGAAAAAAAATCCGGCTCCTGGGGGGTATTTATTGCCCAATACCATGCAGAAAAGTTCCTCGGGACCGCAAAAATCTCTCTTTTTTTTCCTCGGTTTTACTATCCTTGCCGCTTCCTCTACCGACATGAGCACGGAATCCGCCCCCCAACCCACGAATGGACTTTCTGCAGCAGGCGAAGTCCCGCCCCGCATCCGGGAACGCGTCACCATCGCCGCGCCTGAACCCTGGGTGGAGGCCCATGAGATTGATGAAGAGGATCGCCCGCAGCATGCCTGCAACCAGGCCTACCTGCTCATCGACACCCAGCACCACACCGCGAGCAGGGCGTCTTTCCAGCGGATCGTCCAGCGGCTGGAGACGCTCCAGGGCGTGCAGAATCTCTCCCAGTGGAGCCTGAATTTCGACCCGGATACCCAACACGTCATCATCCACTCCATCGCCATCCGACGCGGCGGCCAGGTGACGGAACACGCCTGTGCGGAACGGCTCCGGTTCTTCCGCCGCGAACAGCAAATGGAGCGCTTGGTCATTGATGGCGCGTGGACGGTGGTGCTGCTTTTGGAAAACGTGCAGCTGGGCGATCTCCTCGACTTCAGCTATACGGTCGTCACGCAGCCCCGGCTGCTAGGCCAGCGCTATTCGGTCTTGGAGTGCCTGCCGTGTTTCGTTCCGGTTCGCAGCTACTGCTTCAGCATCCAGTTCCCGCCGGATGCCTCGGACATGAAATGGACCTCCAGCCCCGGCCTGCCGGACCCGGAAGCCCGGGATATCGGCGGCGAGACGCGCTGGAAGTGGACCTTCGAACGCATCCCGGCAGATCCGTTTGAAAGCAGCGCCCCGGCGTGGCATTCCGGCGTGAGATATATCCACGTCTCCGACTGCCTTTCGTGGAACGAGATCGCCGTCGCGCTTGAGGAAGCCTGGCAAACGGGCTCCCCCCAGCCAGGCACGGAAGCGTTTGCGAAGATGCTCTTCTCGGGGATCGAGGACCCCGGCGTAGGGGCCGCCAGGGCGATTGAATTCGTCCAGGACGAGGTCCGCTACCTTAGCCTCAACGAGGACCTCGGCGGGCAGATCCCGACGGCCCCCGATGTGACGCTCCAGCGGCGTTTCGGCGATTGCAAGGACAAGACGCTCCTCCTGGTGCGCCTCCTACGGCACCTCGGCCTGGAGGCCCGGCCCGTCTTGGTCAACACCTGCTTGCGGGGGGACGTGGCGAAAATGCTCCCCTCGCCCAACCTCTTTAACCACGCCATCGTAGAGTTCACCCTGGAGGGGCAACGGCATTGGGTGGACCCGACCTCGATCCTCCAGGGCGGCGGGGTGCTCCGACGGCCCCTGCCGGAGTTCAAGGCGGGGCTCGCCATCGCCCCCGACACCCAGGCACTGACCCCCATAGAAGGCGGCTCGCAGAAGAACACCTACATGCTCCGCGAATCGTTCTGGCTCAACACGGCGGGGGGCCAGACGGTGATGGAGGTCCATTGCGCGGCGACCGGCGTCCATGCCGAAAGCCTCCGGTGCAGCCTAGCCATGGAGGGAGCCGAAGCCGTCTCAAAGAGGAGAGAGCAATTTTACCGGAACCTCTTCCCGGAAATCTCCAGGATCGGCACGCCGGAGTGGAAGGACAACCGCGCGGGCAACGAGCTTAAGCTAACCGAGCGCTACGACCTGGGCCAGCCCTACGCCAAGGGGCAGAACCCCCAGCTCTGCCACCTCGGCTACCATAGCCACGTCGTTCAATCCCTCCTGGCCCTTCCGCCCGGCGATAAGACCCGGAAATACCCACTACTCCTGGGTAACGAGGGGATCTTCGCGCATAACATCGAGTTCCACACCCCCACCATGCACGAGGGGGCCCTGAAACAATTTCACAAAGCCTCCGGCGCTTTCATCTTTGATCAGGAAGTGCGCAAGCTCCGGGGCCGATGGATCTGGTTTCACACGGTCAAAATCCAAAAAAGCATCGTGGAGGCGGACAGCTTCGATGCCCATCGCAGCGACCTCCTTGAGCTCTGGCCCACCACCGGCATCCATCTCGATTTACCGGTGAACGTGGAGGTAAGCTCCGGCCTCAGGCGGGCGAAAACCCCCGCCCCGGTCGTTGAATCCTGGGAGCCCGCTCCCCAGCTGGCTCAGCCCCACCGCCACCGTTCACGCCACCGGGTACCGCGCTACTCGTTTGGGGAACGGCTGCAGCTGGCCCTCCCGGCGCTGAGCCTCGCGTTGCTTGTCCTGGGGCTGTTGGCCTGCATCTGCTGGGTTATCTGGGGCTAATGCCCCTCCCCACCGAGCCCCGGCCCGGGCACCGCCTACTTGCCCGAGACGACCTCGCTCATCTGGAAGATCGGCAGGAAGAGGGCAACGACAATGCCACCCACGACCACGCCGAGAAAGACGATCAGGAACGGCTCGATGAGCGAAGTCAGCGCGCTCAGCGTGGCCTCGATTTCCTCGTCCCAGAAGTCGGCGATCTTGTCGAGCATGGCGTCGATTTTACCGGTGGCCTCGCCCGCGGAGATCATCCGCAGCATGATGGGCGGAAAGAGCGGCTGCTTGGCCATGGCGGCCGCGAGCGTATCCCCCTTCTCCACGTCGATCGCCACCAGCCGGATAGCCCGCTCGGCCAGGAAGTTTCCAGAGGTCTCGCCGACAATCGCCATGACGTCCAGGATCGGCACGCCCGCGCGGATCAGCTGCGCAAAGGTGCGGGCAAAGCGGCTCATGCAAATTTTCTGAATCAGGGGGCCGAAGACGGGCATCTTCATTTTGTAGGTATCCCACGCCTGCTTGCCCCTCTCAGTTTTAAGAATCTGGTTGATCGCCACGAAGATCCCGACCAAGGCCAGGGTGAGGATCAGCCAGTGGCCCCGGATAAACGAACTCAAATCGAGGAGTACCTGGGTGGGGCCGGGCAGTTTTTTGCCAAAGCTGCCGAAAATTTCGCCGAACGTCGGCACCACCTTGACCAGTAGGAAGACGGTGATGAGGAAGGCGATGCTGATGACCGAGATGGGGTAGGTCATGGCCGATTTGACCTTCTTGGTCAGGCGCGCGCTCGCCTCCAGGAACCCGGCGAGACGGTCGAGGATCTCGGCCAGCATACCGCCCATTTCACCGGCCTTGACCATGGAAATATAAAGGCGGGAAAAGACCTGCGGAAATTTGGAAATCGCCTCGGCGAAGGTCTCGCCCTGCTGGACGCGGCCCATGACCTCGCCGATGACCAGGCGCAGCGGGGCCTGTTTGCGGGAGGTCGTCTGCTCGTAGAGGGCCGTCAGCGCGGAGACCAGCGGGAGCCCGGCGTCGACCATGGTGGCGAGCTGCCGGGTGAACATAACCAAGTCCGAGTCGGCGACCTGGGCCACCTTGCGGCTGCCCTTGCGAACGCCCCGTTCCTCCAGGGAGAGGACCAGGAGACCTCGGCCCATCAGGACACTGATGGCGTTTTCCTCATTCACGGCATCCGTCTCGCCGCTCACGGTTTTGCCTTCGGGGTTACGGGCTTGGTAGGCGTAGGTGATCATGGGATCATCCTTGGTAGAGCAGGTTTGATGCTAGAGGGGGCCTAGGCTTTCTTCTTCGGCGGCTCGCTGCGGCGTTTACGGAGTTCCGCGATGAGGGAATCCGGTGCGGCGGCGTGGGCGGAGCCGAACTTGGGGTAGATGAACTGCGCGGCGGCGGTCCCCTCCTTAGTAAGGCCGCGCACGGAGGTCAGGCCCGCCTCGCGCAGGAAGGAGAGGCTGTGGGCCAACATGGCGCTGGCGATGCCCCGGTTGCGGTATTCAAGGGAGAGGCACGGGCCGGTGAGCAGGTGGTTACACGCATCGCGCTCGACCGAAAGGCCAGAGGCTCCGATGACGCGGGGCCCATGGCTCACGACGAGGCAAAGCGGCTCGCTGTTCTGGCCAAAAAGCTCGTCGAGAGCGGTCTCGAACAGCGGGCGGACGAGGAAAAAGAAGGAGTTCCACTCCGAGTCGAGCGTAAAGGCGCTCAGGATAACGGAGCGGATAGCCTCCTCGTCGTCCTGGGTGGCGCGGCGGATGGAAAACGAAGGAGGGAGGGCGGGGCGGCCCGGGGAGGTCTTGGCGAGGTCCCAGGTAAACTGCGCCCATTGGATGGTCTTCATCATGGGCGCGCAGTCTATGTCCCCCGGCGCGGGCAGGTCAATCCTGCCGCACTTCGAGGTAGGTGGGCGGGGTCCCCTTGCCCTGGGCGTCGAGGCGCTGGATGCTCATGGATTTAAGAATGTAGCCGTTGCCGCCCGCCTCTCGCTGGACGTTGCGCACGGAAAAGCGGCGGATGAGCTTGCCGCCCGCGTAGCATTCGGCCTGAAGGAGGCCACCAGTGGGCTCGATCCAGAGGCGCGCCATGTCGTACTGGCTCTCGTCCTTGCGGGAGGGGACGGCCCGGACGATCCAGCAGGAGCGGGTCATGACGGTCTCCTTGCGGGGTTCAACGATGGCGTTGGTCCAGTAAAGGAACTTGAGGGCGAGGTCCTCGTAGCTGATGTCGGTACCGCGGATCAGGTCATCGAGCTTGGCGCCGGTGATTTTCTCGGGCTTATCGCCGGGGCCGGTGGCGCGATCGAGCCGCGAGCTTTTGTCCCCCAGGCGCAGGATGAGCGATTCGGGGCGGTCGGTGAACTGATAAACGATGGTGCTCTCTCGAAGGAGGAGGCGAAAGGGGATGACGATTTTCTCGTCGCTGGAGGATTTGCGCAGCTTGCCGGTGAGGTCCCGGTTCTGACTGGCCTGGTTGGCGCGGACCTGCGCGAGGAGTTCGCGGGCGCTCGGGGCGTCGTCGTCGGCCCGAGCCGGAAGGAGGAGGCCGCCCAGCAGAAGGGCCGGCAGGCAGAGGGCGGCCAGGAGCCCGGTTTTCGCATTTACATGTCTCGCAATGCTCATATTGTTCGCTAGTCTCTCCGCTCCCGCAGATGGATCAAACCCTTTTTTCACTCATTAACGGCGTCTGGACCTCCCCTTCGTTGGATCGGGTCATGGCCTTGCTCTCGGATTTTGCCTTCTGGGGGCCGATCCTCATCCTGGCCGTCCTCGCGGTGGCCGTGTGGGGGAATTTCCGGGCGCGCGCGGCGGTGCTGGTGATCCTGATCGCGGTGGCCGTTACCGACTGCGGACTGGTCAATTCCCTCAAACACTGGGCCAACCGCCCCCGGCCTCACCAGGTGGAACCGGCCCGCGTGGTGAAGCTCGCCCGGACCCAGCCCAAACAGCTGAGCATTTTCATGGCGCCGGAGGTGCTGACTTCGACACCGGAGACCGGGGCGATCACCGGGCGCTCTTTCCCCTCCGGCCATACGTCGGATAACTTCGCGGCGGCGGCGGTGCTGGCGCTCTTTTTCCGGCGCTGGGGCCGGGGCTATTTCCTCGTGGCGGCGGCGATTGGCTACTCGCGCATTTACACCGGATCCCACTGGCCGAGCGACGTGCTGACTTCGATGTTCCTGGGGACGGGCCTGGGCCTGCTCGTGGCGGCAGCGCTCGAAGCGCTCTGGCGGCGCTACGGGGCCCGCCTCGCGCCGCAGCTTCACCTTTCGCATCCGAGTTTACTTGTTCCCTAACCCGCATCCCTTATGAATCGTTGGCTGATTGTCTTCCTGCTTATCTTGACCGCACTGCGCCTCACGCTGGGGGGCTCCATGGAGGTCTCTCCAGACGAAGCATACTACTACCAGTGGTCGCAGCGGCTGGACTGGGCTTATTACTCCAAGGGACCCGGTGTGGCGATGGCGATCCGGGCGGGGACCGATCTGCTGGGGCCAAACTCCTTCGGCGTGCGCCTCCTGAGCCCGCTCCTGGCGCTCGGGACGAGCCTGGTGCTCTTCGGCCTGGCGCGGCGGCTCTACGGGGAGTCGGTGGCGACGTGGACGGTGGTGATGCTCAATTTGACGCCCATTTTCAACGTCGGCGGGCTCCTGATGACGATCGACCCGATCTCGATCTTCTTCTGGACCGCCGCGCTCTGGACGCTCTGGGAGGCGCTGGAGCGTTCGCCCAAGTTCTCGCTTTTCTGGCCGCTGACCGGCGCGCTTATCGGCCTCGGGTTCCTGGGCAAGTACACCAACGCCATGGAGCTCTTGACGATCGTGCTGGTGCTGGCGCTGACGCCCAAGCTGCGCCGGGAATTTCTCCGGCCCGGGTTCTGGGTCATGCTGGCAGTCTTCTCGCTGGCGGTAATCCCGCCGGTGCTTTGGAACTCGAATCACGACTGGATCACCATCGAGCACCTCCGCAGCCGGGGCGGCCTGGAGGGGAAGTTCTCGATTCACCCGGAGGAACTGCTGGGCTTTATTGGCGGGCATTTCGGGATCTACTCGCCGCTGGTTTTCGGCGCGATGGTGGTGGCGCTCTGGCAGGGCTGCCGCGCGATGAAGGCGGATTTTCGCGCGAAATTCCTGGTGCTCGCCGCGCTGCCGCTGATCGTCCTCTACTGCACGCTTTCGCTTAAAAAAATGGGCGAGCTGAACTGGACCTCCCCGGCTTTCGTAGGCCTGGGCATCCTGACGGTGGCCTACTGGCATGAGAAGGCGCTCTCCAGCGTGAAGGTGCGCCGGTTCGCGGCCGCGGGCCTAGGGCTGGCGCTGGTCATGAGCCTCATCATTGTGAATACGGACGCGATCCGTTCGCTGGGCATCCCGTGGTCCTACAACATGGACCCGGGCGGGCGGCTGCGCGGCTGGGAGACGGCCTCCATCGCGGTAAACGACCTGCGGCACAAGCTGGAGGCGGAGTCGGGCAAGCCGCTCTTCCTCATTGCCAATAAATACCAGACGGCATCGAGCCTCGCCTTTTACCTGCCCGAGAAGCGCGCCGACGGCCCCGGGCACCCGCCGGTGTACATCCCGGAGTCCCAGATGATCGAGAACCAGTACTCCTTCTGGGGCCGCTACGATGAGATGACGGAGCCCACGGAGATCGCCAAGGGGATGCTCGCCAAGGTGCAGGACCCGGCGCAACGCGGCGCGCTGGAGGCGGCGCTCAAGGGGCTCGACGCGCCCGCGGCCGACGAGCAAACGATGGCCGACCGCCGCCGGGCGCTCATCCGCGCGATGCTGACGGTGAACCCGACGCTGCCGATCGACGAGTACGCGAGCGAGGACTGGGGGGTCAGTCTTTTCCAGGGCCGCGACGCGCTTTTTGTCACGGACCGCTCCCCGAGCGCCCCCGAAGCGATTGTCAAAGGATTCGACAAAGTGGAGATGGTGGCTACTCTCAGCGAAGCGCGGCGAGGATTGCCATTACGCTTGATATGGGTTTTCGCCTGCCATAATTATCGCAGCCTTCCTTTATGACCCAACCCACGCCTGCCCTCTCCGTTGTCATCCCGCTCTATAACGAACAAGACAACGTTGAATCCCTTCAAAAGCAGCTCCACTCCGCGCTCAGCGGCCTTAATTACGAGATCGTATTCGTGGACGATGGATCGAAGGACGCAACGGCCCAACGGGTAGAGAAGCGCCCGGATGTAGTCCTGCTGGAGTTCGAGAAAAACGCGGGCCAGAGCGCGGCCATGTACGCGGGCATCCATGCCGCGCGCGGCGAGGTGATCGCGCTGCTCGACGGGGATCTTCAGAATGATCCGGCGGATATCCCGCTGCTGCTGGCGGAGATTGATAAAGGGGCAGACCTGGTGTGCGGCTACCGGGCCAAGCGCAAGGATACAGTGGTCAAGCGCATCACGAGCCGCGTGGCGAATTTCGTGCGCAGCCGGTTCACGAAGGACGGCGTTCGCGACACGGGCTGCACCCTCAAGGCGATGCGCCGCGAATGCCGCGCCGCGCTGGTGCCCTTCTACGGAATGCACCGCTTCATCCCGGCGCTGGTGAAGGGGATGGGGTACAAGATTGTGGAGATTCCAGTGAACCACCGCCCGCGCACAGCGGGTGTGAGCAAATATGGCCTGGGCAACCGGGCGATCAAAGCGACGGTGGATATGTTCGGCGTCCGCTGGCTGCTCTCCCGCCAAGTGAAGTATAAAGTGAAGTAGGCGGCCCTACGCCTGCGGCTTTTTGACTTGTCCGCGCCGGGGTTTGCCTCGTTCCCAATCACCCTCCTCGTGCCCAAACTCTATTTGGGCACGCGCTTGAACCCGCAACTCGATTGCGGCGACTGCAATTTTGATTCTGGCGTGCCTCGTTCCCAATCTCCAGATTGGGAACGTCTTCTGTCTGCGAATCTCTGATTCGTGAACCGTGAGGACGGAATCGGAGATTCCAAGACAAGGACATTACGAATCTGGAGATTCGTAACGAGAGAGAGGCTTTACTTCTAGCCCCGGAAGCAACAAATTCTCCCTAGCTAGCGAGAGCCAGCCGGGACTTGATAACCCCGCGACAAACGGCTGGCAATAGCCGAAAGAACTACTGCCGTTTCCGGGCTATTTTATATGGCCGGGAGCAACTCTCCTAAGGCGCAAGTACAAAATCGGGGTATTTGAGGATGTGGTTAAGGAGAACGATGAGCTTACGCATCACGGCAGTGATGGCGACTTTACCCGGTTTGCCTGCTGCTTTGAGCCTCTCATAAAACTCGCGGAGTTGCCGATTTTTGAACATGGCGTGGAGAGCGCTCATGTAAAGAACCGAGAGCAAATGAGCCCGTCCGCCCCAGATATGGCGCCTGCCGCGTTCGTTTCCGCTGTCGCACACAAAAGGAGCCAGGCCAAGCAAAGCCGCGGCTTGATTGCGTTTGAGGCGACCTAGCTCGGGCATGAAGGCCAGGAGGCTGGCGCTGGCCACCAGCC
>DBMP01000026.1 GCA_002298145.1 Spartobacteria bacterium UBA695 | reverse complement strand
ACTCTATTTCGGCACGCGCTTGTACCCGCAACTCTTATTGCGGCAATCGAGTTGCCGGAGCAGAGGCGTTCCCAAATGGAGTTTGGGAACGAGGGCAACGAGGGCAAATAAGTAAAAAAAGCTCCGTGCGGCCACGAGACGGAATCTTTTGTTAAGACGGCTGCGCCTTAGGAAGCCTGCCGCCTAAAAAGCAGCCCGCGCACATCGGGAGTTTCATGCTCCCGGTGCGTTGCTTTTTCCCTTCCCCGGGGCCTCCAGGAAAAATTTTCTTCGTGCCTTCGGGCCTTCCTGTGAGAAATTCCCCATTGATGCACCCGAACCTCGCCCTGCGTAATCCGCTTTCCCGATGGGATGACCACCCGTTCATCGTGATCTGGGAAGTCACCCGGTCTTGTGTGTTGGCGTGCCGCCATTGCCGGGCCGAGGCGCAGCCCCAGCGCGACCCGCGCGAGCTAACGACCGAGGAGGGCAAGCATTTCATCGACCAGGTGGCCCGCGCCACGCCCGGCTACTTCATCCTGACCGGCGGCGACCCGATGATGCGCCCGGATATTCTGGAGCTGGTCTCCTACGCCCGCTCGAAAGGGCTGGAAGTGGCCCTCAGCCCGAGCGCCACGCCCCGGTTCTTGAAAGCCGATCTCCAGGGGCTCCGCGACGCAGGGCTGCACCGGCTCTCGCTGAGCATCGACGGGGCCAGCCGCGAGACGCACGACGCCTTCCGGGGCGTCCCGGGAACGTGGGACTGGACGCAAAAGGCGATGGAGGCATGTCGCGCCCATGGGCTCGATTTCCAGATCAATACGACCCTCACCCGCCAGAACCTGGACCAATTCGATCAATTTGTCGCGCTGATGGACGAGATCCGCCCCGCGATGTGGAACCTCTTCCTGCTCGTGCCCACGGGCCGGGGCAAGAACGCCGATTTGCTCGACGGCCCGGAGCTGGAGGCTCTGTTTAACCGGCTCTGGGAGCTTTCGCGCCGCGTGTCGTACAAAATCAAGACCACCGAGGGACAGCATTACCGCCGCGTGGCCTGGCAGCGCTGGCGTGCGGAACAATCCGGCCCGCCCCCGATGCTCGGCAACACCAACGACGGCAAGGGGTTCGTCTTTGTCTCCCACGTGGGGGACATCTGCCCGAGCGGCTTCCTGCCGATGGTGGCCGGGAACGTGCGCGGCGAGGATCTGCTGACCGTCTACCGCGAGTCGCCGCTGCTCCAGTCGCTGCGCGATCCCGACCAACTCAAGGGCAAATGCGGCAAGTGCGAATGGAACCGGATTTGCGGCGGCTCACGGGCGCGTTCTTACGCGATGACGGGCAACCTGCTCGCCTCCGAACCGCTCTGCGTCTACCAACCCCACTCCAGCCCGCTGGAGCCGCCCGGCGAAGTGGCCCACCCGGGGGCGATCTTGCAACAGCCGGAGCTGAGCGTCTGCCCGGCGGGCGTGGCCGATGTCCCGGAAATCCTGGCGGTGCAAAAGCTCGCTTTCCAGGAGGAAGCCGACCGCTACGGCAAGGGCGTGCTGCCGATGCACGAAACCGAGGCCGAGTGCCTGGAGTCGATGGCGCACAACATCGTCCTGAAGGGAACCATCAACAGCAGGCTGGTCGCCTCGGTTCGCGGCGAGGAGGATCACGAGGGCGTCTGCTACGTGGGCCGCCTGAGCGTTATTCCGGAACACCAAAACCGAGGCCACGGCCGCGCCATGATGCAAGCGCTGCACGCGGCGTTCCCCAAATGTAAGGCGTTCGAGCTTTTCACCGGCTCGCAAAGCGCCAGAAACCTGCACCTTTACCAATCACTCGGCTACGTCCAGACGGGCACCGAGCTTTCTCCCGACGGCGTGACAGTCGTGACGCTGCGCCGCGAAAACAACCACCGCCAATGATCAACTTCACCCGCCTCCTCTGCGACGTCGCCCAACCCGCCGACGGCCTCCGTTACGGCATGGGCCACGGCGCGCCCACCAGCGCCGCCGAACGCCGCCCCATCGTCGTCTGGAACATCACCCGGCGCTGTAACTTGAAGTGCGTCCACTGTTACTCGGACTCCGACGCCCGCGACTACCCCGGCGAGCTGACCTGGGAGCAATCCAAAGCCGTGGTCGATGACCTGGCCCGCTTCGGCGTTCCCGCGCTGCTCCTTTCCGGCGGCGAACCGCTCATCCACCCCCGCTTTTTCGACCTCTCGAAATACGCCACCGAACGCGGCCTGCGGCTCACCATTTCCACCAACGGCACCCTCATCACGCCCGAAATCGCCGTCCGACTGCGCGAAATCGGCTACTCCTACGTCGGCATTTCCTTGGACGGCATCGGCGAAACGCACGACCAATTCCGGGGCAAGCCGGGGGCATTCGCCAAGGCGGTCGCGGCCTTCAAATACTGCAAAGAAGCCGGGCAAAAAGCGGGCCTGCGCCTAACCCTGACGCGCCACACCGTCACCGACATCGACCGCATTCTGGACTTCATCGAAGCCGAGGACATCCGGCGCGTCTGCTTCTACCACCTGGTCTACAGCGGCCGCGGCGTGAACCTCTCGCTACTGGAGCCGGGGGAGATCCGCACCGCGCTGGACAAAATCATGGACCGCGTGGAAACCTGGCACGCCGCCGGGCTCGACCGCGAGGTCCTCACCGTCGACCAACCCGCCGACGGCCCCTACCTCCTCGCCCGCCTGGCCCGGGACCCGGCTCGGCACGCCCTCGCGCTCAAATTGATCCAGTGGAACGGCGGCGGCAACAACAGCAGCGGCATCGGCATCGGCAACATCGACACCCAGGGGAACGTCCATCCCGATCAATTCTGGCAGGATCACACCTTGGGCAACGTCAAAGAGCAGCCGTTTTCAGAAATCTGGAGCCGCACCGACGACGCCATCTTGAACGGCCTGCGCACCCGGCCCCGGCCCGTCGGCGGGCGGTGTGCCACCTGCCGCCACCTGGACATCTGCGGCGGCGGCTTCCGCGTCCGGGCATGGCAGCGCTACGGCAACCCATGGCACGAAGACCCCGGCTGCTACCTCAGCGACGAAGAAATCGCCCAGTAAAAAAAAGAGGAAACGCAGTTTCCAGACGGGATGCAAGGGGCAAGCCCCTTGCCGGGGACTGGGGCAGAGCCCCGGAATCCAAACCCATCCGCAAGGCGGGCGCAAAAAAACCCCTCTTGCGCAGCCGCGCCCCCTCGCCCCCCGCCTTGCACACAATGGAGAGCGAAGCGACTCCGCCAAGCGCCCTGGCGCTTATCCCCAAGAGGCCCAACCTCCCGCCCCACCCCTAGCAAACGTCATTTCCCGGCAAAATTCCCCCCGCGAAGCCGCGCTTGATTGAGGGGCGTTTCCTCTCTATGCTTAGCAACCTTTTCCCTATGACCACGCCGACCAACCCATCCTCAACTTCCGAAACTCCCCTCCTCACCGGCGCGGAGATTCTGGTAAAATGTTTGGAACGCGAGGGCGTGGACACCATTTTCGCCTATCCGGGCGGTGCCAGCATGCCCGTCCACCAAGCCCTCACCCGCAGCAAGCAAATCCGGACCATCCTCCCGCGCCACGAACAAGGCGGAGCCTTCGCCGCCGAGGGCTACGCGCGCGTCACCGGCCGCGCGGGCGTCGTCATGGCCACCTCGGGCCCCGGGGCGACGAACCTGATCACCGGCATCGCCGACGCCTATCTCGACTCCGTCCCCCTGATCGCCATCACCGGCCAGGTCGCCAGCCCGTTAATCGGCAAAGGCGCCTTCCAGGAAACCGACATGTTCGGCATGTCCCTGCCCGTGGTGAAGCATAACTACCTCATCCTCGACACCGCGGATATCCCGCGCGTCATCAAAGAAGCCTTCTACATCGCCCAGAGCGGCCGCCCGGGCCCGGTCTTGATCGACCTGCCCAAGAACATCCAGGAGGCCAAGGCCCCGCTGGTATTCCCGGAATCGATCGACCTGCCCGGCTACAAACCCTTCCCCAAAGCCGACGAGGAGTCCCTCCAGGCAATGCTCGACCTCATCGCCGGAGCCAAACAGCCCGCCATCTACTGCGGCGGCGGCATCATCTCCGGCAACGCGTCCGAGGAGCTGCTGGAATTCGCCGAACGCACCGGCATCCCCGTCGCCACCACGCTCATGGGCGTCGGCGGCTTCCCGGAGAACCACCCCCTGGCCCTCAAATGGCTCGGCATGCACGGCACCGTCTACGCCAACAACGCCGTCAACGAAGCCGACGTCGTCCTAGCCATCAGCGTCCGCTTCGACGACCGCGTCACCAGCAAAGTCGAGCGCTTCTGCGAACGCTCCACCATCGTCCACCTCGACATCGACGCCTCCGAGATCAACAAAAACAAGCCCGTGCACCTGGCCATCCAGAGCGACGTCAAGTACGCCCTGACCCGGCTCAACTGCCTCTTGGAAGAGCGCGGCGTCACCCGCAAAGCCGCCCCGGCCACCTACCCGGCCTGGTACGCCAAGATCGACATGTGGAAACAGCAGTTCCCGCTGACCTACCGCAACACCGAGCGGGCCATCATGCAGCAGCACGTCGTCGAGCTCCTCTGCGAGATGACCAACGGCGAAGCGATCATCACCACCGGCGTCGGCCAGCACCAGATGTGGACCGGCCAGTTCTACCATTTCCGCAAACCGCGCACCTTCCTGACCTCCGCGGGCCTCGGCACCATGGGCTTCGGCTACCCCGCCGCCATCGGCGCGAAAGTCGCCCGGCCCGACCTCGAAGTCATCGACATCGACGGCGACGGCTCCTTTTTGATGAACATCCAGGAGCTCGCCATGGCGCACATCGAGCGCATCGCGGCCAAGGCCATCATCCTCAACAACCAGCACCTCGGCATGGTCGTGCAGTGGGAAGACCTGAAATACGGCAGCAACCGCGCCCACACCTACCTGGGCGACCCCTCCCACAAAGAGCAGATCTACCCCGACTACGTCGCCATCTGCGCCGGTTTCGGCGTCAAGTGCGAGCGGGTCGTGCGCAAAGCCGACCTCAAGCCCGCCATCGCCCGGATGCTGGAGGCCAAGGAACCGTACATCCTGGACGTCCTGGTCCCCTACACCGAGCACGTCCTGCCAATGATCCCCGGCGGAATGAGCTACAAAGACGTCATCACCAACCCCGTGAACTCCAAACTCAAGGCCGAGGACGGAGCCAAGCTCCCCACCGCACTGTAAAACCCCAAGCCACTCTTTGAGGTTTACATTCGCGCCAAACCCGCTTCTCTTTTCAGCCTCCTTTAACCAAACCCATGGATCTCATCTCCAACCTCCGCTCGCTCCTGCACCTTAAACCGAAGGAACTCATCGTTCCCGGCGACATTCCCGCCACGCTGACCAACTGCGGCGGAGGCGTCGCGGGGGCAGAGCAATTCCCGGGGGTCATGGATTACTTCGCCCGAGAGCTGATCCGCATTTTCCCAGAGCAGTTGGAAGAAGGCAAAGTGGACTGCATGGTAGCCGCCTCCTGCCCGGAGAGCATGGTCCTCACCGCCCACCTCGCCCACCTCACCGGGTCCCGGTTCGCCTCGATCCAGGTGCTCGAAGGCGTACCGAAGCTGACCCGCCACTACCTCGTGCCGAAGGAAAAAGTGGTGCTCGTCATCGACGAGTGCAAAAACTTCATCCCGCTCAACGAAGCCATGGCCGCGCTCTCCACACACAAGGTGCAGGTAGTCGCCGTGGCCTGCGTGGTGAACTCCACGGGCCGCACGGAATTCTCCTTCCTGGAGCGGGTGCCGATCCTCTCCCTCTACCACGGGACCCTCGCCTCCTCCCGGGCCCACTAAGCGCCCCCAAGCTTTTCCCCCGCAGCCTTATGGCCTCGAAACGCTCGCTGCCGGATTACGCGCTGGTATTCGCGTTCGCCCTCGTGGTGCATCTGCTGGTGCTGACGCGGTTCGCGGGGTCGCCCCTCTTCCCCCCCTTCATGGGGGAGCCGAAATTTTACGCCGACTGGGCGGAGCAGATCGCCGCCGGGCATTGGGCCGACCAGCAGGCCTTCCCCGGGATGCCCGGGTACGCTTACCCGCTGGCCGGGCTGTTTTCCCTCGGGGCCAACTACTACGCGGCAGGGCTGCTGCAAATCCTGTGTGAAGCCGCGATCGCCGCGCTGATCTTCCAAATGGCCGCCTGGCTCTACCCGGGCGCGAGGGGCCGCTGGGCGGGGATCCTTGCCGCCGTCGGCTGGACATTCTTCCAACCGGCGCAGGCCTTCTCCCTCGTCCTGACGCCCGCCATCTGGGGCGTGCTGGCCTTCTGGGGGCTCTTTTTCTGGAGCATGAAGACCGAGAGCGTCTCGCGCTGGAAGCCCTGGCTCGGCATCGGCGCGTTCGCGGGACTCGTCGCCACGGCGGTTCCGGCAGTGCTCGCTATTCTACCGCTTTCGCTGGCCGCCGCCGCTCGCCGCCTGCGCGCACCCGCCGCCATCGCCGCCGCAGCCGCCAGCCTCGGGCTCGGGGCGCTCCTGGGAACGGCCCCGTGCTGGGTCTACAACCGCGTCATTGCCAAAGAGCCCGTCTGGTTTTCCGCGCAATCGGGCTTGAACGCCTGGATCGGCCACCGCCCGCAAGCCAACGGCTACCCCGAGCTGCCGCCTGAATTCAAACGCGCCGAGAGGGCCGCGATCCTGAAAGAATCAGTCCGTATTGCCCAGGAGGCGACGGGTCGCACACTAACCCGGGGCCAAGCCTCGCAATTCTGGGCGGACAAAGCCACGGCCTTTCTGCGGGAACACCCGGGGCAGCGGATCGTCATCGCGCTGGTCAAGATGCGCAACTTCTGGAACGCCGCCCGCCATGACGACCTGGGCGTGCTCCAGCCCTTTACCGAGCAGCGCATCGTCACCCCAGGCCTCGGATTCGGGATCGTCGCCCTCTTCGCCCTCGCGGCGCTCCCTTTCTCCTGGCGGCGCTGGCCCGCTTCGCGCTGGGTGCTCGGGGCCGTCCTGTTGCAAATGCTGGCCCTCGTGACGGTGTATGTGACCGAGAGCGGCCGCCTCCTGGCCGTGCCCGGGCTGGTGCTGCTGGCCAGCGGAACCGTCGTGGGTCTGGCGCAAACACTGGCCTCCGGCGAGGTCCGGCAGGCTTGGAAATACGCCGCAGCCCTCCTTGCCGCCACAGTTTTGGTTTTTGCCACCAGCAACCAGACCAAGAGCTGGCAGGAAATCTACCAGGAAGGCCAGGCCGCTCTGCAAGGAGGCGACCTCAACGGCGCCTACAGCAAACTGGATCAGGCTTGGAGAACGCGTCCCGGCGTCGCAGATCCGCTCAATGCCCTAGGCGTTTTCTATCAAATAGGAGACAAAAAGGACCTCTCCCTGGCGGCTTTCACCGATGCCCTCAAGATCGATCCGGACTACTCCGAAGCCCTCGTCAACCTGGGCAAACTGGAATTAGCCGAAGGCAACACGGCCTCCGCCAAAGCCCGGGGCGAAGCCGCCCTAAAACTGGAGCCCTACAACACGGCGGCAAAGGAGTTCCTGAAAACCTGCCTGGAGAAGTCACAATAACCCCATGCCCGAGGAACCGCGCATTCTCTCCGTCTCCGAAGTAACCCAGCAGGTTCGCGGCCTGATTGAGGGAGGGATCGGCGACGTCTGGGTGGAGGGGGAGATCAGCAACCTGCGCAAACAGGCCTCGGGGCACCAATACTTTACCCTGAAGGACGAGCGCTCGCAGCTCTCGTGCGTCTTGTTTTTCCGGCCAGGGCTGCGCCACGCCTCCATCCCGCTCTCCGAGGGGATGCTGGTCCACGCCCGGGGGCAGATGACCGTTTACGAAGCGCGCGGGCAATACCAGCTCAACGTCCGGCTGATCCAGGCGGCGGGAGCGGGCCTGCTGGCGGCGAAGTTCGAGGCGCTCAAACGCAAGCTCGCCGCCGAGGGGCTCTTCGATACCGCCCACAAGCGGTCGATCCCGAAATTCCCCAAGGCCGTCGGCATCGTGACCTCCCCCACCGGAGCGGCCATCGCCGACATGCTCAACATTCTCCACCGGCGCGCGCCGTGGATTCAGATTTTGATCCACCCCGTGCGCGTGCAGGGGGCCGGAGCGGGCGCGGAGATCACCGCGGCGGTCGAGGAATTCAACCGCGGGGAACTCCCCCCGGTGGACGCGCTCATCGTAGCTCGCGGCGGCGGCAGCGCGGAGGATTTGTGGGAATTCAACGACGAGGCGCTTGCCCGGGCGATCTACGCCTCGGCCCTGCCGGTCATCAGCGCCGTGGGGCACGAGATCGACTTCACCATTGCCGACTTCGTGGCCGATCTGCGCGCGCCGACGCCCAGCGCCGCCGCCGAGCTGCTGGCTCCGGACGGCGCCACGCTACTGCGCCATTTTGGCCAGCTCCAGGCCTCTCTGGAGCGCTGCCTGCGCGACGAACTGCGCGACGGGGCCCGCCGCCTGGAGCTCCTGCGCGGCAGCCCGCTTTTCCGCGAGCCGCAGACCCGCCTCCGCGAGTGGATGCAGGAAAATGACGATTTTGCCGAACGCCTGGCCCGTCTGGCCGCCGAACGCCTTGCAGGCGAACACCGCCGCGTCGAGGTCCTCGGCTCGGCCCTGCGCGAACACCGGCCCGACCAGGGGATACGCCTCCGTCAGGGGCAGCTCGAAGCCCTGAGCGAACGCCTCCAGCGCGGTTGCTCCGGGGCGTTGGAGAACTTCGCCCACCGGCTGGAAAAAGGGCGCGACCTGCTCCGCGTGCTCGGGCCGCAATCCACGCTGGCCCGGGGCTACAGCATCACGCGGACGGCCTCGGGCGAAATCGTGCGTGGTGTGGCCCAGGCTCCCGCAGGAACGGAGCTGATGACGCAACTGGCCGACGGAACCCTCCGCTCGAAAGTCGAGGAGGACCCGGCATGAGCTTCGAAACCACGCTCCCTTTCCTTGGCGGCGCTCCGCTGGGGATCTTTGGCGCGGGGCATCTGGGCCGGGCTTTCGCTCGGGCGCTTTTGGCATCCGGGTTTCCCTCGGATCAGTTGGCCATCTGCCATCGGGGCTCCCCAGAGACCACCCAAGCCCTCGCCGCCGACGGACTTTCCGCCCAGGTGGCCAGCCGCGAAACCGTCACGGACCGTTCGCGCATTCTCTTTTACCTCGTTCGCCCGCAGAGTTACCTCGCGCTGGGCGACCAGGAACCGCCCAAGGAAAGCCTGCGGGTTTCTTTTCTGGCCGGGATTCCTCTCGCCAAGCTGCCGGGAGCCGCCAGCGGAGCCCAATGGGTTCGCGTGATGCCCAGCTCCCCGGACACGATCCTCGGCCGGAACGGCATTGCGGCGATCTACCCGGCGCATCCCGTGGTTGCCGAGATCCTTTCCACCCTGAAGCTGCGGCTCATTCCGCTGGCGAGGGAGGAGGATTTTCACGCCTTTACCGCTCTCGGGCCTTGCCTTCCCCTGGCGCTCACGCTGTGGGAGAGCCTCGGGAAACCGATCGACGAGCCGGAACTGGCCGCACTGGGCAAACGCCATGGGCTGCCGGATTATGGTGCGGTGATCACATGGGCCCAGGAGGTCCGTCCCCGTGATTTTTCCGATGCAGACCAGGAGACCTATCTGCGCCAAGCCGCAACGCCGGGCGGCATCACCGAGGCGATTTTCAACGCGATTCGCGCGGGAGTTTCGCTCCCGGACGCCCTGAAAAAGGGCATCGAACGCAACCGCGCGCTGGCCCAATCCTGATCCTCGGGAACCGCCCCGCCGCCTGGGGCAATCAAACGCTCTATCCGGCAAAAAAGCCGGCTTCCCAACACAGAAAACCCCAGGTCAGCCGCGGCCACCCTGGGGTTTTCTAAAAACTGCAAACTGCCGGTTAAATTACGGCTGCCAGCTCTTCAAGATGCGGAGGTAGTTTCCGCGCTCGAAAGCGGTAGCGTCCGGGCAGTGCTTGAGGTTCATCGTGCCGGTCATCTGGGCAAGCGAGTCGTACTCGTGCTCTTCGAGCCACTTGGTCAGGTCGGTCAGCACGGTGCCGAGGTAATCCGCCCCGTTCTGCAACAGCGCGGAAACCAGCTGCACGCCGTTCGCCCCGGCCATGATGGCGCGGATGGCGTCGGCTGCGGTATGGACCCCGCCGGTGACGCCGTAGGAGATCCCTTCGATCTGGGCGCTCAGAACGGCCAGCCACCGGAGGCGCAGGCGCAGTTCGGCGGAGGTCGAGAGTTCCAGCACGGAGTCCGTATCGAGGTCCTCGATGTTGATGTTCGGCTGATAGAAGCGGTTGAAAACGATGACGCCGTTGGCGCCCGCGTTCTTCAGTTCGCTAACGAAGTTCGGCAGCGAGGAGAAGAAGGGCGAAAGCTTCACCGCGATGGGAAGGGTGACTTCCTTGCGGATCGCTTTCACCAGGTCCAGCGCGCGCGCTTCCACGTCGGCTCCGGTCTTGGTGGGGTCGGAGGGCAGATCGTAGTAGTTAAGCTCCAGGGCGTCGGCTCCGGCTTCCTGAATCAGCTTGGCGTAGCTGGTCCAGCCACCGGGGGTGATGCCATTGAGGGAGGCGATCACGGGGACGCTGACGGTTTCTTTGATTTTGCCGACGAGCGAGAGGTATTCCTCGCAGGTCTCCTCGAAGTCTTCCTCGTTCGGGAAGAACGTGGTGGCTTCGGCGAAGCTTTCGGTGTGGCTCTCGACGTCCCGCTCGACGGCGAGACGTTCGAGGTTGATCTGCTCCTCAAAAAGCGAGTGCATGACAATCGCCCCCGCACCGGCGTCTTCGAGGCGCCGGATGGTGGCGAGGTCGTCCGCCAGAGGGGACGCACCGGGCATGAGCGGGTTTTTGAGCTTTAGGCCAAGGTAATCAGTTTCAAGATTCATGGAGTATATCTCCTTCTAGTGTTCTTTTAAGTTCGTCCTTGCGGTTTCTGATTACTTGCCTTCGGCGAGCTTTTGGAGCACGGCGAGGCGTTTCTCAACGAGGTCCTGCGCATAGGCTTCGAATCCGGCCACGTTTTCGGGCTTGGTGCGGAAACGAAGTTCGTTGCGGAGGTACTCGCCGACCTTGGCTTTCGGCGCGGCGCTGTCGATCTGAAGCGCGGGCAGCCCTTCGGCGGTGCGGCGTGGGTCAAAGCGGTAGAGCGGCCAAATACCGGTGTCGACGGCCAGGCGTTGCTGATCCAGGCCGCGGCTGAGCGCGTAACCGTGGGCAATGCAGTGGCTGTAGGCGATGATGAGCGAAGGTCCGGCGTAGCTTTCGGCTTCCTCGAAGACCTTGACGGTCTGGGCATCCTTGGCTCCGAAGGCGACGCGGCCGACGTAGATGTTGCCATAGCTGATGGCCATCATGCCGATGTCTTTCTTCGGGCTGTGCTTACCGGCGACGGCGAACTTGGCCGTGGCGCCGAACGGGGTCGACTTGGAGGCCTGGCCGCCGGTGTTGGAGTAGACCTCGGTGTCGAGGATGAGGATGTTAACGTCAGCCCCCGAGGCGAGGACGTGATCCACGCCGCCGTAGCCGATGTCGTAACCCCAGCCGTCGCCACCCAGGATCCAGGTGCTCTTGCGCACGAGGTAATCGGCGACGTCTTCGAGTCGGCGGGCGTCGAGGCCCTCGATTCCGGCGATCTTGGCCTTGAGGGCCGCCACGCGCTCGCGCTGGGCGGCGATGGAGGCTTCGTCACGGGCGTTGCCGTTGAGGAGGTCGGTGACGAGCGTATCGCCGATCTGCGGGGCCAGCTTGGTGATGAGCTGACGGGCGATGTCCTGCTGCTTGTCGATGGCCCAGCGGAAGCCAAGGCCGTATTCGGCGTTGTCTTCGAAGAGCGAGTTCGACCAAGCCGGGCCGCGGCCGTTGGCGTCGGTGGTGTAAGGCGTGGTGGGCAGGTTGCCGCCGTAGATGGAGGAGCAGCCCGTGGCGTTGGCGACGACCAGGCGGTCGCCGAAGAGCTGGGTCAGCAGCTTGATATAAGGCGTCTCACCGCACCCGGTGCATGCGCCGGAGTATTCGAAGAGCGGCTCTGCGAACTGGCTCGTCTTGACGTCGGCCTTGATTTCGGTGCGGCTCGGCAGCGGGAGGGTGTTAAGGAAGTAGTCGTACTGGGCGATTTCCTTCTCGCGCTCGGGGATGAACTCCATGGTCAGCGCCTTGTGGCTCGGGTCGGCCTTGGACTTGGCCGGGCAGACCTGGGAGCAGAGGGTGCAGCCGGTGCAATCCTCGGGAGCGACCTGGATGGTAAAGCTCTGGCCTTCCACACCGCGGAATTTGACCGATTTGAAGCCTTCCGGGGCGCTTTCGAGCAGGCTCGAATCGTAGTGTTTGGAGCGGATGGCAGCGTGCGGGCAAACAAAGGCGCACTTGTTGCACTGGATGCAGATGGAGGAATCCCACACCGGCAGGCGGTCGGCGATGTTGCGTTTTTCCCACTTGGTGGTGCCCACGGGCCAGGTGCCGTCCGGCAGGAAGGCGCTGCTCGGGAGCAGGTCGCCCTTGCCGTCCATGATGGTGGCGGTGACGGTCTTGACGAAGTCGGGCGCGGCGTCCGGAACGGTCGGCGGGCGGTGGTGGCCGTTAAGTTTGTCCTTGGGAACCGAAACTTCAAAGAGGCCGCCCAGGGCCTGGTCTACGGCGATGAAGTTCTTCTGCACGACGTCCTCGCCTTTGCGGCCGTAGGTCTTGCGGATGGATTTCTTGATCTGCTCGATGGCTTCCTCGCGCGGCAGGATGCCGGAGATGGCGAAGAAGCAGGTCTGCATGATGGTGTTGGTGCGCCCGCCGGTACCAGCGGCGCGGGCGACGGCGGAGGCGTCGATGACGTAGAACTTGAGTTCCTTGGCCACGATCTGCTTCTGGACTTCCAGCGGCAGGTGATCCCAAATGGTCTCCGCGGAGTGCGGGGTGTTCAGGAGGAAGGTGCCCTTCGGGGCGGCGTAGGCCAGGACGTCGAATTTCTCGACGAAGGTCGCCTGGTGGCAGGCCACGAACTGGGCGCTCTTGATGAGGTAGTGGGCCGCGATCGGGCGCGGGCCGAAGCGCAGGTGGGAGATCGTCATGGCACCGGACTTCTTCGAGTCATAAACGAAGTAGCCTTGCGCGAAGTTGGGCGTCTCGCCGCCGATGATCTTGATGGAGTTCTTGTTAGCACCCACGGTGCCGTCAGCGCCGAGGCCGAAGAAGACGGCGCGGTGAACGTCGGGGGCTTCGAGGTCGAAGGTGTGGTCCCATTCGAGCGAGGAATGGGTGAGGTCTTCGTAGATGCCGATGGTGAAGTGGTTCTTCGGCTGTTCCTTGGTGAGTTCGTCGAAGACGGCCTTGGCCATAGCCGGGTCGAATTCTTTGGAACCGAGGCCGTAGCGGCCACCGATGACGATGGGCTCGACTTCAAAGTTGCTGATGCCCCGGGAGCGGGCTTCGACGAGCGCGGTGACGACGTCGAGGTAGAGCGGTTCGCCAAGGCTGCCGGGTTCCTTGGTGCGGTCGAGGACGGCGATGCTCTTGACGGTGGCGGGGATGGCCTTGACGAAGGCGGCAACGTCGAAGGGACGGTAGAGACGGACTTTGAGGACGCCGACTTTCTGGCCTTGTTCGTTGAGCCAGTGGGCGGTCTCTTCGGCGGTTTCAGCGCCGGAGCCGATGGCGACGACGAGGCGGTCGGCCTCGGGGTGCCCGGAGTATTCGTAAATGTGATACTGGCGGCCGGTGAGCGCCGCGAATTTGTCGAAGAGCGCCTGCACTTTGGCGGGAACGGCGTCGTAGAATGGGTTGCAAGCTTCGCGGGCCTGGAAGTAAACGTCGGGATTCTGAGCGGTGCCGCGAATGGTGGGACGATCGGGGGTGAGCGAGCGGGAGCGGAAGGCGTGAATGGCTTCCTCGTCGATCATGGCGCGAAGAACGTCGTCTTCGAGCGGATGGAATTTGGCGACTTCGTGGGACGTGCGGAAGCCGTCGAAGAAATGCATGAAGGGAACGCGCGTTTCAAAGGTGGCCGCGTGGGCGACGAGCGCGATGTCCTGGGCTTCCTGGACGGAGTTGGAAGCGATCATGGCGAAACCGGTCTGGCGGCAGGCCATGACGTCGGAGTGATCGCCGAAAATGGAAAGGGCGTGCGTGGCAAGGGCGCGCGCGGTGACGTGGAAACAGTAGGGAAGGAGCTCGCCCGCGATCTTGTACATGTTCGGGATCATCAAGAGCAATCCCTGCGAGGCGGTAAACGTAGTGGTGAGGGCTCCCTGGTTCAGCATTCCGTGTACGGCTCCCGCCGCACCGGCTTCAGATTGCATTTCAACGAGGCTCGGAACGGCGCCCCAGAGGTTCGGACGCGCTTTGGCCGACCACTCATCGCACGATTCCGCCATGGGGGAGGAAGGGGTGATGGGGTAGATGGCGATGGTTTCACTCAGCCGGTAGGCCACGGAGGCCACGGCTTCATTGGCGTCGAGGGTTGATACTTTCTGGGATCGTACCGAGGAACTCGGCTCTAGATTAACGCTCATTTTCTTACTCAAGCGCAAACGGGCCCGTAAAGCTAGTCCTCAAATTGGCATTCACTCCCCCTGCTTTGCTTTGGCCAGCTCGGGCCGGAAGGAGGCGGACGGGAGGGAGGGCGTGCCGTTACGACGCAAAAACGGCGCCGCTTTTCGTGGCGCCGTTTTCTCGAAGCGAATCTGCCCAAGGCGGTTATGGCCGGCCTTACCAGGTGAAGACCCCGGCCTGCGGGATGTAAATCTGGTCCCCTGGCAGGACTTTGACGTCCAGGGAGGGGTCTTTGGAAAATTTGGTGGTGTCGTAGACGCTGACTTTCCCGCCGCGCACGAGTTTGACGTGTTTGCGGTCGGCAAAATCGCTGAACCCGCCCGCCCCGGCGATGGCCGCCATGATGTTGAGGTCGGGGGTGTACTGCAGGCGACCGCTGGACTTGACTTCGCCGGTCACGTTTACCAAGCGCATGTTGCTCTGGACGCCCACGGTCACGACCGGATGGGTGAAGATTTTCTCTGAAACCAGGCGCGATTCGATGGCCTTCTGGGCGGTGGAGGAGTCCATTCCAGATACTTTGACCTTGCCGATATAGGCGATGTTGAGCATGCCGTCTTCGTCGATGGTCTGCGAGGCGCTCACGACGCTGATTTCATCGCCGGGAATGCCCGAGACGCGAATATCGACGGTGTCGCCCGCGCGAAGCGTGGCCTGCTGGGCCTGGGCCGCGGCGCTGCTGAACGCGAGGCAGAGGCCGAGGAAAAGGGAGGCGAAAAAGGGAACTTTCATCTCTATATATAGTCTCCGGTTTAGTAATCGCCAGGCTTTTGAGGTACTGGGGCGGCTGCGGTTTCGGCTGGCTTTTTGGCCGGTTTGCGTTTCCGCCGCTCGGCATCGGGGGTGTAGTAGTCGTAGTACTGTGTGTAGTACTGGTAGCCCGAGTCGTGCTTGGTTTCAACGTTGTTGAGGACGATGCCGAGCAGGTGGCCGCCGACGTTCTCGACGGCGGATTTGACGCGCTGGAGCATGGCCCGCGGGAACCGGCGGTACTGAACGACCATGATGGCCATGTCTACTTCGCTGGCGAGCACGGAGGCGTCGCTGACGCCCAGGATAGGCGGGGAATCGAAAAAGATCAGGTCGTAGCGGGTGCGCAGCACGCTGATCAGGTCGATCATGGCCTGCGAGTTCAAGATGCCAATGGCGTCATCGGGCAGGTTGCCGCTGGGCAAAAACGAGAGGTTCGGGACGCCGGTTTTGAGGATGCACTGGTCGATCGAGCGCGCGCCGGTGAGGACGTCGGTGAGGCCGACTTCGTAGTCGACATCAAAGAAGGTGTGCTGCGAGGGACGGCGTAAGTCGGCGTCGACGATGAGGACGTTGTACCCGCCCTTGGCGCAGGTGACGGCGAGGTTGTTGAGCGTGGTCGATTTGCCTTCGCCCGGGCCGCCGGAAACGATGGTCAGGGTCTTGGCGTTCGGGTTCTTGCTGTTGAATTCGACGTTGGTGCGCAGGATGCGGTAGGCCTCGGCGTCGGGGGCGTCGTTTTGCAGTTTGATTAACGAGCTGATGTTCTTCGGGATTACCGCCAGGACGGGCAGGCCGAGGTAGCGCTCGACGTCGTCGAGGGTTTTGACGCTGGTGTCGAGGTATTCGATAAAGAAGGCCAGGACGACGCCGAAGAAGAGGCCGATGAAGATGGCCACGCCCATGATCATGAGGACGTCGGGCTTGGAGGGGTAGATGGCCGGTTCCGCTTTTTCCCAGATGTTCGCGGGAATGACGGTCATTTTCAGCTGGACGCTCTGGGTGGAGAGGCGGGTCTCGGACTGCTCCAGCACGCGCTTGGCTTTGATGTAATCGCTCTTGACGTTGATGTAGTCCTGGCTCTGGTTGGCCGTTTCGTTAAGGCTCTTTTTGTTGGCGTCCATCTTCTCCCGCAGCGAGGCGAGGTTCGCTTCGTTGACGTTCAGGCGGATGGTAAGGGAGGCGCGGACGGCCGCGACGGCGTCGGTCAGCTGTTTGGAGAAAACGGCTTTCTGCGCGCGCAGCGATTTGAGGCGGGGATGGTTCTCTCCCAGGCCGCCATTGAGCAACCGGGCTTCTTCGGACGAGGCGTCCTGGTAGAGGGGGAGGACTTTGGAGATGGTGGGGTCCTGAAGGTTCAAGGAGGTGAGCGCGGTCATCAGCTCTTCTTCTTTGAGCTTCGAGATCTGCTCGATCTGCGCTTTCATCTCGGCACTCCGGGTTTTGGTGTCGTTGAACTGCTTTTCGTCGTCGGAGAGCACCTGCTGGGTGGTGGTCTGCGTGTCGATGGACTCGGGGTTGGGATCAACGATGCCTTGCTTGGCGCGGATGCGCGCCATTTCGGCCTGGGCGGCTTCGACGGCTTTGCGCTGGGTGGCCACTTCCTCGCGCAATTGTGCGAGGGCGGCATCGCGAATTTGCATCTGGTCGTCCTGGCGCACTTTTCGGTAGACGACGGAAATCATGTTGGCGATGTTGGCCGCTTCAACGCGGTCGCCGGAGTAGACGCCGATTTCAATCAAATCCGTGTTGCGGACGGTGTCGAGCTTGAGCATGCCGCGGAGCAGGCGGCTGTAGACTTCCTCCTTGGGCAGGATGTTGCCGCCTTCCTGGGAGCTCCAGGTTTCGACCAGCTTCAGCTCGTTGATGACCGGGTAGAGGATTTCCTTGCTCTGGATGATCCGGAACTGGGTGGCTTGGAGGTTCGGGTCGCGATAGGGCTGGTAGGGGGTTCCGTTGTCGAAGACCTGGAACTGGTTGTTGTCCGCCTTCACTTCCATGATGACATGGGAGTAGTACTGCCGGGGCAGGAAGAAGCAGGTGACGCCAGCCGTGACCAGGACGAGCAGGAAGGTGATCACCAGGATCGCCCAGCGAACTCGGATAACTCGCCAATAGTCTAGAAAATGAAGGCTAACTTCGCTGCTGTCGTTCATATCAGGGATGGTGTGGAAAACGGAAACGTCCGGGACTGGAAAGCGCCCGGGAGGCATTGGGCTCCGGGCGCTTTAAAATGGGGTTCGCTAAGCTAAAGTCTAGTCACGAACCAAGAAATCTTTCACCTCAATACTGGTAGGAGGCTCCGATGGAGTAGACGTTCTTGGAGTATTGGACGTAATCAGAGGGTGAGTTCTTTTCGATGCGGTTGTAGTTGGCGAAAACGCTCAGGTCTTTAGTAACAGCATAACTCGCGCCCACCGTCCCGATAATCGAGAAATACGAGTTACTCACGGTGACGTCGTTGTCTCCCTGCAAGGCGTCCGCGTTCTCGACATTGATGCTCAAGTTGGCGCGAAGCCGGGAGGTGACCGACTGGTTCAGGGTGATGCCGGTGCGGAAGCTCTTGGAAGCGCCCGTGCTGCTGTTGGAGTCGTTGTAGCCGTAGCGAAGATTCCACCCCAGGAGCGTGGTCCGGGTCAGGATGTAGTTGGCTGTGGTTTCAACGTAAGGGGAGGTATTGGAGGTCCCGCCGTCGTTGACGCGGGTCTGCGAACCGAGCCGGATGGCGCTGGAAAGGCGACGGCTCAGGGTGAAGTCGGCACCAACCAAGGCGTAGTAGGTTTGCGAATCCGAGCCGGAGTGATCGTAGGTATCCTGGCCGACGCGACCTTCGAGAATGGCGGTCACGTTGCGCGACCAGCTGTAGCGGACCGATTCGCCGATGATCTGGTTGATGTGGTTGGAATCTTGATAATCCGAATCGGTGTAGTAAGTCCCGTAGGCGACGTAGGTCGTATCGAGGGAGATGCGGGGCGTCCAGCGGTAGAGCAAGTCGACTTTCATGTTGCCCGTCAGATACGGTTTGCCGTTGGAGTCCGTCAGGCCGTTCAGGGAGTTATAGGAGCTCTGGGTCTGGTAGACGGCACCCAACTGCACTGACAGCTGGGTTCTCGGAGAAAGCCGGTAGGCGTAGATCGTGTCCAACCCGAATACAGGGGTTAGTTTATCGCCGTCGCGGTCCCAGACATACTGTGCGCCAGCGTTGGCATCCAAGGAAAGGCCCGTGCGGCCCTGGGAGAGAAGGAGGCTGACGCCTTCGGAAAGGTTCGTCATCATGCTCCCCTTAATGGGGTTCAACCCGGAAGCGCCGCTGCTGCTATAGATGTTGTCATCGTAGCTTTGCTGGACGGTGGTATTGAACTGAACCGCGGGGCGGTCAAAGTGCCCCTGGCCAGGGGTGAAGTTTAACGGAGCGTTGCCGTAACCGCCCGGTATGGAGAAGCCTTCGGAGATATCCGCAGTTTCTTCCGGTGTGGAGGTTAAAATATTAGCCTGGGTGGTTCCGCTGGCAGCGGCCCCGGATGAACCGCCGCCGCTGGTGGTACCAGTAGCAACAGGACCAGAGGCATCCTGAGCGATAGCGTAAGTGGCGCCAAGAATCAACGCGAGAAAGGCGGGGGTTCTTTTTAACATAGGAGTAAAAAAGGGGCTAAGATGAACCAAACAGAGCTTCAATACTGGACCCGTGAGCCATAATCAAACTATTCTTTGGTTTTTATCAGGTTTTCACATGTTCTTAACCAAAGGCCGATAAAGGCCAAATGGGCCTCAGTGGCTGGAAGATGAATAAGTTCTCGCCGTTTTCCGATCCCCTCCTTATATTGCGCCCCCATGACCGAGACCCTCTCTCTCCTGAGTGCGGCAGTTCGCGACGTACACGACTTCCCAAAACCTGGCATCCTGTTCAAGGATATCACGCCTATTCTCTCTGACGGGCATTTATTTCGGCTGGCGGTGGATTGTTTTGTGGATGCCAATGCCGGGAAAAAAATCGACAAGATTGTGGGCATCGACGCCCGGGGGTTCCTTTTCGGAGCCGCGGCGGCCTACCGCATGGGGGTCGGATTTATTCCAATCCGGAAGAAAGGCAAGCTCCCCTTCGAAACCGAAGCGGTGACCTACTCGCTGGAATATGGGCAATCCGTGGTCGAAATGCACGTGGACGCCATCCGCCCCGGCGAGCAAGTGGTCTTGATCGACGACCTGCTGGCGACCGGCGGCACCGCGGCGGCCGCGGCCTGCCTGATCGCCAAGCTTGGCGGAACGTTGCTGGAAGCCCAGTTCCTGATTGAGCTGGAATTTCTGGCGGGCCGTAAAGCCCTGGGTCCGGTTCCGACCCGCTCGTTTTTGAAATATTAGTGAGATCTCCCTTCACCGGCTCTCCCTCTTACCCAATCCCCCCAAACCATTTCGGTCCCTTTTTTTTAAAGAGATCCCAGGATGCCATCCACGATCGGCCAACTGATTCACAACACCCGCGAATGGTTGCTTGAAAAGCAGGGGCTTCGCGCCAAGCTGCTTTGCTGCCTGCTGGGCAGCACGATCGCCATCGTCTGCCTCTCGATGCTCCTGACGCTGGCCTTCCGGTACATCGTCCCGGACGCGGGCGGGCGAAATTTCTGGGTCTACCTGCGGCTCGCCGGTTACTGGGTCAGCGGCATCCTGGCCATCGGCGCCTTGATCGCCTCCACTTGGTACACGCTGCACACCTTCCAGGAACAGCTGGCCCTTGCCGAGGAATCCGAGGAGCGCACCCGGTTCATCATTGAGGCGTGCCCGGATGTGATCCTGATGGTGGACAGCCAGGGGATCATCGAGAGCTGCAACCAGGCGGCGGAGATGGTCTTTGGCTACCCCCGCAGCCAGTTGATCGGCGAAAAAATCACCAAGCTCGTCCCGCAGCGCCATTTTCTGCTCGATGTGGCCGCCATGGGGCGCGAGGCCTTCATGGCCTTTGCCGAACGGCGCAATGCAGTGCGCTTCCCGGTGGAGATCGCCGTCTCGGAGGCACAATACGAGGGCAAACGGCGGTTCGTCATCCTCATCCACGACGCCTCGGAGCGGCGCTACTCGGATGAGAACGTCCACCATATTTCGCTCTCGGTCTCCTCGACCACCGGCGTGGAGTACGTGCGCACGCTGGTCCAGCAGCTTTCGCTGGCGCTCCAGAACGACTACGCCTTTATCGTTGAAAAAGACCTCCGGCCCGAAGCGGAATTCTGTTCGCTCACCCTCGCCGAGCAGGGCCGCCTTCGGAGCAAGACCAACTACGGCCTGACCGGAACCGTCTTCGCCGAGGCGCTTAAAACCGGCGGCTTCACCTCCATCCCACAGGGCGTGCGCGCCCAGTACCCGGGGGATAACCTCCTGGCGACTCTCAAGGCCGAGGCCTTCATCGCCACGCCGCTCATCGACCAGAAGGAACGCGTGGTCGGCCTGATCGGCATCATCGGCTGCATGCCCGCCACGCAGATCGGCATCGCGCGCCAGACGCTCCAAATCTTCGCAGCCCGCGCCGCCGCCGAGATCGAGCGCAAACAGGAGGTCGAGGGCCTGGCCTCCGAGAAGGACAAGCTGGAGGGGGACGTCTCGGCCATCCGCGACACGGCGGAAAAGGACCGGGAACGTTTCGAGGACGAGATCGCCGCCGAGCAGGAGCTGCTGGCCGTCACGCTGCGCTCCATCCGCGAGGGCTGCATTACCACCGACAACGACGGCCACATCGTCACCGTCAACCCGGTGGCCGAGCGCCTGACGGGCTGGACAGAACGGGAGGCGGCCGATAAGCCGCTCAACGAAGTCCTTAAACTAACCACCATCCGGGGCAGCCGCCCGCTCGACACGCTCCGGCTATCCGAAAAAGCGCTGCAAACCGAGCCGCAATCGATGGTCGTGGCCCGCGACGGCATCCAGCGTTGCGTGGAGCTGAGCGCCGCGCCGATCCGCACGCGCAAGGATCTGAAACTGGGCACCGTCCTGGTCCTGCGCGATGTGACGGAACGCCAGTTCCTGGAAGAAGAGCGCCACAAGGCGGAAAAGCTGGAGTCCATCGGCATCGCCGCCGGGGGCATCGCGCATGACTTCAACAACCTCCTCACCGCCGTCATTGGCAATCTCTCGCTTTCGCTCATGGGCGACCCCCAGGGGACGGTGAAGGACCGCATCGAGGCCTCCAAGAACGCCGCCTTGCGCGCCCAGGATCTCGCCCGGCAGCTACTGACCTTTGCCAAAGGCGGCGCACCGATCAAACGCACGGCCTCCCTGCGGCAGCTCGTTCTCGACACCATCGGGTTCTCCCTCTCCGGCACGAATATCCGTTCGGACTTCACGCTGCCGGACGACCTCTGGCCCGCCGACATCGACGCAGGGCAGATCAGCCAGGTCATCAGCAACCTGGCCGTCAACGCAGTGCAGGTCATGGAGCGGGGCGGCACGCTCTACGTGAGCGGCACCAATGTCGTCGTGGATATTCACAACGCCCCGCCGACACTGGAGCCCGGGCGGTATATCAAAATCTCCGTCCGCGACGAGGGCCCCGGCATCCCCGAGGAGATCCAGAAGAAGATTTTCGACCCCTACTTCACCACCAAACCGACCGGCAATGGCCTTGGGCTGGCCACGTCGTATTCCATCGTCAAAAACCACGACGGCTTCATCGGCGTGGAATCGCAACCCGGGCGCGGGGCCACCTTCAACGTTTACCTGCCCGCCTCGGAGAAGGAAGTCGAGCCGGAGGTCAAAAAGCCCAAGCAGATCCTTCGGCGCAACGGGCGCATCCTGGTACTGGACGACGAAGAGGTCATCTGCGAGCTGATCTCCTACACGCTTAACTCCGTGGGCTACTCGGTAACGCCCTCCTACGACGCCGAGACCACCCTGCGGCTCTACAAGGAAGCCATGGAGGCGGGGAAACCGTTTGACCTGGTCATCATGGACCTCACGATTCCCGGCGGCATGGGTGGGCGGGAAGCCATCCAGGAACTGCGCAAAATCGACCCGAACGTCAAAGCCGTCGTCTCCAGCGGCTACGCCATGGACCCGATCATGACCCAGTGCCGCGACTACGGCTTCTGCGGATCGATCCCGAAACCGTTCGACCTCAACCAGCTCGAAGCCTCGGTACAGGAAGCGATGTCCTCGTAGTTTTCTGCGGGCGGCTCAACAACACACCGGGAGAATCAGACTCCCGGTGCGCGGTCGTGTTTTGGGGGCGGGCTTATCAGGGCGGAAGCATCTTTGCAGAAATAAAAGTGCCTTTGCAATAAAAAAAGCCCGATATACCGGGCCTTGATTTCAAAAAAATAAGCCACACTCCGAGGGTGCCTGTTCCCAAACAGTTTGGTAAAAATCTAGCGCGCCTACGGGTTGAGCTTTGTTTGACACAGCTCCAACTGGCCACAGAGGCAGAGATCAGCCGCTCTTATTTACAAGACCTCGAAAAAGGACAGTTTCAGCCAACGCTTTCTGTAATCCTTCGCTTGAAGAAGGCGCTGAGATGCTCTTGGGAGAAACTAATGGAGGGTGTGGAGGAGGAGTAGCGCGGCTTCCGCCCCGTGCCTCGCCCTATTTCCGCTCCGCCTGCGCTTGGTAGTAGGCCTGGCGCTTGAGGATGGCCTCGACGTAAGCCTGAGTGCTGGGGAAGTCGATCCGCGAACGCAGGTCAGCAGCGGTCGTGGCCTCGCCAAGCTTGGTCTCGGCCACCCACCGGTCCACGCGCCGCCCCCCGGCGTTGTATTCCGCTAAAGCAAACGGCACCGGGTCATCCTTGGCCCCCCAGCGAATCAGCTTCTGTTTGAGGTACCAAGACCCGATCTCCAAATTCGTCCGAGGTGAAAAAAGGTCCGTAGGCTGGAAGGTCTCGACCTTATGCCAGCGTGCCCAATCCCGCGCGGCGGCTTCGCTCACCTGCATGAGCCCGCGTTCGCCGCTGGCACCGGTTTTGTGGGGATGAAACTGGCTCTCGCGCCAGACCAGCGCCTTCAAAAGCAGCGGATCAACCCCGTTTTTAGCCGCCGCATCGGCGATCATCGCGTCATAGCTCTCGAAACGCCCGAAACTAAGCCAGTCCGTCACACTATAAAGCGGGTCATCCGAACGCACCAGCGCCACCCCCACCGCCACGCCAACGGCGAAGAGGGCCAAAAGGATCAGTTTGAGAACGAGACGGAGCATTCGCGGAATTTTAGAGGGCTGTAAGGTGAACCAATGTAAAGCGTGTGGAAAAAACTTCACCTCAAATGACATTCACGGCAACTTTCCCGGAATGAAATTCGCGCGCGTGATCGTCGACCAGTCCGGGGGAGCCGCCCTCGACTACGCCATTCCGCCCGAATGGGAAAGCCGGGTGCAAACCGGCTCCCGCGTGACCGTCCCCGTGCGCCACCAGGAGCGCCAGGCGACGGTGGTGGAGCTGCTCGACGAATCGAACGTCCCGGGTATCCGCCCTATTTCCAAAGTCGTCGGCGACCGCCCGATCCTGAGCGCCAACCTCCTCCGGCTGGCCCGCTGGATGGCTGTCTACTACTGTTGCCCGGTGGAAACCGCCATGCGGGCGGTGCTGCCCCAGGTGATCCGCAAGGGGGCCGTCGGCTTCAAGCAGCGCCTCTCCGCGCAGCTGGCCCGCGAAATCGCTCCCGAGGTGCTCGCCGAGCTGGAACGCCGCGCGCCCAAGCAGGCCTCCATCGTCGAGACCCTCGCCGAGGCGGGCACGCCCCTGGCCGTTACAGCGCTCCTGAAAATGGCCGGAGCCGACCGCGCCGCGCTCACCGCCCTCCACCGCAAGGGCCTCGTGGCGGTGGAAAGCGAGCGAGTGGAGCGCGATCCCCACGAGGGAGAGACCTTCGTGGCCGCCGCGCCGCTGACCCTCAACGAAGAGCAGGCGGCGGTGTTCGAAAAAGTCTGCGCCTCCATCGAGAAACCGGAGAAGCCGCTCCTGCTCCACGGCGTCACCGGCAGCGGCAAGACGGAAATTTACCTCCAGGGCATCCAGCGCGTGCTCGACCGGGGCCAGAGCGCCATCATGCTCGTACCCGAAATCGCGCTTACCCCGCAGACCGTCGAGCGCTTTAAAAGCCGGTTCGCCGCGATGCAGCACGAGGTGGCGGTGCTCCACAGCCATCTTTCCGAAGGCGAACGCCACGACGAATGGCACAAGATCAACAACGGCCGGGCGCGAATCGTCATCGGGGCCCGCAGCGCCATCTTCGCCCCGCTGGAGAAGCTCGGCCTCATCGTCGTGGACGAGGAGCACGAGAACTCCTACAAACAAGAGGACCCGCCGCGCTACCATGCGCGCGACCTCGCCGTGCTGCGCGGGTCCTTCGAGCATTGCGCCGTGCTGCTCGGCAGCGCCACGCCGTCGCTGGAGAGCTTCCACAATTCCGTGATCGGCAAGTACCAGCTCCTGCGCATGGCCCAGCGCGTGGACGACCGCAAGATGCCACTCATCCGGATCATCGACCTGCGCCTCGACTCCAACGGCGGCGAGGCCCCGTCGATCATTTCCGAGAAGCTGCGCCAGTCCATCGACGAGCGCCTCGCGCGCAAAGAGCAGTCGATCCTGTTCCTCAACCGGCGCGGCTTTTCCACCTCCCTCTCCTGTCCTGCGTGCGGGTACGTGGCCGAGTGCCCAAACTGCTCCGTGGCCCTCACCTTTCACCGCTCCGAAAGCCGCCTCATCTGCCACATCTGCGGCCACACCGCCGTCGCCCCGAACCGCTGCCCGGAGTGCAAGGAGGCGGGGATCAAGTTCGCCGGGTTCGGCACCGAGCGCGTGGAAGAAATCGTCGCGAAGCTTTTCCCCAAGGCCGTGGTGCGCCGGATGGACGCCGACACGATGACCCGCAAAGAGGCCTACCGCGAAGTGCTCACGGCCTTCCGCACGGGCAAGATCGACATCCTGCTCGGCACGCAGATGATCGCCAAGGGGCTTCATTTCCCGAACGTCACGCTGGTCGGCATCGTCAACGCCGACACCGGCCTGCACATGCCCGATTTCCGCGCGGGCGAACGGACCTTCCAGCTCCTGACCCAGGTGGCCGGGCGCGCGGGCCGCGGCGACGTGGAGGGGGAGGTCTTTGTGCAAAGCTACACGCCGCACCACCCGGCCATCCAGTTCGCCCGGCATCACGATTACGACGGTTTCGCCGAGCAGGAGACCGAATGGCGCAAACAGTGGGACTACCCGCCGTTTAGCAAAATGGTGCTCATCACCTCGCGCTCGACGCACCAGGAGCGGGCCGCCTTTTCGCTCGAAACCCTCCACCGACGGCTCAAAGAAGCGCTGCCGCCCGACACCGTTCTGGGCGACCCGGCCCCCGCCCCGCTGGAGAAAAGCCACGGCACCTACCGCTTTCACCTGATCCTGCGCACCCAGACCATCCAGCGCCTGACGCGCTACCTCTCCGAAGTGCTCGCGAAGCTCCCCTTCCCCGACGACGTGACCGTCACGGTGGATGTGGACCCCTACCAGCTTTTGTAGGCGCGCCTCCCGGCTTTTCGCCCCCGGCGTTAGATAAAATACTTTTCACGCGAATAGATCACCTGTTATCTATTCACCGATGAACGAAAAGAACCGCAACCGGGCCCACTTTGGGCGCGTCGTGATCAGCATTTCCCGCCTCTGGCGGCGGCTGGCCGACCAGGCGCTGGCGGATTGCGGCATGTCTCAGGCGATGGCGCTGCCGCTGCTGGTCCTTACGCGCAACGACCATGTGCGCCAGGGAGCCATCGCCGACGAACTGGGGCTCGAAGGGCCCTCGCTCGTGCGGATCATTGATTTGCTGGTGGCCGAAAAGCTCATCACGCGCAAGGAGGACGCCAGCGACCGCCGCGCGAAGATCCTTTCGCTCACGGAAAAAGGCCGCGAACGCGGGCTGGAAATCGAGCGCGTGGTCGACGGCCTGCGCAAACAGTTCATGGCAAAGGTCCCCAAGGAGGACCTGGCTCTCACGGTCAAAACACTGGAAACGGTGGAGCAAACGTTACTGGATATTGTGTCGGAGAAGGGCCGCGCCGATGATTAAGGTGGCGGGTGCGCCGATCGGGCGCGATGAGCTGATTTTTTCGCTCAAGACGTTTTTCGCCTCGATGCTGGCGCTTTGGATCGCGTTCCGGTTTAATTTTTCGAAGCCAAGCTGGGCCATGGCGACGGTCTACATCGTTTCGCAGCCGCTCTCGGGCGCAATGACCTCCAAGGCCTTCTACCGCGTGGGCGGCACGTTCATCGGCGCGGCGGTGACGGTGCTGCTGGTGCCCAACCTCGTCAACGCGCCGGTGCTGCTCTGCCTGGCGCTAGCGGGCTGGCTGGGGCTCTGCTTTTTCGTAAGCCAGCTCGACCGCACACCGCGCTCTTATTTCTTTCTGCTGGCGGGCTATACGGCGGCCATTATCGGCTTCGTGAGCGTTGGCAACCCGGGCTCCACTTTCGATACGGCGGTATTGCGCGTGCAGGAAATCATCCTGGGTATTGTCTGCGCCGCCGTGGTCAACCGCGTGGTATTTCCCCGCCACGTGGGACCGGAGCTGACGGCGCGCATCGACGGCTGGCTGGCCGATGCGGAACGCTGGACGCTCGACGTCCTCTCCGGCCACTCGGCGGACACGGCCAGCCAGGCCGATGCGCAAAAGATGGCCGCCGATACGGTGGGCCTCGTGGCGCTGATCTCGTATTTGCCCTACGACACTTCCGTCCCGCCGCACGCCCGGGAGCAGCTCACGGTGCTGGAGCAGCACATGACGGCGCTTGTTCCGCTGCTCTCGGCGGTGGGCGACCGGATCGAGGCCTTGCAACAAAGCGCGGGCGGCATTCCGCTGCGGATGCGCTCGCTGCTGGACCGCGTTTCCGCCTGGATCGACGACGGGATGGAGGCCGAAGCCGAAACGGCGGAACGGCTGCGCTGGGAGATTTGCCGCATCGACCGGAGCGTGCGCGGAGAGGCGGACTGGCGCTCGCTTTTGGAGTTCAATCTCTGCCTGCGCCTCTGGGATCTGATGGACATGTGGGAGGATTGCCGCGTACTGCGGCGGGCCGTGGCCACGGGCAGCGACGGCATTCCCGGGCACCTCGAAACGGCGGCGCGCATCGCGGGCGAGCCGAAGCTGCACCGGGACTACGGCGCGGCGGCGGTCTCGACGTTTGCGGCGCTGGTGGGGATGCTGACGGCGTGCGCCTTCTGGATCGGGACGGGCTGGAACGACGGCTGGCTGGCCGCGCAGTTGACAGCGATTTTCTGCTGCATTTTCTCGGTAACGGATAACCCGGTGCCGATCCACAAGGCGCATGTCTGGACCATGCTCGCGACGTTTTCCGTGGGCGCGTTTTATACGTTCAGGATTCTCCCCCGGATCGACGGCTTCCCGATGCTGGTGATGGTCATGGCCCCGTATTTCCTGGTCTGCGGCGCGCTGCTGGCGACCAACAAATGGCGGCCCATTGCGCTCGACGGGATCATCAATAGCTGCATTTTTCTGAACCTGGAGGCGGCGCTCAACCCGGATGTCGATTACTACATCAACAACAACATCGGCGCGCTGGTCGCGGGCTTCATGGGAATGGCGGTCATCGCCGTGCTCCGCGTTTTCCCCGCCGAGAAGAGCGCGCGGCGCATTTTGAAGGCCGTCTGGGCCGACGTGGCGCGGCTTGCGGACCGGGGCGCGGAGAGTGGCGTCTTCGTGCGCCGGATGGTGGACCGCCTGGGGCTGCTGGTCCCGCGGCTCGCGGCGCTGCCGGAGGGCTCGGAGGCCCACGCCGCCGATCTGCTGGCTGATCTGCGCGCGGGCCTGAACATCGCCGACGCGCAACGCGAGCAGACAGGCCTCTCCGACAACGAAGCGGAAACCGCCGGGACGCTGATGGCGGCCTTGAAAGCGCACTTCCGCGCGAAGCTCTCCAATCCGCGATTGCAGCCCAGCCCGTCGCTGCTGGCGGAGATCGACGGGGCAATCGAGCGTCTCCTGGACCCCGCCCTGCGCAGCGGCGCGGGCACGACGCTGCTCCACGCAGGGATCGGCCTGCGGCGTTGCCTCTTCCCCGGTGAGGCCCCATTCCAAGCCACCGCGTGGCATAACCAGAATGATCCCGTATGATTAGCGAATTCGATTTTTTCGGCGTGCTCCTGCCCGCGCTGCTCGTCTACTCGGCCGTGGCGTTCGGGCTTAAGGAAGGCGTCTGCCGCCTGCTCGCCCGCTTCGGCGCGTACCGGTTCATCTGGCACCGGGCGCTGTTTGACTCGGCGCTCTTTCTCGTTCTCCTCGGGGCCATCGTTCTTTTCAGCCATTGCCTCTTTTCGTGAAACCTTTCCGCTATTTTATGCTCCGCATCGCTATCACACTCAGTATGGTCGTTCTTGCCACCCTCGCGGGCTGGTTCATGTGGGATTATTACATGGAGCGGCCTTGGACCCGCGACGGGCGCGTCTGCGCCGACGTGGTCCGGATCGCGCCGGATGTCTCCGGGCTCGTGAGCGAGGTGCTGGTGCGGGATAACCAAGCCGTGCACAAGGGCGACGTGCTCTTTCGCGTGGACCGTGCGCGCTTCGAGCTGGCGCTCCAACAATGCGAGGCGAACGTGGCCAACGCCGACGCCGCGCTGCAACTGGCCCGCCGCAATGTGGAGCGGTACCGCAAGCTCCAGGGCGAGGGCGTCTCGGAGCTGAAGATCGACGAGGTGACGACGTCCGCCGCTCAGTGCGAGGCCGCCAGCCGACGCGCGCTGGCGGAGCGCGACCTGGCGAGGCTCAACCTGGAGCGCTCGGAGATCAAAGCGCCGGTGAACGGGACGCTGACGAATTTTTCGCTACGCGAGGGCAACTACGTGAGCGCGGGCCAGGCGGTGACGGCGCTGGTGGACGGCGATTCGTTTTATGTGGCGGGCTATTTCGAGGAGACCAAGCTGCGGCACGTTCGCGTGGGGGCGGCGGTGAGCGTGCGGCTGATGGGCGGCGCGGTGCCGCTCGCGGGTCGCGTGGCGAGCATCGCCTCGGGCATCGAGGACCGCGAGCGCTCGGATTCCTCGCGCCTCCTGGCTAACGTCAACCCGACGTTTAGCTGGGTGCGCCTGGCGCAGCGCGTGCCGGTGCGGGTGGCGCTCGACGGGGTGCCGCAGGCGGTCCACCTCGTCGCGGGGCAGACGGCCACGGTGATCGTGCGCTGACCGGGGGGAGCCCTATTCCGCGCCCGGTTTTTGCTTCGGCTCGTTCCCCTTTTCGCGGAGGAAGGCCTTCGGGTCGTAGTTCTTAAATGCGGTGAGGCCTTGTTTTACAATGCGCATCGTGTTGCGATCCACGATCTGGTAGAAACGACCGGGCTCTTCAAGAAGATTCGCAAGCGCTTCGTGGAGACTGGAAAAAGAGTCCAAAAAGTCGTTATAGCCGCCCAAGGGACGGCCCGCATAGAACGTGAAAACAAGATATCTTCGCATCGGTGAAACCCCTCGGTTGTCATAAGGGGTTATTACTGATACGCGGCCCCGGCGGCTTGTCAACGAACCGGGGCCGAAAAATAATTTTAGCGGCGGCGGCTGGGCGCGCGGCGGCGAACGGGGCGCGGAGCGGCGCCGGGAACTTCGTCGGCAAAGAGCGCGCAGTAGAGGTAGGGGAAGCCTTCCAGCTTCTTGCGCTCGATTTTCGCGCTGATGTAGTGCTCGATGCGGGTGACGTATTCGAGGTCCTCGCCGGTGAAGATCGTGAACGCTTCGCCGGTGGCTTCGGCGCGGCCCGTGCGGCCAATGCGGTGGACGTAGTCCTCGGGGTGCTGCGGCACGTCAAAGTTGATGACGTGCGAGACGCCCGCGATGTCGATGCCGCGCGCGGCGATGTCGGTGGCGACCATGATGTCGTACTTGTCCGACTTGAACCCGGCCAGGGCGTCCATGCGTTCGCTCTGGGTGCGGTTGGAGTGAAGGGCGACGACGGAGAGCTTGTTCGTCTTGAGCTTGGCGGCGACGGAATCCGCGCCGACCTTGGTGCGGCAGAAGACGAGCACGCTGGTGTAGTTGATCTTCGTCAGGAGCGCCAGGAGGAGGTCGAATTTCTGATCCCGCGAGACGGGGTAAAGGGCGTGGGTAATGGTGTCGGCGGGGCTCGTGCTATGGCCGATCTCGACGATCACCGGGTCGCGCACGACCCACTGGGTGAGGCTCTGGAGCTCCGGCGGGATGGTGGCGGAAAAGAAGAGCGTCTGGCGCTCTTTGTTGCACTGCTCGACGATCCGGCGCACCTGCGGCAGGAAGCCCATGTCGAGCATCCGGTCGACTTCGTCCAGGACGAGGATTTCGATTTGGGAAAGATCAATGTCGCCCTGTTCCAGGTGGTCGAGGAGACGGCCCGGGGTGGCGATCACGCTATCGACGCCCCTCTTGAGGTCGTCGCGCTGTTTGCCGTAGCCGACGCCGCCGTAGAGGACGGTGCAGGTGAGGTCGTTGAAGCGGCTGAAATCACGAAAAGCGGTCTCGACCTGGGCGGCCAGCTCGCGGGTCGGCTCCAGGACCAGGCAGCGCGGTTTGCCGCCGGGGCGGTGCGCTCCAAGCTTCGTCAGGATGGGTAAGCCAAACGCTGCGGTCTTGCCGGTGCCCGTCTGGGCAGAGGCAATCATATCGCGCCCGGAGAGAACCACCGGGAAAGCGCGAAGTTGAATCGGTGACGGATCGATGTACCCCATCGACTGCACCCCATGAATAACGGACTCAGAAAGTCCAAACTCCCAAAATGACATTCCAGACAGATTAAGCGAAGAGGGCCATCCCACAAGGGAAAACCGCTTGCAAGGTGACGGGAAGGGGGCATTCTTAAAGCGTTACTTATTCACTTATCAACAACTAATTCACATCGCTTATGATACGCTCGCTTTTTGGGCACGACGAGGGGCAGGGGCGGCAGGAAGTTCCCCGGCAACCGATTCCTAGGGAAATGGGTACGGAACTGGAGGCGGTGGAGCGGCGAATCGAGGCGGGCATCCGGCGGCAGGGGCGCTACTACGTGGCCACGCGCGCAGAGATGGCGCAGATCGGCGATCCGGTGCACGCGGAGGCCTTCGCTCTCTGGCACGGCTGGGCGTTCGTCAATCACCTGAACGGGGAGAACTACGAGTTCTTCGAGGCCCGCCCCGGGCAGGAGCTTTACTGAAACGGTTGACGCCCGCGTGAGCGGATGCAATATTACTTCCTGACATCTTAATTTTATCTGCGCAGGCAGAAGTTGGACGACCGAGAACGTAGGAAATTTTCGAAACCAACACGAGCCAGCCGCACCGACAATCGGCGCGGCTCGGTCGCGTTTGGTTTCAGGCTTCCTACGGCCTTCGGTCTCACGCGATTCGGGTCGCGCCCTTCTTTTTGCCTGGGCTCCCAGGTTTATGAAAAAAGAAGGACATCTGATACGCTTCCGCCCATTGACACCCCCCGCCGACTGCCCCCTGGCCGTCACAAGTTTCGATCACTGGATTGTCTCGTTGCTCGAAATCACCAACCTCGCCTCGCCGGATTTGGAAATCCACGCCGTGCATGTGGACGCGGAGTTTCCCCTGCTCGTGACGGTGAAGAACGGGACCGAGCTTTTTACTCCGGCGAAATTTCCCCTGCGGATCGCACAGGGAACGTCGGTTTCCTTTCTGCTGCGCGCGCCCGCGGCGTCCGAACGGGTGCAGCGGTTTTGCTATGGGCAGGACCCCACGAAAATCGTCGTGACCACGCCGGGCGGGTTGCTGGTCTTTGGGGCTGAGTGAGCTCGTTACAAAGCAGAGCTTTCCTCGTTACGAATCTCCAGATTCGTAATGCAAGCTGTCCGGGAATCTCCTGATTCCCCCTCCCCTGCGAAATAGAGTTTCGCCCCCAATGGCGTTCCCAATCTGGAGATTAGGAACGAGGAGCACGAGGCCGTTCCCCCTGGCAGGAGCTCTACTGAATGACGGGGGTGAGGCGCAGGTCCTTGCGCTCGGAGGCTTGCTGCTCGGCGTTGTTGCGGATCATGTCCATGATCTTCCAGGGGGACTCCACTTTGCAACTGGAGAGGTCGAGGTTGCCGTCGCGGCCGATGACGTTCAGGCTAAAGACGCGTGTTCCGTAACGGCACGCGATTTCCGCCCCGTTGGGCGCGATGACGAAGGGGACGTTCGTGCAAAGCGAGCCGTTCTCCGCTCCCGCCTGGGTGAAGGCGGCGACGAAGATGACTTTCCGCGCGGCGAACTGCTGGTAGCCGCGCTCGATTTTCTTCGACTGCGCCCGGAATTCTTTGGAAAGCGGCGACGGGGCGATGACCAGCACGACGGGCTGCCCTCTCCAGCTTCGCAGCGTTTGCCCGGGGGCCCAGGCAAAGTCCGGGGCGGGCCGGACGACTTGCGCCTGGGCGAGCCCGGCGGGAAGCACGGCGAGGGCCGCGGCCAGGAGGAGAAGGGCGGGCTTGTTCATACGAGTCACTCAGACTTTCAAGATTTCGGCCTCTTTGGCGGCGACTGCCGTGTCGATGGCTTTGACGGCTTTGTCGGTAAGGGTCTGGACTTCTTTTTCGTTGGTCCGGAGATCGTCCTCGGTGATGTCGCCCTCTTTTTCGAGCTTTTTAAGGCCTTCCATGCCGTCGCGGCGGATGGAGCGGATGCGCACGCGGGCTTCCTCGGCCATGGTGCGGACGGTTTTACACAGGTCGCGGCGGCGTTCCTCGCTCAGCTCGGGGATGCGCAGGCGGATCAACTTGCCGTCGATGGTGGGGTTGATGCCGAGCTTGGATTCGCGGATGCCTCGGTCGATGTCCTTCATGGTGCTCATGTCGAAGGGCTGGATGACCAGCAGGCGGGGCTCGGGCGTGGTGATCAAGGCGAGCTGCTTCATCCGCATGGGGGTGCCGTAGGCCTGCACCTCGATGTTTTCCACCAGCGCGGGAGAGGCTTTGCCGGTGCGGACGCTGGAAAATTCGTGGTTCATGTATTCCACGGCTTTGTCCATGGAGTCCTCGGTTTCCAGAAGAATGTCGTCAGAGTTCATAGAGGTGCGTTTGGTTTGTGGGAAAAAAAGAGGGGGCTTATTTTGCCGAGGTGACGAGTGTGCCGACTTTCTCGCCCAGGACGACGCGCTTGATGTTGTCGTCGGCCATCATGTCGAACACGATGATCGGGACCTTGTTATCCATACAAAGCGAGAAGGCGGTGGAGTCCATGACGGCGAGGCGCTGGGTGAGGGCCTCGGTGTAGGTCAGCTTGTCGTACTTCGTGGCGGTGGGGTCTTTGGCCGGGTCGGCGGTGTAGATGCCGTCGACTTTGGTGGCTTTGAGGATGACCTCGGCCCCGATTTCGCTGGCCCGCAAGGCGGCGGTCGTGTCGGTGGAGAAGAAGGGGTTGCCGGTTCCGGCGACGAAGATGACGACCCGGCCCAGCTCCATGTGGCGCATGGCGCGGCGGCGGATGAAGGGCTCGGCGACGTTCTTCATTTCGATGGCGGTCTGGACCCGCGTGGCGACGCCCTGAGCCTCGAGGGCGCTCTGGAGGGCCATGCCGTTGATGACGGTGGCGAGCATGCCCATGTAGTCGGCCACGGTGCGCTCCATGCCGCGATGGCTGGCGGCCAGGCCGCGCCAGATATTGCCGCCGCCCACGACGACGGCGACCTGCACACCGAGTTCGTGCACTTCGCGGATCTGGCGGGCGATGTTGCCGGCGATCTTCGGCGAGATGGTGTCCCGGCTGCCGGGTTCCCTCAATGCTTCGCCGCTAATTTTCAAAACAATGCGCTTAAACTTGGGGCTCGGGCTGTGGTTTGACATCAAAGGTTGATTGAACACGAATCCCGGTATGCGCGGAAAGGATTTTTCGCAAAAAGATGCGGGGACCCCGGGGGGAATCGACCACCCCGCCGCCGGGTTTTTGCCCCGGGTCGGCCGTCTAGTTGGGCTTGCCGCCGGGGAGGAACTCCGGCAAAGTGGGGCCTTTCTATGAGCATCAAACGGTCGGGTTGTCTTTGGGTGGCGCTGATCTTGGTTCTGGGCTTCAGCTTGCTGATGAACGTGGCGCTGGTGGCCGGGAAAGGCAAAAATGTGGCCAAGGGGCTGCAGGTGAAGTCCCACGAGCCGCAGCGGCTGGAGGAGCGCGTGCTGCGGGCGGGCGAGGGCAAGGACCGGATCGTGGTGATCCCCGTGCGCGGGTTGATCAGCTCGGGCGTGTCGGGCAAGATCGGGGCCTCCATGGTCGATGACATCCGCATTCAACTGCGCCAGGCGGAGCTGGATTCCCGGGTCAAGGCCGTGGTGCTGGCCGTCGATTCCCCCGGAGGTGAGGTGACGGCCTCGGATAATCTTTACAACGCGGTGCGCCGCGTGCGGGCGGTCAAGCCGGTGGTGGTTTCCATGGGGTCGATGGCGACCTCGGGCGGCTATTACACGGCCTGCGGCGGTTCCTTCCTGATGGCCAACCCGACGACGTTCACGGGCTCCATCGGCGTGATCATTCAGTCAATGCGCTATAACGATCTCCTCAACAAGATCGGCGTGGCTCCGGTGACGTTCAAGAGCGGGGCCTTCAAGGATATGCTCAGCGGCACACGCGAAATGTCCGAGGAGGAAAAGGCTTACGTGCAAAAGCTGGTGATGCAAACGTACGGGATTTTCGTCGGCGTGGTGGCCCGCGAACGGCACCTTAAGGAGGAGACGCTGCGCTCGGGCGTGGCCGACGGCCGGGTGGTCTCGGGAACGGACGCGCTGGAGGCCAAGCTGATCGACGGCCTGGGGGAGATCGAAGACGCCTACGAGAAGGCCAAAGAACTGGCGAAAACCCCCGACGCGACCATCGTCGCCTACGAGGCACAGTTCAGCCTGAGCAAGATTTTCCAGTACCTCGGCAGCGAGGGGGAGAGCAACGGGAAGGTGGAGGTCAACCTGACGCAGAAGCTCCTCCCTGTGCTCGAACCGGGCCGCGCCTACTGGCTGCCGGGCTTTTATGCAATGTAAGGGAAGGCCACGGATGGGCTCACACGAAGAGAACCTCATGATTTTGCCTTTCCTTCGCGCCGTCGAGACGAAAGGAGCCCGCGCGTAATGCCTCCCGGCTCGGAAATCGTGCTCTGGCTGGAGGCCTCGCTGATCATCGCGCTGACGATCCTGGCCGGGCGGGCCTACCTGCAGATCTGGCGGCAGGCGCGCTTGGAGGCTAAGCTCCAGCGCACGCTCGCCCCGTTCGGCTTTCCCGACGTGCTGGTCTGCCTGGTGCTTTTCACCTGGCTGGGCGATGCGGTAGTCCAGGGGTTCGCCGCGCCGCCCCGGCGGCTTAATGAATACGCCATTATCGAAGGCGGGCTGGTGTTCGCGGTGGTGGTGAGCGGGATCCTGCTGCTGCTCCATGCCCGGGGCGTGCCGATCGTGCGCCTCTTTGGGCTGAACCCGGAGGCCCCCAAGGCGCTCCTGCGGCGGGCAGCGGGGCTCTTCGCGGCGGCGCTGCCGCTGGTGTACGTCAGCTTCGTCATCGTCACCACGATCGCGGGCGGGGAGCCGCAGCCACAGGATGTGACCGCCTATTTTCAGGAAGCCGCCGCAGCGTCGGACTGGTACCGCATGGGGCTCGTACTGGGGTTCGCCGCGCTGGTGGCCCCGGTGACGGAGGAGTTCCTCTTCCGCGGCTATTTTTACGGCGTGATCCGGCGCTACCTCGGGGTGTCGCCCGCGCTGGTGCTAACGTCGGCGCTCTTCGCGGCCATCCACTTAAACGGCGGGGTGGTGCTGCCGCTCTTCGTGCTCGCCATATGCCTTTCGCTGGCTTACGAGGCCACGGGCTCGCTGCTGACCTGCATGGTGATGCACTCGCTTTTCAACACGACGATGCTGGCCCTGATGTTCTATAGTGTGCGGCATCCATGAAGCTTTCCCAACTCGGCGAAGAGGCGCTGGTGGCCCGCCTGACTCACGGCCTGCCCCGCAACGAGGGCCTGCTCGTCGGCCCCGGGGACGATTGCGCCGTGGCGGGCCGCCGCAACGCGCCGTTCTGGACGCTGCTCAAGACGGATTGCGTCATCGAGGGCATTCACTTCACGCCGGAGACCGGTTTCGCCCGCGTGGGCTGGAAGGCGCTCGCCCGCAACGTGAGCGACATCGCCGCGATGGGAGGGCTGCCGGAGCACGCGCTCGTCACCGTGGCCTTCCCGGGCGATCTCGCGGTGGCCAAGGCCGAGGCCCTTTACGCGGGGCTGGCCCGGTGCGCCGGGGAGTTTGGCATTTCCCTGGCGGGCGGTGAGACGGCCCGCAGCCCGGGGCCGGTCTTCGTCTCGGTGGCGCTGACGGGCCGGGTGGAACGCGGGCGCTGCGTGCTCCGCTCAGGCGGCAAGCCGGGCGACGTGCTTTTCGTCACGGGGACCCTCGGCGGCTCGATTGCGGGCAAGCACCTGGACTTCATGCCCCGGGTGCAGGAGGCCCGCTGGCTTACCGAGCATTTCCGGCTCCACGCGATGATGGACCTCTCCGACGGCCTGGGAGCGGATCTCCCCCGGCTGGCGCGGGCGAGCGGGTGCGGCTTCGAGCTGAACGGCGCGCTTCCCCTCACCCCGGGCTGCTCGCACGAGGCGGGCTTGAGCGACGGCGAGGACTTCGAGCTGCTCTTCGCGGCGAGCCCCCGGCAGGCAGCGCGGATCGAGCAATCATGGCCTTTCGCAACTTTGCCATTGACGCGCGTGGGCCTTTTGACGGCCAATACCCCCCCTTCCACCCTACATGGCTTCGATCATTTCGCATCACCCCCAAGAGACGCTTGAGCTAGGCCGCGCGCTCGCCGCCGAGCTGCGCCGTGGCGACGTCCTGGCGCTGGCGGGCGACCTCGGCGCGGGCAAAACGCACTTCACCAAAGGCCTCGCCGAAGGCCTGGGCGTGGAGGCCGACGTCACGAGCCCCACCTTTACGCTCGTCCACGAGTACCCCGGCGGGCGGCTGCCGCTGGTCCACATCGACCTCTACCGCCTGGAGGAACCGACCGAGGTGCTCGGCATCGGCCTGGACGACTACCTCGCGGGCGACGGCGTAACGGTCATCGAATGGGCCGACAAATTCGAAGCCCTGATGCCGCCCGACGTGCGCTGGGTCCGCTTCCAAGTGCTGGAAGGCGACGACCGGGAAATTTCATTATGATCCTCATCGCCATTGAAACCTCCACCCACCAAGGCAGCGTGGCCGTGCTGCGGGATGGGGAGCTGATTTTCAACGAATCGTGCGGCGCGGGGCGCAGCCACAGTTCGCTTCTCTTCTCAACGCTGGAGCGAGCGCTGGCCACCCTCCCCAGCGGAGCGCAGCCGGACCAGATCGCCGTGGGCCTCGGGCCCGGGTCCTACGCCGGGGTACGCATTGCCATTTCCGCCGCCTTCGGCCTCACGCTCGCCTCCGGAGCCGAGCTGCTGGGCCTGCCGTCCATCGCCGCCCTGGCCGAGGGGGACTTCGCCGCCATCGGTGACGCCCGCCGCCAGAGCTTTTCCTTCACCCGCGTCACCGGCGGGGAGTGCGTCGAGGGGCCGCTACTGCTTTCCGCCGACGAACTGGCCGCACGGCTCGCGGAATGCCGGGTGCCGGTCTACACCTCCGAGGAGATCGGCGCTCCGCTGCCCATCGCCCCCGAACTGCGCTACCCAACAGCCGAACGCCTGGCCCGGCTCGCCGCCAAGGGCCGCTCGATCACCGCCCGGGGCGACCTGGAGCCGATGTACCTGCGCGAACCGCACATCACGCTGCCCAAAGCGCCCAAGGCGTAGTCGCCTCCGGGTAGGGCCCTTGCAACCGTGGGGGCTTAAGCCGAGATTGGCCTTGTATGAGAAACAGACTCGTCACCACGGCCCTGGCAGCCGTCACGGCATTCACCCTGATCCCCACTTCGTCCGTTCAGGCAGACCCGCCTTCCTTCGAATTACGCATCGGGCCGCAGGGCCACCGGAGAGACCCGGGAAGCGATGAACTTTTCAAAGCCCTGGAGAACCTCGAAAAAGCCAAGCGGCACATCATGCAATCCGGCCCGCCCAGCCCGCACCGGGGCGACGCCTTACGGACAATCGACGCCGCCATGGACCAGGTGCGCAGAATTCTAGACCGGGGCAGGTAATCCCGGAAACCCTTAGCATTTTGCAGTTCACCAAAGTGGGAGAGGGCGCTATTCTCCCGCTCACATGAACGTGCCCAATCTCCGCAGCCCACGCGAGACCGTCGGCGGTCTCGTCCACTTCGGGCGGATGCTCGACAAGATCCGCCTCCACGCCGCCGGGAAGCTCCCCGCCGACTACCAACCCAACCTCGGAAGCGGCTTCGATGGCCGGTGCATTGCCTTCCTACACGTGGCCTACGCCGACGTGGTCGCCCAGGTGAAAGCCGGGGCCAGCGACGAAGCCGTGCTGGAGTGGTGCTACCAGCATGGCCGCAAACCGACCGAGGACGAAATCGAAATCTGGAACGGCTTTATGTCCAAGCGCGGCTGGCGCGACGACGGCGCGGCCCACCTGGCCCAACGCATCGCCGCCGAACCGGCGCTCGCCGGGCGCACCGATATCCTGACGTCCTTCGACTTCCTCGACGCCGACGAAGGCCGTCTTTAGGCGTTAGGTTTAGAGCCACAGCCCTCGTACGCACACGCGCGCCGGTGTCAACCAAACCACCAGCGCGCGCGGCAAAACGGGCTTCGCCTCCCCTACCCCCAAGCCGTTAGGGAATCCGGAAAACACGCCGCGTAAACGGGTCCTGCACCAGGCAGCCCGAACGCAGGCCTTTGATATTAAAGCAGCCGTAATTCGGCCCAAACGGGCAGAAGACATAGCCCGGCCGTCCAGGGATCTTCGCCGCCGTCGGGATCTCAGGCGGGCCCGCCACGATGGGTGGCGCTCCAGCAGGGCCCGGATAAGGAGGCGCTGGCGGCACCGCCATGCACGGCGAATTAGCCGCCCCAGCCCCCTCGGTGGACCCGGCAAGCGTCTGCCCCTGGGCCGCCGGATTGTTATTCCAAGCCGATGCCGCCCGGATCTCGCTTTCAAACGCCAGCATCTCCCGCTGGCGGTAAATCGCCCTGCGCCGCATCTCCAAGGCAATCTCCGTATTGCTCGGATACGTCTTATTGAAGTAGCACATGCGCGGGTAGGTAATCATGTAGGGCGCGCGGTACTGGTCAGTGCAGCCCTCGGTCTTGAGCTTTGGCAAGCACACCCCGGGGTCCGGCCAGTAATCATCGGAAACGCAAACCGCGGTTCCGCCCAACGCGGGAATGACCGCCAGCGCGAACGCGCATACCGAAAGGATAATTTGATTCATACACGTGGTCTTTACTCAGCGTTTCGCAGGAGCGGCATTTTTGGCCCGGTGGTAGGAATCTTTTTCTCATCCTCACGGGTAAAATTTCCCACGAGTGTCTTGTTTTCCGACACCGCTATAAAAAAATAATCTGTCCCAAAAGCGCCCGAAGGTTGACAACCCTGGCTTCGGCAATGAGACTTCCGGGCTCTCGTATGAGTGTGATTGTCCAGAAATATGGCGGCACTTCGGTTGGCGACCCGAGCCGCATCATGAACGTCGCCCGCCGTGTTGTAGAGACCCACGAAGCCGGTCATAAGGTCGTCGTGGTGGTCTCCGCCATGTCCGGCGTCACCGACGGCCTCATCAAACTGGCCCGCGCGGTGTGCCCCGGCATTACCCCGCCCGAGCGGGAAATGGATATGCTGCTGGCCACGGGCGAGCAGACGACAATCGCGCTTACCGCCATGGCCATTCAGAACCTGGGGCACAACGCCGTCTCGTTCACAGGCGCCCAGGCGGGCATCGTCACCGACGGCGTCCATACCAAGGCGAAGATCCAGGAAATCAGCCCGCGCAAAGTGCAGCAAGCCCTTAAAGACGGCTCAATCGTCGTCGTGGCTGGCTTCCAGGGCGAGTCCGGCGACGGCCAGACGACCACGCTGGGCCGAGGCGGCTCGGACCTGACCGCCATCGCGATTGCCGCCGCCATCAAAGCCGACCTTTGCCAAATTTTCACCGACGTCGAAGGCGTCTACACCTGCGATCCGCGCGTGGTCAAGACGGCCAGCAAAATCGACGAAATCTCCTACGACGAAATGTTGGAGATGGCCAGCAGCGGGTCCAAAGTCATGCAGTCGCGCTCGGTCGAGTTCGCCAAGAAATTTGGCGTTCCCTTCGAGGTGCGCAGCTCTTTCAACAACAACCCGGGAACCCTCGTTAAAGAAGAAACCATGAGCATGGAACAAGTCGTCATTCGTGGCGTGTCCATCGAACGCAACCAAGCCAAAGTCACCCTCCGCCAAGTGGCCGACACCCCCGGGATCGCCTCCCGGGTGTTCAAAGCCATCGCCGAAGCGGGCGTGACGGTCGACATGATCGTGCAGAACGTGTCGCTGGCCGGGACGACGGACATTTCCTTCACGCTCAACAAAGACGACCTGCCCAAGGCCCGGACGACGCTCGAACCGCTCCTAAGCACCCTCGGCAAGGAGATCAGCGCTCAGGACGGCATCGCCAAACTCAGCGTGGTGGGCATCGGTATGCGTTCGCACTCGGGCGTGGCCGCGAAGGTCTTTGAAGCGCTCAGCCTAGGCGGCATCAATATCCAGATGATCTCGACCTCCGAGATCAAGATCGCCGTCGTGGTGGACGAAGCGAGGATCGCCGAAGCCGCTAACCTCGTGCACGAAGCCTTCGGGCTCAGCGCCGCCAAGTAGGCCCGTTTTTAAACTCACGCAAAGACGCAAAGGCGCAAAGGAATGAGCGCTTTTGCGTCTTTGGTTTTTTTTTATACCGCCAGGCCCACACCCAGGCAGACAAAGAGCACCCCGGCACCGCGCTGAATCCACGTGCCAATGGCGGGGGTGGTGCGCAGCCGCCGGGCCACGAGCGAGGAGAAGCCGACGATGACGAAGCACCAGAGCGTGCCAACCACGGAAAAGAAGCACCCCAGGAAGATCAGCGAACCGGTCTTGTTCACGCTCTCCGGGGCCACGAACTGCGGCAAAAACGAGAGGTAAAAGAGGATCGTCTTGGCGTTGGAGAGGTTGCAGAAAAGGCCCGCGCGATAGATGGGCCACGTTTCGGCGTGAGCCATGACGCCCGGGGTTATTTCATCCCGGGGCTTGGCAAAGGCGAGCTGCGCGCCGAGGAACACAAGGTAGCCCGCGCCGAGCCATTTCACGGCCAGGAACGCGGTGTGCGAGGCGGCGACGATGGCCGAGAGGCCAAACGCCGCGGCGAAGGTCTGGACAAAGCACCCGGTGATAATCCCGGCGACGGCCACGAGACCAGCGCGACGCCCCTGGGTGGCGCTGCGGGTGAGGATATGGAGCGTGTCCTGCCCCGGCGTCATCGTCAGCGCGATGCAGCTTAGGAGAAAGAGTCCTAGATTTTGGGTTCCAAACATGGGGCCGGGATGCCGAGGGCCGTCAGCACGGCGTCGGCATCGCTAAGATCGTCGAAAAGGAAATCCGGGGCGTGCGCGGCGAGCTGCTCACGGGTGTTGCCGCCGGTGGCGATGGCGACTGTTTTGGCCCCGATGGCCCGGCCGCACTCGATGTCGTGCGGAGTGTCGCCCAAAACGAAGGTGCGCTCGGGGGCGAAGTCAACGCCGTAGCGGCTCTTGGCGCGGGCCTGCGCGAAGGGCCCGAGGCGGTTGCGGTCGTAGTTGTCGTCGGCGTAGGCACCGAATTCAAAGAATTCCCAGATGCGGTAGTGCGAGAGCTTGATCTTGGCCCCCTGTTCGAGGTTGCCGGTCAGGAGCGCCAGGGCGACGCTCGGGGTGGTTTTCAGCTTCTGGAGCAGCGGGATGATGCCGGGAAGGAGGCGGCCGTTTTTGCGGGGCAGCTCCTCGGCCAGGTGGCGCAGGTAAAGATCGAGGAATTCCGCCGCTTTCCGGGCCGTCCAGGTGACGCCGTATTTGGCAAAGACGTTGCGGGTGATGAGGTGATCGGTGCGGCCCGCGATCTCGACTCCGGCAATGGCGGTCTCGATATCCGCGCCGAACATGTCGTTGACCGCCAGGCGCATGGAATACTCCCCCGCCCCCCCGGAGGCGATCAAGGTGCCGTCGATGTCGAAGAGGAAAAGATGAGTTTTGGCCGGAGCTTTGGCAGACATGGGAACCAATAGACTGCCAGTAAAACCGCCTCAGTGCAACCCTGACCCCGATTGGAAGCTTGCCCGGGAGGCGTAAAGGGGGCAATTTTGCGCCCGTGATCGCGCCCGATATGCTCCTTAGCGCCTATGCCCAAGGCATTTTCCCCATGGGGACGCCGGAGGGGGAAATGGCGTGGTTCTCGCCCGATCCGCGCGGGATTCTGCCGCTGGATGAGCGTTTTCATCTGCCGCACGGCCTGGAGCGGGCGCTGCGCAAGGGCCGGTTCGAGGTGCGCTGCAATACGGCGTTTGAGGAGGTCATGAAGGGGTGCGCGGAGCGGGAGGAGACGTGGATCGACGAGGAGATCGTCGCCTCGTACACGGAGCTTTACCGGCTCGGGTTCGCCCATTCGGTGGAGGCGTGGCGCGAGGGGCAGCTAGTGGGCGGGCTCTACGGCGTGGCGCTCGGCGGGGCGTTTTTTGGCGAGTCGATGTTTCACCGGGAGACGGACGCCTCGAAGGTGGCCCTCAACGCGCTGGTGGAGCGGCTGCGCGAGCGCGGCTTCAGGCTCCTGGACATCCAGTGGACGACGCCGCACCTGTGCACCTTCGGCGCGCTGGAGATTCCCCGGCGGGAGTACCTGCGGCAGCTCCGCGCGGCGCTGCGGCGGGATTGTGCGTTCGTGGATTGAACGCCTATTTCTCCTGCAACACGGCGGCGATGGTCACGTTGTCCTGCTTCGGGTTTTTGAGGTCCTCAATGGCGGTCATCAGCGAGCGGATGAGCTGCGGGGCGGTCAGCTCGGAGCCCTTGGAGAGGCGCGCGCCGAGCGTGGCTTCGTCGAGGAATTGTAAGCCGTCGGTGGCAAAGAGCAGGATGTCACCCCGCTCCATCGGATAGGCGGCGGAAGGCTCGTCGATCATCGGGATCTCCTGCCCCAGCAGCGCGGAGCGGATGACGTTGCGCTGCGGGTGGACGGAGAGGGCATCGGGGGCGAGCCGCCCGGCGGCGATCTCCTCGGCGAGGAAGGGCCGCATGGAGTGGTCGGCATTGAGCCGCCTCAGCTCGCCCCGGCGAAAGAGGAAGAGGGGCGAATCGCCAACGCTGATCCACTGGAGCGCGGTGCGCGTGACGGTGGCGGCCAGGAGCGTGGTGCCCATGCCTTCCAGGTCGCCGCCCGAATCGCGCACGGCCCGGTCGATGCACTCGTTGGCATACATGAGGCCTTCGTGCAGGGCAAAGGAGTCGTTGGACTTGGCGCTAAGCTGGTGCTGGAAGAATTCCTCGATAAACGCGTTGACGGCGATCTGGCTCGCCTTGTGGCCGCCGGAATGGCCTCCCAAGCCGTCGGCAATGACAACGAGGAGCTTTTCCACCTCGCCATCATTGTCGGCAACGATGGAGAAGGCATAGGAATCCTCCTGTAGTTGCCTGGCGCCGAGAAGCTGTCTTCCCGCGAACTCGCGGCCGATTTTCATGACAATGTTCTAAGCTGTGGGGGCGTTCTGCTGCGACCAATCGAAATCGGGGCCGCAGAGCGCGATAAATTTCAAGGTAGTCTTGCCCAGCGAGATCAATTCGCCGCCTTTGAGCAAGGTGGGCTGGAGCACGGGGATCTCGCCCAGGTAGGTCAGGTTCTGGCCGCCGCCGTGCATGAGGTAGAACTTCCGGCCCCGGGGGTCGTAGGTCAGCGTGGCGTGGCTATTACGGGAGATTTCGGTATCGCCGAAGTCGAGGCGACAGCGCTGCCCCTCGGCGCGGCCGATGCTGTTCATGCCATGGCCGAGCTTGAGGGTATTCCCCTGCCCCGGCCCGCTTACGACGACGATCCAGCCCACGACGGGGTCGGTCATTGGGTCGCCCGGAGCAGCGGCGGCCTCGCCCAGGCCCATGCGCGCGCGCATCGGCGGGGTGACGATGACGGTTTTGTCGTCGCTCGGGAGGTTGGCCTCCGACTCGGGGCGCTCGGGCTCGGCGGAGTCGGGGCGCGGCAGGATGCGCGTTTTTTCAAAATCCTCGGACGCGCCTCTGGACGCGGAGGCCGGGATGGGGGGTGGTGGCGGCGGGGGCGGCTGCGAGGAGGAGCGGCGGATCAGGCGGGTTTTGTCGTAATCTTCCATCGTGAGTTGCAGAGGTTATTGATGGTGGAACCGAAAACGGACTTCGCCCATTTCGATCAAGTCGCCCTCTTGGAGCGCGGCTTGCGAAACGGTCTGGTCATTGACTTTGAGGCCGTTGCCGGAACCAAGGTCGGTGATGAGGTAGGCGCCGTCGCGCTGAAGGTGGATCTCCGCATGGTAGCCGGAAACGCTGGTATTGCCAAAGACGATGTCGTTATCGGGGCGGCGGCCGATGCGAATGGCGCTGCCCTCCAGCGGGATGCGGCGGGACTCGGCGTCCTGCATGACGAGGAAGGCCTGGGGCGCGGCGACGGCCTGCCCGGGAACGGGCCGCAGGCGCAGGAGCACGACGGCAACGATTAGGAGGAGGACCGCCCCGCCGCTGATCAGGTTGGCGGGGGTGAAGATCGTCGGCTTGGGCGGCGCGGGTCTCGCGGCAGCGGCGGGCCGGACGGGGGGCCTGGCCACGGGCGAGGCGGCCGCCACGGCGAGCGCGGGCGTGGAGCCCACGACGGGCACGCTCTCAAACGGGGGGGGCGTAGGGCTGGCGGCGGGGGCGGCGGCTCCGGCGCGCTTGTGGACGTAGGTAAAGGTCTCCCCGACCTTGGTGGTGACGCTAAAGCTGACGTCCCCGGCGGGGTCGAGGTGATCGAGGGGGACCTGGATCTCGCCACCGGAATTGAGCTGGGCCAGGACGTTGCGAGCGAAAGCGGTATCGGTCTTGAGGCGCTCGCCGGGGTTGCCCTCGCCGATTTTTGCCTGGGCGTAGAGGCCGTGCGTTTCGGCCGCCAGTTTCTCCAGATTACCCAGCGCGGGGATGTCGACGCCGCTTTCCGGGCAGCCCATGGCGCAGATGGTGACGCCGTGGGCGCGGGCGCATTTGACGAGGTCGTCGCGGGTGAAGCCGTTGTCCTCGTCCTTACCGTCGGAGATGATCAGGAGCGTCTTGCGGACCGCCGGGGTGGCGTTGAGCATCCCCACGGCGCTGATGCCCTGGCGGTAGATGCGCGTGCCGGGGCCGTCGGCCTTGAGGCGGGTCAGCCGAGGGGGGATATCCGACGGGGGCGGCCCGAGCGGGATGATTTCGGCCAGGTCATTGGCAAAGGAGTAGACGCCGACCAGGTTCTGGCGCGGAAGCTCGGCCAGGAGGGCCTGGATGAGCGCTTTATTGGCGGCCAGGGTGCGGTCGCGCGGGAAGCGCATCGACCCGGCGCTGGCGTCGAGCATGATCAGCAGCGCGCTGGGTTTGAGGACGTCGCGCCCGAAGGCGATGTGGCGGAATTCGACGTTGCCGCCGTTCTGGCTGACCTGGACGGTCTGCACCTGGGCGTCGGGCTGGAGGCGGTATTCGAGCTTGAGGGTTTGCTCCGTCTCCGCGGAGCGCGTCGAGGAGGGGTCAAAACCAGCCCGGGCCGAAAGCGAAGCGAAAAGCGCCACCAGCGCCACGGCTAGGAACGAGCAATCCCGACGCAGGAAGGAATACATCAAGGCCATTACCTATCGGGACCGCGGGCAAAAAACAACTGTAAAAACAAGGCCTCGCCACGCCTAGGGCGCGGTGGCGGCGGTCCCGGAGGCGGGGGTGACGCAGCGGAAGCCGATGTTGTTGGCGCTGTCACCGGGGAAGGCGTAGTAGCGGAAGGAGGAAAGCATGACGTCCTGGGTGCTGCTGTTCCACGCGCCGCCCCGGAGGACCCGGCGACGGCCCGAGTCATCGTAGCTGTCCTCGCACCATTGCCAGACGTTGCCGCCCATGTCGAAGAGGCCAAAGGCGTTCTCTGGGAAGCTGCCGACGGGGGAGGTTTTCTCAAACGCATCGCCCACGATCAGGCGGGATGCGCCGTAGTTGCCGACGCTGGGAGGCGGCGGCCAGGCCGATCCCCAGGGGTAGGCCCCTTTGACGCGGCTGTCTTTGTCGTGGGGCAGCCCCCCGCCCTCGTCCTTGAGCCCGACGGCGGTGCTCCACTCGGCGTCGGTGGGCAGGCGGTACTGCCGGCCATCGCGAGCGCTGAGCCATTGGCAGAAGGCCTTGGCGTCCTCCCAGCTCACGTTGATGGCAGGGTCGTCGAGGGTCTGCGGGAAGGAGGCGGTGCGCCATTCGCGCCCGGTCTCCTGGACAAAGGCCCGATAGTCTTTGACGCGGGTGTCCCAGACGCTAAAGAGGACGCCGGTACCCGCGACGGGGGCGAATTTCATCCCGAGCGAGTTGACCAGCGGCGTGTAGGGCGCCGGTTTTTGCGGCACGGCTTTGACCGGGGCGTTCTGGGAATCTGGAACGTGCGTGGAGGTGACGCCGCTGGGGGGAAAGAATACGTTGGTGTAGAGAAACCAGCCGCCGCCCAGGATCAGCGCCCCGGCGACGAGGGTCGGCAGGAATTTCATCTTATCCCCTCCGGCATCGGCGGCGGGCGTGGCAGCCGCCGGGCCAGGCACGGGCTTGGGGGTAACGGAGGCGATGGGGGCAAGGGCCGGGGCCGGGGCGGCACCGGGAACCGGCGGGGGCGCGATCGGGCGGACCTGCGCAGTGGCAATGCGCTGCGAGAATTTCTTGGGCGCGGGCGTCGTGGCGTCCCCGCCCATGATGAGCGCGGTTTTGTCCCCGGATTCAATGACGCTCCCGAACGGCTTGCCCCGGAATGCGCCTCGCGCCTCCCAGCCGAAGCTGGTGCGCCATTCCCGGATGTTCTGGGGCCGCTCGCTCGGCTTGACGCGCAGTGCCCAGTCGAGCGCCTGCAAGAAGAGGGGGCTGAAGCCCTTCAGCTCGCGGTAGCTCAGCCAAACAAAGTCGTCATCACTCATGCGGTCGGCGGACATCGGGGGCTTTTCGCCCGTAATGGCCCGCGTGGCCACGGCGGCCAGGGCGTAGATGTCCGTCCAAGGCCCCTGCTTGGTTTTCACCTGGTACTGCTCGATGGGCGAGTAGCCGTGGGTGACGAGCGAGGTCATCACGGAGGTGCCTTCGAGCAGTTTGCGGGCGGAGCCGAAGTCGATCAAAATAGGCTGGATGCCCCGGCGCAGCAGGATGTTATCGGGCTTGATGTCCCGGTGAAGCAGCCCGGTGGAGTGGACTTCCTCCAGCCCGTCCATGAGCGGCTCGATCATCTGCCGCATGCTGTGCTCATCGGGCTCGTGGCTGATCCGGCGCAGGCGGGCCTCGTAGCTTTCGCCCTCGATGTAGTCCATGACCATGTAGACCGTGCCGTTGGCTTCGATCAACTGGTGAACTTCGACGATATTCGGATGCTGGAAACCGGCCAGCAGCCGGGCTTCCTCCAGGAAGCGCCCCTTGGCCCATTCCCAGTTGGTTTTAAGCTCCTCGCTCTGGGCCGCGACCTGCATCCCCTCGATGCGGGCGACGATGCTGTCGGGCATGAGTTCCTTGACCGCCACTTTGCGCCCGAGGTGACGATCCACGCCCAGGTAGGTAATGCCGAAGCCGCCTTTGCCCAGCACGCGCGTCAGCTCGTAGTTGGCAAGCCGGAATCCCTTCGGTAAGGCGAGGCGGTGGACTTCCATTGCAATAAAAAGAGGGGCGAATTTTACGTGGAGCGGCGGAAATGGAGCAGGACTTCGCCCACTTCGAGGCGGTCGTTATCGGTCAGCGGGGCGGGCTGAAAGGGGGAAAGGCGTCGCCCATTGAGCCGCGTCCCGTTGGAAGAGTCAAGATCCTCCACCTCAAACTGTCCGGAGCGCACGATGAGGGCCAGGTGCTGGCCGGAGATGCTCGTGTTTTTGAGCAGCAAATGGGCCGCCGCGGGGTTGCGCCCGAGGATAAGCCGACCGCCGTTTTCGCGTTGCAGCCGGTCCTGGATGGCCAGCTGGACGCGGGCGTTGTTCTCGAAGTCCTCACCCTGGAGGGTAAAGAGCACCCGGTCGGCAAACGTGGGGCGCGGCACGGGAACGGCCTGGAAAACCTGGGTCTGGGAGGCGGGGCGGGCCGCTTTGCGCGCGTCGCGCCAGCGGAGGAACCCATAATACGCCAGGAGCCCCAGCGCGGCCCCGGTGGCGTCGATTACAACGTCGCGCACACAGCCGTCGCGCCCGGGAACGAACGTCTGGTGCAGCTCATCGGCCGCCGCGTAGACTACGGCCAGAACCCACGCATGGATCATCCAACGCCGAGGGTCGCCCCGGCGGGTCGAGAGCGCGTAGAGCAGCAGCAGCCCGAGGAGGGCGAACTCGCTCATGTGGGCCCCCTTGCGCACCACGAATTGCACGTTCTCGATCTGCGCCCGGGTAATGGAAGGGTAGATCCAGCGGCAGAAGGGCTCGACGATGCGCGAGGAATGCGCCACCGACTGCCGATCAGCCGAGGCGGAAAAGATCAGGCACATCCAAAAGACGGCGGGCCCCCAGGCTTTGAGGAGCGAAAAGCAGCGTTTAAGCACGGTTGAGGTCATCGGAGCGAACAGATTAACCGCTCCGGGGGATCGGCTCAAACTTTTCCAGAGGCTGTATGAATGGAACCGGGATGGAGGCAAAAAAAAACCCGCCGGAGCGTCCAGCGGGTTTTTTAAAAGAAACAACGAGCGATAGCCCGGGAAAAGGGCCGGTTTACTTAAGGAAAAACCGGGTGCCGGGGCCCGCGCCCTGGCGTTTGAGCAGGGAAGGGTTCTCGGCAATGAACTTGCGAACGCGCATCGGGTCCTGGCCAACGAACTCGGCGATGTCCTTGGCATTCAGGCCATTAAGGCCCTTCTCGGCCATGGCCTTGAGGACCAGCGGCTTGAGCTGCTCGTTGGTAACGGACGGGCGGCGGGTGCGGCGGCGAACGGGGGCGGCGGCGCCTTCCGTCGAATTGCCGGTCACCTCGGCGAGTTGTTTTTCGAGATCGGCCACGGTACGCCGGGCTTCTGCGAGCTTTTCATGAAGCTCCGCCAGGGCTTGCTGACGGAGGCCGCGGATTTGCGCTTCGAGCTGTTCGATTTGTTGGGTAGCACTAAGGTTTGCCATAGAAGATTGTTAAAAGGGGCAACTTTGAGGAAAGCTGCTCAGATCGTCAAAACGATCTACATACATATCTTTGGCCATGCTTACTTCGCAAGCATAATTCAGCGTAAATATCAGTTTAAACAGGTGATCGCAATGTATACCTGTTTACTAAATTCAATATGCGTAAGATCACGTTCGGAGCTGGACGGCAAGGCTCCGCTTTCATCGCGGCGATAGCGGCATTGACGGTCTGCGCCGCAATTGGAGAATAAAGTTAGGCCTAAAAACGGTGATGGGAGAAAATGCGCTGCTGCGAAATGTTAAGCCGATAGGACTTGCTGCTTAAGCCGGGGTATATTAAAAAAACACACGGTTTTTAATTCATGGAACGAAAAATAAAACATCTTTTGCGTGGGGTTCTTTGTTGTTTTTTGGTGTCAGGGTCGGCTTGGGCCGACACTAATCTTGTATCATCCGGCTCTTGGAACGATTCTGGGATATGGGATAACGGCCTGCCCACGTCCACTGTCGATGCCTCCATTGACGGCAATTTCATCGTCACCGCAGGCACGGACGTTTCGGCGAATGCGGCTAATCTTTATATCGGCAATTCCGGAACGGGCACGTTGAACGTCAATGGCGGACTCGTCGACAATTCTTCTCTCTGTAACCAGACTTACATTGGCAATACTGCAGGGGCCATCGGGACGGTATCCGTCACCAGCGGGACTTTTGCAAGCCGGTTGCTTTATGTGGGAAATTCGGGCCAGGGAATATTGACTATCCAGGGAGGCCTGGTCAGCACCAAGGGCGGAGTGATCGGGACCGACGCGGGTTCCAGAGGCGAGGTAACCGTAACCGGAGGTACGATGTCCAACTCGGGGCTAACGGTAGGAGAGAGAGGCATCGGAACCTTGAACATCAATGGCGGCACCGTGGCCGACAGCAACGCTAACTTCTCCGACTACATCGGGATGCTCGGAGGGTCCAAGGGAACGGTCAACGTGACCAACGGGCAATGGTCCACGCTCCAACTTTATGTCGGCTATACTGGCACCGGAAGTTTGAATATCAACAGCGGCCTAGTCCAGGACATCACCTCGGCCGCCGACGTCGTGGGCTACGCTTCACGAGGCGCTGTCACCATCACCAGCGGCACGTGGTCCAATGCTGGGCTGATCCTCGGATACTATGATTCGGGGACGGGAACCCTGGAGATGACCGGCGGGGTCCTGAACACCGCCTCCAGTTCCTCGCAAGGGCTTTTCGTCGGCTTTCACGGTGAGGGAACGCTGACGCTAGGCGGCAGCAGCGTCATCAATGTTGCAATCGGCCCCCTCACGCTAGCCAAATACGCAGAGGGGGTGGGCACTCTGAACCTCGGCGGAAGCGATGGCAGGGTGGGAACGCTCAACGTCTCTACCATCTCGGGAGGGAGCGGCAAGGCGACGGTAAATTTCAATAATTCGGGCATTTACAATTTTTCGAAGAAACTGACCGGAAGCCTCTCCCTCAATATGCGCGGAAGCGGCACGACCACGCTTTCGGGGACCCACAGCTACACCGGGGCGACGAACGTCACCTCGGGCAAGTTGCTGGTGCAAAGCGACATCACCTCCAGCAGCATGACCACGGTAAGCACCGGCGGCGCGCTGGGCGGCACAGGGTCCGTGGGTGCACTAACGGTAGCGAACGGAGGCATCCTCGCCCCCGGAACCCAAGGTGCGGGAAAGCTGCACGCAGGCAACACCGCATTTCAAACCGGCGGCATCCTCCAACTCGACCTGAAAAAAGATGCCTCTGGGTCACCCGGAAGCGATTACGACTGCCTCTCCATCAGCGGAAGCCTTGATCTCTCGACGATCACGGCGGGCGGGTTTACCGTGGATCTCGTCGCAATGCTTGATGATTCAAGCACCTTTAATCCCCTGGACGACTACATCTGGGAGGCGATCATCGTCGCGGGCGGTTCGATCAAGGGCTTTTCCTCCGAGGCATTCTCGATCCAGTATGACAAGTTTTTCAAAGGAAGCCTGAATGGAGGGAAGTTCTCCATCGTTCTTGACGGCCAACGCCTTGATTTGATCTACCAACCGGTGCCGGAACCCCAGACGGCGGCATTGATGCTGGCAGCGGGCGGCGGTTTTCTGCTGGCCTTTTCGCGCCGCTGCCGAGTAGCGGGAGCGTAGCGATAACAGAAGTGGGTTGGGAGGGACTCGAACCCTCAACCAACGCCTTAAAAGGGCGCTGCTCTACCATTGAGCTACCAACCCGCATTGCTTTCGCGGTCCTTTCGGAAATGAAAGGGTGGCTTGTTTACGCCACGGCGGCCCAAGACGCAAGCAAAATGCATCCCAGACCCCAGAATTCCACCCGCTTTACCGAAGGATCAGGTGCAGGGCGCTGACTCCGGTGAGGACCAATAGCACTTTCTCAAAGACTTCCTGGCGCATCCGGTGCAGGAGCTGCCGCCCGCCAAAAAATCCGACGAGGACCAGCGGCAGCAAGGCGGCGTTGAAGGCCAATGAGGGGCCGCCGATGAGCCCCAGGTGGTAGCTAAAGGGGAGCTTGAAGAGGTTGACGATCAGGAAAAACAGTCCGCCGGTGGCAACGAATTCCAGTTTGGGCAGTTCCAGGGCCAGGAAGAAGAGGGTGACGATGGGCCCGGCGGCGTTGGCCATCATGGTGGTGACTCCGGCGGCGATCCCCATGCCCCAGACGAACCAGGGGCGGCGGGGGACGGCCTGGAAGGTGTCGGGGAAGGTTTGCCGCAAAAGGTGGAGGGCGAGCAGGAGCAGGACGATGCCGCCGATGAGGGGCTTGAAGCTGGTGTTGCTGACCCGGTTCATCCACAGGTAGCCGAGCGCGATGCCGATGGCTGCGGGGAGGAGCATCTGCCGCAGCTTGCCCCACTGGATGTGGCTGCGGAAGGAGCGAAAGGCCAGGAGGTCGCCACAGACGAGCATGGGCAGGACGACGCCGGTGGATTCTCGCTCGTACCCCTGCATGGCGCAGGCCATGAAGACGAGGACGAGCATGCCGACTCCGTTAAAGCCGCTCTTGGCCAGGCCGACCATGAGCGCGGCCACGGCGGCAAGCGTCCACTGGGCGGGCGTGAAATGAGCAAAATCCATCGTGCGAAGCGTCCCGTTGCCGGGAATAACGTAAGAGGAAGGGGGGGTAAAAAGATTGAGCCCCCCGCGGCCGAATGGCCGCGAAGGGCTCATGTTCCCCCCAGAACATCTTTAAAATCTGGCGATCAGCATACGAACAACGGCGCTCGTTGCAAGGAAAAAGATAAGCCATTGTGTCGATGGGCGTTTGCCGCCCCGCGCTTTGGTGGCCTTTTTATGGCGTTTTCCTTCTGAAAAATCACTTCGCTCCCAAGCCAAATAAAACGACGGGGACGGTTTTAAAAAGGATCTTTAGGTCGAGCCAGACGGACCAGTTGTCGATATACTCGAGGTCGAGCTTTACCCAGTCTTCGAACTGCTGGACGTTGTTGCGCCCGCTGATCTGCCAGAGGCAGGTGAGCCCGGGTTTGACGCTCAGGCGGCGGCGCTGGGCATGGTTCTCGAAGTTCTCGACTTCGTAAAGCGGCAGGGGCCGGGGGCCCACCAGGCTCATGTCGCCGAGGAGGACGTTGAGGAGCTGGGGCAGTTCGTCGATGCTGGTTTTGCGAATCCAGCGGCCAAAGGGGGTGATGCGCGGGTCGTTTTCGACTTTGAAGACGGGGCCGCTCATTTCGTTGCGGCTGGCCAGTTCCGCCCGGTGCATTTCGGCATCGGTGATCATGCTGCGGAATTTGTACATGGTAAACGGCTTACCGTGTTTGCCGCCGCGCTGCTGGCAGAAGATGACGGGCCCGGGCGAGGTGAACTTGATGCCCAGGAAGGCGATGAGGAAAAGCGGGCTGGTCAGGAGGATGACGATCAATGCGCCGAGGCGGTCCATGAAGCTCTTGATGAGCAGGGACCAGGAGACTGAGGGCGTGGTGCGGAAGACGAGCATCGGGACGCTCCCCATGGCGTCGAAGGTCGGCTTGGCGATGGAGGTCTTGATGAAGTTGGCTACGAGCCACGCCTCGACGCCCTCGACTTCGCATGCGGCGATGGCCTGCTGGAGCTGCTGCATGTTGGAGTGGCCTCCGGCGAAGATGACGCGGTTGACGGAGTGCTTGTGGAGGGAGTCCACCAGGGACGAGAGCGGCTGCTGCTCGATGTTGATTTCGCCGACGATGTCCATTTCAATCAACTGCAGCGGCGTCAGCATACCGCGTAGGCGCTTGATGTCGGAGGGCCGGCCGGCGAGGAGCACGGGCTCGCGATGGGAGCCGCTGCGCACCCGTTTGCGGAAAAAGGCCACCGAGGAAACTTCGCGCGCCAGGAGGAGCACCGGCGCGATGGCGGCAAAGAGGGAGAGGATGACGCGGCTGGGGGCCTGGAGGTGAAAGAAGATGACGCACCCGGCGACGATGAGCCCCAGCCAGAAGGAGGCCCCGGCCATCTGGGCCAGCGACTTGGCGAGGTTCTTCTGGAGCAGGTTGGAGTAAAAGCCCTGGAGCTCAAGCAGAATGGGCCCGAAGGGCATGGCGATAAAGACGACCCATTGGTTATCGGCAAAGGCGCTGAAGTCGCCCCACGAAAAGAATGCACCCCCGCGGACGCGCAGTACGTAAGCCAGCCAAAAGGCGAACGCGAGGAGCAGTGCGTCGACTATTTGGAAAAGCTGGAGATTAAATTCTTGTTTTCGGCCCGTCATGCGCGTGGCAGAGTATGTAACCTGTTTGTAATTACCACCATGTTTTTTTCCAAAAACACTCCTCTTTCCGGTTCCGTGGTCGGGACAATTTATAGCCAGAAATCGCTCGATGCCGCGTTGCGGCTTGCTCGGGGGGAGGTTGATTTCCTGGAAATCCGGGTGGACGAGTTCGCGTCCAAAGCGGCTCGGCTGGAAAAGGCGCTGGGCGGTTTGCAGGCGCCGCTAATTCTCACGGTGCGCCACCCAAAGGAAGGCGGCGCGGGTGAGCTCGGCACGGCGAGGCGGCGGGAGCTTTTCGAACTTTTTCTGCCGTATGCAGCGCTCATTGATGTGGAACTCCGCTCGGCGGTGGCGCTGCGCGACGTGCTCGCTATCGCGCGAGCCCGGGGGGTAAAGGTGATCCTATCACACCACGATTTTCGCCGCACGCCGCCGCTTGAAATGCTCAACGAGCTCAGGGCGAAGGCGGCGGAGCTGGGAGCCACGGTCTTTAAGCTGGCGGCGGTGGCCAGGACTCCGGCGGAGGAGGCCCGGCTGCTCGGGTTCCTCGCAGAACCGCGTGCTTCGCGCACCGGGCTGAAGCTGGCGGTGATGGGCATGGGCCGCTACGGGAAGGTGTCGCGCCTGGCGCTGGGCGCTTCCGGCTCGGTGCTCAACTACGGCTACCTGGCCGAGCCGCAGGTCTCCGGTCAATGGCCCGCGGTGCTACTTAAGGAGCGGCTTCGGGAGCTGGAGGAGTAGGGAGTTTTGCCGAGCTCTTGGTGTGGATCTGCAAGGCCTGGGCGTATTCCGGAAAAAACTTTTGTGCGCACTCGGGGCAGAGGCTGTGGGTGCAGTGGATCTCCAGGCGCGAGGCAAGGTAGCTCTCGACGCTCTGCCAGTAGTCGTCGTCGTTGCGGACCTGTTTGCAGTTGGAGCAGATGGGCAGCATCCGGCTGCTGATTTCCCGGACGTCCTCTAGAATCATCAAGACCAGCCGAAGGTTCTCGAAGTTCAGCGGGGCAACGGTCATCAAATACTGCATTTCGAGCATCTGCTCCTGGCCGCTGACCAGTAACTGCACGACCTGGCGCGAGGGGTACTCGCCCAGAAAGGCCTTGCCGATGGCCGTCCGGATGGGGCAACTCCGACAAAACGGGGTGCCCCCGCAGCCGACGCTCGTCTCGGAGGCATGGATGCAGCGGAGCACTTCGCCGGGCCGGTGCATTCGCGCCTCCTCCGCCGACATCCCGATGATCTGGTTGGCGGCATTGTTCGTATCAACGATCCTGTAGCTCTCCTCCAGCACCAGCACGGGGAAGGGCATGGCGTCGATGATGCTGCGGTGGAATTCTGAACCTGGCGAGGGTGGAACGTTGAGGTTCATTGCTCAGAGAAACCCTACGTGTTAATGCGAAGATCCATTTTGCTAGAATTAGACTCCTTTCGCCCTCGATTGGAAAGCAGGAATTTGGGCTAGGCCCGGGCCATGAGATCGTAATCCTGCGTGCCGGTGATTTCCGCCTCCACGAAGCGGCCAACGGGGGCCGGTTTCTCCAGCAGCACCCGGCAGTCGACTTCGGGCGCGTCGGCCTCGGTACGGCCCACCAGCGGCTGCTCGACGAGGACGCGGCGGGTCTGCCCAACGGCGGATTGCGCGATCTCCAGGGCGATTTTCCGCTGAAGCGTCATGGCCTTGCGGTAACGGGCTTTCTTGGTGGCGGCGGGAACCTGGCCGGGGAGCTCTGCGGCGCGCGAACCGTCTTCGCGAGAGTAGGTGAAGATGCCGAGGCGCTCGAAGCGGGTGGCGCGAATGAAGTCGAGCAGGGCCGCGAAGTGCTCCTCAGTTTCGCCCGGGAAGCCGACGATAAAGGTGGTGCGGATGGCCACGCCGGGGATGCCTTTGCGGATGCGGGCCAGGAGTTTTTCGATATGCGCGCGGGAGGTCTCGCGGTGCATAGCTTCCAGCATCTCGGGGTGGATGTGCTGGAGGGGGATGTCGATGTAGCGGGCGACCTTGGAGTTGCGCGCGATGGCGGCGATGAGTTCGTCGCTCCAGTGGGCGGGGTGGGTGTAGAGGAGGCGGATCCAGAAGTCGCCTTTGATCTTTTGCAGCGCATCGAGCAGTTGGACGAGCGTGGGGCCGCGCGAGGGGTCGATGGGCTGGTTGGCCCGGGGGCGGGTTTCCCAGAGGTCCATGCCGAAGTAGGTGGTGTCCTGGCTGATGAGGTTGATTTCCCGCACGCCCTGGGCAACGAGCCCGCGCACTTCGGCGACGACGCTTTCCACCGAACGGCTCCGGTGGCGGCCCCGCATTTTGGGGATGACGCAGAAGGTGCACGGGTGGTTACACCCCTCGGCGATCTTGACGTAGGCGGTGTGGGCCGGGGTGAGGCGAAAGCGGGGGGTGTCGTAATCCGGGATGTAAACCGGCTTGGCGCGGGCGACGAGGTCGAGCGGGGCGGCCTCCTCCCCGGCGCTCGGGGCGGCGAGGACTTGCTCGATCAGCTCCCCGGCCTGGGCGATCTGGTCGATGCCGATGAAGGCGTCCACCTCGGGCATTTCGGTGGAGAGTTCCTTGGAAAAGCGCTGGGCCATGCATCCGGCTACGATGAGCTTCTGGTGGGCGTGCTTTTTCTTGAGCCCGCGCTGTTGGTTGACTTCGAGAATGGCGTCGATGGACTCCTCCTTGGCGGAATCGATAAAGGAGCAGGTATTAACGATAAGGACGTCGGCCTGGGCCGGATCGGAGGTGATCTCCATGCCACGCGCCACGATGCCCCCGAGCATCACTTCGGCGTCAGAGAGGTTCTTCGCGCAGCCGAGGCTGACGAGGCCGACTTTGATCGGCGCGATGGTTTTGGCGGAGGAGAAGGCTGGCTTGGCGGTTTTCACAGGTAAACCGCCAGTTTAGCGCACTTCGCGCAAAGAATCTCCCAAAAAAGAGGGAACCACTCGGGACTGGCCGGGCGAAGGGGCTCAATCCCCCACGACGCTGCGCGGCACACGGTAGGTGGTGCGGGGCTGCCGGGCTTGGCTGTTGCTACGTTTGGCCCGGGACTTGGAGGGGGTCGCCTGCGGCGTGGCGGCGGCCACGGGCGGCGGAGGCGGCGGCGGGATCGGCTCGCGGCGCTGCTCGCCCACG
>DBMP01000008.1 GCA_002298145.1 Spartobacteria bacterium UBA695 | reverse complement strand
GACCGAGGGCCTTTTTTTTGCTCTGATGCTGTTTCTGCTAACGTCTGGCGTTACTTCAATGCCGGACCTGCGCAGCCGACGACGGCCTGGTGCTATTTCATTGGCCTCGCAGATATTTGCGGGGCATTTTCCTTGGCTTGGCAGACAAGCCGCGCGTAAGTCTCCGAGGGACGGTCCCCCAAGTGATCTTCTGCGATCCGGCCGGTGTCGCGGGTATAGTCGAGCGAGAACAGCCCGAAACGCGGTGTGAACGAGCCCCACTCGTAGTTATCGAAGAGGGACCAGTGGAGATAGCCGATGAGCGGAATGCCATCGCGAACCATGTTCATGGTTTCGCCAACGTGCAGCCGCAAAAAGGCGCTGCGGGTGTAGCGGTCGCGCCGGTGCGTGTGCTGGTTATCGGGGCGGCGGCGCAATGCCATGCCGTTTTCGGCAATGAGGATCGCGCGATCGTGAAAATCCCGCGAATAATAGGCGCAGAAGAAATGCATGCCGCGCGGCAAAACGCGCCAGTCCCACCATTTGCTGACGAAACAGGCTTCCAGCCAGGCCCGGAAAGTTTTGGTCTTAAATTCGTGGTCGGCCAGCATCGGGACCCGGAAGCTGTGGGCCATGAAGGGATCGTAGTAATCCACGGCGATGAAATCGAGGAACTGCTCCCGAGGGGAGGCGTGGATGGCGTCGAGTAACGGGGCGAATTGATCTGCGGTGAAAAGGCGTTTCCCTTCGGATTCCAGGTAGCGTTTAACGAGAATGCCGATGAAGGAAAGCAGTCCCCGCCGCAGGGGCAGGTTTGCGGTCCGCAGGGTGGTCTTGAATTCTCCGGATTTGGCATCGAGATAGGCGCGCAAGTTTTCGCGCGCGATACCCCGTTCCCGGAGTGCGAGCAGGTCCAGGAGCACTTTGTCGGACCAATACAGGTCACTGCAATAGTTGTTGAGGCTGACCTCCGGGTGTCTCCATCCGTTGGCCTCATGCAAATCGTGGATTGCGTTATAGGCGTGAACGTGTGCCACGAGCAGTTGATTTAAGCAGCGGCTGAAGTTCGCGAATCCCCGCGAGCCGTGGCCGGGAAATTGATTGCCCAGGTAGGTGTTCACGGCCAGCGTGTTGGGCTCGTTGATGGTCAGGTAATAGCGAATGGGCGCTTGGCCGTGCTTTTCCACCAAGGCCCGGTTGACGTGGGTGACGGCAGTTTTGACGAAAAGTAAAAATGGCTTCTGGATGGAGGGGCTGAGCCATGGATCGCTACCTAGCCAGGCCGGATGCACGAAATGGTGCAGGGTGACGATGGGTTCCATGCCATGGCGACGGCAGGCGGCGAGAATGTCGGCGTAGCGTTCCAGCGCATCGAGATCAAAGGGGGGCGAAGTGCCTTGTCGGTCGGCATTTGCGTCACCCGGCTGAACGCGGCTCCACTCGATCCCGAGCCGGAAGGCGGTGAGGCCCATTTTCTGGCAGGTGGCAAAATCGGCTTCGTAACAATTCCAGAAATCCGCTGCGTGGCCCGACGGCATGACTTCCTGGCGCATTTCCGCCTCGGCCCAGTTTGTCTGGGGTTCGCCGGGAGCGTTATAGCCGCCCTCGGATTGGTAGGCCGATGTGGCGACTCCCCAGAGAAAATCGGGGTTGGCTGGCGACGGTGAAGGAATGTCCGGCATGTTTTGGGGCGCAGGGGATATTTGCGCTATGATTCTCACTCTTGCCAGCTTTATTCCGGCGTGTGGGGTGGGATTTTCGGGCCGTTTTCAGCGGATTGCATCGGTGCGGCGGCTATTCGGTCGACGGTGTGGCTTCCAGGGTGACGGCCAGGACGCTGCCCTTGCCTGCCTTGCTCGTGGCTTTGATCTCTCCTCCGTGCGCATCCATAATGGCTTTGCAGATGGCCAGCCCGAGGCCGCTCCCGCTTTCGGGATGACGGCGAGTGGTATCCAGGCGGAAAAACCGATCGAAAATGCGCTCGATTTTATCTTCGGGAATGCCGGGGCCGTTATCCTCCACGACTAGAAATGCGTTCCCTCCTGCGGTGCCGGTGCGCAGATGCACTTTGCCTGAGGCCTGGTTGTAGAGGATCGCGTTGGAGAGGAGATTGACGGCGACTTGCTCCAGGCGCGCCGTGTCGCCCCGGCAGGATGCGGGGTTAAGCTCTGATGAAATTTCAACGGTATGTTCCCGTGCCAAGGGCTGGACGAGCGCAAGGGCTTGGGAGGCGACGCAAGCGAGGTCGCACGGCGTTTTTTTTAGCTCCTGCTCTTTGGCATCGAAACGAGCCAGCAGGCCCAGGGACTCGATGATTTTGCGCATGTGCCGGGCGGCTTCATGGCAGACTGCGATGGTTTCCCGGTAGCGCTCGGGCGTGCGCTCGCGCTTGAGCGAAAATTCGCAGTCCGCCAGGATGGATGCGACCGGCGTGCGAAGTTCATGAGAGGCGTCGGCGGTGAATTGCTTTTGCCGAAGCAGAACGCTCTCCAGTTGGTTGAAGGTGTGGTTCAGCACGTTGGCCAACTGGCCGAGTTCGGAGCGTTGGGAGGGGATGGCGATGCGTTCCGAAAGGGCTCCACTGGCAATGTGCTCGGCGGCCCGGCTGATATCCCGGATGGGTTTGAGACCGTGCTTGATGAGCCGGAAGCCGAAGAAAGAAAAGAGGCCCAGAACGGAGACCGCCGCCGCGACGGTCTGGGGTAGGGTGTGCAGCGCCAGTAATTCGACGACCTTGCGGGGTTGGCCCAGTGCGATGACATCCCCGATCCGCGTGTGAACCTCCACGCCAAGGGACCGGGCGCCCGGCTTCAAAGTCAACGGTCCGCCAGGTGGCGTGCTGACGCAAAAGTCCCGAGGCGCATTCTGCGAACGGTAGATTTCCTCCCCCCGCCAATTAACGAGGATCACATAGATTTGCTCTCGTTCTAATTTTGCCACAGTTTTATGAAAATCGCGGTTGTTCACCGGGCCCCGCATCACCGGAGGTTCCGCGGGACGGGGCTGTCCATCCATTTTTGAAAAATCCGGCGGAGGGAAGGCCAAGGGGCGCATTTGCACCGCGTGTTTTTGCATCCGCGTTTCCGCCATGCGCCGCGCGCTCTGTAACGTGGTCCAGAAATGTCCGGCAAACAGCAGGGCGACCGCTACGGAAAAAATAGCGGTGTAGTAGAGGAAAATCCTCCACTGGATGCTGTCGCGCAACGGGGTCATGCGCTCCATTGGTAGCCCATACCGCGCCGGGTTTGGATCCTTGTTTTGCCGAATTTCTGCCGGAGCCGGTAGATGTAGACATCCAGCAGGTTGGACATTGAATCGTCGCGCTCATCCAGGAGGTGTTCGGTCATTTCCTCGCGCGAGACCACGGCTCCCCGTTGCCGGATGAGCAGCTCCAGCAGGGCGAATTCGCGTGTCGTCAGTTCCACGGGCTGGCTGTTGATGAATGCGGTGCATGCGGCGGTATCGAGGGTGACCGGTCCCACTCGGATCACGGGATTGGGGTTGCTGGCAGCCCGGCGGATAAGGGCCCGCAGGCGCGCGACCAGCTCCTCCATATCGAAGGGTTTGATCAAGTAGTCGTCCGCGCCGGTGTTCAGCCCGTGCAGTCGGTCGGAAAGGCTGCTGCGGGCTGTGAGCATTAGTACGGGAGTGCGTACTCCGGCCTGGCGGATTTTCTGAAGAACCTCGAATCCATCCGGCTCGGGAATCATGATGTCGAGCGCGATTGCGTCATATTCATAATGCGCGATGTGGTAGAGCGCTTCCTCGCCGCTGGCCGCGCCGTCTGTGGCAAAGCCTTCGTCGCGCAGATAATCGAGAAGCGATTTTCGAAGGCGGTTGTTATCTTCGACGATCAAGATTCTCATATCGCTCGTGGTTTAGCATGTTTTCTCCGGGAGCGGGATAGAAATTTGGGATACCTGAAAATAGGAAAAAATCTCCCCTGGATTCATCTTGGATTCATGTTCGCTTTGCTAAGGTGCGAGCCGTAAGCGTGGAACGCCGGCCATGGTGTGATGCGCTGTTACTTAGAAAATCCTCAGCACATTCGACGACATGCGAAATCATTTTGAATCCTCACTCTTGGCTGAAAAAAGCCGGTTAGGGAAATGGCTGGGCCTGTGCGCCGTCCTGGCGGGGATGTTCGGTGTGATTCAGAGCGCATCGGGTGCCGGGGTGACATATAACTCGGGCACCACCACCTGGACTTCGAGCACTAGCTATAACAATGATGTGGTTATCGGCTCGACCGGGACGGCCACATTGCTCGTCAAGGGGGGGAACACCACTGCATCGAACACGTATGTTGCCGACCAAGCCGGATCCTCCGGCACGGTGCAGATTACCAGCGGAACCTTTGGCTCTGGAAACACCACCTACGTGGGGGGACACGGTTCAGGGACTTTGGTAATCAATGGCGGGGTAATGACCACGGGAACTTTGTATATTGCCTATGGCAATGGATCGAGCGGCGCGCTAACCGTTACTAGTGGTACGCTCAAGGCCGATCAGCAAGGGATCTGGGTAGGGAGGGACGCCAAAGGGTCTTTGACGGTAAGCGGGGGATATGTCAGCAGTGTTGCCAACCTTGACATCGGCTATTTAGCCAGAGGTAGCGGTACCGCCACGCTCACCGGGGGAACAGTGGCTATTTCTTCAACGATTAATGTGGGCCTATCGGGTACGGGGACATTAACCACCGGCAGCAGCAGCGTGGTAACCGTGGGCAGCGGAACTGTGGTGGTGGGGGCGAATGCCGGTTCCGTGGGAACGCTCAACCTGGGCGACGGCGGTAATTACACGGGGTCTTTGAGCGCCAGCAGCGGCCCTCTTGTCATTGCCGGAGGAAGCGGTTCGGGCACGGTAAATTTCAATGCCAGCAGCGCCAACAGCTACAGCCAGAAGTTTACGGGGAGCTTGAAGGTCAACCAAATCGGCAGCGGCACCACGACGCTGACGGGCACTAGTAATTACTCCGGGCTTACAACGGTCTCCTTGGGTGAACTCAAGGTGAACGGCTCGCTGGCGACTTCCGGAACGGTCAAAGTAACCAGCGGCGGCCGCCTGAGCGGCAGCGGCACGGTGGGCAACGTCAACGTCACGGGCGGCACCGTGGCTCCCGGTAACAGCCCGGGAACCATTTCGGTAACGAGCCTGACGCTCGACTCCGCCTCGACCTTGGAAATGCAAATCACTGGCACCACGGCGGGGACGTTCGACCTAGTAAAGGTCAGCGACTCCGTTTCGCTTTCAGGTACGCTGGCGCTTTCCGGGCTGGATGCGCTTACCGAGCTGGGCGCGACGATCACGCTGATTCAGATCGACGGCACGGCGGTTGCGAAGGTGATTGGCCAGTTTACCGCGGTGACGGCATCGGGCACGAACGTGGTCCTTTCAAACGGTTCCACGACGTCCACCTTTACCTATAATGATGTGAATTATGAAGTGGATTACAACGGTGGCGATGGCAACGATGTGACCATCACCGTTGTTCCTGAGCCCAACTCCTGGGCGCTGCTCATTGGCGCGCTGGGTTTTTTGGCTTGGCGCAGACGCCGCCGGGGCTCCTGGTAAATTTCGCGCGGTCCGAAACCCGCAGGGATAGAAGCGCGGGGAGAACGTTGTTTTCGATTTACGAAGACACGTTCTTCTCATGCCCACTCCCGATAAGTACGATGCTCCGGCATCGGCGGCAGGCAGCGCGCCACGCCGCTTCCACGTAATGGCCAAGCCGGTTGGCTCGGCGTGTAACCTTGATTGTGCCTACTGCTTTTACCTCAGCAAGGCGCAGCTTCCCAAGGGGCCGGGACCGGGCCGCATGAGTGAGGCAACCGTGGAGGCCTTTATTCGGCAATACATCGAGGGCGTCACGGCTGGCGATGTGGTCTTCTCCTGGCAGGGTGGGGAGCCGACGCTGGCGGGCCTGGATTTTTACCGGAAGGTGGTCGCGTTGGAGAAAAAGTATGCCCGGCCCGGCCAGCGCATTCAGAATGATCTCCAGACCAACGGCACGCTGCTGGACGAGGAGTGGGCGGCGTTCTTGAAGGCGAACCGCTTTCTGGTGGGGCTGAGCATTGACGGTCCTCGGGAACTCCACGACCGTTGCCGGGTGGCAAAAGGGGGGGCGCCTACGTTCGACCAGGTTTTTCGGGCGGCCCAGCTTCTGCGCCAGTATGAAGTGCCTTTTAACACGCTGACATGCGTGCACCGCTTCAACGCGCGCCGCCCGCTGGATGTTTACCGATTTCTGCGGCGGGAACTGGGGGCCACCTACCTGCAGTTTATCCCCATTGTTGAACACCGGGCGTTCCGCGGCACCGCGCCGCAGCGTTGGGATGTCGCCGCGCTTCCTACGGAGAGCGATCCCGAATCCCGCCCGGGCTCGCCTCATTCTGTGGTTACGGAATGGTCGGTCGACCCGGAGGACTGGGGCTATTTCCTATGCCGCGTCTTTGATGAATGGCGCTCGAGGGACGCGGGCCGCGTGTACGTCAACCAGATCGAGACGCTAGTGGCGCAGCACCTTGGCATGCCCTCGCAGCTCTGCATTTATGGGGAGTTCTGCGGCAAGGGCCTGGCCGTCGAACACGATGGCTCCATCTACGCTTGCGATCATTATGTTTATCCCGAATACCACCTCGGCAACCTGCACGAAACCCCGCTGAACAAAATGGCGTTCTCGCGCGAGCAGGTGATCTTTGGCTACGCTAAAAACGAGGCGTTGCCCCGCCAGTGCCGGGAGTGTGAGTTCCTCAAAGATTGCTGGGGCGAATGCCCGAAGAACCGCCTCCTGCGTACAGCGGAGGGCGAGCCGGGGCTGAATTATCTTTGCCGGGGATTCAAACGCTACTTCGCGCATGCCTTGCCGGAGATCGAATGCCTTGCTGCCGAACTGCGTCGGGGGCCGATCCGGCCTGTGGCGCGCATGTAGCCGTGTGCTCCCTCACCTCCGGGGCGCGGGGATGGTTAATCCCCCTCGTGATTCCGGATCTTTTGCTCAATCTCCCGCTTGATGGCCTCAAGGTTGAAGCTGGCCGGGGTTTGCATCGGCGGATAGTCGATAGCGGTTGCCGCCAGCCTCTCCACGTATTTCTGGACCATCACGAAGCGCCAAAACTCCCGCGCATAAAAGTCGTTCATGTAGCCGCCCGCGCCATTGTTCGTCGTCTCGCCCCGGGTGAGCGGGGTTCGCTCGAAGGGGTCCTGGCGGATATTGATGATGGTGGGCATGTCTGTCGTCAACTTTTCCCCCGGCCATCCGTAAGGCTGTTGGAAGAACTGGAACTTGAAATCGTCAATGCGGAGCGCCCCGAGCTTAGGCCCGCCGAAGTAGAAAATCTCGTGGCGAGCCGAAGGCCCCTTGCCCTGGAGTAAATCGAGCTGATTGTAGCCGTCGAGATGGTTTTTATAGGTTCGATCGCCCAGCTTTACGCCTTTGAGAAGCTGCTCGGTGATGTCCTTATTACCCGCCGCGGCGGCGAGAGTGGGGAGCCAGTCGAGACCCGAGAAGAGGCCGTTTTCAATGCTGCCTGGCTGTACGTTTCCGGGCCATCGAATAATACAAGGTACGCGAAAGCCGCCTTCGAAAACCGTCCCCTTGGTTGCCCGGAACGGCGTCATCCCGCCATCGGGCCAAGTGAAGACCTCCGCGCCGTTATCCGTGGTGAATACCACAATAGTATTGTCGGCCTCGCCGATCTCCTCGAGATGTTTCAAGAGCGCGCCGACACTGTCATCCAACTGCGCCATGCCCGCCTCTTCCAATCCGTAGTTGCTCCCGGCATTCATCAACGCCTGATATTGGGGCGAAAGGTAGGTGAACACGTGCATACGCGTCGTGTTGTGCCAGATGAAGAAGGGATTGCCGTCATTTTTCGCCTTGTCCATGAAGTCGCAGGAGGCTTTGACGAGCACCTCATCAAAGGTCTCCATATTGTACTTCGCTGGCCGGCCCACCTGCCAACTCTGGCGATCCGTCATGTTCGGAAAAGGCGCCAAGGGGCCCTCGTCCACGATCTTTTGTTTCCCCACCCGGCCCCAGCGCGGCATCTCCGTGGGGTCCTCCGTATTCGTCGCCCAGCAGTGAACCAAATCACGAGGGCCGGTCTTGTCGATCCAATCCTGCGGGTAGTCAAACCAATAGGGATCGGACATCGCGTCGAGGTGATAGAGGTAGCCAAAGAATTCATCAAAGCCATGCACCGTGGGCAGGTATTTATTGAGATCGCCGAGATGGTTTTTCCCAAACTGGCCCGTGGCGTAGCCCTGGGCTTTGAGCACCGTTGCGACCGTGACCGCCTGGGCGGGGAGCCCTACATCCGCACCGGCTTGGCCCACCGTGGTCAGGCCCGTGCGAACCGGCAGCTGGCCCGTGATGAAATTGGCCCGCCCCGCCGTGGAGCTTGCCTCGGCGTAATAGTCGGTAAAAAGCATCCCCTGCGCGGCAAGTTTGTCCAGATTGGGCGTTTTGCCGGACATGATGCCCCGGTGATAAGCGCCGATATTGAACCAGCCGATATCATCGCCCATGATGAAGAGGACATTCGGCTTTTTCTCCGCCGCGGAAGCCTGGGGCGCTGCTCCCCATAACGTAACCGCCGCCGCCGCGGCCAAGATGCCCCCTTCAAGAATCCGTGGTGTCATAAATCGATGCCTTTCCCCCCTTAAAAACAAACGCACAGCCGAAGCGTTGGTGCCTGCTTAATCGAGCGGCCTCAAGGCCCCGGATGTTCGGAGGCACGAGGAGGGGGGAAAAGAACGGCGCGTGCAAATCGGAGTTCTTTCTGGCGAGCCATCGGGCGGCGGTTTGCGCGGAAGTGAGGAAGCTTTTGTTTTCAGCAAGCGCTTGATTTGCGGCCCTCGAACCTTTAGAAGTCCCTGGTACGTTGGTTCTATCGGAGCCACATGCGCCCGTAGCTCAGCCGGATAGAGCAACGGTTTTCTAAACCGTGGGTCGGGTGTTCGAGTCACCCCGGGCGCACTTTCTTTTCGGGTATTTTCGACTCTCTGCTTCTGGAACGAGTGACCCCTGCCGCGCTACTGCGATAGGAGTTCGTCCGCCGAACGCGAACAGCCGCGCGCGATGGCGTTGGGGTCGCGCCCCAGGAGTTCGAAGTCGCCGCCCCGGCGAATGGCGAGGTCCTGGGTCTGGATCGCGGCGACGGAACCAAGGTTGGCCAGGTCGTAGAGGCGCAGCATGCCCCGTTCGCCGGCGGCGGCTTCTTCGCCGCTCTCGGGGTCGACTACGCGCACGCGGGTCCAGTCCGGCCCGTGGTGGGCTCCCCCCAAGCCGCGGGTGTACCATTGTGAGCTGAGCTCGGTCATGCTGTATTCGTTGAGGATGGCTTCCGGTGCGAGGCCGAAGGTGCCCCGCATTTTCTCGTAAAGCGCGGCTTTGGTGAGGGTCCGTCCGGTGCCTTTGTAGCCGCCTGTTTCCATGGCGAAGCTGCCCGGGGCGAGGGGAATCCGATCTGTTCCGAGTGTTTCGATGAGGTGCAGGAAGGCCAGGGCCGTGCCGAGGATGAGCACTGGGCCCTCGGAGGCTGTGGTGCGAACGGCGTCTACGTCCAGGCTGCCGCCCGCGTCGATGGCCCAGGTCTGGGGGCCGAGTGTGCTGAGTGTTCCCATCATGTGGCTGAGGGAGGAGTGGGGGGCGTCGCCGGGGCGCTGGGTCAGGATGATCTGGGGGGCCGAGGGGAGCGACAGGGCCTGCCAGGCGCGGAGGATGGAGGCGTCGTAGAGTCGCGTGGAGCAAAAGTGGTGGCTGCCGTAGCCTTCGCCGGTGGTGCCGCTGGTGCGGAAGGTGGTGACGGCGGAGGCGGCGGGGAATGTGCGCAGGGCGGCGTGGCGAAAGGCACTCGTTGGCACCGCCGGGATCTCCCACCAGTGCTTTACGCGCGCTTTTTCGTGACGGCAAAACTGGTCGTACGGGGCGTTGGCTTCGCGCTGAAAGTGGTGGATTTCCAGTGCCAAGGCGTCGAACTCTGCCTCGGGAATGCCGCCTGCGGGGCGGGCCATCCAGTCGAGGAGTTTCGCTTCAAGGTCGTGGTAGGACATGGTCCTCTAAGGAATCATGAAACGGCGCTGATACCAATGACTTTCAATTCTCGGTAGGATTGGAGAGAAACGTTCCGGCGCTCCACTCTCCCTTTGGGCCGATCCGGAGGCAGGCCGCCCCGCCGAGGTCCTGCCGCAGAAGGCGGATTCCCCGTGCCTGCACTGCCTGGGCCCATTCTTCTTTGATTCGCTCCTGCGCCGGGAACGTGGCCCCGGAGGCGACGATGAGCGACGGGTGGGCCGCTTCGATAAAGTCCGGCGTGCCGGAGAGGTCGGTCGCATGGGTTTGCTTGATCCAGGCGTCGGCGCGGAGTTCGCCTGGGGCTGCGTTTTCGAGCAGCCAGCTTTCCGTGCGGAACCCGGCGTCAGAGGAAAGCAGGATGCGTCGCCCCGCCGCGTCGAGCCGCAGGACGAGGGCTTTGTCATCCGCGCGCCCGGCCTCCAGCCCCTCGGGGGGGAAGAGGACATGGAGCGTTACCCCCGGCGCAAGGGTGAGCTGGTCGCCCCGGCAAACGAGCGATTTCCCGCGTGCCTGATCGGCGAGCTCTTTCTGGATCGCTTTGCGGGAGGGGGAGCGGTCGGGCAGGTAGGAGTCGACGACCTCGTCAACCGGCGTTTCCTTGAGCAGCGTTAGGAGGCCGCTGATGTGCTGCGCATCGCCATGGGTCAACACCACGCCTTGGAGCCGGTTGACGCCCCGGCTCCGCAGGTACGGGGCCACGGTAAACGTCACCGCGTTCTCGTTGCCGCAATCCACCAGCCAGTCGCGCTGGCCTTGCTCCTTTGAGTTGATCCGCACATGGATGGCCGCGCCGCCAGGGAGATCGAGCGCCTCGACCTCGCACAGCGGCGTGGGCCCCAGCGATGGGGTTTCGACAAAAACATGGCTGTAGGGCACCGAGGCGATGCCGGAGACTACCGAGAGCAGCGTTTTTGCGATCAGCCAGTTGGCGTTGTTGAAGACAATGGCGAGCCCTTTGCAAAAAAGCCCGGCGCTTACGGCTGCGAGGCCCGTTACCAGCATCCCCCAGGTCAGCAGCGCCGCGATCAGGTTGGCGGGGACTGTCGAGGGGGACCAGAGGTGAAAATAATGAATCATGAGCGGCGTGGAGCCAAGCCAGGCGACGGTCGAAACGGCCACCCCTTCCAATAGATGCCGGGCCCCCCAAGTGCGCGCCCGCAGCCACGGGGACCAGAGCGTCTGGGGCAAAAACGGATCGGGCTCGACCCAGGGTGTCACCCGGCGCTGGATGGGCCCGGTGCAAAGGAACAGGAAGGCGACCATCAGGAAGGAGAGCTGGAAGCCGGAGGTGAACAGGTTGCCCGGGTTTGCCACCAGGAGCACCAGTGCCGAGGCTCCCAGGGTGTTCCAGGAGAGCGCGAAACGGTTGAGCAGTAGGCCGCCCAGGTAGACTGTGGCCATGACGGTCGCCCGCAGGCTGCTGGGGGTGAGCCCTGTGGCGTAGCAGTAAGCCCACAAGAGAGGGATCACGGTGATGGCCATGGCGCGCCGAGGGAGCCCCAGAGCCATGAGCACGCTGGTGGCGACTGCGGCCAGCATGGCGACATTCATGCCGCTGACGGCAAAGAGGTGCATGGTGCCGGTGTACTGAAAGAGGGCGCGGGTTTCCTCCATGGAATCGCCCTGGGAGCCGAGGACCATGCTTTGGATGAGCGCCGTCAGGTCGGGCGAATCTTCGAGGTCGAGCGCGAGTACGCCTTCCAGCCAGTGGCGCAGCGCGATGGAGTGGGCCACGAAGGGGCGGCCGCAGTTGGACTCGATGAGGCGCACGTCGTTGTTGAAGCGGATGCGCAGCTCGCAGGTAATGCCCTGGGTTCTCCAGTAGGCAGGGCTGTCGAACGTGCCGGGGTTGCGGGGCGGGGGGATGGGGTGCAGGTCGCCGGTGAACTCGATCCGGTCGCCGTAATGAAGCGCTCCCCGGTTGTTCCAGCGAACGATGACCGGGGCGCGGACGGCCGTGGGTTTGCCGTCGCCCAGGTCGAGCGCCTCCAGCCGGAGGTGGAAGCGCCGGTCCGGCTCCGGCTCGCTGTCGACGATGCCGGTGCCTTTGACGACGCAGCCCCGGGGCGGCACCGTCCGGACCAGTGCGGCTCCCGGTCCGTCGCTGAGCCGGTAGGCGTTCCATGCAAAGAAAAGGCTGACGGTGGCCGCCGCCGCGAGCCAGCGGGCCGCGCGCTCCCGCTTTTGCCGGGCGATACCCCATGCGATCCAGAGTGCACTACCCAGCGCCGCCGCCCAGGCCCAGTGGGGTGAATTCAGCTGATCCGCCGCCACGATGCCGCCGATCGCACAAAGCGCGTGAAGGGCAAGGGGTTGACGGGTCCTCAATAACATTCCGCGAGAGTGGCCCCGGACGGGGTGGGGATGTCAAGCCCGGGACGTTACTGCCTCGCGCACGATGGCGAGGAGCTGCTGCGCGCCGTAGGGCTTTGAGAGCCGCCATTGCACGTCCAGGGAATTGAGGTCGTTGTAGCGCTGCTCGCTGGATTGGCCGGTGGAGGCGATGATTGGGAGACCGGGCTGGGCCGCCTTGAGCCGCCGGATGAGCTCCACGCCGCCCATTTCAGGCATGGCGAGGTCGGTCAGGACGGCCCCGATTTGCTCGTGATGCTCGGCGAAAAGCCGTAGCGCCTCGTGGCCGCCCAGGGCTGTGAGGACCCGGTAGCCTTTTTTCGTCAGGATCGTCTCGATCATTTTGCAGATCGGCAGTTCGTCGTCCACGACCAGGATCATCTCGCCCTTGCCGTTGGGGGGCAGCGTCACGGGGGGGGCCTTTTCGGGCTGGACCTTGCTCTGGGTGGAGGGCAGGTAGACGGAGAAAACTGAGCCGTTGCCCACCTTGGAATTGAGCGTCACAAATCCGCCGTGATTTTTCACAATGGCGAGCACGGTCGAGAGCCCCAGACCGGTGCCTTTGCCGATCTCCTTGGTGGTGAAAAACGGATCGTAAATGGTTTCCCGGATTTGCTCCGGTATGCCGATGCCCGTGTCGGCGACGTTGATGCAGACGTAGTGGCCGGGCTGTGCGTCGGGGTTGTGCTCGGCGGCTACCTGGTCCACCTCGGTATTATGGCCGCTGAGGGTCAGCTGGCCTCCGGAGGGCATGGCATCCCGCGCGTTCACGCAGAGGTTCATGAAGACCCGGTGGAGCTGGGTGAGATCGCCGGTGATATTGGATAAATCTTCGGGAAGGTTGGTGATGAACTTGACGGTCTCGGGCATGGCCTTGCGCAGGATGCGTTCGACTTGTTCGAGCAAGTAGCGCGTGTCGACCGTTTTGCGCTGGCCCTTGGCCCCTCGGGCGAAGGTGAGGACTTGGCCGACGATGTCGGTTCCGCGCTGGGCGGCTTCCTCAATGATGCCGATCAACTCCCGGTTGGCCTCGTCCTTGATATTTTCCTGGAGCATGGAGGTCGCCATGAGGATCGGCCCCAGGATGTTATTGAGATCGTGCGCGATGCCGCTGGCGAGCACTCCCAGGCTCTCCATCCGCTGGGTGCGCAAGATACGCTCCTCGGCGTGCTTGCGCTCGGTGATATCGCGGGCAATCCCGATGGTCCCCGAGACGCAGTTTTTCGCGTCCAGGTACGGGGTGATGATGGTATCGACCCAAACCGGCTTGCCGTTGACCATGAAGAACTCTTCGAACCGCTTGGGGACTCCCGCTTTGATGATATCAAGGTCCTGGAGGTAGAGCCTGCGGCCGACCTCCTCGCCAAAGACTTCGAGCACCGATCTCCCCACCGCCGCTCTGGCCGGTTTATTCAGGAACTTTGTCCACGCCTTGTTGACGGCCAGGAAAATGCCGTCTTTGTCCTTCATCCATGCCAGGTCGGGAATGCCGTTGAGCATGGCCCTCTGGAACTGGATCTCCTCGTCCTCTATCTGCGCTTTGGCAAAGGAGTCCGGAGTACGCGCCGGAGCATCATCTTTCTCCGGTGCGGCGGGCAATGGCCCAGCGGGTTGCTTTTTGCTCTTGGATGGAGACGGTGTGCTGGTCTGGTTTTTTTTTCGCGGGAAAATAGGGCTCATTCAAGCGTTCACTTTCGGCAAAGGAATCCGTTACTCATCATTTGCGATCTATGATGTCAAGGCTGACCCGGTTGGGCTCCGTACATTAGCGCACGGTTTAGGGATCAGTTTAGAACAGAGTCAAACACCGGATCCTTTTTGTTCATTCTTTTGCGCAGAATTGCTAAAGATCGAATTCGACTTCCGGTTCGAGACCATATTTCATTATGGGAGCGTTTGGATATGGAAAAATGGATATTGCCAGTTTTGTTTCTGGGGTTGCTTTCCCCTTTCACGGCCTGGGCAGGAGATGCGCCGGAGCAAAAGCCGGGGCTGACGTTTCCGATTTCCTACACCGGCGAGGGCTTTGGAAACCTGTTGGGCGGGTACCGGCAGGGGGCGGTTTACGATGCTGTCCTGAACGTGGGAATCCAGGGGGATCTGGACAAGCTCGTGGACTGGAGCGGCGGAAGCTTCCTGGTGAGCGGGCTTTACCCTCACGGAGCGAGCCTCACGGATAAGTACGTCCACGACTTCAACGGCGTGAGCAATATCGACACCTACGATTCCCTGCGCCTCTACGAAGTCTGGCTGCAACAGGAGGTGGGCGGTTTTTCCCTTCGCGCGGGGCAGCTGCTTACCGATAACGAGTTCTTTTTGTCAGAAAACGGGGCGAATTTCATCAACAGCGCCTTCGGGTCCATTCCGCTCATTGCCCGGAATTTCCGTGCCCCAGTCTACCCGGTCGCCGGGCCGGGGGTGCGGGCTCGGTGGAAAGCCGGGGAGACTTTTTCCATCCAGGTGGGCCTCTACGATGGCGACGTGGGCGACGCGGTAGGGAATCCGCATGGCCTCGACTGGACCCTCGATGCCCGGCGGGGAGCCCTGGCCCTGGCGGAGGCCGCGTGGACGCCCAGAAAGGATGGAGGCACGTACAAGCTCGGCGCGTTCTACCACACCCCGGCGGAGAATGAGGCCTTTCCGGAAAAAGGCCGGATCTCCGACGCGGGCGGTTACGTTGTCGCCGATCAGCCGCTGTGGCGGGAACCGGGGAGCAAGGATGCCGGGATCAATGCCTTTCTGCGCATCGGCGGCGCGCCCGCGGAGCGCAGCGTGGTGCCGTTCTACGGTGAGACGGGGCTGACCTTCAAAGGGCTCATCCCCGGGCGGGGGGAGGACATTGCAGGCCTGGGGTTCAGTTTTACCCGGGTCAGCTCCGCCCTGCGTGACGCAGCCGGGGAACCGCCCGAGGCGCATCATGAGGCGGTTCTCGAAGCCACCTACAAATTCAAAGCCAGCGAATGGCTCACGGTGCAGCCCGATATCCAGTATCTTTTCAACCCCGGAGCCTTGATCCGCCAGGACAACGCCTTGGCGGTCGGGTTGCAGTTCGCCCTCGTCTTCTGATTTTCAGAGGGGCCATTTCAGGGAAAGGCTCACGCGCGCAACGTGCCGCCACCCGATTGTCCATCCCATTGGTGGGCGTATTCTGGCGGCCTCATGAATTTTGAGAAAATCCTAATCGTCGATGATGAACCGTCGGGCCGCAGGGTGCTTGAGGCCTTTCTGCGCTCGCAACAATACTCGGTTGCAACCGCCGGGACGCTCGCCGAAGCGGACCGGCTCCTAAAGCAGGAATTCTTTGATTTGCTGCTGGTCGATCTCGACCTGCCGGATGGGAGCGGAAGCGATTTGCTTGCGCGGACCGCCGGCATGGAGCTTCCGCCCATTGCTCTTGTCTTGAGCGGAAACAGCACCGGGGAAGCCGTCATTCGCTGCCTGAGGGCAGGGGCGTTTGATTACCTGGGCAAGCCGTATTCCCTGGATGCGCTCCGCGCCGCCATGGAGCGGGCCGCCGCATTCCGGCACGGCCTGCAGGTGCGCCGCTACCTGGAGGGGGAACTCTGCTGCGAGCGAGAGATGGTGGGGGATTCGCCCGGAATCCGCCACCTGCGCTCGCTGGTGGCCCACATGGGCGCGGGCAATGACCCGATTCTCATTTCCGGCGAACGGGGCACGGGGAAGTGCCGCGTGGCTGGGATGGTGCACCGCGCCAGCACGCGGGCCGACGGGCCTCTGGTGCGGGTCAACTGCGCCGGAGCCGAGGAGTCGGCGCTTGAAAACGAACTTTTTGGCCGGATCACCGAGACCTGCGACGATGGCGGCTGCCGCCGGGTGCTCAAGGGCGGTCGGTTGGAACTCGCCCAGGGCGGCACGCTGCTTCTCGACGAGGTCTCCGAACTGCCTCTGTGTGTCCAGGTGAAGCTCCTGGATGCGCTGAAAACCGGTCAGTGGGTACGCCTGGGCGGCGAGCGCAGCCTGGAGCTGGATATCCGCGTGGTAGCCACGACGCAGCGCGACCTCGCCGGTTGCGTGGCGCGCGGCGGCTTCCTGCCGGAGTTCCACCAGTATCTGAGCCGTTCCATCCTGCACGTTCCGCCGTTGCGCGAACGCATCGCCGACCTGCCCGCCATGGTTTACGACTGGCTGGAGCGCTCCACCTCCGGCGGCAAGCCGTGCGGCATTTCCGAGGAGGCGCTCCGGCACCTCATGGCCTACTCCTGGCCGGGGAATGTGCGCGAGCTGGAGAACGTCCTAGACCGCGCCGTAATGCTGACCGATGGCGGCACGCGCCTGGAGGCCGAATCCTTCCAGTGGCTCGACACCAAGCGCATTGGCGCGCTTCCCCAGCGCAACGGCGAAAGCTCCGCGAGCCCTTCGGGCGGCGAGCCGCTGCTCACGCTGGAGGAGATGGAGAAGAGGCAAGTTCTCCGGGCTCTGGAAATCACCAACCAGAACCGGACGCGCGCCGCTGGCCTGCTCAAGATCAGCGTGCGAACGTTGCGCAACAAGCTTCATCAATACCGCGCCGAGGACCCGACCCTGGTGCTCACGCTCGCGCGGAACCGGAATCTTCCCCTCGTGGCCCCCGTCGTGGCCGTCAAGCCGCAGCCGCCCATCGGGGTGCGGATCTGACGCTCTTTATCCCACTTCCCCTGCCAGGCATGCGCCCGGTTCCCTAAACAGGACCGGGCGCCTGCTTTTATATTTTATATTGAGGGTTGGGGCGGGGCGGGGGCTGTGCCGCTCCGAGCGATGCGGGGATCGCCAAGCCTCAGCGCGTTCCTACCCGGAGGGCCCCCATCGGCGGATCAATGGCTGCAAGCCGGGGGAAACATGGTTTTTTCCTTCAGGCGGCGAGCGAGGCTTCGTGCAAAAACGAACCCGCATCCAAATGAAACTTGCCCAACTCCCGTCGACGCCAGTTCCCTATGGCGAAATCTCTGCCGCCATGGTCCGGAGCGCCCCGGACGCGCTCTATTTTCGTGATTTCGCTGGCGTATGCCGGTTTGCGAATCCGCGGTGTGCGGCGCTCTTCGGCGTGGAACTTGACGAACTGATCGGCAGCCCCATGGCGCGCTTTTTCCCGGCCCGTTTCGCCTGCCTGGTGCTCCGGCAGGAGGAGGCCGTGCTGTCCGACGGCGTCGTGCGGAGCTGCAACCTCACGCTGGGCAATAAGCTGCCCTGCCGGATCAGTCATCACCGGGTGTGCGACGCGCGAGGCGAGACGACCGGGGTCGCGGGGCGTCTTCATGATCTTTCCGCGATTCGGCGGCTCGAAAAGCAGATCGTTGAGGCCAGCGAACGGGAGCTGCGCCGCCTGGCGTGCGATCTTCACGACGAGCTTTGCCAGGAACTCGCGGCGGCGGCGTTGATCTCCAAGCTGCTGGAAAAGCGCCTTGCCGAAGGCGACGAAACGCAGGCCAAGGTGGCCGCCCACATCGCCGACCTGACGCGGCAAATGGCGGGCCGGACGCGCGAGCTGGTCTACAACCTCGCGCCCGAGACGCTGGCCGGGGAGGGCTTTGTGGCCAGGCTGCGGAGTGTCGCCGCGCAGTTGTGCGCCGCCTATCCCGTCAAATGCGGCATTGAGGGCGGCTGGCCCGCGGGGCTGAAGAACGAGACGATCGCCATCCAGCTTTTTCGCATCGCGCATGAGGCGATGCACAACGCCGCGCGCCACAGCGGGGGTAATTGCATCACCGTCCGGATGCGCAAAACGGACGCACTCTTGACGCTTTCGGTGACCGATAACGGCCATGGTATGGAGGACGGTGAGCGGCGTTCCTCCGGCCTCGGGCTGGCCTCAATGCGTTACCGTGCGGACCTGATCGAGGCCGAGTTGCTCTTCCAATCTGCGCCTGGCTCGGGAACCTGCGTCATCTGCAAGGTGCCCGTGGAGTAAAGCTCAGGCGCCGCGTTGAGGGAGGGCGCACGCGGCTTAAGGTCCCTCCTCCCCTCCCTGGCGGTCTCACTTGGTCGGCGAAAGGATCCTATGAAAGATACCGGCGAATTTGAAAACGAAGGCGGGATCCGGAAATTCAGCTTTCGTGGAGCGGGCCGTGCCCTGCGCGAAAAGGCGTGGCTGATCGCGCTCTGCGCCTTCGCGGGCCTGTTCATCGGCCTGGGCTATGCGGCCCGGCAGGCGGCCATCTTTCGTTCCATCGCAGTCATCGAAATCATGGCCGACGAAACCAATCCGCTCAAATCCGACGATCCGCGCGCCCAAGACACCGGCCAGCAGGAGGTCGTGGCGACCATCGTGGCCAACTTCCGCAGCCGCGCCTTCCTCAAAAACGTGGTGGAGAAGCACGGTCTGCGCAGCTGCCCTGCCTTTGCGGGCGGAGCGGGGGAGTTGTCCACCGAGGAGGCGATTGACCGCGTCCTGGGGAGCACGAGGGTCGAGATTCGCAAAGGCCCCCGCCTCATTGATATTACCGGGGAGTTCAGCGATCCGCAAACGGCGCAAAGGCTGGCGCAATCGCTTGCCGACGAGTTCCTCGCGACGCTCATGGAGCAGCGGGCCTCCACCTCGCGGCTGGCGGTGAAGTACTTGGTGGACGAAGCGGCGAACCTCAAAGCCAAGCTGCAACATTCCGAGGAAGCCCTGCAAACCTACAAAGAATTGCACGGTTCCTTGTTGGTGGAGGAAAAGCAGGAGGCCCTGGTGGCGAAGCTTAAAACCCAGAAGGCCCAGCTCACCGAGGCCAAGGCCGTGCGGCTGCGGCTCGAAGCCGACTACCTCAAGGCGATGGAACACGCGGGCGACGTGCGGGAACTGCTTGGCATCGCGGCGGTTTCAGAGCATCCATCGGTGCTGGAATGCAAACAGCAAATCACCTCCCTGGAGGTAAGAATTGCCGAGCTCAGCCTACGCTATCCCGACAAGCACCCAAAGAACCTCCAAGTGCGCGCGCAGCTGCTGGATGCCCGGGAGGCGCTGCGGGCCGCCGTGCTGAAAATGCCGGAGCTGATCCGGGCTAGCTATGAGGAGGCCGTCGTTACGGAGAAGAGCTTCGAAGCGGCGCTGAAAGAGCAGGAGAATGCCGCCCTTTTGCTCAACCGCCAGGCCCTTCCCTACAACGTCCTCTTCCGCGATGTGGAAACCGACCGGGCGCTTTACGAGGCCATCCTCAAACGCCTGAGGGAAGCCGACATTGCCAGGGGCGTCGAGCTGACGAATCTTCGCGTTTTCGAACCGGCCATTCTGCCCTCTGAGCCGGTGGGCCCCAGCCGCGTCAAGCTCTCCATGCTTGGCCTTCTTGGCGGGCTGCTGGTCGGCGCGGCCTTGAGCTTGGGCTTGGGGCTTTACCGGGGCGTTCCCTCGCGTAAAAGCGTCGAGTAAATGGACTCGATTTTGCGCGCGGCTGGCTCGGCCAGGAAATAATGCAATAAGCGCTCCCGCCCTTTCGCCCCCATCTGGCGGGCGCACTCGGGAGCGGCGATCAGGGACTCGACCGCGCAGGCTATGGCTTGGTCATCCTCCATCGGGACCAGGATGCCTGTGACATTATCCTCGACGATTTCCGGCACGCCACCGGCCCGGGGGGCCACGATGGGGCGCGCATAGTACATCGCCTCGAATACCACCTGGCTGAAGGGCTCGGGCAGGGTGGAGGCATGGACCAGCACGGTGAGCTGCTCGATCTCGCGCTTGAGGTCTTTTCCAAAGCCGGTGAATTCCACCGCGCCCGCGAGGCCGAGCCGTTGGCTTAATGCCCGCAGATCCTGTTCGTAGAATTCCTCGCCAAACTGCGGCGCGCCGATGATCCGGAAGCGGGCGCGGGGAAAGTTCTTCCTGATCTGAGCGGCGGCGTTGAGGAAGACGTGCTGGCCTTTCCAGGGCGAGATCCGGCCCAGGATCCCGATCACCGGCGGCCCGGGAGGGATCGGTACTGGGGCGAAATCCGGGAACGGAAGCCCGTCGTAGACCACCGTGGCCTTTCCGCGTGCCGCCCGGCCAAGGGTTTCCAGCGTGGCCTGGGAATTGGCGATGATATGATCCGGTAGGCAACGGCAGGCGAGCCGAAAGCCGCTGGCCTCCAATGCGGGCAAACTATCCGAGGCGATCCGGTCGCGAACGTGCCAGATCAGCGGGACCCGGGCGCGGCAGGCCGCGGCGGCCCCGATCAGGTCGGCCTTTAGCGAATTAGTGTGCAGCAGATCAACGTCATGGCTTTCCATGAAAGCCGCCAGCCTGCGCGCGTAGCTCCAGCATTCCCCTGCTTTCCCTGCGGAGAGGAGCGCCGAGGGCCCGAGCTTTTCCTTCCGGACATCGGCGATGCCTTTGGGCAAAGGCAAGTAGTGCGCCTCGATCCCGGCCTCCGCCAGCAGCGTCTGAAATTCACCCGCGGAACCCAGGACGACCAGTGGGTGGTAGCGTTCGCGGTCCAGTGCGGAGATCAGCCGCAGGAGCGCGATCTCACCGCCGCGCGGCCGCGCCGTATGGTCGAAAAATAGAACGTTCCGTGGTTTCATAGCCTTTCCGTGCCCATGGGGGAGCGTGGCTTCCCGTGCCGCAGCCCCCGGTGATCAATACGCGCCAGAGGGCCCCTCCACGCGGTCCCATCTATACCGGGCCAAGACTTGCCTTCCGCAGCGGGATGCGATGGGCGGGGATTCATTGGCGAGGTTGATTCAGCTGGGCGTAGATGGGGGCGATGGCGTTGACCATGCGCTCTACGGTAAAGTGCTCCAGGAACCGGGCGCGTCCCTTGCGCCCGAAGGCGAGCGCGAGGTCCGGCGCATTGAGCAGCGTGCGGATGGCCCGCGCCAGGGCGTCGTCGTTTTCGGGCGCCACGAGCAGGCCCGTGGACTGTTCGTCCACGATTTCCGGCGGCCCTCCCGCGCGCATGGCGATCACCGGTTTCCCCAGCGCCATGGCTTCGAGAATCGCCAGGCCGAAGGGCTCGGCCAGGCTGGGCAGCACGAAGAGATCGGCTGCGTGGATGAGCGAGAGGGGATCGGCCTGCCCCCCGGCGAGCCGCACGCAATCGGCCAGGTTGCGGCACCGGATCTCGGTATCGAGCCGCGCCTGCTCGGAGCCTTCGCCCGCGATGACGCAGAAGGGCCTCGGGTCGGGCAGGCGCTGAAGGGCGCGGATCAGCGTGGCGATGTCCTCCTCTGGTTCCAGCCGGGCGGTGCAGACGAGCAGCGGAGCGTTCCCGATACCGAGCTGCGCTCTGAGCTCCAGGGGCGAACGAAGCCGCGAGCGATCGGGATCGCGGATGCCGTTGTGGATGACCGAGATTTTCCCGGGCCGGATGGGGCCGCGACGCAGCGCGCCGTGCTTCACGGCATCGGAAACGGCGATCACATGGTTGAGCGTGGCGTTGAGCCAGCCGTGGCCGAGGCGTGAGGCCATGCCGTTGAGGCCCCTCCGGCCCGTTGGGGCGGGGGGAAGGTCGTGCTGGGTGGCGATAACCTTTCCCCGGTGCGAGACGCATTTCGCCATCGCGGCCCATAGCGCTGTGCGCCCGGTGTGGGCGTGGAGAATATCGAGCCCCCCTTTGCACAGTAGCGAGCGGAGCAACCGCACGGCTCGGGAATCAAAGCCGTCGCGCTTTTCCATCGCAATGACGGAAAGGCTTTCCTCGCGGGCCCGGCTGGCCAGCGGAGACTCGCCCGGGCAGACCAGGCTGACCTGGCCGCCCTTCTCCCGCAGCCCGAGTGCCAGGTCGAGAATATGTCTTTCGGCCCCGGCGAAGGTGCCGGAGTCGGTCACGAGTCCAATGTGAAGAGCGTCGCCCATCCCCCCAGGCTTTTTAAGATAGATATTCGTTGGGCAGGCAGAGGTAGTCCGCGAACTCAAGGCACGTGGCCGCCGTGCCGTCCGGTTCATAGATTTCGTATTCGCGGTGGTGCATGAGCCGGAAAATATCGGCGGCGCGCGCCCCTTCCGGCAGCCATGCGGGATGCGCGGCCAGGATGATCGGCGGGCGGCGGTAGGACATCAGATCCACGGCCCCCTTGAGGACTAATAGCTCGGCTCCCTCGACGTCGATTTTGACCAAGTCTGGAGGTTGGACGGCCGCGTGGGCATCCAGCGTGGTCGTTGCAACGGAGACCGCCGACAGAACCTGATTGCCCTCCAAATGGCTGGAGGCCTCGCCGCAGTGAATCGAGTTGCTCGTCGAGTCGCCGCCGTTGATCAAATGAAAGAGGAGTTCCCCCCCGTCCTCGCTGGCCACGGCGGCCCGCACGACTTCCATTTGCGAGAGGCGGTTTTTGCGGCGGTGGTAATCCAGGTAGTAGGCATTGGTGGGCGAGGCTTCGAAGGCCTCCACGCGGCCCTCGCGGCCCACGATCCGCGCCGCGAAAATGGAGTGCCAGCCCACATAGGCCCCCACGTCGAAGAACGTGCTGCCGGTGTGGAGATACCGGGCGAGCCAGTCGCGCACGTGCGGTTTGACCTCCAGCGGCGTTGCGCCAAAGCGGGGATGCACCCATATCCGCTTTTCATCCAGGATGCGCGGCAGCGCGGGGCAGGGGAGGGCGGGGTGGCGCATGAGCGCCGAGCTGAATACGCCGCGCGCCCAGCGGTGAAGCCCCGGCCATTTCTGGCGCAGGGCGGCATTGAGTTGATCAGGTGTCATTTGAGAAGAAGAACAAGTTCCGGTAAGAAAACGGGGGCGCATCATGGCGAAACGAGGCGTCCCGTGGTTTGTCCATGCTCAAGGGCTTCGTAAATCGAATCGTACTTGGCGGCAGTGCAGCTCCAGTCCAGGCAGCGGGCCTTCTCCCGTCCGGCGGCCCCCAGGCGCGTCTGCAAATCCCGGTCGGTGATCAGGCGCACCATTGCGTTGGCCAGCGCTCCGGCGTTTTCCGGCTCCACCAGCAGCCCGTTTTGTTCATGGGTGATGATTTCCGGGACTCCGTCTACGCGCGTCGCCACCACAGCCTTCGCCGCGGCCATCGCCTCCAGGGTTGCGATTCCCCTCGGCTCCGTGCGCGAAGGCAGGACGAAAAAGGAACATCCCGCAAAGAGGCGGGCGGTCGCCGGGCGGTCCACCGGACCGGGAAAACAGACCCGGTCCGAAATCCCGAGGTCCTTCGCCAGATGCTCCAGCGCCCCGTGTTCGGGCCCGGTCCCGGCGATGAGCAGATCGTGATCCACGAACCCGGAGCGCAGGAGGATGTCGAATGCCCGCAGCAACAGGTCAAACCCCTTTTGCGCCACGTGCCGCCCGATGGCGAGCAGGTAGGGGCGGGGATGGGCGTGGGGCAACGCCGCCGTGAACTCCTCATTGCGCACGCCGTTGGGGATCACCCGGGCGCGCTCGCCCAGGGCCCTGCCGTAGAACGCCTCCGCCTCGCGCAGCGTGTATTGCGAGCAGACCGTGAGGGCATCAGCCGTGTCCAGGACTCTCCGGAGCAGCTTCCGCGCGAAGGCTGAGGGCTGGCAGAGCCCGCTCCGGTCCGCCGAAAGCTCGCCGTGCAGCGTTGCGACCAGCGGTAGCTTCAGTTGGCGGCTGGCCTGGAGCGCGTAGAACGCGTTGGTGCCGATGCCCTGGATATGGATCACCTCCACCTCGTGCTCCTGGAGAATCCGCAACAGCCGCAGCCGCGTGGGCGCGTAAAGCACGGCAGCGCCCGCGAGTTGCCACCAGTTTGATTCCGGTACGCGGAAGACCGTGCGGTGAACGGGAATGTGCTCGTAAAGCTCGAACTTGGGCAGCGTCTTGGGCCAGCGGCTGGTGACGATGAGCGGGTGGTGCCCGGTCGCCTGCTGTTCGCGGGTTAGTTGACGCACGAACTCCGGCACGCCGCCGAGGGTGGGGTAAAAATCGCTGGCAAAATGGGCAATGTTCATTGTGGGAGAGCCGCCTTTCCGCATGGGGTTTCCGGTACAATCGTGGCGACGGCCTTCCCGAGACTTGGCAAATCATCGTTCCTCATCGGGGGGATGAAACAAATGCGCATCAGGTTATCTCCTTGCGGGGCGATCGGTTGCCGAGAGCGCGGCGTGCGCCCGGAGCGCTTTGCGGATCGCCTCGGCTCCCGCATCGCGCCGGATGGGGTCCGTCCCATCCCTCAGGTAAACATAGAATCCACGGACCATTCCCGCCGCCAGGCCCGCGCCGGATGCCGCGAACCGCCAGAGCGCGCCGCCCGCGCCCCGGAGCAGCTCGTGGGCCGACTGCCAGGCTATCGCGAGCGGGAAGCGCCACAGGATCGGCGAGACCCCGAAATGGCGCACCAGCATGAGGCAGCTATTGAGGCGGCTGTAGTAATAGTCGGAAGGGCTACAGCGCTGCCCCTCCTCCTGGGGCGCGCCTGCGTGGTCCACGCAAGCCTCTGGCTGGAAGCGCAGGCCGTAGCCGAGCGCCTTGACCCGGAGGCAGAGATCCGAGTCCTCGTAGAGCCTGGAAAGGCCGCCAAAATCCTCGCGGAACCCGCCCAGGCGCTCCAGCACCTCTCGGCGGAAGGACATATTGCACCCGGTCACGTGATCGACTTCGATGATTTCCCCGGGATCGCTGGCGAAGTTGCCCGTCAGAAAGCCGTTCGGCTGCAACACCCCCACGCCTTCCGCGATCGCCTCCTCCCGCTGCCCATTGAGTGCCCGGCCGCCCACACCGCCGATCTTCGGGCTGTCGTAGGCTCCGAGAAGGCTTTGGAGCCAGTCCGGGTGGGCGTAGGCGTTGTCATCCAGAAAAGCGACGATGTCGCCCCGGGCCTCCAGCAGCGCTCGGTTGCGCGAAGCGGTCCTATGGCTGGAGGGCTCCGGTTGCGCCAGGTAGAGCGCTTCTGGAAACCGCTTCGTCACCGAGCGGCTGCGCTGGTCGTGCGAGGCGTCCACGACAATCACCTGGGCGGGTTCGACGGTCTGCGCTTGCAGCGCTGCCAGGCACCGGCGCAGACATTCGGGCCGGTTGAGCGTTATCACTACCACTGTGACCGTGTTTTTCATGAGCTTTGCCGCCGGGGGGGCCGGAATGATCCGTTTTTCGAGAGCTCTCCGTACGCGAAGTTATCGAATGGGAACGCTCTGGCCGGGGGGTAATCGTTACCGGGCCTTACGTTTGCCAAGGGCCCTGGCCGGTTCGCTGCTGGAGCCAGCGGGCAGGGGAATCCATGGCGTTGCCGCCGAAACTGTCTGCACTTGCAGACATCAAGGGTGTGTCTTCCGGTACCGCGGCGTAATATCTCGACGCTGTTCCCGGATCCTCTGGGCGGAAAGTGCCGCTACCGGCCTTCCGAAAGCCGTTTCGCGGTGTAGTTGGGCAGCCCGGCTTCTTTTATTTTCCGCTTCGTCTTATTGAGATCGTACCGCACGCGGCGGAATTGCACCCACTTGCCCTCGGGGGAGTAGACGGCGTAACAGGCGTCGGAATTGAGGTCCCGGGGCTGGCCCACGGAGCCGACGTTGATGAGCGTTTTTCCGCGCTCGGAAACGGGGATGCGCCCAACGCCGGGCCGAACCGAAAGGCGGCTGCCGTCGAGGTGCCAGACCATGGGGTTGTGCGTATGCCCGCAGAAGCAGAGCGGCCGAGTCTGCGCTTCGAAGTGAAGCCGGGCATCATCCGGGCTGAGCACGTACCACCACTCGCCGGGGGCGTCGAGCGAGCCGTGGACGAACTCCACGTTCTCTTCCTTCAATGTCAGCGGCAACTGCCGCAGCCAGTTGCACTGCTCGACGGAGAGCACTTTGCGCGAAAGCTCGATCCCGGCCAGTGCCGAAGTGTTCATTTCCTCCGCCTCCATCTCCTGCTGGAAATTCGTACTGCCGACGGCCGACTCGTGGTTGCCTTTCAGCACCGGGCAGCCCATATCGCGCACCAAGTCCAGGCACGCGCTCGGGTCCGGGCCATAGCCCACCACATCGCCGAGGCAGTAACGCCGGTGAATATTAAGGTGCTCCATATCGGCCACGACAGCGTGGAGCGCTTCAATATTGGAGTGGACATCACTGAAAATGGCGATCAGTTCAGGCATAATGGAGGGACGCCTGATGTTCCCAAGTTTAGCGAATGAATGTCAATTTTATCTGCCGGGAAAATGATGAGGTTGGCATAGGTATTTTTACGGATGTAAAAAACCGATCCTGGCAGAAAAAAAGCAGCCATAGCCCCCTTGCGCTATGGCTGCTGAACTTTATCCCGCCGCTTAGTGCGCGCGGGAAGCTCTTGAGAATTTGCCTGCTAGGCCGCTCGACGCCGCAGGCGCTGCCCAAAGGCGAGCATGCCGATGCCGCTTATCAGCATGGCCCAAGAGCCCGGCTCGGGAACCACGGTCAGGGTAACGTCGTTGAAATTCGCGCCGCTGGCGGAACTGGAGGTGTTGTAACTTAAGAGGTATTCCGTGGAGCCCACCGTGAATGTGTAGTCGGAGTTTGAAGTGACGCTGTAGGTGGACCCGCTGGTGATGATCGTCGAGAAGTATCCCGTCGTCGTGCCGCTGCCAGCGTTGTCGATCAGCGTGATCGTTGATCCCAACGTCAAGCCGCTCAGGTCGGAAAGGTTCAGCGTTCCGGCAATGCTTACGTTCCCGCTGACCTTGATCTGGTCATAGGTGGTTCCCGCAACGTTCCCGCTGACTTCCGCCACCAAGGTGGAGTTTCGGTCCACGGTGAAGTCGCCCTCGACCGTGGTGATCCCCGCGCTGTTGCCGGGAGCGAGGGTGCCGCTGATGAGAGCGAGGTTGCCTGTGACGGTGCTTTTGCCTTTCAGCAAGCCGCTGACATTGGCGTTTCCGGATATAGTGCCGTTGGCGTTGAGCGTAGCTTCCGCGGAAACGAAAAGCGCGCTGGTGGACTGGGTGGTCCCGGTGAGGGTCGTGGTGCCGCTATTGACCGTTACGCTGCTGGCAATGTTGTAGCCGCTCAGCGTGCTGGTGCCGTAGAGCGTAGTGGCTCCCAATCTCAGGGCGTTGCCGTGGATGGTCGCGTTGTTGCTGCTGACGGTGCCGCTGGCGGTGCCGCTGCCCGCCAGGGTCGCGTTGTTGACGGAGACCGCGCTGCTCGCCGCAATCAAGCCATCCAGGGTCAGCGTGCCGCCTGTGACGGCGGTGGCTCCCGTGTAGGTGTTGGAACCCGAGAGGGTCGCGTTGTCGCTGGTGGTCTTGTTCAAGCCCCCCGTGCCGGCCAGGTTCGCGCTGATCGTGCCTGACTGCACATCGTAGGCGTTGCTGCTGCTCAGTGTGCCGGAGCCCTGGATGACGCCGCCGGTTAACTGTACGTTGGCGACGCTCTGGTTGTAGTTTTGCAAGTCAAACGTGCCGCTAGTGACGGTGAGGTTTTTGCCGCTGGAGATCTGGTTTGCGGCCAGTAGCTTGGCCACGCCGCCGTTGACTAGTAAATGACCCGTGATGGCGTTTCCCGTCGTGTTATTAAAGTCCAGTTCCCCCGCGCTGACGGTGGTCAGGCCGGTGTAGCTGTTGGCTTTGTTGAGCGTGGTTGTTCCTGAGCCTGCCTGCGTTAGCGAACCGTTGCCGCTGATGGCCGTGCTGCTAAAGTCTGTCCCCTGAGTGACGCTGTTGGAGCGGTTGATGACCAAGCTGCCGTTATTGACGATCGTGCCCGTGGTGGCGAGCGAGCCCGTGGTACCGCCGTTGCCGAGCTGCAGGGTGCCGCTGCCGATGGTGGTCAGACCCGTGTAGGTATTGGCCCCGGTGAAGATCAAGCTGCCCGTGCCGATCTGCTTGACGGCGAGACTGCCGCTGATGACTCCGCCGTAGCTGATGGCGTCCGAGCGAAAGAATGCCAAAGTCGCCCCGTTGCTGCCGCTCACCGCCGAGATGGAGTCGATTCCGCCCGTGGTGCCGCCGTTGCCAATTTGCAAGGTGCCCGCGTTGACGGTGATGGCTCCTGTTGAGCCATTGGAGCCGGAAAGGGTCCAGGTTCCCGTCCCGTTCTTGACGAAAGAGAGCGTGCCAACGTTGAGGATATTACCGCTGAGCACTCCGTTACCGGAACCGGCGAGTGCGAGGGTTGAGGCATAAGCGTTGCTGGCGGTGCTGACGGACCCGCTAAGGGTCAGCGTCGTTGCCGCCGAGTTGACGTTGATAATCCCACCGGCCACGCCGTTGGATCCGTTGGTAATCGCAATGGCGCGGTTGCTTGAAGTGGTGGTCCCGGTGTAGAGGAGCGTTCCTGTATTACTGGTAAGGGTGTTTTGGCCAAAAGCAATCATCGAACCGGCGCCAATGGCTGAACCGACCCCGCTGTCGGCTATGGTGTTGATGCTCAACGTGCCAACGAGAACGCTGGTCTTTCCTGTATAGGTGTTAGTGCCTGAAAACACCCAGGTTCCCGAATCCATCTTGCTTACCGTCAAAGCGGCCCGAGTCCCGTCGCTGATGGTTCCGCTAATCGTGTTGGCGCTCGTGTTTGATCCCCGCAAATTCAAGCTGCTCGTGCCGGAGCTCGCCGCGGTAGTAATACTACCTCCTATCACAAAGGTGGCCGAGCCGACGCCGGTTCCGTTGGCGCCGCTGCTGTAGAGCGTGTAGCCTCCTTGCATGATGAGGGGGGCATTGATGGTTTCAATCACCGTGGAGGTATTGGTCAACCCGGTGGTGATCTGGCTGGTGCCACCGGCCGTCAGGTACACCGAACTGCCGCTCGTGCTGCCAATGGTGTAGCTGCCGGGGGCTCCGGTAAAGGTGAAGCCGCTGAGGTTCAAATAAGTATCGATGGTCACCGTGGTGTTGGAGACCGCCGTATTAAAGATCGCGTAATCGGTGCTGGTGACCCCCGATGTCGCTCCCGGCGCCGCGCCTCCGGCCCAGTTCGTGGGTGTACTCCATGCGCCCGATGTCGCACCGGTCCATGTTTGGCTCGACGCATTGGCCGAGTGGAGCGCGCACATTGCGGCGATGGAAAAAATGAGATAGGGGGTGCCGCGGAGTCGGCTGGATGCCTTCCTGCGGGAATTTTTGGCCGTTGGGCCAGTGGCTGTTTCGAGAGAACGAGCGCGACGGGGTATTTCATTCATAGGATTAACAGGGTGGGGTTGCAGAGAGGTCAGGGATGAAAGGGCTAGGGGGATACAGACCCGAGGGAGCGATTCAGAGTTGGGTTTCCGAAATGTGGTTCATGTTATTGCATTCTATTTTCATGCAACGCAAGCAATTTTTATATAATACCATAGATTAGCGTGGAGGCGGTTCATTGTGGCAGGAGGGACTAAAGAGAGAGGCTGGATAGGCCGAGAGGATTAAATCTAGGTTAAAATGACTGCTGCGTCCCTGTGGAGACAGGCAGCCCATGAACAAGGCCTAGGCTCCCGATCCTGGTGAAATAGCCTGGAAAATGGTTGCGCGATTTCAAGTTTGAGGCTATTTATGTATGAACATGTTCATGAACCCCATCGCAAACAAGCCGCCCCTTAAACCCCGAATGCGGGACATTGCCCGGCAGGCGGGGGTTTCGCTGGGGACGGTCAGTCGGGTCATGAATGGAAATACAGAAGTTGCCCCCGACTTGGCGGAACGGGTAATCTCCACGGCGCGTCAGCTTGGCTACAGCGTTCCGCGCGCCAGCGAAGGCGGCGAACTGGGCACCATCGGCTATGTGGTTGATATGGATCCCCACGGCACGCTCATGGATGAGCCGTTTCAGCAACACTTCCTCTGCGGGGTGGAGCAAGCCGCCAGGGAGTGCGGCGGCCCCGTTGTGTTTGCTTCCTGCGGCCCGGACCTCCTCTCCGGCGTGCTTCCCTCCATCGTCGAGCGCAAACTGGTCGGGGGCATCATCCTCAAGGCCAGGATCACGACCCCGGAGCCGTGGATCCATGCGCTGCAAGCGGCGATTCCCACCGTATTATTGATGCACCGCACCACGGACCACGCGGTCCCCTCGGTCACTTGCGATAACTACGAGGCGATGTACCGCGCACTGATGCATTTGAAGGCCCTCGGGCACACGCGCATCGGGTTCCTGAGCGAGGACGAGCGGGAGCGCACCACCCCGCACCATATCGAGCGCCGGGATGCGTTTCTCCAGTTGCAGGGGACTCTCGGCTTTGCGCAAAACCCCGGCTATATCCAGACGCCCGTCCGTGGCCGGGGGGAGGAATTGGAGGATGTCATCGTGCAGGGCGTGCGCGCCTTCCTTGCGCTTGGCCGGGAACGGCCTACGGCCATCATCGGCGCGGCGGACGTGTATGCGCTGGGCTTGTTGACGGCCCTTCCTTCGCACGGCATTTCCGTGCCCGGAGAGATGAGCGTGATCGGGGTCATGAACACCGCGCAATGCGAATTTTCCAACCCGCCGCTGACCAGTGTTTCTCTTTTGGAGGAGGAACTGGGCCGCGCGGCGGTGGAGCTGCTGCAAAAACGGATGGCGCTTCCCCGGTCGACGCCGGAGCATGTTACCGTGGGGACGAGGCTCGTCGAACGGATGTCCTGCATAAAAAATAATATCAAGTAATTTAATGAATCTTCCCCTTCCTTCCCCGGCGCAGCTTGCCTGGCAACGCACGGAAACCAACGCTTTTTTCCACTTCAGCCCCAACACTTACACGGGCCGGGAGTGGGGCGACGGCACGGAATCCCCGTCGCTTTTCAACCCAGCTGAACTGGACTGCCGCCAGTGGGCCCGCGCCGCGAAGGCAGGCGGCTTCAAGATCGGCATTCTCACGGCAAAGCATCACGACGGCTTCTGCCTCTGGCCGTCGAAATACACGGAGCACTCGGTCAAAAACGCACCGTGGAAGAACGGCCGGGGAGACGTGGTTCGCGAATTTGTCGATGCGTTTCGCGCGGAAGGGCTGAAGGTGGGCCTCTATCTTTCGCCCTGGGACCGGCATGAAAAGAGCTATGGCGACTCCCCTCACTATAACGATTACTACTGCGCCCAGCTCGTGGAGCTGCTTACGGAGTATGGCCAGCTGCACGAGGTCTGGTTTGATGGCGCGTGTGCCGAAGGCCCCAACGGCCGCCGCCAGGAGTACGACTGGCGGCGCTTTTTCGCGCTGGTCAAGGAGCATCAGCCGGAAGCAGTGACCTTCGGCGACGGCGGCACGGATGTCCGCTGGGTGGGCAACGAACGCGGCATTGCGGGGGAAACCTGCTGGGGGTCGGTGAACCCGGATTCAGTGCGCTTCCCGGGCGACTCCGGTATTTGCGAGGCGAACGATGCCAAGGCCGCCGAGCACCTGACGCGCTTGCTTAACGAAGGCGAAGCTCCGGCGGAAGGCGAAACGCGCGTGTGGCGGCCCGCCGAATGCGATGTCTCCATCCGCCCGGGCTGGTTTTATCATGCCGCCGAAGATGGCCAGGTGCGCTCGCTGGAGAACCTCACCGAGCTCTACTTCCAAAGCGTGGGCCGCAACGCGCTGCTGCTTTTGAATTTGCCGATCATGCCCAACGGGCTGGTGCATGCGCTCGACGGGGAACGCGTTGCCGAGCTTCGGCGCACGCTGGATGCGATTTTCGCCCACGATCTCGCGAAGGACGCGGCACTGAAGGCCAGCGCCGAAGCAGCGGAGAGTCCTGTCTCCGCGCTGCTCGACGGCGAGCCGGGGACGTTCTGGAGCCCCGGCGTTGTCGCGGAACCGGCGTGGGTGGAAGTCGCGCTGCCCGCGAGCGCCACCGTGTCGGTCATCAGCTTGCAGGAGGCCATCTGGCTTGGCCAGGGGATTGCCGCGCACCGCGTGGAAGCCGAGGATGCCAACGGCCGCTGGCAGACGCTCTGCCGTGGCACGACCATCGGCCACAAGCGGCTTCACCGCGTGGCGCCGTTTGCCACCCGGCGTCTGCGCGTGGTCATCGAGCTAGCGTTCGCCGCTCCTGCGCTCGCCTCCATTCAGCTTTTCTAAATATTATGACGATGAATTCATTCGATCTTTCCCTATGGGGAGAGCCTTTCGCCTGGCGGGGATTTGCCGGACGCAAGGGCACTCTGAACGGCCGCAATTGCCTGATCATCCCGCCGCCGCACGAAGCGCCCGGGCGGCCCTGGATCTGGCGTCCCGAGTTCTTCGACGCGTTTGCCAATGCCGACGAAGCGCTGGTTCAGCGCGGCTTTCACCTGGTTTTCCTGGATATTCCAGACCACTACGGTTGCCCAAAAGCGCTCAACGCGGGCGACGCGCTTTACGCCTTTGTTACTGGCACCTTCGGGTTAGCCCCCAAGGTGGCTTTCGTTGCATTAAGCCGCGGGGGGCTGACGGCCTTTAACTGGGCGATCCACAACCCGGAGAAAGTTTCCTGCATCTACGCCGACAATCCGGTGTGCGATTTCAAGAGCTGGCCCGCGGGCTGGGGCTGCGGCCCCGGGAGCCCCGGGGATTGGGAAAAATGCCTGTCCGTTTACGGTATGACTGAAAATGACGCAAGAGCTTGGCCTAACAATCCCGTGGATCGCCTGGAGGTGCTGGCAAAGGCGGGCATTCCGCTGTTGCACCTCATCGGCGATGCAGATGAAGTCGTGCCCGTCACCGAGAATTCGTATGTCGTGCGCGAGCGCTACAAGGCGCTGGGCGGCAGCTACACGGAGATCATCAAGCCCGGCGGGCTGCATCACCCCCACGGCCTGCCCGATCCCACGCCGATTGCCGAGTTCATCGTTAAACACACTTGCTAAACTTGATTCCCCCCATGAACAAAATCCTCTCTTCCCCCGTCGTGCGCCATCGCTTGCGGCTTGGCATCGCGTGGCTTTTCCTGGCCTCGCCGGTCATCGTGCACGCCGCCGAACCACAGGCTCCGGAAGCGTTCCGCGCGGCGTTGAAAGCCCTGCCGGAAACCGTCAAGACCGATCCCGAGCGGGCGGAGCAACTTGACGCCATCCTGCGCGAGGCCCAGCGGGTGCGCGATCTGCCGTTGGTGGAACGTGCCCAGTCGTTGAAGGAGCTTGAAAACCCCGGCGACCGGCGGATTGGCAAAGTCGACAAGCGGACCTACGTGGTGGCCAAGACGGACCCGAAGAAGGCCGAGACGTTTGCCATCGGATCGTCCGACCTCGATGTGACTAGGTATATCGAGCACGACCTGCCGTTGCTGGCGGCGGCCTACGTCATGACCGGTGACAAATCCTACCTGGAGCGCATCGTTGCGCAGCTCCGCGAAACCGCCACCTGGAACCCTCTCCAACGGCCCGGCTGGACCCTCTACACGGCAGAGCACTCTCTGCCGCCGGACGGTGACGACGGCGTATGGCTGGCCACGGGCCGGGGGCTTTCCGCGCTTTGGCAGACGCTCGACATCCTGCCCCCGGGGGCGCTCCCCGCGGAGATCACGGAGCAAGTGCGCGAACAGTACCGGCGCGAAACCGCGCGGATTACGCGCGACTGGCAGGCGAAGAAAATGTGGTTCGTAAAAAATGCCGCTTTTACCTGCAACCAGTGGGTGGCTCCCGCTGCTGGCCAGGCGCTGGCCTGCGCGAGCCTGGGCCGCGATGCCGACCCGGTTTCGTACGATCTCGCCGTCAAAAATCTGCTGCACACCGTGGAAAATCTCGGAGCGGACGGCTCCGCTTCCGAGGGTGCTGGCTATACCATGGACTACACCGCGCCGCTGCTCTATATGGCTGCTGATGCCCTCTCCCGCCGGGGGGATAACCGCTTGGCGGACCACCCCTTTTTGCGCAATCTCCCCCGCTGGATCGCCATGCAATACCAGCCGGGCCAGTGGATCATTAATTCGTCGGACAACTTCGGCGGAGCCCGTGGGGCGATCTTTAGCGCGGCGCCGCAAATCGCGCGCTTGGTCAGGCTGACGCGCGATCCGGAGCTTGCATGGGTGCTGCGCCATGTACTGCATAATATTCCGTATGACGTTAACGGGCTCGTGAGCCTGACCATCCCCGAAGCCGCTCTGCGCCAGCCGCCGCTCTGGGGCAGCTTCGAGCATGCCACCTGTGCCGTATGGCGCAGCGGCTGGGATGAGAACGCCTCGGGCGTGTGGGTCAAGGGCGCCTTCCCCAACGACGGCCACGACCACAATGACCGTGGCCATGTTAACTTCATCGCGGACGGGCGGGCCGTGTTGATTGAAGCCGCTACGGCCGGTTACGATAATCCGCTCAAGCGCGAGAAATACGATTCCGTTGTCGGCCACAATGTCTTGCAGGTGGGCGACGATCTCTATCCGGCAAAAGTGGCCGCGCCCATCAGCGTTGAGCGGATCGACAAAAACGGGGGCGCCGTTACCGTGAACGCCGGAGAGGGCTACCCCGGCGTCAAGCAATGGAAGCGGCGGGTCACCTGGACGGCGCATCGGATGGACGTTACCGACGAAGTGGTGCTCAAAAAACCCGAAAAGGTGCTCTTCCGGTGGCACCTGGGTTCGGAGCAGCCTTTGCAAATCACCTCCGGAGACGATCCCAAATCCGGCGCTGCCAAGCTCGCCGCGGCCAGGCTTACCTTCACCAATCCCCCGGACGACAACAAAGAGGTCGCCTTGAGTTGGGTTCGCCCGGCCAAGGAAACCATGGAAACGCCCGAAGCGGTGTTTGCCGTGCAGGCCGACCAGCCCATCCAGTGCGATCAGGAGAAGAACCTCGACCACGCCTTCCGCTTCCGCCACAAGGACCACCCGCACACCACGTTGGTCGTGCGCTCCGCCGGGCCTGTGGAATCCATTACGGTGAAAACCAGCGTGGAAGTCCCCTCACATCCCTGACTTCCAGTGAAAATCAACGGTCTGTATGAAAAAGGCCGTTGATTTCATTCCGCTAAATACATTAGCGTGAAGTTAATGAAAAGCGCGCCTACCCATCTCGGCATTCGGATGCAGGATATTGCCGAAAAAGCGGGAGTTTCCATCGGGACGGTGAGCCGCGTGTTACGAGGGAAGCCCGACGTTTCGCCGGATTTGACCGAGCTCGTCTTTGCGGTGGCCCAGAAAATGGGCTACCGGCGGCCGCTGCGGAACCGGGCGGGCGGGACAGCGAAAGTCGCCGAGGCCCTTACCTTCGCGTACCTGGTCGATGTCGGCGCGAACCGGGACTGGACCCACGAAGCCTTTTTCCAGCGGTTCGCGGCGGGCATCCAAAAACAGACCAGCACAGTCAACGGGCACCTGCTTTTTGCCTCTTGCCGCCAGGATATCGAGCGCGACGTGCTCCCCTCGCTGGTGACTAATGGCATCGCCAATGGCGTGATTGTTAAGACCTACGACCAAGGGCCGTGGCTTAAGAAACTCCAGATGCGGCTGCCCACGGTCGTCTTGATGAATAAACCGGATGATCGGGCGGTTTCATCCGTGACGTGCGACAACTATTCGGGCTCCTACCAGGCCGTGAAGCATTTGGTGGAGCTGGGGCATCGACGCATCGGCTTTTTGAGCATTGAGAACGGGAACGTCCCCGAGGATTCGTCTGATAATGGGATCAACGCCCATCACGCCGAGCGCGAGGAAGCTTTTTTAAAGCATATCCGCCTTTTTGGGTGCGAGGAGAACCCGGCTTACGTTCAAGTTCCGTTGCGGGACTGGGCGAAAGAGTCCAATGAGGAGGTCATTGGCCGCGCTCTGGACGCTTTTCTCGCTCTGGGCGCGAAGCGGCCCACGGCGATCATCGCGGCCACTGAAATTTACGCGAAGGTTTTTTCGGCCGTCGCCAAGCAGCGTAATTTACTGGTTCCAAGGGACTTCAGCTTGATCACCTACCAGCACGATGGGCTCCATACCGATGCGCCGCTTATTTCGTGCCTCGAACTCCGGGGGGAGGACATGGGGGCCATGGCGGTCAGCGTCCTGATCGAACAGATCAAAAACCCGCTTGCTCCGCCGGTTCAGATTGCGGTGGGAATGAAGTATTTGCAGGGCCAGTCGTGCGCCCCCGTTTCCGTCTAACGTTTCTTTTTTAATTCCGCCCCCCTTTTTTTCCCAACGAGTGGATTTCCTCCAGTCGTGCCCTCCCATGCCCTGAATTGCGGTTGACATCCGTCTGTTATTTGTTATTTCATGTAATAATATGAAACGCAACGGAGCCTTTACTCTCGTGGAGATGATGGTTGCGATGGTGTTGATCGCTTTACTCTCGGTCCTATCGCGACCGGCTGTTTCCGCGTTATCGGGAGCGGGAACTGTTAACCGGGCCATTGGCGACCTCTCCGGTGCGCTGGATCTGGCGCGAGCCTATGCCATGGCTCAGAGCACCTATGTGCGGGTCGGTTTCAGCTATGTGCCCGCGGCGGAGGGAGCGCAGACGGTGGTGCTCACGCTTTATTCCCGCGACGGTACGCTCGATGCCTCGGACGCGGAGGGGATGGCTTCGGCGGCCTGGATGCCCGCTGCGAAACCGCTTTTGCTCCGAAACCTTTGCGTGAACGACGCGCTGGGGGCGGTGAACGACGCCACGCCGAGCGCCACCACGATTCCCGCGTTTGTTCGCAGCGTGCCGGGCGTGGGGAGCGTCTCGTTTACTTCGTGCATCCAGTTTGATCCCTCCGGCGAGGCCCGGGTGCAACTCTCTGGCGTTTCCCGGTTCATTAAAATCGGCATGAAACGCTCGCTCGGCTCGAACAACGATGCGAACCCCTTCGTGGTCCGGCTCGCGGGAGTAAGCGGGGCGATTACAATCCTGCGCAAGGAAAACCTATGAACCGGAGGCGCGGAGGGTTCAGTTTGATCGAAGTGGTCATCGCCCTTGGCGTGGTGAGCTATGCCCTGCTTCTCATCGTGGCGCTGGTGCCCCACGGGGTGAAGACCAACAAGGCTTCGGCCCTCGAAACGCGCGCGACGTGCATTCTCTCGCTGCTGGAAGCCGATTTGCGCAATTCCCATCCGCTGGTCAACGAGGGGAAGTCGAAATATTTCGGCTTGCAGCTGCCGTATTCGCTGAATGCGGCGAAGCGGGTGATCGTCAACCCTGCGCTTTCTGAAAACACGCTTTCTGACGCGAATTCCACAGGCGTGGACGACAGCGAGACGCCCGTTGCCGCCAGTGCGGCAAGTCGGCCGCCGTTTCAAGTCGCCGTGGTGTACACGCGGTTGCCGGGGGCGACGAGTTCGCCGGTCGAAGCCCGCTTGGTCGTCCGCTGGCCTTATGTGGGAACGTCCAGTGTCTCCAGCCTCAGCTCGGCCACGACGGAGGGCGGTTATGTGGAAAGCTTTGTCGCCTTCCCCGCGCCATGAGTCGTTCCATTCGCTGATTTTTCCTTAATGCCATGCGCCTCCCCCGCCGCTGCACGATCGCTGCCCCATCGCCCTTTCCGGTCATTTACGGAAGGTCCGCTGGCTTTACCCTGGTGGAGATTCTCTCCTCCGTGGTGGTGTTGATTTTGATTGTGGGGGTGATCTCGCAAGTCGCCTCAATGACGATCCGCGCCACGCGAATGAGCAACCAGGCGCTGGATGCCGCGTCGCAGGCGCGCCTGGTGTTTGGGCGGATTGGCGCGGATGTTGCCGGGGCCGTGAAGCGGACCGATGCTCCGTGGGATTTGCAGAACCCAGGGAAGGAAGGGCTCTATTTGCGGTTTCTCTCCGCCGTGCCATCGGAGGATGGGACGGCCGGGGCCTCTGCCAACCGGGGCTTTTCGCTGGTGGCCTACCAGATCGCCGCCCATGCCGACAACCATGGTCGCGCTTGCCTGGTGAGGGCAGGGAAGTCGGTGGCACGGAATATGAGTGGATATTTAGGACTCGACGGGGCGGGGCTCCCCGTCCGGTTCACTTCCACGGGGTTTCCCTCGGGGCTTCTGCCCGCATCTGGTGATTACGACATTCTTTCGCCGGGCGTTATTCGGATGGTGGTGGGTTACCAGCTTTACCCGGACAATCTCCAGGCCACTCTTCAGGACGGCACGGTGGTCCCCAATGCCCGTGGGCAGGTGGTGTACAGTCCGCCGGTGCGGTCAGTCACTCCGTTCGGTGGTGGTACCGCCTCGGTCTATCCCGATTTGACCCGCATTAGCGCCGTGGTGATTGGGCTGGTGGTGATGGATGCCGACAATCTCAAGCTCATGAATGCCGGGCAGGTGACGGCGCTGGCCGGAGCGTTTGCCGACCCTACTGGGAACACGCTTCCGGTGGCGGTGTGGAACGCCGTGGCGAATAACCCCTCGGCTTTGCCAGCCGCTGTCCCTTGGCCCGCGAGGCAGGCGGTACGGGTCTTTCAGTGTGCCTTCCCCCTAACTCCTCTTAATTTTAAACCATGAAGTGCCTTCCCCCACGCCTCCCCGAGCGGGGCATCGCGCTGGTGATTACGCTGAGCGCCATTATTCTGCTTTCGGCGCTGATCCTGGCGTTTTTTTCCAATGCCACGCTCCACCGGCAGATTTCGTTTTCCGGTGTCAACCAGACCCGGGCCGATCAAGTGGCCCGGGCAGGATTGGAGATCGTGGTAGGCGGGCTGCGCGATGAAGTGACCGATCCCGCCTATTCCTCGATCACCACTGGAAGCGGGGTGTTCTCCTCCGCCTATACCCCACGCGACACGACTAGCGTGTTGCCCCGGAAGGTGGGGGTGTCGGGGGCCACTTGCCTAGTCAAACTATCGGGGGCCAATAGTGTCATTGATCCGGGAACGAACCAGCGGAAGTTGGGTTCATCCATCTCCATCGACACCGCGAGCCGCAATGGGCGGGGGGTGACTGCGTCCCGCTGGTTTGGGACGGGCGGGCCGGGCCTCGGCTCCTACGATACGCTGCCCACCTGGGTTTACGTGACGCGCACCGGGGTGCAGACGCCGCCGATCGAGGAGGCGGCCACGCCTTCCGCAAACGGCTATGTGGTGGGGCGGTTTGCCTATGCGGTTTATGAGACCGACGGCCTCCTGGATGCCAATGTGGCGGGCTATCCCTCGGCCGCCTCTGCCGTGGCCCCGTGGAAGGCGTCGCTGGGGGCGGCGGATTTGAGCGCGCTGGGGCTTCCTTCGGCGTTGCCCGAATGGCGCAACTTGGTGACCGGCGGCGACGCGGCGACGTTTCAGGAATGGTCCTCCGGCCTGCGCCGTACCTCGGGCAGCACCAGCGTGCCGGGGCTGGCCTCGGCTGCTTCGGGGCACCTCGAAACCGCGCTGGGCGACAACGTATTTCTCTCCCGGCACGATCTGCTGCAAACGGCGCAGAAAGGGCTCGCTGGGTTGGAGAGCACCCAGACTCCGCTGGTGGCTCATTTTTCGCGCACCTTCAACGGGCCGTCATGGAGTCCGTCCACGGTGAGCACCGCCAATCCCAATCCCTGCACGTTCTTTTTTTCCACCGACACCGCACTGACTCATTATGACGACCTGGGGGTGGCTCACAGCGGCACCATTCCACAAGGCTCCGTGTTGTTGCGGCGGCGTTTTTCATTGGCAAAGGTGAGCTGGATTACTTCGGCGGGACCGGCCTCAGGCATTTCTGACGCAGCCATCCAGGCCTGCTTCGGGCTGAAGTGGAACTCTCCGAGCTGGGATTACGTGGGGGCCAGCGGAACGGCCCGGCTGAGCTCCATTGCCACGCTGGATCAAGTGGCGGCACAGAACCGGGAGCCGAATTTCTTTGAACTGCTTAAGGCGGGGATTTCTGCCGGATCGCTGGGGCGCTCCAATGATAACAAGACCTTCCGCCAGGATGCCTCCGGGTCATGGGACAACACGCTGGACCAGAGCAAGGACCAGCAGGTTTTTCAAATAGGATCCAATATTATTGATTGCGCGGGGAGCGATAATTTCCCCACGACCATTGCCTACGCGGTGGGCGCCACGACGCTTACGGTTCACGGCGTGAAGGATCTGCCCTACCTGTATGGGGCGCTGATCACGCAACTGACCAATATTGCCTATGTGGATGCCACTTACGACCAGATGAAATCGTGCGCGCTGGTGATGGTACCATTCCTTTTTAATCCTCACGCTAGCGGCGGGGTAAGCGCGACTTCGGGGCCATCCAAGGTGCGCATCCGTATTGCCGCCGGGACGGTGAAAGATGTCTGGATGTCCCAAGCCGGAACCAATGCCTCGGCACCGCTGGCCCGGTTTGGTGCGAATAAGGATCTGTCCACATGCCCATCGATCGAAGTTTCATCGACCAGCGCCGAGCTTTACCGCGCGGCGATGAAACCAGTCCAGGGGGGAGCGGCTACATCGAGCACGACGCTCCTGCAAAACTTGTTGGGCTCGACGTACACCGCCGACACCGTGAATCACGGCTTTGTCTATTACGTCTACACCGACCTGCCGAAGAATTATAACAAGCCAGCGGGCACCGCGGCGAACCCCTCTACGACGATCCGTACCAATTGCAGCGACCTCATGATGGTCCTGGAATACCTGGACGCCTCGGGAAATTGGCGCGTCTACGACACGCTGGCCGGTTACGATGCGTTGACGGGAGCGGGCTCGGGAATCGGCGGATCGAGTATCGATTTTGGGCCAACTATTTTGCCTCTTCCCTCCGGATCGAGTGTCCGTACAGGGATCAGCAATTCAAACGCGCTCTTTAAGTTCGACCCTCGAACGGCACGCTTTGGTTTGGCTTTGTCGAGCAACTGCGGGCCGGGCGTCACGGCTCCGGTTTCCGGTGGCGGAGGGGCATCCTGGCAGTCGCTCTATTCAAAGATCCCCTTCGGCTCCGGCTTACTGACGCAGACCACAGCGACCAGCGGCTGTTTCCCCGGGGGATGGCTGCTGGGCGGTACCAACCAGTGGAGCGACAACGTTCAGAACCTGAACGTGGCCGACCCCGATGGCACTGTGCGGCCTGCCGATGGCTGGCTGGGTGGTAGCGCCAATCTGTTCGCCTCAATGAGCGACGGCACCCGCCGCCCGGTGATCCTGCACCGGCCCTACGCATCGGTGGCCGAGCTGGGGTATGTGTTTCGCGGTTCGCCGTGGAAGACGCTGAACTTTATCGACGGCAGCAGCGCGGACGGGGCGCTGCTCGATTTCTTCTCGGTTTCCGACGAGCCGGAGGTGTTGGCGGGCCGGGTCAATTTGAATAGTTCGCTGGTGGCTGTGCAGAAGGCTCTCCTCTCCGGCGTCGGGCAGGCGAGTACGGGGACGGCCACGCTTGGGGACTCGCTTGCGGGCGGGATCGCGTCGGCCTACCAGACCTTCGCCGGAGCATCGGGGACAATCACCTCGACGCTGCCCAAAAACGTTGCCGAGCTTCCATCGTTCATGAGTTCTACGATGCTCGGCTCCGCGTATCCCGCCTCCAGTTATCCTATCAAGTATTACCGAGAATCGGTGGCTCGCTCACTCACGGCGGGCACCCAGACGCGGACGTGGAATTTCCTGATCGACGTGGTGGGGCAGGTGGGCCGCTTCCCGGCGGGGAAAACTCCGGCTTCGCTGGCTGACTTCGTGGTGGAGGGGGAGCGGCGGTATTGGCTCTCCGTGGCCGTGGACCGCTACACCGGCAAGGTCATCGATCAACAACTGGAGCCCGTCAATGAATAGGATCATCTTTTACCTCGCCGCGCTCGGCTGCGCTCTCCTTCCCGCCTCGCTTTTTGCCCAGCAGGCAGCGCCCAGGATGCCGCTGCCGGAGCCGCCGCTGGTGGCCGCGCCCCAGCCGGGCTGCCAGTGGACGCTGTCGGTGCAATTTCCTCCCGGGGTGGGGAATGCGGCGCATCCCGTTTCGGCCAGCTACCGGTGCACCCGCGAGGCGCTCTGGGTGGACGTGGCGTGGTCCACCGGAACCTTCCGGGAGGGTTATGTAAAAGGGGAACGCGTTATTTTTCGAAACCAAGCGGGCTATTCTTCCAGCGCGGCCGATGAGGCGGATTCAGGCCTGCCGCTTTTCTGCGCCGCGTTCGCCGGAACGGGGTGGGTGACTGCGGCGGATTACCAGGGCACCGAGACGGTGGAGGGCGAACTGTGCGCCCATTACCTCCGGCCCGAAACGACGAACGCCTCCGGGGAGCGCATTCCCCGCCGCATGGCGTGGATTCGCGTCCGGGATAAAACGCCGCTTCTCGTGAAATTGGGTGAGGTGACCCTCCGGTTTTCCCGCCTCGAAAAAGGAGCGGAGAGCCTGTCCGTTCCCCCGGAAGTCGAGGCGCTTCTGGTTCAGGCACAGCGTCAGCAGGAGTCGCTGAGGCTTCTCCGTGAAATTAACCGTAACGCGAAATAGTTTTCGCTGTTATTTCTTAATTCATGGAATAAGATGCGTGTGTTGGCTTGAAATTTAATCTAAATTCATCGTGCCCGGTTGCGAAAGCCCTTCCGGGTAACAAGACATGCAAAAGCACATCACCATCGCAATTTGTACCCTCCTGGCAGGCCTGGGGCTAAGCCATCTCTCGGCATTGCCAGCCCAGGACCCCGGCCTGAACTGCAAGGAAGACGGAGGCCCCGGGGTTTATTCGAGCGGGGAGGGGAGGGCCGAGGCCTCGCTGGTGACGGCGGAGATTGCGAAAAAATTTCCGTTGGCCCAGCAATCGTTCATTCATGTCTTGGGCGGCGGGGTGCGCGGCTTCGGAATGCTGGCCGAGTATCGGGCCAAAGCTCCGACGCAAGTCGTCGTGGCCCGGCGGACCAAGCCTTCCGCGGGCGAACCGTTCACCCCCGTGGCGCTGGCCCGGGTTTTTGATCCGAGCGGCGATCTCGCGGCGGTGGTCGATTTCACCAGCCAGCCGGAGGGAACCGAGGTGCGGGTGATTGACCTTCCACAGGGAAAGACGGGCATCTGGCGGGTGTCGTTCTCGGGCGGGCGCAGAGGCGACCTTGTGGAAATCCGCCTCCCGCAAACCAATGTATGGGGAGTGAGGGGCGAGATGGCGCTGATGGTTTCCAAGGGGACGCCCAACCCGGCTTATCTCTGGATTCCGCCCACGTCGCTGAAGCTCATGATGGGGATCGAAAGCGGGCGCTACGAAGGCATTGTGATCGAACGGGAACACGGCGGCGCGCTTTCCGGGCCGCCCGTGCCGGACCCGGCCAACCGCACCACCTCGGTAAGGATCGACCCGATTCCGGCGGAAACTGTTTGCCGGGTCGTGTTCCCGGAAAAGTTCAACGGTGCGATCGACTTCGAAGGCGCGCCGGGCCTCCTCTGCCCGACGCCGGAAGCGGCCCGGAAGCTCGCGGGCGGCACCGTCAAATGCGGTGACCTCTATGTGAGCGGCCCGCTCCAGGCCCGTGCGCGGAACTGGATGGTGGCTTGCGCGGCAAAGCTTGAACGGCATCCGGATCTCCACTGGCCGCAAGTGCCCGGCGATGATGCCGCCGTCAGCCCCGTCGACGTGCTTCCCTATGGCAAGTACGGCGGGCTCAACGGACTGCAATCTGAAATCGAGAGCCACAACGCGAATCTCGATCCGTCCAAGACGTACTTCGGCGTCCAGATGCCGGAGGAAATGAAACCGGGCGAGGAAACAGAGGCCTGTTCGTGGTATCACTTCCTGCATCCCACGGGGGGCAAAATCTCGCTGCACGAGGCGGCCAACTATGCCGCGCTCTACACGCTCAAGTCGCCATGGAACCCGGCCTACCGCAATGATCATATTTTGCAGCGCGCCATGCTCTCCGGGCTTTATCAATTCGCCGCCATGCAGGGGGACGACCTCATGCGGGATACCCATATCTTCGGCGTTCGCTACCCGATCACCCACACCTTCTTTGTCTACCCGTCGCTGGCCGAGGCCTACGGGATGTTGAAAGGCCACCTCCCGCCCGAGGTCGAGGCTATTTGGCGCACGGGACTCATCGCTGTCGGCGATAAAGCGGCCGATCATGTCGCCTACGAATCCAACCAATGGGCCGGGATGATGGAAGGGCACATTGCCACCTACGCGGCCACGGGGGAACGGCGTTTCCTCGCCCGGTTCGAGGACCAAATGCGGGCGTATATTGAAAACCGCTTTGGCCCGCAATCGAAGCTCGGCTTGCATCCCACGGGATTCTTTCTGGAGGATAACGGCCCTGACGGGAACTACGAGCGGCTCAATCTCTATAGCCTTGTTTCCGCCTTTAATACCTACAAAAAGCTCCCCGAGGCCAACCCTGAACTGCTTGCCAGCATGCGCCGGGGCATTGAGCGGAATCTAGAATTCAAGAGCTTCTTCTGGCTTCCACAACCCGACGGTTCGCTCCAGTCGCCCACGGCGATGAATTGCCGGACACAGGGGCTTATCTGCGACCCCGCCTATCCGGGCGACATCATGTCGATGGATGAATTTCCGCTCGGCGCGGCCCGCTATCGCTTAAGCGCGGAGCCCAAGAACGGCATCGGGAACGCCTGGACGCTCTCGTACATTGCCAACACCAGCGCCTGGCAGCGCAAGACGTTGCAGGAAGGCATCCGCCGGGGGCCGTCGGCGTTCCCTTCCAGCAGCGGGAATTGGATTCCAGGAGTTGCAGATGTGCTCAATTCCCGCAAGCTGGCACAGCCTGCCCAGCTTCCGTTCGAGGCGGAGCGGGGGACGTGGTCGCTGCCCGGGCTGGAGGTTTGGAAACAGGGCGCGCTCTACGGGGTGGTATTCTACGATGTGATCGGAGCGGATCGCACCCTCAAGGGAATCACCGGCGGCGGTCTCACGGCGCTTTGGTCGCCTGGTACCGGCACCTTCCTTTCCTCGATGCAACCGGCCAAGCCGGGGCACCCGGTTGCCGACGCCTCGGAGTTGACCTTTGCCTCTCTGTTCGGCACCGACGCCCAGGGGCGCTTTTTCTACAGCGGCCACGAACGGGCCAAGCTGAACGCCATCGAAAAAGGCCGCCGCTTCGAGATTCAATCCGAAATGGAAAAACCGCTGAAGATAGCGTTTCGCTGGGGTTATGCGGTTGGCGAAAGCCAGCTGGAGCTCACTGTCAGCGCCAATGCCGGGGCGGAAGCGCCGCGTGCCGTGGCCTTGAACCTCCCGCTGCTGGTCCCTGCCGGAGCCACGGCGGAGCTAGTATCGCCCTGCTCCTTGGTATTTAACGCCGGAGGGAAGAAGGTCGCTTTCGAATGGCCGGAGCCCGCGGATGCCAAACTCGAACCGTCGGTAATATCCAATATTAAGCGGCTTGTGATTCCGCTCGACCTGATGGGGAAGCCGCTCACCGTCCGGATCCGGCTGCTGCCTTGATTTTTTTATGACCATTAAAATATGCACCATTGGCTGCGGAGGGCATTCTTCCGATGTCCACGGTCCTGCGCAGAAAAAATACGCCCAGCTTTATCCCGATGCCCGCCTGGCCGCCTGCTGCGATCTCAACGCCGCCCATGCGGAGGAATATCGCCAGCGGTTTGGGTTCGCGCGATGCTACGGGGACGCGGATGAAATGCTGGCAAAAGAACAACCGGACGCGGTGTTCATCATCGTGCCCACGGCGGCAACGCTCCAGGTGGCCTGCCCCATCTTGCGCCGGGGCATTCCCGTTATGCTTGAAAAGCCGCCGGGCCTCACCAGTGCGGAGCTGGAGGCGCTGGTCGTCGCCGCAAGCGAGGGCGGAGCGCCGCACCAAGTGGGCTTCAACCGCCGCAAAATGCCGCTGATGCGCCAAGCCATGGAAATCCTGAAACGGGCCATGCCTCCCGAAGCCGTGTTTCAGATTGACTATGAGATGATTCGATGTGATCGGAGAGACGAGGACTTTTCCACCACCGCCGTGCATGCCATCGACGCGGCACGCTTCCTGGCTCGCAGGCCGTTTAAGAGCGCCCTCCTGCGGTACCGCGCCTTTAAGGAACTGGGCCCAACGGTGACGGGCGTTGAAGCCGAGGTGAAATGTGAATCGGGCACGCGGATCGTTTTGAATATTCAGCCCGTGGCGGGGCTCAACCATGAACGGATTGCGCTCTACGCCCATAAAAAGACGCTGGCCATCGAGTTCCCCGTGATGCGCGCCGACGGCCCTGGCTTCAGCCTCGATTATTGGGAAAACGGTAAACTGCTCTCCTCCGCTCCGGCGGAAGCCGCGGTGGATTTGTTCGGGTTCTACAGCGAAACCGAAGCCTTCCTGGAAGCATTGCGAAAGGGGGCGGCGCCCGATCCTTTGCTGAGCGATTGCCGCCAGCAGGTCCGGCTGATGGAGGCGATTCGCAACCGGGAGACCCACGTTATTTGGAGCGATTCCCCCTGCCATGAATCTCCCGCCCTCACCGGTTCGGCCCGCCGCTAAAGGGGCGGCGATAAAGTGGACCGCCGGAACGCTGACCTACACAACGGCGGGCTTGGTCGCGCTATTTTGCTGGCTGCTCTGGGGGGACTTTGCCTGGTCGATGCGGGACCGCTCGGTTCCGGCGATCATCCAGATTCTTTTTAAGCGATTCGAGGCTTCCGATACGCTGGTGGGCGTTCTCACCGGCTCGCTGCCGCCCATCCTGTCCATGGTGGTCGGCCCGGTCATTAGCTATAAGTCCGACCGTCACCGGGGCCGCTGGGGCCGCCGCATTCCCTTCCTATTGATTCCGACGCCCATCATCGTGGCCTCGATGATCGGCGTCTGTTTCAGCGCTCAACTCGGCGGGCTGCTGCGGCGGGGGCTTGGGGAGCAGGCGCTGAGCGTTAACGTCTCCGTGCTCGTTTTTCTCGGGCTGTTCTGGACGCTCTTTGAGTTCGGCTGCATTACGGCCAATTCCGTTTTTGGCGCGCTGGTCAACGACGTTGTGCCAAAGCCGGTGCTGGGCCGCTTTTTCGCCATGTTCCGGGCGCTGAGCCTGATCGCGGGGATCGTGTTCAACTACTGGATGATCGCCAAGGCTGAAGTCCACTACATCGCTTTTTTCCTATGCATCGCGGCTCTTTACGGCGTGGGCTTCACCCTGATGTGCCTCAACGTGAAAGAGGGGGAATACCCGCCGCCGCCGGAACCCGCTCCCGACGCGCCAAACGGCTTTTTTGCAGCGGCCAGCGACTATTTTAGAAACTGTTTTGGCAAACCCTATTACCTGTGGTTTTTTGCCATGATGGCCAGTGCCGCCCTCGCGAACGGCCCCGTGAATGTGTTCGCGCTATTTTATGCGCAAAGCGTTGCCATGAGTATGGCCGACTATGGCAAATGCCTGGCCCTGACGTACGTGATCTCCCTCGTGCTGGCCTATCCGCTTGGTGCGCTGGCGGACCGCTTTCATCCGCTGCGGGTCAGCTTGGTTTTGCTCGGGCTCTACATTGGAGTCGGGGTTTGGGGAGGGCTTTATGCTCGCAATTCCGCCAACTTCTCCATTGCATTCGTGGCCCACGGCGTGCTTACTGGAGCTTACTTAACCGCCTCGGCCTCGATGGGGCAAAAACTGTTGCCTTCCGCGCGCTTTGCGGAACTCATGTCGGCCAGCGGCATTGTCACCTGCCTTTGCTCAGCAGCCATCGCTCCGTGCATGGGCGTCGTATTGGACCGCACGGCGCACTGTTATCACTACACCTTTTATGCTGGCAGCATTCTCGCGGTTGCCGCCGTGGCCCTTAACTGGGCGATGTATGTAAAATTTGCGGCCCTGGGAGGCGTGAAGAAATACGCGGCTCCCGAATAGTGGCACGCCTGCGGTTTGCAGCGAGGATGACGGGGAAAGGCAGCGGGATGGGCGCCGGGGTTATTGCGCCCATCCCTTAAAACCCATTGCTCTAGGATCCGCTAGAACGAGATGCTGACGTTGGCCGAGTAGGTGTTGGAGAACTTGGCATCGGGGTTGTAGCCACCCTTGTAGGAAAGGCCCATTCCGACCCGGTCGTTGAAGCGATAGTTGGCCCCGACGGAGAAGTTCACTTCCGTTTGCCCCATGCCGGGAGCCTGGACAGTGAAGTCGGTTGTTTCCTTGACCAGGTGGGCCGTGACGTCGCGCGAAGCATCGGCGAAGTCATGGTAAACCGCCAGGCGGCCTCGCAGCGTGAGGCGGCTGAGGGCTTCCCACTCGGCGTTGATGGCCAGTTCCGTCAGGAAGCTGTCTGCGTCAATGCTGTTGACCTTCAGGGCTTCGCCGACGTTCTTGTTCTTCTCGGCAAACCCGCCCATGTTCGCGTGGGAGTAGGCCAGTTTGAACTCAGGACGGACGATGTAGTTGCTGCCCTTCAGCCATGCATATTGGAGGGCGAGGGAGACCTCCTGCGAGTTGGAATCGATGCCGGTGAAGTGCGAGGTGCTCGTATTGGTGGTGCGGGTTCCGTCGGTGCTGAAGAATCCGGCGGAGACGGTGCCGATTGCCAGGAAGCTGCGGTCCGGGGTGAGGGCGACTTCACTGAAGAGGCCCCAGACCGATCCGGTCACATCCGAGCGCAGGAAGGTGGAATCGATCGTGCCGCTGTCGAAGCCGCCGAAGAACCCGAGCGAGACTCGCTTGGAGATCTGACCGCGTACGCCTGCGATGCCGGCGTTGCCGTTCAGATCGTAGTTGGCGAGATCGTCGGAGCTGTTGGCCCCAGTCGAGAAGCCGGAATACCCTCCGAAGAATTCGTACTTCCCGTCCACTAGAACCGACTCCATGTTGCGCGCGTTGTCGGAGTAGGCCCGCAGCGCCCGCAGTGCGTAATCGACGTTGCCCGCGTAGGCTTCCGGCGAGGCTTTATCAAACACGACGGAGGGATTGGAGGACTGGAGCAGCTGAACGATGAGGTTGCCGCCGTCGTACTGATCCTGCCCCACTTTCAGGTCATGCAGTATGGCCTTTTGGTTGGAGGTAAGGTGGCTGAAGGCTTTCTCAAGGTCCGCGCCGGAGCTCAGGCCGGTGAAGGTGAGGGAGCCGTTCCAGCGGGAGAAGACGGCTTGCAGGTTCAGGTCAGAGGTAATGCTGGAGAAGGTCCCCTGGATGGAGCCCGCCGCGGCATTGATGATCTGGAAGCTATCCCCCTTCTGTGGCGCGAAGCTGTTGTACTGCTTGATCTCCAGCACGCTGGATTGCGCGTTGAGCTGCGTGACGCCGCTGACGACCACTTGGTCGTTCCCGTTGGGGTTGACCCCGGCGCCCGCGGTACCGCCGATCTCGATCTGGAGGATGGCGTTTTCCGTGTAGTTGCCGGAGATGGTCAGGATGCCCGGGGAATTGCCGGGAGCCAGGATGCCGTTGTTGGTCACGTTTCCGTTGACGGTGCCGGAGCCCTTCAGGGTCCCGTTCGGATTAACTACCGTCTGGCTGGTGAGCAATCCGTTAACGATCAATGTACCGCTTTCGACGGTGGTGCCTGCGTTGTACTCGTTGGTACCGGAGAGGGTGAGCGCTCCGGAGCCGGATTTCACCAGCGAGCCCACGCTGACCAAATGGCCGGCGTAGTCGCCGCCGTTGGTGACGTGGAGCACGTAGTTGTTTTCCTCGTAGGCATTGCCCGCGCCTGTCAGGTTCAGGATCGTCTGGTCGCCTCCGGCGAGGATCATTTTTGCGTCGAGAGAGATGTCGACCGTGGCGTTGTGCGAGAGGATGTCCGCCGCGCCGAGGGTCAGGATGCCCGACTGGATGTAGATCGTGTTGGCCCCGAGCGTGGCGTTGGCGGTCACGGCTCCATTGGAGTAGATGGTGCCGGTGCCGAGCTTGGCGTTGACGACTGCGCCGTCGTTGAGGTTGTACTGCGTGGCGGTCAACGTGGCCGTGCCGGAGATGAGGCCGTTGGTGTTCAGCGTCTGGATCGTGTTGTTGTTGTTCACGATGAGCGCGCCGGTTCCTGAGACGGTGACGGTGGCCTGGGTCGAGAGGTTGGCGTACCCCCCGGCCGAAGCTTCGAGGGCTACGGAGCCGGTCTTAATCTGCCAGGAGAGCACGGAGGAAGTGCCGCTGAAGACGAATTCGCCCGTGCCTTCTTTGATGAGGGCTGCATTGGTGCTGCCGGTGATGACGCCGGAGTAGGCCGTGTTGGCCGCCGCGCCGAAGGTGAGCTGCCGGTCCCCGAGGGCGACCAGGCCTGAGCCGCTCAGCGAGCCTACGGTGAAGTCGTGGGTCTTGGCGGTGACGTCGAAGGTGCCGTTAACCTCCAGCGCGCCGCCGGAGTAGAGGCTGCCGTTGCCGGAGAGCGCCAGCGTGCCGCCTTCGTCGATGATGGTGCCGCCGGTGTAGGTGTTCGAGCCGGTGAGGGTCAGCGTGCCGGAGCCGCGCTTGAGCAGGCTGCCGCCGGTGCCCCCTGCGATGCCGCCATCGGCAATGGTGCCCGAGAAGGTGCTGTTGCCGAGGTTCAGCGAGAGCTGGTTGGCGCCGAGGTTTACAAGCCCCGAGCCGCTTAGGTCGCCGATGGTCTGGTTGTGCGCCTGGGAAATATCGAAGACGCCGTTGGCCGTGACCGCGCCGTTGCTGTAGAGCTGGCCGTTGTTTTTCAGGGCGATGGTGCCGCCAGTGTTAATGACGGTGCCGCCGGTGTAGGTGCTCGTGCCGGTGAGGGTGAGCGTGCCGGAGCCGCGCTTGACGAGGCTGCCGCCGGTGCCCCCGCCGATGCCGCCATCGTTGATGCTCCCGGAGAAGGTGCTATTGCCGAGGTTCAGCGTGAGCTGCTTTGAGCCAAGATTGACTTCACCGGAACCGCTCAGGTCGCCGATGGTTTGGTTGGTCCCCTGCGAGATGTCGAAGACGCCGTTGGACTCGACCGCGCCGTTGCTGTAGAGCTTGGCGCTGTTCTGCAGGGCGAGCGTGCCACCCGCGTCAATGATAGTGCCGCCGGTGTAGGTGCCCGTGCCGGTGAGGGTCAGGGTGCCGGAGCCGCGCTTGGTGAGGCTGCCGCCCGTGCCGCCGCCGATACCGCCATCGGCGATCAAGCCCGAGAAGGTGCTGTCGCCATTGTTGAGCGTCAGGCGGTTGCTGCCGAGGGCGACCGTGCCGGAGCCGCTCAGGTCGCCGATGGTCTGGCTGAGGCCCTGGGAAATATCGAAGGTGCCGTTGGCCTGCACGGTGCCGTTGGAATACAACGTGCCGTTGGCCTTCATGGCAATCGTGCCGCCCGCATCAATGATGGTGCCGCCGGTGTAGGTGTTCGTGCCAGTGAGGGTCAAGGTGCCGGAGCTGCGCTTGGTGAGGCTGCCGCCCGTGCCGCCGCCAATACCGCCATCGGTGATGGCCCCGGAGAAGAGGCTGTTGCCGATATTGAGCGTTAGGCGGTTGCTGCCGAGGGCGACCGTGCCGGAGCCGCTCAGGTCGCCGATGGTCTGGCTGATGCCCTGGGAAATATCGAAGGTGCCGTTGGCTTGGACGGTGCCGTTGGAATACAACGTGCCGTTGGCCTTCATGGCAATCGTGCCGCCCGCATCAATGATGGTGCCACCGGTGTAGGTGTTCGTGCCAGTGAGGGTCAAGGTGCCGGAGCTGCGCTTGGTAACGCTACCGCCCGTGCCGCCGCCGATACCGCCATCGGTGATGGCCCCGGAGAAGAGACTGTTGCCGATATTGAGCGTTAGGCGGTTGCTGCCGAGGGCGACCGTACCGGAGCCGCTCAGGTCGCCGATGGTTTGGCTGATGCCCTGGGAAATATCGAAGGTGCCGTTGGCCTGGACGGCTCCGTTGGAATACAACGTGCCGTTGGCCTTCATGGCAATCGTGCCGCCTGCGTCGATGATGGTGCCGCCGGTGTAAGTGTTCGTACCGGTGAGGGTCAAGGTGCCGGAGTCGCGCTTGGTCACGCTGCCGCCGGTGCCCCCGGCAAGGCCACCGTCATTGATGGAGCCTGAGAAGGTGCTGTCGCCGGTGTTGAGGGTCAGGCGATTGCTACCGAGGTTGACCACGCCGGGGCCGCTGAGGTCGCCGATGGTCTGATCTTTCGCCATGGAAATATCGAAGGTTCCGGTGACGGCCACGGCTCCGTTTGCATTGAGCTTGGCGCTGCCGGAGAGGGCCAGAATGCCCGCGTTGATCGTGGTCCCGCCGTCATAGGTATTGACGTTGGTCAGGATCAGGATGCCGGTATGGGTGGCGTCGTTGACGGTCAGCGCGCCGTTGGAAAGGACGCCGGTAAGGATGGCGGTGTCCGAATTGTCCCCATTGGCCGCAACGAGGATCGAGCGGTTGCCCCCGTTGAGGTTGATGTTGTTGACGAACGTGACCGAATCGGTCGCGGAGGTGGAGCCGAAGAGCAACGAATTACCGGTGGGCACAAAGCTGTTGGTATCCCAAGTAAGCGTGATGCCGCCGTTGAGGCGCACGGTCAGCCCGCCGTCGACCGCCGCGAAGCCGCCGTCGCCGGTCCACTGAACTTTCCACGCGGCGGTGCCCACGTAGCGGTCAAACATGCCGCTGGTCTGGAAAACGCCGCCCGCGAAGTTGAGGTTGCTATTGGTGTAGAGGCCCACGCCGTCCCATGCCTGCAAGACACCGCCGTTGACGTTGGTCACACCGCTGTAGGTGTTGGCCCCGTTGAAAATGACCAGGCCGCTGTTGATATTAATGGATGCCCCCTTGCCGTCGGCGATGGAGGAGGAGGAAATGCTGGCCTTGCTGTCGTCGGCGATCGTGCCGTTAAAGGTAATAACGCCGTTGCCCGCGTTCAGGTTCACAGTGGAGCCTTTCATCATGAAAAGGTCCGTGCCCACGCCTTCGCCGGAATCCCCGCCGTTCTCGCTGCCGCCGCCGAGCGCGTGCCCCTGGGAGAACGTGGCGTTGCCGTTGATGTTGAGCGTGCCGCCGGAGGCGACGAAAATCGAGCCGCCGTAACCGGAGCCGCCGTTGCCGCCCGTGCCGTTGTCAGAGCCGTCGGCGGTGCTGCCGTTGCCCGCGCCGAATCCGCCTGTGCCGCCGCTGCCGCCTGAGCCGTCTGCGCCCGCATTGGTGGCATCATTGCCGTCGGAGCCCGCGCTGCCGCCGTTGCCGCCCGTGCCGCCGCCCGCGCCAAAACCGCCGTTACCGCCCGTGCCGCCGTTACCGCCTGTGCCGCCAATGGCATTCGAGGCGGAAACGGCGTCGCCGCCGTTGCCACCTGCGCCACCCTGGCCACCGCCGTAACCGAAGCTGCCATTGCCGCCATTGCCGCCCGCGCCGCCGTTGCCGCCCATGCCGGCCACCCCTGCTGCAAGGGAGGTCACGTTCAGCGCCAGCGTATAAGCGGCGTCGGCGGCGATCTTGAGTGCATCAGCGGTAGTGGTCTCCGCGGTGGCTTCGGCAGCCATGGTGTAATATTGCGTAGCCAGCGCAGTATAAACCGGAGCCAAGCCTGCCGTGGTCACTCCGGTAGTCGCAGCCGAGGCCTGGAGGGTGAACTGTCCCGCAATGGCCGTATACTCTGCGGCAAGCGTCGTGTTGGACGCGAGCGTCGCCGCGTCATAGACTGAATCCGCTATTGACTTTACAACATCCGCCGTCGTGATGACGCCGCCAGAACCGTTGCCGCCCGAACCGCCTGTGCCGCCAACGCCCGACGTTGCGTTGGCTCCTGAGGAACCGTTGTAACCGCTTCCGCCGTTTCCGCCGTTGACAACGGCGCTGTCGGAAATCGCGTTTGCACCAGCGGTTCCGTTAGCTCCCGTCGTTCCCGCATTGAAGCGGTTATTGAGAGATCCGCCGACCGTTCCCACCCCGCCCGTGCCGCCCACGACGCCGTTGTCGCTATAGCTCACGTTCGTCAGCGTCGCCGTGGCACCGCTGTTGACATAAACCGCGCCGCCCAAGGCCGCGCCACCGCCACTTCCCGTGCCGCCGGTGGTCACAAAATTCGTCAGCGTCACATTGGAGAGGCTCAGGTTCCCCGACTGCACAAAATATCCCGAGTAGCCGTTCCCGTTCACAATGGATCCACCCCCGTCATAGCTCAAGCTGGTGGTCACCAGGGGCGCATTGCTGCTCAAACTCACGATAGTTTCCGCCTGGGCTGCGGGGACGACCATGGCGGCCGCCCACAAAGTTTGAATTACCCAAAGCCCGACACCGTTTTTGACGAATTTGATCATAGGTTGTTTTTCTGTTGGCTACCCTGCTGAACATCAGGCGGGCTTTGGGGGGGCATTCCCGTGACGTTTTCTGAACTGCAATTCTGACTTAGTCCGTCAGGCTACTGGGTATGATAAGCCAACAACATCACCCATACGGGGTATTTTCGGGGTATATATTTTCTCCCCGTATAACTCCGTTTTACTTCATCCTATAGGCTAAGCTAAGCGCGGGCCTTGAGGCGCCCCGTGCGAGCTACAGCCAGCCGCGCAGCCGGGCCTTGCGCATGACTTCCGCCCGGGTACGGCCCTGGACCTTTTCGTAGATATGCTTGATGTGCGTGTGCACGGTATGGGCGCTGATACCCATGGCTACGCCGATCTCCTTGTACGACTGACCTTGCTCCAGCCGCCGCAGGACATCCTGTTCACGGCTGGTCAGCCCATCATCTCCGGCAGAGCCGCCGCCAGTGATTTCCTGAAAATGGTGGATCACCTTGCGTGCTACTTTGGGGCTCATGGGCGCGCCGCCATCGTAAAGATCGCGCAAGGCCTCGATCAATTCCCTCGGCGTGCTTCCCTTGAGGAGGTAGCCGCAAGCCCCCGCTTTGATGGCCGAGAAGACCGTCGAGCGGTCCTCATAAATCGTGTAGGCCATGCAGTTGAGGGCCGGGTAGCGGCTTTTGAGCTGGCTGATCAAATCGACGCCGGACATTCCGGGCAGGTCGAGATCGGCCAGCAGGATGTCCGTTTCCGCCCAGATCGGCACGGCCAGAGCCTCCTCGGCGCTTTGCCAGGCCCCGTTGACCACGCAGCCGGGTTCGCCTTGCAGCATCAGGCGTAAGTTTTCCAGCAGGGTCTGATTGTCTTCGACAATCGCAATATGCATCGGGAAGGGGACGGGGTTCGCGGCTTGTTAGGTTAAGGAATCGCCCCCATTTTCCTCGGGCCTGGCCTCTTCCGCGAGCGGAATCGTAAAAATCAGCAAAGTGCCGGAGGAGGAAGTTTGCAATTCCATGGTGCCGCCGAGCTCCTCAACGCGGTGGCGCATATTCTTTAAGCCGCGCCCCGAGGGACGCATATTCTCCAGCCCAAAGCCCAGGCCGTCGTCCTGGACTTCGATCCGGTAGCTGACATCGGAAAACGCCAGTCGGATTTGGACCTCCCCGGCCTGGGCGTATTTGATCGAATTGTTGAGCGCCTCGCGAACCACCCGGAAAAGGGAAATCCCCGCTGCATACCCGGGTCCCGTTGCGGGAATCTCCCCCTGCACCGTCAGCTCCCACGTCAAGCCCACGGCGTCCAGGACCATCGCCGCATACCGCCGGAGATTGTGCACGAAGTCCCCCCAAAAAAACTCGCGCGACTCCAGCGAACTCATGATTTCCCGGACCTCCATGCCGATTTCGCAGGAAAGCTGATTGATCTGATCCAAAAGCCGGTCCTTCGTTGCGGCATCCTGCGCCCTGGCCCCCCTCGCGGCCAGCATTCCCAGGTTGGCGCTCAGCGCCCCCAAGCCATCGTGCAAATCCCTGATCAGCCGCTGCTGCTCGCGCAACCGCAGCTGCTCGGCCTCCAGTTTGACCATCTCCACCGCCTGCGCCTCCCGCTCGACCGCCATCGTCACATCCCGCAAAAAGAAAAGCCGCCCCACCTTTGTCCCGCCCTGGTCGATTAGTTCCACCGACGAGCTCTCCAGCCATTGCTGCTCGCCGAGGACTGACTTAACCTGTAACCGCACGGGAACGCGGCCCGCGGAGAAAAGATCCCGCCCAGGCGCGGCGAACGAATCCTGGGGCTGATCCAGTGCCGCGTAGCGCTCCACCCCCAGGATCTCCTCCGCCCTGGCGTTAAGCTCCACGACCTTCCCCTGCATATCGAACACCACGATGGCCTCCTTCATGTGTTCCAGAAGCACATCCCGCGCGATCGGCTCCAGGTTCAGGATACGGTGATGCAAAACCAACCAGGCCGTAATAAGCGCGGAGGGGACAAAGGCAAACATCGTGAGATTAAGCCCCCGCAGCGGCGTTTTCCCGAATTGGAAAAGAAGGTCTACCGCACTCGGGAGCACATAGGCCACCAGGATGCCCATAATATTGCGGCGCGCATTCGGCAGCGCCGAAGACCCCGCGGAAAGTATAATGAAAACGCCCAGCACCCCCACCGCATAGGTATAGATAATATAGAACCTAAACCATGGCCCGTTTTGGTAATGCAACACGCTTAAAGGCCCCAGCGTCTCCAGCGTAAAATGGTACCGGAACCATTCGTGATATTGGGCCGTCAGTGCAAAACCGACCGTCACGAGCGGCACCACCAGCAGCAGCTTCCACACCATCGGTCGTAACCAATGTTCGCCCCCCGCCAGATGGACCGCCACCGCCAGCCATAGGGGCGCGAAGAACGGGAAAAAAACAAAGGAGACCTGCATCAAGACCACCTTGGCTTGAAGTGACTGAACCGTGATCTGGTAGTAATAAACCACCGCCACGATGGCGCAGAAGCTCATCAGCAGGCCAAAGATAAATGAAATCCGATGCCGACTCCGGAAAAAAGTATGAATGGCCAGCCCGGCGTAGAGCAAAAACGAACCCCAAAGGAAATGAGGCAATGCGGATAGGTTGATCATATTCATCCCGGCCGCACGCTATGGGAGAACCGGGCGCCACTCAATCCATCAAACGGCCTAACCGCTGTTATTCGTCCGAAAAGGGCTCCGAAAGCATCCCCGCCTAGCCTGGAGCGTACCGAAGGGCTAGGTTCCATCAGATAAATGGTGGGAGCGGAGGGATTCAAACCCCCGACCAACTCGGTGTAAACGAGCCGCTCTATCGCTGAGCTACGCTCCCCAAAAATGACGGAGTCGATAACCTCTCAGATTTTTGGTCTCCGGCAAGCCTTTATTTTGCCGCTTTGACCTCGAGCTGCTTTTCGATCACGGCGTAGGCGTTGTGGTTGTGGATCGACTCGAAGTTCTCCGCTTCCACCCGGTACCATCTGATGTTGGGCTCGCGCTCGGAAAGGGATGCAACGTTGCGCACCAGGTCTTCGACAAAAACCGGGTTGTCGTAGGCTCGCTCCGTCACCGTTTTCTCGTCAGGCCGTTTCAGCAGCGAATAGAGCTCGCAGCTGGCGCACCGCTCGACGAGCTGGATCAAGTCCTCAATCCAGATCGGTTTGTGGAACCGCACGGAGTAGGTAACTTGCCCGCGCTGGTTGTGCGCGCCGTAGTCGCTGATGGCCTTGGAGCAGGGGCAGAGGGTCGTGACCGGGACGATGACGGTTGCGACGAAATCGACGTCGTTCCCGTCTGCCGTGGCGGCGAAGCGGACGGTGTAGTCCATCATTCCCGTGGCGCCCGTTGCCGGGGCTTTCTTTTCCAGGAAAAATGGGAACTCGAACTCCAGGTGCGCTTTCTGCGAATGGAGCTTGGTGCGCAGGCGCTGGAGGATATCCCGCACGCTGTCGATGTGGATCACGGGCCCGTGTTCGTTGAGCGCCTCCACGAAGCGGCTCATGTGCGTGCCCTTGTATTGATGGGGAAGATCGACGGTCAGTGTGAACTGCGCCACGGTGCTCTGCATCGAGCGGGCTTTGTCGCGAACCTGGATGGGGTAGCGCAGGTTTTTGACTCCCACGCGGTCGATCGGAATCCGGCGGTGATCGGGTTCGCTCTGCGTGTCTTTGAGGTGATGGAGTTCCATTTAGATTGAGTATTTTTCCGCGATCCACTGCGGGATTTTGGCGCTCCTGCCGGTTTGGATGTCGACCATGGTGTAGCGAAATTTGCCGTCGCAACAGAGTTTGCCGTTGGCTTTTTTGCGGATCTCGAAGCTGACGGTGACGCCGTCGGTGTGCATGACGCTGACCCAGGTGGCGACGAGGACGGTGTCGCCCATGAGCAGCGGCCGCTTGTACTCGATATTGGCCGTGCGAACGACCCAGCCGAACCCGGCTTTGAGGAATTCGTCCATCGAGAGCCGGTAGCAGCGGGCCATCTGGTCGTAGCGCGCCGCGAGCACGTAGTCGAAGTACCGGCTGTTGTGCACATGCTGGTTCATGTCGATGTCGTCCGGCCGGACGGGGAGCTCTGTTTCGAACCGCGAACCTTCGATGGGAGTCGGGGAATCGGTCATCTGCGGGAAGTTAAAGGAAAAACGAAAGCAGTACGAGCGCCAGCACGGTCGAGGTGATGACAACATACGCGACATCCTTCTCCACCGCAAACATCACGATGGAGACCGCCACGCGCAGGAGCGGGGTGGAGATAAGGAGCAGGAGCCCCGGGGCGATGAGCGCCACGCCATGGCCCGCCCGAGCCGCTTCCAGGAAGCCGCTCAGCGTCAGGATGCGCAGATCCGGGTGGGTCAGCAGCTGGTGAAAGTCTGCCGCCGTGCCGCCGTGGAGCCCGTATTCGCCCGGCTGCACGAAGGCGCACACCGTGCCGAGGGTGATCAAGATCAGGCTGATGGCCACGCCCCAGCGAAGGACGTCGCTGATGATAATTTCTCCTTCCAGCGCTTTGCTCATTTGAACCCTTTCAATAACATCTGAACGGCCGTGATGACGAGTACGGCGACGAATACGCGGCGAATCCACTCGCTCTTGAGATGACCCAGCACCCGCGAGCCGATCTTTGCCCCGAGCAGTACGCCCACGGCCACGGGTGCCGTCACAAAGGGCTGCACGTCGCCGCGCATGAAGTATACCGCCGCGCCCGTGGAGGCCGTTACGCCGATCATGAAATTACTCGTTGCCGTGCAGACTTTCAGCGGGATGCCCATGGAGAGGTGCATCACCGGGACCTTCAATACGCCGCCGCCGATGCCGAGCAGGCCGCTCAAGATGCCCGCGGCTCCGCTGACTGCAAGCCCCGTGCCGGTTCGCGATACCCGGTAGCTGATTTCCTGGTTGAGCGCTTTGTCAAAGTAGGACGTATGCAGCTTGAGCCGGTCGGCCCAGCGGTCGGGCGGCAGTTCGCGCGGTTTGCCGTCCTGAGGGCGGGACATGGAGTAGGCGGTATAGCAGAGGACCAGGCCGAAGAGAACGTAGAGGCTTTTCCCAGGGACGTAAGCTGCCAGCAACGCCCCGAAAAGAGCGCCCGCCGCCGTGGCCACCTCCAGGAGCATCGCCAGGCGCATGTTGGTAAGCCGCTGGCGCACATAGCCCGAAGCGGCCCCGCTGGAGGTCGCCACCACGGCGACAATCGAAGCCGCGATGGCCGTGCGAATATCGACCCCCATCAGAAGCGTGAGCGCCGGGACGACAATAATGCCGCCGCCCACGCCCACCAGCGAGCCTAGGAGTCCCGCCGCGATGGAGATCGCAGCGATGATTACAGTGAAAAGAAGCGGCGTCATGGGTGAGTCCCCTTAAAGTCAGGTAGGGGGTCCCCCTGAGTCAAGCTCTACCCGTTGCCGGGTAGCTGCCCGCCAGTACCGCTTCCGCGAGTACGTGCCCTTTGATTGCCTTGAAAAGCTCGTTGGCAAAGAAGCCGTCCTTTAAGTCCACCCGGGTATCGAGCGCGTAGACGTGCAGTTCGTACGTGTGCGCCTTGTCCGGGGGGGCCATTCCGCCGTAGCGGGCGGCCTCCACGTCGGTTAGCGCCTCGTCGCCCAGCAGGCGCGAGGCCCAGCTGTTGACGCCTTGCACGAAGCGCCCTTTGGGGTTGGCGCTGGCGTTTTCCTCCAGGTCCGGCTCGGTCAGGTTCGCCGCCACCCAGTGAATCCAGGAGAACCGGGCGACCGGGATCGCGTCCCGGTCCTCCAGAAAGAGCGCGAAAGAGCGGGTGCCCCCCGGCGCGTCGTGGATTTCGATCGGGAAAGAGAGCGTCGGCATCCCCTTAAAGAACTGCGTGCCGTGTTTGCCGTATTTTAACTCGAAAGCGCCCTTTTTAATTCCGGCGCTGGTAACCGTCATTATCGCTTTAGCCTTAGCCATGCCCGCCATCATGCCCAAAGCCGCCGCCCCCAGCAGCAAAAAAAGATAGCCTTGGGTCGTTCTCATGGGTTCCCCGGGTGACTAAACTCCTTGAATTGCCAAAATGAAAGCGATAAGGGTTTACCCCTTTTCCTTACTCACCATGGCTCGTCCCGTTAAGCGCATCGTTCTCAAATTCGGCACCGGAATCCTGACCACCCCGGAGGCCAGCACGCTCGACCGCGGCCAGATTGACCGTCTTTCCGCCGAGGTCGCCGCAGCTGTCTGCGGCGGCTACGAGTGCCTGCTCGTCTCCAGTGGCGCCGTCGGCGCGGGCCTGATGGCGCTCGGGTACGAGGAGCGGCCGAAGGATCTGGCGGGCATCCAGGCGTGCGCCGCCGTCGGGCAGTCCCGGCTCATGAATCTTTACGAAACGGCCTTCGCCTCCCGTGGCCTGCTGGTCGCCCAGTTGCTGCTGACCTACCGCGACCTCGACAGCCGCAAGAGCTACTCCAACGCGGGTAACACTCTCAACCGCCTCCTCGACGAAAAGAAAGTCGTCCCGATCATTAACGAAAACGATTCCGTGGCCGTCGAGGAACTCCGCTTCGGCGACAACGACCGGCTTTCCGCCGAAGTCGCCATGCTGGCCAAGGCCGATCTCCTAATCCTCCTCACCAGCGCCGAGGGGCTCCTCAATAACGGCGAACTGGTGCGCGAAGTCACCGATATCGACTCCGTCATGCAGTACGCCAAGCCGACCAAGGGCAAGCTGAGCGTCGGCGGCATGGGCAGCAAACTGCTGGCCGTCAAAAAAGCCGTCCTGGCCGGTATCCCCACCGTCATCGCCAGCGGCCGCGCCCCGCACGTCATCACCTCCATCCTGAAGGGGGAAGCCGTCGGCACCCGCTTCCACGTTAAAGAAGCCTAAAGGGCGCAAAAAGACAAAGTGGATGACGTGCCCCGGTTTTTAGAGGTGCCCTAAACTCCCGTTTGGACACGGGGGGAAAACTACGTTATTCTGGGCCCTTCGCAGATAAAACCATCATGAGTCTCCAAGAAACGATCCTCGAAATGGGCAAGCGGGCTCGCGCCGCTTCCAAAGAACTCGCCCGGCTGACCACCGTGCAGAAGAACGCCGGCCTCCTGGCCATGGCCGACGAACTCGTTTCCGCCGAACCGACCCTTCTTGCCGAAAACGCCCGGGACGTCGAAGCCGCCCGTGCCAGTGGCCTTTCCAAAGCCATGATCGACCGGCTCACCCTGACCCCCGCCCGCGTCGTCTCCATGGCCGAGGGCATCCGGCAGGTCGCCACGCTACCCGATCCCGTCGGGGCCAATATCACCCAGTGGACCCGGCCCAACGGCATTGAGATTTCCAAAGTCCGCGTCCCCATCGGCGTCATCGGCATCATTTTCGAGTCCCGCCCCAACGTCACCAGCGACGCCGCCGTCCTTTGCACCAAGACCGGCAACGCCGTCATCCTGCGCGGCGGCAGCGAGGCCATCCACTCCAACCTGGCCATCGCTGCGGCCCTGGCCAAGGGGGCTGCCCGCGCCGGGCTGCCTGCCGACGCCATCCAGCTTGTCCCCACCACCGACCGCGAAGCCGTCAAGCTCCTGGCCGGGATGGATCAATTTATCGACGTCATCATTCCCCGGGGCGGCCGGGCCCTCATCGAGGCCGTCGTCTCCGCCGCGCGGATGCCCGTCATCAAGCACTACAACGGCATTTGCGCCGTCTACGTTGACAAAGCCGCTGATCTCGCCATGGCGCGCAACATCGTCATTAACGCCAAGACCCAGCGTCCCGGCGTCTGCAACGCCATCGAGACCGTCCTGGTTCACAGCGACGTAGCCGAGGCCTTCTTTAAGGACACCGGCGCGGCCCTTCTGGAAAAAGGCGTGCAAATCCGCGGCGACGCCCGGGTGCGCGAGCTGGTCGCCGCCGCCGTCCCCGCCACTGAAGAGGACTGGAACACCGAGTTCCTCGAACTCATCCTGGCCGCCAAGATCGTCAATTCCCTCGATGAAGCCATCGAGCACATCGAAACGCACGGCTCGCACCATAGCGACGCCATCGTCACCGCCGACCCGGTAGCCGCCGAGGCCTTCCTCAACCGGGTCGATTCCGCCACCGTTTACTGGAACGCCAGCACGCGCTTCACCGACGGCGGCGAATTCGGTTTCGGCGCGGAAATCGGCATCAGCACCGATAAACTCCACGCCCGGGGCCCCATGGCCCTGGAGGAACTGACCACCTACAAATACCAGATCCGGGGCACGGGTCAGATTCGCGGATAGGTAGAAATACGCAGCGAGAGCAAGGGCTAATAAAACTAATGGACTTTGCGCCTCAGGGGATACTACATTTGACGTATTTTCGGACTGCTTGCGACGGCGTTCCAGTGTGAGGCAATCACTTTTCTGACGCGCTAAAAGCGGTCCCCACGCGATTCCCTGAAAGCCCCCACCCATGCACACCGCCCTTTTCCTCCGACAAATGGACTACGTGTTCTTTGTCTACGGATTTGCCTTCATCGTCCTGGCGGCGGTCTGCGCCATGCTCCAGCAGCGGAACACCTTCCGGCTGCCGTGGATTTGGTTCGGCCTCTTTGGGCTGATCCACGGCCTCCACGAATGGATGGAGGTCGCCGTCTTTTGTTTTGGCGACCCAAAGCCTTTTGCCATCTTCCGGGGAGCCGTCATGGCGCTCTCCTTTCTCTTCCTGGTGGAGTTCGCCCGCGCGGGTTGGTGGGAGCTTAAGGGGAGGGGGCTTGGCCGCTGGATCTACATTCCGCTGCTCATCTTCGTAGCCTGCGGCGGTCTCTTTGGCGGCATCGCGGGCATGCTGGCCTACAGCCGCTATGCGCTGGGCCTGGTCGGCGGGCTCTGGACGGCGAAGGTCCTCTCTGAAGCCGCCGACAAAATCAAGTCCCCGAACTCCGTTTTCCTGCGGATCATGGCCTCTGCCATGGCCATCTACGCCATCGCCGCAGGCCTCTTTGTCCTGCCGTCACCCTTCTTCCCGGCCAACGTCATTAACCAGGTTAACTTCCAGCGCTGGACCGGCATCCCCATCGAAGTCTTCCGGGCCGTGCTGCCCATCGCGACCGCCATCGCCATCTGGGGGTATTACCGCCGGAGCCGCCGCGAGGCCGAGATCATCCTCGGGCGCGGGCAGGAGCGGGGCTATGGCGTGGGCCTCACCGCCATCCTTATCGGCATCGTCACCGCCGGGTGGTTTGCCGTTGATCACGTCGGTAAAGTCACCGAAGCTGGCTACCGCCAGGCGCTGCTGGACAAAGTGCAGCTCTGCGCCTCAGCCATCGGCCCTGAGCATTTTGGCAAACTGACCTTTACCCCCGAGGATCTCAATACCCCGGACTACCAGTGGCTCGGCACCCGTCTGAGAGCGATGCAGGCCTCCGACACCATCTACCGGGGCATCCACATCATTGTCCCCAAGGACGGCCGCTACATCTACCTTGCCGATTCCGTCCCCGCTGGCGACCCCACCCATACCCCGCTGGGCATCCCGGTTCATCATCCTCCGGCAGAACTCGACGCCGTCTTTGCAGGCGGACACGCCACCACCGTCGGCCCCGGCGTCAACGACTGGGGGCGCTACGTCACCGGCTACGCCCCCATCGTGAACTCCAAGAGCGACCGGGTTGTCGCCGTCATGAGCCTCGACATGGAGCCCTCCATCATGGAGCGCGGCGTGGCCGCTCAGCGCGGCACCTTCATCCTGGCCACCCTTTTTACGGCCATCCTGGTCATCTTCTTCATGGTCGTCCGGCAGCGCATCCTGCAATCCTCGCTCGGCATCGCCTTTAGCGAGCGCCGCATGGCCGAGGCCCAGCGGATCGCCCATTTGGGCAACTGGGACTGGGATCAGCGCCTGCGCCAGCTCGTCTGGTCCGAGGAAACCTTTCGGATGCTCGGTTTGCCCGAGCGCGGCATCAAGCCGACCCAAAAGCTCCTCCTGGAGCGCGTCGATCCCGAGGACCATGGGCTGGTCTGCGAGCTTTTGCGCCAATCCCTTGAGGGACTCAAGCCGTGCCGGGGCGAATTCCGCGCCGTTCTGCCCGACGGCGTTGAGCGGATCATCTTCTTCCAGGGCGAGCCGGTGGAGAACCCCGACGGCGGCGCCCCCTTCCGCATGGCCGGAACCATGCAGGACATCACCGAGCGCAAGCAGATCGAAAACGAACTCTACGCCGCCAAGGCCGCAGCCGAATCCGCCAACCGGGCCAAGAGCGAATTCCTGGCCAACGTCAGCCACGAGATCCGCACCCCGATGAACGGCGTCATCGGCCTCACCGGCCTGCTGCTCGATACCGAGCTGACCCAGCTCCAGCGCGAATACGCCACGACCATTTCCTCCAGCGCCGAGTCCCTCCTGAAGATCATCAACGACATCCTCGACTTCTCTAAAATCGAGGCCCGCAAGCTTACGCTCGACCCGGTCGACTTCGACCTGCGCAAAACCGTCGAGGACGCGATCGAGATCGGGGCCAAGGCGGCCCACACCAAGGGCGTCGAACTGGCCAGCTTCATCGAGCCAGAAGTCTTGCGCTACCTCCACGGCGATTCGGGCCGCCTCTGGCAGGTCCTCTCCAACCTGGTCAGCAACGCCGTCAAATTTACCGAGGTGGGTGAGGTCTTCGTCCGGGTCTCGCGCGATACGCAGATCGATACCAACCCAGAGAAAGAGATCCTCCGCTTCGAAGTGCGCGACACCGGCATCGGCATCACCGAAGAACAGCAACAGCGCCTCTTCAAAGCCTTCAGCCAGGCCGACGGCTCCACCACCCGCAAATACGGCGGCACCGGCCTGGGCCTCGCCATTTCCCGCCAGCTCGTCTCCCTCATGGAGGGCGAGATCGGCGTCAGGAGCAAAGCGGGCGTCGGCTCCACCTTCTGGTTCACCGTGCGCCTCGGCAAAGCGAATACCCGGCCCGAGCCGACCGAAATCTACGCCGATCTGGCCGGGCTCCGCGTGCTCGTCGTCGATGACAACACGACCAACCGCCAAATCCTGGCCCACTACCTTTCGGCTTGGAAAATGGAGCCCGTCTGCGTCTCGGGCGGCGCCGATGCGCTCTCCATGCTGGCCTGTAGCGAGCCCTTTGAGCTGGCCATTCTCGACATGCAAATGCCCGAAATGGATGGCCTCATGCTCTCCCGGGCCATCCGCACCGCCCCCGCGACCGCCTCGCTCCCCATCATACTCCTGACCTCCATGGGCCAGTTTTCCGCCAGCGAGCCGGGCCTTGCCGATATCCAGGCCTGCCTGGTCAAACCCGTCAAGCAAGCCCGGTTACACGACTGCATCGCCCAGGTGATCGCCAAGGCCCGGGGAGCCAACGGCATGCTCGCCCTGTCCCCCACCTCAAAAACGAAGCCCAAGGCCGTCCCGGAAATCCCCGCCCCGTCGGCCCCGGTGCGCATCCTCCTGGCCGAGGACAACCTCGTGAACCAGATGGTCGCCCTCGGGCAGCTCAAGAAACTGGGCTACCACGCCGAGGTTGCCGGAACCGGCAACGAAGTCCTCGAAATGCTCCAGACCACGCCGTATGACATCGTTCTCATGGATTGCCAGATGCCCGAGCTCGACGGCTACGAGACCACGCGCCGCATCCGGACCATGGGGCCGCCGTTCGTCCAGCCCTACATCATCGCGCTGACGGCCCACGCCACCGACGGCGCCATCCGGCAATGTTCCGAGGCGGGCATGGACGACTACATCAGCAAGCCCGTCCAGCTGGGCGCCTTTGAGGCCGCCATCCGCCGGGGCAGCGTCTTTGTTCACGGGATGTAATGATCGCTGGAAATCCGCTCCCTGCAGTGATCTAATGGAGGCCGAGCGATGAGAAACGTCTTGCGCAACGAAAAACAGAAACTGGTGGGAGTCGGCCTGGGGGCGGGCCTCGCCGGAGCCCTCGTTTTTGCGCTGAAATACGCCTTCCGGCCCATGCGCAAAGCGCTCCTGCCGGAGACCATCTCGCCCGCCATTTTCTCCACCAAGGTAATGCACACCTCGCTGGGGCACGTCATTTACCACGAGTCCGGCACCGGCCAGCCGCTGCTTTTCGTCCACAGCGTTTCGTTGGGCGGCTCCTCCTTTGAGTGGTCGAAAGTTTATCCGGAATTCGCGGGCCGCTTTCGCGTTCTGGCCCCGGACCTGATCGGTTTTGGTGAATCCCAGCGCCCCGCGGCCCGCTTCAGCGCGGCCGATTACGCCCGGATGCTGGCCGATTTCATCCAGTCCACCTGCGACGACGTCAAGCCGATCGTCATCGGCAGCGGGCTCGGCGCGGGCTTCTGCGTGTTCCTGGCCAGCCAGCACCCCGACCTCGTTTCGCGCCTGATTCTTTACATGCCCACCGGCACCCGGGAATTCGGCTTCGGCCGCCTGCGTCGCAGCACCCGCTGGGCCGCGCGGTTCGACTCCCTTCACCGCTTCCTCTACCGCAACTACCAGTCCACCCGCGACGCCGTGCGCAACTGGCTTGCCGCCGGGTTCGCCGACGCGGGCAAGCTCTCGGAGGAAACCGTCGAAGTCTTCACCACCTGCGCCCAGCAGAGCGGCGCGGAATACGCCATCGGCAGCCTGCACGCCGGGCGGCTCAATTTCGACCTGGAGCCGCGCATTGGGCAGCTCAAAACGCCCGTCACGCTCCTCTGGGGCAGCGAACCGGGCATGCCCTCCCTGGAAGCGGGCGAAAAGCTCCAAAAGCTGCTGCCGCACGGCAACCTGGCCGTGATCCCGCGCGTTGGCGCCTTCGCCGCGTTGGAGGACCCGGCCGCCGTGGTCGCCGCGCTCAACGAACAGCTCGACCCGACGTTGCGGGTGGTCTAAACCCGCCGTGGCTCCTTGTTCCCGAGGTTGAACTCAGGAACGAGCGCGCGGGAGTGCAAGAGCCGACTACACCGCCACTTCGAGCCGCGGTGCGTCATTCCAGAGGTCTTCCAGACTGTAGACGTCGCGCTTGGATTCGTGGAAAATATGGACCACCACGTCCCCGTAGTCGATTACCACCCACTGGCTTAGCGGGAAGCCGTCCTGGGCGTTGGGCTTTTCTCCATGCTCTGTCCGGAGCCCCTCGGTGATCCCGCCCGCGATGGCTTTCAACTGCGGTTCCGAATTGCCCGAGCAAATCACGAAAAAGTCCGTAAAAGTTGAGATGCCACGCAGATCGAGGGCGACGATATTGGTGGCTTGTTTGTCAGAGGCGTATTTGGCGCAGGCTTGGGCGAGTTCTTCAGAGGTCATCGGTAAAGGTCGTTACTTATAATCAAATCGTGGACTTTGTCCGGCACCAAATAGCGGATCGATTGCCCGTTGGCAATCCGCTTGCGAATTTCCGTCGACGAAATGTCGATCCGCCTGTGTAGCGTCTGGTACGGGTAGGAGGTAGCGCTCTCGCTGCGGCAGAGCACCACGAAGGTCACCATCTGTTTGAGCTCATCAAAGCGCCGCCAGGTGGAAAGGGCGGGTAGGTTGTCCTCGCCCACCATGTAGAAAAACTTCGCCTTCGTGCCGTAGCGCTCCCGCAGTTCGACGACCGTGTCGATCGTGTAGGAGACCCCCACGCGGTTGAGCTCCATCTCCTCCAGGTCGAAGCGGGGCTCGTTTTCGATGGCCGAGCGGACCATCTCCGCCCGCAGCGAGTCCGGGGCCGGGCGGGTCTGGGTTTTATGCGGCGACACGGCGTTGGGGATGAAGAAAAGCCGGTCCAGGCACAGCTTTTCCACAGCCTCTCGGGCCATGATGAGATGGCCGTGGTGAATCGGGTCGAAGGTGCCTCCGTAAAAACCTAGCTTCATAAAACGTTACGGGCCGCAATGTACGCCATCGCAGCCCGTCGCGCCAGCCTGGAAATTCCGGCGGTTAACTAGGGATAAATCAGATACGGCCGACGCTCTGAGATGAAGCGCTGGTTGTACGGTGCCCAGCTGGCCACGATCCGCGAGGGGGGCACGCCGCGCTCGATCTGCGAGCGGATCGAATTGCTCCCGTAGCATTTGTAGAAAAGGTCATAGTGCGAATCCGGCCCGGTGAAAATGCTCCGGCTGGTCGCTTTCTGTGCTGCCGCCAGGATGTAGACCCCGATGGAGCAGATATCCGCCTCGGCCTTCGGGTCGATCGAGAGCTTGGAGCCCTGGAAACCGCCCTTGGCATACTCCGTGAAGCGCACGCCCGGCAGATTGCAGGAATTCATGTAGGACGTAAACTGCCCGGCGCTGGTCCATTTGCAGGCCGCCACCTGGAAGGGCTCCGGCCCGCCGCACCCCGTTTCGATGCCCTGGATCTCCCCGGCGAGGCCCGTCGCTGCGTAGTAGAAGGGGGAGCTGGCGTAGGGGATGTTTGGCGAAGTGGCGATCCAGCGCAGTCCGGTGTCGCCCCAGGTCATGGAGCGCTGCCAGTTGTGCATTTTAATGACGGTCAGGTTGCACTTCGGCTGCACCCAGCCCTTGCCGTTGGCCATCTGGGCCAGTTCGCCCGCCGTCATGCCGTGGATGTAGGGCACCGGGAGCTGGCCGACGAAAGAAATCCAGCGCTCCTCCATGGGCGGCCCCTCTACCCGCAACCCGCCGAGCGGATTCGGGCGGTCGAGCACGATGAAGGGGATCCCGGCTTCCGCCGCCGCCTCCATGCATTTGGCCATCGTGGAAATATACGTGTAGGAGCGGCTCCCGATGTCCTGCATGTCGTAGACCAGGACATCGACCCCCTTGAGCATCGCGGGGGAGGGCTTGCGCGTCGGGCCGTAGAGCGAATAGCACGGCAGCCCCGTGACGCGGTCCTTCTGGGCCGAGACGTATTTGCCCGCCCCGACCACGCCGTCCAGCCCGTGCTCGGGTGCGTAGAGCGCCACGAGCTTTACCCCGGGGGCCCGCGAAAGAACGACCCGCGTTTTTGCCCCTTCGGAGTCGATTCCCGTGTGGTTGGTCACCAGCCCCACGCGTTTCCCCTGGAGGATGGAAAATTCGTGCTGCTTGAGGACATCAATGCCGAGCTCAACCCGCTCGGCCTGGGCCCGGCTCCCCGTGGCGAGCAGGCCGCAACAAAAGGCGGCCAGCAAAACGGGGAAAAACGGACGGAATTTCGATTGAATGCGGAACATAAAAATTTAGCTTGGGGGGAATTCTTTTTATCGTATGGAACGGACAAAAATAGGTCAACTCTTGCTCTCGGGCGTCCCCGGCCCCGAACTGGACAGCGCGAGCGCGGCGGTCTTTCGTCGCGTCCAGCCGGGCGGTTACATCTTGTTTGGGCGAAACATTAAATCGGCTTTGCAACTTCGCAAGTTGATCGACGATTTACGCGATCTTTCTTCCGTGGAGCCGATCATTACCATCGACCAGGAGGGGGGCCGCGTTTCCCGTCTGCGCGAGATCGGCAACGAGCCGCCCAACGCCCAGCAGCTTCGCGACAAAGGGGACCCCGAGCTGGTCGCCCGCCACGGCCACATCACCGGGCGGCTCCTGCGCCTCTTCGGCTTTAACCTGGACCTCTGTCCCGTCCTTGATATTTCCTTCGACGACGAGGCCGACAATTCCCTGCGGGGCCGCTGTTACGGCAAAACCGTGGACCAGGTCATCCACCTCGCCGGGCAGTTCAACGACGGTCTGCGCGAGGAAGGCATCGCCTCCTGCGGCAAACATTTCCCCGGCTACACCTGCGCCACCATCGACGCCCACCATGAGCTGCCGGAAGTCAAGCGCACCCGGGCTGAGCTCGACGCGGCTGAACTAGCCGTCTTCCGGCACTTCATCACCGCCGACCAGCTCGATTCGATGATGATCTGCCACGCCTTCTACCCGGCGCTCGACCCGAGCCACACGCCCACATCGCTCTCAGAGGCCGTCATCACCGGCTTGCTGAAAAAGGAATTCGGCTTCAAGCGCCTCGTCATGACCGACGACCTCGACATGGGGGCGATCCTCAATCACTACGGCCTGGATGAGACCATCCGGCTGGCCATCACCTCGGGTAACGATCTCGCGATGATCTGCCACCGCATCCAGTGCGTCGAGGATGCCTGGCGCATCCTGGATCATCTTCCCGCCGCCGCGCTCGACCGGGCTCTGGAGAGCGTCCACGAATTCAAGAAAAAGCTCGTGCCGCCGGACCCATTCAGCGAAGAGGAATTCAAACGCCGCGATGCCGAGGTCTGGCAACTGCGCGTTGACACCCTCGGTGAGGAAAAAGCCCGCGAGCGCAGCCCGGAAAACGGCAAACGCTCGCCCGTGGAGACGTATTAAACCGAAGGGTTAGCCGCAAAAAGCTCAAAGGGGAAGAGGTGCGCCGACATTTTGTGGTCGTAGTGCTCCATTTTTGCGCCTCTTGCGCCTCTTGCGCCTTTTTGCGGCTATTCCATTTGCGGTTTTGTGGGTTTAGCGCCCTTGGAAATGCGGTTTCCGCTTTTCTTTGAAGGCCTGAATTCCCTCGCCGTAGTCGGCGCTATCGTAGACTTCCCGGCGGATGGATTGGATCTTCTCGGCGGTTTCGGCGTCGATTAGCGTTCCCTTCGTCAAGAGCCGGAACTGCTTCTTAATTGCCCGAATGGCCAGAGGGGCATTGGAGGCGATGGTCTCGGCGAGGTGGTAGGTGAATTTTTCCAAATCCGCCACCGGGACCACGTGGTTGATGAAGCCGTTGCTCACCGCTTCGACCGCCGGGATCGGCTGTGCGGTGAAGAACATCTCTTTGGCCTTGTTCACGCCGACGTGGTTGACGAAGTGGATCAGCCCAGAGGCGTTGTAGGGAATGCCGATTTTTGCCGGAGTCATCGCGAAGGTCACCCCCTCGGCGGCGATCACCATGTCGCACGAGCAGCAAAGATCGCAAGCGCCGCCCCAGACGGAGCCTTCCACCATGGCGATGACCAGGACCAGGCAGTCCTGGACATGCCGCAGCAGCGTCTCCAGGCCCTCGCCGTAGGAAAGTGGATCGCGCCGGGGTTCCGGGAGTTCTTTGATGTCGTGGCCCGCCGACCAGATGCGGGCGCCCGAGCGAGCGCGAATGATGATCACGAGCACGCCCTCTTTTTCCAAATCCAGGAGCCCTTGAACGAACTCCTGCATCATCTCGTGGTTCAGCGCATTGAGCTTGGCGTCATTGTTGAACTGGAGCGTTCCGATCCGGTCCTCCCGGGTCTTGATGATGAATTTCGGGCCATTATTAGAATCATTCATATTTATTGGAAAATTATTTATCACTCCGGTGAAGAAGATCAACGAAATTCACCTCGGCTCCGCCTTCCTGAAACACACACACCCCGCAGCACCATCACCTGGTTTCAGCGGATTGCAAGGCGCTTGAGGGCGCGATTTCGCGGCGGGGGCTTCACGCAGAATTGAAAAGGGGGATTTTATTCTCACGCAAAGCCGCAAAGGCGCAAAAAAGACAAAGGCAAGCGTTTCCCCTCTTTGCGCCTTTGCGCCTTTGCGTGAGCCTTTTTCCTCGTTCCCGAGTTGGACTCGGGCAACGTACCGTCCTATTTCCCCAGCCGCTCCTTCACTGCCGCGAAGAGGAGCGGGATATTAATCTCGTGGTGCCCCACGATGTAGTACCCCTTGCCGCCCAGGTGCGTGGGGCGGCGCATGACGTTTTCCGAGGGCCGGTATTGCCGGATCATGTCGAAGGTGGCGGTCGTGAATTCGCGGATCGGGCTCCCGAGGTTTCGCGCCACGGTGAGCGCCTTTAGGAACACCTCCGGCATGATCACTGCGCTGCCGACGTTGAGGACTACGCCGCCTTCCAGCGTCGAGACTACCCCTGCGAATTTCTGGAAATCGCGGTACGTCGCCGCGCCGAGCACCGCGCCGTCGGCGGTCGGGTGTTGGTGGATGATGTCCGTTCCGATGGCCATGTGGACCGTCACGGGAATCCCGAGTTCCGCCCCCGTGCGCAAAATGCTGAAACGGCGCTGCGGGAATTCGCCCATCATCACCCCGAGCGCCTCGCCCGCGCCGAGCCCGGCTTCCACGCCTCGGGCATAGGCCGCGTTCATGAGCCGCCCGGTCTCGTCGGCCATGCCGAAAGTCCCGTCGTCCAGCCCGCGCTGCACGTCCTCGCTCGTTTCCCCCTGGAAAGCCGTCTCGAAATCGTGAATCGCCGCCGCGCCATTGAAGGCCACCGCGCTGACAATGCCCGAGCGCATCGCGTCCACCAGAATCGGGTTCAATCCGCATTTGATCGAGTGCGCCCCCATCATGAGGAGCACTGTTTTCCCGCCGCGCACGGCGTTGGCGATGGCGTCGACGACATGAAGAAGGTCCTTCGCCCCCAGGAACCGGGGGAGATGCTCCACAAACTCGGCAAAGCTCGCTCCCGCCGCGTGAGGGGTGGCGAAATCTTCCAGGCTCACTTTATTGGGGCGCTCGGAGAGCGAAAACGTCTTAATCTTGGACCAGTCGAGGGTGGGGAATTTCATGAGAACGTGCCCCGTATTGCGGCTGATGCCGGGCGCGCTGTCAAGGAATCGCTCCACATTCTCACTTCCTGCTTCCCACGGGGTGCTTTTTGCCGCTTTATTTACGGTTTCCCGTTTTTCCTCTACCCGCCTCTATGTTGAAGTCCGTTACCCACCGCGTTCCCGCCACCTCTGCAAATCTCGGCCCTGGCTACGATTGCCTCGGGGTTGCCTTGAAGATTTACAACCGTGTGACGGTGAGCCGTGGCCAGCCGAGGAAAGCCCTTCCCGCCATGGTCGCCAAGGCCGGGAGCCGCTTCTTCGAAGCCGCTGAAATACGTCCCTTTGCGTTCGACTGGGCCATCGGCGGCGACGTTCCGCAATCGCGCGGGCTGGGCAGCAGCGTGACGGTGCGCCTCGGCGTCCTGCACGGGCTCAATGAACTGGCCGACGGCCCCCTCGACCGCGAGGAACTCTTCGTTTTGTGTAGCGAGCTGGAAGGCCACCCCGACAACGCCGCTCCGGGCGAATTCGGCGGCTTCACCGTGGCCAGCATGGATGGCTGCATCTCGTTTGACGTTTCCCCCGATCTCTCCTTCGTTCTCCTCATTCCCGAATTCGAAATCCTCACCGACGACGCCCGCCGCGTCCTGCCTTCCGAGATGAAGCACGCCTTGGCCGCCGCCTCCGCCGGGAACGCCGCCCGCATCACTGCCGCTTTCGCCTCCGGGCAGTACGAAGCCCTGCGCGGCGCGTTCGAGGACTACCTTCACCAGCCCTTCCGTCAGCCGCTCATGCCGTTTATGCCCGATGTCATCCGCGCAGGCGAAAAAGCCGGGGCCCTTGGCGGTTTCCTGAGCGGCTCGGGCTCAGCCATCGCGTGCGTTACCCTGGAGAACCCGGAAAAAGTCGCCGCCGCCATGCGGGAAGCCTCCGGCATTGACGCCCGCACCGTGATCACCACCACGGACAAACAGGGGGTCAAAAAGGTTAAATCGTAAAATTTCGTTTCTTTGGTAAAATAGTCCCGTGCGCCGCTGGCTAGACGAGTTTGAACAGTTCGTAATCGAGGTCATCCTCGGGAACCGTTTTGGGAAACGGGCGGCGATCTTGCGGGCCGTGCTCTGGATTCTTTCGGGCGTTTTTCGCGGCATCGTCCAGGCGCGCCTCAAGCTTTACCGCAACCGCGTGATGCGCGAACGGGCGCTCGGCTGCCTGGTTGTCTCCATCGGCAATCTGACCGTCGGCGGAACCGGCAAGACGCCCGTGGTCGAGAAATTCGCGCGCGCCTTGCAATCGGGCGGGCGGCGCGTGGCCATCCTGAGCCGCGGCTACAAGAGCAAAAAACCGCCGCTCTTGAAACGGATCGTCAATAGGCTCGGGCCGAAGCAGGAATTCGTCCCGCGCATTGTCTCGGACGGGAAATCGCTCCTGCTGGATTCGCAGCTCGCCGGGGACGAGCCCTACATGCTCGCCAGCAACCTCCGGGATGTCATCGTCCTGGTTGACCGCGACCGCGTGAAGAGCGGCATCTACGCCATCGAGAAAATGGGCTGCGACACGCTGCTCCTCGACGACGGCCTGCAATATCTGCGCCTGAAACACCGCCTCGACGTCGTGCTCGTTGATAGCCAGGCCCCTTTTGGTAACGAATTCCTCCTCCCGCGCGGCACGTTGCGCGAACCGCCCGAGAACCTTCGCCGCGCCTCGTTTATTTTCGTTACCAAGTGCGTTCCCGGGGCCGACAATAGCGCGCTGATCGAACGCATCCGGCGCTACAACCGCACCGCGCAGATCGTCGAGTGCACCCATAGCCCGCGCTATCTGGAGAATGTTTTTACCGGCGAGCGCCAGCCGCTTTCCTACCTCAAGGGCCGCTACGTCGGCGCGCTTTCCGCTATCGCGCGGCCCGAGAGCTTTGAGGACGGCCTGCGGAAACTTGGCGCGAAGATTGAGCTGTCGCGGCACTTTGCCGATCACCACCGTTTTTCCGAAAAAGACATCGCGGGCTTTATTCGCCGCTGCGTCAACCGCGACCTCGACGCCATCCTCACCACGGAAAAAGACTGTGTGCGGTTTCCCAAGTTGAATGACCTGGAATTGCCCGTCTACTTCCTGCGGGTGGAGATCGAAATTTTGACCGGCCACGCCAACTGGCAGGAATGCGTCGAGCGCATCTGCAATCCGCTGCCGATGATGGCCCCGGAGCGGTTTTACTAGAGCGGGCGTTTCCTTTTGCACCCTTTGCGCTTTTTTGCGGCGAGTTTTCCCTCGTTACGAATCTCCAGATTCGTAACGTCGGTGTCTGGGAATCTCTGATTCCATAGCCGGATGGAACGACTCAGAGATTCGCAGACAGAGGACGTTCCCAATCTGGAGATTGGGAACGAGGAGTTGAGGAGTTCTGTATATTTTTAAGCTGCCTTCGGGTCGAACGCCCGGCGCAGCGAGTCGCCCAGCAGGTTGAGCGAAAGCACCAGCATGAACAGCGTGATGCTGGCCGAGGCGAGCGGCCACCAGACTGCCGGTTCGCGGCTGAGCTCCATGCGCGCGGTGTCGATCATCGTTCCCCAGCTCGCCGTACCCACCGGAGCGCCGACGCCCAGGTAGCTCAGAATCGTCTCCGTCAGCACCAGGCCGGAAAAGCCGAGAATCGCGTTGATGATGACGAGGTGCATCACGTTGGGCAGGATGTGCCGCAGGATAATCTTGGACTGGCTCTGCCCCAGCGCCCGCGCCGCGTCCACGTAGGGCTTGGCCGCTTGCCGGAACGTCTCGCCGCGCACCAGGCGGCAGAGCCCGATCCACGCCGTGAGGCTCAAGGCGATGGCCATTCGGTCGAGCCCCTTGCCGAGCGTCATCATGACCGCCACAAGAAGCAGAATGCCCGGGATCGACGCCATGGTGCTGAAAAGATACTGCACTGCGTCATCCACCCAGCCCCGGAAATACCCGCCTAGGATGCCCAGGAGCGTCCCCAGCGGCAGGTAGATCGCGCTGGTCAGGCCGCCGATGATGAGCGCCGTCCGGCATCCCTTGAGCGTCTGGAGCAGCACGTCCTTGCCGAGCAAATCGGTCCCCATGAGGTGCCAGCCCCGCAGCGGCTTGGCCCCTCGTTCGCTGTAGGTCGTCCGGGCGAGGGGTGCGCTGTAGCCTTCTTCGCGCGGCACGTTACGGAAGGCGTAATCCAGCACGCTCTGGCGCGGGTTGACGAGTACGCAGTCCGCAAGCCCCGCCAGCAGGAAAAGCACCACCATCGCCGCGCAGAGAAGGCCCACGCGGTCGCGCCGCAAGCGGTTCAGAGCCCGGTGCGAGCGTTCCGTGAACAGGAATCCCCGGACCAGCGCCACCAGCACGCCGCAACCGGCAAGAAGAAGGAGATTATTGAGCCAGACAGGCATAAATTTTTTTCGCGGTTAAGAAAATCACTGGAGCCGGATGCGCGGATCGGCCGCGGCGTAGCAGAGGTCGGTTAACAGCAGCCCAAAGAGGTAGAGCAGCGAGCCCAGCCAGACATCGGCCTGGATCACGCCAAAATCCTTCTGCGCAATGGCCGTCGTCATGAGGTTGCCCAGCCCGGGAATCCCGAAAAAGCTCTCTACTACCAGCGTTCCCATGATCAGGAAGGGGAGCGCCGCCACGACCAGCGTGATCACCGCGATGGCCCCGTTTTTGAACATGTGCACGAGGAGCACCCGGGCATGCGAAGCTCCCTTGGCCTGGGCCGTCCGGATGTAATCCGAGCGCACCTCTTCCAGGAAAATGGCCCGGTACATCCGCACATCGCCGCCGAGGCCGCTCAGGATCATGATCGTGACCGGCAGCGCAATGAAGCGAAGCGTGGAAAAGCCCTCCAGGTTAAACCCAAAGGCAGGGAAGTAATTAAACACGTTGGCCGTGATCCACTGGCCGAAAATCACGTAAACCGTGATCGGGATGCTCATCCCGGCCACGCAGAGCACCGTGCCCCAGCGGTCCAGCGGCGAATCCTTCACAAACACCAGGAGCAGCGAGGCCCCGATGGCCATGAAGAGCCCCACGACGAACGCCGGAAACGTAATGCAGAGGGAGGGGATCGCCCCGCGCTTGATCATCTGCGCCACCGGCTCTCCCGTGGCAAACGACGTCCCAAGGTCGAAGGTCGCGAAGCGTTTCATGCTCCGCATAAAGAGGGAATCGTACCACGCTTTGTCCTTTTCCAGGTTGATGAAAAGCGGGTAGGGGCGCCCTTGCTCGTCCACATAGCCGCGGTTGTGCAGCCAGTTGTCCACGGCCTGCTGCGAGGCTTTGGGCCCGAGGTTCTGGAGCGCCATTTCGTGCGGCGTGGCGAAGATGTTGAAGAGCGCGAAGGTGATGAACATGACGCCCAGCAAGATGGGCACCATGTAGAGCAGCCGTCGAATGAAGTAGTTGAGCATCGTGGAAAAACTTGGGGCCTTGTCTTAAAGAATGCTGCGCCGCGCCCGCCGCACCGCATAGACGGCGACCGCCACGCCGCCCACGACCAGGAGCGCGATGGGCCAAAGCGGCGTCCGGTTCCATTCCCGGATCTTGTGCTCGCGCAGCTCGGGGTAGATCACGGTGTACTTGCCGGTTACCAGCATGGCGTTGTCGGTGATCCGGGGGGCCCAGGGTTGGCTGAGTGTAAAGCTCACCGGGTAGAAGGTCAGGATCACCGGGCATTGCTCCACCAGGATCGCGTTCATGCGCTGGATCACCGAGAGCCGTTCCGGGCCGTTGTCCAGCGTGGCCATGCGCTCGAAGAGTTGGTCAAACTCCTCGTTGTGGAAGCGCGTGTAGTTGCTCCCCTGGGGCGGTACGTTTTTGCTGTAGAAGAGGAAAAAGAAGTTCTCCGGATCGGGATAGTCAGCGTTCCAGCCGGACCCCGAGTTCATCTGGAAGAGCCCCCGGAGCTGCGTCTCCTGAAAGCGCGACCAGGTGTTTTCGTTGATCTTGATCCGAACGCCGAGCTGTTCGTACTGCATCTGGTCAAACTCCGCGCGCTGGCGGCTCTCGGCGTTGCCCGCCACGACATCGAGGGTTATTTCCAGCGGTTTGCCCGTTTGGGGGTTGATGCCGTCCGGGTAGCCCGCCTCGGCGATCAGTTTGCGGGCCTGCTCGACGTTTTCCGTTCGGAACGGGTTCTTGAAGTCCGGCTCAAAACCGACCACGCCCGGGGGGAGGAGCTGCTCGGCCTTGATGTCGATGCCGTTGCCAAAGACCTCGTTCGCCTTCGTCTGGTTGTAGACCGTTGAGAGCGCCTGGCGCAGCTTCTGGTTTTGGCCCAGGAGCGGGTCGTCCATGTTCAACTGCGAATAGAACGTCCCCGGCCCCACGTCCTTGAAAAGCTGAACCCCGCGCTTCTTGAACGCCTCGGAAAGCGTCTGCCCCGCCGTGATCACCGAGTTAAAGACATCCTTGCCCACCCCGGAGCGGTCCAGGTACCCCTGGCGGAAGAGCAGCCAGGCGGGAATCGCCTCGCGGATGACCTGAAATTGCACTTCGTCCACCAGCGGCAGCGCCGCCCCCGCCAGCGGCTGGCAGGTCGCCGCCACCGTCTCCGGCCAGCCTCCCTCAGGGAAGCGCGTGGCGCTGTAGCGCTCGTGCCGGGCCAGGCGGATCAGCCGTCCGCGCGCCCATTCATCGAGCCGGTAAGGCCCCGTGCCCACCGGGTGAAACTTGAACTGCTCCCGCCCGTTTTTGCCGTTGTAGAACTCCACCGCCTCGCGCGGCACGGGCGTGGTGAAGGCCATCGCCAGCCAGAACTGGATCTGCGGGTAGGGCTTGAGCAGATGAAGCCGGAACGAGTAATCGTCTTCCACGGTCAGCGCCCCCGTCGGCTTGGAATAATCGAACGCCCCGGCCTTACGCGCCTCCTGGTAAGCTTCCCCGAGCCCCCGGATGAACTCCTGCAACGTCGAAAGCACCGGGCACTCGACGGCCGGGTCGGCGATCCGCTGGAACGTGTAGACGAAATCCGATGATTTCAGTTCGCGCCCCTTTCCTCCGGGGAAACAGGGGTCGTTGTGGAAATAAATTCCCTTCTTAATGCGGATCTCGTAATCGACGCTCCCATCGGCATTCTCGATGCGCCGGGGCATCCCGTCGGCCAGGCACGGCTCCAGCTCGTAGGGGTTCGTCTTAAACGGGCTGTATTGTAGCAGGCTCTCGTAAAGCTGGCCGATGATCGCGTTGCCCAGCGTATCGTAGCTGAACTGCGGGTCCAGCGAACGTGGGTCCTCGCCAATCGCCCGGTAGCCGACGACCCACGGCTGGCCGTCCGCGCGCTTCTGGTGGAGCGGTCGCGGATGAGGGTTATTATCGCACCCCGCGAGCCCCGCGGCCATCGCAAGAGCCAGCAGCGCCGCCAGGCAGCGGCACGGGTTTGGTATTAATCTGAAAAAAAACCGCTTCATCCGATTCGTTCGAGAGCCCGAACTATCGGGGCAGATTCGCCGGGAATCAACCGTAATTGCGGTTTACAAACCGGCGAAATTCGCGGCAAATAGAAACCACCATGCGTTCCTCCCTAAAGACCCTGATCCTGGCGGCCGCCGCCCACGTCCTCTTGGCAGCCGGAGCCCAGGCGGCATTCTGGCGCTGCGAACTGCCTGGCGGCATCTTCGTGGTGAGCCTCCCGACGCTTACCACCGTTAGCACCCATGAATACATCGTCGACGGCGCGGCGCGCGTCACGGAGCTGACCGTCGGCACCACCGGCGCTGTGGTGGGGCGCTTCTACTACATCGAGCCGATCGTTCCGCAGACCCCGGGGGGCATCGGCCAGACGCTGCTTGATAAAGTGCAGGACAAAGCCTCCCAGGCCGCGGGCCGGGCCGGGGTGGAGGAGATCTGGAAGAAAGTTGTCAAAAACTACCCCACCACGACGCACGCCCACACCGTCGAGTACCGGCTGGAGAGCGTGGATCAAATCAAGAAAGTCCAGAATAGCCTCGAAACCGCCTGGCGCGCCAACCGGGACACGACCTTGAAGGTCTCCAGCTCCGACGGCGACAGCAGTTCGGACTCCTCGGGGAGCTAAGGCCTTGGGGCAAGCGCCGATTCTTTTGTTTTCAGCAAGCGCTTGATTTGCGTTTCCCAAACCTTTAGAAGTCCGGGGTAAGTTCCGCGAGCCGCTTGTTGGCGGAAGCTTGGGCCTATAGCTCAGCGGTTAGAGCAGGGGACTCATAATCCCTTGGTCCTCGGTTCGAATCCGAGTGGGCCCACTTTTTACGGTTTGGGTTGCGATTTTTCGCCGGGCGATTCCTTCGTGCCGAGAGGGGCTGCATTGCTCTTCTTTTTAACTGGAGGATGGCTCTTGGCTTTTTCGCAAAATTCCGCTAACTCTTTATCGCTGAACGGGAAGCGGCCCCGATGGGGGGGTCGGTGGATTTTGTCTTTGCGTTCAGGGCCTGCTGACGGCCGTTTTCGCATTTTGTTACAGCGCTGTGACATGACTGTTGCGATTGGAGGGACAGGTATGAGCGCTCCCATTCTTTCCTCTGGTCGAACCGGTTGTGCCACGATGACCGCCGCTGTGATTCCACGGCCCGGCGTGATTGAATTCCTCGAAGTGCCGGTGCCCGAGCCAGAAAGGGGGCAGGTGTTGGTGCGGCTGGAAGGCTGCGGCGTTTGCGCGGCAAGTCTTGCCGCCTGGCAGGGCCGCCCTCAAGCGCCTCTCAATTTTCCTCTCGGTGCTGGAGAGCCTGGGAATGAAGCCTGGGGCCGGGTTGCCGTGGTGGGCGAGGGGGTGAGCGATTTTGAACCGGGTGAGCGCGTGGGCGTATTGACGCATGCGGGTTTTGCGGAATATGTGCTGGCGGATGCCCGGGCCCTGGTTGCCCTGCCGGAGGGCCTCGACGCGGAACCGTTCCCGGCACGGGCGCTCGCGGGGGCGGTTAATGTTTTCCGCCGCAGTTTTATTGAAAAAGGCCAGACGGTGGCGGTGATCGGCTTCGGGTTTCTCGGGGCGCTGGTGACGCAGCTTGCGGTGCTGGCCGAGGCGCGGGTGATCGCGGTGGGGCGCCGACCTTGTGCTCTGCGCATTGCGCGGCAGCTCGGGGCTTCGGCTGCCGTTCTGCTTAAGGAGCCGGAACACGATGCGCTGGCTATGGAGACGATGCGGGAACTCAATGGCGGCCAGTTGTTTGATGTGGTTGTTGAGGCGGTGGGGCTTCAGCGCTGTCTCGATCTAGCGGGCCAGGCGACGCGCGATCGCGGCCGGTTGATGATCGCCGGTTCGCACCGTGAGGGGCCGCGCCTGGTGGATATCGGGCTCTGGAACCGCCGGGGAATTGACGTGATCAATGCCCATGAGCCGTCGCTCGATGTGTTGCGCGAGGGGTTGCGGGAGGCCGTGGCGGCGCTCGAATGCGGGCTGCTTAAACCCGGGCCGCTCTATACGCACCGCTTTCCGCTCAACCGGCTGGAGGATGCTTTTCTGTTGGCCTCCAGTCGGCCTACCGGTTTTATGAAAGCGCTGGTCTATCTTTAAGCCATGAACTCCCTGCGTATCCTGATGACGGCCGACGGAAGGTCGGGGGTATGGACGTACGCGATGACGCTCATTCGGGCGCTGGAACCCTCGGGGGCGGAGGTGTTGCTGGCGGTCACGGGCCCGGAGCTTTCGCCGGAGCAGAAGAAGGAGGCTGACGGGCTTCACAATGCCCGGGTTTGCTGGAAGCCCTATGCGGCGGAGTGGATGCCGGACCCGTGGAGGGATGTGACGCTGACGGGGGATTGGCTGCTGGATCTTGAGGAGCACTTTTCTCCGCGCGTGGTGCATCTATGCCATTACTGTCACGGTTCGCTTCCGTGGACGGCCCCGGTGCTGATCTCGGCCCACGGCTGTGTGCTCTCGGCATGGCAGGCGGTGCACGGGGAGCAGTCGCCGCATTCCTGGACGCGTTATCACGCCGAGGTGGCCGCGGGGCTGCGTGGGGCGAACCTGGTGATGGCTTCCACGCATGCCGCGCTTGATTCGCTGGAGAAGCTTTACGCGCCCATTCCCAAGCTGCTTCACGGCGGCGTTGCTTCGCGGTTCCCGGAGTTCCGGGTGATCCCCAATGGCCTGGACGGGGGGGCGTATGCTCCCGTAGGGAAACAGCCGATGGTTTTCTGCGCGGGGAGTGGCGAGGAGGAGTCGCTGAATTTCGAGTTGCTTGATTCCATTGCGCAAAGGCTCACCTGGCCGGTTCGCGCATCGGCGGGAGCGGGCGCGGATGCGCTTCGAGCCCAGGCCGCGATCTTTGCGTTGCCGAGCCGTTATGAGCCGTTTGGTTATGAGCCGCTGAAGGCTGCGCTTTCCGGATGCGCTCTGGTGTTAAGCGATCTGGCGGCCCTGCGCGAGAGCTGGGGCGATGCGGCGCTGTATGCCCCGGTGAATTCCCCTGAGGCGTTTGGCGCGGCCCTGGAGACGCTGATTACCGATCCCCGGTTGCGGGCGGATATGGCCGCGCGGGCCCGGGAACGCGCTCTGGGCTTTACTCCGGAGCGTATGGCTGAGGGTACGCTTGAGTGTTACCGGAGTTTGCTGGCCCGGAATGTCAATGTGCTGGAGGCGGCCACGCTGTAGGGGGAGGGAGTTGGCCGCGGGCCCGGAAGACGGCTTGAAAAGCTGACTGGACGCTAGGGGCGAATTTGCGGTTGGCCACTACGCGCCATTTGTAGCGATCAGGGGGGCACCGGCAGGTGGGACAACGATCTGGGCCGGTTTTGTATTTTGATCCTAAGGCGCAGCCGTGCCCGAGTGAGAACGGTGCGAAACGCGAAGTGAAATTGCCATGGACACTGATGCGATTGCCGTGAATGCCAACGGAGGCAACCCGATCCTTTGCCGAAGGACATTTCTCGAATACGCGCGGGAGCGGCGGTGATTGGGCTGCGCATCCATGTTGGCTTTATGAGCGTCCCGAGAATAACTGCCCATGAACGAACGCACCCAAAATAACTGGCACGAACTTCCGGAGACGGAAGTGGTGCAATTGTTAGAGAGTAATCGGACCGGCGGGCTGACGGAGGCCGAGGTCAATGCAAGGTTGCGGCAATTTGGGCCGAATCTGATGACCGCGCAGAAGCCGGTCAGCGAATGGAGGCGCTTTCTACTCCAGTTCGCGCAGCCGCTGATGTACATCCTCCTCCTCGCTTCCGCCGTGACACTCATTCTCGGGGAGTATGTGGATTCCGCCGTGATATTTACCGTCACCTTTGTTAATGCGCTCGTTGGTTTTTTCCAGGAAAGCAAAGCGGAGAAGGCGATCGAGGCGCTCTCGAAGATGGTTATTACCGAGGCCACGGTGCGGCGCGACGCTCGCAAACAGCGCATTAATTCCGAGGGGCTGGTGCCCGGTGATATCGTGCTACTCCAGTCTGGTGACAAGGTCCCGGCGGATCTGCGGTTGCTGGAGGTGCGGAGCCTGCAAGTCGATGAATCGGCGCTGACTGGTGAATCGGTGCCGGTGGAGAAGCTGCACGCAGCTCTCGCGCAAGGTGCTGTCCTCGCGGATCGAAAGAACCTCGCGTTTGCCGGGACGCTCGTTACTTACGGCCAGGCTGAGGGCGTTGTGTTGGCGACCGGCAACCAAACGGAGACAGGCCGGATCGCGCGGCTCATTCATGAGGCGACCAACCTCTCCACGCCGCTGACGCGCAAGATTGCCCAGTTCAGCAAGCTGCTGCTCTGGGTCATCCTCGCGCTCGCGGTGATGACCTTTGTGATTGGCGTTGCCCGTGGGCAGAAGGCCGTCGAGATGTTCATGGCCGCCGTGGCTTTGGCTGTTGGCGCGATCCCCGAGGGCTTGCCCGCCGCTGTCACCATCACGCTCGCCATCGGCGTCTCGCGCATGGCAAAACAACGCGCCATTATCCGCAAGCTTCCGGCGGTTGAGGCGCTCGGCAGCACTACGGTCATCTGTTCCGACAAGACCGGCACCCTTACCGAAAACAAGATGACCGTGCAGCAGATTTTCGCGGGCGGAAAATTCTTTGACGTGACCGGCAGCGGCTACGAGCCGGGTGGCGAAGTGCTCGATGGCAGCCAGCGCGCTGAGCCTGCACACCACGAGGCGCTACGCGAGACGCTGCTGGCGGGCGTGCTTAACAACGATTCGCAACTCGTGCGCGACGGCGATCGCCTCAAGGTAGAAGGCGATCCGACGGAAGCTGCGCTCATCGTTGTGGCTCAGAAGTCCGGGCTCGTTCCTGCTGACACACGAGCTGCCCATCCGCGGCTCGATGTGATCCCCTTCGAGTCGGAACACCAGTTCATGGCCACGCTGCACAGCCGAGGGGAAGGCGGACCCCGCATGATTTTCAAGAAAGGCTCCGTCGAGCGCTTGCTGGCGACCTGCGCCCACGCGCTCGATGATGACGGCAAGCTCGCGCCGCTGGATGCCGCGGCTATCCAAATGGCTGTCGAGCAGATGGCCTCTCGGGGCTTGAGAGTGATTGCTTTTGCCCGCAAGGAGGCTGCGCCCGATCACGACCAGCTTCACCACGACCATGTGCACCAGGGCCTTACGTTCCTTGGGCTGCAAGGCATGATCGATCCGCCGCGGGCCGAGGCCATTATTTCTGTACGCAAATGCCAGGAGGCTGGCATCGAAGTGAAGATGATCACCGGCGACCATGCGCTCACCGCTCGCAGTATTGCGCTGCAACTCGGCTTGCGCGGGAGTGGCGGCGATGGCGAGGTTAAAGCCGTGACGGGTAGCGAGCTGGAGAGCGTTCCGGAGGCCGATCTGCCTGAGCTCGCGGAACGTGCTACCGTTTTTGCACGTGTCGCGCCGGAGCAAAAACTCAAGCTGGTGCGTGCGCTGCAAACCTGGGGCCACGTCGTTGCGATGACCGGCGATGGTGTCAACGACGCGCCCGCTCTCAAGCAGGCTGATATCGGCGTGGCCATGGGGATTACCGGTACGGATGTCGCGAAGGGGGCCGCCGACATGCTGCTCACCGACGACAACTTTGCCAGCATCGAAGCCGCTGTCGAGGAAGGCCGAGGCGTGTTCGATAACTTGACCAAGTTCATCATATGGACTCTGCCGACCAATGCCGGAGAAGCGGCCATCCTCCTTACTGCCATCTTCCTCGGTAGCGCGTTGCCAGCGCTGCCGGTACAACTTCTTTGGATCAATATGGTCACGGCAATCCTCCTTGGCTTGATGCTCGTCTTCGAGCCAAAGGAGCTCGATCTGATGCAACGCCCGCCGCGTGATCCGCAGCAGCCGATCCTCACGGCGCCGCTCCTTGTGCGCACGGGGCTAGTCACACTAGTCATGTTCGCCGGAGCGTACGGTGCATTCCTGTGGGAGCTTCAATCGCGTGGCAAAAGCCTTCTCGAAGCGCGCACCACGGTCGTTAATGTCATTGTCATCGTCGAATGCTTTTACCTGCTCAACTGCCGATCCCTGCTGCGCTCAATGTTTAGCGTGGGGCTCTGGAGCAATCCTTGGATCTTCGGTGGAATCGCGATGATGCTGGGTGCGCAATTACTCTTTACCCATACGCCGCTGATGAACCATCTTTTTCACACCGCGCCGCTCGATGCCCTTTCGTGGCTTTACGTCATCGGCGTTGGCTTTGTTGCGTATTGCCTTGTCGAGACGGAAAAATGGGTGCGTCGCAAGATGGAGTGAATCAGCAGGGTAAAGGCGCGGTCCTGGTCTGCGTCAGGTGCTGCCTACCGCACCCTAGTTCCGTTGCTGGTGCTCTGTATACTGCCTAGGCTCAAAATAGCGTTCCATTGCTTTCACAAGCCGTGGATTCTGTGTGCCTTCTGCCTGGCATTTCAGGCGTGGCCTTGGAATGAAATAGCACGGATCGCTAATCAATTTATAATTTATGCTACGGTTGTGATCGGCTGACTCGGGCCGTTGATTCACGGACTTGCAGGACCACGTCCATGACGTTTCCTCCGGAAGGGAGGTGCTGGTTTTGGATTGAATCCAGCAGCAGGGAGGCGCTCTTCTGGCCCATTTCGTTTACGGGTTGGTGAATGGTGGTCAGGGTGGGGGAGCGTTCGGCTCCGGTCGGCAAGTCGTCGAATCCCGCCACGGACAGGTCTTCGGGAACGCGCAGGCCGAGTTCGTGCGCGCATTCAATCACCCCAAAGGCCATTAAGTCATTCGCTGCGATGACTGCTGTGGGCCGTGGGTTGGTATTCAGGATTTTTGCCGCGGCTTCCTTTCCTGTGCGAATTGCGTAGAAGCCGGGTTGAATGTATTCCGGTGGGCATTTCAGTTTTTTCGCACGGCAGAATTCGAGGAAAGCCTGGGTTCGCAGTTCCGATGTCGTGACATATTGGGGACCCGATACGAAGCCGATCCGGCGGTGACCGAGGCTGTAGAGGTGTTCGCACAGGAGCGTGATCCCCCGGGCGTCGTCGCACGATACGGAGCAAATCCCCTGGCCGGTGGGGCGGACTCCCACCACGATCATGGGTACGTGCCGCTGTTCCAGAGTTTCGAGAAACCGGTCGTAAGTATGCGGAGCGACGACCAGCAAGCCGTCCACGCGTCGCTGCCGGTACAGCTTGGCGAGCTTTTCCCCGTTGTTGAAGGATTCTGTATCGGTATCAAAGAGGGCAAAGTCCCATTGAGAATCGTTGAGCTCTTTGGCGAATCCTTTGAAAAGCTCTCCAAAATAGCTGGACCCCAGCAATTGGACAAACGAGGTAGCCACGCCAATGAAACGCGACCTCTTCGCGTTGAAATTCTGGGCGAGTGTATTGAATTCGTAATTTAGGCGCTTGGCGGCTTCGAGGATTTTTTCCCGCGTTGATGCCTTCACTAATGGGCTGCCCGCAAAAACCCGTGAAACCGTCTTTTTGGTCACGCCACATGCGCGGGCAACATCTTCCATCGTAACTTGCTGGTATTCTAAAGAAGGCATCTCAGGGTTGACTAACATCGGTTTTTTTCGGTCCTCATGATCCGGGGAGCGCACGCTAGTTCTCGCCTAAAAGAGCAAGGAATGCGAGGAAATTTCCAAAAAATGTCACCGGTGTCATTTTTCCGTTGACGAGAGCAAGTCCTGGGTGTTTATTTCCGCCAAGAGTGCTCCTTTTCACTTCGAATTCGAGCGCTCCAAACCCCACCATAATCCCCATGGCTCTAATTTCCTCCTTAACCGATAAGACCTTCGCTTTCCGTACGGTTAGCGACTGGTTTTTCATTTCGCGACCCACGGAAAAAGGAAGCCCCAATTTCCACAAAGTAAATAAGATGTAGTTATCCCCTGTTTATGAAATCTTCATTACGTAATTCTGCATGCGTCTTCACCGTGGCTGCTGCCTCGCAGGGACTCCTTTTGGTTCCGTCAGGGTTCGGTGCCACCCTCACTTGGGATGCCGATGCCAATATCACCACGGGAACCCCTGCCACAGCCACGGCGGGCAGCGGCACTTGGGATGGGACCACGGCGAACTGGTATAATGGCACCGCGGACGTTGCTTGGACTGGAACGAACGCCGCGGTGTTTACCGGAAGCTCTGGGGCTTATACGATTACGCTTGCCTCTGGTACGACGAGTATATCCGGCCTGACCTTTAGCGCTTCGGGGTACACGTTAACTTCCTCTAGCGCTACAAAGCTGTATACAAGCGCCACGACGAATCTCTCTGTGACTGTGGTGGCGGGGGGGACGGCGACGATCGGCAATAACGTCACGATAGATGATGGCTCTTCGAACAGCCAAATTCTGAGTCTTGTCGGATCTGGGACGGTGGGCAGTGCTTCTGCTGGCACTTTGATCATCGAGAGTGGTGGAACGGTAAAAACCAGCAATACAAGCAGCGCGGCCACCATTTATATTGGCAGTAGTTCAGGCTCTCTTTTATCCACGAAGGTGCAAGTCAATACCGGAGGCCTTATTTCCGCAGCTGGGGCGATTGCTGTAAACGGTTTGCTTGAAGTCGATGGGGGAACGGTGAGCGGCGTTTCCATGGCCATCGGAAATTACCCGGCCACGAATATGGCGACCTCGGCTATTTTGACGATTAACAGCGGATCGGTCACAACCGCCACCAACGGGTTGCGTTTTGGGAATAGCAGCGGTCAGGCTACCTCGGGGGGGATCCTCAATTTGAACGGAGGTACGCTTACCACCAGTAGAATTTATGTCGCAGGTACCGCTGCTTCCAGCACGGTGAATTTCAATGGCGGAACATTAAAGGCCTTGGTCTCGAATACCACCGACTTCCTTGGCACCACGATCAACAACGCGATCGTACAGGCGGGCGGGGCAATCATTGACACGAATGGCTATAACATCACGATCGCCAAGGGCCTGACCCATGACTCCACTTTGGGCAGCACCGTCGACGGTGGACTATCGAAGATCAATGCCGGGTTACTAACACTGACCGGTACCAGCACCTACACCGGCGCGACTCTGGTTGCCGGTGGCACCTTGGGCGTCAATGGGGCGATTACGAGCAGCGCGGTTAATGTTTCCAGCACCGCGGCGCTGATCGGCACCGGCACGCTGGGCGGGGTTGTTAGCAATTACGGTACGATCGCCGGAGGCCTTACGTTCAATAACGATGTGACGATCTATTCGGGGGCGACGGCCTCGGCCTCCGCCTTCAATGCCAACATTGTGAATAACGGCACAATCACCAGTGCCGTGACCCTACAGAGCGGCAAGACTCTGAGTGGATCTGGGTCCGTAACGAGCACGGTGACGGCCACCAGCGCCACCATCAACGGCAGCGGCATCAACTTGGGGGCCACCACGCTCTATGGCAACAGCACGCTCTCCGGGTACAACATCTCCAGCGGCGTGACGGTGGCCGGTGGCACCACGTCGTTGAGCGGCACTACCAAATCCACTAGCGCACTTTCTGTCTCCGCTGGAGCCACATTGAACGCCAACGGCACCATTGATGGAAGCGCTTCCGTCAGCGGCTTGCTCAAAGGCAACAGTACGGTGACGGGCAACCTCACGCTGACCAGTGGCACGTTGGCTCCCGGTAATAGCCCCGGGATTACGACAGTAACGGGAAACTTTGCCATGAACTCCTTGTCCACGCTGGTGGCAGAAGTGAGTGGAACAGTGGCCGGTACGTCCTATGACCAAGTCAAGGTCAGCGGAAACGTCTCCCTTGCTGGAACGCTGGATCTTAGCACGCTGAGCGGCTTGACGCTGGGCTCGACCATTACCCTCATTGACAACACCGGGAGCGGCACAACGACAGGATACTTTTCCTCGATCATTACGAGCGGGTCTACCTACACGGTTACTTCGAACTCTAACTATACGTTTACGGTGAACGGAACGGAGTATCTCCTGAGCTATACGGCCAACAGCAATAGCGACAGCTATGGCAACGACGTGACCCTCGCGGTGGTGCCCGAGCCGAGTGCCTGGGTTTCCGTTCTCGGCGGGGCCGGAATGCTTGTTTTTTCGCAAATGACGCGGCGCCGCAGAGACCAGCTTTGAAAACATCCCAAAGTGAGTAATCTATAGCTTAAGAGCGACGATCAATATATGAAAACGACATCCCCCTGGTCCCATCGCAATAACCTCCACGGGTTTACCCTCGTAGAGCTTGTCTTGGCCATCGGGGTGATGTCGTTTTCACTCCTCGCCGTAGTGGGTTCACTGCCGTTAGGGCTGGAATCGGTGCAGGAGGCGATGGTGCAGGCCGCCAAGGCCAACATTTGCCGGGAACTCCGGGGCGAGTTGCAGCAAATATCGTTCAAATCGGGGGGCGATGCCTCGACCGTTCGCATTGATAGCCTCGACAATGTGAAATATTTCTACACCCGGGAAGGCATGATGGTTTCGGGTCCGACTTCCGCCAACGCCTATTACGAAGCCACGTTCGCGGTGGGGGAGGGCAGTTACTCGAAACTGGACGGGGACTTCACCTTTCAATCCGCCAACGCCCGCAACATTAAAGTCGTGCTTTCGTATCCCCTTCAAGCTCCCGCCGCTAACCGCAAACAAACCACTTTCTCTCTTTTCGCCGCCAAGCAGAAGTCTAACTGACAGGGACTGCACGCCATTTCTCCCCCTATGCGTTCCCTTCATCGCCATCCCGAGATCTTCCAGCGGGGCTTTACGTTGCTCGAGCTGCTGATCTCCATGGCTATTTCTATTCTCTTGGTAGGGATCATTTCCCAAATCACCAGCTCTGTCATGAAGACCACCAGCAGCACGTCGTCGAAGATTGATGCGTTTGCGGCGGCCCGGCTGGGATTCAATCTCCTCAATCAACGCCTTTCCAAGGCCACGCTTAATACCTTCTGGGCCTATGATGATCCCCTAAACCCCACGGTCTATTTGCGCCAGTCGGATCTCCAGTTCGTTATTCGGCAGAATCAGCAGGCGAGCGGCTACGGGCAGGAAGTCTACCTCATGGCACCCGAAACCTATTCGGGCAGTTCCGGCCTTCGCTCGGTGAGCGGCTTGCTCAATGCCTGTAGCTTCTTCGTCCAGTATGGGGATAACCAGACGTTCCGGGCCTCGACGGAAACCGGTTCGCGCTTTCGCTACCGGCTGATGCAGGGCTTTGCGCCGACGGAGAGCCGAGCGGTGTTTAATAACTTCTACACCAGCGGCAGCCAGGGTTGGATCGCCGATGTTATCAACGGAGGGGGTAACCCCGTGACCAGCGGTTCGTGGGTCTCCCCGTTGGCGGACAATGTCATCGCGCTGCTCTTTTGGCCCCGCGTTTCCAAAGCGGACGATTCGATGGGCACCCGGCTCACGGGAAGCAGCAACGCGTATGCTTACGATTCGCGTTCCGATGCCACGGCCACCCCGCAGCCGATCACGGCCAATCAATTGCCGCCCGTGGTGCAGATCACCATGGTGATGATCAGCGAGGCTGCGGCGCAACGGATCGACACCCATTCCAGCACCCCGCCCGCCGCCATCGAGTCGGCCTTGAGCGGCAGATTCATGGATGTGACCCAGTACGATGCGGATCTCAAGAAGATGGAGGCCATCCTCGTGCAGAACCATATTGCCTATCAGATTTTCACCACGGCGGTACCGTTGAAGGAATCCAAATGGAGCGACTCAGCCCAATGAAACGCACCGGCTCCCATCTTCGCGTGGCTTATACGCTGATCGAATTGCTTGTGGTCATGGCCATAGCCGCATCGCTGATGGCCGTTATGGCACCGTCGCTGCGGGGGATGATGGATTCCAGCAATCTCTCCCGCGCGGGGCAACTAGTGGGAGATCAGATCAACCTTGCCCGGCAGATTGCTGCTTCGTCTAATTCCACCGTCGAGGTGCGCTTTGTGAATCTCCCAAAATATTCCGCTTCGGGGTATAGCGCCGTCCAAATTTGGGGTATGAATCGTTCCGGCACCATGGGGGCGCTTCGCTCCCTGGCGGTGCTGCCGGTCGGGACAGTGGTTTCCGCGAACACCTCGGTTTCCCCGGCATTTTTACAGTCCTTTGCCGAGCCGCTCACCACGGGGTCGATGTCCCTTCAGGGCGGGTCTGCCCAATACGCCTCGTTTCAAATCCGCCCGGCGGGGATCATCCTCCCGGCCATTACGATGAAGGATTTCTGTTTTACGGTGACCCCTTCCCGGGTGGCGTTAAGCGGCACGCTGCCCCGCAACTACGCCACCATTCAAGTCAACCCGCTAACCGCATCGGCATTCGTCTACCGGCCATGAAAACGTTACCTATCGCGCGCCGCCGGGGGATGGCCCTGGTGCTCGTCCTTTCGCTGCTGGTCTTGATCACCGGGATCGTCGTTGGCTTCCTGGTTCGCGCAGGTGGCGAGCGCACAGCCTCGGCTAACTACTATGCTTCGGCGTCGGCGCGGCAGTTGGCGGATACGGCGGTCAACCTCGTCCAGGCGCAGATTAATGAGGCCACGACCCTGGGCAGCGGAACGTATGCGTGGGTTTCGCAGCCCGGCGCGGTGCGCGTATACGATAATACCGGCAGCCTGAAACGCATCTTCCGGCTTTACTCGGCCTCCAGCATGGTGACGGCGGGCGCCGACCCGAGCGTGTTGCAAAGCGATCTCCCCCCGGTGGACTGGAGCCAGTCTCACGCGCTGTGGACGGATCTTAACGCGCCCGTGACGGTTTCCAGCGGCACCACCAACTACAGCGTCTACCCCGTTCTAGATCCGCGCGATCCGGCCAACCCCGGAACCGTCGCCGCTCCGGTGGTGACGAGCACCATGCCGGGGTTTTCGCTCAGCGGCACTGTGCCGGGAGCCACGACGCGTCAACCGGTACCCATGCCGGTGCGGTGGCTCTATGTGTTGCAGGACGGCAAGATTTCCGTTCCCACCGCCAGCGGCTCCGGCGCGGTGACGGTACCGGACGCCTCTTCCGCCAACCCGATCGTGGGACGCATCGCTTTTTGGACTGATGACGAATGCGCCAAGGTCAATATCAACACAGCTGCGGGGAGTTTCAGCTCGCGCAACGGCAGCTTGCTTCCGGCCCCGTGGGACACACCGCGTTTCAAAATTTGGGAAGAGCGCCTGCTTTTCTCGGAAGACCAGCCAGTGAAGGGAGAATTCCAACGCTACCCGGGCCACCCGGCGACCACGGATTTGTACGGCGTGCTTCATGCGCTGGACGTAGCCACCACTGGCTATCCGGTGGTGATTAGCAACTACGCGTCCTCTCCGCAGCCGATGCCAAGTTCCAGCCCGTCGGCATTTTCAAAAATGTTGCCCTACTATGCCGATGACAACACCTCTCAGGGCGGCGCGTCCTTGACCACCAAAACCGCCACCGGCTCCATCAATGGCGGTGTTTCCAAGAAGGACCGCCTTTACACCTCGCTGGGGGAACTGCTCTACGATCCTCTGCGCAACGCCATGCTGACGGGAAGCGGAGCGGACGGCTCCACAGTCAATCCCCGGCAGCAATTGGAGTCGGGAAAATTTTTCCTCACAGCCCACAGCCGGGGACCCGAGGTCACACTCTTTGGCACGCCTCGCGTTGGCATGTGGCCCGTCAGCTCTCAGACTGGCTCCAACTACCGTACGAGTTACGACCGCCTTGCCGCGTTTTGCTCGACCACCGGCACAGGCACCAATCCGCTCATCTACTACATCCAGCGCCAGAATTCCCGCAGCGCCACGGAGGACTACGACCAGATTTTCCGCAACCAGGAAATCTATAAATACCTCCTGCGGCTGGGCTCGAAGGAGATCCCCGGTTTTGGCGGTAACTTTGCCAGCAAATATAGCGTTTCTAACGAATGGGACCAGATCCTAACCGAGATGATCGACTACATCCGGTGCACCAATCTCTACGACCACAGCGTTTCGAGCACCAATGCCTCGTTCGTTCGCTACACCTCCACGCCCACGGGGTTGAGCGGCGGCAAAGGGCAGGTGGTTCCGCTCAAAATCGTTGAAGGCGGCGTGACTACCCACGGCCTGGGACGGCTTCCCACGATCTCCGAAATCGGCATCCAAATCATCTGCACTGCCGATGGAAATGGACCGGTCTATCAGACCCCGGTAACGCCCTCGGGGTTCGCCAAAAAAGTCTCGCCCGTCTACGGCTCCGCCGAGAGCGCAGCCTATGTGAGCAACCTGCCCGAAGAGCAATTCCTGCGGACATCCGCCGGTACCATTGTGGATATTTCAGGCGCCACCGTTACCGCCGCCACCTCCAGCTCCGGCACGGCCTTCCCCTCCAATCCCACGCTGGCTACCGACTACGGCGGAACCCTCGCCGCGCTTTCCCAGGGGCAAAAACGGCTCCAGGCCATGCTCCTCTTTGAATTCTCGGCTCCGATGATGGGCTTTGATCCAATGGACATGAGCTTTTCCGGCGCCAGCATTTTTGGGATCAACGTGACGGGGATCAACGGCGTCTCCATCGCCGGGCAGAATCCCTTTCCGGACCGCACCCCCACGGCAAGCACCGGCGCGGCGCAGAACGGCAACGGCACGATGATGGCCATGACGCCCCGCTTCAACGCTATCCAGTCCACGGGCGGCTTGCTCGGATTCCGCTACCTGCTCAATAACTACAATAACAGCACCGGCCAGAACCAGCGCTACAACAGCTGGAGCGGCCTCACTCCATTCTCTGCCATGGGGCCATACCGCTATGTCAGCAACCCATTTACCGTAAGCGCCTCGGGTACCGCCTCGACCACCTCGCTGGGGGGCGGCTTCAACACCGCTCTCAGGGTGCCCCAGACCAGTTCGACCACAACCTACCAGACCTTCACCGTCACCTTTCCCAGCACGCCAATCCCCGTGCCGGATCTGCCGCAGAATGGGCTCGCCGGGAATAACTTCACCGGCTCGGCTTTCATCACCAACCTGCCGTCTGATTGGTGGGGCTTTGATAAGCGCATCGCCTGGGCAAAGTATTACCCGACCAACGGCAACGTCACCAGCACGCCGATCCTTGGCCCGGGTTGCGTGATTCGCTCCGACACGGCTCCCACCGGCACGTGGAGCTATAACCTGACAGCTTCCATCCCCGTAGTCACCGCCACGGCGCAGCCCGCCCTTTCCGATGTCGTGCGGACCATGGTTGCCCGCGACGGCGATTACCGGGTAGTCGCGGGATTGGAAAACGTGAATGTCTCCAACGCGGCCACTTCACCGTTTGTCACCGGTCCTAACTATGGCGATTCAACCCGAAAGCTGGGCAACGTTTTCAAAGACAACTTTTCCGCGCTCACAACCGCCGGAGTCGACAACTTAGGCAAACTGGTCACCAGCGCCACCTATGCATTGCAGTTCGTGCCCAAGGTTCCCTCCGACATGGTAAGTAAAAAGCAAACCACGTGGGACTGGGATTCTGGGTTGCCGCTCGAGCCCGATGGCGCCTATGCCAACAAGCCCGACGAGGGAAACATTTTTTTTGATTCCAGCAGCACCACCGTCAACCGCCCCTACTACAACCGCGAATCGCAGACCAGCGGTACCGCGCTCAGCCTGTCGAGCTACTTTACCGCCAACCGGATCATCAACTCCCCTGTAATGTTCGGCTCCCTGCCCACCGGGGTGACGGAGAATATCTCGTGGCGCACCCTTTTATTCCGGCCGCAGCAGAACCGGCCCTACGATCCCAACGGGCCCAAGGACCACCTGTTGCTGGATCTCTTCACGATGCCCGTGGTGGAGCCTTATGCGATTAGCGAGCCGTTCTCCACCGCAGGGAAGATTAATCTGAATTACCAGATCGTGCCGTTTACCTATATCAAGCGCAGCACGGGAGTGCGGGCAGTTCTGGGCTCGGAGTTGATCGCACGAGTGCCGAAAAATGCAGCCGCGCTTAGCGGCGACAACAATCCCTACTACAAAGGTGAGCCTTCCCTCTCCGCCGCCACCACCAGCAACGCGATTCAGTCCAAGGTATCGCGCCTGCCCATTGATCTTGACCAGACGCTGTTGCAGTGCGAGAGCAAATTCAGCTCGTGGGATCTCTACAAGTCCCCATCAGAGATTTGCGACATCTACCTGGTGCCGCAAGGGTACACCTGGAGCGATGCCTCGACGTTCGACGCAATCTGGTACGGCGATGACTTTGCTATGGTCGGCGACAATGTGCGCGAGCGCCCTTACTCGGATATCTACCCGCGCCTGACGACCAAATCGAATACCTACACAGTTCACTTCAAAGTGCAGGCGCTTAAGAACCCCACCTCGGCCCGCCAGGATACCTGGACCGAAGCCACCGGGAGTGTGACTGCGGAGTACCAGGGCTCCACCACGGTCGAGCGCTATCTCGATCCCTCCAACGTCAGCATCCCCGACTACGCCACCAGTAGCTCGGCGGATAGCCTCGATAACTACTACCAGTGGCGCACCGTTGCCAACCAAGCCTTCACTCCCTGACCCCCCGTTTCATGAAGTTTTTCTCCTCCCTCTTCTCGCGTCCGCAATCACCGGAAACTCAGGACCCGGAGCGCCTGCGCGTGGGCACGCTCGTCTACACCAAAGCGAGCCTGCTCACTCTCTTCGTATTCCTGCTGTGGGGGGATTTTTGCTTCAACCTGATGGAGACCGTGGTGCCGAGCGTCCTGCCGCTCAAGTTCAACGCCATCGGCGCGCCCAACTGGGCTCTCGGACTCATCGTAGTGACGATTCCCAACTTAATGGCGGCCACGATTAACCCGCTGATCAGCTTCCGCAGCGACCGTCATCGGAGCAAGTGGGGACGTCGGATTCCCTTCTTGTTTGGGGCCACACCGTTCCTGGTAGTGTTCCTAATTTTGCTGGGTTATTCCGGCCAGATCGGCCATTGGCTGCACCGCACGCTTCTCGTGGGGCGCATGGAAGAAACAAACGTGGTGCTGGTCTGCCTGGGCGTATTCATGGTCGGCTTCCAGTTTTTCAATCTCTTCATCACCTCAGTCTATTACTATCTTTTTAACGACGTCGTGCCCCATGCCTTTCTGGCGCGTTTCATGGCGTTATTCCGGATGGTCGGCGGCGGCGCAGGCGCGGCCTATAGCTACTTTGGCCTGAAGTATGCCAACACGCACATGCAGGTCATCTTTCTCGTGGCAGGCCTGCTGTATCTGCTGGCGTTCTTGATGATGTGCTGGAAGGTCAAAGAGGGGGATTACCCTCCGCCCGCGCCCTACATCGGCGAGCGCCAGGGAATCGTGGGAGCCATCCATACTTATGCCAGCGAGTGCTTTACCCACCGGTTTTACTGGTACCTCTTTTTGGCCAACTCGTGCTTCGCCATGACCTGGGCCTCCGGGGCCTATTCGTTGATCTATAATACAAAATACATGGGCCTCGATCTCGGGTTCCTTGGGAAAGTCGGTGGCATCTGTGGCATCATTAGCATGGTGCTGCTTTACCCGGCGGGCATCCTTGCGGACCGGGCGCATCCGCTGCGGGTAATGCTGGCCTCCGTGGCGTTGCTGGCGTGCCTTGGGCCGCTGGGCATCGCGTTCGCCTTCTTTCGCCCGGCGCTTTCGCTGGAGACCACCACCTGGATTTATCTGGCTTTCAGCGCGATCGGGCTCCCCGTCGGTACGCTCTATAGCGCCACGGAACTGCCCACGTTAATGCGGCTGTTCCCACAGGCTCGGTACGGCCAGTTTTGTTCGGCCAACGCGCTGATCCGCTCGCTGGCCCTCATCGCTGGGGGGCTTGCGTGTGGCGGGTTCCTGGATCTCGTCAAGCGCCTCAACCCGGACCCCAATTTCTGTTACCGGTTTCTGCCCGTTTGGAACACCTTCTTTTACGTCGCCACGCTTGCCTGCCTGATCCTGCTTTACCGGGAATGGAACCGTCTCGGCGGCATGCGGAACTTTGTCCCTCCGGAGGAAACCCGCCCCAAAGAGCCCGTCTCCGTGCCGGCCCCTTTATGAATCACAACCTCGCCTCTCATGTCCTCCGTTCTTAAAATCTGCCTTACATCCGAAAAATCCGGAAGCCGCCTCGCCGAACTGACGCCCGTGGAATTCGGGCTGCAGCCCGGTTGGGAACAGCCTTCCATCACGGTAGACGCCCGCTTTCGCTATCAAAAAATAGAAGGCTTCGGTGGCGCGTTTACCGAGGCAGCCGCGTCGACGTTTTACAAAATGAGCCCGAAGAACCGGGCCGCCATCCTGGAAGCCTATTTTGGCGACGGAGGGCATGGATACTCGCTTTGCCGAACGCACATCAATAGCTGCGACTTTGCGCTGGGTAACTATGCCTATGATGAAACGGAGGGCGATACCGAGCTCAAACACTTTTCCATCGACCGCGACCGCAAGGCCCTTATTCCCTTGATCAAGGCGGCTCAGGCCGTGGCCGGAGAGCGGCTCAAGCTATTCGCCTCGCCGTGGAGTCCTCCCGCGTGGATGAAGACCTCGGGGGCGATGAACTGTGGCGGAAAGCTTAAGGCGGAATACCGGGAGGCCTGGGCTAAGTATTATTGCCGATATATCCAGGCATACCGAATGGAAGGCATTCCCATCTGGGGGCTCACCGTACAGAACGAGCCGGAGGCCACGCAGACGTGGGATTCGTGCATTTACACCGGCGAGGAGGAGCGCGACTTTGTGCGCGATCACCTCGGGCCGACGTTGCACCGGTTTGGGATGAGCGATGTGCGCCTGATGATTTGGGATCACAACCGCGACCGGATGTTCGAGCGTGCGAAGGCGGTCCTGGACGATCCCGAGGCGGCCAAGTACGTCTGGGGCACCGCCTTTCATTGGTATACCTCCGACTGCTTTGAAAACGTGCAACGGGTCCACGACGCCTGGCCCGACAAGCAGCTCTTATTTTCCGAAGGCTGCCAGGAGGGTGGGCCGCACCTCGGCGAATGGAGCATGGGCGAACGCTACGCCCGCTCCATGATCCAGGACCTCAATCATTGGACCGTGGCCTGGGTGGACTGGAACCTTGTGCTGGACGAGACCGGCGGCCCCAACCACGTCGGGAACCTGTGCAGCGCGCCCATTATTTGCGATACCCAGCGCGACGAAGTGCTCTACCAAAGTTCGTATTATTACATCGGGCACTTTTCGCGATTTATCCAACCGGGAGCCGAGCGGATTCTCTGCGCCAGCACGCGCGACGAACTGGAATCGACGGCGTTTATCAACCCGGACGGAACCACCGCCGTGGTGGTCCTCAACCGCTCGAACCTCGACATTCCCTTTGCTCTCAAACATGGCCCCGGAGCTGCCACGGTTCAAAGCCCGGCCCATTCCATTTTGACACTCCGTTTTTAGACACCACTTAACCATGAATCCATTCAAAGATAACTTTACCTGGGGGGCCGCCGCGTCCTCCTATCAGATCGAAGGCGCATGGCGCGAAGACGGCAAGGGGCCTTCCATATGGGATATGATCGCCCATCAACCGGGGCGCATTTATGAAAACAGCAATGGCGACGTGGCTTGCGATCATTATCACCGCTACCGCGAAGATGTCGCGTTGATGAAGGAGATCGGCCTCCAGGCCTATCGGCTATCCGTTTCCTGGCCGCGCGTGATTCCCACGGGCCGCGGGCCGGTCAATGAAGCCGGACTGGCGTTTTACGACCGGCTGGTCGATGAACTGCTGAGCCATGGGATTGAACCGTGGGTAACGCTGTATCATTGGGATCTCCCGTATGACCTTTTTCTGCGCGGCGGGTGGCTTAACCCGGACAGCTCGGAGTGGATGGCGGAGTACACCGCCGCGGTGGTTGAGCGCCTCTCGGACCGCGTGACTCGGTGGATTACGATCAACGAACCGCAATGCATGATCGGCCTGGGTTACTTGAAGGCCAACTGTACCCATGCGCCTAATATGGAGGTGGGGATGCGCGAAGCGCTGCTGGCGGCGCACCATGTGCTGATGGCTCATGGGCGTTCCGTGCAGGCGATCCGCGCTCATGCCAAAAAGCCGCCCGTAGTAGGCTTGTCCCTGGTAGGCTGTGCTTCGTCGCCGCTTACGGAGTCGCCTGAGGATATCGAAGCCGCTCGAAATGCCACTCATTACGTCGATGGCACCCAACTATGGAACCATACCTGGTGGGGCGATCCCGTGGTTTTTGGCCACTACCCGGAGGTGGGCCTCAAGTCATACGCAAAGGATTTGCCGGAGTTCAAATCGAGCGATTTCGACACGATCCGGCAGCCGATCGATTTCATGGGCATGAACGTCTACTGGGGAGGCAATACCAAAGCGGGCGTCGACGGCGGCAGCGAGTGGGTTCCGTTCCCGAAGGGCCAGCCGCACACGCATTTTAACTGGCCCATCAGCCCCGAGATTCTCTATTGGGCACCCAAGTTCTACGCCGAACATTATAAGCTGCCTATTGTCATTACCGAAAACGGCCTCTCAAGTTGTGATTCAGTCGCACTGGATGGGCGGGTGCATGATGCCGGCCGAATTGATTTCCTTCATCGCTACCTCCTGGCTCTGCGCCGGGCGGTGGCTGATGGCGTGGATGTCCGAGGCTACTTCCACTGGTCCGTTATGGACAATTTCGAATGGGCCGAAGGCTATAAGCACCGGTTCGGGTTGATCCACGTCGATTACGAAACCCAACAACGCACACTTAAAGATTCCGCATACTGGTATCGCGACCTTATCCGCAGCAACGGCGCCTGCCTCGCGCTCCCGCAACAGCCCTAGAAATATCCCCATGAAATCCAAATCCATTCTCGTGCTGGCGGCGCTGCTGCCGGTGCTTTCACAACTGACCCCGCCCCTCTGGGCTCAAACGGAGACCACCGCGCCCGCACCCGCCACGCCTTCCTTCCCGATGGTGGACTTTGGCGCTGCGGACATTCTCGACCGCATTGCGCCAACGCCTGGCACCGAAGGGCAGATCACCTTCGAGCCGAGCAGCGACCCAGCAGCCCCGGGGCTGAATGTCACGATTCAACCCGGCAAAGCCAATTACCCAGGGCTGGAATATAACCCGCCCAAGGGGCCCAACGGTGCGGTCATCGATATTTCCAAGTATGGCCATATCGAAGCCGTCATCGTGAACACGGGCTCGGTGGCGATCTTCCCGGCACTGCGTGTGGACAACCGCGAAAACGCCAACGGCCCCTCCGGCACAAACACTGAAACCACGGCCGTCAAACCGGGAGCGAAGAGCAAGATCACGCTCTTCCCTGGCTACGCCTATGGGAAAAAGCCGTCGTTCAAACTCCGGACTGCGGAGATTTACAAAATGCTCGTCTTCACCAGCAAGACGGCTGAGCCACAGAGCTACCGCATTGAGTCCATTGTGGCGACGGGCACCGTGGGCGAGCCCGTTCCGGTGAATCCGGAAACCGTTCGCGTCAAACCGAAGGACAGCTATCTCCTCGGCAACGGCATTGCGGTGGATGCGCCCAAGCAGATTTCCGTTCTGGCTCCCGCCGAAGCGGCATTTGAGGGCGATGCGTTGAAGATTTCCTTCGCCGAAAAAAAGCCCGGGCAAGCCGTGGTCTACAAACCGGCGCTGGGCCGTTGGGACTTGCGCGAAGGCGTGCAGGTCACGGTTAAGTTGAAGAACATTGGGCAAACGCCGCTCAGCCCGCGTCTGCAAATTCTGAGCAATCCCGGGCCGACCGATGTCGCCACACTTTCGACGCCGATCGCTCCAGGGGCAGAGGGTGAACTCTCGGCGACGTTCGTAGCCGGTACGCCTTGGGTTGGCATCAAGGATTCGGTGAAAACGGAATGGAACGGCGAGCCTAACACGGGCACTAAGTTTACGAGCGATGCGGTCAGCGGCGTTAAGATTTCGGCGAATCCGGCGGACGCGGCGCAAACCTTTGTCGTAGAATCCATCAAGCTTGGCGTGCCGGCGCCAGCCGTATTGCCGGATTGGGTGGGCAAGCGGCCCCCGGTGGAGGGGGACTGGGTTAAGACGTTTGACGAAGAGTTCGATGGCACTTCGATTGACGAGACCAAGTGGAATGTCTACGGCGACAACTACTGGGACAAGCGCAGTCATTTCAGCAAAGCCAACGTTATCGTTGGCGGTGGCGTGGCTCGGCTGCACTATGAAAAAAAGACCGGCTTCCACAACGACGATCCCTCCAAAAAACAGACCGACTACGCCACAGGATTCCTCGACACCTACGGAAAGTGGGTTCAGCGTTACGGCTACTTTGAGTCTCGCATGAAGACCACGAAGGGACCGGGAATGTGGCCTGCTTTCTGGCTGATGCCGGACCGTGGGGTGCAAGCCGGGCCCCAGTGGAAGCGGGCGGATACGCGCAACGGAGCGATGGAATTCGACATCTACGAATACCTCGGCCGCTGGGGGCAATACCGCTACAACATCGCCATGCACTGGGATGGCTACGACAAGGACCATAAGCAGACCGGGAGCACCACCAACTACATTGTTCCCGACAAGGACGGCTTTATTACCATCGGCCTGCTCTGGACGCCCGGCAAGGCAGTCTACTACGCCAACGGGAAGGTCATGCTAGAGTGGGAGTCGCCCCGCATTTCGAGCATTGAATCCGACATCATGTTCACCAACGTGACGGGTGGCTGGGATAATAATGGGATCGACGACTCACAAATGCCCGATGATTACGTTCTCGACTACGTGCGCGTCTGGCAATTGAAGGAACTCGCCTCGGCCGTCGACGGGCCGAAGTCGCCAAAATAAACGATTGGGATTCTTGAGGGCTGAGTGAAGAAGAAGCGTTGTGTCTCGCTCGCCCTCAAGACCCCAAATGCATCACTAAAGCGGGGGAAGAAAAACCCCTGAATTTCGGATTTATGAAAGCAATATTCTTATTTTTGCTCATTATAATAGGATTAAATAGGATCGGATACGCGGAAGATGGCAAAAAGCAGACTCCGCCGCCGAGTCATACCGTCATTGTTTCGATTGATTCCAGCTCGATTACCATCACTACTGGAAGACACAAAAACACATTTGAAGTCGATAAGAACACGCTCTTCTTTTACGAAGGGAATCGGGTCGATGTCTCCGGGTTGAAGCCCGGAATGCGCGTGATGGTATCGCGGGCCTTTGATAACAAAAAGGCGGCCGCCATTTATGGCAGCGTCGCTCCCGTGGCCGCTCCGGCAAAACCGCAATAGGCGCCGCACCGCTCTACAGGCCGGGATCAAGGCCACGGTTCAAGTAAGGGACGCTCCTCAACTATTGATCCGCCTTTAGCGCAGACGTTCCTTCGGTGAGGCCCAGATGAGAAATCCGGAATGGAATTTCCGCCTTTAGGAGCTGGCTAACAGGCGGATTTCTAGCAGGTTAAGGCTTTTTGTGCTTTTCCGAACAGGCGGGGCGGCTTTGGGACATCCCCCTCCGGGGCTTGCCTTCGGGCCCGTCCTTCTTTACGCTGGAGAAACACGACTTTATGAAACGCGCGCTGATTCCCGATTCTCTCCTTCCCATCTACGATAAAGTCGCCGCAGGGGAACGCATTTCAGAAGCCGACGCCCTGGCGCTCTACCAATCCCGCGATCTCCACGCCCTCGGCGCCATGGCCAACCTCGCTCGCGAGCGGAAAAACGGCAACCGCGCCACGTACATCCTCAATCGGTACATCAACTACTCGAACGTCTGCATCCTTTCGTGCCAGTTCTGCGCCTTCCGGGCTAAGAAACGAGACGCCCACGCCTTCGAGTTCGGCATCGAGGAGATCGTCGCCAACGTGCGCGAGGCCCTCGGCCACGGAATCACGGAGATCCACATGGTGGGCGGGCTGCACCCCTCGCTCAAGGCCGAGTGGTACCTGGAGCTGCTCCGGTCCATGAAGGCGCTCGACCCGGACCTGCACTTGAAGTGCTTCTCCGCCATCGAAATCCTCCACCTTTCCGAGCGCGTTTTTAAGAAACCGCTCCGCGAAACCCTTGAAATCCTGCGCGAAGCCGGGCTCGGTTCGTTGACCGGGGGCGGCGCGGAGATTTTCGACGCCGGAGTGCGCGACCAGCTCTGCCGGGGCAAGGAGAGCACCGAGGAATGGCTGGGGGTCCACCGCACCTGGCACCAAATGGGAGGCCGCTCCACCTGCACCATGCTTTTTGGCCATATCGAGACCCTTGCCCAGCGCGTCGAGCACCTCCGCAGGCTCCGTGAGCTTCAGGACGAGACCGGCGGCTTCACCGGCTTCGTCCCCTTCGCCTTCACCCCGGAGAAAACCGAGCTCTCGCATATCCGTGAGGCAGGCGGCCTGGAGCAGCTCCGCAACGTCGCCGTGGCCCGCGTCTATCTCGACAACATCGACCACATCACCGGCTACTGGATCAGCATGGGGTTGCCGCTGGCCCAGGTGTCGCTGCAATTCGGCGTGGACGACCTGCACGGCACCATTATGGAGGAGAAAGTCTTCCACATGGCCGGGGCCCAGACCCCGCAGGAGCAGACCGTCGCCGCCATGGAGCGGGTAATCCGCGAGGCGGGGCGCGATCCCGTGCAGCGCGATACGTATTACGCCCCGGTTGAGCGGTAGCGCGCCCCCTCCCGGCTCCAGGCAGGAGCGGGCCCGGTAGGGTTTTGTTTTGCATCTCTCGTTTTCTTCCGCGAAGCTTGGGGCCACGATGAATTCTGATCCTTATGCTCCGCTGCGCGGGCTGCGCATCGGCTGTGTGCGCTACCTGAATTCGCGCCCGTTGATCGAGCCCTACGACGGCCCCGTGGTCTTTGAGCACCCGGCAGAACTGGCCGACGGCCTGGCCTCCGGGCGGCTGGATGTGGGGCTTGTGCCGGTGTTTGAGGCGTTGCGGATGCCCGGCTGCATGGCCGTGGCAGGGGCGGGGATCTGTTCCCTGGGGACGGTCTGGAGCGTGCTGCTGGCCTACCAGGGAGCGCTTGGAGCATTGCGCCAGGTAGCCCTGACCCCGGCCTCGCGCACGTCGGTCAACCTGTGCAAAGTCTTTTTCGCCGAATGGGGCGACCAGGTGCCCGAATACGTGCCCGAACCCGCGCCGCCCGGGGCGGGCCGGGTGATCATCGGCAACGAAGCCATCGCTTTCCGCGAAAAGCACGCGGGCGAGTGGCAGATCCTGGATTTTGGCGAGGAATGGCTCTGCAGAACGGGCCTTCCCTTTGTGTTCGCCGTCTGGCTGATCCGCCCCGAGGTGAAGAACCCTGAGCGCGTCGCCGACGCCTTCCGCGAAATCCTTCGCCAGGGCAAAGCGCAAATCGACGAGATCATCGCCCGCCAGCGCGAGCACCATGCCGCCTTTACCCGGCGTTACCTCACCGAGTACATCCGCTTCGATCTGGGGGCGCGGGAAAAGCAGGGCATCGAGCGCTTTCGCACGCTGCTCTGTAAACATGGGCTGATCCCTACGGAAAGCGCGCCGTTGCGGTTTGTTTAGCCTAAAAGCTGCTTTGGAATACCCCTGCGAGCTCTAGTGCCCTCAGATCACCGCCAAAAAAAATCCCGTTCCCAACCGAACGATCAGGAACGGGATCACAATAGCCCCGCCACAGGGCCTGTGCTAGCTATGGCAGCAGGCGCTTTTCTGGTCCATAGGGCAGTTTGCATGCCCGTGATGAGCGCAGGTCTTCGAAGCCGCCACCGTGGCGGTTTTCGCCGGGGTTTGGACTTCGACGTATTGCCCGCGGCCCTGCGGAATGCGGAGCGTGGAGGCCAGTTCGGCCTGGCCGGATAGAGTGCTACTCAGTATCGCGGAAAACGCGATGAGGATGGTAAGTGCTACAGTTTTCATAAGCTTTGGAAGTGACTTGATTTCTTGCTCGCGGGTCGATTGAACCCGCACATCAAGTAGAACCCCGCGCTTTTAGCAAACCCTTGAAAAAAGAATCACGCCTTGGCGATCAGCTCAAAGCGATACCGCTCGTCATAGCGTCCCCGGTTGTGCTCCTTGCAGCACTTCAGGCAGGCCACCGCGCGGCGGAAAGGCCTCACCCGGCGCACCTCCGTGTGGCAATGGCGACAGCGGTAGAGATATTTCCGAACCATCCGCCGCCGGGGCAGCGGCAGCTCGTGGCAGCGCGTCTCGTCGGTCAGCCCCAGATCGATGCACGCCTGCTTCCATTCCGCACCGTGGGGCTGGATGCTCCGCCGCCCGACCCGGTAGCGCGCCAGCAAGTGGGCCAGCTCATGTTTGAGCGTCCGGTCCACCTCCGTCGCGCCGAACTGTGCGATACGCGGATTCAGCGACACCGTCCAGTACGTGTAGTTCGCCAAGCCCGCCGTGGTGCGCAGCCGGGGGTTCCACCGCACATGGACGAGCTTTGCCAGCCCGCGCCAGCCAATGGATTCTAGCAGATGGCGCGCATTCGCCTCCAGTACCGCCTCAGCGAGCGGTCCGGCGACCCCCGTTTGCAGCGCTTGCAACGGTCCCCGCGGGCTACCCCGCCGGGGATCGGCTTTTGCGCGTGCAAACAGCACGCTTTTAACTAGATGGACCAGTCGCACCATGCTTCTACCCCGCCTTTCGGAGGAACGTATTGACCTGGAAGCACGGCCGAACCGCCCCGTACCGAGAGGGGCTCCCGGTGGCGTTTGGGGACGATTTTGAGCTGCGTCTCCTCGTAGTAAACGAGCGAGTTCGCAGGTACGCTGTGCTGAAGGAAGACATTCCCGCCAATGGTCGAGTTCTCACCAATGACCGTTTCGCCTCCCAGCACCGTACTGTTCGGATAAATAGTTACATTATCTTCGACGTCAGGGTGGCGCTTGCCGCCCTTGAGGATGCGGCCCTCGTCGTCCTTCTGGAAGCTCTTGGCCCCCAGCGTCACGCCGTGATAAAGTTTTACATGCGAGCCGATAACGCACGTCTCGCCGATGACGACGCCCGTGCCGTGGTCGATAAAAAAATGCGTGCCGATGTGCGCCCCTGGGTGGATGTCGATGCCGGTGCGCGAATGGGCCCACTCCGTCATCATGCGCGGGATGAGCGGCACCTTCAGACGGTAGAGCCGGTGGGCGCAGCGCTGGATGGCGATGGCCTCAATGCACGGGTAGGCGAGGATGATCTCGTCAAAGCTGACCGACGCCGGGTCGCCCTCGAAGGCCGCCTCCACGTCGCTGAGCAGGATCTCGCGGATCACCGGCAAGCTTTCCAGCAGGTGCAGCACCGCCCGGCGAGGCTCGTCATCGGGGCATTCGGGCTTCACCAGGCGCAGGCTCTTGTTCACCTCTGCCTTTAGGCGGCGCGCGAACGATTCCACCCGGCCGTAGGTCGACTCGCGCAGCTCCACGGAGTGGTTGACCTTTTCATCGAGAAACCCGGGGAAGATGAGCTGGAGTAAATCCGCACACAACACGGCAACGGCGCGTTTCGAAGGCAGGTTGCTGCCGTCGAGATTATTGATTCCACCGACCGTACGGTAGGAATCAAGGAGCTCCTTGACGATGTTGGGCAGATGGGTTTGCATCCCCTCCAGTAAAGCATCCCTGGCGGGGGAATTCCAGCAGTTCGTGCCTTCCCGTCCCCGGCAACCAGGAAAGCCGGAGGAAAATGGTGAATCAGCGCTTCACCAGATTGGCGAATCCTCTGATTTCAATCGGTGTGGGCTTGCTGTCGTTTTCGACCAAAAACACCTCCCCTGATGGGCGAAGTGTGTAGAATGTAAGATGTCCATCCCGCGATGTGCAGAGAAAAGAACATTGTTCGCGACCCAGGTCGGCAATTTCCTCCAAGGAATCGAAGATCGTTCGCGAGTCGCCGTCATCTGCTGCTTCCGCAGCTTTATTTTTGTCCAGACTAACACCCCGCTTGAAGCGAATAATCGATCCCCAGCCGGTTCCGTTCATTGGCGTGAGATAGCCGTAAATCATCCCCCGGGAAACGGCCATTGCACTTAACCCGGCCGAGCTGAAATTGGAATTGATTACCTGAAAGGAGAGCGCGGCGTAGCGGCTCCCGACAAACCACAGGTCTGGCACACAATCATCATCGGAATGGGGCGTAACATCCCGTTCAATAGATGCGGCCCACAGATCGCCTTCAGAGATGCAAAAAAGCGTCCCGTTTTCCGCAAAAACAGGGTGTCTGGGATAAGTCTCGTAGCGGTCCCCAACACGTTCCCATTTTCCCTGTTTTTTGGTCCGGCAATAAAGGCCTCCACAAACCGCCAGAACCTCTTCGCTCTTTGGATTGTAAGCAATGTCACTGATAGACGAGGGTTCATCGGTCCCTTGCCCGGGGGCGCTACAAACCTTGATGCATTTCCCCTTCGCCGGATCGTAAGCCCATATCGCCTTTTCGGTCGCGCACAGGACATACCCGGCATTTGACAACGTTACCGAGTTAATGGGGAGCTTAACGGTTTTGCTCAGGTCAATCAGCTTGGATTCCTTCTTTTGCAAATCCACGTCAATGAGCGCCGGTTTCCCCTTGGAAACGATGAATACGTGCTGGTTGTCCTGGGAAAACGTGGAATCCGCCGCCGTCGCCAGCCGGAGACCACATACGAGGAGGAAAATAGAGAGAAATACTGGTTTCATTCCGGTGAATCATTCTTTCTCGCGATCGGTGAGCCCTTTGATTTCGATTGGCGCGGGCTTCCCATCGTTTTCGACCAAAAACGCCTCGGCCGCCCGGGAATTGGTATAAAAGGTGAGGTGCCCATCCCGCGATGTACAGAGGGATGAAGAGATTTGAGGGCCGCCAATGTCCTCATAGGAGTCAAAGATCGCCCGAAGATTTTTCCAATACGCCGCCCTGTCTTGGGGCGAAGCCGGGTTGGGCCCTCCCTGTTCATTCGGATAAACCGGCCGTTTGAAGCGAATCATGGACCCCCAGCCGCTTCCGCCCATGCGCTTGAAGTTGCCGTAAATCATCCCCCGGGAAACGGCGATCGCATACAAGCCGGTCGAACTAGAATTAAAATTGCCCACCTCTAGACCGGCGAGCGGAGCGTAGCAGTATCCGGAGAAGCGCAGGTTTGGTTTGGCATCTGCGGAAGCTTTTTGAACCGATCCGACCCAGAGATCGCCGCCAGAGACGTAAAAGAGTGTCCCGTCTTCGCTAAAGATCGGATGACCGGCATATCCATCTCTGACCACCTGCCATTGCTCCCCGTTTTTTGGCAGGCAAAAAAGTTTGTCCTTCCCCCAGCCGGAATCCTCTGTCGAACAACTTGCGAGAACCTCCTCTGTCTTCGGGTTATAAGCAATATCGTTGATAAAGTAGGGTTTCCCGGCCTCTTGTTCGGGACCTGCGCAAATCTTGACACATTTTCCGTTCGATGGGTCGTAAGCCCACAGAGCGTCTTTGGTGGCGCAGAGGACAAACCCTGCATTCGATAGAGTCACCGCCCTGATGGGCGCCCCCAAGGTCTTGCTTAAATCAACGCCTTGGCATCCACGCTTCTGCAAGTCTACGTCGATAAGGGCTGGGTGCCCGTCCTCAATGATAAAGACATGCGCGTTATCCTTGGAAAAAGTGGAATCGGCAGCTGTCGCCAGCTGGATGCCAGATAGGAGGAGAAAAATGGAGAGCAGGCTTGGTTTCATTCCGGTGACCGGCAATCTGTGGCCAACCCGATGAACCAAAAAACCGGGAACTCATCAACGATATTCGATGTTCCGCAAGCCTTAACAATACTCTACAGCCCCCGGAAGGTGCAGCGGGCTCTCGGGGTCTCCTGGACCACGATTTCGCTGAGCCCCGGGCAGAGCGGAGCCACTTTGGCCCACATCCAGCCGCAAATATTCTCGGCCGTCGGGTTTTCGAGCCCGGGGATTTCGTTCAAATAGCGGTGATCAAGGCTGTCGATGATCGGTTTGAGCGCCTCGCTGATCTCGCTATGGTCATAGACCCAGCCCATTTTGGGGTCCACCTCGCCCTCTACCGAGATTTCGATGCGATAGCTGTGCCCGTGCATCCGATGGCACGGGTGATCGGCGCCCACGTGCGGGAGCGTGTGGGCGGCTTCAAAAAAGAATTCTTTGGTAAGACGGCAAACCATGGTCTATCCACCTTCGCGGGCGAGGCGGGTTCGTGTCAAGAAAGGAAGAAAATGCCCTACTTCTTCGACCGGAAGGCCAGGCAGTCGTACATCGTCCGGTCCGGCTGGTAGGTGGACTGGGTGCGTACTAGCACGTGGAGCCCCTGGTGTTCCGCGCGGCCCTGGCCAGAGAGCTGGGTGGCCAGTTTCTCGTGGAATTCCAGTGCGCTGACCAGTTCCGCGTCCTGGCAAAGCACGATCGGGCGCAATCCCGGGACCACCAAGACCGTCAGCGGCACCAAGCTGCTGGCGACCTCCTGCGGAATGCCCTGGACGAACTCCTGCACCTCGGCGTGCTTGGCTTCGAGCTGGATCATCCGGGCCTTGGCCTCCGGGGCGGTCGATTCCAGGGCGAGACTGATGGCGTCCAGTAGCGCGTGGCGCACCTCGCCCAGGTCCGTGAGCTTGCTTAGATCCTGCAATACCGGCTGCGTCTTGATCGCCTTGGCCAGGGAGGAGATCTCCTTGAGATAGGCGTTTTTCTGCGTTTCCGGCACGAAATACATCACCATCAGGTGGACCGGCAGGCCGTCCGGGGCGCCGTAGTCGATCCCGTGCGGACTCCAGCCCACGGCGCAGACCACCTCGCCGTCATGGCGCGAGCGGGCGTGGGGACAGCCCCAGCCGAGGCCAATGCCCGTATTGTGCACCTTTTCCCGGGCCAGCACGTTTTCCGTGATTCCCTCCTCCACGCCGATGTCGGGGATGGCCTCGATCAGCGCGGCCAGGTACTCCAGGGCGCGGCTTTTATTGTTGTCCGGCAGCTCAATGAGGCGGCCTTCCTGTAGGGCATCGAGGAGTGTTTTCATGGGAAGAAGGTGTCAGTGATAGGAAGCGGACCGGCCCGCGAAGTGGGCAAAATACGCACCAATGCGCCCCCGGGGCAAGGTTTTCGCCGCTCATTTTTAAGAAGCACGGAAAATTGGCGCTTCTTGGAGCGGTTTTTTCCGCTTTCCGTCCGCCGCGTTCCGGCTCATCCTCGACCGCATGAACTTGCAGCAACAAATCGACAATGACCTGAAGGAATCCATGAAAGCCAAACAAGCCCAGCGGCTTGGAGTGCTTCGGATGCTCAAGGCAGCGTTGAAGAACCTTGCCATTGAAAAAGGGGGCCCGGCCGTGGTCCTGGAGGACTCCGAAGTGGCCGCCGTGATCCGCAAACAGGTCAAACAGCGCCAAGACTCCATCGAAAGCTTTACCAAGGGGGGCCGCCCGGAGCTCGCCGCCAAGGAGGAAGAGGAGCTCGCTATCCTCAACACCTACCTCCCCAAAGCCCTTTCCGCGGATGAACTGGCCGCCATCGTCAAGGCCGCCATTGCGGAAATCGGCGCCACCTCCAAGGCTCAGATGGGCCTCGTCATGAAGGCCGCGAAGGAAAAAGCCGCGGGCCGCGCCGATGGCAAAGCACTCAGCCTGGAAGTTCAACGCCAGTTGTCGTAAACTCTAGCATGATCGCAGTCATGGTGGCTGCCGGTGGAAGCCGGCGCATGGGATTTGATAAACTGAGCGCCGACTTGGCCGGGAAACCGGTCGCGGCGCACTCCCTGCTCGCCTTTGAAGTGAGCGCGAAGGTCGATCGCATCGTGCTGGTGACCCGCGAGGAGCGGATCGCCGAGTTCGAGGCGATGGGGCGCGAGTTTGGCGTTACCAAGCTGGCACGGGTCGTCGCGGGCGGTTCCGAGCGGCATTACTCCGTCTGGAACGGCCTGCAAGCCGCCGAGGCGACGGTGTCGGACTACGTGGCCGTGCATGACGCCGCGCGCCCGCTCGTTACCCCCGGCGTCATCGAGTCCTGCCTGGCCATGGCCGAGCGCCATGGAGCGGCCGCCTGCGCCGCGCCGGTCGCCGACACGCTCAAGAAAGCCGACGCCGCCGGGGCCGTCATCGGCAGCGTCGACCGCGCCCACCTCTGGGCCATGCAGACCCCGCAGATTTTCCTCTGGCCGCTCCTGGAGCGCGCCTACCGCCAGGTGCTCCGTACCGAAACCCTCGTCACCGACGAGGTCTCCGCCATCCAGCGCCTGGGGCTTTCCGTATTCCTCTCCCCCGTCGACGAACCGAATTTCAAGATTACCGTCCCCCGCGACCTGGAACTCGCGCGGCTGGTCATCGAAGCCCGCGCCACCGCATGATCTCCCACGTCACCCGCCTGCCCAACGGCGTTCGCGTCGCCACCGTCGAAATGCCGCACATGAAAACGGTCAGCGTGGGCGTCTGGGTGACGGTCGGCAGCCGCCATGAACCGGAAAAGCTCAGCGGCATCTCCCACTTCCTTGAGCACCTCATGTTCAAGGGAACCAAGCGGCGTTCGGCGCGGAAAATCACCGAAACCGTCGAGGGCCTGGGCGGCTACTTGAACGCCTTTACCACCGAGGACCACACCTGCTACTACGCCAAGGCGGCCGCCGTGCACCTGCCCGTGCTCAGCGACGTGCTCGCCGACATGGTCCTCCACTCCCAGTTCCCGCCCGCCGAGATCGAGCGGGAGCGGGAGGTCATCCGGGAGGAAATCCTCATGGTGCGCGATGCGCCGAGCCAATACGTCGAGGAGCTGCTCTCCGAAGCCCTCTGGCCGGGGCACCCGCTGGGCCGCCCGCTAACCGGCACCCTGGAGTCCATCTCCGGCCTGAACCGGGAGCGCCTCTTCGATTACAAAGCCAGCCATTACACCGGTTCCACCACCCTCGTCACCGTGGCCGGGGCGGCTTCCCACGAGCAGGTCCTCGGGCTCATCGCGCCCGCCGTAGAGGCCCTTCCCAAGGGGTGCATCCCGCGCTTCCTGAAGTCCAACCACGCAAAGCCCCCCGGCAAGACCGCCGTCGCGCGCCCCTGGATCAAAGCCGTCAACGACGACAGCGAGCAGACCCACGTGGCGCTCGGCTTCCACACCTTTGGCCGCCGGGACGAACGCCGCTTCGCGCTGCGCCTGTTGAGCGTCATTTTGGGCGAAAACATGAGTTCGCGCCTCTTCCAACGCCTGCGCGAGCGCAACGGCATCTGCTATTCCATCCAGACCAGCGTGGTCTCCCTGCAAGACGCCGGGGCCCTTACGGTCTTCGCCGGGCTGGAGACGGGCAAACTAGAGCGGGCCCTGCGGTTTACCATGGCGGAACTGGAGCGCATCGCCACGACCCCGCCGGGCAAAGGCGAACTGCGCAAAGCCCAGGACTACCTGCTGGGCCAGACGCTCATGGGCCTGGAGAGCACCTCCAACCAGATGACCTGGGCGGGCGAATCCTTGATGAGCTTTGGGCGGATCATCGACCCCGCCGAGGCGGAAAAGAACTTCTTGGCCGTCACGCCCGAGCAAGTCCGAGCCCTGGCCGCCGAGATCCTGAAACCCTCCCGCCTGGGCGTGGCCATCTGTGGCCCCAAGCCGGACGCAAAAAAAATCCAGGAGTGGCTCGGCAAATGAACCCGGGCGCATTACGCACGCAATGAACGTCAAAAAACAGCGCCTCGACCTGCTCCTGGTCGCCCGTGGGCTCTTTGAAAGCCGCGAAAAGGCCCAGCGCGCCATCATGGCCGGGGAAGTCAGGGTAGGGGAGGCCGTGGCCGATAAACCGGGCACCAAAATCCCCGAAGACGCCCTTCTTACCGTCAAGCCCCAGTGCCGCTACGTCGGCCGGGGCGGGCTCAAGATGGAGGCGGCTCTGCGCCACTTCGGCGTCGATCCCACCGGAAAAACCTGCCTGGATATCGGTGCCTCCACCGGTGGCTTTACCGATTGCCTCCTTCAGCACGGCGCGGTGAAAGTCCACTCGGTTGACGTCGGCCACAGCCAGCTCGACTGGAAAATCCGTAGCGATCCCCGCGTCGTCGTCCGGGAGAAATTCAACGCCCGCCACATGGTTGCCAGCGACATCGGCGACCCCATCGACCTCTGCGTCATCGACGTTTCCTTTATCTCCCTGACCCTCATCCTCCCCGCCGCCATCCCGCTCATCGTCCCCGGCGGCCATATCATCCCCCTCATCAAACCCCAGTTCGAGCTGGGTAAAGAGGAAGTCGATGCCGGGCGCGGCGTCGTGCGCGACCGAGCCGCCCAGCAGCGCGCCGTCGATAAAATCGAGGCCTTCGTGCGCGAGATCGGCAACCCCCTCTGGGAGGGCGTCATCGAGTCCCCGATCCTTGGCGGAGAGGGAAATCGGGAATTTCTGGCGTGTCTGCGCAAATTGTGATTATTCTTTGCGCCGCTTCATCCAATGGATTCCAAGTCCCATAGGCCATCCGGCCGCCCGCCAGGGCCCGTCGGATTAGTCGCACATTCGGAAAAACCGAAAGCCGCCGAAATTCTTCGGCTGCTTGCCGCGCAGTTGCGTGCGTGCGGGGCCGAGGTTTGGATGGAGGCCGAGAGCGCCCGCCTGGCCGGGGAACCCCACGGCCTCACCTACGCCCAGCTCGGCGAGCGCTGCGCCATCCTGCTCGTCCTGGGCGGCGACGGCACCATCTTAAAGGTCGTGCAAGAGCTGGGAGAGGCCCTTCGGCCCATTTTCGGCATCAACTTAGGCTCCCTCGGCTTCCTTACCTGCGTCAGCTCCGAGAACGCCCTGGAGGCCGTGGAAGCCGTCTGCGCCAGCCGCTACGTCCTGAGCCTGCGGGCCCTGCTGGAGGTCACCCTGGAGCGCGAGGACGGCACCGTGGCCCTGCGCCGCACCGCCCTGAATGACGCCGTCATCAGCCGGGGCGCCGTCTCCCGGCTCGTCAAGCTCGATACCTGGATCGGCTCCGACAGCCTCACCCAGTTTAACGCCGACGGCCTCATCGTGGCCACCCCCACCGGCTCCACCGCCTACTCGCTATCCGCTGGCGGCCCCATCCTTTCCCCCACTGCCGGAGTGTTCGTGGTCACCCCGGTCTGCCCCCATGTACTCACGAATCGAAGCCTGGTCGTCAGCGACAGCGAGGAGATCATCGTCCGGCCCGTTCACGGCCAGCCGGACGTAGTTCTCACGGTCGACGGCACCGGGCCCGAACCCGTTCGCGAAGGGGATCGTATCCGCCTTCGCAAGAGCAACCTGGAACTTCCTCTGGCCATGCTCCCCGAGCTCTCGTTCTGCGAAGTGCTGCGCGAGAAGCTGAAATGGAGCGGCAGTGCGGTATGATTACCATCAGCGACATTCTTTTCCCCAAACACATCCTCCTCGACCTCGAGGACGACACCAAGGAACACTTGGTTGAGCGCATCGCGGAAAAGCTCAAAAAAGATCCGCGCGTCACCGACTGGGAACAGTTTTACAGCGGCCTGGCGAAGGGGACCTCTTGTATGTCGAAGGAAAACGGCTCGGTGCTCTGCATCGCCCATGCCCGGACGACGGCGGTCAGCGCCATGACAATGGCCGTAGGCCGCGTGGCGCTCCCTCCCGTGGCTGCTCCGGCGGCCCCAGCGGTCCCGGGTGAATCAGCCGTGGCCTCCAAGCTCGTTTTCGTCATCGGCGTTCCCGTGGCGCTCGCTTCTGATTATTTGCGGATCATCGGTGCCCTGGCGCGGATCTTCCACACCGACAAAGGTGAGGCCGCCCTGGCCGCCGCGCCTGATGCCGCAGAGTTCCTGGCCAGCCTGCGCGCGCTGGAAGTGGCGCTTTAAAGAAGACCACAGAGACGGGGCTGCCGTCGCGTTAGGGTCAGCCGTGGATGATGAGCTGGATGTCCTCCGGTAAGCCCGCGGCGACTTGCGAGATCACGTCGCCTTTGAGGATTTTCGTCATGCTTAGGCGGTGGGACGCCCCCAGCAGCAGGAAATCAATGCCGAGGGTCGCCGCCAAGTCCAGGATCGTCCCCGCCGGGGCGTCGCTCACGGCGTAGATCGGCATCACATCCACGCCCCGCTCCGTCCCGGCCTTGAGTACCAGCGACATGACCGCCGCCGCCGCCGGGTCCTCCTGCCACCGGGCGCGCCCCCGGCTCAGGCCCGAGGCCGGGCCTTGCGGCAGGAATACCGCCAGCTCCTTCACGTAGAGCACGCAGAGCTGGGCCTTGCGCAGCTGCGCCTCGTCCAGGGCGAAGCGCACCACCGGCGTCAAACCCCGCGCGGCCACCATGATCTTCTGCCCCTCCTTCAGGTGCGGCTGGAGCTTGTGGATCGCCTCCGGGGTAACAATCTCCGCCAGCTCCTGCGAGACCGTCACGCTGGTCAGCCCGGCCCGTTTCAGCGTGTACGCGCGGAATGCCAGGCCCACCAGCAGCACGCAGGTTACGAAAAAAAGCGCATCGGGCTTCGTCTTGGCGAGCGTGAACTCCACCGCGAACAAAATCAAAAACGTGAGCGCAAACAGCATCCGGTCGTACCACGTGAACCCGATGTGCCGGTTCGAGGCGCACGAACCCAAATTCACCGTAATGGCCCCGACCACGCCAATCGCGTAAAGCCCCGCGAGCGAGGCGAAATTACTCGCTGAGAGCAGCACGATAATTGGCAGCCCAACGGCCACCAGCAGCGGAATGAACGGCACGCCGTGGCGGTTAAGGCGCGTCAACTCCACGGGCATCTCCCCGTCGCGCGCCATCATGTACATCAGCCCCACCAGCGCCACAATGGCCGTATTCGCCGCGCTCAAAAGCAGCAGCGCCATCAAAATCCCCACCATCCAGCCAAAGAACGTCCCGAACCAGGGCGCAACGGTGGACGCCCCGTACTGCTCGGCCATGAACCGGAGCATATCCTCGCTGCGGTTATCCATCACCGCCACCCAGGCGGCCTTATCGTGCAGGCCGAGATTTGGGCCGAGCACCGAGGGCAGCGAGGTCATCGCCCAGCCGAGAATCGCCGTCGCAAAGACCACCTCCGCCGCGATGGGCCAGATCGCCCGCGCCGATTCCCGGTTCACCTTCGGGTGCTCCGGCGTCGAACCCGGGTCGAGCTTCATCACCCCCGTCATATTGGCGATCGCCTCCACGCCGCTTAAGGCCAGGATCACCCCCACAAACTGCACCCACACCCGGGCGGCGCTCTGGTGCGGCGGCTCCACGTAGTGAAGGCTCAGATGCGGCACGCTGACGCCGATCAAGACGAGCACCACCGCCATCACCGGCGCCGAGAGCAGCACCGCCAGGCTGCCGCTGTGCTTCGGGCCGTACGAGTTCAGCCAGCCCATGAAAAGCAGCACCGCGATCGTTGCGAAAACAATGTGCTCCTTTAGAAACCCGATCCAGGCCACCTGCTCCGCGCTCGCCGTCAGGTAGCTCAAGCCCGACCAGCCGCTCAAGGCCGCCGTCACCGTCAGATCGGCAATCAAGAGCAGCGCCCCCACCACCGCCAGCAGCCGCCCCTGCGAGCGGGCCGCCGAGTAAACGCCCCCGCCGTCGGGGAAATGGCGGCAGATCACGGAATAATTCACCGCCACCAGGCCCGTCAGCGCGCAGACGGCCAGGATCAGCCAGAGCGAGGAAAAACCCGCCGCCAGAAAGGCGAGGCCGGTCACATAGGCCTTGCTCGTGCCCCAGTCTCCATAAAGGAGCGCCGCAGCGCGTTTCCAGTCAACATTTCTAGGCCGGTGGCCTTCCAGGGATAGTTCCACGTAGTAAAAAAAGGAGTTGCACCTTTCATCGGCGCAGCGCCGTCCCCCGAGCGCCTCCGGACCCTGGGAAAGCCAAGGTTTGGGTGGTTCCCGACATTTCAGGGATTGCCCGATCTTGATTTTATCTCTATAAAACGGCCCCCATCATGCAGACTGCCATTACCTCGCTTGGCCCGTGCCAATATCCATCGCCGCTCATGCGCTGCGGCCAGCACTTCCGTACCGACGACGAGCGGGTGCTTTGTGACGATTCCGTCGAAGCTGTAAAAGCTGCCGTTGAGAAGAAGGAGCCGCTTCCGAGCTTCGAAATGGCTGGCGCTCGCGGCAAAATTTTCTTTGACCCGAAGACGACCAAAGCTGGCATCGTCACCTGCGGCGGCCTCTGTCCCGGCCTCAACGACGTCATCCGGAGCCTCGTCATGGTGCTCTCCTACAACTACGGCATCAAAGAAATTTACGGCTTCCGCTACGGCTACGAAGGCCTCGTCCCCAGCTTCGGGCGCGTTCCCGTTCAGCTGACGCCGGAGAAAGTCGTCTCCATCCACAAGCTCGGCGGCACCATGCTCGGCTCCTCGCGCGGCCCGCAGGACGTCGGCGTCATGGTCGATACGCTCGACGACATGGGCATCGACATCCTGTTCGTCATCGGCGGTGACGGCAGCATCCGCGGCGCCGGAGAGATCTCCGACGAAATCTTGAAGCGCGGCCTTAAAAAAGCCGTCGTCTGCATCCCCAAGACCATCGACAACGACATCATGTACGTCGACAAGTGCTTCGGGTTCGAGACCGCCGTGGCCGAATCAGTGAAAGTCATCCTCTGCGCCCACGCCGAAGCCCAGGGCGCCCTCAACGGCATCGGCGTCGTCAAGCTCATGGGCCGCGACTCCGGCTTCATCGCTTGCCTCGGCACGCTCGCCTGCGGCGAAGTCAACTACGTCCTCATTCCCGAGGTCCCCTTTAAACTCGAAGGCCCCGGCGGCCTCTTCGAGCACCTGCAAAGCCGCCTTAACCTCCGCAAACACGCCGTCATCGTCGTCGCCGAGGGCGCGGGCAAGAACCTCGTGGGCGAAGCAGGCGTCGACGCCTCCGGCAACCGCAAGCTGGAAGACATCGGCGTCTACCTGCGCGACCGCATCTCCGAGCACTTCAAGAGCCTCGGCGTCGAGCATACCCTTAAGTACATCGACCCGAGCTACACCATCCGCAGCGTCCCGGCCTCCACGCAGGACAACGTCTACTGCTCGCTCCTCGCTCAGCACGCCGTCCACGCCGCCATGGCAGGCAAGACCGCCATGCTCGTTGGCCGCTGGCACGGTCGCTACGTCAACATGCCCATCGACCTCGTCATCCACGGCCGCCGCAAGGTGGACCCTCAGGGCGAGCTCTGGCAGGCGGTGTGCGAAATCACCGGCCAGCCCACGAGCATCGGGCCCAAGCCGCACTGCAAATAGGCGCAAGTAACAGCAGCTACCGTGCGGGAGGCAGCCCGCTCTGCTCCTTGAAAAAGCGGACCATCAAATCGGCGGCTCCATCGGGAAACGGATGGCCGCCGGGGTGAATCGCCGCGATAAAAGGCGCGCCGGTTGGTGACGGGTAAAGCGTCGCAACCACGCTGCCCGATGCCCCCCATGGTCGTCCCGTAACCTCCGAGCCATTCGATCGGCGGACGACCTCCATCGTGCGTTGCTGCCATTCAAAACGGACCAGCGCATCTTGTTGCCCGGCCACGTGAAGGATCGGCTTTGGCTGTGCAAACCGGAGCGTGCCGGGCGGTGCAATCGCCGCACACGGCGCAAAGGCGGCAATCGCATCAGGTCTCGCGGATAGCAGCAAGTAAGTAAAAACGCCGCCATTGGAATGCCCCGAGGCAAAGACGCGCTTGGGATCGACGTGATAATCGCGCTCCAGCGTCGCCAGCACCGAATCGAAAAAATGCAGATCGCGGTCCCCCGCCGCGCCGGGCTGGATCTGCCAGCCGGGGAAGCGTCCCTCGGGATCGACCAGCGGAGTCACCGTGGGCAGCCCCTGCATGTAAACCACCACGGCCTCGGGCCAGAGCGCCTGCAAGGCCATCGTGCGCGCGGCATGTTGCATCGTGCCTCCGTGGCCGTGAAATACAAAAACCGTGGGTGCCGCCGTCGTTTGAGCGGGGAGGAAAAGGAGCGCCTCGCGCCGTTGCCCGTCGATCATCCACGTTCGCTCCAACGGCTCCAAGGCTTGCGCGGTGGCTAGGAATAAACAGCCGAGTAACAGCGGTAATAATTTCCGGAACCTTCGAAAATAGTGGGGCATACCTATGATTGGCCGGATAAACGGTGCCATATACAAGCTGATAAACGCCGGGTTCATGAATTGGGTTACGCAAAAAATTGTTACAATTGCGTGAAAATCGCAAAATTCAATTCACTAATGGCATCCAGATTAGTACAAAGAGGCGTATGCGCCGGTATCTCCTTCCTGCACTCGTATTGCTTGCCGCCCTGGCCCTGCCGGGCGTCGGTCGTGCGAACGTCCCCGAGGTCGTCGTCAACGTGGATGATCAACAGATGATCATCCTCAAGGACGGCCAGGAAGTGGCGAAATACAAAATCTCCACTTCCCGGTTCGGTCTCGGCGACGAAATGCGCAGCTACAAAACGCCCGCGGGCATTTTGGAAGTCTGTGACAAATCCGGCGAAAATCTTCCCGTGGGCGCGGTGATCAAAGGCGGCAAACCGACCGGCGAAGTGCTGCCACCGAATGCTCCCGGGCGTGATCCAATCGTAACGCGTGTGATCCGCCTCAAGGGCCTTGAAGCGCAGAACTGCCACGCGCGCCAGCGCGGCATCTGGATTCACGGCACGGTCGAGGAAGACCGCATCGGCAAACCGGTGAGCTGGGGCTGCATCCGCATGCGCTCGCAGGACGTCGTGGAGCTTTATAAACTCGTGCAGGTCGGTACCCGCGTGGTCATCCAGCCCCCCAAGGGGCATTCCGGCTTCCTCGGCTGGCTCGGGCGGATGATGTCATAGGCCGCCAGGCCGCAAAGCACTTCCCGCTGGCGCATCGCTCGCGCGCCTGATTGAATCCCGGCTCCCATGTCACTCCAAACCCGGCTTCCCGGCGCATGGCGCGCTCTGTCGCTGCTGCTGGCGATCAACCTTTTCAACTACATCGACCGGTACATCCTCGCGGCCGTCGAGCCCGAGGTACGCCGCGCCTTCTTCGCGCCGGGCGATCCCTCGGCCATGGCCAAGACCGGCATGCTCGTCACGGCCTTTCTCGTCAGCTACATGGTGCTAGCCCCGGTATTCGGCTGGCTCGCCGACCGTTATTCGCGCTGGGTCCTGGTCGGCGTGGGCGTGGGCCTCTGGAGCCTCGCCAGCGGAGCCTCGGGGCTGGCGGCCTCGTTCGCCGTACTGTTTTTGACCCGCATTTTCGTTGGGGTGGGGGAGTCGAGCTACGGGCCCGCCGGTCCCACGCTCATTGCCGATTACTTTGACCCCTCGGCCCGGGGCCGCGTCCTCTCGCTCTTCTACCTGGCCATCCCGGTCGGCAGCGCGCTTGGGTACGTCCTCGGCGGCGTCATTGGCAAGGCGTTCGGTTGGCGCTGGCCGTTCTACCTCGTCACCATTCCCGGGCTGATCCTGGCCGCGCTTTGCGTCCTGATGCGCGAGCCTCGAAAGGGAGGCAAAGCGGAAAAACGCGCCCGGGGCGTGCCGCTTCGCGAAGTCCTGCGCAGCCTGTGGGGGAACCGCTCCTTCCTCCTGAACACCGCCGCCATGACGGCCATGACCTTCTCCATCGGCGGCCTCTCCTTCTGGGTACCCGCCTATATTCACGAATACCGGGGCCAGCCCGACCTGGGGGCGATCAACCTGCGCTTCGGCGCCATCACCGTGGCCGCCGGGCTCCTGGCGACCTTCGCCGGAGGGTGGCTCTCCGACGCCCTCAAACGCCGCCTGCCGGGCGCTTACTTCTGGGTCTCAGGCATGGGGATGATGATCGCCTTTCCGCTCACCGCCGCCATGCTTTTCACCCCGTTCCCATGGTTCTGGTGGATGCTCTTTGGGGTGGAGTTTTTCCTTTTCTTCAACACCGGCCCCGCCAATGCCGCGCTCGTGGAAGTGACCTCGCCCGCCATCCGCTCCACCGCCTTTGCGGTCAATATTTTCCTCATTCACGCCCTGGGCGACGCCATATCGCCCCCCCTTATCGGAGCGATCGCCGACCGCTGGCAGATGAACGCCGCCTTCCTGGCCGTTTCGGTCATGATCGCAATCGCTGGACTTTTTTGGTTCGCGGGGGCAAAATACTTCGTAAGTGACTCTGAGACAGCCGAAGCGACCCCCCATTTTACGGAATCGTAACAAGGCTGTCATGAGGGCTTCATGATCTCGCAATAAAACCACCAGGAACATGAGCACCCCAACCGCTGCCACGGCAGCCTCCGTTGCCGATAGGCTTTCCACATCCAGGACTCAACAGCTTTACCGTCTGCGGCTCGCGGATTCCACCCGTGACGTCGAAGCGGCGCAGCGCTTGCGCTACGAAATCTTCAACGTCGAGCTGGGCGAAGGGCTCTCCAGCGCCGTCGTAAGCGGGCTCGACGTCGATGAGTTCGATGCCGTGTGCGACCACCTTTTGGTCGAGGATATCGCCAGCAACACGCTGGTCGGCACCTACCGAGTGCAAATGGGCGACCGGGCGCTCGCCGGGTCCGGGTTCTACAGCGCCCGGGAGTTTGATTTTGGCCCCTTCCTGGGACGCGCTTCCGAGATTGTCGAGCTGGGCCGCGCCTGCGTGCATCGCCGTCACCGCAACCTCGTCGTCCTGGGCCTCCTCTGGAAGGGCATCGCCCACTACGCCAAGGAGCACAACGGCCGCTACTTGATGGGCTGCTCGTCGCTCACCTCGCAGGACCCGGCCGAAGGCCTCGCCCTCTACCACGCCTTGAAAGAGCGCCACCTCGCCGCTCCCGAGTGGGTCACGCACCCCATGCCGGGCTTCGAGTGCCAGGGCGAGCGCACCGACCCCACCCCCGTCCGCGCGCCCAAGCTGATGAGCGCCTATTTCTCCATCGGGGCGAAGATTTGCGGGCAACCGGCCATCGACTCTGAGTTCAAGACCATTGATTTCCTTACCTGGGTGGACGTCCTGGCCCTGCCGGAACGCGTCGCCTCCCGCTACGAGCTGAAGTAAAGGGCACCTCTGGAAACCGGCGGCATGTCATCCATTTTGTCTTTTTGCGCCCTTTTGGCCCCATTTTTCAGTCAATATTCATCAATATTGCCCGAAAAATGGGGCCAAAAGGTCATCAAAAATCCTTCATGGCTGCCATACCCCGGTTTCTAGAGGTGCCCTAAAGGCTTTCCGCAGTAACTATTTTCGAAACCGGCGGAATCGGCTAAACTGGCCGCATGTTGAGGCGTTTCTGTTTGATATTCCTGCGGCTCCTGGGCGTGCTGTGCGTATGCTTTGAGGCGACCCTACGCTACTATTTCACAGTCAAGTGGGCGGGGAAGGCCGCCTCGGTGAGATCCTGCTCGCTCTGGATGCACGTCACCGCGCGGCGTATGGCCTGGGTGCTCGGGATCCAGGCTACCTACGAAGGAGAGCCCCCCCGGGAGGGCGTGCTCGTCAGCAACCACATCAGCTACATCGACATCATCGTCCATGCGACCCGCACCCCGCTGGTCTTCATCTCCAAGGCCGAGGTGGAGAACTGGCCTATCTTTGGCCCGCTGACCCGCTGGGCGGGCACGCTCTTTATCCGGCGCGAAGTGCGCAAAGACGTACAGCGCGTGGCCGACGAAATGCCCCGAGTCGTCAGTTCGGGCAACGTCCTGACGTTTTTTCCGGAAGGGACCAGCTCGGACGGCAGCGGCCTGCTCCCCTTTCGGCCCTCCCTCCTGGCCCCCATCGTCGAGCATTGCTGGAAGGTCACGCCCGCCTTTATCCGCTACAGCCTGGAACCCGGGGACGGCACCGTAGAGGACGACGTGGCCTATTACCGGCCCGAGACCGTTTTTGGGCTCCACCTATTCCGGCTGCTGGGCCGGAGGCGCATTTTCGCGAGCATCAGCTACGGGGCCTCCGTCGAGCCGGGAGCCGACCGGAAGGCGCTGGCATCCGCCTTGCGCGAATCCGTTTCCAGGCTGGGCGGGTTGGAGGTTGCCGCCGGTTCGGCAGCCGCGGAGAGCGTATAGGCTGGGTGGCTGATCCGGGCGGCGGCGGCGAGGCCGTTGGCCTGGTTGGAGAGATAGTAGACGGAAAAAGAGAACCCGAGCGCCAGCCCCAGAACCGCACCGCCCAGGAATTCCGGGCGGATCACCTGCTTCCATGAGAAGACGAGGGCTTCCTCGCGGGCGTTGATCTTCTCGAGGAGGTTGAGCTGTCTAAACGAGAGATGGGTGGGATGAACAAGACGGCGACTCATCGTTTTTCGGCGTTTGATAGGAATTCGCATCCCAAAGCCAGATGGCGACCTGTTCCCTTCATGCGGGAAAGTCTGTAGGGCGCTTTGCCCCCTCCCGGCGCACAATCATGAAAGAAAAATTGCCGGGACTACCCCGCCCGTATATAAGGACCTCCCGGCTGAGATTTGAACCCTCCGGAAACCATCACTGACCATGTTTGTCGACCACATTAAAATTTATGCCAAGGCTGGCGACGGGGGAGACGGAAGCTGCAGCTTCCGAAGGGAAAAATTCGTGCCCAAAGGCGGCCCTGACGGCGGGGACGGCGGCCGGGGCGGCCATATCATCTTCGTTGCCGATCCTCAGATCGACAATCTGACGCCATTCTTTTTCGAGCCGATCCTGAAAGCCAAGAACGGCGCCCGGGGCATGGGCAAACAGAAATACGGCAGAGCGGCCGAAAACCGGATCATCAAGGTCCCCATCGGCACCATTGTCTACCGGCTCCCGGAGGGCGTATCGCCCTTCGCTCCGAAGCCCCAGAACTGGGAACAGGAAGACACAGAAGCGGAAGCCGCTCCCTCAAGCGTTGGCCAGCAGGCCGCCGGGGCCGTGGCCTCGGGCGAGCTGGAGATGATCGCCGACCTCGACCACGAGGGGGCCCAGCTGATTCTTTGCAAAGGCGGCGACGGCGGCCGGGGCAACCTCCACTTTAAGAGTTCGCGCAACCGCGCCCCGCGCCAGTGGGACCCGGGCGAAAAGGGCGAGGAAGGGTATTTCCTCCTGGAATTGCGTAAAATCGCCGACGCCGGGCTGGTCGGCTACCCCAACGCGGGAAAATCGACCTTGCTGGGCAAGCTTTCCTCCGCCCACCCGAAGGTCGCGCCGTACCCCTTCACCACGCTCCACCCGCTGGTGGGCATCGTCGAGTTCCCGGGCTTTCACCGCGCCGCCGTGGCCGACATTCCCGGCCTCGTGGACGGAGCCCACGAGAACGTCGGGCTGGGGCACGAGTTCCTGCGCCACATCGTGCGCTGCCGCATCCTTCTGTTCGTCATCGACATGGCCGGTACCGACGGGCGCAACCCTGTCGAGGATCTCGGCAACCTGCGGCGCGAACTGGAGCTTTACGATCCGACCCTGCCCGACCGTCCCTGGCTGATCATTGCCAATAAAATGGACGATCCGGCGGCAGAGGAAAATCTGCGCCATTTCAACGCCCGTTTCCCGAAACGGGAGATCATCCCCATTTCCGCCGAACTGGGCGAGGGGGTCGAGGAAGTCAAAGCGAGCCTGTTCCGGCATTTATTTGAGGAAAATAGGGGATCCGATACGACCGATATCGGTTCTTCCTCGATTCCTCAATAATGTTTGCTGAATCGGAAAAACCCGTCGTCGCCAGTTATTGCGGAATATTTCTGAAGCCGGAGATGCGCCACATCTACCGGCAGGTCACTGCATTGCAGCGCTACAATACCTTTGTAGTGACGCAACAGCGGCTGGGAGCTCAACGGTTTCCGTATGACGATCTCATCTTGCTGCCCAAGCCGCCGCAGCCGGTCTTGCGCCGCTTTTATCTGAAGTACATCAAGCGGGTGCCGTCGCTCCAGTACCGGGGCGAACTGGATCAGCTGGTGCGGCTTTTCGAGACGAAACCGGCCGACCTGATGCACATTTACTTTGGCCACATCGGCGTCCACCTGCGCCAGTTTGTGGAAAAGTGGGATAAGCCCTGCATCGTTTCCTTCCACGGGGCCGATGTAATGCCCCGGCTCCAGGATCGGGGTTATCTCGACCGGATGTGGGAGCTTTTTACGCTGGTGCCGCTGGTCCTCGCGCGCTCGCAGTCACTGGCGGACCGCTTGGTGGATCTTGGCTGCCCGAAGGAGAAAATCCGCCTCAACCGCACGGGGATTCCGCTGGATGATTTCCCCTTTGTGGAGCGCCGGGCTCCGGAGGATGGCGCTTGGCGGCTGGTCCAGAGCTGCCGGCTCATTGCCAAAAAAGGCCTTCGCACTTCCCTGCGCGCCTTTGCCGAGTTTCATCGCCTTTACCCCCAATCCACCTTCACCATCGCCGGAGACGGGCCGATGCGGGAGGAGCTGCGGCACATGGCCAGCCAGCTGAAGATTGCCAAGGCGCTCCGTTTTACCGGTTTCCTGGGCCAGAGCGACCTCAACCGGCTCTACGCGGAGTCTCATATCTTCCTGCATCCGAGCGAGTTGACGGAGAAGAAAGACCAGGAGGGCATCCCGAACTCGATGCTGGAGGCCATGGCGACCGGCCTCCCCGTGGCGGCAACGCTGCATGGCGGCATTCCCGAGGCGGTCGAGGATGGGGAAACCGGTTTCCTGGTGCCCGAACGCGACAACGCCGCGCTGGCCCAGGCGCTGAAATACCTTGCGGCCTCGCCTGAGCAGGCGTTTGAGATGGGCCGCCGCGCCTCGCTGAGTGTCCGTGAGGAGTTTGCTCCGAGCCGGGCCATCGCCAAGCTGGAGGCCAGCTACGACGAAGCTCGCGAACTTGGCAAGCCCGCCCCCGAGCGCGCCCTGCGAGCCTTGGCTCACGTGTGAGGGACCAGGTGCGCTAAAAGCGCGCGGGCAACAAAGCGCAGCCCGCGTTTTTGAAATTTAAACTACGGCGAACGGGTCGTTGGTGCTTTCCCTGTTCCAAATGTATTCCGCGCGGGTGGCCGCCTCGTCTCGAATCTCGGGACTGAAAAGCCGACCGATCAGAGCCAATGCCATGTCGATTCCTGCGGAAATGCCGGACGCGGTGAAGAATTTTCCGTCTTCAACCCAGCGGGCGGTTCGGATCCAATGCACTTTTGGGCCCTGGGAAACAACCCAGTCAAATGCGCGCTTGTTTGACGTGGCTTTGACTCCATCAAGTAACCCTGCTTTTGCCAAGAGCACCGAGCCGGTGCAAACACTTGCGGTGTATTTTGCCGACTGGCTCAGCCGCTGAAGCTGGCTCAGCAACGAGGGGTTGGAAATTTCGGTTCGGGTGCCCCTTCCTCCCGGAACCAGCAAAATGTCAGTTCGCGCGACCTCCGATATCGCAATATCGGCAACGCTCCTTACTTTTAGGCTGCTTTCGACAATCCCAGGTTGCTCGGCCGCGACAGAGATTTTTACCCGGTCCCCCAGAAGGCCCAATAGCTCCAGTGGCCCGTAAAGGTCTAGAAGCTCAAAACCGGGAAAAATAACAGCAGTGATCTCCGTGGGAGTGCTGTGCATGAAACCACTTTCTACGCTTTATGGGGCCAGAAGTACCAGAGCATGGCCGCGCCCATGATGATCCGGTAGGCGGCGAAGCCCCGGAAGGTGTGGCTTTTGACGAAATGGATCAGCCATTTCACCACGATGAAGGCCATAACAGCCGAAACTGCCGTGCCGAGGAGCACCAAGCCCCAGCTTTCGTGGGCGCCGGGAGGGGCGTTGTGCAGCTCATGGTGGATCTCGAAGAGGCCCGCGGCAAACATGGTCGGGATGCCCAGCAGGAAGGAGAATTCCGTGGCCCGGGGCCGGTTGAGCCCGATGGCGAGGGCCATCATGATGGTGGTGCCGGAACGCGAGGAGCCGGGAAATGCGGCGGCGATGAGCTGTGCCACCCCCACGGTAATCGCCACGGTCCAGGTGATATCATCGGGGAGATTGCGCCCGTTGACCCAGCGTTCCACGGCCAGGATGACAAACCCGCCGATGAAAGTGGCCCAAGCGATGGGCATCGGGTCCTGGGGCAGGGCAAACCCGAGCTTTTTCATGAGCAGCCCGCCCGCACCGGTGATCCCGAAGGCGACGACGAGCTTTAAGAAAAGGTCCCGGTTGGCCGGTTCGCCGATTTTAAAGAACATTTCCCGAAGGCGCCGGGAAAAGATCGGCAGCAGGGCGAGCATCGCGCCGCACTGGATGACGACGTTAAAGAGTTCGCTCTGTTTGGGGAGCCACTGTTCGGCCAGCAAAAGATGGCCGGTTGAGGACACGGGTATAAACTCGGTAAGACCCTCGATCATGCCGAGCAAAACAACAACCAGCCAGGATGCCATGTGGGTTTGGGTAAGGCGAAGGGCTTCCGGGAAAGACTACACTGCGGTTTCGCCGCGTTCGTCCGTGCGGATGCGGATCGCTTCCTCTACTTTGGAGACGAAGACTTTGCCGTCGCCGATTTTGCCGGTCTTGGCGGCCCGCACAATGGCGGCCACCGCGCGCTCGGCGCGTTCATCGGGGAGCACGAGCTCGATTTTCATTTTGGGAAGAAAATCGACCGTGTATTCGCTGCCGCGGTAGATTTCGGTGTGCCCTTTCTGGCGGCCGAACCCTTTGACCTCGGTGACGGTCATCCCCTCAACGCCGATTTCGGCCAGGGATTCTTTCACGTCTTCCATCTTGAATGGTTTGATGATCGCCTCGATTTTTTTCATGCAGTTTCTTGCTTAGGCCGGAGAGGCTCGCTTTGCAAGCCGAAGGGTTGGGTTGTGCCAAAAAAGTGTCAGGCGACCCCGGTGATAGGCCCTAGATTTCCTGCTGGATCTGTTTTTCGACCGCCCGATAGACGCGGTAGAACTCTTCCTTGCGGGTTAGCCCCTGGCCTACCAAGCCCTGGAGCCGGGGCAGGTCCTGGGGGTTCAAGATCAGGTCGGCGCTGAGGGCGAAGGCGTCGATTTCGGCAAGAGTCTTGCGGTTCGGGCTGATGACGACGACGAAGATGGAGCGCCGCAGTTCCTGGGTAAATTCGTTGATTTCGGAGAGGACGGAGTTGGTAAAGGCGTCGCTCCCGCCGAAGTTTTCGGTGACGACGACGATGTCGCAGAGCTGGTTGTGCAGGGCGGAAAGGGCGGCTTCGGAGGTTTCGGCGGTTTCGATGGCGAAGCCGAGCGCGGTCATCTGGTCGGTGGCGCTGGCGATCAAGTCGGCGTCATCGCAGCAGAGGAGCGCGGTGAATTCTCGGGGATTGTACGGTTCGGACATGGGGCGCTTTTGGGAGGTTTACTACAGGCCAAAGAGGCTGCGTTTCGGGGTATCCTTGGAGCGTTCTCCTTGCAGGCTGAGGCTGGAGGAGGAGTCGAGGCGGAGGTTGGTGCGGTTGTCTTTTTCCAGGCCGCGCTCTTTTTTAACCTGGTCGATGTGCCGCTGTACGATGCCTTTGCGGGTGGCGTAGGCGAGTGCGGTGGTTTCGTCGAGGGTTTCGGTCTCGTAAGCGTGGCAGATGCACTGGTCGAAGGTCATCCAGCCGAAGGGGTGGCTGTCCTGGATGATGGTGTAGAATTCGCGGCTCTCGGTTTCGCCCAGGGCGACGGCTTCTTTGGTGCGGAGGTTGTTGCCCATGACTTCCATGAGCAGGTAGCGGCCGCTGCCGTCTTTCCTGGGTACGAGGCGCTGGCTGACGATGTATTTGAGCATTTCCGAGAGGCGCAGGCGGAGCTGCTTTTCCTCTTCGCGGTTGAACATGCCCAGGATGCGGCTGATGGACTGGCCCGCGTCGATGGTGTGGAGCGTGCTCAAGACGAGGTGGCCGGTTTCGGCGGCGGTAAGGGCAATTTCCACGGTGGGCCGGTCGCGCATTTCGCCCACGAGGATGACTTTGGGGGCCTGGCGCAGGGCGGCACGCAGGCCGTTGGGGAAGCTGTCGAAGTCGGCGCCGAGCTCGCGCTGGTTGAAGGTGGCTTTCTGGTGCCGGTGGACGAACTCGATCGGGTCCTCGAGGGTGACGATGTGGATCGGCTTGGTGCGGTTGATTTCGTTGAGGAGCGCGGCCAAGGTGGTGGTTTTGCCGCTGCCGGTGGCCCCGGTGATGAGGATGAGGCCGTTTTTTTCCTCCACCATGTCCATGAAGATGGGGGGGAGGCTGAGGGTTTGGATGGAGGGCATCTCGGTCTGCAGCCGCCGCATGACGATGGCCCAGTTGCCGCGCTGCCGGAAGATGTTGACGCGGAAACGGGAGCGGTCGTTGATGCCGTAGCCGCAGTCACACGAGCCGGTGCGGATGAGGTTACTCAGGAGGCGACGGTCGTCGCGGATTAAGGAAAGCGCGATTTGCTCGACCTGGATGGGGGTGAGCGCGTTGATGTTGTGCTTGGTCCGGACGGGCTTGAGCTGGCCCTGGGCTTCCACTTGCAGCGGGCGGCCCACGGCGAAGATCAAATCCGAGATCCCCTCGTAGGATTCGATCATGCTGGTCAGGATGGAGTCGAGGTCGGGCTTTCTCATGCGAAAATTTTCCTGGGTGCGCCGGGGTGGGGCTATTCGTCGTCGTCGGGCGGGTCTTTGAGTAGCGCGCGGAATTTCTTTTTGTCGGTGGCCTTGTCGTAGGCTTCTTCGGGGGAGATGCGGGCGGCTCGGAGGTGTTCGACGATGGCGTCGTCGATGGGCTGGTTGCCTTTCTTTTTGCCGACCTGCATCATGCCGGGGATCTGGTGGGTCTTGGCCTCGCGGATCAGGTTGCCGATGGGGCTGTCGACGACCAGGATTTCGAGGGCGGCGACGCGCCCGGGTTTGTCGATGCGCTTAAAGAGGTTCTGAGCGATGACGCCTTTGAGGGACTCGGCCAGGGTCGCGCGGATCTGGTTCTGCTGGTTGGTGGGGAAGACGTCGATGATACGGTCGATGGTTTTCGGGGCGTTGGAGGTGTGCAGGGTGCCGAAGACCAAGTGGCCGGTGGCGGCGGCGGTGAGGGCCAGTTCGATGGTCTCCAGGTCGCGCATTTCGCCGACCAGAATGATGTCGGGGTCTTCGCGCAGGGCTCCGCGCAGGGCGGCGGCGAAGGACTTGGTGTTGACGCCGACTTCGCGGTGGTTCACGAGCGAGTTCTGGGACTGGTGGACGAACTCGATCGGGTCCTCAATGGTGATGATGTGCTCTTTGCGGTGGACGTTGGCGTAGTCGATGATGGCGGCGAGTGTGGTGGATTTACCGGATCCGGTGGGGCCGGTGACGAGCACCAGGCCTTTGCGGAGCATGGCAAATTTCTTCAAGACCGGCGGCAGCCCCAGGTCCTCCAATGTGAAGACTTTGCTGGGGATCAGGCGGAAGACGGCGGCGATGCCGTTTTTTTGGTTGAAGAAGTTGGCGCGGAAGCGGGCCATGCCGGGGTATTCGTAGCCGAAGTCGACGTCACCGGTTTCTTCGTAGAGCTTGATCTTGGCTTCTGGCGCGATTTCGTAGACGAGGGCCTTGAGGTCGTCGTTTTCGAGGGGAGGGGCGTCAACGCGAACGAGTTCGCCGTTGATGCGGAGGATGGGTTGGTTGCCGGTGGAGAGGTGAAGGTCTGACGCCTTCTGCTCCATCATGAAGCGAAAGAACGTATCAATACGGGCCATGGTGAATGGGGAAAATAGGGGCTAAGGTTCGGAATACTGAAGATGAAGCATGAGGGGTGCCAGTATTGCGGCCAGTGGGGTTGGCTAGGCGTCTTCCGCCGTGGTGCGCAGGACTTCCTCCAAGGTCGTAATCCCTTCACGCGCTTTGTCAATACCGGCCATGCGCAGGGTTTTCATGCCTTCCTGCACGGCTTGCAACTTGATGACGGAGGCCGAGGCGCGCTTGACGATCAGTTTGCGGATGGCTTCGCTCACCGGCAGGACTTCGAGCACGGCGGCGCGGCCGGAGTAGCCGCGGCCTTTGCAGCGGTCGCACCCGGCTCCGTGGTAAAAGGTCTGGCCGATGAGCTCGGGGATTTCCAGCTTTTGGAAGACTTCGGGCTCGGGGATGAACTCTTCTTTGCAGTTGGTGCAAATCCGGCGCACGAGACGCTGGGCGCAGGTGAGCAGGATGGAGGAGGAGAGCAGGAAGGGCTCGATGCCCATGTCATCCAGGCGGCTGATGGCCCCGGCGGCGTCGTTGGTGTGGAGCGTGCTCAAGACCTGGTGGCCGGTGAGCGCGGCTTTGACGGCGATGTCGGCGGTTTCCTGGTCACGAATTTCACCGATCATGACGATGTCGGGGTCCTGACGCAAAATCGAGCGAAGCGCGCTCGCAAAGGTGAGGCCGATCTCGGATTTCACGGCCACCTGGTTGATGCCCACGAGCTGGTATTCCACGGGGTCCTCGACGGTGACGATGTTGTACTCGGGGTGATTGAGTTCCTGGAGGACGGAGTACAAGGTCGTGGTTTTACCGGACCCGGTGGGGCCCGTGACGAGGATCATCCCGTGCGGGGCGTCGATGGCGCCCTGGAACTGCGCCATGGTGCGGTCGTCGAGGCCGAGGCTGCGCACGGAGCCGCAGAGGGCGCTTTTGTCGAGGAGACGGATGACGATTTTTTCGCCATAGACGGTCGGCAGGAACGAAATACGGAGGTCGATCTCCTTGCCCGCCACGCGGATGCGGAAGCGGCCGTCCTGCGGCAGGCGGCGCTCGGAAATATCGAGCCCGGCGAGGATTTTAATGCGCGAGGCCATCGGCAGCTGGAGCGATTTCGGCGGCGAGCTGGCTTCGACGAGGTTGCCGTCGACGCGGTAGCGCAGTTTGATGGACTTTTCGAACGGCTCGATGTGGATGTCCGACGCCTTTTCCTTGATGGCCTGGACGAGGATCATGTTGACCACCTTGATGACGGGGCCGTCCTCGCTCTGGTTCTGCATCTCATCGAGGTCGAGGTTGTCGGTCCTCTGTTTGACCTGCTCGACGCCGGAGTCGGCCTCCTCGGCGGCGTCGCGCATGACGGCGTCCATGGCCATGCCGGTGTTGACGCCGGAGAGGGCGTCGTCGATGGCCTTTTCGGTGGCGATCATCGGGACGATCTCCAGCTTGGTGCGCTGGCGTAGGTCGTCGATGGCGAGCACGTTCATCGGGTCGGCCATGGCCACGAAGAGTTTCCCTCCGAGCTTGCAGATGGGCGCGAGCTTCAGGTTGCGGGAGATTTCCTTCGGGATGAGCGTGGCGAGGTCGTCGGGCGGGTGGACTTTCGAGAGGTTAATGGGCGGGACGTCCAGGCAGCGGCCCATGGAGATGGCCATGTCGGCCTCGGTGACGTAGCCGTTGCTGGTTAAGAGCTTGACGATGCGCCCGCCCTGCTGTTTTTGCAGCGCGGTGGCTTCTTCGAGCTGCGCGGGCGTGAGCAGCCCATCCTCGATGAGGATGTCGGCGATGCGTTCTCCGAAACTTTTGGCGGCCATGGCGTTACTTCAGGCGGTAGCACTCCCGCAGGATGTGGTCGATGGTGGCCGGGTTGGCGAAGTACCACTGGACGTGGTAGTCGACGCTTTGCTGGACCACGGTCTTGGCGTTGTTGTCAAAGGGGTTGTCGATGGCGACGAAGAGGGTGCGGCTGACGATGTCGAAGGGGAGTACGCGGCGGCCCAGGGTGAGGCTCTCGGGGAGCATTTTGACGATCTGGCGGTCGACGTCGTAATACTCCAGGGGGACGTAGGCGAATTTCGTGCGGTCGAGAATGGCGGTCAGCAGCGGCTCGGTCTCCAGGCCGCCCTTGATGAGCTCGTGGAGCAGCCCGGCGACGAGGCCCTGGGTTTCCGGCTCAGCCTGGAGCTTGGCGTTGATGGCTCTGACCCGGGCCAGCGCCGCATCGGTGTCCTGGCGGGAGGCCATGCGGTATTGGACAAGGAAGCGGGCGAGGGATTCGTTGGCGTCCTGGACGGTGGGGGCGGCGGCTGCTGCCGTGACGTTGCGCAAGGGCATTTCGGGCCGTTGCGTTTTTTCCGTCGCGATGAGGCCCGGCTCCACGACGTCCAGGGGGGCCGTGACGGGGGCTGCTGACGGGGCCGAGGGGGCTGGAGGGGCGGGCGCCGGTTCGTCCACCACGCCGAAGTCGAGGGATATCTCGGCCTTGGCGCTCGGGTTGAGCGTGGCTTCGAGCCCGGCGATGATTTTGGTGATTTCCGGCGAGCCGGGTTGGTGGAGGAGCAGGCCTTCGTACTCCAGCAACGCGGCGGAGAACTGGCCCTGGCGCAGGTAGGTGTCGGCCAGCTTGCGGGTGATGCGGAGGCCTTCGGCGGTGTCGCCGAGCTTCCAGTAGGCGTCCTTGAGGATCTCCAGGGACTGGTCGTCGTCGGGGGTGGCCTCGGTATATGTTTTGAGCGCCGCGACCGTTTGAACGAGTTCTTCCCGTTCTTCCGGTGTCAGCGTTTCGGCGATCGAAATGGAGAGGGGGGTATCGATACGCCAAGCATCCTGATTGCGGGAAGATTTTTCAAGCGCGTTTTTGCCGGGAAGGTGTCTGTTTTTCAGGCTTCCCTGGGCCCTTCCGCAGATTTGCGCATGGATGAGGCCTCGGGTCTTCCCCGGTGGCTCAATCGGGGGATTGTTTGCGCGATTTCCCCTTCAGTGCGGTGCTTTTGTGCGAAACTAACTATGGATCGAGACGGCAATCGAGAGAGAGTAAAAGAGAATTTAGAAGATACCGGAATGATAAGTCCGGTGCAGTGGGACGGGTATCGGGGGAGCCCGTCCCACTTTTTGTACGCTTGAAGCCCCGCCGGGCGGTCTGGTAAGGATGGGTGTTCTACCTATGAGCACCAACGAAAAGCATGAATTTCAGGCCGAGATCGCGCAATTGCTCGATATCGTCATCCATTCCCTTTACACGGATAAGGAAATCTTTGTCCGGGAGCTGATTTCGAATGCTTCTGACGCTTCGGAGAAGGTCAAATTCCTCCAAACCTCCGGGCAGGAAGTGACCGATCCCGATACGCCTCTCTCGATTTCCATTTCCACCGACGAAGCTGCCAAGACGCTGACCTTCAAGGACTCCGGCGTCGGCATGACCCACGGCGAGCTGATCGACAACCTCGGCACCATCGCCCACTCCGGCTCCAAGGCCTTTCTGGAGCAGCTTAAGGCCCGGCAGAGCGCGGGGGACGCTCACTTGATTGGGCAGTTCGGCGTCGGCTTCTACGCCGCGTTCATGGCCGCCGACAAAGTGTCCGTAACGACCCGCTCGGCGACGCCCGGCGAGAAAGCCTGGACGTGGGTTTCGGACGGTAAGACCGGCTACGAAATCGACGAGGCCCCGGCGGAAACCCCGCGCGGCACCACGATCACGCTCCATCTCAAGGAGGAGGAATTCTCCAAAGCCGACCGCATTAAGGAGATCATCCGGCGCTATTCCAACTTCGTGCCCTTCCCGATCCAGCTCAACGGCGAGGAGATCAACACCGTGCAGGCCATCTGGACCCGCAACAAGAGCGACATCAAGGAAGAGGAGTACACCGAGTTCTACGAATACATCGGCCACGACAGCGACGCCCCGACTTATCGGCTCCACTTCAACGCCGACGCTCCGCTCAACATTCGCGCGCTGCTTTTTGTCCCGAGCCACAGCCTGGAGGCGCTCGGCATGACGCGGGCGAAATCTGAGGTGCATCTCTACTGCCGCAAGGTGCTCATCGAAGCCAAGGCCGAGGGGCTCTTCCCTGAGTGGCTCCGGTTCCTGCGCGGCGTGGTTGATAGCGAGGATCTGCCGCTCAATATTTCGCGCGAGACCATGCAGGATAGCGCGCTCATGCAGAAACTCAACCGCGTGCTGACGGGCCGCTTCATCAAGTTCCTCGACGAGGAGGCCAAGGCCGATCCCGAGAAGTACGCCAAGTTCTTCGCCGAGCACGGGCCCTGCCTGAAGGAAGGCGTGGCGACCGACTACGAGCACCGCGAGGCGCTCGCCAAGCTGCTCCGGTTCGAGTCGAGCTTTACGGAAAAAGGGAAGGTGACCTCGCTGGCCGACTACGTTTCGCGGATGCCCACGGAGCAGACGGCCATTTACTACATCCTGGCCGGAAGCCGCGAGGCGGCGGAAGCGAGCGCGTATTACGAGGGCTTGAAAGCTAAGGGTTTCGAGGCGCTCTTCCTCTACGATCCGCGCGACGAATTCGTGATGGACAACCTGCGGGAGTTCGAGGGCAAACCGCTCCAGGCCGCCGAGAAAGCCGATCTTTCGCTCGACCAGGCCTTTACCGCCATGACCGAGGAGGAGGCCAAGGGGCTCGCCGCGTTCATCAAGGAAACGCTCGCGGATCGCGTCAACGAAGTTCGGCCCTCCAAGCGGCTTGTGGGCAGCCCGGCGGTTGCGCTGGAGAGCGATAAATTCATGACCTCCAGCATGCGCCGCATCATGCGCGCCATGAACCGCGAGGGAGGCACGCCCTTCGAGTCGAAGCCCGATCTGGAGATCAACCCGAACCACTCAATGATGGCCAGCCTGGAAAAACTGCGCCAGAACGACGCCTCACTGGCGGGCAAGATCGCCGAGCAGGTCTTCGACAACGCCCGGGCAGCCGCGGGGTTGCTGGAAGATCCGCGTGAAATGCTCAAGCGCGCCAATGAGTTGATCGAGCAGTTGCTCGCGAGCAAGAACTAAAAATTCGCGTTACGCAAAGACGCCAAAGCGCAAAGCGGGGAAACTCGCTTTGCGCTTTTTTTTTGGAAATGGGGTCAATGGCATGGCCTTGCTTTTTGCGCTTCATCGGAATGAGGAAAAGGGATATGAAGATGCCTTCAGGTATGCGCAGGATTTTCTTTTTACTGCTGGTTCCCTTGTTAAACGTCGGTCTGCTGGCGCAAACGCCCACCCCATCCTCCACGCCGACCCCCGCGCCTTCTCCGGATCAGACCGAGACAATCCTCCGGTCCATTCGCGATCATAAAGAGGAGTGGGTTGGCGAGGTTCAGCTAAAATCCGCCAAACCTTTTGTGGTCAAAAACGGTGATGGAAGCGTGGGGCAAATCACCGTTAATCCCGGCGTCCAGGTTAAGGTTCTGGAGATTTCAGCCAACGAGCTCTTGCTCAAATTCGGCGACGCAAGCGCCCGGGTCTTGGCGGCAGATACTGATTTGGCGGCTCGGTGGGCTGAACGGCAAAAGCAGCAGCTATCCGCCCGGCCAACTCCTAGCCTTGCAACACCGAGTCCGAGTTCCAGCCCGAGCCCCAGCGCGATGCCCTCGGCTGCGGCCACCCCAGCTGCTCCAGCCGGGGCCATCTGGGTGAACGGCTACTGGCGAAAAAACGGGACCTATGTGTCGGGGCATTGGAGAAAGAGATAGCGGGCACCTCGTTTCCGTGCGCTCGCCTGCCCCGGGAGCTTACTTCACGGCCTGTTTCTGATTTTCCCGGATCGCCCTTTCGCGTTGTGCGAGCACGTCGGCCTGGGGCGCGGCGCTCTCTTTCTCGATCGCCGCCACGCGGTGCTGGATGGCCCGCAGTCGGCAGAGGTCGAATTTCGCGCTCCGGTCAAAGTAAAAGAGCCCGTTCTGTTCCTGGAAGACGTCGGTGAGCTGCGTGTAGCAGTAGCCGAACATGCGCGGGTGATCCAAGAGCACGCGGCAGAGCCCTTCGAAGCGTTCGTAGAATTCCTCCAGCGTCTTAGGACCATCGCCGTAGCCCCACGATTCGCCGTCTGCTTTCACGTGCGGCGCCCAGCGGATGCCGCCGAATTCGCTGACGAAATAGGGCTGTCCGTTGTAGGGCACCGATTCGATCGCCTCGGAGTCGTTGGCCCAGGCCTCGCTGGCGGTCATCGCGCCGTGGCGCAGGGCGAAGAGGGCGGGATTTTGTGTGTAGTCGTGCGAGTCGTAGATGTCGGCCTCGGCGATACGGTGGCTGTAGCCCGAGACGTCCAGCACGGGGCGCGTGGCGTCGTAGAGTTTGGTGGCCAGGAACATCCCGCGCATGACATCGTCGTGGGCGGTGATCCGCTCGGGGGCGATGCGCTGGCTTGATTCGTTGAGCGGGCACCAGCCGACGATGCTCGGGTGGTTGAAGTCGCGTTGCAGCGCCTCCAGCCATTGCGTGATGTAGGCGGGGGGCAGCTCGGCTCCCACGGCGTGACCGGCGCGCACAATTTCCTCCCGGTCGTTGCGGTGCCAGCCCGGGCAGGGATCGCCGCCGCCGAGGCCCCAGTCGCTGAACTCGCCCCAGACCAGGTAGCCGAGCCGGTCGGCGTGGTAGAGGAAGCGTTCCTCGAAGACTTTTTGGTGCAGCCGCGCGCCATTGAACCCGGCGGCGAGCGAGAGCTCGATGTCGCCCACGAGTTCCTCGTCGGTCGGCGCGGTGAGGATGCCCTCGGGGTAGTAGCCCTGGTCGAGCACGAGGCGCTGAAAGACGCGCTGGCCGTTGATTTTGACCGCCATGCCGTCGATGGAAACGCTGCGCAGCCCGGCGTAGCTCGTGGCGTGGTCCTGGATCTGCCCGTCGTTATCGACGAGGAAGAAATCGAGGTCGTAGAGGAACGGGTCCCGGGGCGACCAGAGGCGCACGCGGGCTTCGGGAATGATCAGCTCCAGGCGCGGGTAGAAGTTTTCTCCGCAGCGGGTGTCGGCCTCGGCGAGCACCTCGGCCCCGGCCCGCAGCCGGGCGCGGAAATGAAGCCCGTTCTGGTGGCCGGTGATCGGTGCTTCGATGAGGAAGCGCCCGTTGGCCACGTCGGGGACGATCTTGGGCCGCTGCATGAAGGCGCGCATCGGGAGGGCTTCGAGCCAGACGCTTTGCCAGATGCCGGACGTTCGGGTGTAGTGGCAGCCGCTGTTGCTGTGGTGCCAGGCTTGTTTGCCCGAGGGCATGGTTTCGCGGGCGTTGTCGCGGGCCCGGACGACGAGCGTGATTTTTCCGCCAGGCAGGGCGGCGTCGGTGAGGTCGCACGAGAAGGGCGTCATTCCGCCCCGGTGGCGCCCGACTTCGCGGCCATTGGCCCAGACAAAGGTGTCGTAGTCGCACGCCTGGAAATGGAGCACCACCCGGCGGCCCTCCCATTCCTGCGGGATGGTGATCTCGCGGCGGTACCAGACGGCGTTGAGGAAGTCGGTGTTGCCGATGCCCGAGAGAGGCGATTCCGGGCAGAACGGGACGAGAATGCGGTCCCTCAACGGCCTCTGGAGCAGCCCGCGCTCCAGGCCACTGTCGCCCTGGTCGATTTCGAATTCCCACTCGCCATTCAGCGTGAGCCAGTCGGCCCGTACCCACTGGGGACGCGGATATTCGGGACGGGGAATGCCGGTGGAAAAATTGCTTTGAGAAACACGCATGATGTGCCAATGATGCCCCTAACCCCTGGGTAAATCCATGGCTCACATCCCCAATCATATTGGTGAAATCCACTCGATCGGCGCGGACACCCGGGAGCGGATGTTTGGGGTCCACGGCGTGCCCTCGCTGGCTTCCTTTGGCATCCGGCTGGCGGGGATTTCGGAAACGGCGTTTGGTTTTTCGTGGTCGCGTCTGCACCCGGCGGATACCCAGCTCCTGGCCTCTCTGGATGGGGAGGGGGAGGTCTGGGAGGGGACGGCGTGGCGGCGGTTGCGACCTGGGGAGGCCTACCTTACACCGCCCGGCGTGGCCCATGCCTACCGGGCCGTGCGCGGGCAGCCTTGGACGGTCGGGTGGGTGATTTACGACGCGAAAGCGCCCGGGCTGGCAGGGCTGCTGCCGAGGGAACCGCGCGTGGTGCCGGTGATGGCAGCGCAGCTTAGGCACTCCATCGAAGGAGCTTGGGATGCGGTCATCGGGCAGATGCCGAGGGTGCAGATCGAGCTATGGGTGCAGATAATCCACTTCAGCGTGCTTCAGACCTTTAACGCGAACCACCGCGAGGGGAACCGCCTGGGGGGGCTTTGGGGGGGCGTTAATGCCGATCTTGCCCGGCCATGGACGCTTGATGAACTGGCGCGCGCCGCCGCGATGAGCAAAGAGAACCTGCGGCGGGTTTGCCTTAAAGAAACCGGTACGAGCCCGCTCAACCATGTCTTGCGGCTGCGCATCCGGCGGGCCGCAGAGTTGTTGCTGGTCTCCGACGACAAACTGATCTCCATCGCCGAGCGCGTTGGTTATAACGATCCGTTTGCGTTTAGCACCGCCTTCAAGCGCGAGACCGGCACATCCCCCTCGGAGTACCGCAAAGCAAAAAGGGAAACGTAGTTTCCCGGATGAGGTGCAGGAGGCAATGCCTCCTGCCGGAGGGCTTGGCATTTCCGTTTTTGGGTGGAAAAAATAAGACGTAAGTGTTTTAAATCAAGACACTTGCGTTCTTTTATGACTCGGTTTTCCGAGGCTGGTTTTAGGCGGCTTTTGTCGTGTCTGACAAAAAATTGACAACACGACAAAGACAATGAATTCACCTATCGAAATCAGCAACGGTCAGAACACCGTCAAAATCTACACCGGCTCTATCAACGGGCGGCCCTATTATCAAATCTCTTTTTACCGGGCCGGGCGGCGGGAACGCCGGACTTTCTCGGATAAACAAGAGGCGAAGCGGGAGGCAAAGGCGATTTTGGGGCAGCTTGCCTCCCAGGCAGCGGATGTTGAGGAGGCGATCACGGCTACGGACGTTGAATCGTTGGTTGCCGCCCGGCGAGCGCTTAAGGGGATTGATTTGCCACTTCATCTGGCCGTCGAGGGGTTTGCGGAGGCGGTCAGGAAGTTGGGAGCTCCCGCCGATCCAGTGGTGGCAGTGCATGAGGCGGTTTCGTTCTATTTAAAGCACCACCCCGTTGGGTTTAGGCGGAGTACGTTGGGGGAAATGATGCAGGCTTACATTGATTCGCGCAAACGCATCGGGCTTTCCAAGAAACGGATTGGCGCGGTGGGTTCAGTCTTTCGCATGATGGCAAAGCGGTTTTCGACGGCGGAATACGGACTTCCCTCTCGGGAGAAGGTTGTGAGGTGGCTGGAGGAAATCTACCATCACCCGGGAACGAAAAATTCGTATTTGAAAGCGCTCAAGGCTTTTGCGCGGTGGGCGGTGAAGGAGAAAAGGGAGGCGTTTGAGACTATCTCGGAGATTGATTTGTGGAAAGAGACGATGGGAGAGGTGGAGATTTATACTCCCACGGAGTTGCGGTGCATCCTGGGCAAGTCGCGAAAGGATGTAGTGCCGTTTGTGGCGATTGGGGCATTTGCCGGGCTGCGATCCTCGGAGATTATGAGGCTGGACTGGAGCGAGATCAATCTGGAGCGCGGATTTATCCTTGTGCGGGGGATGAAAACGAAAACGGCGGCACGGCGGCTGGTTCCGATCTCGGAGACGCTCACAGCGTGGCTCAAGCCTTATGCGAAGGCCGAGGGGGCGGTGATTCCAATGAGTGAAAACTGGGTTTCTGGGCTTTTGACCAAGCCGGGAATGCCCCGCAAGCACAATGCGTTGCGGCATTCTTACATCAGCTACCGGTTAGCGGAGATCAATGACGCCCCGAAGGTGGCGATGGAGTGCGGCAATAGCCCAAAGATGATCTTCAAGCATTACCGGGAGCTGGTCGCGCCCGAGGATGTGAAGGAATGGCTTGCGATTATGCCGGACCAACCGGTTACACCTGAACCGGTTTCCGAACCTTTGCGGATACGAAAGCTGCGGAGCCGGTTCAATCCAAACCGGCAATGGTTCCCATCGCCGCATGATCGCCCAATTCTGTCGCGCCCCGTTTGGAAAAACTTCCCGGCGGGAGCGCTTCTGTTTTGACATGCCATCGTAGGCATGAATGAAAACGAACATTTACCCGAAATCATGACCCTCAAGGAAACGGCGGCTTATTTCCGCTGTAGCGAGCGGCACATGCAAAACCTAATCTTGCGCGGGCTGCCGCACTTCCGCCTGGGATCGCTCATCAGGTTCCGCAAAGATGAGGTGCTGCAATTCCTCACCAATGACCGGAACCTTGCCCGGCACCGTTACCGTCAGAAGATTGCCGAGTCGCGCAAGCCGTGCTGAACGGAAAGATTCATTATAGGGCGGTTTGGCTACGAATCCGCGCGTTGTCGTTGCGCTTCTTTTCCCTAAGATTCTCGCTCCGGCTGATCAACTGGAGCGAGAACCGGGCGTGAAACGCCGCGAATTTTTCAGCTATTGAATCTTTCGCTTATCAAAAATCGTCCTCAGCTTCTTGCGTCGTTGCTGGAGGGGTTCTGCAGGCGCACTCTGCCGTGATCTTGTGACGGGGCACTTTTTGAAATGCGTTTGAAATAAAATCCTGCGAGAATTCCCTCATGATAGGACAAAGTTCAACTGGCAATGTGATTGCCGCTCTCGCAGCGCTCGAAACAAGAGCAGCCGGGTTGAAAGTTTTGCTATGAATACCATGCACAACACACCGGATGGCATCTCACTTGACGCCCAAATTTATCCGTTGGAACTGCTGGCGGCCACGGCGGCGCGGTTGCTCAAAGGCGACGATTACGACGGCGCGGTGGAGAGCGCGGTTGCGCTGCTAAACGCCTGCAAGCGGTATCAGGGGAAGGCGCTTCGAAATAAGGCCGCGCTGGAAAAAATCGAAGAGACTTGCGAGGATCGGAAGACTGAGGAGCGGACAGCCAGGCGCATTCCGTTTAGTAACGCGCTTGAGAAGATTTACGGACGCTCGCGATTGAGCCGCAACGTTGAAGCTCATCTCGCATTCACCGCGTATCGGCTTGAATTGTTCGACCAGCCCTGGCTTTCCGAGGAAGTGATTTCTCGGGAAATGAAGCAAGGCTTTCTGCCTTCGGAAGTGGCCTCGTTTGCCAAGGATTATAAGGCGGTCTCCAGGAAAGAATGGCGCGAGATCGTGGACGCGTATAAACGCCATCAAACATCCGCGGAAAAAATAAGAAAACATTTTGACGCGGCCCAAAAGCCTGTTTCTGGCAAAAAGCGTCGAGGGTCTGGCAAGTAGCGATTGCGCGGGATATGGCGTCTGGCAGTTTCACTGTGGATGCTGGCAGTTCGACGCGTTTTTTGTGGGTGAAGTGGCAAATCTTACGGGGCCGTTGGCAGAGAGCCGACCAATCCGGGTTGCTAAGGTTCGCCCATGCAAAACCTTGCTGCATCACCCGTTGGGGCCGTGCCTTGCGCGGCTGAACTTCAAACGTCCAAATGGCAATCCTGCGCCGCATGGGTTGATAACAAAAATGAAAGCTATCACCTGGAGCCCACCTACTCGCCAGACATGGCCGATCTCATTGACGGGCCGGAGGAAAGCGCCGTTGCTAATGACGAGGCGATTTCGGCGATGGCAAAAGTGATGAATCGGGTGCTGCATTTCTGTTTCGAGAATTGCAAAAATGGGAATCCCGATCTCTCGCGGGCCTTTCGGCGTTTTGCCTGTATCGTTTGGGTATTGCGTCCAGAATTATTCGATCATATGTCCCTGGCTGCTCTTGCCCCACATTTGCACGTAACGCGGGCGAGCCTTTCGCATATTGTGCGGAAGTTTTGCGACGAAAATCAAATCCGCAATGTCCTGATGAAAAGAGAGACAGTCCGCGAGAGTTACAGTAAGGCTCAGATTGCCTCCCATGCGCGGCGGAAAAGAAGACCGGGTGTCCCTTGCAAGGCACCCGGCCTTAATGATAAGCGCTGCGAGGATCACCTCCACTCGGAGGACTGCGCGTGAGTGAGTCTGTCAATTTGGTTCGGCGCCCCGGCATCGCACCGGAGACGCTTGCGGCGTGCGGAATCAATCTGGTTAATTCCCCGGAGCCGGGCAGCATTGAGATTCCCTACTACGATATAGAGGGGCGGGCTACCGGCTTTAAACGCTGGCGCTTGCCCAAAGAACGCCCCAACGGCCAAAAATACCATCAACTGCCCAATAGCGGCGTACACGTATATTTTCCTCCGTTCGGCTCCCCGCATTGCACTTTGGTTGATCTCGTCATAACGGAAGGCGAGTTTAAGAGCATCAGCCTGCGAGAGGCAGGGGTGCTGTCGATTGGCCTGCCCGGTTTTAGTACCTACACGAGAGGCGAAGACGGCGAAGCGAAATTGCTGCCAGGCATTCGGGAGGCGATCACGCGGTGGAATCCGCCGCGTATTTTCTTCCTCGGCGACTCCGACACATCCACCAACTTCGAATTTTCCCGAAATGCCGTGACGCTGGCGCGGCTTGTCCATCCTTTGCCCGTATTGCTGCCGCGAATCCCAATCAACGGCCCTGGCAAGGGGATCGACGATTGCCGTGCATCCGTGCAAAATAGATTTCCTGAGTTCTGGCAGCAACTGGTGGAAAATGCCATGGTGCTTGATGCGAAAGCAAGTTGCGGCTCTCTGGCAGTGCGTTTTCTTGAACGCGAAAAAGACGCGCTTGCGGCTTCCAAGGATGCAGACCGCGACAAGCAAATGCGCAGGGTGGTCCGGGTGATCGCCGAATGCCATGACGACGCAATTTCCGCGGAACGCCTAGCCCATATCGCGTCCGAGATTTTCGGCGTGGGCATTCGCTCCTTGAAGCAGGCAGCGCAAGCAGAGCGCGAGGAAATCCGAGCCAAGGCTCGGGCGGCGAATCCGAAGCAGGACAAGGAATGGCCGCGTAAGTTTTATGTCGTGGAAGGGGAGTTTGGTCCTCCCGCATTTCTTAGCCGGGACGACGAGGGCAATCTGGACGGCGGCGGCCAGATCAACCAGCCATTCTGGGCTGGTCTCTACGCTGCCGAAAACATCGTGTTGCACGAACCCGCCGAAAAGCGGTTCTATCAGTATGACGACCACACCGGAATCTGGTCACCCGAATCTGCGGAAGCAATCGAGCAACGGATTTCCAGCCGCATCCTCTCCGCAGCGCGAGATTATGACGATACTCTCGCTTTTCTGGAACAAACACGCAGCCATCGCACGCTCCAAGCCATTGTTGGCCACCTGCGCGGTGTGGCGGAACAGAGAGCCCCGTTTGCACGAACCCGCCGCTTCATTCATTGCGCCAACCAAATGATTGAATTTGAGGGTGGCCAAGCAATTCCAGTTGGCAAAACCTTCGCCCCGGATTTCTATTCCCGCAATGCCCTGCCGGTTCCATTTGATCCATCAGCGCAATGCCATCGCTTCCTTAATGAACTGCTCCTTCCTGCCACATGCCCCGAAGATGCCAGCCTCATCCAACGGTGGTTCGGGTGCGCCATTTTGCAGCACAATGTCCCGCAACGGTTTCTTATTCTCGACGGTGCCGCGGGGCGCGGCAAATCGCAGTTGTCGGTGTTGGCGGAAAAATTGGTGGGAGCATGCAATACCGGCGCGCTACGGACAAAGCATCTCGATGAACGATTCGAGTTATTTCGCCTGGCTCGCAAAACGCTGTTGATCGGTGCGGACGTGCCCGGCAATTTTCTAATGCATCCCCATGCATCCTGTTTGAAAGCACTGGTCGGAGGTGACCCGCTGGAAGCCGAGGCGAAAAACAGCAATGAATCATTCACTCTTTACGGCCATTTCAACGTGCTCATCACCTGCAACGAGCGACTGACGGTGCGGCTGGAATCGGATGCCGGAGCGTGGCGCAGGCGGCTCTTGATTATCCGGTTCGAGGCACCGCCGCCCAGGAAAAAGATCGACGATTTCGGCGCTCTTTTGTTTCGGGAGGAAGGCTGCGGGATTCTTAATTGGGCCATTCAAGGTGCGGTAAATCTGCTGCATGAAACCGCCACCACAGGAGACTATATGCTCACCGCCGCCCAGGAAAAACGAATCGACGATCTTTTAGCCGAATCTTCATCGCTGGAACTCTTCGTCAAGGATTGTATCGAACGCACAGACGAAGGCAACCTGTTCAAAGATGAGATCGAGGAAGCCTATGCCCTATTCTGCGAAGGTCGCGGGTTTACACCGCTGCCGAAACGCATCCAGCAGAGCCAGATCCCAGAACTCATGCTTCGCTTTCATCACGTTTCCGAAGCCAATAGCGTTCCGCGCCAAATGCCCGACGGCACCACGAAAAACCAGCGGGGCTATCGAAAAGTTCGGATCAACGAAATTGAGTAGGAACAAGCCGCATGAATACAGATGCAAAGCCCGCAACGGATCAGAACTTGGGACATTTGGGACACTTCTTTTCCATTCCAGAATATAAGGAAAATCAATTTGATTTCGGTAATGAAGAGAAAGAGAAAAATATTAATACAGACGTATTAGAGAGAGTGGCCGAAAAGTGTCCCAAACGTCCCAACTTCCTTTCTATTCCAGACCTTTCGCCTCTGATCCGTTCGCTGGAGTGTTCCGACCCAAATTTTAACGAACCAAAGGACGGGGCACTGATTTTGGGACTTTACCGGGATGGGAACCAAGCAGTCACGCCTGTGATGTTGTGGGCCGACCCAGATGTGGATCTGTTTTGGGATATCGTTGCCAAACGCCACGTCAAACCGCCCCGCTTCTATATTCACCTATGGGACCGTTGCCGATTTGATCCAAAGTCCGGCCACCCGATCATTGATGGCGCGGAATGCCCGTTTTGAGAGGCCGTACTTAACGTCGAGCAAACATTGGGGAAGACGTCGTCCAGTCGTCTTTGGTTTCCCACCACACGCGATACCGGGCAACCGAGTTCCTATCACAAGTGCCCAATCCGTCACATAGCAGTATAGTTGACACGATTCCATAGGTAACCAGACGTGCGGGTGAAGCTACCAAGCCGCTCGCATGGCCATCGAACCGAATGACCTACTCAGTATTCTTCAAGCCACGATACACGGCCTCAATCAAAGCCAATGATCTTTGCCAACCAGGCGCAAATGCGGCCCACACGGGCCAACGTCGCGCGAACGCGGGGCGGTTTGGAGGCGAGCCTCGACCTCCTCGGCAGACTTTCGGGGTCCCTGTGGCGGCGGAAAGCTTGGGTGGCAAAAGTCCCTCGCTCAATTTGAATGAGAAGTCATTTTTTCGCGCTTTACACTTTTCCACTTCCAGGCCACTCGCGAAACGGCCACGGTTCAAGGCGTGGAGCCGTTCAATCACCCGCTGTCATAGTTCGCAAAGGTGTAAAACTGTAAAGCTCATTTGACACTCCCTCGGTTGGCATGAATGAAACATCCTCCATCACGCCGGAAATGGCTTGCTCAATGATGGGTTCGCCGTCCTCGCCGGTTTGATATTCCAGTTCAAGGAGGGCTGCTTCGATGTCTTGTTCGGTTGTTTTCATCGGTGCGACATTCGCTCTGACTCCAGCTATCATCGAGCTATCTAGTATTATTTATTCGCTTCGTTTCTCAGGTTTAGGCATGGCTTTTGATTCGATCGAATCGAAGTTAATTGTTTTGACTATCCTCCACTCGTCCGGAGGAATGGAACCGGCGACCTGTACGGCTTCCTCATCAGTTGTGTTTCCTTGCAACGCAATAAATTCGGAACCGCCATCTCTTTCACGCAGGACGAAAACGACGTGTTGGCTCCGGAGGATTTTGTAGCTTTCAGAACTTGGATTTGTTTCCATGGAGGTGTCATTCGCTCTTTTCCTGAATTACATCCACTTAACTTTCTGCCTTTATTTACAAGTGATTCAGGCCACCTGGCACACGCTTTGATTAGCCCTCACTAAGCAACCGCTCTCGTTGAGCTCATATATAAATCCCTGAGCGAACCATGGGTGTTTTTCTGCCAGAAATGCCCTTCTATTCAAAATTCCGCTCATGTAATATCCCCGGCATGGCATACCTCTATTTGACTATCGCAATCATTTCCGAGGTCGTTGCAACTTCGTTTTTAAAACTTTCTGACGGTTTCACTAAACTGATTCCGTCAGGTATTGTAATTGCGGGATATGGGGCTGCCTTCTATTTCCTATCTTTCACATTACGAAGCATCCCCGTGGGAGTCGCCTACGCTATCTGGTCTGGAGTGGGCATTGTGCTAATCGCCGCCATAGCGTGGCTTTTTCAAGGACAGAAACTGGATGCTCCCGCGATCATCGGGATGAGCTTCATCGTTATTGGCGTTGCCGTAATGAACCTGTTTTCGAAGACGGCCGGGCATTAACGGTAGAAAGCCTCGTCCGTGGTGTTGATCGCCGCGCTACGGAACTCGCTGGTGTCCCGTTTCCAAGTGGCGTAAGCGTGCCCGACCCTCTGCATGCACGGACAGTTCGTGTGCGGGAACTGAGAGATCCTGGAATTCTTCGGGGGCTGATGGGCCCCTGGAGCGTGGTGCCAAGGTCCAAGACCGAACTGCACCAATGCACGGTTCCGGGAAGTCGGACGAGGCCATAGTAGCGCAGAAGCGGGCGAACAAACCGAATGCCCCACAGGTCGATCTGTGGGCGGGCGGGGCGGAGCCCGTGGAGCCAAGGGCCTCGACCAAGAGGAACGCGAACCAACAAAGCATCTCCCGGACTCAGAGCCGGGCACATGAGATGTCCCAGGAGTTGGAACGCGTGCGCCAAAGAGCGCGTAAGGACAAGAAGGTACGGTTCACAGCCCTGCAACATCACCTCAGCGTGGAACGCCTGCGCCAGTCCTTCTTTGGACTGAAGAAGCAGGCGGCACCCGGAGTGGATGGCATGGTCTGGAAAGAGTATGCCGAGCATCTGGAAGTGAACCTGCAAAGGTTGTACGAGCGGGTGCAACGGGGAACCTATCGAGCAAAACCGTCGCGGCGGGTGTACATTCCCAAAGCGGATGGTAAAGAGCGACCGCTTGGAGTTGCATCCTTGGAGGACAAGCTCGTCCAAGGGGCAGTGACCGAGGTTCTCAACGCCATCTACGAAACGGATTTTCTCGGGTTCTCATACGGCTTCCGAGCGGGCCGCAGCCAACACGACGCGCTGGATGCGCTGGCGTTGACGCGGGGTAAAGTGAACTGGGTGCTGGACGCGGATATTCGTGGCTTCTTTGATTCCATCAGCCACGAGTGGTTACGCAAGTTCCTCCAGCACCGGATCGGGGATCGCCGCATTCTGCGGTTGATCGACAAATGGCTTCAGGCCGGCATCCTGAAGCCGACCGAGAAGGGGACGCCGCAGGGAGCGACACTGTCGCCTTTGCTGGCGAACGTCTATCTGCATTACGTATTGGATCTGTGGATTGCCCAATGGCGGCGCAAGCATGCCGTGGGCGAGGTGATTGTGGTGCGTTATGCCGATGATTTCCTGGTGGGTTTCCAGCAAAAGGAGGACGCCCAACGGATGCTCTCGCTGCTGCGGGAACGGATGGCGCAATTCGCTCTGGAATTGCACCCGGATAAAACGCGGCTGATCGAGTTCTGGCGGTTCGCCGCCAAGAAGCGCGGTCGCCGAAATCTGGGCCGTCCGGAAACATTCGACTTTCTTGGGTTCACCCACATTTGTGGGATGAATAAGGAAGGCGGGTATCTCCTGATGCGAAACAGCGTGGCAAAACGCGTGAAGCGCAAGCTCCATGCAATTCGGGTTGAAATGCGCAAGCGCCTGCATCGGGCCATCGCCGAACAAGGGCAATGGCTCGCGCAGGTCTTTCGCGGCTTTGCCCAATACTACGCAGTCCCAACCAACTACCGGGCGGTCAACAACTTCCGCGGAGAACTGGCGAGATGCTGGTACCGCAGCCTCCGACGGCGCAGCGAAAAGCGGCGCATTACGTGGCAGAAGATGAACCGTTTGGCGCAACGTTGGATACCTGCCTCCCGAACCTGTCACCCTTGGCCCAACGAGCGCTTCGACGCCAAGCACTCAAGGTAGGAGCCCGGTGCGGTAATTCCGCCCGCCGGGATCTGTGCGGGGGGCGCGGGGTAACCCGCGTCCCTACCGCGACCGTTTTATTTCCGGGGCATTCGTTCTCTATCTCAGGGTGCTTCCCTCACACATATTTCCGGATAGGCTCCAGCGCACCTCCGGGAGTTTGCTAAGCAAGTTGCGAGGCGAATTCCGAATCCTCCGTGGGGAGGGGGAACCTCCACCCACTGGACCTGAATCGTGTCGTTCTTGCGTTTCTGCAGCGCCTGGACCCGGAAGTGAACGGTGAAGGTATTGGATTTGGTGATGAGCCTGGGGTAAACGGGGGGTATCTCTTCTCCCGCAGATTTTCTGCCGATAAGGGCATGCAGAGGCCAGAAGCCGTTGGTGGTAAAGTCGTCTTTGGATTATCTTCAGAATTGCAACGTCAGAGCTCACACTATCTATTAATATTGGACCCTGCGCCTATTTTCCAGCACCGCCAATGGCGGTTATGATAAACTCATTGCCGTTACTATTGGCATTTCGGTCCGGAAGCAGCTTAATCCGAACCCGATGGTTGCCTGATGCAAGATTTTTCCCAATAACTTGCATGCCGAAATAGCCTCCCCAAGTTTGATCGAACCACCCATCAACCTCTTGAGGAGTATCTCCATCCACAGTGACGCTCACCTTTCCCATGGGCCCCTTGATCTTCCAGTACTGCAGAAAAACGACAGTACCTTGCGCGTCAAATGCGATTTCACTGCCCGGCTCAACCGCTTTCCAGCCCACGACTTTATGATCCGTAAAAGCCATCCACCCCTGATTCTCTACCGGCTTCAAGTCATTTCCTGCGACAAGCGTTGTGTGCTCATATATATCCGAAAGCAGCGGGGCGGGAATCATATGAGCATTATCCAGTTTGCTGTCCTCCGGGAGAGTTTTTAGAATACTCGCCAAATAGCCGCTCACCATTTGTGCCGTATAGCAGTGGCCTATATTGTTTGGATGAACAATATCCGCGCTAAAATCTTCCCACTTTACTTTTCCCGACTGTATCTCCGGGGTTAGCGCGTCGCGGTAGCTGATCATCGGCAGCCCATAATGGCTCCCGACTTTGGTGAACCATTCTTGGGCGCTGATGCCAACCTTGTTTACCATGAACAGAAGAACCAAAGCTGGGGCACTAGGACTGTTAAGTCCTTGCCTCACGACACCTTCCATTGTTTCCGCACTTTCCTTGAGATTGTTGTCGTTAACGGCGAATTCCACAAACAAGACGTCTGGGTTCTTTGAAAGAACATCCCGCTGAAGTCTCAAAACAGCATAGTTTGTTCCAGTTGCCCCTCTGCCAGCATTGACCACCTCGATCTGGGCTTTGGGAAATTCCTGGCGCCACCAGTCACCGACCAGGCTGACATAGGTATTATTGGGCGCGCTAGCCCCTGCTCCCGCTGTGATGGAGCCTCCAACGAATGCAATGACCACTTTTTCCCCCCGCCTAGCTTTCGCCATCGCCATCTGAAGGCGGGCAGTTTCTCCCATACTGACTACGCTGCGTTGAATAATATCCGGAGACAACATGGAGGAAACGTTTTCACCATGTGCGGTTGTTAATGCGGTAGAAGCAAAAATGAGGGAGCCCCAACATAAAAAGCATAAGAACTTTCGGGTTTCGACGGGAATCAACGTAAATAGATATGCGGATAGTGTAATTAAAGGAGAATTTCTCATAAGGTGATATTTTGACGATTAGATTTTACGGTGTTAATGCCTATAGATGTGAAATGGGCGGGTGAAAGGAAAAAGATACGTTAAGGCGCAAACTGCTTCGTGCTCACGACCCGGAATTTGTAGTAATTGTCAATGTTGAAGCGGTCTGCCGTCGAGGAAAACCTCGCGGAGTTTATCGGCGGATTTGCCGTCTTCGTCGCAAAGTCGGGTAGATCGGGATCGCTGGAATCAATGTAGCGCTCGATAATGGTCGATCCCCGGTTCTCACCCGTGACCACATCTTTGCCCTCCACCCACTGGACCTGATTCGGGTCGTTCTTGCGTTTCTGCAGCGCCTGGACCCGGAAGTGAACGGTGAAGGTGTTGGATTTGGTGGTGAGCCTGGGGTAAAGGGTGGTGTATATCTTCTCTCTCAGATTTTCGCCGGTAAGGGCATGTAGAGGCCAGAAGCCGTTGGTGGTAAAGTCCTTCATCTTATCCAGGGTCACGCCGGTAGGCACGATGTGCAGGTCGCATATTTCCGAGGCGGATTTGAAGATGCCGCCGTGCGTAAATTTTTGCGCGAACTGGCTAAGGGTTCCAATCTCCATATCTTTTTTTTTCGCGCAGGAGGCATCATTCACGTCGATATCGGGGCGGATGTTTGATGTTTTAACATCGCTCGACTTGTAGGTTGCCATCGCATCATTGGGGATCGCTGTCACTTTCTCTGCTTTTAGCAAGGCGCGGATACCGGTAGATCTTTCGATATAGGTGAATGGAACGATCTGATAGTTCAGGTTGATCTTGCCCGATGTGGAAAACCGGTCGCTAATGGCATACGGCTCTACCACGGGCATCCAGAAGAGATCGAGCAGCAAGTGGTCGCTCGGCTTGTTCGGGCTGGCGGCGTAGTTGTCAGGATCCACATAACTGGGGTGGGTGGATTGCGGACGGAAGAGCAATGTCTTCCAGGGAATATCATGCAGAACCCCGGTTGAGAGCGAGCCGAACATCCCGGGCGATGGCATCTGGCGGTTCGGGGAAAAGTAAGTAAGGGTGTTCAATCTCTCACTGCCTAGTAGATCGAAATAGGGAACGTCGCCGCTGCTATCCACCGTACTTCCTTCGTCGGGTTTGTTGATAAAAGCTCCGTCTTGATTGAAAGGCAGTGTAGAATCAAAATCGCCTGTCACCGTCGGAGTGAGGTGTTCTGAGTCGGTTTGATAGGCACTAGAGGGGATGTCGGGCGGAACGGCGCAGTTGCTGTAATTCAATGAGCTGATATATCTTCCGCCATTGTCGTAGCCTTGATCCATGTCGGCCTGCATTTGCGAGGTCAAATTGGAGGCCATCCTTCTGCCTGGGTCATCATAGTAGGGATGCTTGACAAAACCCGAGGATTCAACTGTTTGGCGAGCGGCCACAAGCCGGTAGTCCCCATGCTTTGGCAACACCGTGCGCACAACGTCGAAGTCGGCCAGAAAGAATGCGCCTGCATGGGGTTGGTTGTTTGGATAAAAAACCCCGGGGTAATAATTTATATAAAACAATCGGCCCGGCTTCCCAGAAACGGCTCCATTTTTGGAAAAAGCCCACCAGTTTTCTTTGGTTGTCGGCGGGTTCCAGCTATCAGATGAGTTCCCGGAAGTATCCTTCGTCACAAGGTTTGGTATGGGAAAGGCCGGGGCATCAGGAAGGGAGATGGCTATGGTTTGAAGAAGATTCTCCGCAATGAGCTGACTGGCATATTGCCCCGCGTAGATTTCGATCGTGATTGGCCCGCCAGTGAACCCCATGGTTGCGCTTGTTCCTGAGATTTTCACAGGTTCGCTGATAAAAGGATAGAGATTTGAGAGATCATTGGATGCTGATGGGTAGGGATCTGCGGTAAAAGGGCCGCGGGCAATCGAGCCATTGACGCTGTTACTAAACAAACGCCAAGAGGGGTTTCCGCCAAATATTTGTCCGCAATCCACCCAATCTCCCCTGTGATTGTAGATTTTGTTGTCTTGGTGGGGAAAATTTAACGGATGAGTGACTCCACCTACTGTAATTTTTAATTGGTCCAGCCCGGTGATTCGTACCTGCATATCCATATACATGCTGGGGAACCCCAGCATGGGGCAGAAGAACTCAGGCACAATGATGGCTTGGATATATTTCTCGCCCGACTTGAGTTGATCTGTGCCGCCAAGTACTAGGTTGGCCCCCTGTCCAGAAGTAATATTACTCGATGATTCATTGTAATCGGCGTTGCAAATAAAGCCGATCCCGAGCTCCGAAAGCGTATATGCCCGGCCAAATCCAGCCGTACCGTTAGGGTGGTGAGTGGGAACGACCCAGCCAGGCGAACTTCCCCAACCGGGCTTCCACCAGTAAGAGAACGTATTGCCTCCGGCAAGATTGCAATCACGCAGGTTGGTACTACGAATATAGTCGAAGATCTCTGTGAGGATTTGATCGCGCTCAGATACCCCATTGACTGTCGTGTATTTGTTGCTGAATTTTCCGCCAAAACCCGGAATGTCGCGGGAGGTGAGGTTTTGCAAATACGAATAGATATCCCTATTTCTCCCGATGCCGATGTCATTGCTAGTGCTGTAGGGATCGTTCCGCTGGAAGTAGTAGGGCAGGAGCGCGTTTGTCGCTGGAATAGAGGAGCAAAACGCGATGAGTTGGTCGTAAGGTGTCACCCTATTTGCGGCGAGCCCCTCGAAGATCGGCCAACAGGCGACGCGCGGCTGGTTAAAGAGATTGGTTTCGGGGGCGCGACTATGGGCCGTGAGGAAGAATTTGGACGCTTCGAGTGCGGACTTGGTAAGAACTGCAGAGTTGTTAGGAGTGCGCCCCGGGGTGAACATCAACTCATCCAAGCTGGCGTAGAGACGGTCGGTACGTAGCGCAAGTGTTCCCGAGGCAAACACAGTTCCGCCCACGGAACCGCCCCCATTCACTCTGGGGACAATCTTATAAATTTCCTCAGCCGTCAGGGCGGGAAAGACGGTGGAGATGCTCGTCATAGCCGGATGTCCAGGGTAACGCTGAAATTCGTGGTGTAGGGGCTGGTTTTTGGCCAGATTGGTGTAGTCGTAATCTGTCTTAACCCGCGGCATGTCCCAAAAGGTTCCTTCTGATGCGGTGTTGATGTTGACCTTGCATGTTTCGTCATCGGCCCAGAACGCGATGCGGCCCACGATGGGGTTGGTGGCGCTGGGTGGCGTAGATGCATAGAGGAAGGTAGCAGTGGTGCTGGCGCCTGCTGGCGAGTCGGGCGCGATGAGCGTGCCGTCTTTGAGGACGTAGAGCCAGCGCGTGGGCATGGGCGCGGTGTTGGTCGTTCCGGCCGTGGGCGCGCCAGAGATGTTGGCTCCCTCGACATTCCCGAAGGCGCTCGGATCGAGGATCGGGTAGTTCGTGCCACTTTCGGTGACTACTGGGGCGTTGAGATCGGTGAAGACGGCGGGTTGAGAACTCCAGGCGGATGGGAAATCGGCGGCGGGATTGGTTTTGAAGGAAGTGATCGACGGCGTCGAGGAACCGGTCACGACCATGACATCGGAGGAATAGAGCTTATAAAAGGCCAGTTCGTTCGGTGATGCGCCGCCACTGCCGTCGCCGTAGGTGCGGATCATACCCGGTTGCGAGGCCCAGGCGATGTTGGTTCCGGAGGTGGCCGTCGAGATTTGGGCCATCACGATTTGCGCGACGGAATCGGCCATTTGTTGGGTAGTGACGCCCGAGGCGTAGCTCTTTGCCCCGCTCAGTTCCGTGGAGACGCTGGAAAAAAAGGCGATGATCAACCCGGTAATGAGCACAAGAAAACCAAGGACGAGAACGAGCGCAACGCCGCGGTTTTTCCCCCGCAGCCGTAATCCCTGTAGATTTAGTCTCATAAATTTAGTTCTTCTGCTCGCGGCTCCACTTTGCCCCCTTGATGCTGATGTTGGTAGTGAAGATGTGGTAGGTGAGTTTCTTGCTTTTCAAGGTAGTTTCAAGCGTCTTCAAATCCTGGGCGTAACCAGGTTTGGAGGGGTCCTGAATATCGCCTACGTTTGCAAATAGCGCACTCAGACCCAGGTCAGGCATCATTGTGCTGTTTCCCTGCAACCGGTTGTACGAGACTTCATCCACTGCGACCATAGTGATTTGGACGACGGGGGGAAGTTGGCTTTTGGTGTTGTAGTCCTTGTTCGAACCATTCGGGCCGATGGTCGTGGAATCGTAGGTGTAATTCGGCGAAAGCATCGTGCCGGTGGTGTCTTCCTGCGGGCTCAGCTTGGGCAGGAGGATGAGGGCGATGATATTCTCGGCCAGTACGCGCGATTTGCTCGCAAGCGGCGTGGTGAACCATGTTTTGGCCGAGTAGCTGGAGTTGCCTCCCGCGGCGACTTCTGCCGAATAGAGCGTAAGCGATTCGGCGGGCTCCATGAGTTCCATAAGCCGGAAGCGGCTGTGGAGCGGCGCAATAGCGGCACTAAGAAACGGGGGGCGCAAGGCACTGTCATCGCTAAACTCGAGGTAGTAACCCCACGTATTGAGGAGGTTTTCCATGCCCGAATAGGTCGAGGTTTCCACATAGCCGAGTGGAGCCTGGAAAAAAATCGCGTGGGTGGGATGTGTCCCTCCATCCAACAGGCTTGGGCCGCTGATGAACCGGAGTTCGGATTGGCGAACATAGTTATTGGTGCCGGTGAGCAACAGATTGCCGGATGGATCCCTCTGGTAGTCCAAATAAGTATTGAGTGTGGCTTGGCTGACGCGGCGGTTGATGGCTTCGAAAGCTTCGCGGGCTTCGCGGAACTGCTCGATTTTTCCCGAGGTGTAGGTCCAAGTCCGGCGAATGGAATCCGTGACGGCGACCAAAGTCAGCAACAGTAGCGTGAGGATGGCCATGGAAACCAGGATTTCCACGAGGGTGAACCCTCGCTCCCATCGACGCCTGTGCGGTGCGCTCGTTTTCATTTGCCGGATACCAGCACTGAATAGGTGGTCACGGGGAAATTCGATTCCTTCCAAAGCTTGGTGGAAGTATCCATGTTGGGGGTTTGGTTCGCCGGGTTATTAGCGATTTGAACCGTGACGGTCGCCAGCCTCGCATTGGCATTGGCGTTACCCACAAGGGTTGTGGCAGGCCGGATGCGAGTGTTGACCCAATAGATCACCCGTTTTTTTTGCTCACTCGTCAGATTAGCCCCCGGGGTCGCGGGCACGATCTCACTGCCTTGCTCGTCGAAGTAGCGCGTTGCCTTAGTTCCATCGGTGCCCACAAGGGGCGTACCGCTGACATCTCCAATCAAGAGGCTAAAGTCTGTTTGCTGCGCATCGTTGGCAACCCGTTGCACGATTTGAGAACTCACCGAAACGTCGATCGCCTGCCGAAAAACCGTCAGACCGAGCGGAAGCAGTCCAATAATAGAGGTGAAGGAAAACGCCATGATACCGAGCGCCAGGGTTACTTCTACCAGGCTGAAGGCAGCGTTTTTCCAGGACTTCAAAGCACCGGAAGCGTGCTTAAGGTCGGTAGCTTTTAATGTGTCCATTGGATGGATTGACTTGGAGGGTTGCGAAATTTTTGGGCGGCAGGGCAAGCGCGTTGCCATCGTTCATATTGTGGAGGGTAAGAAACCACCGCTCTGTTTTTGCGAGGTTAGTCGAACCATCGGGCAGGAAGCGAAAGGAGACCGCGTTGTATTGCGTTTGCACTCGGGGGAGCGAAACACCCAGCGTCCCACCGGTCATCGGGACAAATCCGCTAATCAACGAAGAAAGCGTCACCCCGGAATCCATGACGATTGAGACTGGAAGACGTTGCATTTTGCCCATTGCATTCGCTGACCCGGTCTCCTGGATTTCAAAAGCCTGGAATGCGCGATATTGGCCCGAACCCGGAACGGTCACCTGCTCGCCAGGGACTTCCGAATCGCCGAATTGGTAAAAGCGGATCTCAACTGAATGATTTCGAGTGATCGCCACCTGCCGGGCAAGCCCGAGTTGATTGCCGACCATTTGTGCCCCCGCAGTAAGTTGGAAGCTTTTTTGGATAGAGGTGGCAGCGGGAATGCAGAGCGAGACGATGATGACCATGATGGAAATCACGACGATCAACTCCAAGAGCGTGAAGCCCTTCGTGACGTGAGGAAATGCTGAAGCGAAGAGTTGAGGAGACTCGTGCATAGGAGACCGTAAACGATCAAAAAAGCCGTCAACACCCCCCAAAAATGACCCGCGCCCGGATGCTTTTGGCAATTTGCTATAACGTCAATATCGCAATTACATATGCAAGAATGACTTTCGATGGCCTAGTTTAAGCCTCAGAGAGGCAATATTTCAGAAGATCATTTACCGGAACTTGCGCGAGGCATATACGCGTATCTGCCGCACCATAATAAATGTTCAATGTCCCATCAGGCATAACCACTGCGCCATTGGTAAAAACTACATTTGGTACCTGCCCCATGCATTCATAAGGCGTTTCCGCTTGCAGAATAAATTGCCTCGGGGCGGCGATAACCCGTTCTGGATGTTCAAGATCAAGCAGCATTACGCCAAGGTAATAGTTCTCAGTTGCGCAGTTTTTTGCCGTTGCATGGTAGACGCAGAGCCATCCTCGATCTGTCTTGATGGGGACCGCTCCGGCTCCATTTTTTTCCGAGCTCCAAGGGGTTTTTGGCAGGACTATAGGCTGCCCCTGCCCCCAATAGAGGAGGTCTGGCGAGTAGTTAACCCAAATACGGCCGGTGCCGTTAATATCCTGAGGACGCTCCAGACGTGCATAGCGGCCCTTGATTTTTTCTGGAAATAGCACTGCGTTGCGATTTGATGGCACGGAAAGATTCCCGACTGCTTCAAATTTTTGAAAGTCTTTTGTTTTTGCAGTACCGATGCAGCTTCCGTATCCACCCAGCCAACTGGCATGGGTCACATAAAAGCGTCCCTCCAAGGGGGTGATGCGCATATCGAAGCGGTTCTCCAAATACCGCGCTTCCATGTCACGCAGCGGATAGTCAATTGGCGTGTCGCAAATATCGAAATCGATTCCGTCTTCGCTCGTGGCAACGTAAAACTTGTTATCGCGCGCCATATCCTCAACCCGCAGCAATAAAAGCACACGGTCCTCAAACCAGACCGCCCCGCAATTAAAAACGGACGAACAACGTACGGGCATATCGCCGGGGCTGATGATTGGGTTTTGAGAATGCCGTTCGAGAATGCCGTTTTGGTAAAGTAAAGAAGTCGGCTGTGTATCTGATATCATGTGAGTAATTGATGTATTGTTTCTCCTGGAAACCAACTGGCGTCGAGTTGCAGGCTGAGAGGTAATCCTTCGGGATACGCAAGGCGTCGTTGTACGACTTCGGGTATGAGGTTGCCTACCTTGTCCATGGGCATCGAGAGCCCTGAAATTTGGAGAACGTTCTCTGTGCTGCTCTGTTCCTCAGCACCGTAGACTGCGATACTCACATCCTTAGGAACTCTCAATCCTGATTGTTCGAGTTGAAGAATGAGCTCCCTGGCAACCGATATACCAACACAGACAATTGCTGTAGGTCTCGGTTGGAGATTGAAGATTTCCCGACATCCCTGTCTGACCGCGTCAGTGAGGGAGCATGTTTTCCAGTCACGATCGACGAACTTAACCGGCCAATTGACAAGACCGGGATGCTGGTTGGCGAGATAGAGCCATGCGGCATAGCGAGTTCCATGCGTCGAGTGGGATAGCCAATCCGCAGTCTTGTCTGGGCTGAACGCCTCGTCAGGTTCCAGAAATGGCGCATGCCGATCCAGGATGCCGAGCCATGCGATGTGTCGGTGCCCTGCTTCATGCAACTTGTCCGCCGCTAGCGCGGCTGCGCGAGATTCATTGTAATACACCGCGTCCACCCCAAGCTGAAAATCATGCCCGCACGCATAAACGACAGGAGATCGCTTGCTAATGGCTTCGACCCAGTCCGAAGGATAGGGCTCGCTAAGAACAACACAGTGAATGAGTTCCTTATCCAGAGCCGCCAACAGATCATCCAACGCCGTGAAAGATCTGGTGAGAAGATCTCCGTTTTGATGCTGCAGAGCGCATTCGAGACCAACAATCATGTCATTACGGTAGACGCGCGAATCGCCTCGGTCCAAGTCCCCCACCGTGGGGCAGAGAAGCCTCATCCGGTGTTCGCCGCCTCCTAACATTTTGGCAAGCAAGGGAAAGAGCCGCTCTCTGGAGGAAAAATACCCGATTTCCTCTGCCTTCTCCCTTACAAGACGGCGGGTTTCCTCACTGATGCGTCCTATGCCCCGAAGGGATTTGGAGACAGTCATTGTGGAGACGCCCAATTCATCCGCAATGTCCTTGAGCGTGAGGCGATTTTTGAGTGGAGGGGTGGTCTCCATTGTTGCTTTTAGAATTTTTTTCAAGGGTGAATTGGTGTTTTTTTGGGGGCAAGAACAAGCCATGGAAAAGATGCCGGACGTTTTCCAGACGCAATTCCATCCGCAGGCCCCATCCAATACTTCCGGCCTGCTCCATCGTTGTCGTTAATGATAAAGTTGGCGGCGATGATAGCGTTCTCCATGGACTGACCTTCAGGTATTCGGAAATACGACCAAGGAACAAACAATTCGTAAATCGTTGTGGTATTCTCTCGCTTCACTGCCGCCTGAATGCTTGGGGGATCAGTTTTGGGTGGATATATCTGAAAAATCTCGGCGTTCCCTGATTTATTCAACGCTATTCCGATCTCCCTGTCGCCTGGTTTGTAGTTGTTGGAACTCTCTGCCCCAATGTCAAACCCGGCCTGCAGGCTGTCGTAGTTCCAAAAATAGTTACCACCCTCGGGTTTGGCGGCCAATACGTCATCTGTGGCGTTCACAGCCAGATATAGCCCTTCCTCGTTCCATGCATAGCCGTAACGAACGCTGAGGTCGTTGGGACCATCCCAGTGAATTGCTGGGTCAGGAGGCAGCACTGATAAACGATCATTAAGGGTGCCGTTAAGCAAGGTCGCTTCGCTTGCGGATATTTTTCCGTCGATTAATAGATCGTCCCGATTAACATAAGGTACCAAACAAAACGCCTTGCTAAAGCGGTATTCGGTATGGCCAGCAGAAGAATCGATGGAAACTGGAATTTCGAGTTTTCCGTTACGGGGAACCTCTACAGGTGCCGAAATCATGGACTGGTTGGCACCGGCGCTAAAAGTGAACTTCGTCGTAGAGCCCGCAAACGAGATTTCTGCAGTCGCTGGTTTCTGCAGAAGGCATTGAGTGGATATTTTCCAAACGCCGAGTTTTTCAGCCGAAATATGTGTAATTTGAAAAGGAACCTTGGGCTTCCATTCGGCTTTTGCCAAGGACTTGACCAGCCGCTCTCCCTCTGAGGATGGGATGGAGAGAAAAGTTGGGGTGCGAGTCAGATTTAATGCCGAGGCCCCATCAAATTCGCGACCGTAGAGATCTATTTGTTTCAGCTGTTTCGGCAGAGAACCTCGAAGGGACACCTCGTAACTGGAGGCCCAAAGCGCAATCACCGTTTGGCCGGTTGCAGAGTTTTCAAATCGGTAGGACTTCACTGCGGGGCCCAAATCAAGCAACTGTCCAGTCTCGCTGCCTTCTAGAAGGGATGAAACGGTGGCGAAGGCATTTACTGGTGCCAGCGGATGCCACTTGTGGGTTTTTCCTACATCCTTGTCGTCGGCCCCGAATAGGGAATAAGTACATCTATTTTCGAGCCAGACGACCTGTCCCGCAAAGTAGGCAAATTTCTCTACATGCGGAACAGTCTTAAATAACACCATCGCTTGGCCGCAAATGGCCGCAAAATCTCTCGATAGAGGGGAATCAGCCGGAGCTTCATTTGAAATTGCCCACCCAAGTTCCGTACACCAAACCGCCTTTCCCTTGGTGAATTGGGTAGCCATATCGGCGCACTTCTGAAGATAGGAATCCAACGGATATGAGTCAGGCCAGTCTGCTGAACCCTCCGCATTAATGAAGCGAGCATCCGTATAAGGGTGGGGGGAGAAATAATCAATACTACCCGCACAGTCCTCCAGCATTTGGCGGGCAAAAGAAAGGTTATTGTGAAAATCCACACCCGAGACACCTGCGCCGAGCACGGGGATTTTTGGGTCGGCTGCCTTGACTGTTTTGTATCCGTGTTCGAGAAAAGAGGAAGCTACTTTAGCCGATTCCCTTCGATTTAATGTTTTTGATCCTCCAAACTCCAAATCCGGCTCGTTGCTAACTTCGATAGCGAAAGGTCCTTTCGGAAGTTGTTTGAGCGCCGCCGCGATCCAATCGTCGAAAAGTCTGAATCCATCCTCCGATCCCAATTCAGCGGTATTATTCGTCTTTAGCCAATCTGGGTGATGATACAGGGCAAAAGTATAAATCATGCCAACGCCCGCTCGTTGAGCCCTTGCTCCTTGATCAATAAACTCGCCAAAGTTGAACTTTCCGGGGGCGGGATTTGAGAATTTCCAGTGAATCATGCTTCGAATGAAGCGCCCGCCGATTTTTTTGGCCGTTTCGGGATTGCCGAAAAAAGAAAACCCGAAAAATGCTTTTTCAAATAGAACATCCTGTAATGCGGGCGGGCGGACGACAGCAAGACTTGTTTCGCTGCTCGCCAAGACATCGCCATTCTCGTTGAAACAAACTGCCTTAAGAGTCGCAAAGCACGGTTCCGGCAGATCAGGTTTAAAGTCTGCTTCAACTTGACCACCTGCGGGAACCTCAATATCCTTGGCAAGTTCCTGCAGCTTTCCTTGATCTGTTTTTACTTTAACGAATATCTTTGCGGTGATCGGAGTTTTTGAGGAATTGAAAGCAACAACCTTAACTGATTTTTCCTCAGCGGGAAAAAAAACATTGTCCTCAGAGGAAGAAGGAGTAGCTATCCTTAAGAAGGGCGCCTCAGCCCGCAGGGGTGCAGAAAACACTAATCCACCCCAAATACTTGCAATGGAAATCAGAATGTAGCGATTCATGACTGTTCCTTATTTAGCTCCACTATCTTTTTTGCTTTCGCCAATATGGACGTTGTCCAGTTGTATATTAGCCTCGTTAGCAACTCCGCCAAAGCGTCTAAAATCGATCTGATTGATAGCCACAAAGGGTCTATCCTGGCCGGCGGCAATAATTTTGATGCCATCCAATACAGTATTAATCGGCTTGGCCTTCTCATAAATATACAACATTCCGGAAATGGGCCCTCCCGCAACGGATTCAGAAAGTTCAATATTTTTAAGCACTAAAGTATACCATTTCACTGACTCAATCGTTGCAATGCAGCTTTGCGAACTGCACTCAAAGGCTGTTTTTCCACCGGTCGAAACTTTGATTGTCTGAGGCTCGATTCCAATCCAAAAGCCCGAATATCCATACTGAGACACAACGATATTCAATTGACCTATTTTTCCAATGAGGCAGAAATCCACTGAAAACTCTGCCGGACCGTCGGCGGCGCGCCATGCCGCTTTATTAGATTGCCACTGAACAAAAGTGCTCGCCGACTCAATCACGAGCCCCTTGCTGTCATTGTACCCGGACTTCACTTTCACGACAGCTTTTCCATCAGGATTATCGCCTCGTTGAGACCAGTCCGGAATAGAACCAGAATTAACAAGTGTGTCGTCCGAGAGGGACTCAAAAGTCTCTGAAAATCCCCCCGCATGAGCGATACGGATGAGTGCTATAATCAAAAAAAACGGTAGTAATGAGCGCATAATATCCAGGGATGTTAAAAACAACCAGAATAGTCACAAAGTTGAGGGTGCAGATATGGGGGTTGGCTGGGGTGGAGTTCGCGCGAAACGATAGGGTTAATGTAACCCTTTTGTTTGCGATGGCAATAATTTTTTTCACTATTTTCAGCTCGCTGGTGTCGAGTTCAAAAATGCTGCTGTTTTTATCGAGAAACATCCGACAAATAATAGGCAACAGTGGAAATATCAGTCCCCTATTTCTTAAATTCTTCGCAGATAGCGCGGGATATACAGGCTGGCTGAGTTAGGTTGAAGAGGGGTGAGGTGTTCGGTCAATTCGCGTGCGTCCACCAATAATCATTGGCCAAGCGCGCTGAGGTAATAGCGGTAGGTATTTCCGACCCTCTTAAGCAGGCCATGATTGCGCAGACGGCGCAGGATGCAGGCGATCTGCGAGACCGTTGGGCAGCAATACTTGAAGTCGGCGATTGCTCAAGCCGTTGACCGTAAACTTCCATGCAGGATGCGGATGACGCTCAGGCAGGAATGGTCGGACGTTGTCTCTGTAGCGCTGTAGCCGAGCAAGTCCCGGACGAAGGGCGAGTCGACCCAGCGTGAGGCGATTGAATGTTCGCTGGGCAGGCCGTCGAAGCTACCATGTGCAATTTGAGATATCCCACCAGATCAATCCTCGGTCGCCCGCCCCTGGATGCCTCCGCGTATACAGGGCCACAGATAGCCCGCACTTCGTCCGCCAATAAAATCCGACGGGGTGGCCCTCAACAGTTGGTTGGCCTGAACCCAAAAGTTGCCCTAACTTCCGCCGCTCAATTGTGCCCTCGATGCTAATATCTCTACCGTTGCCTATTATTTATCGGATGTTTCTTAATAAAATCAGCAGCATTCTATTACTCGACACCAGCGAGCTGAAAATATTGGAAAAAATTATTGCCCTCGCTACACAAAGAGTTATTGTAACCCTCGTTTCGGACAAACTCTGCCCGCATCAAAACCCCATAACCAATATATCCCCCATGAATACCCCGTGTCCCTCCAAAAGCATTTTACCCTTCGTGGCATTGGCATGGCTGTCGGTTTGCCCCCTCCACGCCGCCACCATGACATGGAATAACGGGGCGAACACCAGTTTGTGGAATGCGACGGATGCGAACTGGAGCGGTTCAACCTGGGTCGCAAACTCCGACGCTCTATTCAACGCCACGGGCGGCACAGTGACCGCGTCGGGGGTGGTGGTCAACGACATCACTTTTAACACATCGGGGTACGCCATTTCCGGGACCTTTCGATTGGCGAATGACAAGTCAAGTGCGATCACGGTCGCCGACGGCGTGACTGCGACCATCAGCGCAATCATTGCCGACAATAGCGCCGGGGCAAGCTCACTGACCAAAAGCGGCAGCGGCACCTTGACGCTCAATGGACTCAATACTTATGGGTACGCGACGATTGTCCAGAGTGGCACTCTCAGCGTCAACACGCTTGCCAATGGCGGCGTGGCAAGCAGCACCGGCAGTTCGTCCAATAGCCCCAGCAATTTGCAACTTATCAGTGGTGCAACGCTGCTTTATACAGGGGGCGGTTCATCGACCGATCGTGCGCTGATGATTGATTATTCCGGCACCATTGATGCCTCGGGTTCGGGGGCTCTTATATTTTCGAATACAGCGAAAAGCATTACCACGAATGCGGCTACCGCGGCCAGCACCAGCCGTACGATCACACTTACAGGCACGAACACCGACAACAACACAATGGGGCTGATGATAGGTAATCCCGCTACTTCCGGAACGACAAACCTTGTGAAAAGCGGAGTCGGAACGTGGGTTCTCACCGGTAACAATACGTTTACCGGATCGACGCTGATCAATGGCGGTGTTTTGCAGATTGGCGGCATCTACGCACTGCAATATAGCAGCATCGATACCTCGGGGACGGGCGTTATTGCCATGGGCAGCGGCATCACTAATCTCCTTGTCGGCGGTCTTAATGGCAGTAAAAATCTCTCGTCGCTGATCACGGGTAACTACAACACTATTACGAGTATCACGTTAAACACGGCCAGCGGAGTCACTGATACCTATTCAGGCTCCATTAGCGACGGTGCGTTGGGAATGATCCTCACGAAACAGAACTCAGGAACGCAGACACTCTCCGGCTCCAACAGCTACAGCGGCGGTACGAAACTTACCGGCGGGCAACTGAACCTCAACAATGCCTATGCTATTGGCACTGGCACGCTGACGATTTCGGGCGGCATTCTCGGCAACACCTCCGGCGGCGCGATCACACTAGCCACGAATAACGCCCAAAACTGGACGAACGAAGCAGGGTTCAGTTATACGTCAAGCGATACGCTAAACTTGGGGACTGGCGCGGTTACACTCGGGGTGGGTAGCAACAAGTTTGTGACCATTAATGTGACTAGCGGCAATTTGGTTGTTGGGGGAGTGATTTCCGGCACTGCCGGAATTACAAAAACAGGGAATGGCTCCCTCACCTTGAATGGTTCAAACACATATACATACGCCACGATAGTTCAGGGAGGAACGTTGGCTGTTAGTACGCTTGCCAATGGCGGTGTGGCCAGCAGCATTGGCAGCTCAGGCACTAGCAGTTATCTGCTTCAGCTGTCCGGTGGGGCCGCTTTGGTTTATACGGGGACGGGGGTGTTAACGGACCGAACCATGATGATTGATACGGCCGGTATCATTGACAACGAGGGCTCGGGCGCGCTGGTCTTTTCAAATACTGCGGGCACTCTAGCGAATAACACAAGTGCCTCCGGGACGGCGAATAGAACGATTACATTAACCGGTAATAATACCGCAAACAACATCATGGGGTTGCGGATTCTCGACCCAGCCACCGGTAAAACGACGAATTTGATAAAGAGTGGTATCGGTTACTGGGCGCTTACTGGTGCCAGCACCTACAGCGGTTCGACCATTGTGCAGAGCGGTATTTTGGCGTTCAACTCGGTAGCCAGTGGCGCAGTAGCTCAAGCACTGGGTTCGGGCACCTTGGTGACATTGGGGGGGGCGGCCACCAGTTCCGGCACGCTGCAATATACCGGCGCTGCGGGAACGCTGGACAAGACAATCTACGCTCTAGGTAACGGCCTCAACACCGTGAAGAACAGCGGCAGCGGTTTGCTGATCCTCTCCGGATCTTTGGTAAAGAACGGCACGATCCTGGTCTTGAACGGCGGCTCGAGCGGCATCAACGTTACCGGTGTCATCAGCGGTTCCAACGCCAGTTACAATTCCGATCTTTATGTTACCGGCGACTCCGTCACGTTGAGTGCCGTAAACACCTACTACGGTCCCACTTGGGTTTACGGCGGTGGCGTTCTGGTCAATGGCGCAGCCAACGTGCTGCCCACCAACACGGCCTTGGTGCTCGGCGGAACAAGCGGCGGCACGGATAACAGCAGCAACACCTACAACCTGAACGGCTACAATCAAACCATTACCTCGCTGACCGGCACGGGAACCGGCATCCAGACCGTGACCAACGGCAGAGCCAACACGACGTCCACCTTGACCGTTACCGGCGGCGGAACGTATAACGGCGGCATTGTCAACGGCTTGGGCACCACGGCGCTTATCGTAAGCGGCGGCAATCTTGTGCTTGGCGGCAGCAACGGCTACACCGGCGCAACGGCGGTTACAGGAGGCACCTTGACTGTCAATGGCTCGCTCGCGGCAGGCAGCGCGGTGAGCGTCACCGGTGCGACCCTCGCGGGCAGCGGCACGGCGAACGGCAACGTGAGCGTGACGAACGGCACGGTCGACGGCACGGGATTGACCCTTGGAGCCACAACGTTTGACGGAGCCAGCACCCTGGCCGGAATCACCAATGCCACGAGTATCACTGACAACTCAGGCACCTTGACCATCAGCGGTACGACGACCAGCAGCGTGACAGTGAACAGCGGGGCGAACCTCGCTGGTCGCGGCCAAGTGATCGGCACGGTTTCCGGCAGTAGCGCAACGATCAACGGTAGCGGCCTGAGCATTGGAGCCACCACCCTAAACGGCAATAGCGCGCTGAGCGGCTATAACATCGCCAGCAGCGTGACGGTGAATAGCGGCACTACTTCTCTGACAGGCACCACACAGTCAACCGGCACGCTTTCGGTCTCAGCGGGAGCCACGTTAAACGCCAACGGCACCATTGCCGGAAGCGCCAACATCAGCGGTTGGTTGAAGGGTAATAGCACGGTGACGGAAAATCTCACCCTGAACTCCACGGCCACGCTGGTGGCGGAAGTGAGCGGAACGGTGGCGGGAATCTCCTATGACCAGGTGAAGGTCAACGGAATTGTCACCCTTGCCGGCACGCTGGATCTGAGGGATTTGGGCGGCCTGACACTGGGCAGCACCATTACCCTAATCGACAACACAGGCAGCGGCACCACGACGGGCTACTTCTCCACGATCATCACAAGCGGTTCCACCTATACGGTCACCTCGAATTCCGACTATACATTCACGGTCGGCACCACGGAATACCTCTTGAGCTACAACACGGACAGTGCCAGCGGTGCCAATTTCAACGACGTGACCCTGACGGTGGTTCCCGAACCGGGCACTTGGGTAATGCTCGTAGGCGGGCTGGGAATGCTCGCCTTTGGTCAGCGCCTGCGTCGGCGTGCGATCAGGTAAGAATCAAGGGGATCCCGCTCTATACCAGTTGGGACAAATTCAGCAGCCATAGCGCGAGGGGGGCTATGGCTGCTGTTCTTTTGCAACAGCTCTTACCACCAAGAATTCGGAATTTCTACAACTGCCCGATAAACTTCAATATTTCCAGCCCCACAATTCTCTGAAACACCGCCCCGATTGCAATCAGCCGGATTACCGCATCGAATCATTGAGAGCGAAATACATGGCCGCCTCCTGAGCCCCCAATATGAATATCCCCCCTTCAAAAACATTTGTTGCCCAGCTTCCCCCGGAATCTTCTGCTGAATCCGCCAAAGAGCGCATCTCAAAGAAAGTATACTCGGCAGGAACCCTTCAGTATACGCTACGCGGGCTGGTTGTCCTCTTTCTGTGGCTCCTGTGGGGCGACTTCGCCTTCACCTTCTTCGAGCAAATCTTCGGCCGGTTCATCCCGCTTTATCTAAAAGATCTGCACGCCTCCAATTCCCTCATCGGCATCATGACAGGGAGCTTCGCTGGGCTCGTCAACATCCTATTCCTCCCCAATATCAGCCAATGGAGTGATAACTACCGTAGTCGGTGGGGCCGCCGCATCCCGTTCCTCTACGTCGTCACCCCGCTCACCGTGGGAGCGCTAGTAGCCGTTGGTTTTGCCCCCGAAATTGCCACTTGGTTTGATATCCATATCCTTTTCCACCTAGCTCCAGCTGTCTCCATCACGACAGTCATTCTGACCCTCCTTTGCACATTGGTCGTCTCCTTCCACTTCTTCAACATGGTGTTGGTAAACGCCTACAATTGGCTCCTGCGCGATGTGGTTCCCCTGGAACTCATGGCCCGCTTCCTCTCCTGGTTCCGCATCGTCGGCACCGTCAGCAGTGCCCTATTTCTCTGGTTCGTTTTTCCCCATGTGATTGCCCATCGCAAGGAAGTGTGTCTAGGTGTCGGCGTCTTTTACCTCATCTCGTTCATGCTGATGTGCCGCCACGTAAAGGAAGGCGAATACCTACCCCCTCCGCCTGTCGAAGACCGCCCCGGTATTCTGAAATCCTTCGCCATCTACTTCCGGGAATGCCTATCCATCCCGATTTACCGCAACTTCTTTATCGCCTTCGTCCTCGCCACCTGCGCCGGATCTTGTGCCGGTCCTTTCACCGTGCTCTTTAATCGCGACACCCTGAGCATCAGCATGGACAACATGGGCAAAGTATTTGCGTGGGGTTCGGCGGCCTCCGCCGTGGCCTACTTACCTATGGGCTGGCTCTGCGACAAGTACTCCGCCTTGCGCGTTGTTTTATTAGCACTCGTCGGCCAGATTCTTGGAGCCATCGGCACCTATTATCTAGTCAACGATAAAACCAGCTTCCTCATTTGCACTCTCATCGTCGCCATCCCCGGCGTTGGGTGGGGATTGGGATCGCAAGCGATGACCATGAAGATATTCCCCGAGGAGAAATTTGGCCAATTTTCATCCGGCCTCAACGTCTTCGGCTGCGGCGCGCTCATCTTGGGTAACTACCTTGTGGGCCAATTCATGGACTTGGTCCACAGCGACTACCGGATGATCTATTTCTGGAGCGCCGCGCTTTTCGCGCTATCCATCTTTCCCATGTTCCTAGTCTACCGGGGCTGGAAGCAGCACGGCGGGCCCCATCACTACGTTGCTCCACTGCCCAAAGAGCACCGCGACATCATTTTCGTCGGCCCGCCCGCCTAAAGCCACCTCGCGCAAGCCATCGAAGTCGAAGCCGTCAAAGCATCAAACCGATTTGTAATCAAGCCACTGAGCTGACACGTTGCGTAGGGGACGTTCTGCGCCAGAGCGCGTGGAAACTTGCTCCCACGGTCCAAGCTCCTGCGCAATGCACTGCTGCGACCACGCTTATTCGTGTAAATTACGGATCGTTTCTTGATGACTCACTTTGAAGACGTTGGACATGCGCCCCATTCCAACCGCCTTCAGGCGGTCATACGGAGCCGTTTTCGCCCCTCATAGGTGGTACATTTTGAATGAACCACTTCATTTCGACCTTACTTGGTACACTTTGACTGACCGGCGACACCGAGCGTCAACCAAGGGCAGAGCCTACCCAGAAAACAGCCCCAAACAGGGTTTTGCGCTAGAAAAACGCGCCCCTATCCGAATTCGGATGTCGCCTGCTAATCCATATTACCCAGACATCCGCGCCCCCTTAAAAAATCGGCGTTTTACGGACAAGCAGACAGAGGTTCTCCCGGAACAATAGCACCGTGATGTTGTAGTAGGCGAACTAGATTAGCGCGCGGGATGTCTCGGATATCCCGATCCAGCGCGACAGACAATGCAGCAATTGCTCCTGCTGCCTGGCCCATAGCCATGCATGAGGCTTGGACTCTGTAGGCAGAGCTCGCCCCCTTATCTCCAGAGATACAGCGTCCGGCCACAATCAGCCGGGTCGATCCCTTGGGAATCATCGCCCGCAGGGGGATGCTTGGCACCACACCTTCCGCCAGAGGGCGAACGTCGACTCCATTGCCATCTTCCCGGTGGATATCAATGGGATAATAACTGTGGCAAACCGCATCTTTCCATAGGCGTCCTGACTGATAATCTTGGATCGTCACATCCGCCTCGCCTTCAATCACACAACTTTCGCGGATGCCGCATTCTGTTGCGCTGTCTTCGATAGAGAACTGTTCTAGCCCTGGCTGCTGATGGAAAAATCGGTAAATGCGTAAAACGGCCTCCCGTGCTTTGAGTTCCGCTTCTGATTTTCCCTTGCTGGTCGAGGCATCGATGCCAGTAATATGAATGCAGTTTTTCCCATAAGTATGGAGAAAGTGCTCGACGGACATCTCCTTGCCCCCCACATCACCGGGGCGGACCTCTCCAGTCTTTAGCGCATCGTTCCATGCCTGCTGGATGAGGGGGTAATGGAGGGTCGCTGGATCATAGCCGCTACATTGGAGCATCAGTGTTCCCGGTTGGAGTGCGGAATTCTTTCGCAGAGGGAACCCGGCCATCCGCACGGCATTGGCATCGCCCGTTGCATCGATGATGACTTTGGCTGTAATGGACATGAGCCCCTCCTTGCAGCAGATTTGGAGATTCCACCGCTGGCGTGCTTCATCCCATTCCACGGCGGCAGGCATGCTGTGGAAAAGCAGATCTGCACCCGATGCATGAGCCTTTGTGTGGGCAAGCGCACTAAACAGGGTACGGTTGACCGGGATTTGCAGCATCCAATGAGGTCGATAGTAGTTGGAAAAATCCGGAAGAGATTGCCCACTCAAGGCCGCCGATTGACTGACCAGTTCCCAGCCTATCCCCGCGATGATTTGGCGCCCCCACGCATGGAAAAGTCCTGGGAAATTGACCCCCCCGAGCGTGATGGTTCCACCTAGGGTTCCGCTCTTTTCAACGACAAGGGTGCGAGCCTGGGCGCGGGCGGACTGGATGGCGGCAATCGCCCCAGCTGTTCCTCCTCCCATCACGACCACATCATAGTGGGGTGTATCTGCGTTTGGATTCATCGTGACCTCCCTCGACTTGAGCTCCGTTTCGGATTTTCCCTTGCGGCTCGAGCATTGATGCCGGATAGCTTATTCGATTTTGCAAACTTATTTCTATGCGATCTCATTGATGTCCTACCGAGCGTTAAAAGTAGCGGATCGTTGGCTAGAGTCTAGTGGGTCGATTATCCTGAGTCAAGGGGTTCCCCTGACGTTGCCTCGGAAAACAGGACCGGTGAAACTTGAGTGATTCAAGGTATAAGGGGTTCTCCGAGAAGAAGGAGACCCAATGAAAAAAAGATACAGCGAAGAGCAAATCATCTACGCGATGAAGCGATTGGAAACCGGTACGAAGGGGCTGGAAGTGTGCCGGGAAATGGGAATCAGCGAACAGACGCTTTATAACAGGAAGCGTAAATATGCCGGGATGGGAGTGGGCGAGCTGCAGCGTCTGAAGCAGCTCGAAGAGGAGAACCGGAAATTAAAGCAACTGGTAGCCGACCTGAGCCTGGATAAACACATTTTGCAAGAGGTCATCTCAAAAAAGCTCTGAAGCCTGCACGCAAGCGGGAACTGGTTAAGCAAATCACAGAGCGGTTTGAAATCGGCTCCCGGCGGGCATGCAGGCTCTTCATGATGAACCGGGCACATTCTACTATCGAAGCCAGGCGAAAGATCTAAGTGCATTAAAAATGCGACTGAGAGATATCGCCATGACGCGGGTGAGATTCGGCTATCGACGGCTGACGGTCATGCTGCGCCGAGAAGGATGTACCGTAGGGAAAAGGCGAGTATACCGGCATTACAGCGAGCTTGGATTGCAGATGCGAACCAAGAAACGCAAGAAGCTGGCGAGCATGCAGCGGGGTCTTGTTGAAGCGGCCCAAGCTCCCAATCAGAGATGGTCAATGGACTTCGTAACCGACCGGTTGGAAAACGGCCGATACTTCTGCACGTTGACGGTAGTCGATCAGTATACGCGGGAGTGCCCTGTGCTGGAAGCGACCGAATCGCTTACCGCGTCAAAGGTGGTGTATGCATTGGATCGAGTCGCGGCGGAGCGCGGCTATCCCCAATCAATCACGGTGGATAATGGGACAGAGTTTTGCAGCCGAATCATGGACGGCTGGGCGTACCAGCATGGAGTGAAGCTGGACTTCATCCGACCCGGCAAGCCGGTAGAGAACGG
>DBMP01000009.1 GCA_002298145.1 Spartobacteria bacterium UBA695 | reverse complement strand
CGGAAACGGCAATAGAGTTTCGGATATTGCCAGCCGTTTTACAAGGGGTTTACTAAGTCCCGGCTGGCAGGTGCCATCTTCGGCGAATTTCCATGTTTTAGAGTGGGTTGTAAAGCCGTAACCGGAGAACAGGAGGGGCGTTTTTCCCTCGTTGTCCCTCGTTCCCAATCTCCAGATTGGGAACGTCTTCTGTCCGCGAATCTATGATTCGTTGCGTGAGGTGATGGAATCAGAGATTCCCAGACACCGACGTTACGAATCTGGAGATTCGTAACGAGGGATACGCGAGGGATACTCGCGGGCGGCCCGGACGGAGGGCAAAAAGGGGGCCATCACGGAAGCGCTTTTCCCTGTTTCCTCTGTAGACGCCCCCGTTTTTTCGCGTTAAAGTCGCCCCTCTTTTTGCCACTTCTTCTATGAGTCAAGCCTATCAAATTGTCGTTTGCGGAAGCATCGTCCCCGACCCGCTCCAAACCCTTGAGCCCATCACCGGCCCCGTCGGTCCCGCGCTCAAAAACGAAGCGATGCTCCCTTCCGTGCTCGACCCCTGGGCTGGCCACGCCCTTTTCGAAGCGGCCAACCTCGCCAAGAACCACCCCGGCAGCAAGGTCTACCTCGTCAGCCTCGCGCCGAAGGCCAAGCTCCAGCAGGTCATGATGACCCTCGCCCAGAAGGTGCCCTTCGAGCTTGTCGCCCTCGACGGTTCCGCCAGCGGCTTCACCGATTCCGCCGAAACCGCCGCGCTCCTGGCCGACGCCATTTCCGCCATCCCCGGCCTCGATAAAAACCGTCTGCTCCTCTTCGGCGGTTGGGAAAGCGCCTCGCGCTGTTCCGGCTCCACGCTCGCCATGGTGGGCGAAAAGCTCGGCATTACCGACCAATTCCAGGGCGTTGACGAGATCGCCGTCCAGCCCGATGGCTCCTTCCAGGTCCTGGAGCGCATCGAAGGGGGCCGCCACCAGACTTCCGTTTGCGCGGGCGCACCGGCCGTCCTCGGCTGGGCCACGGGCAACCTTCCCGAGCCGAAGAACAACCCGCAAGTCGGCATGATGAACATGCGCGCCGTCATGCCCGCGCTGCAAAAAGCCAAGCCGGTCAAAGCCGGAGCCGAGGGCCTCGCCTTCGCCAAGGTCGCCCTGCCCAACCAGGTGCGCGAGACCCGCATCGTCAAAGACGCCACCCCGGACGCCATCGCCCAGGAAATCATCGAGTGGATCAAGAAGTAAGCCCACGCGCAACCGACCAACCCTCTTTTTTCTCCATGGAAACCATTCTCGTTCTTCTTCATACCGAATCCGACGGCGCGCTCGGCAAATCCGCCTTCGAAACTATCGGCGCTGCCAAGGCGCTGGGGTTCGATTTCGCGGTCGGCCTCGTGGGAGCCTCCGTTCAGGAAGCCGCCAACCAGGTTGCCGCTTCCGGCGCGGCCAAGTTCCTCGCCGTCGAGGGAGCTGATTTCGCCACGCCCCGCTACGGCTCGGATGCCGCCGCGGTGGAAGCGCTCGTCAAAGCCTCCGGGGCCACCATCGTCCTCGCGCCCGGCACCTCGCGCTGGAACCGCGTCCTCTCCGGCGTTGCCCAGCGTCTCGGGGGCCGCGCGGATACGCACGTTACCGGCCTCGCTGCTGAGAACGGGGCCTTGAGCGTCTCCCGCTGGTATTACCGCCAGCGCATGGAGGCCCAGCTTTCCCGCACGCAGCGCCCGTGGATCGTCGTTATCGACCCCGGTAGCCAGGCCGCCTGGCAGGGCGAGGGCGGCGCGGCCACGCTCGAAGCGGTCGCCGTCGCGCTGCCCGAGAGCGCCCAGCGCACCTGCGTCACCGGCATCCGCACCCCGGCTGCCGACGCCCAGACCATCCGCCCCGACGCTGATCTCCTCTTCGTCGCAGGCGCGGGCTGGACCAAGAAACAGGCCGACGGCGAGACCCACGTGCCGGAGGCCGAAGTCGCCATCCGCAGCTTCCTCAACCTCACCCGCGCCTCGTTGGGCAGCAGCAAATCGCTCGTTGACCTCGGCGGCGAGGGGCAGGCCGTGCTCTCTTTCCTGACTCACTTGAACCAGATCGGCCAGACCGGCTCCACCCCGCGTCACCCCAAGGGCCTCTCCACCTGCTGCCACGGCGAGGAACCGCACGCGGTCGGCTGGCGCTTCATCAAAGAGCGCCGCGCCATCAGTCTCGACGCCAACTGCGGCTGGGCCCGCGGCAAGGCCGATGTCCTCTATGTGGCCGACGCCTTCGCGGTCATGGCGAAGGTCAACGAGCTGCTGAGCAAGTAATTCTGGGTACTTCGTTTTCGAAATAAAAAACGCCGGGTGGCCTTCGGGCTACCCGGCGTTTTTGTTTGGAAAAAATGGGCTTGTTGGGGCTTGTTTTTCGGGCCTCGTTCCCAATCTCCAGATTCGTAACGAGGGCGCGTGGGCGCAAGACGGTGCGTGGGCGCTTAAAGCGACCTTGAATATCAGATATTATTTTTTTTCGTCCGTATCCGTGCGGAAGGGCGAGGCGGGGAGGCCCGCTTTGTTGTAGAGATTGGCCTCGGGGTTGTCGGCCCAGGCGTAGCGCACGGCTACGGGGTTCGGCACGCCCTCGGCGGAGACTACGACCGTGTCGCCGTCGATCTTCGCCTTGGCCCAGACGAATTTATTATCCGCCCCGGCGATGGCGAACCCTTGCAGCTCCGACGCGGTGGCCCTCGGCTCGCCCGGGTGGAAATGCTCCGGCGGCACGCCGATTGTCAGGCCACCGTCGATATGATCGAAGGTGAGGCGGGCTTGGGCTCCCTCCACCTTAAGCGCCTTGTAGATCGGCCCCGACCAGGCGAGCGTTTCGCCATAGGCCAAGTGCCGCCCGGCCAGCGCCAGGCGCGTGCTGACGTCCCATTTATCCTTCGGGTGGATGTCGGTCTCCTCGCCGATGTCGATGATCACGGCCATGCCCGTGTTGGGTACGGTGAGGGCCGTCTTCAGCTGAGCCTCGCGCAGGAGCGCCCAGTCGCTGTTGACCGGCTCCGGTTTGCGGGGCATGTAGTTGGCGAGCTGGACGAAGAGGAACGGGAAATCCCCCTGAGCCCAGTTCTCGCGCCAGTCGGCGATCATCGCCGGGAAGAGCGTCCGGTAGACCACGGCCTGAGAGGTATTGGCCTCGCCCTGGTACCAGATGGCCCCTTTGATGCCGTAAGGGACGATCGGGGCGATCATGCCGTTGTAGAGGCCGGTTGGGTTGTTGGGGTTCTGATCCGGAGAAACCGGGGCCTTGGGCTCGCTCACCGGTGTCGGTTTGGGCGGGACGGGCTTGCCCTCGGCGGTGGCCTGTTTGGAATCGGTCTGCCACTGAGCGAGGGCCGTTTTGTAGGTTTCGATCGCGTCCTTGTTGGCTTCCTTCCACTGGGCGAGGTCGGCGTTGTACTTCTCAAGCACCGGGCCGTAGTCTTCCAGAGCCTTTGGGAAGCCTTCGGAGAATTTCTGGGCCGCCGTGGCGAGGCTTTCCAGGCCGGGCGTTTTTTTCAGCGTTTCCTGGCTCGTCCATGCCTGCGCGGTCGTGCCGCCCCAGGCGGATTCGATGAGCCCCACCGGCTGCTTGGTGGTCTGGTGGATGTTCTTGCCGAAGTAGTAGCCGACTGCCGAGAAACCGAGATTCGAGAGGCTCTCGGGCGTGCAAACGTGCCAGCTCCCATGCATGGGCCTGGTGGGGGCTGGCTTGATGTCGGCGAGGGGCTGCGGCGCGACGGTGCGGGGCACGTAGAAGAAGCGGATTTGCGGGAAGTTGGCCTGGGCGATCTCCTCCTTTGAACTGGCGTCCTGGTGAATGACGAAGGCCATGTTCGACTGCCCGGAGCAGACCCACACGTCGCCCACGAGCACGTCGGTGAAGGTGATCTTGTTTTTCCCCTGCACTGTCACCTCCACGGGCGTGGCTGAGGGGGGCAGATTCTTGAGGCGCACGGTCCATTTGCCGTCCGGCCCGGCGGTGGCGGAGGCCGAGGCGCCCGCCGCGCTGACCGTTACCTTTTCGCCTGGGTCGGCCTGGCCCCAGACGGGGACTGCTCCGTCGCGCTGGAGCACCATGTGATTGCCAAAAATGGCGGGCAGGCTGACATTGGCCAAGGCAAACGGGGACCCGGCCACGACAAAGGCGGCCGCCAGCATTCCAGGAGAGGAAAATTTCATGATGGGAGGACCAAAGTAATGGCGGCTTACCCCCCGGACATCAAGCGCGATCCACCGGGAAATTACACGACTCGCATAGTCAAACGCCACTCCATGGCCTCTCTATAAAAAATATTTCACGCAAAGGCGCAAAGGCGCAAAGGCGCAAAGAAGGCANNGTCTCTTCTTTGCGCCTTTGCGTGAGACTTAAGGGCACCTCTGGAAACCGGCGGCACGTCATCCATTTTGTCTTTTTGCGCCCTTTCGACCTCATTTTTCAGTCAATATTGATCAATATTGCCCGAAATATGAGGCCAAAAGGTCATCAAAAATCCTTCATGGCTGCCATGCCCCGGTTTCCAGAGGTGCCCTTAATGCCTTTTGTCTGTGTAAATTGTGTTACTCCTCCAAATGGGCGCGGCGGCCCCGGGCTTCGCGCTCCTTGAAGTAGAACTTCAGCGGCAGGCCGGTCCACGGGACTTCCTCGCGGATCTTCGTTTCCAGGTACTTCCGGTAGCTCGCGATGAGCAGGTCGGCCTGGTTGACAAAGAGCAGCAGGGTGGGCGTGGGGATGGGCGTGCGGCGCGGGTCGTTGCGCTCGGGCTGGGTGGCGTAGATGATTTTAAAGCGCTTGTTGGAGCGGGTGGGGGCCGGGTGAAGGGTCATCGCCTCCGAGAGGACCCGGTTAAGCGCCCCGGTGCTGATGCGCGCCTGGGCCCCTTCGCGGATCTGCTCGATCATTTTGAGAACCCGCTGCACGCCCTCGCCCTCGTGGGCGGAGGTGACGACGATGGGGGCGTAATCGACGAAGAAAAGCTCCACGCGGATGCGCTCCAGCAGCGCCTCCAGCTGCTCCTTGCGGCCCGCGAGCTGCTCTTTGCGGTTGCCCTGGATTTCGCTGACCAGGTCCCATTTATTGACGGCCACCATGCACGGCTTTCCGGCTTCCTGGATGAGCCCGGCGATGCGCTTGTCCTGGGCTGTGACGCCCTCGACGGCATCGATGACCAGCACGCAGAGATCGGCGCGGCGGATGGTTCGCTCCGAACGCATGACGCTGAAAACCTCCACGGAGGATTCCTGTTTGCCCGCGGGGCGGATGCCTGCGGTGTCGATCAGCGTGTAGCTGCGGCCGCCCCATTCGTAGGGGACGTCCACGGCATCGCGCGTGGTGCCGGAGATGGGCGAGACGAGGGTGCGGCGGTCGCGCAAAATGGCGTTGATGAGCGAGGATTTGCCGACATTCGGGCGGCCTACGATGGCCAGCTCCAGCGGCGGCTCGGGGATCTTCTCCTCCTCCCCGGGCAGCACCTCGGGCAGGTGGGCGCGGATCAGGGAAAGCAGATCGAGCATGCCCCGGTTGTGCTCGGCGCTGATGGAGACGGTCTCTTTAAACCCGAGCCGGGCGAAGTCGCTATCCAGCTCGGCGTGCTTCTCGTGGTCCACTTTGTTGACGACCAGCAGGATCGGCTTTTTCACGCGGCGGAGCTGTCGGGCGAGCTCCTGGTCCACGGGGTTGAGGCCCGCCTGGGCGTCAACCAGGAAGAGGATGACGTCGGCGGCCTCCATGGCGAGGCTTACTTCGACCTCCACCTGCTGGGTGAAGCTCGTATCGACGTCGCTGCCGATGCCGCCCGTGTCGATCAGTTGAAAGGGTTGCCCGACCTCGTCCCAGCGGCATTCGGCGAAGATGCGGTCGCGCGTGACGCCGGGCTGGTCGTGCACGATGGAGATGCGGCGGCGGGCGAGGCGGTTGAAGAGGGCGGATTTGCCCACGTTGGGGCGGCCGACAATGGCGACGGTTTTCATGGCTTTATACTGAGGCGTGACCTCCGGCCTGGAGTTGCCGGATGCCGTCGATGACGTATCCGATTCCCGAAACGAGGGTAAAGAGCCCGGCGGCGGCGACAAGGCCGCTCATCCAGGTAAAGGGTGGGAAGCTGAGTTGGTTGAACTGGAGCATGGCGGCGATGATCGCGGCCATTTGCAGGGCGGTGGCGGTTTTGCCCGTCCAGCGCGGGCGCACGGCGACCTTGCCGTTGAGGTAGTGGACGAGCAGCGCGCCGAGGACCACGACGGCGTCGCGGCTGACGACGAGGATCGGGAACCAGAGCGGGAATTCGTAATGCCAGTTGGAGAAGGAGAGGGTGACAATGGCCGAAAGGAGCAGGCCTTTATCGGCCAGGGGGTCGAGGATCAGGCCGAGCCGGGTGCGCTGGTTAAAGTGGCGGGCGACGAAGCCATCCAGGCCGTCGCTGGCCGCCGCCAGGGCGAAGACCGCTATGGCCGCCCAGCGCTGCCACTCCCGGGGATGGCCGGTCTGCACGCCGTTTCCATAATAGATCGCCAGCGTCACGAACACGGGGATCGCGAGGATGCGCAGGAGGGTGATCTTGTTGGCGGTGGTCATTGGGGTAAGCGGGGCAGTATAGCGTGGTTGCCCCGCGGAAGGGAAGGGATAGGTTTAAGCTCCCTTTTTCTCTTACCCCCGCTCCGCGTGTCCGAGTGGCACTCGGGCACGCCCCCCCATGGCCTCGCCGGATTACTTCAGCGCCTCGGTCACGACCGGCTGGGTCAGCAGCTCCGGCAGGACCTTTGGCTCGGAGCCGTCGGAATGGTCCACGACGTAGACCGGCACGCCGCCACGGCCCAGCTTTTTGAGCTCGGCGGTGATGCGCGGATCGCCCTTGGTCCAGTCGGCCCGGAGCTTTACGTAGCCTTTGAGGGCTTCCTTCACCGCGTCGGTGCTGAGGACAAATTTTTCGTTGTACTTGCAGTTCAGGCACCAGTCGGCGGTGAAGTCGACGAAGTACGGGGTGCCCGCTTTTTGCAGCTCCACCACGCGCTCGGGCGACCATGCCTCCCAGTCTGCCTCGGCTGGGGCTTTCTGGTTGGAGGCCAGGTTGAACCCCGCGCCGACCAGGACCACCATCGCCCCCACGGCCAGGTAGCGCTGCGGCCGCCGTGCCGAGGGCGTGCACCAAGCGCCGAAGATCCAGCATGCGCCGCCCACGCCCAGTAAAATCCACGCCGCGCCAACGGCTTCCGCCGTCCCCTTCTGCGCTCCCAGCACCCCTAGGAGCCAGACCACCGTGCCGAGCATCAGGAAGCCAAACGCCTGCTTGAGGCGCACCATCCACATCCCCGGCTTGGGCAGCCAGCGCATCCACCCGGGGTTGGCCGTCAGCAGCAGGTAGGGCACGCTCATGCCCGCCGCGATCGAGGCGAACATCGAGAGCGTCACCGGCGTGCTCTGGGTAAAGGCAAAGGCCAGCGCCGAGCCCAGGAACGGGGCTGTGCAGGGGGTGGCCAGCAGGGTCGCGAACATCCCGTGCAGGAACGCGCCGCCGTAGCCCTCCTTTTCCGAGAGGGCGGCCAGCTTATTCGTCCCGGGCACCCAGATCTCGAAGACCCCCAGCAGGTTGAGGGCGAAGACGAATACCAAGAGCATCATCCCGAGGACGAATACCGGGTTCTGGAACTGGAAGGCCCACGTTACCTCTTTCCCGGCTCCCCGGGCCACGCAGATCAGCACGGCCAGGCCCATGAACCAGGCGAAAATCCCGCCCACAAAGGCCAGGCCCGAGCGAAAGACCCGCTGGCGCGATTCGCCCGCTTCTTTCAGGAAACCGAAAATCTTCAGCGCGATGACCGGCAGCACGCACGGCATGAGGTTCAAAATAAAGCCGCCCAAAAAGCCGAACCCGAGCGCGCGCGCCAGGGTGAGCTGTGGGGTGCCTTCCGGTGCGGTGGAGGTGCCGGGCGCGGTGGCCCCGAGGGGTTGTTCGACGATCCAGCCTTTTTGCCCGCCGCCGTCGTCCACCAGGAGCAAGCCCCGGACTGCCGCCGGTTTCTCATCCGTGTACGGCACCCGCAGCAGGCCGCCGGAAGTCCATTCGGGGTGCGAGGCGCCGGGAGTGATCGGGTAAAAATCCGCCTTGGCCTGTGCCGGGAGCCCCTCCACCTTCAGGCGCATCTCGGCGTCGCCCGGTTCCCAGGAAATGCGGTACGGGACGGGGCCGGGCTGCGGCAGGCGCGCTTGCGTGGCCTCGATGGTGGGGGCCACGGGGGAGGCCTGTGGGGTGGGGGAGGCCGGGAGCGTAAGGGCTACCTCGGCGCTGCCGGGGACGCAGGTTTTCTCGCAAACGAGCCAGGTGGCGCGGGCGGGGAGCGTGATTTTTTCCCCGGGAGCGAGGTTGGCGGGCGGCGTCAGCTCGGCCAGCAGGAGCACTTCCCCTTCATAGCCGTAGGTGACGAGGCCGCCGTCTTCCAGGTGTTTCTGGGGGATGGGCCATTGCAGCTTCCCGGCCTTCCAGCCTTCGGGGAGCTTCCAGGCGAGCGTCACGGGCAGGCCGGAGTCGCCCGGGTTCTCCCAGTAAACGTGCCAGCCGGGCCGGATGCGAAGGTGGAGGGCGGCCAGGAACGGTTTGCCGGGGGCGATGGCCGTGGTGTCGGCGACGAGCTCGGCCTGGACTTGCGGAGAGCCATTCTCCACGTCCTGGGCCTGGGCCATCATGGGAATCCCCGTCAGCCAGAGGACGCAGCCAACGATCAAATTGCGAAACATGGGGCTACACGTAGCACAGGGTGCCCCCCCGCGCAACCGGAGCCCGCCGTGGGGCCCCCTCTGGCCAGGGTTAACTTTTCCCCCGGCCTACCGGTCTTCCGCCAGGGAAAGCGGGGGGGGAATAGTCGTTGTGGTGCTTCTGAATAAAGAGCGCGCTCCGTTGTTTGTAAAGCCGCTCGGCGAGGCGGTCGGCGATGGGCGGCGCGTCCGGCCTTTCATGCACCCGCGAATTCGTGGAGGGGTGGAAGCGATGAACTTGGAAGGCAAAGTGGCGCTGGTGACGGGCGAGGGGATGGGCGTTGGCGAGGCGATCGCCGAACGGCTGGCCCGCGAGGGGGCGGATGTGGTGATCGATAACCGCGCCCGGGGATACGGCCCGGGGGTTCTGCGCCGGGTGCGGGCTACGGGCCGCCGCGGGGTCTTTCTTCAGGGGGCCCTCGGGACGGTGGGGGATGACTTCCGCATGGTGGCTCATGGGATCGAGGCTTTCGGGAAGCTCGATATCCTCGTTAACCATGCCGCCATGGAGAAGCAGGCCGATTTCTGGAATGTCTCTGAGGCGGAGTACGATGCCGTGCTGCGGGGCAATCTGAAGGGGGTGTTCTTCGCGACTCAGGCTTTTGTCCGGCATCTTCGCGAGAACAAGCGCCCGGGCAAGATCATCAATATCAGCTCGGTTCATGAGGAACTGCCAGCCCCCCGTTTCTCTGCCTGCTGCATTAGCAAGGGGGGCTTGCGGATGTTGATGCGCTCGCTGGCCATTGAGCTGGCGCCCCTGGGGATCACGGTGAACAATGTCGCTCCCGGGGCCATTGAGACGCCGCCTCTGAATTCCCGTCTTCTCGACAGCCCCGATCTCCTCCGGGCGCTGCTCGACCATATCCCCCTCAACCACTTGGGTGAACCGGCCGATGTGGCCGGGGCGGTGGCGTTCCTCGCCTCGCCGGATGCGGATTACATTACCGGCGCGACGCTGATCGTGGATGGCGGGCTGCTCTGGAATCGGGCGGGCTGATGAAAATAACGCCAACACCCCGGCTGGGTTTCCCATGCCGGGTTGTTTCAGCTCAGGCAAACGGCCTGGCGGGCTGCGCTTGCTCTCTTTAGGAGATTTTGATGCTCTGGTCGAGCATGCCTCGCAGGTGTTCCTTTACCACCGGAACGGCGAGGACTCGCGCTTTTTGGAGCATGGCTGAGGCCACGGCGGATTCCCCGTTGCGGTAGTCCAGGCGACGGATGCCGCCCTTGCGCAGGCGGTAGCCCACCTGGCCGGGGGTCAAGTCCGTGTGCTCCATGATCAGCTTGGTTGAAAAACCAAGGCTCCCCAGCAGCGCACATTTGAAGTCGTCGCCTTTGAGAAGCTCTACTTTGCGAGGTAGCGTTCGCAAGCTCGTGTCGGATTCGTAACTCATGTTTAGTTCCCGTTGACCAAGGCCATGGCCGCGTTGACGATCTCCATGTTGAAGCCGCACTGTGGGCAGAACTTCACGTGGTTCGCTTCCAGGGATGGTGCTCTGCGCACCCTATCGGTTTTGGAAGCGGGGGCGGCCGCCTTCTTGGATTCTTTCTTGGATTCTTTGCCGGTTGATACTCCGTGAATCCGCCGCTTGTGCTGGGTGACGTCCGCATCGGTGCGGAAGGTCACCCCTCGAGCGTTGTGGTCCACGCCGCAAATGTCGCACACGAGCGCCCCGGGCTGGGGCTCTGGTAGGGCGGCGTTGGGCTGGACGGTTTCTTTGCCGCTGTGGAGGTGCGCTTTATGCGCCCCCAAGCCGGCGGGTGTAAACGGTTTGCCTGAGAGGGACTCAGTCGCACCGCAGATGTCACACTTAAGACCTGCGTTTTTCATGGAATAGGGTTTTGCGTAAACAGGGGGGAGTGCCGGGGCAAACAAATCCTGTCCTGTCGGCAATCCTGGTTTCATGTGCTACGTCTCCGATCCTGGAACCGAAACCAGCCGTCGACAGTAGGAAAACAACGCCCCGCGGTCAACAGGAAACGTTGTTTATACGCGATAGTACCCTTTGACTACGCGTGCGCTACGTCTTGAGAACGCTTAGGGAACGTGGGTGGGCTCGACGGCAAACGGGGCCAGGGTTTCCATGGCGCGCTTGGGGACTGTGGCCACCACATGGGCGATGTCTCCGTCGTATTCAAGGCTCGCGACGGTGCCGTCACGATGCAGCTTGGCCAGCAGGTCGGAGCGGGCGGCGGGCAGCCGCAGCTCTACGGTGAGGGTGCCGTTGCTGACGAAATCCGAGATCCGCTCGACGAGTTCGTCGATCCCCGCGCCGGTGTGGACGGAGATGAAGACGGAATCCGGGAACTGCCTGCGCAGACCGGCGAGGATGGCGGGGTCGGAGACTTTGTCGGTCTTGTTGAAGACGATCAGCATCTGCTTGGTGTCGGCGCCGAGGTCCGTTAAAACGCGCAGGGTCGTTTCGTAGAATTCCATGACGCGTGGCTGCGAGGCGTCCAGCACATGGATGATGAAATCGGAAAGGGTGGCCTCTTCCAGCGTAGCGTTGAAGGACTCGACGAGCTCGTGCGGCAGCCGCCGGACGAAGCCGACGGTGTCGGTCAACAGCAGGGGCTGTTTGTTGGGGAGGGCGATTTTGCGGGTGGTGGTGTCCAGCGTGGCGAAGAGTTTGTTCTCTACCAGCACGTCGGCGCCGGTGAGCCGCCGGAGCAGGGAGGACTTGCCGACGTTGGTGTAGCCGACGATGGCGGCGTTGGGCACGGGGGCGCGTTTGCGGTCTTTGCGCTGGGTGGCCCGGGAGCGGCGGACTTCGTCGAGTTCGCGCTTGAGGCGGTCGACTTGGCCGCGAATCCGGCGGCGGTCCTGTTCGAGCTGGCTCTCGCCCTCGCCCTTGCCGCCGATGCCGCCGCCCTGGCCGCCGAGGTGGCTCCATGCGCGGGTGAGCCGGGGCAGGGAGTACTCGAGCCGGGCGACCTCGACCTGGAGGCGGGCTTCGCGGGTGCGGGCGCGGGCGCCGAAGATGTCCAAAATGATCTCTTCCCGGTCGGCCACGGTGACGCCGGTGAGCACTTCCCAGTTGCGCTGTTGGGCGGGGGTCAGCTCGTTGTCGAAGACGAGGACGTCGCATTGCCGCTCTTTGAGCAGTGCGGCGAGCTCTTCGGCTTTGCCGGAGCCGATCAGGTAGCGGGGGTGGTTTTCGCGGTGATGCACGAGGTGGCGCTCGACGACTGGGATGCCCAGGGTGTCGACCAGCTCTTCCAATTCCTCCAGGAGGCTTTGGGCTTCGTATTTATCGCTGGCTTCGACGTAGGCCCCCACCAGCAGCGCCCGCTCCACCATTTTGTCGGCTTTGATTTCAAACATTGGCGTTGATCTACAATATCGGTCGGATTCGGCGAATTTATACGAAAATCGTTTGGGCGGACAACAAAACAGCCGGGGCTTTGTGGGCTCCGGCTGTTTTGATGAAAAATACGGTGGCTTTCGCGGTTATTTCTTCGCGTCGGCGGGCTTGGCTTCCGGGGAGGCCGCGGGGGCTTCCTTTTCGGCGGGTTTGATCCCGAGGAGCTCTACCTCGAAGATGAGCGCCTGGTTCGGCCCGATGACGGGCGGGGCGCTTTCGCCGTAGGCGAGGGCGGGCGGGATGACGAGCTGCCACTTGGAGCCGACGGGCATCAGCTGCAGGGCTTCCACCCAGCCGGGGATGACGCCTTCGACGGGGAAGGTGACGGGTTCCTTGCTCTTGTCAAATTCGGTGCCGTTGATCAGCGTGCCGCGGTAGTTCACCGTGACGGTGTCGGTGGCCTTGGGCTTGGGGCCTTTGCCTTCGGTGATGACTTTGTACTGAAGGCCGCTGGCGGTGGTGATGACGCCTTCCTTCTTCTTGTTTTCTTCGAGGAACTTCTCGCTGGCGACTTTGTTTGTCTCGGCGAGGGCCTTCTGCTTGGCGGCCAGCTTGGTCTGCATGTCCGTCTGGAAGGCTTGCAGGGTGGCTTTCATCTCCTCGTCGCTGAGCACCGTCTTGCCCTGGAAGGCGTCTTTGAGGCCTTGGGCGAGGAAGTCGGGGTTAATGTCGAGGTCGTTGCGTTTCAGGTTGCTGCCGATGTCGGCGCCGATGGAGTAACTGATTTTGTCCCGAGTTTCCTGGGGTTTCTGGCCCGCGGTTTTCTGGTCCGCCGCCTGGGAGGCGGGCTGGAGCATGAGAACGCCCGCGAGAGCCAGTGCGAAACCGGCGAATGGTGCTATTTTCATAGAATTTGGTTTGTGGCGTATTGATATGAGAAAACGCGGGCAGCCATTCATCCGGCCGTTTCTTTGAGCTTGGGTGCGGAGAGGGGCAGAACGGTTTCGTCGAAGGGAGTGCTTAGCCTTGCACCCTCTTGAAACCAAGAAAAAAAATGCGGCGGCCGGAAAAGATCAAATCTTTCCCGGCCGCCGGTTTGCCTTGGTCGGCTTTTTTTATGAGCGGTTTTGGCTTCGCTCTAAGGTGCTTGCATCAGTGATGGGTCTGGCAAAAGCCAGCCTATAACCCGCAGCCGCAGCTAGGGGTCGACCGGAAGGTGGTGGTCCGTATGATGGTCTTCTCACCCACCGGTTTCAGGAACTTGTGGTGCCGGATTATCGTCTTTTCCGCAACGGGAAGGGGCGATTGGCGCACCAGGGTTACCTTTTTATGCAGGCTCTTCTTGCTGTGCTTGATGAGCTTGCAGCTGTATTTCTCGCCGACCGGGCTGAGCATTTGTTGATGACGGATGACCTTCACGGTTGTGATGCGTTCGGCCACCGGCAGCAGCGGCTGCTCATAGCGGACCACCCGGACGGTTGTGAACCGTTCTCCCACCGGCTCCAGCATGGCGGGTTGGTAGTAACGGATCGTGGTGAAGCGTTCTCCAACCGGCATGATGGCCGGTTCGCGGATGGTGCGAATTGTGTAGCTTTGGCTCGGTACGAAATAGCTGCAAGAGCTCACGGGTTGATAGCTTATGACACGCTCGCCGACCGGGGCGACATTCCACCCCGACCAAGAGCAGCTGCCAAAGCCACAGTCCCCGAAGGCGAAGCTCGCCGATGCAGCCATGACAAGAGCCGCTAACCATTTACAATTTTGTTTCATAGATTCCTCCTATAGAACTTTTCGGAAGTCCGGGCCGGGCTGGCCTTGCGATTCGTTTTAGGATGGTCCCGCCCGGGCTTCAACGGACGGTGGGAAAATTTTTCCTTTCCGTAACACGTTGGGGAAAAAGGCTCTAGCTTTCCCACGGGGTTGCTTTAGGATTTTCCCCTTAATGAGCGCCGAAGCCCCGCGTAAACTATTGGTCCTGGAACTCTGGGGCCTGGGGGACCTGACGTTTTCCACCGTGCTGATCCGCAAGGCGGTGGAGGCCGGGGAGACGGTGCACGTGCTGGGCAAACCGCATGCCAAGCCGCTTTTGGAGCCGACGTTCCCCTCGCTGAAGTTTTTCCCCTTCCAGGCGGGCTGGACGAAGTTTATCCACAAGTACCGGATTTGGAACTGGAACTGGAAGGTGTTCTTTTCCCTGATTTTGGAGCTGCGGCGGGAGCATTACGATGTGGCGGTGAGCGCGCGGGACGATCCCCGCGACCATTTGCTGATGTGGCTGATCGGGGCGAAGAGCCGCTATGGGTTTCCCCACGTATGGAGCCAAGTCTTGCTCAACCATCCCGTGGCTCGTAGCGGCGGTAACCGCCAGCACAAAGTGGAAGACTGGCGCGATCTTGCCGCGGGCATGGGCTATGGCGAGGCTGGCGACCCGGTGTTGCGGCTCGCCGCCTACCGCACGGAGCGGGTGGACGAGGTTTTGGGGGAACAGCGACTGCCGCTCCTGGTCATCCACACCGGGGCCCGGATTGCCGTCCGGCGGTGGCCGTTGCCCTACTATGAGGAGTTGATCCAGCGGCTGCGGCGGTCGTTCCGCTTTTTCCTGGTCCTCATTCCCGATCCGGATGGGTACGGCGCGAAGCTCAGTTCACTGGCCGACGCGGTTTTAAACGACCTGACGCTCATGGAACTGACCGACATGGTCGGTCGGGCGGATCTCATCCTGTGCAACGACTCCGGCCCTGGGCACATCGCCGCGGCCTGTGGCACGCCTTCCATCTCGCTCTTTGGCCCCACCGAGGCCGACTGGTTCCGGCCATGGGGCCCGCTCCACCGGATCATTCTGCGCGACAACTGCCGCTACCGGCCTTGCTTTGATTACTGCCACTTTTCCGAGCCCCACTGCATGACCCGGCTGACCCCCGCCACGGTCTGGCCCGAGGTGGAGGCCTATCTTTGCCGCTTGGTGGCCGGGGGGAGCTTGCCCGAGAGCTTTTTACCGGATGCCGGGGTGGGGGCTGGTCGGCCATTTGTTGCCGCAGTGGTGGCTACTTACAAACGTCCCGAGGAGCTGACCCGCCTGCTGCAATCCCTGAAAGGCACGCCAACGCCGCTTGCCGTTGTGGTGGTCGACAACGCGGATGACCCTGCCACGGCTGCCGTCGTCGAGGCGGCGCGAGGTTGGCTTGAAGTCGTCCGGCTGGTTCCGGGGGAAAACCTGGGGTGCGGCGGAGGACTCGCCTACGGGGAAGCGGAGGCGATAAAGCGCTTTGGTAACCGCTTGACGCACTTTTGGGTCATGGATGACGACACGGAAGTGTTGCCCGGGGCCCTTGAGGTATTGTTGGCCGCGATGGAGAAAGAAAAAGCCGTCGTGGCTACGCCGCTCGTATTGAATAGCGCCGGTGAAATCAACTGGTTCCCCGGGTTGCTTGACCGGCCCGTTTTCGATGCTGTGCGCAAGCAACGGGTGCGCACGCCTGCCGAGTACCGCGAGCAGTTTGGCAATGCGCCGGTGCCTTTCTCCTGGTCCACTGGCATTTCGCTCCTGGCCGAGCGGGGAGCGGTTGAGGCGGTGGGGCTTCACCGTTCGGATTTCCTAATCCGGGGCGAGGATCTCGATTTCAGCCTGCGCCTGACCTCGTGGGGCAAGGGAATCTACGTGCCAGAGGCCGAGGTCAGACACCTGCCTCCGGCTGGCCCGGACACCGTGCAAACGCGGCAAAGCGACCGCCGAAAGCACGCCATTTTGCTGCAAAACCTCGCTTTCATCAGCTTGCACCTGCGGCATGGGCGGCGAATCTTGCGCACCCTTCCGGGGAACAACTTGCGATACGTGCACACCTGGGGGCTTTTCAGCGTCGGCGAGGTGCTGACCGCCTTTTGGGCCGGAGCCGTGCGGGGCCGCCCTGCGGGCTACGATGAGGCTTCGGAGCCAGTCAAAGTGCTCATATTCGCGCATACCCCGCCTCCTCATCACGGCCAGAGCTTCATGGTGCAGCTGATGCTCAACGGCCTCGGCGGAGATGCGCGCAAGGGAAAGCAAAAGGGCATCGGAGGCATCGAGTGTTACCATGTGAATTGCTCCCTTTCCAAAGGCATGGAGGACATTGGCTGCATCCGCTGGGGCAAAGTGCTCCTGTTGCTGCGCTATTGTCTGGAGGCCATTTGGTGCAGGTTTCGCTATGGCGTTCGCAACTTTTATTACGTCCCTGCGCCCGGAAAGCAGGGGGCGCTTTTCCGAGACTGGATGGTGCTCTTCATGTGCCGCCCCTTTTTCCCGAAGCTGATTTTCCACTGGCACGCCACCGGCCTGACCCAATGGCTGGATGAGAGCGGGCACGGGCTGGAGCGGTGGATCACCCGGCTCCTTTTGAGACGGCCCACGCTTTCCATCGCCCTGGCTAAGGCGAGCTCCCGGGACGCGGAGTGGCTAGAGTCGCGCCGGACCGCGATTGTTCCCAACGGCATACCCGACCCCTGCCCCAGCTTTAGGCAGACCCTGCTTTGCCAGCGCCAGGCACGCTGGGCCGAATTAACGCGGAAAGGGGAGGAGGCGCGGCAAAAGGGAACAGCGTCCACAGAGTTTCGGCTCCTCTACATCTCCCACTGCACCCGGGAGAAAGGCTTGTTCGACACCGTGGAGGGAGTGGCTCTCTTCAACCAGAGGCAAAACGGGTTTAGGGTTCACTTAACCGTGGCAGGAGTCTTCATGGAGCCCAGGGAAGAAGAGGAATTCTTCAATCGGATTGCGCGCCCGGACTTGAAAGGGGCGGTGGAGTATGTCGGTTTTGCCGGAGGAGAAAAGAAGAAGCGCCTTTTCGAAACCAGCGACGGGATTTGCTTTGTCAGCTACTACTTCGCCGAAAGTTTCGGCCTCGTTGTGGTGGAAGCCATGGCCTATGGGGTGCCGCTAGTGGCTACCTTTTGGAACGCCATTCCCGAAATCCTACCGCCTGGTTACCCCGGTTTGGTCGATCCCCGGTCTCCGCAACAAATTGCGGATAAGCTGGAGGCAATAATGAAAGCAGACCTCGCTGAGACGCTGCGAGATCGGTTTGAATCGCACTTCCTCATGAAGCCTCACCTCGAACTGCTCAAGGAGACCCTCGAAAGCCTTCGGACCTAATCATCTTTCGCAGAGTGATTCGTTGTCCTTTTTGAAAACTCCTTTATTCTCGGGCCCATGTCTGTTCGCTTTTGGATTGTAACCCCAAGTTACAACAGCCTGAAATGGCTGCCGTGCGCCGTTGCCTCCGTGGCTGACCAAGCCGGGAAGGACCTCGTGGTGCATCATCATGTCCAAGACGGGGGTTCCAGCGACGGTACCCGCGAATGGCTGGAGCAATACGCCGCCGAGTGCGTTCGCAACCCGAAAGAGGCTTACTCCTTTTCTTACGAAAGCGCACCCGACCATGGTATGTATGATGCAATCAATAAGGGCTGGGCTAACGCGCCGGAGTGCTATGATTACATTGCCCACCTTAATAGTGACGAACAGTATACGGTCGATGCGCTGAAAACGGTGGCAGAGATGGCAAAGACCCGCTCAGAGGTGGATATCGTTCTTGGCGACGCGATCGTCGTCGATCTCCAAGGCCGCTATATTTGCCATCAAAGCAACGTGAATCCTTGGGGGTGGATGTCGCGCTTTTTTTGCCTGATCCTGACCTGCACCGCGTTTTACCGGCAAGAGTTCATGCGGCGTTCGGGATGCCGGTTCGATCCTTCATGGCGCATGATGGGAGATGTGCTGTTTTACCGCCAGCTTTTCAAAAGCCCGGTTCGCTCCGTTCTTTGCAACCAAATAACTTCAGTTTTCATGGAAACCGGGGAGAATCTTGGAACGACTCCTGCTAATCGAAATGAGTTGCTCCGTTATCGGGAAAAATACCGGGGCCGGCTGGGCTGCTTTTCGCCTTGGGTGCGGAAGTTCAATACAGCCCGACGTATTTTAAAAGACCTTGTAAACCGTAGCCCCAAACAATATCAAATCTTTCGATCCGACGTAAAAATGGGACGGATAACCTTCGAAATCGCTCGCCAGAGGACCCTTTGGAAACGGAAGGTTTAGTGATGCGCCATGATTAAGAAAATTCACTACTGTTGGTTTGGTGGCGCCGTGCCTCCCAATGTGGCCGAGAACGTGGAGAAATGGAAACGGCTCAACCCCGATTTTGAAATTTGCGAGTGGAACCTGCGCAATAGCGATTTCTCGAAGTTTGCCTTTGCTCAGCGCGCCCTAGAGGAAAAACGCTGGGCGTTTATTTCCGACGTTGTGCGGCTTCAGATGCTCTACGAACACGGAGGAGTTTATCTTGATACCGATGTGGAGCTGATCCGACCTTTCAACATGTTGGCTGACGAATCGGATTATTTGGTGATGGGGTATATGTATCCTTGCACTTTAGGCACGGGGGTCATCCATTGCCCCCCATGTCACCCGTTAATCGCGGCGGTGCTTGATGAATATCACCACGTTCTCCCCGGAATGTGGCCCGTCAACAACACGATGTTTACGGATTACTTCCTAAATCATGTTCCTGGATTTTTATTGAATGGCCGGTGCTGGAAAAGCGAAACGGAAAAGATTTCGCTCTATCCCAAGGAGTATTTTGAGCAGCCAGCCTTTATCCGTGAGAGCGGCTTTTCCATTCACCATTACTCCGGCTCATGGATGCCCGAAAACCGGGGCAAGGCTTATACCACCTATGGAGGGGGTACTTGGCATAAAATCAAGTGGCTAAAGCGGGAACTGCGAACAGTGCTTTCGGTGTTTAGCTCCGGCTATTCCGCGATTTATTGGAAAGCGCAACTAGGGATTGCCACGAAAAAAATGTCAGAGTGGAGAGAATTGGCGGATTAATGGCGGAGACCTTTGCTAGGTCGCCAAAAAGTTGTCTCTAGGGAAGAGAATAGATTTCCCATCTGGCATTGAAGGATGAAATAATCTGCCCGTCATGACCCTGCGCAAGATTGGGATCGCCACCTATACGAACTTCAACAACTACGGATCGCTACTCCAGCGGTTCGCGATGCAACAAGTTCTGGCGTCGATGGGGTTCTTGGGAGAAAGTGTTTCGCTTTCTAAATTGATCCCCGGCTGCCGGAGGGTTTGGGACGTCTTGATTCGCCGCCTGCCGAGGATGGTCGAGCGCAATAAGCGGTTTGCGCAGTTTATTACGGAGAAAGCGCCGTTGAGGATGTTCAATTCGGAACAGGAGCTGGCTCAGCATAGTGAGGAATACGATGCCTTCATTGCGGGGAGCGATCAGATCTGGCGGGATCGTATCCCCTTTTATTTTCTCAAGTTTGTGACCAACCGGCGAAAGATCGCCTATGCGGCCAGTGGGTTGGACCACCTGCCTCCGGAAGAGTGGCAATGGGCAAAAGAAGCTATCGGTTCGATTGATTATATTTCGGTACGAGAAAAAAGCAGCGTTGGCAAAGTGGATGCGATCGCACAGCGCAGCGCGGAATGGGTGTTGGACCCGACCTTGCTTTTGGAGACTTCGTTTTGGGACCGTTTGGCAATGGCTCCCCGTAACAAAGGGCGGTATCTGTTTAGCTATTTTATTCAGAGCCGTCGTAGGCCTCTGCCCTACATGCCGCAAGCGCCATGCACTTATTTTTTTGAAACGGTTGACCAACTGGCTCGTCAACTCGGTCTGGAGCCGGTGTTTTTATGTGGCGCTCCCAGGGGTTACCTTCCCTACAACTTCTCCGATGTAGCGGGATCTGGGCCTCAGGAGTTTCTGGGATTGATCCGGGATGCGGAGTTGGTGATTACGGATTCCTACCACGCAACGCTGTTTGCCATTCAGTTCAAGAAGCCTTTTTACTCGCTTCCCGTGGCGTGGAAAAATGACGCTAACGATGAAAGCCGTCGTTGTCGGGACGTTCTGGACCGTTTGGAGCTTTCCAACCGGTTCCTTCCTCTTGGCAGCCCATTACCCCGCAGTGAGGAAATCCCACTGGATTTTACGAAAACTTATTCTCTTCTTGATCGGGAGAGGGCTGCTTCGCGGGCATTTTTAGCCCGGGCTTTGCAATGATGGAAATATCCCGCGGCCATGCTATTCTTCAGAGGTAAAACGCTTGATTTTGATCCGGATAAGTGTGTCCGTTGCGGAGCCTGCTTTGCGTCGTGCGGGCATGGCGCTCTTTCATGCAACCCGGAATGCGGGGACCGCGAACCGTTTGTCACCATAAACCGCGAGCGGTGCGTCCTTTGCCAAAAATGCGTCAAGGTATGTCCTGTCAGTGAGCTACCCCTCCATCCATTAATTGGAGACGACATCGAACAACTTGAGCATATCTGCCTTGCGTCATCAAAGGACGAACAGGTGCGTTTTAACGCTTCTTCCGGAGGCGCCGCGCGAGAACTGGCTTATGCCGCTTTACAGAGTGGTTTTGTCGATGCGGTATATGGGGTTCGTCGCCTGCCCTCGGCGCCTTTTTATGAGGGTGCCTATTTTGTTGAGCCTGACGATGTGTTGCAGATGGCCAATTCTGTATATCACGCCTTTCCGTTTGCCGCAGGGTTAAAAAAACGACTGGATGGGCGGCTTATCAAACGGCTTCTTTTTATTGGTACCAACTGCCAGATGCAGGCTGGAGCAAACTTTTACAAGGGCACATCCACGGAACTCATTCGGGTTGCCATCCTGTGTAAACAGCAAAAGACCCATGATTTCGTAACCTATATTCGGCGAGAGATGGGCGATCCGGATGATTTGGAGGCAGCAATTGAGTATAGGGGTAAAGGTTGGCCTGGGGTTGTGCGTTCAAACGCAAAAGAAAAGCCCTCTGAATTTTACACTGTTCCATTCGGGATGGAGCTTTGGCGCGTGCCGGGATGCAAACTTTGCGCCAACTTATTTGGCTGGAAAAGCGACTTGGTGTTGCTTGATCCGTGGGGTATCGGTGCCGACGACCGCTCCGGTCTGAATCTAGTACTGATTCGGACGGATACAGGACAAAGACTTTGGAATATGGGGCGAAGCCGAATCGCAGACTCAGATCAGATTACGGGCGCGGGCGGAACCCCCAATAGCAAATCTCGCCCGTTGACAGTAGCGGATGTAAAAACCGCAATCGACTGGTGGCGCTATCGGCGTACTAAGGTGGATTCCATTCCCTACTACCTTGGGCAAGAGCGCAATTGGATGCGGAAGCTCGGTTATGCCTTTCTTGACTGGGTGCGCACCTTCAATGGCTGGTTTTTTTTGCGTTTTAAGAATCGGGCCCTACGCAACATTCTGATGCGGTTTTGGGGAAAAAGCAGCAAAGCCATCTTGATGATCGTGGGAAAGCGCTGAGAGGTATCAGATCTTGATCACGGTGACCATGTAGCGCGATTCGCCTTTGCCCAAGCAAATGAAACGGGCGTTAACCTGCTGGGGCGCTCCCTCTTTTTGTGCAATGCAGATGGTGTCGGGGAACGAATGGCCACTGCCTTCCGACGGCATTTGAAAATACTGGATGTAATCGCGCATGGCGGTTCCCTCGTCATGGAAGGGCATGAATAATCTCGCGTAAGATTTTCCCACCAGCTCGCCTCGGGGAATTTTCAGGAAATCCACGGCTTCGTCGTTGGCGAAGATGATTGCCCCCATGGCGTCTGAGATGACCACTGGCATCGGCATGGTGGTCAGAATGTCCATGGTCTGATCCTGCCGAGCTTTGGCTTCGCACCGGGATTTGCTGAAGAGGATCGCCAGCGTTGCGGTGAATACGAAGCTGATTAAGCGCAATATTAGCCGAATCCATGCCTCCTGGCTGCCGTCGAATGTCGACATGTACTGGAGCGAGTAGAAGATAGCCCCGGTAAACGCGACGGCAAAGGGAACCAACTGCAAGGGCTCAAGTACAAACGAGAGTGCCAGCATTAAGCTCGTTGAGAGCATTGGCGCCACGATGATGGCCGTGGAGGTTTCCTTTTCCAGAAACAGGATAAGGAGTGTTAATAAAATCGGGATCAGCAAACAATAGATCCATGGCCAGCGCGGGGGGTGGTAAAAGCTGAACGGGAGCGCGCGGGAATGGCTTAGGTGCAGGGACTCGTCGATGCCTAGAAACCGGCGAATTTTGTCGAGGGGGTTGAGCCAGGTAGAAGTGACTCCCAGCTGGGGCTGGGCCTTTTTCCATGCGAATGTTAAACGCTTGGAGGAAATCCTGACGCGTTGGTGGGGCGACGAATGGGTATAAACTTCCGTGCTGAAGTTTCTGACGGCATAGGCGCCGTGGATGAATTTGCGGATGCGGTGCCAGAAAATGACCGGGCTCTTGAGCCACAGCGCCCAACGAGGAACCAACTGGCGCTGCCATTTTTCGCCTTCTTTGAAGGCCAAGCTGCTCTGACCGAGATTTGCCGTCGTGATGGTGAACGCGGCAAGCGGTTCTGGCAATACCGCCATCCGCAGTTTCCCCTTGATCAAGCTGGCTACCCAGACGGCGTCGGCGATGGTTCTCCATTCCGTGTCCAACATGAACCCCCGTTCGATGACTGAACGGCGGATAAAGGTGCCGCACGACAGGGTGTTAAGATGCGAGAGCTGGATATGCAGCAGCGATGGCGGAATGGCTCGCCTGTAGGAAAGCAGATTCCCATTTTCTCCTAAAAGGATGACGTCCCCAAACACGACGTCGACTTTAGGATGTTGCTCAAAGAAAGCGGCAACTTTGGCCAGAGCGCCGGGCAAATACTGTTCATCGCAGTTGAGCCAGGCGACGATGTCTCCGGTGGCCTTTATGAACCCGCGGTTGATCGCGTCGTACATGCCCGAGTCTCTCTCCACAAAGAGCTTGGTATGCGTATGGGTCTGTACCCAATCGGTGAGCTCCTGGCCCGAGCAGGCGTCCTGAATGATATGCTCGAAGGCGACGCCTTGTTGATCGGCTACCGATGCGGTGCAGAGCTTCAGCCACTCAAGTTGCTTATGACTGGGGGTGACAATCGATATTTTCATCGAGGGGACTCTTAAGCAATAGCACTGTTTGGGGGGCGCAGGGGAGGAAAAATTACGTATTGGGCTCCTTTATTATCGTTATGTGACCAAACTCTCGGGAAGGTGCCCGTTGGGACCGAGAAAATCGTTCCCTTTGCTCGGGTTCTGCATTACGGTCGCGGAAATTCACGCCTGTCGCAGATATCCTGTTATTTCAGTTATTCCTTATGAAACCAGCCCCATCTCTTACGATCGGTATCCCTTGTTATAACGAAGCCCTTACCATTGGAAAAGTTGTGAGTGACTTTCGCCGGGTGTTCCCGGAAGCCAGGATTTTGATCATTGATAACGCGAGTACGGATGACACCGGGGCGATCGCAAAAGCCGGTGGAGCCGATGTGATCCAAGAGCCCCGAAAGGGAAAAGGCTATGCGGTGCAACGGCTCTTTATGGAAGCTGATACCGATTACTTGATCATGGTCGACGGCGACGATACTTACCCCGCGGAGGAAGCCCCGAAGCTGATCGATGCGATCCAGACCCAAAGCGGGGATACGGTGGTGGGGCGGCGCGTTAGCAGAGATCAGGCGGCCTTTGTGACAACGCATACCTGGGGTAATAATCTGCTGGCCTTTTTTATTGAAACGGTTTTTTGTGCGCCTGTGGGAGACTTGTTTTCCGGGTACCGGCTTTTTACCCGGTTTTTTTACCGCAATATTCCCATTCTCTCCTCCGGCTTTGAGGTCGAGACTGAACTTGCGTTGCAGACCATCGACAAGGGGTTCTTTCAGCTCGATGTGGACATTGATTTCCGGAGCCGTCCGGAGGGATCTTTTTCCAAGCTCAACACGGTGAAAGACGGTTTGCGGGTGCTGCGGGAGATTCTCCTGGTGATCAAGGATTACAAGCCGCTGCTGTTTTTCTCGTTCATCAGCCTGGTCCTGTTGGCCCTGGCGATGCTAGCCGGTTTCTTCCCGGTGAGGGATTATATTTGCTACCACTATGTCTATCGTCTGCCGCTGGCTGTTCTGGCCACGGGCTTAACGCTTCTTTCCGCGCTGAGCTTCATGTGTGCGGTTGTGTTGGACACCCTTGTTCGCCATAGCCGGGAACAGTTTTTCCTGCGGATCCGTAATTTCCGGCACTGACCGGATGCGGTGAAGACCGTGGGGTGGGCTATCGTTGTCAGTGATGGAGGCTGCGGGGCTATTCCTGGTTTTTCCCTTTGGTGAACTTGACTAGGTAGAGCGTCTCATCGCCGCGGGTGAATTTCAGGTGCACCTTGGGCGTGGCCACAACTTCGGCATGATAGCGTGCGAGCCACTGTTCTGTGGTCATATTCCAACGCAAGGAAAGACCGAGGGGAACAATCAAGACATACTCGAAATCCCGATTTTCCAGCGGGGTCTTGAGGCTGATGTTCCGGAGATGAAGTTTTCCATAGGGCAGCCACAAGCTGCCTTCGACGTCATCGCCTGTTGAGATAAAGCCGATGGTATTAACTCCCTCGGGAATTTGCTGAACCGCGGGCCCAAGAGCATAGGGGCGTATCCGATAATTCTGGTAAACGCTCTGAGCCCTTTGGGTTAAGCTATTGGAAAAGTGTTTGTCGATGGCATTGAGAGCGGTCAGGGCGGGCCACAACGGGCGAGCCGGTGTCGTGACGACCACAAAAATGGAGGTGCATGCCGCGAAGACGGCGATGGATTTCCATGCTTTGGTGCGCACGAGCCGTTCAGCTGACGCAGCCCCCAGCAGTGGCAGAAACAAGAGCGGGTAGTAGGCCGCGCTGACCCGGCTGAATACGCTGATGTAAGACTTGTCCAGCAAGACGGCAAACGCAATCCAAGTTGCGGTGGCCATGAGGAATGCATCCCGGTTGGTTTTGCAAAGGTTGGCCTGAGCTGCGTATTCCCGCCGGGTCGCGCAGGCATAGCCAAAGGCAAAGAGGGACACGATGCCGATCCCGAAGCCGACGCCCGCGAATTCTTCAATTTGGAGCTCCCCCAGCGAAAGATCAAAACCGCCCTCGAAGCCAGCTTTCAAACGACTCTGTAGCGGTTCCGGGATCGATTGGACGATGGCGTTCTCCAATGCTTTGGCCCTGGGAAACAGAGGGGGGATGAGGTTTTGACTGGCGAGCTGGATGGTATTGCCGATCAAAGCGGCATGGCCAAGATTTTTGAAATAGTCGGATTCGAGCGAAAGGCCTGTCCAATCCTTGCACAGGCGGTAGTTGATTACCGCCAACGGAAGGAACGAGGCTCCTGCGGCAAGAACGATACAGAGCGCAGAGAGCCACTTTTGCTTCCAAAGCAGGCTTAGTGCGGGCCAGACGGCCACCAGCCAAGGCAAGGCCAGGGGAGCGTTGGAGGTCTTCGATGCCGTAACTAGCGCGATGGCTAGCATGGAAAAGAACAAGGGCTCCAGCTTCCCGGATGTCCGGGCTTTGAATGCGAATACAATCGAGGCCAAAAAGTAGACCGCCGCGATGGCGTCATTGCCTGCGCTGCCCGCCTGCAGAGCATAAATGTAAGCGGTTGGCAGGAGCCACATCCAGTTCCATGCCACCCTTCGGCGCACTCCCAGGAAACGGAGCGTTTGGAACGTAAGCCCTGGCAGGAAGAGGAATGCGGAGAAATTAATCAGGAAGACCAGGCGTGCCGACCCGGTCAAAGCAATCAACGGAGCCATTACCCACTCAAACCCCGTGGCCCGGGTATTCATTCGTGCACCGCCCCCGTCGATCCAGTACCAGCCCTGTTGGTCGAGCCAATGGCAGATCCGGGGAATCCGGTAGCTGAGAGCGTCGTAATTACAAGGCGCGTAAAGGGCTCCGCCGAGAAATATCAGGCTGGCGAGGGCCAGGAAACAGAGTGGCAGGCCATGGCGGTAGCGCCATTTCAGGCGGGCCCAGCGAACCGGCCTCAGCGGCCCTCCATACTTTGCAAAGAAGGCAACGACTCCCACTGCCCCGAGGAGTAAAGTGATGGCATAACCCCAAAAATTGAGGGCATGGAAGGCGGAGAGCACCCAGCCCGCGACATTTAGGTAGGCGCAAAGAAAAATCCAGATTGCCAGTAATTGATTGGGGTGAGGCATAGACGCAATATTACGATTCCAAAAGATTCTGGTAGAATTGGTGAATCAGAAGCGCGGTTTTGTCCCACGAAAAAAAGCGAGTTCGTTCAAGGCCGTTGTCGATTAACGATTTGCGAACCTCTGGTTGATGCAAAAGGATACTGATTGCATTTAGAAGATCATCTTCTGAATTTGGGTCAAAGAATAAAGCTGCATTCCCAATAATCTCGGGCATAGGGGCCGCATTACTGGCCAATACGGGACATCTACAGGCCATGGCTTCGATTGGAGGCAAACCAAAACCTTCGTATCGTGAGGGATATATTAGCGCGATCGCATTTTGGTAAAAACCAGCCAGGGTATCGTCGGAACCGGACCTGTGAAATACGCGGTTTGCAAGTCCTGCTTTTAGAATTGTTCGCCATTCTGTTTTGTCGAAAGGTCTTCCTCCAAAACACACTAAGCTTAGTGGCTTAAGCATATCTGATTTTGCAAAAGCCTTCAGTACAAGTTCGAAGTTCTTGTATAGGGAACCCCGGTTCCCGACGTACAGAAGATATGGAACGTCTACGTCGGGAGGAACGGCACGCGATGAATTTAGATCATTCCCGTGATAGGCTACCAAGATGGGCTTATTGCCAACATCGTAAAATTTCAACAAATCGTTTTTGGTGTTATTGGATACGCAAATAATCCCATCAACCTTGGAAAGTGCATCCCTGCGTTCATTGACCTGATTATCTGTTTTGAGGAAGATCTCAAAAATCAGATCATGAATTGTCACTACAGTTTTAGTTTTTACCGGAACTTTGGGAGTTTTGAAAAAGGTATAGTGACAGATATCGGGGGCGAACCGTTTAGCGAACTGAACGAAAAGGGCGTTGTTGATGGGCAGGAAAACCCGTTGTTTGGCAATGGATTGGGGAAGTAGAAATTCGTGGACGTTGTTCGGGAATTCACATGCAATTTCATGAAGGCCAGTATTCTTATGAAAACCTGCGTAAACCTGGCACTCGACGCTATTACGCTGGATTTCCCGCCTGATGATTTCATTCATAATGCGGGTAACCCCTCCCTGCTTTTGATCAAGGAAAGCGCCGTAGTCGTATAGAATTTTCAAGGGTGCTGAGGGAATATGGTTAGCATATCTGTTCCTGTGGAGCAAACGGATGCCCGCATCTACGCTAAATAGCATTCTCTAGACCTGCAATCAACTATTTGAGACCAGATGACGCGTTTGTTGCATTAAAACCGGAGAACGGTGTTCGAGGGGTCTAAACTCCTTGCAGGTAATCCGAATTTTGATAGCCTTGCGGGTTATAAACTCACTCCTGAAATCCGATCTCATGGCGAAATTTCACATGCTTTATCCGGGGATTTTAGCCACCGATTTGTTGTGTGCATCCTTTGTTTAAATCCTGTTGGCCTAAGCTTCTCAAAAGGCTGATAATCAGAATTTGTCAGGTGGCAATGCCGTGGGATTCTGCGGCTTGGTTTTTTTGTGATGTCGTAAAATGAAAAAAAAGCACCGCATTGCTGTTTGTTGCGAAGGTTCGTTACTGTGGGCCCAGGGGGTCGAGGTGGTTGTTCGAACTTTGCTGGAGGGGATCTTGGCCAAATACGAAGTGGTTCTTGTTTCCGGAGGGGATGCGGGAGAATTCAAAGGACCTATTGCCCATATTCATTGGGATAGCCGCAAGGCCGGTTATGCATCGGCCCAAGATCTTGCCCGGCAATTGAAAGCCCTGGATGTGGAATTGGTGCATTTTCACGCCAACATGCCCTACGCTTGGGGATCGCGGGTGTTTGGGCGCCACCCGGCCATCGCATGCCGCCGGATCGGATTGCCCTGCCTGCTTACCACCCATCTGTTGGGGGCCTGGCATTGGGGTTATTGTGGGCCTCAAAAGCCGCTTTGGTTCAAGTTGGCTCTGTTCCCTTGGGCGTGGCTTTCGCGTCTTCATTTTTTGGGTTATCTGGAACTTGAGGTTGCCGTTTCAAACGAGAACCGGGATTTTTTACGGCGACTTTGGTTTCCATTTAAGAACCGAATTCAGACGCTTTACCATTCCAGAATCCATGAAAACCGCAAACAGCCGGTGGTCGAACCTCGGGAAAAGATGATCTTAAATGTCGCGTCGATTGCCCCAAGAAAAGGGCAGTTGATTTTAATAAAAGCTTTTACGGAAGTCGCCGCCCAATATCCAGATTGGATGTTGGGGATCGTCGGCCACGTTGGGGACAAGAATTATTTCAATCAGATCCAGGAGGTTGTTCGCGCGAACGGCTTGGAAGCGCGAGTTCGGTTTTTCGGGGTTCTCGATGAGGTCTCTGTGGATGATTTGCTGTGCGGGGTCTCCATTTTTGCGTTTCCATCGTTTATCGAAGCCTTGGGGTTGGCGCTTGAGGAAGCTCTGTTTGCCGGTTGCCCCTCCGTGGGTTCAAAGGTCGGCGGAATCCCCGAACTGATCGAGCCCGGACGCAACGGTTTATTGGTGGCTCCCGGCTCGGTGCGGGAACTTGCAGATGCCTTGGCTTTGCTGATGGGCGACCCGGCGTTGCTCCGAACGTTGTCGGATCAATGCCGCGTTTCCATTTTGGAAAAGGGATTCACCGCGGAGAAAATGGTAGAGAACTATACCCGGATTTACGATCATCTCCTCACTCCCTAACGCCGCTGTTTCCACTTTAGCCAGGCAATGACGATCCCAAACTGGATGTGGTGAGGATACAACCAGTAAGCGGGGTGGGGCCACCGTCCCCGCTTGATGCATCGCGCGAAGTCAATAGCCATCCCGCGCAGCCCCCCCAGAATGCCGGTGCGCAAGGGTCGCATCCGCATCCGCGCCCAGAACTCCGGCCAATGGGGTTCCGTGCGCCAGCATTGCAGGTTTTCCACGGGCGAAAACAATTGATTGCCTACCTGCCTTGTCCAAAGCCAAGTGCGTTTCCTCAAGAAAATATTACGGAATCCGTAGGTTTTTCGCGTTGGCTGGTGCTCCAGTATCAGGGGCAGTTTTTCATACACCATGCCGGGGTCCGGTATCGGAATGCACTCCGGGATGCCAACGCATGAGATGCGGTTGCGGTCAAAAAGCAAGCAGCGATGGTCAGGCCAATCATGAGTGACTGTTTTCTTCCCGTTCCACATTGGCCAGATGCAGGAAAACCCGGCCGTAGGTTCTGCTGGCGCGGGAGACTGCCGGAACTGGATCAGCCATTGTTGCAGCGACGGGGACGGGAATTCGTCCGGATCCATTCGCAGGATCCAGTCGTGTGTTGCGGCGCCAAAGGCAAACTTCCAATGTTGCTCCTGCTGGAATGCACGTGGTCGTTCAAAAAACCGCCCCCCGATATCTTCGACGATGCTGCGGATATTTTTCTCGTCCGGTCCATCATGGATGACCAGCAGCTCATTGTAGCAGCCCTCGATATGCTCGAAGAGCCGGACAAGATGGTCCCGTTCACCGCATGCGCATATAATGAGAGAAAGAGCGGGCATGGGAGGGGGGAATTAAAACCGGGCTGAGGGCTGGGGATGAAGTCGCTGTTTGATCACCTTTCGCCACTGGTGGAAGCGCACGCGGTAGTAGAAGGGCCTCAGTGCGAGCTGTTCGCGCCAGGTTTCACCGAATTGGCGGGCTTTCAGTTTGGCAAGGGTATCTTGGGCTTGTTGCAGATCGCTTTCGCGGTGGGGGTTGGGTTTGCCTTCGACGGTGGCGACGAGGGCTTCTTCAAGCCGGTTGAGCGATGAATTCGGCGATGCTAGCTTGCGAATATGGCGCTGGGCGTTGGCCCCTAGTGAAATCCGAAGCTCTTTGTTTGTTGCTAGTTTCAAAATGGCCTCGCAGATCGTATCCGCCGTGCTCGCGATATAGCCGCATTCGCTGTGGCGCACCAGTTCGATCTGTGCCTGGTCGAGCCAGGGAACAGAATTGGCGATTACCGGTTTTCCATAATTCATCGGTTCGGCGATGCCATAGCCAAAGCTCTCGCCGATGCTGGAGGTATGCAGCACCACATCGAGGCTGGCGAGGGTCAGACGCAATTCGGAGGCGTTGCTGGTAGCGGGTAGGATGATGAACCGGTCGTGGTCCGGGGCGTTCCGGAGCTGCTCCGCCACGAGAGGCGGCGGTTCTCGAAGGATCAACTTGAGGGATGGCTCCTTTTGCAGGGCTTTGCGGAAAGCCATAAGCGGTAAGTCGGTCCATTTATTCGGCTCGGGCCGGGAAATGCGCCCGAAAACCACATCATCCGGTGCGATTCCATGCGCGCTGCGGAAATCGGCGATCTCTTGCGCGGATGGGCCGTCGTCCGAATCGAGCGGATAGACTGCGACGCTGGCTTTGCGGAAAAATTCGAGGTCGAGCTTGAGGAATGCGCGCTGTGCAGCCTGCACGCAACTGGTCCAGGAGATAAACAAACGGAAATCGGTCCAAGCGCGGTCAGTGGGGTTTTCCAAGCGGCCGAAGACATTGGTTTGGACCACGGGGATCTTTGGGATTTTTGCCAAGGCTTGCCCAAGAACATCGCCTTCGGTTGGAAACCCAGGGGAGTGGGTATGAATGGCGTCCGGTTTTGTGCGTTCCAATAGCTGGGCGATGAACAATGGATCAGGTGGAAGGACTTCCACGGGTACACCATGCGCTTCGAGTTCCGGTTTGCGTGGTCCGTCGTTTAGCGTAAGGACCGTGATCTGGTGGCCGCGCTCCTTAAGCCCCCATGCCCATCGGCAGGCTGCTTTTTCGGTACCCCCCAGTCCTAGCGAATTTACAAAAACGTGAATTTTCATTCAGGCTTGGGTCAAAGAGGAGATGGGTTCAATGATGGGCCACCGCAAGTGGACGATTCAGTCAATTGGAACACGGTCACTTGCTGGCAACGAGGATTTCCCTCGGTTTGCGCCGCTTTTCAAGTTGTTGTTTTAGCCACTGGCTGGCGCAGCCGATTTCATCTTGGAGGGTATACCAAAAAAGGGCGATTCCCAGGAGAGCAACAACGGCTTCCGAAGTGAACATGATACTTTTGAATTCCGGGTTGATATTCTTAAAGACCAAAAAGCTGGCGGTGAGCAGCCCTGTATAAAGAAGTAAAATGGATTGGGAGCCTTGGATCAGTTGCTTGGTGTGAAGGCCCATGAGGCGCGGGGCTCTGAATGTGATAAAGCAGATGCCAATTCCAATCAACGAATAGATAGCTGACGAGCACATGTAGCCAACCAGCCCGAAATACTTTGTGCCAAGAATCGAGACTCCTAACGAAAGCACGACATCTCCTGCGATAACCGCCGCGAATAAATTCATTTTTTTGGCCAAGCTGAACGAGATGGCGAGACACCGGTTCCAGATCTGGGCGACGGCAAACACGGCAAACCAAAAGTCAAAGTCCTTGCCAATATAAAGTTGTTCCTTTCCAAAAAGGAGGACAAACCAACGGTTCATGGCCAGGCTGCAGGTCATAGCCAGGAAGGTTAAGCCGATTGTGAAGCGTAGCATCTGGACGAATTCACGGTTTAGCGATTCGGTTTCACCATTGACCCAGCAGATCTGCCACCGCGGATTGAAGGCGTCAAAGGGGCGCCAGATCAGTTGCATCAAAAGGGTTGGCACCTTTGCACACAGAAGATAGCTTGCGACTGCTCCAAGCCCAAGAACGCGGGTAATCACAAGCGAGGGGCTCATTAGCACAACCTGCACGGCGATGTTGATGACAAAAACAGCAGAGCTGAATCCGAAAAGTTCGCGGGCGTGTTGCCAAGGAATGCCCTGTAAGGAGATCCTGATCCGGTTAGGCCCACGGAGGACGGCGATGATGATCAGGATGATGTTCAATCCTGTCTGGGAGGCTAGTGAGAACACATACGCCAAGCTGCCGAAACCCAGTTTCAAGGTTACGAAGAAAACTCCCAGCCCAAGAAATGCTCCCGCGCTGGTGGAAAAATAATACCAGTAGGAACGGTTTTGGGCTCCTAATATGCCGTTTAAAATGCGGAACGGAAAACCGAGAGCATTCAAAAATAACGTGGAGATCCACAGAGTCCGGGCTTCGGAAAACAGCGGAGCTGGGATGTGGAACCAATGCAGGATGGAGTCTGCAAGGAACAATCCTGTTCCAAGGACCAGCAGGCCTTGGACGGTCAGGATGGCAAGAAAGAGGTTGATCCACCCGTTCCATACCTTCTCGTTCTTACCCTGGAGCGGATCGGTCAGAAGCCTCCCGATGGAATTGGTGACGCCGAAATCCAACAAAAGCAGGTAGCCGAGAGACTGCGAAGTGAACGACCAAAGCCCAAAACGTTCGTTGTCGAGAAAACGCAGGGCCATCGGAATAGCCACCAACTGCGTTAACATAATCGCCCCAATCTGAATATATGAGGAGGCTCCTGTTAAAATGGTATTGCGGAACTTCATGAGTCAGCGCTGTGGATAATGCGTTCTCTGCGTCCGGGGGTTAAGCGATTGCCCAGCAATTTGACGAAATCGCGCAACGCGGATTGCGCCGGGTGGAAACGGCGATAGAGTGCCCATGCCGCCGAGGCATTGGAAAATTGTCCCCGTTTGAGTTGTTGCAGCGCGATCATCCAAAGGTGGGCGGTCCGGCGCTGGGATTCCGCACCGATATCGATACCGTGGCTGGCCCATTCCCCAGGATGCTCTTCGAAACTGGTCAATAGGTGTAGCTGCTGTTCCATGGCCCATTCGAAGCTGTGCTTGTTCTGCGCAGTGTCGTTGGAAAGATGGAAGCGGTAGGACGCGCCCTTCTCCGGATCCAAAAGGAGATACGGGTAAAAGAGGGCAAGTTCAACATAGATCGCCCAGTCGCCACAAAAGCGCCAGCGACTGTCAAAGGTGATGCCGCGGGTGGCAAGCGCAGAGCGGCGAAACATGACGTTGCTAATGTTGATGTAGCAGTAAAGCAGCATCCGTTTCAGGGCTTCGCTGCTCGGTTCGATGGGCGGCTTGGATAAGACCGACGGCGCGTCATCGGAGAGCCTAGGGATCACCTTGCTGTTTTGATCCACGTGAACGGCCCAGCTATAGGCGAGCGGGGCCTCAGGGTAGCAATCGAGCAGGCAGACTTTACTCCGGACAAAGTTAGGAAACAAAAAATCGTCCGAACCAAGCATGCAGAAGTAATCCGTTTCGACTTTTTCCCGGACGAAATTCCAGTTGTTCATGACCCCAATATTCCGTTCGTGCCGGAATAGTTTGATGCGGGAGTCGCGGAACTCTTGCAGGATTTCCCAAGTGCCGTCGGTCGAACAATTATCGGCTACCAGCAGGACCCAGTCATTGGAATCCTGAGCCAGAACGCTTTCAATGCATTGCCGGATGTAAGGAGCTGTGTTATAAACAGGAACACAGATGGAGGCTCGCGGGAAACTCATAAAATTCAGACTAATCGTACTGGGAAAATTCCCAGGCAGCCCTTCAGTTTTTCGGAGTTCAGTTGGGGAAACATTGCTTTCAGCAAAGGGGATATGATTTTGCCGTTCGGCAACATTTCCCGTGTCCCGGAGATCCAGGCGATGCGGCGCTCCGGGGTCAGGTACCGCAGGACCAGTGCAATGGTGATCGGGCCGGTGAGTAGCCGTGTGATCTGGTTCGCATTGGAGAAAAAGACGGCGCGGTCGATTCCCAGAAAACGACAGAGTGCTTTGATTAGGTGCATGATCTCAAAGCGGTTCGCTTACGTTCCTTCCATCTCTAGCGGTTTGGCAAACGGCTCCATCTCTGACATGGGCTTGCCGAATGCCATTTTGGGATAGGCATTGGCGGCCGGGGCGATGTTGACTTCAAGCAGGTAGGGGCTCTGGGGTTGGGCCCAGCAGGCTTCGATGGCTGCTTCCAGGCAGGCGGGATCGGTGACGCTGGTTGCCGCGATGCCGTATGCTTGCGCGACTGCTGTGAATGCTGGCGCTGAATAGCCCCAGACGGTGGATTGGTAGCGGGAGCTGAAATAGGATTCCTGAAATTGCCGCACCATGCCGTGACAATGGTTGTTTATGACGATGATCTTTATCGGTAACTGATGATGCGCGATGGTTTGCAGTTCTTGGATGTTGAGCTGGAATCCTCCGTCTCCGGATATGGAGACGACGGGTTTCGCGTTGCCTGCTAAGCATGCGCCAATTGCCGCGGGAAGGGAAAACCCCATGGCTCCGAGGCCTCCTGATGTCAGCAGGCGTTGGTGGCTGGCGATTTCGAGGGATTGGGCCGCCCACATTTGATGCTGGCCCACGTCAATGGTGTAGGCGGAGGCGCTTCCTGATTTCTTCGATAGCTGGTGCATCAGGACGTTCGGGTTGATGCCGGGCACTGAAGCTTGTTCGTTGGTATCGGGCCACTGGTCGCGGAGGGTGTTGATCTGGGAGGTCCACTCCTGGCGCGAGAGCCCGGTGGGTGGGTTCGCGGTGGCATGGGACAGGAATTCTTTTAGTTCGCATTGCAGGCTGATGCAGCCTTCGATGCGGTTGTTCATTTCTCCGGCTTCGCAATCGACATGGAAGATGGGTCGTGTGCCTTTGAATGCCTTGGTATCCGCGCCGGTTTGCCGAACGTCGAGACGGCTGCCCAGGACGAGCAGGTAATCGCTTTCACTCAATGCGATGTTGCTCCACCGGTTGCCGTAGGTGCCGATCAGGCCGGCTCGCAGCGGATGGTGTGAGGGGATGACATCGCTGGCCATTAGGGAGTGGACGACGGGAATGCCCAGGGTTTCGGCAAACTGCCGGAACAGCTCGGTGGCTTGCCCGGAGCGAATACCGCCTCCGGCTAAAATCAGCGGTTTTTTTGCTTCGGCCAAGCGGGCGCATGTTTCGTCCCAAAATTCACGGGTTGCGGGGGTGGCTGCGGAAGGCGGGATCGGGGCGGGGGTGGTTTCCAGGCGTTCGAGGTCGGTGATTTCAGCCCGTTGAACGTCGAGGGGGAGATCCAGCAATACGGGCCCGGGGCGGCCTGACGTTGCGAGGGTGAAGGCGGCTTCGAGAAGCCGGGGGAGGTCTTCGGGTTGGTTGACGAGCCATGCCGCTTTGGTGATGGGGCGGGCCATGGAGACGATGTCGGTTTCCTGAAATCCGAGTTGGCGGATGGGCCGCGAGGCTTTTTGCTCGGTGCGGTTAACCTGCCCGGTTATGAAAACGGCGGGGGTGGAGTCGAAGAAGCAGCTTCCGATGGCGGTGAGGAGGTTGGTTGCGCCGGGGCCGCTGGTTGCCAATGCGACGCCGGGAATTCCGCTGACTCGCCCCCAGCCTTCGGCGGCAAATCCCGCGCCTTGCTCATGGTGCATGCTGACGATGTTGACGGAGGTGCGCTCGTGCAGCGAGTCGAGCAAGAAGGTGATCATTCCTCCAACGAGCTCGAAGACGTGTGTGACGCGACGGTGTTGCAGGTAGAGAGCAATGTAATCGGCGGCTTTCATTCGAGGTGGTGGTTATCGGGGCAAAGGTAGCTTAGGTTTGAGCCGTATGAAATGCCCAAGTCCGTTGAAGAGCTTCTTTGATTGGCACGGAAATTTGAAGCTCTAAACGGTTTTGGGTGAATTGGGTGTCGGGGACGTAGCGTTCGGGGAGGGTTCCTGGTCTGGGGGTGCCTTGGATTTCTACGCGGATCGGGGGCTGGGGAAGGCGGGCGACGAGGTGTGCCAAGTCGGCGATGGAGATGGGGTGGTTGGAGCCGACATGATAGGGCTGCATGGGCTGGCCGTTGAGCAGGATGGTGAGCAGCCAGACGATCAGGTCTGTGGCGTAAAGGTAGGAGCGGTACGGGGTGCCGTCGCCTTTGATGATGACGGGCTCGCCTCGCAGGGCGTTGCCGATGAAGTTGCCGACGGCGAACTGGCTTTCAAGGGGAAGGTAGGGGCCGACGAAGGCGAAGCACCGGGCGATGGTGCACTCGATCCCGTGTTGCTGGTGGTAGATGGCGCAGAGCTGCTCGGCGATGCGTTTGCCTTCGCCGTAGGCGCTCCGGGTTGAGCAGGGATCGGGGGCGCCTGGGTGGGTTTCCGGTAGGAGGGGAAGCTCGGGGGGCTGGCGTCCGTAGACGGCTCCGGAGCTGGTCAGGAGAAATCTGGAGGCTCCTGACTGAAGCGCGAAATCGAGCATTCTCCGGGTCCCGGCGACGATGGGGTCGAGAATGGCCAGTGGCTGGTGGGCGTTCTGGTCGGTCTCTGTGGCGGCGTGGATGATGTAATCAAAGTGGCCTTCGGGAAAGGGGAAGCCGGTGATGTCGCCGCTGAGGAAGTCAATGCGGGGGTGGTTGAGAAAATGGGGGGCTTTTTGGCAAAACCGTTCGGGGCTGCGGCTAAGAACGGTTAGCGATGTCTCGATTCCGCGGCAGCGGTGCAGGTAGTCGAAGGTTTCCAGTAGCCAGCGACCAAAGAACCCGGTGCCGCCGGAGATGAAGAAGCGTTTTCCGGCCAGCTTTTCCCAAAGGGTTTGGCCTTTGAGAAAGATTTCATCGAGATCCTGGGTCGAGGGCCGCTGGGTCATTGGCAGCGGCAGAAGGCCCGGATGACCTCGATTTCATAATCGAGCATCGCTTTGGTGAGGCCGGGGTAGGTCCCCAGGAAGAGGGCTTGGTTCATGATGCGGTCGGCGCCTTTGAGGTCGCCCACGATGCGGAAGGCGGCCGGGTTGTCTTTGCGCAGTTGGATGAAGGCGGGCTGGCGGACGAGGTTGCCGCCAAAGAGCATCCGGTTGCCGATTTTGGCGGCGTCGAGGGCGCGGGCAAGCTGGCTGTTGGTGAAGGGGGCGCTGGCGCGTACGAGGAGCAGGAAGCCAAACCAGCTGTTGTCGGTGCGGCAGCCGCTGGGGTCCCAGGTGAAGCCGTCGGTGGTCCAGCCGGTGGCGTGGGTGGGCAGGGAGAATTCGAAAAATTCCTCCAGGTCTGCCAGGCCGCGGCGCAGGGTTTCCCAGTTTTCTTTGCGGGTCTGGATGAAACGGGGCAGCTTTTTGAGCTGCTGACGGCCGATGGCGGCCTGGATGTCGAGCGGCTTGAGGTTGTAGCCCAGGTGGCTGTAGATGTATTTGTGGTCGTAGCCGCGCGGGAGTTCGCCGAGCTGCCAGTCGAAGCGCCGGTGGCAGGTGTCGTCCATGCCGCTGGCGCACCAGCAGTCGCGCCCCCAGTCGCGGAAGCTTTCGGCGTAGGTTTTGAGCTGCGGTTTGGAGATGATGTTGACGGCACCTCCTTCGCCGAGGGTCAGGTGGTGCGGAGGGTAGAAGGACTGGGTGGAGATGTCGCCCCAGGAGCCGGTGTAGCGGGTGATGTTTTGGCTGTCGTCGGCGAATTCGGGGGAGTTGCCTTTGATTCCTAGCCGTTGGGCTCGTTCCTGCGGCATGGTGTAGGTGCACCCGAGGGCGTCGCAGTTGTCTTCGATGAGCCAGAGGTTGTGGGCCTGGCAGAATTCCAGAACGGTGGCGAGGTCGAAGGGGTTGCCCAGGGCGTGGGCCATCATGACGGCCTTGGTTTTTCCGGGAACGTAGGCGGCTTCGAGCTGCGTGACGTCGGCGTTGCCGGTGGCGGGGTCATTGTCGATGAAGACGGGGATGGCGCCGTTTTGGATGATCGGGGAGACGGTGGTGGGGAAGCCTGCGGCGCAGGTGATGACTTCGTCGCCGGGGCGGATGCGGCGTTCGGCGGGGAGTTTATGGCTGGTCAGCGCGGCGAATGCGACGAGGTTGGCCGAGGAGCCGGAGTTGACGAGCAGGCTGTGCCGGACGCCCAGGATCCCGGCGAGCTCTTTTTCGAAGGCGGCGCCTTCGGGGCCGAGGGTGAGCCAGAAATCAAGGGTGCTACTCACGGCCGCTTCTACTTCGTCTTCGGTAAAGACCCGACCGGCATACGGCACGGTGGTTTGGCCTGGGATAAACTCGGTGGCGGCTTCTGACCCGGGGCGATTGGCCCGGTGCATTAGGGCGGAGTAGTCGCGGGTCAGGCGCAGAATTTCGGCTTTGATTTCGGCGGCGGTGTTCATGAGTGGTTAGACGGCCCAGGCGATCCCTGCGGCTTGGGCTGAGGCCGTGTAGGCGGCGATCTGTTGATGGGTGAGGGATTGGAACCGGGCGGGTTCGCCCTGGCAGGCGTCGGTTTCGCGGTACCAGCGGACGGTTTCGGCGATGGCTTGGGGAAACGGCCAGGCGGGGGACCAGCCCAGGAGGGCGCTGGCTTTGTCGGTGCAAAGCTGGAGTAGCTTGGCTTCGTGCAGGGCGTTGGGATCGCTCTGGTCTGTCCAGGTGCCGGGCCAGGATTTGAGGATCTCCCGGACGAGTTCGCCCACGGTGCGGTTGGCGTCGTGTCCCGGGCCGAAGTTAAAGCCGGAGCAAAGCGGGCCCCCGCATTGTTCCTGCGAAGCGAGGCGGGCGCCAAGCCAGAGATATCCGCTCAAGGGTTCCAGAACGTGCTGCCACGGGCGGGTGGCGTGGGGGTTGCGGATGCCGATGGGGGCGGTGCAGTGCAGGGCTCGGATGCAGTCGGGCACGATGCGGTCGAGGGCCCAGTCGCCACCGCCAATGACGTTGCCCGCGCGGGCGCTGGCGATTTTAACGGGGTGGTTTTGGAAAAAGGACCGGCGGTAGGCGGCGATGGCCAGTTCGGCCATTCCCTTGCTGGAGCTGTACGGGTCGAAGCCGCCCATGGGGTCTTCTTCGCGGTAGCCGTAGATCCATTCCCGGTTTTCGTAGCACTTGTCGGTGGTGATGAAGACTGCGGCGCACGGTTTCCGAAGCGAACGCAAGGCGTCCAGGAGGTGGACGGTTCCCATCACATTGGCAGCGTAGGTTTCCACGGGCCGGTCGTAGGAGAGCCGAACGAGCGGTTGCGCGGCGAGGTGAAAGACGAAATCGGGCTGAACGGCTTCCACTGCATGTCGCAATAGCGCGGCGTCGCGGATGTCGCCGATCTGGTGATGGAGGCGGTCGGCGAGTCCGAGTTGATCAAACAGTGCCGGGGTGCTTTCCGGTGTGAGGGAAAACCCGTGGACGTCGGCGCCCAGCTGGAGCAGCCATTCGCAAAGCCACGATCCTTTGAAACCCGTATGGCCGGTTACGAGAACCGTTTTGCCCGAGAAGGTATCCCGGAACGGAACCAATGCTGCTGCGGTTGAATTGGAGATCGAGTTTGGGCACGCCATGGAGGATTTGAAAGGGGTTGGCAGACGGAGTCGAGGGTTGGAATGGTCAACTAAAGATCACCAGACTTTCCAGGGCGCTTTTCCCTCGTTCCAGAGACGGTTCAGGAACAGGTTTTCCTGATAGGTGTCCATTGGGTACCAGAAGCCCGAATGCTTGAAGGCTTTGATTCCCCCGGCGGCTGCGATTTGCCGCATCGGTTCCTGTTCGAACATGACGTTGTCGGCGTTTTGCAGGTAATCGAAGATCTTTGTTGATGCGATAAAATAACCTCCGTTAATCCATCCCGCCTCGATCTGGGGCTTTTCATTGAAGGTCTTTACGGAGTTCTCTTCGCCCAAGGTCAATTCGCCGAAACGTCCCGGAGGGTGGACGGCGGTCAATGTCAGGAGGCTTTTATGGCATCGGTGGAAGGCAAGTTCCGCGCTGATGTCTACCGAGCTGACGCCGTCGCCGTAGGTCAGAAAAAACTCTTCGTCATCGCCCAGGTGTCTGCGGATGCGCTCGATGCGTCCACCGGTCATGGTTTCTTCGCCAGTTTCAGCCAGGGTGACCGTCCAGCTCTCTTCATCATGCTTATCGTGGAAGTGGAGGCACGGCTCTTCTCCCAGCCGCAGGGTGACGTCGGTGGACATCCATTGGTAATTCCGGAAGTATTCTTTGATAATATTTCCTTTGTACCCGAGGCACAAAATAAAGTCTTTGAACCCATGGGTGGCATAGGTCTTCATAATATGCCATAGGATAGGGCGTCCCCCGATGGGTACCATCGGTTTAGGACGGTATTCGGTTTCTTCACGCAAACGAGTTCCTTTTCCACCGCAGAGAATGACGACTTTCATGACTGGTGACGTGTTATAATTTTGGGCGCGAAGGGATCCGCTCCGAAAAGTTCTTTATGGGCCGGGTGCTTGGCTGCGGCCTGGTTTTGAAGATATGTTTCCAAGGAACGGCGAATAAGCCGCAGCATGGCTACGGACATAATCGAGTTTACAAATTCATATTTAAAGAAGCCGGTCAGGATCAACGTGGGAAGTGGTGCGAAAATCAGTGGAATGCCAATAAAAAGCGCGATGGCAAAGAAGGGTGTTCCCTTGCACGCTGAGATCAGGAGGCTGGATTCCCACGCGATGGCGAAATAGAGGACTAGGAATATAACGAACCCCACGTAACCGACGGTATGGATAGCCGACAGCGGCAGGCTGTGATAATCCCCCGCGACGGTGAGGTTTTCCTGGGCCTCTTGCGCGTACTGTCCCGCCTCCTTTAGCTGGGTGCGCGTCATGCCAAAGCCGTCTCCAAACCACCAATTATTGATGTATTTGTGGCCTGAAGACCAAACGTTTTGCCATATTTCAAGCCGCCAGTCGTTTGAGTCCTGAGCGTTTTCGATAACGCTTTGATCCCACTTGGCTGGCAAAAACGAGAGGGTGCGTTGCATAGCGGGAGGCATATTGATCACCGTCCCCTGCAATGCGATGATCAATCCCAGCACCGGCACTATGGTGAGCGCAGCCCTGAAAATGCTCGAAAAACCGTGCCGGAAATAGCAGGCGACAAAAAAGAAACCGGCGGCACCCATCAACGAGGATCGAAACCCAGATTTTAGAATTGCGAGCACCGATAACACGGTGAGGGCAAAACGGAAAATGTGGAACGGGTTGAGTGTTGAAAAGGGTGAGAACCAGGAATATAAGGTAAGCAGAATGCCCTTCCCAAGGTCTGCAAAAAAAGCTGGGCGTTGTATGTAATCGGTTCCTCCGCTGCTCATCGTCTCAGCGTAACTTGAGGTATCGATGCCGGTGTAAATGCGGGCAACAATAGGGACGGTGGATGGAATGCAGAACGTGATGAAGCTGATGGCGGAAGTAAATAAAGCCCCTGCCATGACGATGAGGGGAAATTTCCAGGCAAATTTAGAGGGAATCTGTACATGGCTGATGACCCAAAAACCCATGGTGGCAAAAACTGCTTCAAAGTAAGGTTTCCCACCGATCAGATTGAGTCCCATGGATTCGGTACCGACAGGATTCCGCAGATATGTGGTTGCTAGGTAAGCAAGATTAAGAAACAGCAAATAATCCAGCCAGTTATAGGCTGCCTTTGTCCGAACGAGTTTAAGCGCCCGCAGCCCCAAAAAAATCATGAAGACGTAGATGATGATTACGTCTCGCAGAGGGAAGGATCCGGGCAACCCGACCAACTGGCCGGTCATGCCCCAGGATAGCGGAATCAAAAGCCAGATCCGTGACTGCATCATCATGGCGATGCCCATCGCCACGATGGCTCCAATAATCATGAATGGCGCTTTGGAACCGGCTCCGGCGGCTCCCCCGACGTATATGGAGAGCAGCGCACCGACAACGATAGTTATAACGATTGTTATACACTCTGTTAGGCGCTTTAATTTCTTGGAATCCATGGATCTCTCGATGGAGGGTGTCACAATGGGAAACGTTCCGCAATGGCTTTTGTTAAAACAGCTCGCCTTGAGTGGGCCGGGCTGTCTTGGCGGCTTCGTCGCGGATTTCCTGGGTTAGCGATTTGAATTCCCACGGCTCCAGCTCGGCCAGCAACTCGGGGTAACGGGGGCACAGGGTCAGCTCGTCCAGAGGGGCGGGCAGGGGGAGGCAGGTGTCGAGCTGGATCATGACTTGGTTCTCCAGAATTTGCTCGCGCCCGGCCCGCACTTTTTCGCGGAGGGTTTCGTTGGGGATGGATTCGGCTTGGTTGAGCAGCGCGGCGATGTTGCCGTATTGCCCAATGAGCGCGGCCGCCCGCTTGGGCCCCAGGCCGGGGACGCCTGGGATGTTGTCAGCGGAGTCGCCAACCAGGCAGAGGACGTCGCCGATCTGCTCGGGCTCGACGCCCCACTTGGCCCGCACGTAGTCCCCGCCGAGGAGCGCGAAGCCGTCCTTGGGCGAGGCGAGGTCGGTCTTGTTGGTGGAGTAGACTCGGATGCTGCCGTTGACGAGCTGGAAGAGGTCCTTGTCGTTGGTGGCTACGACCACTTCCATGCCGCGCCGCTGGGCTTCGCAGGCGTAGGAGGCGATGAGGTCGTCGGCTTCGGTGTCGGGCATGCGCAGGCTGGCGATGCCCATCAGGGGGACGAGCCGCCGGATGGGGGCCAGCTGCGGGCGCATCAGCTCGGGCATTTCCGGGCGCTGGGCTTTGTAATTGGGTTGCAGCTGGGTGCGCCGGGGCGGGAGGCCTTCGTCCCAGCAGACGGCGACCAGGTCCGGGGAGATGTCTCGGATCATTTTTCGGAGCACTTTGACGAAGCCGTAGATGGCGTTCGTCGGCTCGCCCCGCGAGTTGGAGAGTTCGCGGATGGCAAAAAACGAGCGGTATACATAATAGGGGCCGTCGACAAGCAGCAGTTTCACGGGGCACACGGTAGACGCAAACTCGGGTTTTTCGAAATTCCTTTTTGTAAATTGTCGATGACGGCTCAAATCGGGATAAGGGGGCCCGGGAAGTTTCCCTTGCGCCCGGCCTGGCAGGGGAGTGCGAATTAAGGGGTATGGAACGCAAGATCTTCTGCCCCAAGTGTGGGGAAACGGTGGAGAAAACGGCCAAATGCATCCGCGAGCATCCCGAGAAGGCGGCGCTTTTTAGCCTGGGGATTGGCTTTTTGCTGGCCCAGCTGCCGTTGCGGTTGGTGATGGCGGCGTTGGCCAGCCTGGTGCTGACGGTGATCAAGCCCGCCGCGCTGATCTACGGGCTTTTCCGCCTGGCCGAGGATGTCTACAACCATCCCCGCCCGGCAGCCGCCGCGCCGGACCCGGACGAACAGGTATCGCCCTAGCCTTTGGTTCCCTAGTTTTTCAACCAGCCGCTAAGCCGGGACTTGCACCGGGCGCGCCTACCTCTCTAGGGTAAGGCGCGTGTTCGAACTCCACGATGTTTCGCTTTTGGCGGCGGCCCTTCCCCAGGAACGAGTCCTTTTGGGGGATGTCAGCGCCGTTTTTTTTCCTGGCGAGGTGGCGGCCTTGGTGGGCCCCCCCGGCTCGGGCAAGAGCCTTTTATTGCAGGTCCTCGCAGGCGTGCGGGTTCCCACTTTTGGCGAAGTGATCTGGACGGGAGCGGCTCCGGCTCCCTCCGTGGCGTACCATCCGGCGCTGAATTTTGGCCATGACCGGGCAGCGAGCTGGTTGACGGTTCGCGAACAGATTTCCGGGGCGTTGCGGCTGCGCGTCGTCGCCTCTGCGGCGGATCTTTCCGAGCAGACCGAGGCCCTTTTGCGCCGAGTGGAGCTGGCGGAGGCCGGGGAGAGCCGGGGTGGGACGCTTTCGCGCGGGCAGCGGCGGCGGCTGGAGCTGGCCCTCGAGCTGGCCGGTTCCCCGGGGCTGCTCCTCTGGGATGAGCGGGACGACGCCGGGAGCGATCCCGGGTTCGACCGCCTCCTGCGCACCCTCGCCGTGGAGCTGCGGATCGCCATCGTGCGCGTTACCGAGGCCCTGGACCGGCTGGGGGACTTCGATACCGTGCTCGTGCTCTGCGGCGGCCACCTGGCCTACCATGGCGCGCCGGGTGGCCTGGCTCATTATTTTCAGATCGAAGCCCCCGGGGCGCTCTGGGCGCAGCTTGCCGTGCGGGACGCCGGGCAGTGGCACGGGTCCTGGGAAAAACACGGCGAGGCTTATCGCCGCCTGCTTCCCTCCGGAGCCGAGGGCTGCGACGCCCCCTCGCGGCTGGGGCGGCCGGGCGCGCTGAGGCAGGGGCTCGGGCTGTTGCGGCGGCGTGGCGAAGCCCTCTTGCGCGACCGGGCCGAACTCGGGCGCGAGGTCACCCTGGCCCTGGCGTTTCCCCTGGCCGCGGCAGTGTTCGCCATGGACGGGCTGCCGAGGTTCGTCGGCCTGGCCGGGGCGCTGCGGGGCGACGTGGCCGCGCAGATCCGCGAGAACGCCCTCCTGGCCGTCGATGCCACCTACGGCGTGGGGTTGGCCAACGGCCTTGTGTTGGCCCAGTTCGTCCTGCTCGCCTTCCTGACCGCCCGCATTGCCTCAAGCGAGGTTGCCGGGGAGCGCGGGTTCCTCGAACGCGAGAAATTCCGAGGCCTGCGCGTCGGGGCCTACGTCGCCAGCAAGGCCGCCTTTTTGCTGCCGTGGGTGGTGCTTCAGGCGCTTTGGATGGGGGTTTTTATCCACGAAGTTTGCCGGATGCCGGGCGCGCTCGGGTGGCAGGCGGGCGTGCTGGCCCTGGCCAACGGCGCTTTCGCCGCGATGTGCCTGGCCCTTTCCAGCTTTGCACGGACGGCTGGGCGGGCGCGGCAGCTCTGCTTCGGGCTGGCGGCCTTACAGCTCCCCTTTGCGGGCGTCCTCCTGGCCCCGCCCGAGTGGCTGAGCTGGACGCTGCGGCCTCTCTCGCCGCTTTACTGGGGCTCCGGCGCGTACCTCCAGTCGATGGAGGGGACCCGCTTTTACGAAATCCTCCAGATGGTCAACCCGCAAAGCCCCTCCGGCTTGTGCCTCGGGATGCTGGGCGCGCAGCTCGCCCTGGGGCTGATTTTGTGCGCGGCAGGCTGCAATATGAATCGTTTGAGAGTTGCCCCGGGCCGCGAGGGCACGTAACCTGCTTCACAAACTCGATTTTACGACCTCCCTTTTCATGAGCCGTCATATCCCCCGGTAGTTATCCCTCATGGCCACACTTTTCGTACACATTCCCGGATCGGGCATCATCTCCCACGGAGTACCCCAGAACCAGCCGCTTACCATCGGCGAGGCGGCTGAAAACGCGTTCCCGCTCAAAGCCCCCTCAGTCTCCCCGCGCCATGCAGAGATCATTTTTGAGAACGGCGCGTATAAATTGCGCGACTTGGGCTCGGCCAACAAATGCTGGGTCAACGGCGTGGCGATTTTCGAAGCGGGCCTCAAAGAGGGCGACTCCGTCCGTTTCGGCAAGATCGAGGGCCTCTTTCTGGAAAGCGACCCCGGGGAGGGCAAAGCGGCCATCGAAGCGCGCCTGCGCGGCCGCCTCGCCCTGGCCACCCCGGAGGGCGACACCGATATCGTCCAGTTTGAGGGAGCCACCACCGTCGGCTGGAAGTCCGACAACGACGTGCGGATCAAAGACCCCTCGGTTTCCGGCCACCACGCCCAGTTCATCCAGCAGGGGGGCAAGTTCATCCTGCGCGACCTCGGCTCCACGAATAAAACCTTCGTCAACCAGGAGCCGATCTCCGAGCGGGAGGTCCAGGATGGCGACATCGTCCAGTTCGGCGCGGTCCGGGGCACTCTGACCATCCATTACGGCCTCCAGCGGCAGGCGGGCGGCGGCGTTTCCGACGCCGAGGCAAAGGGCCTGGCCGACGAGGTCGAGAAACTCAAAAAAGAGACCGAAACCCTCGCCAAGGAGCGCGACGGGCTGGAATTTCATAACAAAGCCCTCGCCGCCCAGCTCAAGGACGCCGAGGAGCAGCTCGACCAACTCCAGACCGAGACCGAGAGCAACCGGAAGGTCATCGACCTGAAGGAAAAAAGCATCGCCACCGCCCTCTCCATCGCCGGGGCCCGCGTCACCGCCCTGGAGGAGAGCCTCAAGGCCGCCGAGGAAAAAGCCGCCAAGGCCGAGCGCGAATTGCAGAACGCCAAGGGCCAGGTGGAAGCCCTCTCCGGCGACCAAACCGGCCAGCAGCAGAAGATCGCCTCCCTGATGCAGGCCCGCGACACCCTTCGCGCGGAGAAAGAGCAATTCTCCACCCAGCTCGCCGCCGCCCAAGCCCAGGTAGAGGCCGAGACCAAAGCCGCCGCCGAGAGCGTCCGCAAACAGAAAGAAGCCGCCGCCCGCCTCCTGGAGCAGGAGAACGCCATCGGCGAGCTCAAGTCCGAAATCGACGGCCTCAAGGCCAAGCTCGACGCCGCCCTGGCCAAGCGCGACGAAACCCTCCAGCGGTTGGAGAACGCCTCCCGCGACCGCGAGCGCGACCAGTCCCAGGCCACCGAGGAAGTCGCCGCCGCCGAGGCCCGCGCCGCCAAAGCCGAGAAAGAGGCCAAGGAAGCCCGCGACGCCGTGGAGCTCACCGCCCGGCAGCTGCGCGACTCCAACGCGCTGATCTCCACCCTTTCCGGCGACCAGACCGGCGACCGCCAGCAGATCGCCTCCCTTACCCAGGACCGCGACAGCATCCAGCAGGAGAAAGACCGCCTCGCCACCCAGCTCACCGAGGCCAGGGCCGAGACCGAGAAAGCCGCCAAGGAGCGCGACGAACTGCGCAAATCCCTCGACGAAGCGACCTCCCGCGTCAAGATCCTCGCCGCCGACTGCGACGGCTTCAAATCCTTCGAAAAGAGCCTCCAGCAGCGCATCGAGGAGCTCTCCCGCGAACGCGATCTGGCCAAGGCCTCCGCCACCGACTTGCAGGCCCAGATCGACCTGCTCTGCACGGAGAACGACGAAGTTCGCGCCGAGGTCAAGGAAACCCAGGTCAAGCTCGACGCCATGGCCAAAGAGCGCGACGCCGCCAAGGTCGCCGAGGCCGCGCACCAAGGCAAACTCGACGCCATGACCGAGGAACGCGATGAAGCCAAGGCCGCCTCCGTGACGTTGCAGGCCAAGGTCGATTCCGTCTCCAAAGAACGCGACGAAGCCCGGGCCACCGTAACCGAGACCGAGGCGAAGCTCACCGCGATGACCCAGGAGCGCAACGCCGCCAAGATCAGCAACGCGGAACTGGAGTCCAAGCTCGCCGCCGCCACCCGCGACGGGGCCTCCTCCCAGTCCACCGCCTCCGACTTGCAGGACCGCCTCGCGGCCCTCTCCAAAGAGCGCGACCTGCTGAAAACCTCCCTCGCCGAGGCCCAGGCCAAAGCCGCGGCCGACGCCCGCGATCTCGATGCCGCCAAGGCCTCCAGCGGGGAACTGCGCGGCCAGCTCGAAAACCTCCTGCGCGAACACCGCTCCGCCCAAGGTGCGGAATCCGGCCTCCAAGCCCAGCTCGAAGGGCTCACCCGCGAGCGCGATGCCCTCAAAACCGAGGTCGCCACCGCCGCCGAAAAGCTCTCCCTGGCCCAAAGCGAGATCGCCGCCCTCGCCGCGCGGCCCGCTGCCCCTGTCGCCGCTCCGGCCCCCGTGCCCGCGCCCGTTGCGACCCCCGCCGCACCCGTGCAGGCGCCTGCGCCCACGCCGATGCCCACCCTTTCCATGCCGACGGTTTCCATGCCGACCGTGCAAATGCCGTCGATCCCGCTGCGCCCGGCCCCGGTCGCCACGCCCGCTCCGGCCGCGCCCGCCGCCGCCAGTTTCCCGCCGGTCCCGAAGCTCTCCCTCGCCCAGGAAGAGCCGCTAGCGCCATCCGCCGCTACAGCCGCCGATCCGAGGCATTCGCTTATCGAAATCGCCCCGCCCGCGCACGATCCCGGCATGGTTTCCACCCGCCCCGGGCCCGTCTTTGGCGGAGGCGCGCCCGACCTCAAGAAAATCCTCGAAACCGCGCCCGAGGCCCTCAACTCCATGCGCCGCAGCCTCCACGCGTTCATCAAGAACCAGATGGAGCTCTCGCTCTTGGAGGAATTTCAGGTTGGCCTCCACTGCATGGCCGAGGAGACCCGCCGCGCCAACGTCACCCCCGTCGCTACCCTCTCCAATGCGCTCGAAATGCTCGTGGACGACCTCAAGAAAATCCCCGGGCAGATCAACCCCTCTTCCCTGCGCACCGTCAGCCAGGCGGTCGACTTCCTCGTCACCCTCATCCACGAGAAGAACCTTTCGCTGACCCAGGACCCCTCCCAGGCGCGCCTCTTTGCCATCGACGACGACCCCGACGCCCGCAAGACCATCCTCGCCGCCCTGGAAACGCTCCGGCTCAACGTATCGAGCGCCGTGGACGCCAAGGGAGCCCTCGCCGCATTTGAGAGGGAACAGTACGATCTGGTCTTAATCGATGTGGGCCTGCCCGACATCAACGGCTTCGAGCTCTGCACCCGGCTGCGCAAGCTGCCCAACTACAAGAAAGTGCCCGTCGTCTTCATCACGGGAGCCGTGACCGTCCAAAACCGCGTGCAATCGAGCCTCAGCGGCGGCAACGACTTCATCGCCAAGCCCTTTAACCTCCTGGAGCTAGGCGTCAAAGCGCTCATCTGGATCTTCAAAGGGCAGATCGGGCTGGTGTAGGCCTCGAACGCATTCCGTCAAGTTTCAGGAGTTGACCCCATTGTACGTCAGCTTCACTGGAAGGATTCTTTAGGCGTTCAAGATCGCCTCAACATTGTCCTCTCCTTTAACAACGTCTGCTATGTATGGATGATGCTTTTTCAAAAGGCTAAACGCATCAATTGTCTTCGCCTTTAGTCCCGCTTTCGCATATGTTATCACGGCCCGCTGCAAATGATCCTCATCGGGGTTGGGTTTATCACAAATGATAGCCATATAACGGTCCACGAGCGCCAAAGCCTCATCAAATTTGGCCACTTTCTCGCAACTTATCGATTGATTATACAAATAGGATTCGTCATTAGGACAAAGATCTAAAACGCGTTGGCCAATCTCAAACGTTTCCATAAATCGCCCAAGTCCGCTAAGCAACCGATTCTTTTGAGTAAGCAGACTTGCCCGATTTTCAACTGAATAATCTCCCATGCGACCCTCACTGACCCCGTTAAAGAGCGGTTCGAGTAACTCTAACGCCTTCTTTTCCTCGTCAAGTCGGTTTGCTCCTGTGACGAAGCAGCCTACAATCGTTATAACATCATCCTGTTCAAACCCGCCTAGATTTGTAACATGACAAGCCAAGAGATCGAAAGCAACACGACTTCCAATCGCTGCGCCTTGGGCTAAGCCACTGAGAATGAAATTATTACCCTCGGGGCGCTTCTTTGCTAACCTTGGAAGAATCTCATCAACCAAATCTGAATCCCGTTGCGAAAACGCATAATTCAAAGCCGCAATCAGACCGTATTGCTTTATTAACTCAGAGGCACGTGGAGATGGTGTGGTAATGGAGAGTGAAGGACTCGCAACGGCCAAGCGGTCAAGCGTTCGCTCAATGCGTCGAACCGCTTCAGCAACACTTGCCAACGATTCACCCGAACTGTTTAATTGGAAACCGTCCGCGACAATTTTCTCCACGGCACCTTGGACGGATTTCACTGCATCATGAATATCTCGTCCACTGCATAAACTGTAGAAAATGGTACGTATTGTTGTTATATCAAACGGAAGCGTCTCACCCTTTTTCGCAATCATTATGTATGGCTTTCCGGTCTCATGCCTGCGACCGCATTCGTACATGACGTTCGGATTGTGGCCAGTAATGTCAATCACGCATACCTCCGCATTCTGAATTTGATCAATGACATCTTTGTTGATCGATCCCAACGAGTTGATTTTATCGGCACGGAGCACAGAAAAACCAAATCTCTCTAAAGCTGGCTCAATCAACAGATCGAAGACATCGTCTGCGTGTTCGCGGGGTTCAGAGTTCTCTTCGCCAATGGGTGAAATTACGAAACATGTCGGCCGCTTTTGTGAGTTCATAGTTTGGGTTCTTCTTCCAGATGCGTCCGTGCTTCCCATTGCATCCGAAGTACGGCTACGGTTTCCAACTTCGTATGTAAAGTTTTTTCGCTTGGAAAAAATAATAGCCTGATAAGAGGGCAACTCTTGAAAATTGACAAAGAAACGAGCAGATGTGCCGAGTTTCAAGAGTGGCCTCTTTATTATTTCCAGCCTTTGAGCAACTCCCGGGCGTGGGCGAGGGCGGATTCGGTTTGGCCTCCGAGCATCCGGGCGATTTCCTCCACGCGCGCTTTGCCTTCCACTTCGACTAAGTGTGAGCGGGTACGGCCGTCGTGGAATTCCTTGCTGACGACGCACTGGGCCTGAGCTGCGGCGGCCACCTGGGGCAGATGCGTGATGCAGAGGACTTGGCGCGCTGCTCCCAGGGAACGCATTTTGGCTCCGACGGTGTGGGCGATCTCGCCGCCGACGTTGGCGTCGATTTCGTCGAAAACCATGAGCGCTACGGTGTCCTGGGCTGCGAGCGACGACTTTACCGCCAGCATGACGCGCGATATTTCGCCGCTGGAGGCGATGGATTTGAGCGCTTTGAGCGGTTCGCCGGGGTTGGGGGCGAAGAGGAATTCGGCCCCTTCCAGGCCGTGGGGGCCCGGTTTCTCCTGCGGGGTGAGGGTGACTTCGAAGCCGCTTTTTTTGAACCCGAGGTCGCGCAACTGCCCGGCCACATCGGCGGCCAGCTTGGGCGCAGCGGTTTTGCGGGTTTTGGAGAGCTTGCCGCCTGCCGTCTGGACCTTGGCGCGCGCCGCTTCGATCTCTTTTTCCAGCCGGGCCAGTTCGTCGCCGCGCGATTCGATCTTGTGCAGCCGGGCGGCGGCCTGGGCTCCGAAGGCGATCACCTCGGCGAGCGAGGGGCCGTATTTGCGCTTGAGGGTCTCGATCAACGTCACGCGGTCTTCCAGCTCGGCAAGTTGTTCCGGGTCGAGGTCCAGGCGGCCTGCGTAGCGCTCCAGTTCGCGCACGGTGTCCTCCAGGGCCGCGACGGCTCCGGTGTGGGCCTCGGCGAGCGGGGTGGTGGAGGGGTCGAGCTTTTCGAGCTCGCGGAAAAGGCGGGTCAGCTCGGCGAGGCCGGGCAGCAGGGCGTCGTCGGCGTCGGAAAGGCGGCGGGCGATCTGCGTGGCGAGCTCGACGAGGCGGCGGCTGTTGGTGGCGACGTGGTAGCGGGCGAGCACCTCGGCCTCCTCTTCTTCGCGCAGGCAGGCGGCTTCGATCTCGCGCGACTGGTGGCGCAGGAGGTCCAGCTCCCGCTCCAGGGCGGATTCGCTGGTGGAGAGCTCTTCGTATTCCGCCGTGAGGCTGAGCCACTCGCGGTAGCGCGTCTCGTACTCGGCCAGCAGCGCGGCGTTGCCCGCGAAGGCGTCGAGGAGTTCGAGCTGTTTTTCCACGGAAAGGAGCGACTGGTGGTCGTGCGGCCCGTGGAGATCCACCAGGCCCTCGCCCAGTTGGGAGAGGACGGAAAGGGTCGTCGCGCTGGCGTTGATGAATTGCCGGTTGGCCCCCGCGCGGGTGAACGTGCGCTTTAAAATCAGCTCGCCCCCCTCGCACGGCTCCACGCCCTGCGCTTCCAACCATGGGTTGAGCCGGGCGGTGGGTGCGCCGCCTTCGAGCTCGAAGACCGCCTCCACGGTGCAGCCGTCTGCGCCGGTGCGGATCAGGGATTTATCGGCCCGTTCGCCCAGGATCAGCTTGAGGGCGCCCAGGATGATGGATTTGCCGGAGCCGGTCTCGCCCGTCACCGCGACGAACCCGCGCTCCAGACGCCATTGCAGGTCTTCGACGAGCGCCAGGTTGCGGATGCGGAGGGAAGTGAGCGTTGCGGTCACGGGGGTTATTATGTAGGGTCACTAGAGTTTTTTCAAACCCGCAAATCACGCTCATGGACAGCTTCCAAATTACCTTCCTCGGATCGGGAACTTCCCAGGGCGTGCCGATGATCGCCTGCGATTGCCCTGTTTGTACGTCCGAGGACCCGCGCGATTTCCGCACCCGCTCCTCGGTATACGTGGAAACGCCCGAGGCCGCCTGGGTGATCGACACGGGCCCTGATTTTCGCTTACAGTGCCTGCGAGAGAAAGTTTGCCGCATGGATGCTGTGCTCTACACCCACGCCCATACCGACCACATTATGGGCTTCGACGATCTGCGCCGTTTTTGCGGCGGCGACCGCTGGCTGCCCATTTACACGGGCCTGGCGACGATGCAGGATTTGAAGCGGATTTTCTTCTTCGCCTTCAACGGCCAGAACCTCTACCCCGGCTACATCAAGCCCAAACCGCTCGTTGTGCAGAGCTTCCAGCCCTTCAAAATCGGCGAAACGACCCTCACGCCGCTGCCGATGACGCACGGGCGCTCCCCGGCTTTTGGCTACCTGATGGAGCGCGGCGGCCGCAAGCTCGCCGCCTACCTGAGCGACTGCAAAAGCGTGGAGGAGGAGGTCGTAGAGCGGCTCCAGGGGGTGGAGGTGCTCATCGTTGACGCGCTGCGCCACCGGGAGCACCCGACGCATATGAACCACCAGGAGGCCCTCGCTCTTTCCTCGCGCATCCGGCCCGGGGCCACCTGGTTCACTCACCTTTGCCACGAAATCGGCCACGCCGAGACCGAGGCCGCCCTGCCACCGGGCGTGCGCCTGGCCTACGACGGGCTGAAGCTGAAGTTCTAGAAAAATGACTCACGCAAAGAAGCAAAAGCGCAAAGGATGGAAGCCGTTGGCGCTGGCTCTCTTGTTTTCTCGTTCCCAATCTCCAGATGGGGAACGCAAGTGTCTTGGAAACTCCAGTTTCCGGAACCGCGCGCTGGCAGTGTGGCCCACCTTTTCGAAACAGAGTTTCGCAGACAGAGGCGTTACGAATCTGGAGATTCGTAACGAGGAAGAAGAACGCCCTTCCGCCCCCCGGCGTGGAAGCGCCTTCTCCGCGTCTCCGTGTCTCCGCGTCTTTGCCTTTTGCTTCCTCAGCGCCGCCCTGCCGCTGCAAGCCGCGCCGCCGCCCACCCCGGAGGCCCAGGCGACGGTCGTGGTCTTTAACCAGGCCGACCCCGCCTCGCTCCCCCTGGCCAGCTTCTACGCCACCCAGCGCAATATCCCGCTGGACCACGTTATCGCGGTCACCTGCCCCACGGCGGAAACCATCTCGCGCCAGGATTACGACGACGCCATTGCCGGGCCGTTGCGCCGGGCCTTCCTCGCCAAGGGGTGGTGGAAAACCGAGGCCGATATCGACTCCGGCCAGGTCGTCGCCAGCCGCATCCGCTACGTCGCCCTCATCCGGGGCGTGCCGCTCAAGATTGCCCCCGTGGCGGATTACCCGGGCGACAAGCCCGCCCAGCCTGCCTTAAACCACAACGAGGCCTCAGTCGATTCCGAGCTGGCCACCCTCGGGCTCGGCTCCCGGCAGATCTCGGGCTTTGTCGAAAACCCCGCCTTTATCCGCCCCGGCCACGCGAGCAACCCCGCCTCACAGTGGCTGCTGCGCGTCTGCCGCCTGGACGCCGCCACGCCCGATACCGTGCGCCGGATGATCCGCGACAGCCTGGAGGCCGAAAAAGAGGGCCTCTGGGGCTTCGCCTACGTCGATTCGCGCGGGATCACCGAAGGGGCCTTCGGCCAGGGGGACGAATGGTTCCGGCAGGCCGCCGGGAACCTCTTTGCCCAGGGCTTCCCTTGCGTGATTGATAACCGGCCCGCCCTCTTTCCCGAGAACTACCCGCTGACCCGCGCGGCGGTTTACCTCGGGTGGTACGCGGGCGGAGTCGAGGGCGTTTTCCGGAACCCGGCGGTGAAATTCGCCCCCGGGGCCATCGCCTTTCACCTCCATTCCTTTAGCGCCACCTCCCTGCGCGAGCCGTTGCAAGGCTGGTGCGCGCCGCTCCTGGAGCACGGGGCCGCCGTGACCTTCGGCAACGTCTACGAGCCCTACCTGACCTTCACCACCCGGCCCGACACCCTGGAGGAGCAGCTTGCGGGCGGTGCCTGCTTCGGCGACGCCGCCTACGCCGCCCAACCGGTGCTCTCGTGGATGTCCACCTTCATCGGCGACCCCCTCTACCGCCCCTTTGCCGCGCGCCAGGCGGGCCGCAAGCCGCCGGTGGACTACGCCGAGTTTGGCGTCGTGGCCGAGGGGGCGCTCCACTGGGGCAGCGACCCGAAGATCGGCGAAAGCTGGCTCTCCACCCGCGCCAAGAGCCTGAAGAGTGGGCTCCTCTGGGAGGACCTGGGCCTGCTGCAAGTGCAGGCGCGCAACCCCCGGGGGGCGTTGGCCTCCTGGGAGCAGGCCCGCGCTGCCTACCGCGAGGAATCGGGTCGCTTGCGGTGCCTGCTGCACGAGATCAGCCTCCTGCGCTCACAGGAAAAAAACGCCGACGCCCTGGCGCTGGTTCGCAAGGGGTTGGGGGAACCCTGGCAACCCGGCCCGGCGGCGCTGCTGCGGTCCATCGAGCTGGAGCTGGCCCCGCCGCCCCCGCCGAGCCCGGCTGCTTCAGCGGCCGGGAGCCGGTGAGGTGCCCTGCGCCAGCGAGCGGCCAAGCGAGCCGTAAAGGAGACTTTCGAGGAGCCGTTTTTCGATCGTCTCCTGGCAAACCGGCAGCATTTCCTCAATCACCTGATGCGCCGTTGCGGTTTGCCCGATGGAATAATAATGAAGGGCGATGGCTGTCACTGCCTGGGGGGTGTAGACATCGGTTGGCTTCAGCTCGGCCCGGGTTTCTTCCCAGGTTTTGGTCCCGGCCACGAGGGCCTGGGCCGCGAGATAAGCGGGGCGGTTGGTCTTGAGCTCCAGGAATTGCTGCCGGGCGGCGTCCGTTCCTTCCCGGTTGCCCTTGTGGAGCGCGCAGATCCAGAGCGCGTTTTTCCCGATGAGATTAAACCCGCGCTTCTGGTTGAAGGCATTTCCCGCCGCCTCCGCTTTCTCCCATTGGCCGACCAGGGGGGCGAGCTTTGAGAGTTCAGCGAGCGTGTTGATGTCGCTGGTGGTGGAGGGATCGGCGTCCAGAATCTGCGCAAAGGACTGCTGGTCACTAAACCGCAGGGGCCGCAGCTTGGCCTCCATGCCTTCTCTTATATAGAAAGAAATCATCCAGGAGCTCGTCGAGAGGTCTGGATGGAACGAAAGGAACTGCTTTTCCGCCTCGTCCAGTTTCCCCGAACGCTCGGCTTCCAGGGCCTTGTTGATGATCGCTTCGGCACCGCTGGCCTTGCGCAGCCGGTTGAAATTGTCATCGGTCCCGAAGGCGCTGCGATAAACGGAGCCCCCCAAGTCCAGCAGGAGTTTCACGGCGGTGGCGTTGTCGCCCTGGATCGTGGCCAGGTAGGCGAGGTTGCTCAGGTCCGATGGCCGGTCGTTCGCGTTATGGTAAACCGCTCCCGCGAGGTAGCCGCGCTTGATCCGCGCATAGTCTGCCTGGGATTCCTTGAAGAAGTTCTCCCCGTAATGGTGCGCCTCGGCCCGGGCGATCCGGGCGTATAGGATGTCCCCCTTCTCGCCGGAAAACGAATTGGCCGTGTTGAGGAGGAAACGCTCCCAGTCCCCCGGATTCCCGAACCATTTTGGCAGGAGAAAATAAGCCCGGTCACTATAAAGCGGGTAGTATTCCTTGGCCAGGTTGCTCCCCTTGATGACCGCCGTTTTGCCGCAATCGGCGTTGCTCTCGCCCGGCTCGGTTTCGAGGTAAATCCAGGTGCGGTAGTATTCCGGGTCGTCCACCATGCCCTCCGGCACGCTTTTCAGGATTTGCGCGCTTTGGTGGAGGCGTTCGCGCATGAGCTTCCAGCCTTCGTCGGAAACCTGGTTCGCGTAGGCTGTGCCCCGGGCTTTCCAGCCGTAGTTGAGGTACCAGTTGGCAAGGGCGATTTTAGCGGCAAGCGACTCAGGCCGGACCTGGGACCAACGGGTCAGTTTCCCCTGCTGGTCGAGCCATTCGCGCTCGTTAGCCCCCTCTTTGACATCGAAAGCCGAATAAAACCCGCGTAATTCGGGGTAGCTTTGCCGGATGTCATAGCCTTGTTGTCGGATCGTGGCAGCCAGGGTGTCCAGCGCTGCAAAATCCTCGGCCTTAAGCAGTTCAACGGCTTTCTTCTTCACCTCATCCGGGTTCCAGCCCGGTTCGCCCAAAACGGGTTGTAGCAAGCCGATGGCCATCAGAACCGAGAGCAATATCCGTTTCATCGCCGCAAGAGTACCCGCCCCGGGGCAGGGGAGAAAAGGGCAAACGATTGCGGGCTTTCCATCGGGGCGGCGGGCGCGTTAACCTGCCGGGCTCAAATGGAACTCGCTGATCGCTATGCCCGATGGAGGGAAGAGGGCTTCGTTGCCGAAGCCGCGACGCTTCGCGCTCCCAGAGAGCTGCCGGAGGTCGAGTTGCAGACGCTCTGGCTGGCCGGGGAGTTCGGGCGCGAATTCCTCTCCACTACGCGAGCCCCGCTGCGCATTGAGCGCTTTGGCCGCTGGAACGCCGGGGCCGGGCCCCACTTTATTGATGCCGAGATTACCTTTGGCTCCACCCGCGTACGAGGCGGCGTCGTGGTCCATGCCAGCGCCGAGGCGTGGGATGCCGAGGCCGCCGCCAGCCCGGAGTACGAGGGGACGATCCTGCACGTCTTCGCCAGCCACCCCGCCCACGAACGGGGTCAGCTCCTGCCCGCCTCCTGCACGCGCCTGGGTCGCGAGGTCCCGCAGGTCTGGCTCGATACCGCCCGCTTCGAATACCCGCCCGTCGAGCCCACAAACAGCGAATGCACCGCCTGCCGGGGCCTTTTTGCCGAGATGCCGCCCGCCCGTGCCGAGGAGCTTGTCGAAGCGGCGGCGCAGTTCCGCCTTTGTAAAAAAGCCGCGAGGCTCAAGCGCCTGGAGGAGATCTTCGGCCCCTCCGAGGCCCTCTACCAGGGCATTGCCGAGGCGCTCGGCTACCGGAATAATAAGCTCCCCTTTACCCTCCTGGCCCAGCGCTTCCCCCTCAGCCTGCTGCGCGGCGAACGGGGCGAGATCGAGCCGATCCTCTTCGCCGGAAGCGGCTTCCTGGGGCTTACCGACTTCCAGCCCCTGCCGGGCGACACCCGCAGCTACCTGCGCGACGTCTGGGCCCGCTGGTGGCCCCGCCGCACCGAGTTCGACCGCCTGACCGTCCCCGCCGCCCTCTGGAACTTCCGGGGGGTGCGCCCCGTCAACCACCCCCAGCGCCGCGTCGCCGCGCTCGCCGAGATCGTCCGGCACTGGCCCGTCCTGGAGGCGCTCGCCGGGTCCGGGAACATCGCCGGAGTGCGCCATTTCTTCAGCCAGCTCAGCGAACCGTACTGGGACTGGCACTATACGCTGAAATCCCCCCGCTCCCGTTCCCGCATGGCCCTGGTGGGCGAAAACCGCGTTACCGACCTCCTCCTCAACGTCTTTTTCCCCGGGGCCCTGGCCGCCGCCCCGGACTTTTGGGAAACCTACCGCCAGCTCCCCGCCCCGGCATCCAACCGGCGCGTCGACCTGGCCGCCCGCCGCCTCTTCGGGGCCGGGCCCATCGTGCGGCGGCTCACCCGCCAGGCCGTCACCCAGCAGGGCCTCCTCCAGCTCTACGAAGACTTCTGCCTGGCATGCGAAGGAGATTGCGCCCGGTGCCCCTTGCCATTACGGTTAGGGAAGTGGGTCGATTCGGGGGAACAATTTTCCTAATGAATCCCCCGGCGTTCTTCTCTGCTTGACGGTAGGGAGGAACGCTTCTAGGATTGACAAGTTATTCGAAGCGCGAGTGGGCTTACCCCCCACTCTTTTTTGTCTCCGGATATCCCGTTTTTTTATGAACAGCGATCTCATTTCAGGCTTGGATTATTTTGAACGCGAGAAAGGCATTAAGCGCGAGGTGCTCGTAGAGGCCGTGCAGAATGCCCTTCTCTCCGCGTCCAAAAAAGCGATCGGACCCGCCCGGGAATTGCGTATCGAAGTCGATGGCAAGACCGGGGAAATCCGTGCTTTGGCGAACCTGGTGGTAGTGGAGAACGTCCAGAACCCCCACGACGAGATCGCATTGACCAAGGCGCGGACCCTCAAGCCCTCGGCCGAGCTCGGCGAATCGCTCGAAGTCGAGGTCACGCCCAAGAATTTCGGCCGCATCGCCGCCCAGACCGCCAAGCAGGCCATGATGCAGCGCATCCGCCAGGCGGAGAAGGAGATGGTCTACGACGAGTTCAAGGACCGCGCCGGAGAGATCGTCAGCGGCACCGTGCGCCGTTTCGAGCGCTCGGATGTCATCGTCGACCTCGGCAAATTCGAGGCCGTCATGCCCTCGCGCGAACGCGTCCAGACCGAAGACTACAACGTGGGCGACCGCATTCGTGCGTACGTCGTCGCCGTCGAGGTCGGCCCGCGCGGCCCCGAGATCATCCTTTCCCGCAGCCACCCCAACTTCGTCCGCCGCCTCTTTGAAACGGAAGTTAGCGAAATCGCCGACAAGACCGTCGAGATCCGGGGCATCGCCCGCGAGGCCGGCTATCGCACCAAGATCGCCGTCCACAGCGCCAATGACAAAGTGGACCCGGTCGGCGCGTGCGTCGGCATGAAGGGCTCCCGCGTCAAGAACATCGTCCGCGAACTCAACAACGAGAAAGTGGACATCATCCGTTGGAGCGCCGATGTGAAGGAATTCGTCCTTGAAGCCCTTAAACCGGCCAAAATCAAGAGCGTCACCCTCGACCCCGTCAAGAAAGCCGTGGCGCTTCGCGTCGACGAGGACCAGCTCTCGCTGGCCATCGGCAAACGCGGGCAGAACGCCCGCCTGACCTCCCGCCTCCTGGGCTGGGAGATCAACATCGAAAAAGACGAAACCGCCAAAGAAGCGTTCGCCCAGAGCGTCTCCAAGGCCGCGAGCGCGCTGGCCGCCTCCCTGAAAATCGACGAACCCATTGCCCGCAAGCTTATTACAGCGGGCATGAACAGCGCCGAAGTGATCGTGGGGGCCGAACCCCAGGACATCGCTGACGCCACCGGAGTCGATCTGGAGCAGGCAGCGGCTATTTACAACGCGGCCCAGAGCGAATATCAAAAGGGGGCGGCTAAACCTTAGTCGAGCCCTCCGTATTTTTTAGAATTAATAATGGCAACCCGAGCAACACCCAATTCCCAAGGCGCAAGACGTCCCGCACCCCGCAAAAACACGGGAGGCGGCGGCGCACATCCGCGTCCCTCGGGCAGCCCGCAGAAACCGGAGGCCGCCGTCGAGCCGAAAGCCCCTGTCGAACCGAAGCCCGCTCCTCCCGAGACCGTCTCGCTCATCGATGGGCCCAAGCCCGCCCGCCGTCGCGCCGCCAGCACCGGCTCCGGCTTCAAGCCCTTCTCCGCACTTCCTCCCATTTCCCGCATTCTCGCCCCCGCGCAGCCCGAGCCCGCGCCGGAACCCGTCGAGCCCGAGCCCGCCCCCGTGGCGGAAGTCCCGGCTGAGCCCGCCGCCCCGGCCCCTGCTCCCGAGGAGCTCGTCCCGGACGAGAAACGCATCCACATCAAGCCGCCGATCATCGTCAAGGAGCTGGCCAACCAGCTGGGCCTCAAGCCCTTCCAGCTGATCTCCGAGCTGATGGACATGAACATTTTCGCGGCCATCAACCACACGCTGGAGCCCGACATCGCCGCCAATCTGTGTAAAAGGCACGGCTTCGTCTTCGAGCGCGAGAAGCGCAAAGAAGGCGGCGGAGTGCACAAGCCCGAGCCGGTCGTCGAAGCGCCCAAGCCCCCGCCTCCTCCCAAGAAAGAAGAGCTCAAGCTGCGCGCCCCGATCGTGACCTTCATGGGCCACGTCGACCACGGCAAGACCTCGCTGATGGACTTCATCCGCAAATCCCGCGTCGCAGCGGGCGAAGCGGGCGGCATCACCCAGCACATCGGCGCTTACACCGTCGACCACAACGGCCACCCGATCACCTTCCTCGACACCCCGGGCCACGCGGCTTTCACCGCGATGCGTGCCCGTGGCGCCAACGTCACGGACATCGTCGTCCTGGTCGTCGCCGCCGATGACGGCATCATGCCGCAGACCGTCGAGGCGCTCAACCACGCCAAGGCCGCCGAAGTGCCGATCATTGTTGCCATCAACAAAATCGACCTCCCCGGCGCCAACGTCGACCGTGTCAAAGGCCAGCTTCAGGAAAAGGGCCTCACGCCCGAAGACTGGGGTGGCGAGACCATCACCTGTCCCGTTTCCGCCGTCAAAGGCACCGGCATCGACGCCCTTCTGGAAATGATCCTGCTCCAGGCGGAAATCCTGGAACTCAAAGCCAGCCCGTCCGCCGAACCGCGCGGGACCGTCATCGAAGCCCGGGTCGAACCCGGCCGCGGCCCCACCGCCACCGTACTCGTGCGCATGGGCACCCTTAAAGTCGGCGAGCCCTTCATCTGCGGCAACTACTCCGGCAAGGTCAAATCGCTCATCAACGACAAGGGCAAGAACGTCAAACTCGCCGGACCCTCCACCCCCGTGCAGGTCCTCGGCTTCGCCGGTCTGCCCAACGCGGGCGACGAACTGCTCGTCATGGAGAACGACAAGGCCGCCAAAGCCCTTTCCGAAGAGCGCCTAGCCGAACAGCGCGAGGAAAAGCTGGCCACCCCGCGCGGCGGCCGTGCCACGCTGGAAAACCTCTTCGCCAGCCTCGCCGCCGACGCCAAGAAGGAACTGCGCATCGTCCTCAAAGCCGACGTGCAGGGCTCCCTCGAAGCGCTGGTCGCCTCGCTCAGCCTGATCGAGTCCAAGAAAGTCTCCCTGGTTGTCATCCACTCCGCCGTGGGGCCGATCTCCGAGAGCGACGTACTGCTCGCCACCGCGTCCAACGCCGTCATCATCGGCTTCGGCGTGAAGGTCGAGAACACCGCCGCCGCCGCCGCCAAGCGCGAGCAGGTGCAGATCAAGCTCTACTCGATCATTTACGAACTCCTCGACCAGGTGAAAGAAGCCATGGCCGGCCTCCTCGAGCCCGAACTGCGCGAAAGCGTCATCGGCCACGCCGAGGTCAAGCAGGTGTTTGAACTCACCAAGGGCGTCGTCGCCGGGTGCTCCGTCACCGACGGACGCATCGCCCGCACTGCCCGGGCGCGCGTGCTTCGCCGCCGCCAGGCCGTTTACGATGGCAACATCGCCACCCTACGCCGCTTCCAGGACGACGTGAAAGAAGTCCGTACCGGACTGGAATGCGGCATCAAACTGGGCGATTATACCGAATACGAAACCGGTGACATCATCGAGTGCTACACGCTCGAGAAAGTTACCCAAACCTTGTAGGGGGCTTTAGCGGGGAGGCAGCCGTGGGACGCAGGCAATCGGGCCGAAGCGCCCAGCCGCCTTCCCCTGCACCCTCGTTCCGAGCCATGAAACATCGTCTTGTCCGAGTCAAAGAATTGCTGAAGCGGGAACTCGGGGACCTCATCGGTCGCGAGTTCCACTTTACCCAGCTGGTCACCGTCCAGGACGTCGACATTACCCCGGACCTTAAGCACGCGCACGTCTACGTCTCGGTGTTGGGGGATAACCCTCAGGCCGTCATGTCGAAACTGCACGAGCACCGCAAAGAACTGCAATCGGCCGTTTCCAAGCGCGTCATCCTCAAGTACACCCCGCAGCTCCACTTCAACCTCGACGAAGGCATCGAGCGGAGCGCGCGAATCTTCGAGATCCTGCAAACCCTCGACATTCCCGAGACCCCGGCCGAGCCCGGCGATCCGGAGGACGAACACGAAGACTGATCTTTTGCGCTTTCGGATGGTTGGATTGACCCAGATAAAAAAGTCGGGCCACGGGGGCAAAAGAGGAGTACCGTACCCCTCCTCCGCTACTTGTGAACCCAGGCAACGGAGGGCTTCTCTATGAGTAAGAGCAACTGCACCCTCCTTCAGGTCGCCGACGTCCTGCGGCAGAACCAGAAATTCGTCGTCATGTGCCATGTGCGCCCCGACGGGGACGCCATCGGCTGCTCCGTTGCCCTCGCCATGAGCCTGCGCGAAATGGGCAAGGACGTCACCGTGTGGAACGACGACGGCCCGGGCGAGAAACTCGCGTTCCTTCCCGGCACCGACCTCGTCGTCAAGCCGCCGCGCGAACCGCAGGATTTCGACGTCGCCATCGCCGTGGACACCTCCACGCACCCGCGCTTGGGCGACGCCCCCGCCGCCGTTCGCTCCGCGCGCGTCTGGATCAACCTGGACCACCACGTATCCAACACCGGCTACGGCGACCTAGTCTACATCGACGTCGGGGCCCCCGCCACCGGGCAGGTCATCTACGAGCTCATCCGCGCGGGCGGCATGCCCTTTAACCTCGCCATTGCCGAGAACCTTTGGGCTGCCATCGCCACCGACACTGGCTCCTACCAATACTCCAACACCACCGCCCGTACCTTCGAGATCGGGGCCGAACTGATCCGCGCCGGAGTGCGCGTCGGCAAAATCTCCGAACAGCTTTTCCAAACCCACCCGCGCCGCCGCCTGGAGCTCATGCGCGTCATGCTCAACGGCATGAAATTCACGTGCGAGGCCCGCGTCGCGAGCTTCGCCTTGACCCGCGCCGCCTTCACCGGCATCGAAGGGGCCCTCCCCGACGACACCGAGGGCCTCATCGACACGCTCCGCTCCACCGAGGGCGTGCAGATCGCTGTCTTCATGGAAGAGATGGAAGGCGGCAAAGTCCGCGTCTCCATGCGCTCCAAAGACCCGCGCCACGACGTCTGCGCCATCTGCGCCAAGTTCGGCGGAGGCGGCCACACGCTGGCGGCAGGAGCGCGTGTCAACGGGCGTTTGGAGGAAGTCGAAACCAACATACTCAATGCTATTGCAGATGCCATCCACCACCAGCCTTGACGGAGTCCTCATCGTAGACAAAGCCCCCGGAATGACCTCGCACGACGTGGTCGCCATCGTTCGCCGCGCGCTCGACACCAAGAAAGTCGGCCACTGCGGCACCCTCGATCCCCTGGCCACCGGGCTCCTCATCGTGGTCATCGGCCGCGGCACCAAGATCCAGGACCTCCTCATGAGCGAGGACAAGGAATACGTCGGCACGCTGCGCCTGGGCGAGATGACCGACAGCCAGGACGCCGACGGCCAGATCACCGAAACCCGCCCCGTCCCCGAGCTGCCCCCCGAGCGCATCGAAGCCGCCTTTGCCAAGTTCGACGGCGATTTCTACCAGATGCCCCCGATGGTCTCCGCCATCAAGAAAGAAGGCGTGCCGCTCTACAAGCTCGCCCGCCAGGGGAAGACCGTCGCGCGCGACCCGCGCTTCGTCCACATTTTCGCCCACGAGATCAAGGCCATCGCCATGCCCGAGGTGGAATTCCGCGTCGTCTGTAGCAAAGGCTTCTACGTTCGCACTTACGCCTTCGACATTGGCAACGACCTCGGCTGCGGCGCGCATTTGAAGGCCCTGCGCCGCACCAAGAGCGGCAAATTCACCTTGGAGCACGCCGTCACCGTTGACGACCTGAAAAACAAACCGCGCTCGGAAATCATCGGCAAAATCCTGAGCCTGCCCACCGTCTCGCGGATGCGCGGCGCGTAATTTCTATCCGAGACGGGAAATGAATCACGCAAAGCCGCAAAGCCGCAAAGAGAAGAAAGCCTTTTTGCGCCTCTGTGCCTTTGCGTGAGCAAAACGAACCATGCACTTCCTCCACTCCATCGCCGAACTTGCCACCGTCCCCGGGCCGGTGTTTCTGGCCATCGGAGTGTTTGACGGCGTCCACCTCGGCCACCAGGCCGTCATCCGCCGCGCCATCGACGACGCCCGCAAAGCCGGGGGCTCCGCCGTGGTCGTCACCTTCAAGCCCCACCCCCTGCGCGTCACCAGCCCCGAGCACGCCCCGCGCCTGCTCACCGCCACGCGACACAAAGCCCGGTTCATCGAGCGCCTCGGCGTGAATCACCTGCTCATCGTCCCCTTCACCGGGGAATTCGCCTCCATGCCGCCCGAGCACTTCGTGCGGGAACTCCAGGCCGCCTGCCGCCCGCTACGCGAGATCTGCGTCGGCCACAGCTGGGAATTCGGCAAAGGCCGCACGGGTAACCTCGACCTCCTTAAACGCATGGGCGACGAACTGGGCTTTGACGAAATTGGCATCCCGGCCGTCGAAGTCGGCGGCGAAATCGTCAGCAGCACCCTCATTCGCGCCGCCGTCGAAGCGGGCGACCTCGAAAAAGCCGCCCTCCTCCTGGGCCGCGACTACACCCTCCAGGGAAGCGTCGTCCAGGGCGACCAGATCGGCCGCACCCTCGGCTTCCCCACCGCCAACCTCAGCGTCCACAACGAGCAGTTTCCCCCTAACGGCGTCTACGCCGTCATCGCCGAGCACCAGGGGCAGCAACTCCCCGGCGTCGTCAACATCGGCGTCCGGCCCACCATCGCCAACGCCACCGGCGCGCGCCTGCTGGAGCTTCACCTTCTCGATTTTGACGGCAACCTCTACGGCGAGGAACTCGAAGTCCACTTCCGCAGCTTCCTGCGCCCCGAGCAGAAATTCAAAGACCTCGACGCCCTCAAAGCCCAGATCGCCTGCGACACCGCCGAGGCCCGGCGGATTCTCGGGCTGAAAAAAGCCTGAATTTTTCGAGCCCATCGCGCCCTTTTGCGGTTAAATAACGGGCGTGTTCCAGATTACCCTACTTGGCAGCGGCAGTGCCGGGAACTGCGCCCTCATCGAGACGGGCGGCAGCCGCCTCTTGGTGGATGGCGGCTTGAGCGCCCGGCAGATTACCCTGCGCCTGGGCACCCTCGGCGTCGATCCCCTCTCCATCGACGCCATCCTCCTCACCCACGAACACACCGACCACGTCGGCGGCCTGCGCGTTCTTTGCAAAAAGACCCCTATTCCCGTCTACTGCACCCGGCTCACCGCCGAAGCCCTGCGCAAAGACCACCTCGCCGGGCACCCTAACATCCATCAGTTCCAGGCTGGGGCCGAATTCTGCATCAAAGACATCGGCGTGCGCACCTTTAGCGTCCCTCACGACGCCGTCGACCCCGTCGGCTTCACCTTCCAGAGCGGCGACGAATCCCTCGGCTTCCTCACCGATCTGGGCAAATGCACCAACCTCGCCCGGGAGCGGGTCCGAGGCGTCAGCACGCTGGTCATCGAGACCAACCACGACGAAAAAACGCTCCAGAACGACCCGCATCGCCCCTGGTCACTCAAGCAGCGCATCATGTCCATTCACGGGCACCTCTCCAACGCCGCCGCCGCCAACGTCCTGGCCGATCTCGTCAAAGACGGCCTCAACCGGGCCATCCTCTGCCACCTGAGCCGCGACTGCAATTCGCCGCAAATGGCGTTTGCCGAAGTCCGCAACCGCCTCGCCGCCGACGGCGCCCAAGAAGCTGTGGAAATCTTTTGCGCCTCCCAGCACGAAGTCTCGCCGCGCTTTGCCGTGCGGAAAAAAACGAGCCAAGCCGTCCTGCCCCTCTTCGCCGGGGAATAACGCCCGCAAACCCGCCCGCGCCTACGCCTGCGCTGTCGGTCCCGGGTGGTTGGCGTCCTGTTGCGGGGCCGCTTCGTCCTGCACGGGAGCGACTCCAGCCGCTTCGGCTTCCTGCTGCTGCTGAGCGGCGAGGTAGGCCTCCTCCTGCGCTTGGCGCTCGATCTCCGCCATCCGGTGCGTGGCATTGGCTGCCTCGCGGGTTTCCGGCATTTCCTCGACAATCCTGGCCAGAATCGCATTGGCGCGAACCGCGTCGCGCTGAACTCCCCAGCAAACATCCACGAGCCGTTCCGAAAAGAAAGCGCGCTCCTTTGGCGTTAAGTCGGAGGCCGAGAGCGCCCCCACGAGGAAATCCGAAGCCGGTTCAGGCATACCGAGCTTCTCACAATAGAGGCGCACGATTTCATTGGCCGCGTGCATATCCTTCGGGTCATCCTCGAACACCTCTTTATAAGCCTCCACAGCCCCCTCATAGTCGCCCGCCGCCAGCTTGGCCAGCGCGGCAGAGTGGGGGCTCTTCTCGATCTGAACGCTAGGGGTGAAGATGACATTCCCCATGAACTCGCCCAGGATTGGCAGCAGCAAGATACCGCTGATGATAGCCGAAACCAGCCCGGCGAGGACAATGCCCATGTAGTAAGAAGAGAGCGTCGCGTTATCGACATCCTCGGCGCTTTGCATCCCTTTGACGTGTTGGATCAAATAGTAAATACCTCCCCAAAGGAGGCCAATGACAAGCAAACGGGGGAACACACGCATAAGGATTTCTTAACAAAAGCCTAATAAAACGCCTAGCGCAAAGTTGGGCTTGCGCGGCTGAGGGAGAGCCGGTAAAATGCCCGCAGCGTGGAGACTCCCAGTTAACGCAGGTTAAATCTAGGGGAATCCAGCATGTTAAAAGCGGGTATAGCTTAGTGGTAAAGCTCCATCCTTCCAAGTTGGCTATGCGGGTTCGATTCCCGCTACCCGCTCCAACCTATTCAATCAGAGGCACTTAACTCCAGGTGCCTCTTCTTTTTTGCCCTAAACGGGAACAGAAACGGGAACATATTGCCCTAAAATCCGCGACTGTTCGCTGGGGGTTATCCTTGTGCTTGTCTGATAGCGTCGCTATTCCTCCGGGTGTCCGAGAGCGCTATCGAGCGTGTAGCAGAACTGTAGCAACGGGTGTAGCAATTAGCCCTCATCAGATTTTCATATCAAAGCCGACCGTTCGGGTGTTTTCGGTTGTGCTGACCGGGAAATCGGGCACTCAAAAATCTGGAGATTGAACATTGATTCCCCCGTCAAAATTGTGCCTTATCGGGAGGTTAATGGAATTCTGCATCCCGAAGTCATGTTCCTCCCGATCATCGAGCCTGGGGCTGGTCGATTTTGCCTGCTTGGGCAGCAAAAGTTCCTCGGAATCCAGCTTCCTGTCCTATTTTAGCCCTCTTTCATGAATAACCTAGAAGCGTTCAAACAGCACGGCGACGTCATCTGGAATATCGCCAATCTCCTGCGGGGTCCTTATCGCCCTCCCCAATACCGGCGGGTGATGATTCCTCTGACCGTGCTCCGGCGCTTGGATTGCGTCCTGGAGAAGAGCAAGGAGAAGGTGCTGGCGATGCACAAGAAGCTCAAGGCGGAGGGGAAGTATGATGACGACGCCATCGAGAAGATCATCAACAAAAAGTTCGATCTTACCTTCCACAACACCAGCGTGTTTACCTTCGAGAAACTCCTGGGCGATCCAGACAAGCTTGCCGCCAATCTTGCGAATTTTATAGCGGGGTTCTCCTCTCGCGCTCGCCATATCATCGAGAAATTCAAGTTTGAGGAGGAGATCGAGAAGCTGGAGGAGGCCAACCGTCTCTTTGAAATCGTCAAGCAGGTTGCCGCCGTGGACCTCCACCCGGATACGATCCCGACCATCGCCATGGGCTACCTCTTTGAAGACCTTGTCCGGCGCTTTAATGAGCAGGCCAACGAGGAAGCAGGGGATCACTTTACCCCGCGCGAGGTGATCAAGCTTATCGTGAACTTGCTCTTCACCTACGACGACCTCGTCTACAAGGAAGGCAAGGTCATCAAGATCTACGATCCCACTTGCGGCACCGGGGGGATGCTTTCTGAGTCGGAAAAGCTCATCAAGGACAAGGACGCGGGCCTCAACCCCAGCGCCAATCTCGAACTCTTTGGCCAGGAATATAACCCGGAGTCCTACGCGATCTGCGGCTCGGATCTGATGATCAAGGGCGAGGACGTGAAAAACATCGCCTTTGGCGACACGCTAGGGACGGGGAGATCCAAGGAAGGCTTTGTCGATGGTGATGGCCACCCGGATGAAAAGTTCCATTACATGCTCGCCAATCCCCCCTTTGGCGTGGAGTGGAAGCCGGAGAAAGACCACGTCTTCAAGGAACACAACGAGTTTGGCTTCCAGGGGCGCTTCGGCCCGGGGCTGCCTCGCATCAATGACGGGGCTTTACTCTTCCTACTCCACATGATCTCGAAGATGCAGCCCGCTCCCAGCGACGGGGGCGAAGGTTCGCGCATTGGCATCGTTTTCAACGGCTCCCCCCTCTTCACCGGGGATGCGGGCAGCGGTGAAAGCAATATCCGCCGCTGGATCATCGAAAACGACATGCTGGAAGCCATCATCGGCCTCCCCGACCAACTCTTTTACAATACCGGCATCTCCACCTACGTCTGGATCGTCACCAACCGGAAACACTCCAAGCGGGCCGGAAAGGTGCAGCTTATCAATGCCACGGACTTCGCCTGGAAGATGAAAAAGAGCCTTGGCAACAAGCGCAAACTAATCGGCGATGGTACGGACGGAACGCCCAACCATATTGAGGTACTCACCAAGCTCTACGGCAACTTTAAGCACGACGTGCGCATGACCGTGGGCAAGATCCAGACCGATATTGATCCCAAACGCGACCAGGCCAAGAGCCTCTTTGTCAGCAAGATTTTTGATAACAGGGAGTTTGGCTACCTCAAAATCACCGTCGAGCGTCCATTGAGGCTCAATTTTGCCGTGACCGATGAACGCATTGTGCGTTTCAAAAACACCAGCGCCTTCCTTGATCTGGCCGTCTCCCGGAAGCGCAAGAACAAGGCGAAGATTGAAGAGGAAATCCTGGAAGGCAAGGCTGCCCAGGATGTCATCTTGGAGGTTCTGGAAAAGGTGAAGAGCAGCGTTAAGGAGGGGCAGATCTTCAAGGACCGCCAGCTCTTTCAGGTGCAGTTGATTGTTGCCTTCCAAATGGCGGGGATCACGCTCGATGGGAAGCTCAAGGACGCCCTCCTTGCCCCAGGCGGCTTGGGAGAAAAGGACCCCACCGCCGAGATCTGCCGCGATAAGAAAGGGAATCCCGAGCCCGACCCTGACCTGCGGGACACCGAAAACGTACCCCTCCCGGCCAACATCGCTCTCCCGCTGCCGCTCGACTACGAGGGGAAGAAGAACAAGGGGAAGGTGGACGTATTGCCCCTGCTTAAGTTAGTGCGGGCCCACTGCGAAGCCTACCTCAAGGCGGAGGTGCTCCCCTACCGCCCCGATGCCTGGATCGACCACAGTAAGATCAAGGTCGGCTACGAAATCCCCTTCAACCGCCACTTCTACGAATACGAGGCCCCGCGCCCGCTGGAGGACATCGAGGCGGACATCGAGGGGCTGGAGAAGGAGATCATGGCCATGCTCAAGGAGGTCCGGGCATGAGCAGCGAACTGATTCTCTACCAAACCGAGGATGGCCTTGCGCGGGTACAGCTTCGGGCGATGGACGGTGGCGTCTGGCTCTCCCAGAAGGAGATGGCCGAACTCTTCGGTATCACCGTTCCTAATGTTAACATCCACATCCGCAACATCTTAAAGGAGAATGAGCTGCCTGCGGATTCAGTTGTTAAAGAATCCTTAATAACTGCCGCCGATGGCAAAAACTACCCGACCAAGCTCTACCGCCTGGAAATGATCTTGGCGGTTGGCTATCGAGTCAGAAGCCCGCGCGGCACCCAGTTCCGGCAGTGGGCCACCCGGTATCTCAGCGAGTATCTGGTCAAAGGCTTCGTTATGGATGACGAACGCCTCAAAAACCCGGGCGGCTGGGACTACTTTGATGAACTCCTGGCCCGCATCCGGGAGATCCGGGCCTCGGAAAAGCGCTTTTACCAAAAGGTCCGCGACCTCTTCGCCCTTAGCTCCGACTACCGGTCCGACGACCGCGACGCTCAGTTCTTCTTTGCGGAGGTGCAAAACAAGCTTCTCTACGCTGTCACCCGGAAAACCGCTGCCGAGATCGTGGTGAACCGTGCCGATCCCCATGCACCAAACATGGCCCTCAACGCTTGGAGCGGGTCGCGCGTGCGCAAGCATGATGTCATCGTCGCCAAGAACTACCTCACCGCCGACGAGGTGGACACGCTCAACCGGCTGGTGGTGATCTTCCTGGAACAGGCCGAGCTGCGCGTCAAGGAGCGCAAGGACCTCACCCTCGACTACTGGCGCGCCAATGTGGACCGTTTGCTGACCTTCAATGAACGACCTGTCCTCAAAAACGCCGGGAGCATCAGCAATGAGCAGATGAAAGCTATCGCCTACGAGCGCTACGAGACCTTTGACGGCCACCGCCGCAGCGCCGAAGCCCTCGCGGCGGATGCGGAGGACCTGAATGCGCTGGAACACATTGAGAAGCAGGCGAAGGAAAAAGGGGGGAGGAAGTGAACTACCCGGCTTATTCTCAAGTTAGGGTCAGCGGAGCGAAGAATCTTGGCGACATCCCCGAGCACTGGGAAGTGATGCGTGGGCGTTTTGTGATGCGAGTCAATCCGCCTGCACCACGCCTTCGAGAACTCAAACCTGAAGACGAGGTCTCGTTCGTTCCAATGGAAGCGGTAGGTGAGCATGGAGGACTCGACCTGCAACAAACCCGAGTCCTGGCTGACATTTCCAGCGGATATACTGAATTCCAGGACGGCGATGTCGTAGTCGCTAAAATCACTCCATGTTTCGAGAATGGAAAAGCAGCCCTGGCCCGTTGTTTGCTGAATGGTGCCGCATACGGAACAACAGAGCTTCATGTGTTACGTGCCGGGCCGACACTTGACCGTGGATTCCTCTTTTACGTCACGGTTTCGGATACGTTCCTTAAGCTTGGCGAGTCGGAAATGTATGGCGCAGGCGGGCAAAAGCGTGTCCCTCCTGAGTTCATCAAAGATTTTCCTATGCCACTTCCTCCGCTTGCCGAACAGCGGCAAATCGCGGCGTTTCTGGACTGGAAGACGAGGCAGATTGACGCGCTGATCGCCCGCAAGAAGGAGCTGCTGGAGAAGCTCAAGGAAAAGCGCATCGCGGTCATCACCCAAGCTGTCACGCGCGGCCTCAACCCCGACGCTCCCCTGCGGGCCTCCGGTATCCCCTGGCTCGGCCAAGTGCCGATGCACTGGGAGGTGAAGAAATTTAGCTATATCTCACGAGTAGTTAGAGGGGCATCGCCGCGTCCCGCTGGCGATCCAACATTTTTCAATGGAGATTTCATCCCCTGGATTACCGTTGGGGAAATCACGAAAGAGGAACGGATTTACCTCGACTCGACCGAAACAATGCTGACTGAGGCAGGAGCATCGAACAGTCGGGTAATGAAGGCTGCCACGTTGGTTATTACTAATAGCGGCGCAACATTAGGGGTGCCTAAAATTCTTTCAATTACCGGATGTGCGAATGACGGTGTCGTTGCATTTGAAGATTTGGCAGAGGACGTGGACAAGGTATTCCTATTCTATTTTCTGAGATCGCAAACTGAGGAACTTCGAGAACGGATGAAGCAGGGCGGTGGCCAGCCCAATCTAAACACGGACATCATCAAAGCGCTTTCCGTTCCGTTGCCACCGCTGGAAGAGCAGACAAGAATTGCGGAGTTTCTGACCCTGGTGACTCGCAAGCTCGACGCAATGGCGGATAAGGTAGCCGAAGCTATAGCCCGTCTCACCGAATACCGCACCGCTCTCATCACCGCCGCGACGACAGGAAAAATTGATGTAAGAAAGGAAACCTGCAAATGAGCCCCCTTCCAGCCAAGCGCGTCATCCTCGACAAGAGCTTTCTGCAAGCAGAGACTCAACGAGGCGAACGCCTTCAATTGCTACGCGATTGTGGGGCTTCCTTTGTTCTGACAGACACTCTCATTTACGAGTTCTGTACCGACGCACGTACCGCGCAGTGGCCAGCAACACAACGGAAGCTCTTCTTGATTGCAGACAGCGTCGAAGTGTGGCGCCACAATGGGGAGTTGTTGAAGATGGAGATTGACCAACAAAGGCCGGTGGACTCCCCCGTGGACCAAGAGGCGACGGACCGTGTTCGTGAATGGTTCCGAGGAGGCGCGATCTACGTCCCCCCGAATCTGGAAGCACTCGGACAAGCGGCTCACCAAGAGCGGGAAATTGATTCGGTCGGTGCCCTGATCGCAGATTGCCAGTCATTCTGTCAGATAGACCAAAGCTATACGGCCAGAATTCAGCGCGGGGGCGCTGAAGCTGAAGCGATTTTAAGTGATCTCATGGGCCGCCACGATTTTATTGCGTGGCGTGTACGTATGGTTCATGGAAATCCGGCGGTTGCCGACCTTTATATCCAGGGTGCAGAACAGGGCCTCGGACCTGAGTGGTTTGCGTATCAAGAAGCCAAGAGCGCGTTGGCACTCTGTTGCCACTTCATGATGAGGTATGGAATGCAGAACCGATCTGGGAAGGATTTTGTGCATACAAAACTCGACGCCGATTACGTCGCCTTGCTGCATTTCGCCGATGTTCTTGCGACGAACGAAACCAACAGTTTGGCCGAAATCTGCAGATGGATGCACGGCACATCCAAAATCATCCTCTCAACGAGCAGCTTGGATAATGCCAAGCCGAACGACGACGATATAAAAATCGAGGCCTATAGGAACTGGGAACGAGATGGGCGGATTCATGGCCGTGATCAAGACGATTGGTTCTCGGCAAGAGCGAACCTAATATGGCGCAGAGCCAACATCGCGCCTTAAATTCCACCAATTCCCCCATGAAAAAGCACACAGAAGTCCGCTTGGAAGACGCGATCATCGATCACCTGACCGCGCAAGGATGTTATGTCTTCGTGGATTACCGCGAAGGCCCCGCGAAGGATCGCTACGATAAGGCGCGGGCGCTCGACCCTGAGTTGGTGCTCGGTTTCATCCAGGCCACCCAGAAAAAAACCTGGGACGCCCTCCATGCAATTCATGAGGAGGAGACGGCGAAAGTGGTGTTGGATCACCTGGGGAAGGAATTGGAGACGAAGGGGATGCTCAAGGTGCTGCGCCAGGGCTTCAAGTGCTACGGCAAGAAGCTGCGGGTGGCGATCTTCGCCCCCAATAACCGGATGAACCCGGAGACGTTGGCGCTCTACGATCAAAATGTGCTGAGCGTGACGCGGCAACTTTACTACGGGGAGACGCATTCCAAGTCGCTCGATCTGGTCCTCTTCCTCAACGGCCTGCCCATCGCCACCGCCGAACTCAAGAACCCGCTCTCCGGCCAGACGGTGGAGGATGCAAAGAAGCAATACAAGCGGGACCGGGACCCACGGGAGCTGCTCTTTGAGTTCAAGAAGCGCACGCTGGTCCATTTCGCCGTGGATCAAGATCAGGTCTTCATGACCACACGGCTCAGCGGGGATAAAACGTACTTCCTCCCCTTCAATCTTGGCAACCATGGCCACGCCGGGAATCCGCCCGCTGCCGATGGCGGCTATCGCACTGCGTACTTGTGGCGCGAGGTGTGGCAGCGGGACAGCCTCCTCGACATCCTTGGGCGCTTCATGCACCTGCAAGTTGAGGAGAAGCGCATCCTGACGGACGAGGGCATCCGCAAGATCACCAAGGAGACGATGATCTTCCCCCGGTATCATCAGCTCGACTGCGTGCGGCGGCTGGTGACCCATGCTCGGGCCCATGGACCGGGAAGAAACTACTTGGTGCAACACTCGGCGGGGTCGGGGAAATCCAACTCCATCGCATGGCTGGCGCACCGCCTCTCCTCCCTGCATGACGCGGCGGACCAGAAGATTTTTGATTCGGTGATCGTGGTGACGGATCGTCGTATTTTGGATCAGCAACTCCAGAGCACCATCTATCAGTTTGATCACAAACAAGGGGTGGTGCAGAAGGTGGATGAGGATACGCGCCAACTGGTGCAAGCGCTGGCCAACGGCACGCCAATCATCATCACCACCCTACAGAAGTTCCCCTTCGTTTCGGAGACCTTGGAAAAATTGCGCGAGGAGAACCTCCCCGGCATTGATATTTCCACCAAGGACAAGCGGTTCGCTGTGATCGTGGATGAGGCCCACAGTTCGCAGTCTGGCGAAAGCGCGATGGAACTCAAAGGGGTGCTGAATGCCGACCGGATTCAGGAAGACGCGACGACCTATGCCGCCGAGCATGGTCTGGATGAGGACGAGGATGCCGACTGCCTCGCCGGGGTGGTGCGGGAGATGATGCGCCGGGGTAAACAGCCAAACCTGAGCTTTTTCGCCTTCACGGCAACGCCGAAATATAAAACGAAGAAGGTCTTTGACGAGCCCGGTCCGTCCGGCGAATCGCCCTTCCATCTCTACACCATGCGGCAGGCCATTGAGGAGAAGTTCATCCTCGATGTGCTGCGGAACTACATTTCCTACGAGGCGTATTTCCGCATTGTCCAGGCCACCCAGGAAGATGTCCATGTGGAGCGCAAAAAGGCGGCGCGGGCGCTGGCTCGCATCCTGACGCTGCATCCGCACAATCTGGCCGCCAAGACCGAGGTGATGGTGGAGCACTTCCGAACCCACGTAAAACACAAGATCGGCGGACGGGCCAAGGCGATGGTGGTGACAGATTCCCGCGTTCATGCGGTTCGCTATAAACAGTCCTTCGATAAATACATTGCCGAGAAAGGCTACACTGACATTAAAACGCTGGTGGCCTTCTCTGGAGTTGTCGAAGACCCGAAGGATTCGGGCAAGAACTGGACGGAAGTAGCCATGAATGGTGGTATCATGGAAAGTGAGTTGCCGGAGCGGTTCGATAGCCACGAATACCAAGTGCTGCTCGTAGCGGAGAAGTATCAGACCGGATTCGATCAACCGCTGCTGCACACGATGTATGTGGACAAAAAGCTCACCGGCCTACAGGCGGTGCAGACGCTCTCTCGGTTGAACCGCACCTGTGCGGGCAAAGAGGATACCTTCATCCTGGACTTCCGCAACAAGCCGGAGGAAATCTTCAAGGCATTCAAGCCGTACTACGAGGACACGCCCGCCGAGCCGCTAACGGACGCCCAACATCTCTACCGGCTGCAACACCAGATCGAGGAGACGCGGCTGATTTTTGAGGAGGAGGTGAAGGAATTCTGCGCCGTCTATTTCAAACCGCTCCGCAAGGGGACGGTGAACGATAATGCGCAGATGAACGGCATCTTGGACCAAGCCATCGAGCGCTTCAAGGAGCGACCCGAGGAAGAGCGTGAAGAGTTGAAGGCCCTGCTGGTGAACTTCCGCAACCTGTATGGTTTCCTGTCCCAGGTGATTCCTTACCAGGATTCCGACCTGGAGCAGCTCTACACCTACCTGCGTTTTCTGCTCACGAAGCTACCCAAGCGTGAGGGTGGGCCGGGCTATCACCTGGAAGACGAAATCGAACTCCAATACTACCGCTTGCAAAAGATCAGCGAGGGGCGAATCGACCTAAATAGCGGCGACGGACATCCCTTAAAAGGACCCAGCGATGTTGGCACGGGCCAGAAAGATCAAGATATCCGTCTCTCAGAGCTGATCGACATCCTCAACGAACGCTTTGGAACGGACTTCACCCAAGCCGACCAGCTCTTCTTTGACCAAATTCAGGAAGAGGCCATCGAGAGCGATACGCTGAAGAAGGCGGCTGCGACGAATTCAAAGGATGATTTCCGTTACGTGTTCGAGAAGGCCTTCGAGGGGCTTGTAATCGACCGGATGGAAGGGAACGAGGAAATCTTCGGGAAGCTCATGAGCGATGGCGAGTTCAGGAAACTGGCCGTCGAGCATCTGCTACACAAAGTCTATGGGGCATTAAAGAAGCCAAAAGGCGAAGGTGAGACCAACTCCCATTAATACCCTATCCGATACCCTATTGGGCCAGCGTTGTTATCTTTTTCAATACCAAGACATGGAGAATGGCGGTATGATTCCACGCATTTGGAGCTGGCGTCAGCGGGAGGAGCGACCAGATTCATCATCCGGTTTTAGGGCTTTGATCAACAATCGGGGTAAATTGACCTCAAGGGCATCAGCAATTCTTAGCAGCGTATAAAGCGTTGGCTTGAAATTTCCGCTCTCAACATGGCGGACACCTGTACGGCTTAAACCTGCCTTTTGAGCCAGGGTTTCTTGAGAAAAACCGCGCCTCAACCGTTCCTCTCTGAGGGCAGAGAGGATTCGACTGACTGTCTGAGCATGGCGGTCGACCTCCACGTCCAGAACGATAATTGGCTTGCACCCATGACGAATACGGCCATATATGGCCGTAGTGCCCGTTTTTCAAAAACGGAACACCTCATCGCTGAAGATAACCTCAAAATCCGAACCTTTTTCTTGAACCACGATGAACTCAAGCGACCTCATTCTTAGAGACCTTATTCTGGGGATCTTTATATTGGTTATAATCTTGGTAGGCCCCGCTGTGGCTGCGGTCTTTCTCAATAGACGGCATCAATCACGTCATCCTAACGGCCACCCTTATGGGTGGGGGTATTATCTCGGTTTTTGCGGATTTCTTGCGCCTCTACTGTGGGGCCTTACCAACGGCAACTTTGCTGGCTGCTTCCTAGCAGGTGCAATCATATATTACCCATTTGCGATTCTGACACTTTGCAGAAACCGGTGGGGGCTCCTGATTTTAACTGTTCTGTCGATCAATCCGATTATTTGGATTATAAACGGGTTCTACATCTCGAAGCGCTGGAACCAGATGGCGACCAAGAATCCTTCGTTACTTCCGCCACCTCCTCCCCAAATTCCCCAAGCAAAGTATTTCCTTCATCTTGAAGACCAAGTTAAAGGTCCCTTTTCAAAAGAGCAGATCCGCGCCCTTCTGACTGTTGGAACCGCTACCCTTGACACTCAATGTTGCAAAGAAGGTACTACTGACTGGCACACTCTTGTTGGGAGTGGTGCCTTGCGGGAATGACAGAGGTGTGTTGCGCCAACTCAGACCATTCCTTGCCCGATACAAGCTCAAACTGAAACCGCATGGGACACGAGAATGCTAATAGTACGCCGGAAGGCGAGGAGACCTCGAAGATTCCAGGTAGCAACATTAAAGAGGTTCCTGCGGATGATCCGATCTATCAACGAGGCTGGATGATCGGGGTGCCGAGAGGGGATTTGGCTGCCAAGCTCAAAAAGGCACAGGAAATGCAAGCCAAGGCCGAAATGGAACGGAAGGAAGATCACAGGAAAGGAATTCGTATGTTGAGCATGGAAGCCTACGAGGCAATGACGGGGCGTCCCTACCGCGAAGAGGAACACGGCCAGGAAAAACCCGAGCGGTAGGGATTTCGATTACGTTAGTAAAACACCTGTATGCCGCTGAAACCGCAGCGGGATGCGCCTGCTTGATCCTCGCGCACGGTCGCCTTATTTTGACGGCATGATCGTCGGCCAGCCCATCCCTTTTGAAGCGCGAACCCAACGGCGCATCCCTATGGCCTCGGCCAGCGTGCAGGCGGGGTTCCCGTCGCCCGCCGATGATCACTTGGAACGCTCGCTGGATCTCAACGAGCATCTTGTGAGCAACCCCGCTGCCACCTTCTTTGTCCGGGTTCAGGGGAACTCCATGAAGGACGCCGGGATAGTGGAAGGTGACACCCTCATCGTGGATCGCTCGGTCGCCCCGAAAGACCGGCAGATCGTCATCGCCATGCTGGATGGAGAGTTCACCGTCAAACGGCTGCGGAAGCGGGGCAAGCGGGTCTTTCTGCAAGCCGAGAACCCCGAGTTCGCCCCCATCGAGATCAGCGAGAACCAGGAACTGACGATCTGGGGAGTAGTCACGTTTGTGATCCATCGGCCACGATGAAAACCCGGTTCGCCCTGGTCGATTGCAACAACTTCTACGCCTCCTGTGAGCGCGTGTTTAACCCACGGCTCATCGGGAAGCCCGTCGTGGTGTTGAGCAACAACGACGGGTGTGTCATCGCCCGGAGCGAGGAGGCCAAACTCCTGGGGATCGAAATGGCAGCCCCCGCCTTCAAATGCGAGGAGAAGTTCCGGCGGCATGGGGTGGCGGTCTTGAGTTCCAATTATTCCCTCTATGGAGATATGTCGGCGCGGGTCATGATCACGCTGCGCCCCATGGTTTCGCACATGGAAGTCTACTCCATCGACGAAGCCTTCCTGGGGCTGGAGGCCTGGCAAGGGGACGATTGGGGACGGGAAATACGTGCCCGGGTGCGCCAGTGGACCGGCATCCCGGTTTCGGTGGGGATTGCATCGACCAAAACCCTTGCCAAGCTGGCCAACCGGCTCGCCAAAAAGACGCCTGACCGCCAAGGGGTGTTCGACCTGACGGCTACCCCGGATCTGGATTCCATTCTGGCCAAGGTGCCTTGCGGTCACATTTGGGGCATTGGACGCCGTACCGCAGCCCGCCTTGCCCCAAAGGGCATCCACACCGCTCTCGACTTGAAAAAGGCCGATATGGCGTGGCTGCGCGGCGAATTGGGGGTGGTTGGGGAACGAGTCGTCCGGGAACTCAGCGGGATTTCATGCCTGGAATTGGACAAGGCACCGGAACCACAAAAAGGGATCGCCACGGCTCGTTCCTTCGGGCACCCGGTCGAGAGCCTGGAAGAGTTGGAGCAAGCCTTGGCTACTTTCACCGCCCGGGCTGCGGAAAAGCTCCGGGCCGGGGGACAGTTGGCCGGGCACATCCAAATTTATCTCGAACCAAGTCGCCCCCGGCCTGATCAGCCGCAAGGTTATGTTGCTGCGCACACCTCACTGCCGGAACCGACTTGCCACACCCCCGCGCTTATTGCGGGAGCCTCGTCTCTCCTGCGGAAGATTTACCGTCCAGGGGGCGTATACCGGAAAGTGGGGGTGTTTCTGACGGAGTTGAGCCAGGAGGGTAACGCCCAGCTTCAACTGTTCGACACCCCAGCAGCCAGCCCTGCAAGCCGCCGCCTTGATGCGCTTGTTGACCAGATCAATCGCCGCTATGGCTCCAACACCGTGCGGTATGGAACCATGGGGTTTCAGCAGAAGTGGCAAATGCGGCAGGCACGGAAATCCCCGAGCTTTACGACTCGCTGGGATGAGTTGCTTGTGGCGCGGGCATAAATCTCTACTTACGCCGGTACCAAATACCGAACCCCACCGACCTTGCATGTTACCCCGCCGCTGATTTCATAAACCTTGCGGCCAATGATTTCACAGACCGTGTCCTTGTGCTGCTCCTGGCAGATAATGGCGTCAACCTCGGGGATCGCAATAATCCCGCGCTTCTGCGCCTCAATCAGTGCCGAGTTGATGGCCGCAGCGGTGAAATGCTGGAGCGGCTTGCTGATATTCCGATGATCGTTCCGTTTGATGTCCTCAATGACCTGAAAGACACACGGGAACCGCTGCCGGAGCCAGCGGTAATCCCCGCTCTCTACGCATGGCATCGCCTCCACACCACGGAACCCTATTGCAACTTTGGTGTCACCTGCCGGAGGCTGGCTGGCTCCAACCGCGAAACCTTTGACGCCCATTTCCGCCGTATCCTGGCGTGTGATTCGGTGAATGAGATTTTGAAACTTCTTCCTGCCTACGTTCGACGGGCAGCGTCAGCCAACATCCCGATCAACTACGTCCGTCTCTTTAGGGATCTATGCCACTGGCGAAATTCCCCAGAGGACGCCCAGGAGGTAAAGGTTTGTTGGGCTAAAGAATATTATCATGTAAGCGCAGCCCCCCAAACCCCCGCCTAACCCATGAGCCTCTACCTCGCCGAAATTCAAATCGACCACGAAACGGCCGCCAAAGCGGGACTCCGGGACACCTACGCCTGGCACAAGAAAACCTGGCTCTGCTTCCCGGGAAGGGAAAAGGACACTCGCGATTTTCTCACCCGCCTCGATCCCGTGGACTGCGGCTTCCGCCTACTCATCCTTTCCTCGACCGCCCCGCAGCGTCCCCCGTGGTGCCCGGAACCTGCGTGGCGCAGCAAAATTGTTCCTGAAACCTTCCTGACCCAAACGGTTTTTCGCTTCAGTCTCGTGGCCAACCCTACACGAAAAACCCGCTCCGAAAAGAACGGGGTGACAACCAAAAACGGACGCCGGGTGCCCATCGTGTCCCGCGAAGATACCGAAGACGCGGAGGGGAAAATCATCCCCGGCCTGCTCTCTTGGTTGACGCGCAAGGCCGAGGCCCACGGATTTATCATCGCCATCGATCAGGTCCGCACAGTGCCGCGCGCCCGACAATACTTCATCAAAAACGGCATGTTGGGGCTGCATTCCGGTGTGGAATTTCAAGGTGTTCTCCGCGTCACCGACCCGGAGAAATTCCGTCAGGCTTTCACCCAAGGCATCGGCAGCGCCAAGGCATTCGGCTTCGGCATGCTGGTGCTTGCCCCTCAATAACCAAACTCAACCCATCCAACTTTCTCCAACTCAATCGACCCTATGAACCTCATCGAACTCCATATTCTCCAATCCTACCCTGTTTCCTGCCTCAACCGCGACGACGTGGGGGCACCCAAATCCGCTGTCTTCGGCGGAGTCACCCGCGCTCGGCTCTCCAGCCAATGCCTCAAACGCGCCGTGCGTACCTTCGCCCGCGACGAATATCCCGAGGCCCTTTTCAACGGGGTCCGCAGCCGCCGTCTGGTCGAGCCTTTCCTCGCAGCCTTTGAAAAAGCCGGGCTCTCTCCAGAAGAGGCCCAGGCCAAGACAGATTTAGTTCGGGAAGCGTTGAGCAAAATCGACAAGAACAAAGAACTTGTCACCACCGCCGTATTCCTCTCCCCGTGCGAAATCGAACAGATCGCCGCCGAGGTGACCAACGGAACCGATCCCAAGAAAGCCGCCAAAAAGGCCAGTCGCCTCGACGCCGCCGACATCGCCCTCTTTGGCCGCATGATCGCCAACGATGCCTCGCTCACCCGCGATAAAGTGCTGGAATACGTCAAGCGCAACGCCGTAGGGATGAGTCTCCTCATCATCACCAGCGAACCCAACTGCCAAGGGTTTAAAATCGAACGCTGGGGTGAACCCGACCGCCAGGACACTACGCTGAGCGGTCTCTGGCTCGTCGCAGAAAAATGGGCCGATCCAGATAATCAGCCGTTCTGATTCTCCTGAAAAAGCTCGAAAACAGCCTCGTAAGTCGTTGATATTCTAGGGGTCTCCCCACGCGAGTGGGGATGGTCCGCCTGTTAGCGAGATCTTGCCGCAGGTTTTCCTGGTCTCCCCACGCGAGTGGGGATGGTCCGACCACGGCTGACGAGGTTAGCCCCGCTAGCGAGGTCTCCCCACGCGAGTGGGGATGGTCCGGGGTACAAGATCGTCGAGCCCGAACTTGTATCGGTCTCCCCACGCGAGTGGGGATGGTCCGCTGCCACCGCAATCGCTGAAAACGACAATCTCGGTCTCCCCACGCGAGTGGGGATGGTCCGGAGCACGAGAATAAAAACAAAAACCAGACCGCGGTCTCCCCACGCGAGTGGGGATGGTCCGTCATCGAGGTTGAGAGCGAATTCCGGTTTCCGGGTCTCCCCACGCGAGTGGGGATGGTCCGGCCTTCATGCCGACGCTCCAGGCGACCGAGAAGGTCTCCCCACGCGAGTGGGGATGGTCCAAAGTCCTGTTACAAAGGCAGCGAGATGGAATCGGTCTCCCCACGCGAGTGGGGATGGTCCGATTGTAAGGCTCAGCGGGCCGACAAGAGGTGCGGTCTCCCCACGCGAGTGGGGATGGTCCGCGCCGCAGCCATCATGCCATTGCGACCCTCCGGGTCTCCCCACGCGAGTGG
>DBMP01000017.1 GCA_002298145.1 Spartobacteria bacterium UBA695 | reverse complement strand
ACGTAGGCTCGAGCAAAGGGGGGGAGACCTCGAAGCTCTTCTGGCAGGCCGGGCAATAACATTGGGGCACTTCCACCACCAGCACCGTCTCTTTGAGCCCGATGGGCACGCTGCGGATGCGCCGGACCGTACTGAGCCGCGCTCATCATCTGCCGCGCCGTCAGGAAGTCCTCGCGAGCCAATGCGCGTTTGGCGATGAGCGCCCGTAAATCCCACGCAAACGCTTGATCGTCCGTCTTCTCTGCCGCTGCCGCCAACTCCGGTAATGGAGCAAAATGGCGTAACGTGTCGGTCAACTGCGCGATCTGCTCCGGTTCCGCATTGGAGAGGCTGGGATAGATGCCCGAGTCAGTGAAGGCGAAGGTATAGTCGGCCAAAAATCGGAACGGTTCTTCGTAGGTTTTTTCGCCCTGCTCGACTTGCAAGGCTTTTAATTCCAACAACGCAAGTCCTGTCTGGTGGTTGTCGCGCAGAGCGATGGCTAGGCGGATCCGGGCGGCGTCGCCCAGCGGATTTTCCTGGTGAGGATTATAGTAATGGCCGCCCCTTTCCCGAATGGCAGCGGGCACACCGGGAGGATAATGGCCGGGGAATTTTTTGAGAAGCAGGCGGTATTGCGCGATAGCCTCCGCTGTCTTTCCCGCACGCTGGAGAGCGACAGCCTTGGCAAAGCTGAGGTCTTCGCTAGCCTCGGGCTGGGGATCAAGCGCGGCAATGCGCAGTGCTTCGTCATGCTTTCCTGCGTTACTGGCTGCGTGGACGAGGAGTGCGAGATAGCGGGGATGCCAGGCTTCGGATTGATAGGCGGGTTGTTGCGCGGCCACGGCGGCAGCCAGCTCGGGTAGGAGCGTTTGCCTCCATTTACGAATTTTGTCCGTCAGCATGGACGGCGTTTCGCGGTCTTCCGGGTATTGAAAACGGAATGCCGCGTCTGGGGATCCAAGTACAAGGTAAAGCATCCCCATCGCCACCTGTGGGTGGGCCGCGACGAGAGCAAAAGCAGCCTTGCGCTTTTCCGCATCTTCGGTCGCGGCCAGCCGCCGCAACGTTTTCTCGATCATCAGTACGACGGATTTGAGCACTTCGGGATGATCGGGCGTCTCTGCTTGCCGGATATACCACTCCAGTGAACCGAGGTAATCCTCGGCATCCCAAGCGAGGCCGCCCAGCCAACCCTTCGCGTCGGAGGCGAAGCGGCCTTCGGGATACTTCTTGAGGTATGCATCGAATGCCGCTTGGGCGGCATCGCGCAAGCTCCCGTCTTTGGTGCGTTCGTCAAAGTCATAGCCCGGGGCGCGGGAAGCAGAGAGCAGACACCGCCCCTTCATCAAAAGAGCCGTTTCGGCCCGGGGATGGTCAGGGAATTCAGCGAGCACTTTTTCAAACCATGTTTGCGCGTCCACTTTGTCGCCATAGTGGAAAGCAACCGCGCCGCGCAAGTAGAGCCACTGGCCCCGGATGGAGCCTTGGGCGGTGCTGGCGCGCTTTTCCAATTCCACGAGCATGGTTTTGGGCGCAGGCGGCAAGGTTCGGGAAAAGCCGTTATAGGGATCAAGTTGCGGTTCCGGCTGAATGGTCGCGTCGTTGTCGAGCCGCCATGCCAGGTAAGGTGAACCTCTTTACCACCCACGCCGGGAATCGGTTCCCATTGGGCACTCCCGGCATTGTATAAATAGGATAAGCCGGTGGCGCGGACGGCCAGTTGACCTTGCGGGCCGCGAAAGACGTCCGTGCTACCATAGCCGCCGCAATCATCGAGTTTGTTTTGCGCGGGCCGCCGCCGACTGCTGGAGATGGTCTCGAATTCACCTGTGGCGGCGATCCATTTCCAAACGCCCGAGACGTGGTCCTGGCTCATATTGGAGGAGCGGCCTATAAAAAAGTCGTCCCCTTCGGGAAGAATCTCCGACCATCCCCATCCGCCGCGGTCGCCGGGCAAGGTGATGGCGGTCCAAAGCTGCTTACCGCGATCATACCGAGACACCTGGCCATACGCCCGATAGTAGAAGGCCCGCTCGCCCACATCAAAGTTGTCATAATCGAACGACTTGAACTGCATCGGCATGGAGGGCGGAAGCTCGATGGCATCGCTACGCTTGAAGTCCGATAACGCGACTCCATAAAGAGCCCCCCGGCAAGCGTTCCCATTGGTGGTCACGCAGAGCCAGAGTTTGTCTCCCCAAGGCGCGATTTGAACCGCCCACTTGGCAGCCTTTGCCTCCAACAGCTCCGGAATGGGAAAAAATTGCGTCACCCGCAAAGTTCCCGGCGGCGGCGTGGGTCGGATGTTGGGATAGCGATCGAGCCAGTTGTTTTCAATTTCCTGGCAGGCTCTGAGGAAGTTGGAACCGGATGCCCGCTCGCGATAGCCTCGCAACGCTTTGCAAACGCGGTCCGCTTCTTGTTCGGTGAAGTCATCCTGCGCCCATAGCGCCAGCAAATTCACATCTTCATCTTTTGAATGTTCCAAAAAGTAAAGCAGCCAGCGCAGCCGGTAAGCGTGGTCGAATCCAGCGGAGGGTTGATCCGGGCCCGGCTTGGTGTTCCGCTGCAAATAGGCGTCGAGCGTGGCGACTACCGGACCGATTTTGTGTTGCGCCAGAAGTTGCTCCCGGTAATTCCATAATTTTTCGAGCGCCGTCTGCAAATGCGCCGGGCTGGCCGCTTTTTCATCCACAATCTGAAGCAGCATTCCATCGGATTGTTCGCCCACATCGGGGGACGCCAGGAGTGTGCCAATGAAATCCCGCCAGAGCGTGGCGCAGTTTTCAGGCGTTTGCCCGCTCCAACCGACCAGATGGGGAATGTTTCTGACATCCCACACGGGGCTGTAAGTATTCATCCCCAGGCCGGAGACATCGCAACGCAGCAAGGCGTAACGCAGCCGGTCCATGTGCCCCACGGAAACCTCCGGCGGCTGTGCGGCCAGGAGTTTACGGCAGGCACCCAGGGCATCGGCGGGAGTATCGTACCAATAAGGGTAGGAGGCCGCAGCGTTAATATGAGGCGCTCCCGAGCGATTGAGAAACTGACACTTCCACGCCATGATGGTCGCAAACAACTCGCGCGACCGGCTCCGGATATCGGCAATCGTCGGGTCCGTTCGAAGCCCCTGGTTAAACGCGTCGCGCAATACATCCGAAGCCGTATTGAGAACGTCCATGGCGACGTACTCGCGATTTTCCCTGAAGGACTGGGTCCAGTGTTTCGGCTTGCCATCCGTCGTTGGCGAGGGAGCCGGCGCGGCCAGGAAGCGCTCGTAGCTATCCAGGGCCAGTTGGGCGTGGCGGATTGGTTCAGGGTTTTTGCGCAGATCCCTTTCATGCGCACGATTGACCAGTTCACTATAGATATTCGCGCCCAGCCGAAAATAATCCCGTTCGTGATTGCCCAAGGCTCCGCTCGATTCCAATGCCGCGCGAGCGATGGGCAGGAGATTGCCCTGCAAGGCCCATTCCGCCTCGCGCACGTATTCATGGCTCTCCTTCTCAGGCATCCAGCTTGTCGCTGGAATGGGTTGCTTTGCAATCAGCGAGGCAACCTTCGAGGCCAGCAGGGCGGCCAGTTCTGGCAGTTGGCCCCCCTCCCCTTGCGCTTCGATGGTTTGAACTTCTTTGCCTTCCGGGGAGCGGGCGAAAACCTTGACGTTCACCTTCATGGGAACCGTGCCGGATGCCTCGATCTCGCCGTCCACAAGGTAAGCACCGTTCCAAAATCCGCCCTCATCGGAGTGGGCCAACTCTTTCTCCAAAAGTGCGTCGCCCAGCCGCCACCGTTCCAGCACAAAGAACTCCGGCTGCGCGATCAGCCGGTTGGTGAAGAGAAACGCGAGCTGATTTTCCAGCGTTTGCGTTTCCGGCGTTTTGACGGAACAGCGCAGACGCAGCAGCGAAATCGGCACGGCCTCTTCGCGCTTAACATTGAGCTTGCGCAGCAACGGCGTAAACCGCGACACGATATCCTGCGCCAGGCTTTCGGGATCCCAATCAAGATGAAAAAAGACTGCGCGATAAGCTCGCCTCCGTTCATAACTCGATTTGGCGTCAATATCCCGTGCTGGCTCCGCAAGTGGTTCCCCGGCCGGGAGAGATCGCGGTTGGCCATTTCTGGAACACCCAAACGCAACCGGCCTTGAGTGCGGTCCCCAAGGATTCCGATATCGCATGGCAGGGGTGGCGCGAGGGCAAACTTTGGTTTACAACGGGGCACCGGGGGCGGGATCATTTGTGCGGGATCGCCCCCTTTTCCCTAGACGTTGTTGATCTTGAAAATCCGCATGAGATGCGGCCTGTTGAGATCACAACGAAGCATATTCTATACAAAAGCGGGTCCACGGTGCTTCAGGTGGATCGTATTTCTGGAGAATCGAAACGGTGGGCTCTTCCCGTGGACTCGTTCATCGTGCGGGCGCTTGCCTCGGGGCTATATGCAACCTTTCCGGCCCTTGGCTCCAATAGCCCCGATAAAGGCGGCGGCTTGTTAAAACTCAACGCAACCGATGATTCCTGCGACGTGCTCATTAGCAGCCGCCGGACGCCCCCGGTCAATCTGCTGGACGGCAGGTCCAAAAATACGCCCCAGGGGATGTTTGAGGACCGAAAAGGGAACGTCTATTTTTGGTGGTGGGATATTCCGGATCGCACCGTTTCGCCCGGCCTTCGCTCGGAGAGCCAGGTCTACCGGTGGTCCTCGGAGGGAAAGGAATGGGAGAAAGTGTTTTCCTCCGTCCGGGGTATTCGCCTCAAGGACGAGCGCCCGGGGGCGCTCATCATGACCCGGGGGAACCCGCCCGACGGGTTAAGCATGTATGGTTATGCACGGTTCGAGCAGATCGTGCTGTTGAACCCTGAGACCGGGAAGTTCGAGCTTTTGCTGGAAAATCCCGATGCGGAACAGCATCCGCTGAAACCGCCCGCGCGCTGGGATTTCCCGCCGGAGCTATGCCGGATTCTCCCCAATGCGGTCCGCTTCCATGAAATGGCCTGGTACAACGGAACGCTATGGGTGCTGGCCTATGACAAGAAGCTCGGCGAGAACAACGGCTCTGAGTATCTGCTATTCGCCTTCGTGCCCGGTCGCAAAACAGCGGTGCAGATTCCGCTGCGCTTTACTTTATCGGAAGAGGATCAAAAATGGAGCAAGCAGCGCGGGGCGAATCTTGATCGGCCGCTGCTGGCCGACAACGGGCTTTTTGCGACGCCCCAAGGGCTTGTCATTACGGCGCAAATGTCTCCTGGTTTTTGGTTCCTGCCTTACGCGGAAATCCCCCAACTTTCCCAACCCGCCGTTGCCCGATGAAATCCCGTTTCCTCCCGCTGGTTTTTCTGCTGTTTTTGGCCGTGGCTATCCACGCGGAAACGGTGCGGATTGCCATTCTGAACACCGCTGCAACCGAAGAGCTGGAGCCGATCCTGACATCGATCCTTTCCCAAACCGATGGAATTGCTTTGGTAGAGCGGCCGGAGGTGGACCGCATTCTTCGTGAACACGCACTTTCAAAAGCGGGTAATTTGCAGGAGCAGCTTTCCATTTCCTCGCTGCTGCACGCAAACGGCCTCTTGATTTTGGGCAAGGAAACCGTCGACAAAAGCGAAATCCTGTCCGTGCGACTGACGGCGGCGGAGCCGGGCGTGGTGATCGGTTCCGCCCTTTTTGCGCCACGCAAGGCGGATTGGAGGGAAGCGATTGCTCCATCGCGGTCAGCTTAGGTTCCAACAACTTTGCGTCCTCCTCCGTCCACTTCTGGTTGCCGGGAAGAAATGCGTCCCACGTAAGAATGTCGGTTTTTGTACGCGCATCCAGCATGTAGCCAAGCAGGTTGGGCAGAAACGATGGCGTCTGTGGCGCGGAACTGCAAACCCGGATGGCATTCAGCAATCCAACAGCAGTCACCCGCGGCGTTTCGAGGCCCAGCGCCGCCGCGCTATTGGCAGCGGAAATGGCCTCGCCGGGGAGTTGATTCACCATGGCCCATTCGGCAAGCCGTGCGAAGTTTTCCGCTTCAGCGATTTTATCCCAAGGCAACGCCACAGCGCCCTGCATTCCCAGTTCCGCCCTGAGCTTCGTCGCTATCCCATCGGCCATCGCACCGAGGTTTTCTTCGGACCCGGAAAGCTGAAATTCGATTCTGCTGGCATCGGCTTTTTTAAGATACACCGCAAGCGTCAGCGTTTTCCCCTGCCGGTGAATCGATCCTTCCATCAAATAGCTCCCCGTCCAAAACGGCGCTGGGGTAGCCGTCAGGCTTTTCTCCCAAGCGAGCGATTCCATTTTCCAGCGCTCCAACACAAAGAAACCCGGCTCATGGATCAGCCGGTCAGCCGTGAGCCGGTTGAGCTGGTTTTCCACGACTTTGGCTTGAAGGGAATCGACATCAAACTTGAGCCCGAGCAGCGAAATCGCCACGGCGTTTTGACCCGGCTGCATCTGGATTTTGCCTAGCAAAGGCTGAAACCTCGCCTGGATCGCCGCCGCATCCGAATCCGCTTTTTGGGAAACGGGAAGGCTTATCGTATCGATCACCACGCCCTGTTCGACGGCAATCAGCCGGGCCGCTTCCATCGCCGGTTTGGAATGGGCATCGCAGGTCAGGACGATCAGCCCTTGAGCATGGAGAAACGCGCCGGTTCTTTGAAAATGCCCCCGGGAGACGAGTTCGTGCAACTGATGCTCGGCGGCAATACGCTGAATTTCCAACCGTTCGACCATCTCGATTCCCTGCGATTGCGAAAACCCGGCGCTCAGAAGGTCGGCCAGAGGCTGGGAACCTTCGTCAGCGAGAATGGCAAGGCGCGGCGCGGCCCATCCATCGGCCAGGCTTAATAGCAGAAAAGTCAGCAGGAGAAGGCGGGATTTCATTGAGAAGCGGCGGGTTGGGAGAGTTGAGGGATCTCCGAATAAGGCAGAAACCAGAAGCCGGGCGTCAACTGAGCCGTGATAATGAGCCCATTTTCGGTGGCAAAGACGCCTTTGGAAAAAAGAGCCGGCTTTTCAATGCAACCCGGGAATTTGGGGTTGGAAAAAACACCTTTCAGATCCTTTTTATCCTGCTCTGGAACCTCAAACCGCAACGGAATCTGTATGGCCGTTTTCTGTCCCGGGAGGAAGGCATACAACGTATAGTTGGCCCCGCTCCAGTCGCTATACTTTTGGTCATAGGAAATGATCCAAAGCGAACCGTTCGCATTCCATCCCATTTCGTGACGGCGGTTTGATCCCGGCAATTCGTTGCAGAGTGCTTGGGGAAATTCCCAGCGCGGGGCATTCACCACGGGATGTTGCTTTGCCTCCGGATTTTCAAGCAGAAGTTCAAATTGGCCGCTGTCGGGGTTGAGCAATACGATCTGGTCAAAATTGCCAAAAGACATACTTCTGCCGCGAATCCCTTCCGTCATGATCAACGCTCCCGGGCGCTCGTCTTTCAGTTGAATCCGCCGACCGGTAAAGAAAACCTTCTCCCAGCTCTTTTGCGCCTCGGACCATTGATAAACCTGGCTTTCCCAAATATAGCCATGCCGCTTTTGGATCGTGTGGTCCAGCCAGGAAAAATAAACGTGTCCCTGCCGGTCATCCACAACGGCCTCCGGTTTGTTCGCCGATTTCCCGTCCAGCGGGCTCACGGCGGGCGTCCGGCGGCTGCTAAACAGAACATCGTAGGGGGCATCCCTGGAGGTCAGTTTCAGCATTCCGCTGCCCACTACGGGGCATCCCTGCTCGTTTTGAGGAAAAGGCAGGTAAAGCTCGTTCCCATGGGCGCGAACCATGTAAAAGGACGGAGGGAGATCGAACCGCTTCCATTTACCGGTAGCGCGCTGATAGCAAAGCACATCCGCCCGTTCCGCAAGATAAACAGCGGTGGATGTGACATCGAAGGAACGCCCTCCCCTGCCAATGGGCGGCTCTCCGAGGTGAAGATTCTCCGGCCATTGAAACGTCACGAGATCGTTTGTCTGGGGGGCGACACCGCAAATGCGGCGATCCTCTCCAATCGCAAACCAGAGCCGCCCTTGGATCCAACATGGCTGCTCGATATAGCAATCTCTCGGGATATTTTTCAGCGCATCCTGCGCGAACAGGTTCCAGTAATGTCCAACGGAAATTTCGCCGGGCCGTTCCTGTTCTTTTGCGACAAGGTCGGGGTACTGGCGCAAAAGCACGTGGTGAAAATTCGATAGGTGAGGCAAAAGCTCCCGATCCGATTGATCCGCTGACGCGGCGAGCGCTTGCTCATATCCAGTAATCAACGGTTCCACGGCTTGCGCCTCTTCAACGGTCCAGTTGCGGGTGGGATCGAGAAGTTCACTCCACGTTGAGATATCCGTTTTGACTCGCTGTTCCAAAAGATAGCACAGCAGCTTGGCTGAAAACGAAAAAGATGAGCCCTTGTCGGCTTGGTGATCCCGAAGAGAATTCTGGATCCCGCTGATTTTGATCCGGCTCTCGGGGCCAAAGATTTCGGCGCGGTGATTCCAGATTAAATCGTGAATGGATCCCAACAATTCTGCGTGATGTTCCGTGGTCGCATACTCAAACATCAGCCCGTCAATTTGAGTTTGAAGTGAGGGTGCATTTTTGAGTTCCTCGACAAACGCTTTCCAAAGCGCGGGGATCTCCCTTTCCGCCTCTGGCGTCCACGCCACCAGGAGCGGACTGTGCGTTTTGGGCAGTTTGGGATTATCAAGAGATGGATAATGGCACCATCTTGTCCCCCACTCCTCCCGGAGATGTTCTGGTGTGCCGAACACCCCAGCGGGGCTCATGGGCCGTGCGAGCGCACGCCGGTAAACGGCAAGGGTTTCCGCCGGCGTTTCCGTCCAGTAGGGAGCGTTGACGTTATAGTCCATCTTGGGAGGAAGCCCCTCCGGTTTGGCGTGGCGGAGCAGGCCGCCCACTTGCCGGACCTCCGCGCGCAATGCCGCGACCTCCGCCGGATGTTCGACGTAAATTTCGCTTTCGTACGCCCCACGCAAGACGCGGAAGGCCATCATCAAAACACGAGGCGCGAGATATTCCGGGTGCTCCAGCGTAAAGTTGCACGGCTTGGGCACGGTGGAATATTTTTGGGTAAACCAATTTAAGAGCCTCACCGCCTCGGTGGCGGCTTCAACACTTTGCAGCGCCGTTTCCTTTTTGAATTTCGCCGGAGCATAGGAATGCGAGCCGACCAGCAAATCATCCGGGTAGGCCACCATGCAATAGGCCCGAATCCGGAGCGTCTCCACGCGGGGTTCGGCCAAGCCGAGCGCAACGGCGCTTTCAGCGGCGGAAACGGCATCGCCAGGCAAGTCATTAGCCATGGCCCATTCGGCGAGGCGGACCTGATTTTCCGCTTCGGCAGTTTTATCCCACGCCAACGCCGCCCCTTGCGAGCCGAGTTCTTTTTTGATTTGGCTCACGAGCTCGTCGGCAATGCCCGCCAGATCTTCCTCCGAACCGGATAGCCGAATTTCCTTTGCGGTGGCATCGGCTTTTTTGAGACGCACCGCAAGCGTCAGCATTTTCCCCTGCCGGTGAATCGCTCCTTCCATCAAATAGCTCCCCGTCCAAAACGGCGCTGGGGTAGCCGTCAGGCTTTTCTCCCAAACGAGCGATTCCATTTTCCAACGCTCCAACACAAAGAAACCCGGCTCATGGATCAGCCGGTCCGATATGAGCCGGTTGAGCTGGTTTTCCACGGCTTTGGCTTGGAGGGAATCTACATCGAACTTGAGCCCGAGCAGCGAAATCGCCACGGCGTTTTGGCCTGATGGCAAACGGACTTTCTCAATCAACGGCCCAAATCTCGCATGAAGGAGCGCCGCATCGGATTCCGCTTTGTCCGAGACGGGAAAAGCGATGGCGTCCACGACCACCCCGGGCTCCACGGCAATCAGCCGGGCCATTTCCACAGGCCGCTTGGATCGGGTTTCGCGAGTCAGGACGATCAGCCCCTGCGCATGGAGTAGCGCCCCGGTCTGCTTGAAGTCGCCCCGGGAAGCGAGCGCCTGCAACTGTGCTCGGCGGCGATGCGCTGAATCTCTTCCCGCTCCACCAAGTCCACGCCGGGCGATTGCGAAAACCGGGCGGTCAGCAGCGCGATAAGGTCGCTGTCGGCGTCCGAACCAATCACGGCCAGCCGCGTGTTGGCCCAGGCTTCCGTTGCCATAAGCAGCCAAAGGACAAAGCCCGCGAGCGCCAGGGCAAAGGAACGTCCGCTTTGGTGTGCGATCCTTCGCATGTTCGATCAACGGGCGGTGATTGCGGGGACGATCCGGTCGATCAACTTCGCGGCGGCATTTTGAAGAGCGCTTTTGCCCGCCATGTTTTCGGCGAGATCGACGGCCACGCCGGTCTGGCGGTCGGCCAAAAGCAGGCTTCCCGTGGCGGGACGGGTGATTTTGAGTTCCACCCGGGCGCGGCAGGAAACCAGGTTGCCCCGGCGTCCGGCCATCTCGCTGAATGCCTCGCCGCTGATCACCACATCGGAGGGTTTGCCCGAGGAAGCGTCCACCACTTCAAAGCCGAGTTGCTGCAAAATGAATTTGATTTCGGTTTGCGCGGCGGGGTCCGCGACGGCCCGGGAAAGGTGTTGTTCGGCGATTTGAACGCTGACACTGGGGAGCGTTTTGCCCGCGACCAGTTTTTTGAGCCGCTCGATGCGGGCCGCCGGATCTTCGACCTTGGCGACCAGCGTGTCGGCGCGTTTATCAATCGTGGAGAGAATCTTGGGCGCGAGTTGATCCATCGCGCCGTCCAGGGCGTCCAGCGAAGAGAACAGAGCCGTTTCGCCATAAACGCGGCTGGTCTCGGTGCCGATAATCTTGGCTACTGCGTAATATTTGTTATCGGCCCCGAAGATCCGCCCGGTGATAATCACTTTCGCACCGGTAAGCTGGCCGACTTTCGCCGCCGTTTCAGGCGTGACGTTGCCCGAAAGCCCCAGTTCCTGTTCGCCAAACACCTTGTCGAGTTCCTGGCGCTCGACCAGGATGAGGTTGGGATCGCTGGAAAGTTTGGCGTTGAGCAGCACGGCGGCTTCGGCTCCCTTTTTGTCAAACCCCGGGCCGGAGGTTTGGAAATCGAGCACGGCGGCGGTGAGCGGTTCCGCGGCGCGCGCCGGGGCCAATGCCGCAAGGGCGAATAAGAGGATAAGCAATCGTTTCATAAGCTACGGGTGGTTGACTGTTTCGAGGATTTCCAAAAAGGTCTTTTGGTTGCGGGGATTGGAGGAAAGGGAGTCGAGCAGCGGCAACGTGACTTTTGCCAAGTGCAACCCGTCCTGCCTGGTGACAAACACCCCGGACAGCAGCGGCGCATCGGGACAGAAAGCCACGAGGTTCCCCTTCCAATGGGGATTGGCGGCGAGCCAATCGGTCAGGTTGGCGGCGTCGGATTCGATAAAATAAATCTCCGGGCCGCCATTCGCGGGGAGTGCATTGAGCCCCTCCCCCGCCGTCTCGAATGGGACGTTCTGCGCTTTGAAAAAGGCGTGGAGCCGTGAGCTTTCGCCCAAAAGGCGCAGTGGTCTGGCTTTGCAGACAGCAGCAAGAGCTGTTTTTACGAAATCCCGGGGATAGGCCGTGATATAAATCTGTCCCGAGGAGAGCCAAGGACCGTCGCCGGATTTCGTCCGCAACCGGGCCACAAATTGCGTCTCTCTTTTCACCTCCGGGATCGGCAGTTGCCAGCAAATCAGCGGCAACACATACGTCGGATTACCAAAGCAGCCTTCGTATACTGAAGGCTGGGCCACTTCGATTTCTTTTTGGATGGGAGCCAAAAGTGTCTGCCCTTTTTGGTACAGGTCGGCCCGGATTTCCACCGGGGCCAAAAGGTTGAGGCTTACCGGCAAAATCTCGATCGCAATGGACGCGGATGTGCCGCCAAACCCATCAAACGACGCCGGGGTTTTGCTATCGTTCACAGGCACTGTTCCCAGGGACATGATTAGAGTCACTGTACCTAGTATTATCGGGTTCATAACGAAAGGGTCCGCGCTTCGAGTTGATAGCCCGCGATATGGATCGGCTGGGAGCCCGTCCAGACAAAATCGGTCCCCTGCACGATGATCTTTCCATCGCCGGTGACCAGCGGCTCCAAAGCACACAGCTTTCCGCCCAACTTCACGCGCACTTCCCGTCCGCTAAATCCCAGCACGCGCACGATCTGCTTGCCTCGTCGCAGCGTAAGCGCCAACGCCTGTTTGGAGTTCGCCCCGGAGGTTCTCTGCGCAATATCAAGGTCCACATTCCCGTTGGAGCAAATCACGCCATCGAGCTGCCCGGGAAACAGCTTTTCCATTTCAGCGAGCAGTTGAGCGTCGGCATTGGGAGCGGAATGAGGGCGCAGGGTTACCCATAAACCCATCGCAATGAAAAGCACCGCCATGGCGACGGCCGCATATTTTCGCCACCGGATGGGCGACGGCTCATGGGCAGGAGTGGCGGGCGAATTGGCAAAGGCCACCGCAGCCCGATAGCGCGCCTTTTCCCGCGCGGCTTCGTCCAGGGGCGGAACCGTCAATTTGCCCATCAGTCTGTGGAGATCCGTGTCTTTCATGGCCGATCCTCCCGGGAAAGAAAGTGTTTCAGTTTTTGTTTCGCGCGGAAAATTCGCCACGAAACCGTGGTCTCTGCACAGCCCAGCGTCCGGGCCGCTTCCGCGTGGCTCATCCCCTCGTAAAACGTCAGCACAATCGCCAGCCGCAAATCATCGGGCAGCCCTCCCAGCGCTTCAGCTAAGCGCGCATGCTCGGGTTCCGGCCCCTGAGAGCCCGCAATCCACTGATCCGCGGCAGCCTCGGCAAGACGTTCCTCCCGCGCCTGTTTGCGCAGCCAATCTCGCGTGGTGTTGGTGGCGATTTGGTAAACCCAGGACTTGAACGACGAATCGCGGCGGTAAGTTCCCAGGGACCGCGTGGCCTTGATGAGCGTCTCCTGCGCAAGATCTTGCGCCTGTGCCGTGTGCAGACAGGCCCGGTAACAGAAGGCGTAAATCATAGGGTAAAAACGCTCAAACAGTTCATTAAATGCCGCCGGGTCGCCCCCTTGAGCCAAGCTCACCAGTTCCTCGGTTTCGATGTCTTTTGGGGGGACGACCATGCGTTCTTTTAACACCTAAGACGCATCCAAAACGACAATCCTTTGAAAAATTTTGCAGCGGGATGAAGGGCACCCCACCGGGAACTGGACGCCGAAATTTAAAGATGTGATCCGAATTTCACCGCTGGATCACCATAAAAGTCTTCAGAAGGCACAATCCAGAGAGAAAAAGATGGTAACGTGATTTACTAATCGACGACATAGAAACACAACACACTTGGATTCATCCGGGCTTTTCTGGGGCAGATCAACTAGACGACAAGGGAAAATTACATGGGGATTAATATTCTCGCCTATCCGACCTATGCAGAGCAGAAAACAGTCAGAATAACCCAGAGTTCCCCCCTACGGCGTGGAGGGGAATTCCAAAGGGGGAGCGAGGACAATCACTCGCGCCCTCTTTGGTCGGCAATGATCTTTTTAACGTCATAGCCAAAGTACCATAGGATGAAGAGGGCAAAACCAATGGTGCAGAGTTCGACTCCGGCCAGAAAGATTAGTGTCAGGCGCCAAAGCAGCTTGATGATTTTTCCTGCAATGCAGAGCGCAACGGCAAACCAAATTAAGTAAATCATATTTATAAAGGCTTCTTTCGCTGGAATCACTGACGCATTGGCGGGTGGCGACAGCCATGCCCGCCAACGCGGTTATTAGAAGCTCCGTCGATTTTCCCCGTAAGAGGCAATCATTTCGAGGAACTTTCGGAACGAAGGGGCGACTACCGGGGTATTAGGCAGTATCAGTGCGCCGTTAAGAACCTCTTTGACCATCACCGGAAGTGAGATTTCATCGGCCCAGATGAGATCCAAGCACCAAAATCGGAAATAGGTAGCGAGCCGTTGGCGGGTTCGAAGCGAAAGGTGATCCGTCGTGTGAAACTCGGAGTTCAGATCCAGGAATTGCTCAAAGGCGAATATCTGCGCTTCGGTGACCTGAGCGAGATACTCATTAATTCCAAGTAGACGAAGTTCAAGGCCGGCGGGATCGGGTTCAGCTTCATTGGGGACAACCACCTGCAATATGTGTCCCCATATATCTTGCTCAATTTGGTTCATGAGGATGGAAGCCACCGGGTAATGGTAGGTTGCTGGCATCCTATGATGAATGTATCGGATCGCCGTAGAGATGGGCTGCGCCTTGGGGCAATGCTCCAACTCGATGCCGGGAATATAATGAGCCAGCACTGTCATCCAACGGCCAATCTGGTCTCGGAGCAGAGCGATCTGGCTCGCGCGCGAGCAAATCCCGCTGGTAACTAGATTCCGTATCCGGCGGTAATCCCGACGCAGGAGGGCTAGATAGCGTTTGGCTTTGGCATGGCGCTCGTCGCTGAGCGCGACTTGGAGTTGCTGAATATATCGGATGGTTTGGATATTGTGGTTTTCCTCATCTGTAAAACCATTGGAGGATGGTTCCTCTGAATTTTTACATTTGAGGGCGGGATCGGCAAAAACAATGAGCTTCCCCTCTTCGGGCTCCCGGATTGGAATCGGCGGAAGCTCCCGCAGCAGGTTTTCCGCGTGGGCGACCAGCTGTGGGATGGAGTGCATTGCGTCTTTTGTTTTTGGCAGCAGCACAAAGAGCAGATTTGGAAAATACTTACCGCTTTGATCAAAGGAGGCGATGGCAGGCTTGTCGGCTTCTGGGGCTGGCAGAAAAACCAAATCAGGCTCATAACAAGCGATCTCCTTGGCTAGATTGGACACCTTGGATGTATCCAACAAAACGGCGTGGTTGGTATGCTTTTCGAGCCAACGGCGAAGGCCGGTTCGCAAGCGGTTATTGGGATGAATGAGGATGATTTTCATGATGGTTAACGGGCGAGCATTTGATTGCGGGAACGATGGTTGCGGTTGGGTTTGCTGGAGATGCTCCGGGGGCGGATACGCACCAGGAGATCCTGTGCTTGCTTGGATTTGAGGTTGAAGGAGCGGATGGAATGAATGCTGTTGATCTTTTTCATGGCACCCCGAAACCCGGAACGAGAGGCCGGAGCGACAGCTCAAGGGCCCCCATCGAAGGGGAGAGGGCTGGGCAATTCGACGGTAAGAAATCGCATGGCCTTCTTTGAGAAAAGACTTTTGGCCTGCCGCAGCAAGTAGTTCACGCTGATTTTTGCGCGTCGCTGCTTGATGGGGTCATCACCGGCCTGCTTCAGAAAATCCAGTTTTCACCTTTGAATTTTCTCTGGGGTAAGTCCGCCAATTTGATGGCGCTCGACCTTTCCAACCCAGTTCTGTCTCCCTCCCGTATGCGGGTTGAATTTCTCCCGCCCGCCATCAATCTCAAAAATGTCCGCAACAATCTTCCTGAGGGCTTTGGAAGAATCGGCAAGTGTCTTGGGTCGCAACCCCGCAATGCATTGCACATCCCGGAGCAGGTTGCCGACCGTGGCGACCGCTTTTATAGGAGCGGCCGCGGCGGCCTTGAATCGTTGGAGGGCCTCCTCCCATCCGCTGCTTTAAGGGCGAAGAATATCTCCTTGTCCCTTGCTGCCGCCCTGTTGGGAGCGCCAAGCAAAAATGTCTCCCGGCGTCCGCCATGCTGGATGCGCACGGAAAAGTCCAGCGAGGCAATCCCGCTGCCGTCCCGGGTGAATTCCGAGGAAAAGCCGCTTACCCCAATGACTTCTTCTTTTTCTCCAGCCTCCAGGAAAAGCGGATGCGAATACACCATCCGGGCCACCTCGCTGTCAAGAAAGCAACTGGCACATCCCGTAAATACCCAATCCTCCCCGATATTTAAGGAGAAAACTGCTTGGTTTCGATAGTCCGGAAGCGATAGAAGACATCGATTGGGACGGGGTTGGGGGCCGTTGCATAGTCAGGAATGGAAGTATCTCCGGTGTCAAGATAGCGTTCAAAAGTCGAAGAACCCCTGTATTCAGAGGTCACGGCATCTTTGCCTTCGATCCATTGGGCAGAAGCGGTCATTTTGAGTTTTTTGAGAGTCTGTACTTTGTAATGAACCGTGTAGGTGTTCGATTTGGTGGTCAGACGTGGATAGATGTTGGCGTAAGGCCGTTCACGGACGTTGTCTCCGGTGAGGAGATTGCCGGTCCAAAACGCTCCCATATTGGCGTAGGCTTTCCCTTGAGGTACGAGATAGAGCGAACAGATTTCGCTGGCCGACCGGAAGATATCGTTCGAATCAAATCGGGATTGAACCCCTTTCAGCGTTTCATCCAAATCGATAAAGTTGCGTTTCGAGCCAAAATTCGTCGCTCTTTTGTAATTCCTAGTGTCAGTACTCGATAATACCATAGGTTGTTCGGATCGCAGCACTGCTCGCAAGCCGGTGCTCCGGCTGATATAGGTGAAGGGGACAATCTGGCAATTTAGGTTGACCTTTCCCGCCGTGGAAAAGGGATCGCTGATGGCATAGGGTTCCACGACCGGCATATTGAAGAGGTCGAGCATCAGGTGATCCATGGGGGCATGAGCGCCGAGATGGGTTCCCGACGTGCTGGCTGGAGCGGGATGGAAGAGGAGGGTCTGCCAGGGGCGATTGGAGAAGACACCTGTAGGCAATGAACCGAACATAACCGGAGAGGGAACCTGGCGATTTGGAGAGAAGAAGGTAACGCCGCCGCCTTGGGAATAATTGATATTGTCGTAGTATGGGTATTGGTTGCCACTGGTGATGGCATAGGTGCTTCCCTCGTCGGCTTTGTTGATATAGGGGCCGTCAGAGATGAATGAGATGCCTGTATCCCAATCGCCCGGAGGATAGCTCAAGGAACCCGAAGTGGTGGTGGCGTTGGTGCCCGAGTAAACCCCGTTGGCGGGGACGCAACTGCTGCTGCTCATTCCAAAAACGCGGGGACCCGCGTAGGCGAGTTGGCCGGAGCTTGGAGAACTTACTTTGAGTTGAAGGTTGTCGGCAGCAGTGCCGGTGACCGTGAAGGTAAGCGCGCTATTATAGGGCTGATAGTAATCCGCGTCGGGAACGAATTTCCCATACAAACAGCCGACGGCGGGATATGCTGCACCGCCGTTGACACACTCTGAAATACTGTGTGTTTGCATGACGGATGAGTTTGAATAGTTTTGGGCCGGGCTGAAAAAGCTGATGGGGACGGCCTGCCGAGCGGCTATCAAACGGTAATCCGTGTTAGCCACGACGCTTCGCACAACATCCTGGCTGCATAGCAATATCCTGGTGCTGTTGCCTACCCCGACGCTCGTGTTGGAGGCCCCGGTGAATCGCGCGAAAGTGCCCGAAGTCGAATAATTATTGGTGGAAGTCGTCAGGCTTCGGAAGTCGGTATAGTAGTTGGGCAGGTTGGAATCCACAAGCTGTGGCGCCAACTGGGGAACGGGAAATATAGTGGCAGATGCAGGAAAGTTGATGGTGCCCGTTTGCAAGACGGTGTTCCCAGTGCTGTCCAGAATCTCCACTTTGACATCCCCACCGGCGAAGGAGAAGGTGCCGCCGGTATTGAGATCGATGTAATTGCTAACCACGGATGTCCCAGAAGCCACGGCAAAGGTGGATGCCCCCATATACCCCCCTAAGATCGGCCCGTTGTAACACTTGGTTATGGGAACTATCACGGAGGAGGCGAACCCCATGGCCGAGCTGTTCCATGTGAAGTTATTAAGGTTGCTGACACGCACTTTGAAATTAGGAACATAGACGCCGTAACCCTGACTGGGATCGAACAAATTCAGCAGAAACGCGGCTTGCACCCGGGTTTTGCCATTGGCAATGGCAGTCGCGGGGTTTTGGCTGGCATCGGGGGGGATGCTCTTGTAAATTGATCCGCTGGTCTGGACGGCGGTTTGACCAACTCCCACAAAGAGAAGGGTGGCCTCGCGTACGGTGGGGAAGCGCCCGAAGCCTCGAAGCGTCTCGGTATTGGAATCGTCGTGACTGGTATCGGTGATCGGAATAACCTGGCCCTGCCCGGTGACGCCAGCCTTAGCGGTTCCGCTGATGGCAAAGGTATTTCCCCCGACGAAAACGGGATCTTGAGCGTTGGTGGCGCGGATGTAATCGAAGATTTCGGTGAGAATTTCGTCGCGGTCCTGCGGATACTTGGCGAGAAAGGTTCCGCCGAATCCGGGAATGGCCTGGCTGGTCAGTTTTCGCAAATAGGAGATCAATGCGCGATTGCGACCGATGCCGGTGGCGGTAGCAGAGGGCGGCAGATCGGCCGTTGCAGAGGTGCTGTCGCCGCGTTGAAAATAATATGGAGTGCCGTTTAATGTTCCGCAGTAGGCAATGAGACTGTCATAATGGGTTCGGTATTGGGAGGTGGTATTGGAACTGACCGGCCACATCACAATGCGCGGCTGGCTGAAAAGATTGACTTCGGGAGCGCGGCTGTGGGCCGTAAGGAAGAATTCGGCGGATCGAAGGACGCTTCCCGATACCACTGGATTGGTGTCACGCAACGTCCCTGTTAGCGTGGGTGTGAAGAGCAGTTCGTCCACGGATGAATAGAGACGATTGGTATCGATGGTGATGGCGCTCCCGGTAACCACGGTGCCTCCGACCGATCCCCCGGGGGCTACCCGCGGGGTGATCTGGTAAATATCCGCTTCGGTAAGGCTCGGGAAGACGGCGCTTAGGTAGGTTGTGGCCGGATGGCCCGGATAACGCTGAAATTCATTTTTAGCCGGTTGGTTTTGGGCAAAGTAGGTCTTCTCAAATGGCGAATAGGTGCGCGGAATATCCCAGAAAGACCCTGGGTTGCCTGGCTGGCCCGCATCCGGCGCCGTATCGGACCAGACATCTCCCGAGGCGGTGTTAATGTTGATTTTGCATGTGTCGTCGTCGGTCCAAAACGCGATGCGGCCCACGATCGGGTTGGAATTGGAGGGGGAATTCGCCGAGCTGTTCCATGAGGCGATTTTTCCCGTCGAATCGATGCCGGTCGGGGTGGTCAACTGCCCGTTTTTGAGCACGTAGATCCATTTAACGGGCATCGGAGCATTGTTATTGATTGCCGAAACGGACTGGGTGGAATTGAAGGTTGAGGGGATTGAGATAGATCCGCCCTTGACCGCTGAAAGAGCCGATGGATTGAGAATCGGGTAGCTCGTGCCACTGTCGGTAATGACGGGCGCATTGAGATCGGTGTATTGAGCCGGTTTGCCGTTCCAATCGCTATCCCATTCCCCCGAGGGATTGAATGGGAAACTTGTGACGATCATCTGATCCGACGAATAGAGTTTATAATACGCCTGAGGAGTGCCCGAAGCGTCGTAGGTGCGGATCATCCCCGGTTGCGAAGCCCACGCGAGGTTGCCGGATGCGTTGGTGGCAGTGGTGGCCTGGCGGATGATGCCCATCGACAATTGCGCTGCGGATTCCCCCAACTGCCTGGACGACGCACTGCTGGCATAGCTGTTCGCACCGGAAAGCTCCGTCTTGACCGCTGAAAAAAAAGCGGTGATCATCATGGAAATGAGGACAAGGAACGTCAGGACTAGAATCAACGCCATGCCGGAAGCTGGGCGCTTCGGTTGCGGTTTCAAGACAACGGGAAGCTCGTTTTGATAGGGGAAGGTCATGAACGGAAAACGCTCTAGTTGATCTGCTCCCGGTTCCACTTGGCGTTCTTAACGCTCACATTGGCCGTGAAGATCCGGTAGTTCAACTTCAAATTGCGCAAGGTGGTTTCCAGCGTTTGCAGATCTTTTGCATAACCCGCGTTCGCCGGGTTTTGGATATCGCCAACGTTGGTAAACAGTGTGTTGAGGCCCAGGTCGGGCATGGTTTGGTTGCTCCCCAGGTAACGGCTAAAGGAAGCTTCGTCCACCGCCACCAGCGTCACTTGGAGGACCGTCGGAAGCTGGTTTTTGGAGTTGAGCGAGGCCTCTGGATTGGCCACGGTGGAATCATAACTATAGGTTGGAGCCAGCTTGGCTCCGGTGGAGTCCTCTTCGGGAGCCAGTTTCGGCAGGATAACCAATGCCATGATGTTTTCCGCGCGGACTTGTACGGGCCTGGATGAGCGCCCCAATGCGGTGGTAAACCACTCCGTACCTGCATACCCCGGGTAACCGCTCGTATATTTGTAAAGGGTCAGCGATTCCGACGGCTCCACCATTTCCATGAGCCGGAAGCGATAGCGCGACGCGACGATGGCCGCGGTGATGAATTCCGGACGCGCCGCGGTATCATCCCCCCACTCGATAAAATAGCCGCATGTGTTAAGCAGCTTTTGCGTCTCGGAATAGTCCGCCTTCTCGCTGTAACCGATGGGCGCCTGGAAGAATACGGCGTGTGTTGTGCAAGAACCTGAGCCAATTAGGGTCTGAGCCGATCCGGAGATGAACCGGAGTTCGGATTGGCGCGCGTAGCGGGTGGGCAGTTGCGTGGTGTCGGCCTTGCCGTCGGTGGTCAGCGGGTAATCGTAATCCAAATAGGTGTTGAGCGTTGCCTGGCTGAGCTTGCGCGTAACCGCCTCGAACGCCTCGCGTGTGTCGCGGAATTGTTCGGTCTTGGCGGTCGTGTAGGTCCACGTCCGCCGGACGGAATCCGTCAGCGATACCAGTACCAAAAGAATCAAGGTGAGGACGGAGATCGAAACCATGATTTCGACCAATGAAAACCCTCGGCGGAAAACAATGGTCGCAAAGTGGGTCATGGAGCGGTGTATTTGTTGCGCGAGACCATGCACGGATAAGACGAGATGGAAAGCCGGGAATCGCTCCACGCACCGGTGGTTGGATCCGTGCCCGGCGTCAGATGGGCGGGATTATTGGTAATCTGGATTAGCACGGTGGCGAGACTGGAAAAGGAAGCTGCCGCATTGGGCGTTGCGGTGGTTCCCGAGACGACGATCTTGACTTGGTAGACGTATTTGGAGCTTTGGGTGACTTCGTTGCCTTCTTCGTCAAAATAACGTTCCGCCTGGCTGCCACCCGTGAGCGTGTCGAAATCCGTTTGCTGAACGTCATTTATCACGCGCTGACAGATTTGCGTCCCCACCGACGCGTCCATGGCTTGGCGGAAGTTGCTCAACCCCATCGGGATCAGGCCAATGATTGCTGCAAACGCAAACCCGAAAATGCCCATAGCCATCGTGACTTCGACGAGGCTGAACCCGGCGCGCCGCACCCGGAGGCTTTGCTTCATATTACGGCCTGAAGGTTTGAATGTGTCCGTTGAGTGCATTGATTTGAAGGGTGAAAAAGTTCGGCGGCGGAGAGGCCAGCCCATCTCCGGCATCGCTCCCGTGGAGCGTCAAGAACCATCTCCCGGTTTGCGGTTTTAGCCTCGCGGAACCATCCGGAAGGAAACGGAAACAGACCGCGTTGTATTGAGTTCCAACCTTCGGAATGGATAGGCCAAGCGCATCGCCGGTGGTGTATGTGGGAACCGCGGGAGATGCCCCGGACAAAGCAATAATAGATGATAGGGCTCCAGAGTCCATTACGACTGACGTCGCAAGTCGATGGATTTTCCCTAGTGCGGCGGCCGAACCGCTCTCCAGAATGTTGAAGGATTGAAGCGCCCGGTATTTTCCCATAGTGGGCCTGAACTGCGTTTCCCCAGGGACATCTGGATCGGCAAATTGATAGAGCCGGATCTCGACTTCACAGTTGCGGGTGATTGCTTGCTGCCGCGCAAGGCTCAATTCGTTGACAAGCAACTGGGCTGCCTGTGAAAGCCTCGATGCCCCCATCAGTTTACCCGCTGTCGGAACTGCCAGCGCGGACAAGAGCACCATGATGCCCGCAACGATCATCAGCTCCAGGAGCGTGAATCCATAACGGGGATCGGTTCCGGCTTTCATGGATTGGGGGAAAATTTCGGATAAGGGCGCCTACACCGCCGGTTTATCCAACCGGCGGGGGCGCCCGATGTTGGTTACTTGATCGCTTTGCGGCGGAGGCGCTGACCGAAGGCCATCATTCCGATGCCGCCCACGAGCATCGCCCAAGTACCCGGTTCAGGCACCACCGTCAAGGTCACATCATTGTTATAGCCGTCGCCGCCCGTGTTGGCGGCGTAGTTTAAGAGGTATTCGGTGCCGTCCACGGCAAACGTATAGTTGGCGTTGCTGGTGGCGGTATAAGTGGAGCCGCTGGTGAGAATCGTCGCGAAGTATCCGCTGGTCGTTCCGCCGTTGACGTTGTCGATCAATGTGATCTTGGAGCCCAAGGTCAAGCCGCTGAGTTTGGAAAGATCGAGTGTTCCTTCAAGGGTGACATTGCCGCTGACCACCACCTGGTTATAGGATGTGCCCGCCGTTGTCCCGCTGACGACGATTTGCAATTTGGAAGTGCCATCCATGGTGAAGTTGCCTCCGACGGTTGTCAGCCCGGAGTTGATGTCCGGGGCCAGGGTGCCGCTGGTCAGCAAGAGGTTGCCGGTGATCGTGCTGGCACCTTTGAACAAGCCGCTGACGGCCACGTTGCCATCGATGGTGCCATTGGCGCTCGCCAACGTTGCTTGGGCCGAAACCGACAGCGTACTCGTGGACTTGGTGGTGCCGGTGAGCGATGTGGTGCCACCCACGACTGTCACGCTGCTGGCGATGTTGTGGCCGGAAAGCGTGCTGGCGCCATAAAGCGTGACGGCTCCAACGTTCAGCCCGTTGCCGTTGATCGTGGCGCTGGTGCCGCTGACGGTGTTGGTCACGGAGCCGGAACCGCTGAGGGTCTTGCCGCTGTGGAGGTTAAGCGCACTGGTGATCGTGCCGTTGTCCACAATGTCGCCATTGAAGGCGCTAGCCGAAGCCGTGGCCCCGCTGGCGATGGTTACGTTGTTGTTGAAGGTCAGGCCGCCCGAGATCGTCCCGCTGTTGACGACCGTACCGTTGACCACGCCGGTGCCGGTGAGCGTTGCCGTGTTGGAAACGGCAACGGCGCTGTTGCCCAACGATCCGATGACGCTCAGTGTTCCGCCGGAAACAGCGGTCGCTCCGGAGTAGGTGTTGACACCGCCCAAAACAAGATTGCCGCCGCTGACGGAGAGCGCCGTCGTACCGGAGCCGTCGGTGATCGCGCCGGAGTAGTTGCCGCCGCCGGTTACCGTCAGGATGGAGATGCCAGGGCCGTTGTTGGTCACCGTCTTGGAGCCGCTGCCCGTGCCGGTCAAGCCCGCCACGGTCTGGTTGCCGCCGTTGAGATCAAACGCGCCGTTGCTGTTGTCCGTCCCGCCCAAAATCAGGGCGGTGGTCGTGGGCAGCGCGTTGCTGACACCATTGACCAGAACGCCGCCGCCGTAGACCCAAGTGGGACCGTTGTAGGTGTTCACGGAGCTCAGCGCGGTGGTGCCTCCGGTGATATAAAGATCGGAGTTCGAGTTGGAGCCGCTGATCGTGCCGGTGACATTGATGCCGCTGCCACCGCCATCCAAAACTAGGATCGTGCCGTTCTTCACCACTGATCCAGAAAGCGTCAGAAGCCCGCTGCCGCTGTTCTTGACGGTGTTGAGGCCATTGCCCAGAGCGTAAATGGTTTTGTCGAAAGTTCCCGCCGCGCCGGTGTATTGAAGGGTGCCGGAACTGGTGGCGACCGCGCCGATATTGACCACACTGCCTGAGCCCAGCGCCTGGGCGTTGGTGCCGCTGGCCGCTAAGTTGAAAGCCAGCACGCCGCCTTGAACGGAGGTCGGCCCCGAGTACGTATTGGACCCCGTGAGCGTCAAAGTGCTCCCATTGCCGGTCTTGGTGATTGCCAATGCCGTTCCGGTGGCAATCGCACCGGTCTTGGTGTCGGAGATCACTCCGCCAAAGGTGCTGTCGGTGTTGTCCAGCGAACCATTGACATAGGTTTGCCCGTTTATGGTGAGCGTGGCCGTCCCGGCCGTTGTGGCGCCGTTATAAATGGCAATCGCTCCACCGGCTCCAGAGGTGGTCTGTGCCGTGGCCCCCAGGGCGCCGATCGTCTGGTTGTAGCCGTTAAGCTTGAAGACGTCCGTCACACCAGAGGCCACCGAACCGAAAGCCAGCGTCGTATAAGTTGGTAGTGTGTTGACAGCCAAGGCTTGCAGGCCGCCTTTGGAGATGTAAGTCGCCCCGGTGTAGGTATTGGCCTTGTTGATGCTGACATACCCCACTTCGCCAAATAACGATGCCGCGGGACCGTTGATCGTCAGGCCGATGGAGATCGATTTGTTGTCCACAATGGTCGTAAACAGACTAAAGCCGTTGGCGCTGTAGTTGTTGACGATGAGATCCTTGCCGTTGCCGCTGGTGAGGGTGCCTCCGGTAATAGTGCCGCCGCTGCCGACCGCGCTGCTCTTTAAAATACCGCCGCTGGCGATCACGGCAGTTCCGGAGCTATTCAACGTCACTGTGCTAGCGGTGCTGAAGAGCAGGCTATTGGTGGTGGCGGATGCCGCCACCGAGCTACTAATAGTAACCGCAGTGTTATTGCCCACGGCCCACGTATTGTTCGTATAGGTTGAAAGGGCTGAAACCGCACCGGCTGTCGTCCCGTTGCCGGCGCTGACGGCCCAAGCCGTGCCGCCCACCGTGGCCCAGCCGCCCAGGATGGAGCCCGTGGTGTTCGCGGTGGTCGTGGTAATGGTGCCCGAGGAAAGGTTGGAGAAATTCAGCGCGCTTCCAGCAGCCCGCGTAATGGCCCCAAGATTCAGGACGACATTCCCCCCGATTCCCGCGCTCGTCGTCACTGTGGCGGATGCGCCCCCCTGGAGCACCGTGCCGTTGAATGTCTGGCTGTTAATTGCGCCCGCTGAACCGGTCAGTGCCACCGTGCCGCCGCCGCCAAAAACCAGGGCGGATGCACTGTTGATGGCATTGGTGGCCGTGGTCACCGTGTTAGCCAATGCCGATACCGCGCCGCTCCAGTCCAGGAGGAGCGTGCCCGCGTTGACTACCGTATTGGCCTGGGACCCCACCGTGCCGGAAATCGCAAGCGTGCCGCTGTTGACCGTGGTGCTTCCCGTGTAAGTGCTGGTGCCGGTCAAATACCATGTCCCGGAACCGTTCTTTACCACGGAGACCCCGCCCGCAGCGCCGCCGTTCTTTATTCCCTCCACTTCGCTTGAGTTGCTGCCTACCGTAGTGCCCGCGCCCGTGAGGTTCAGGGTAATGGAACCGCTGGTAGTCCCGCCGCTGACACCGCCGGAAAACACCAGTTTCCCGCCGGAAAGGAACGTGTAGGAACCGTTGCCGGTGGAACTCTCGGGGGCAATTACCACGGCCGAATTCACATATTGACCTCTAGAGGCATAATCCTGAACCGAACCGCCGTTGGTTAACAGCAGCGTCCCCCCGGTGAAGGAGAGATTGGTCGCGGTGGAGAGGTTATCAATATAAATGGAACCCAGGCTCTGCGTGCCGGTCACATTGACCGTGAATGATGAAAGCGTAGTGCCGCTGGAGTTGGTAAAGCCGCCCGTAAAGTAGGCGGTATCCGAGCCCGTGAGCACACCCGAACTCCAGTTGTAGGCCGAGGTGAACGATCCCGCCCCGCTGGTGGAGGTCCCGGCGATCGTTGTCGTGGCCCATGTGATGGTGGATGCCTGGGCCGCCACGCAAAGGGTCAGCATGGCCCCGATCAGCGGGACAATGGCCCGCCTTGAATTTGCCGAACGAGGGGTGACAAACGCCGCATTACGATTGGGAGCGGAGGGTGAAACGTGGTTTTTCATGGGGTATTTTGATTTGGGGGGGTGCGCAACTGACATTCCTGCATCCGAAACCAGCAAACAATCGATTTATTGCTTAACCGTTAGATAGAGTTATTTCAGGGGAAACGATCCCGTTTCCGGCGATCGGAAGCGGAATCGTTTCCATAGGGGGTATCAGAGCCAGTTGGGGTTAGTATAGTTTTAAGCCGGGGTGACCGGCAACTCCCGCGAGCGGGGCGTTCTCTTGTTTATTTTCAGTCTTGGGCCAATCCCAAAGCGCCTCGGCTTCCAGTTCGAAGATCTCGTCAATTAGCGTCTGAGCCGTGGCGATGGAATTGACCAGGGGATCAATCGAAAGGGCGCGGACCAGCAGTTCCCGGTTTTTCTTCATGATGGCCTCGATGGTCAGCTCGTGAATATCCAGGATGAGGTATTGCAGACCCAGCAGGCCGCGCGGGAAGCTCCCGGCCTTGAAGGGACGCGGCCCGTTGCGGTCCAGCCGGCATTCGAGTTCCAGGTACGAGTCGTTCGGTAGATTGTCTACGGCGCGTCCGCCATCCTCGGTATTATCGAAGTTGCTGCGATTGATGAAGTAAGTCCGGCCGTCTTCAACAATCATGGTCTGGATTACATCCGTGGCGTGGTCCGATTTGATGCTGGAATGGAATTCGGCGATGGGGCGCTTGCCGGAAATATAGTCGTCGATCTCCTCCCACACGCGCTGGGTCCACTCCTCGCGTTCGTCGCAATCGAACACCGAAAGCGGCGGGATTTTTTCCTGAATCGGCGAGCGGCCCTGGTAGAAGGGGACATATTCCTTGGTATGCCCGGTGCAGGTCGGCACCGCTCCGAACACGTCCGAAAGCTGCCCCGTCACATAGTTATTGAACCGCCCCTTGGCATAGCCCTCGTCTTTTTCGCCAATCGAATCGCGCCAGAATGCGTTGCGGATGTCGGGCAGGACGTCGCGTCCGTTGAGTTCGGCTTTGAGCATCCAGGTAAAGTGATTGACCCCGGCAATACGCATGTCGAAATGGCCGATCTCGCTGACATCCTCGCCGATCAACTGCAAATAGCTCTCCTTTTTGGCCGGCATGTGGTGCGTGTCGCAAAGGGCGAAGCTCTTGGCTTTCGAATGCCGCATCAGCCCGATGCCCATCGCAGCGGAAGGGTTGACGTAGTTGATTACCCACGCGTTGGGGCAAATCTCCTCGACAGAATGGGCGATTTCCAAAATGGCAGGGAATTCGCGCAGGGCGTGGAAGATGCCCGCCGGCCCGATGGTGTCGCCCGAGCAGGAGCGAATGCCGTATTTCGCCCCGACTTCGCATTCAATCCGGCGGTAATAGGAATTCTTTTTGGAAAAGCTCAGCACCACAAAATCCGCGCCGCGCAAGGCCGTGCGGTAATCATCCGTGCTTTCAATCACCGTATCCGAATCCGCAGCGGCGATCTTCGCCAGGGCCGTGAGTTTTTCGAGGCGGCAGGGATCGATGTCCACCAAGCTTAAGATACAACCGCGCAACCCGGGAAGATGCGCGACGGCCCAGATGGCCTGCCGGCCAAAAAACAAACTCCCCGCACCGATGATGACTATTTTTTTGCGTGAACTCATAAGAAAGAATCGAATTGATGCTGACTATAGCGCCGTGCAGCAGAGCTCTCCTAGAGGAGCGATGTTGTATCACCAGAACAAATGTTGCATTCCGTCAATCCTCTGGATTTTGAATCTCGCGGATGACCCCGGTGCAGCGGGCCGACGGGCTGATTTCCGATAGAAAAGCGTCTTTGCGCGTCGCGGACTCCTCGTAATTGAGCCATGGCTTTTGTTGCCAGGCGGGCTTGACGGCGCGGACGTTTTTCAACATGACCACCGAGGTGCCGTGGAAGGCGATCTGCCCGACGCCGTTGCCCCAGGAGACGAGATCGTCGATATCGGCGGCGCACCGGGAGAGCCAAAGACCGTATCCAATGTTCGAGTAGATCCGGATGTTGTACGCCTCCAGGGTGCATTGGTTGACGGGCGTGACGCCGTTATTCCCGATGCCATTGTCGTTGGCCCAAAACCGCCCGCCGTTGATTTTGCATTTGATATCCTCGTGGGCGGAAAAGCCCTCGTCGATATTCTGGAACGCCTCGATGTTTTCAAACACCAGGTCCTCGCCTTTTCCGTGGAGATTATATCCGTCGTTCAAGCTGCCGGAGGCTTTGATGTTTTTGTAAACCTGGTGGGAGGCGTTTAGAATTCTCACCACAAAGTAGCGCGACGAAATCTCCCAGGCGTCCGGGTCCACGCCCGGCAGCAGGGTGATGAGCGTCTGGTCTTGGGAGAGCCGCGCGAATTCCTGAAGCTGCGCGCTTTGTGCATCCTGCAATACTCGATGGCCATTGTAAACAATCACAGCGGAGAAGGTATTGGGCACGTCGCCGACCCATCGGCCTTCCTTTTTGCTAAACCCCGAAATGGCCTCCAGCTTGGAAAAAAACTCGCGCAAATCGGCAACCCACTCGCCGCCCTGCTTTTGGAACCGGAGCGGCTCGAACCCGGTGATCGTTTCCCCGGCTCCGTCAAAGGTAATCGGCTTGCCGGGCTCCCCGGATTGCGGGATGAAGAGGATTTCCCGGTAAGGGCCACTGCCGGGCGCCAGGCGGATCGTATCGCCGGGCCGGGCTTGGGCGACCGCCGCAGCGGTGGTGCGCAAACCAGATGCGGCGCGGCGGTCCACCAAAAGCGTGCGGGGTGCGGATGCCGCCGCTTCGGCTGGCGGCTGCGCGGAGGAGGATTGCCCCAGGATGAAATTCAACGAAGGCGACTTGCAGAAAACCTTCCCGTCGGCCAACTCAATGCCATAACCGCCGTCGGGAGTGCTCGACGGCGTGACCTTGAGCACGATCTTTTGCTCCACTCCGCCCACGTCGGTGAATTGCAACAGGAACCCGTACCTTTCATCCTTTTGGAATTCGACTTTCGGAAAGTTGATTTTAAACCAGGCGGGCTCCGAATGGGAGATCCCGGGATGGATCGGCAGGGTGCCGGTATAGGCCGCCATTATTTCGGCTCCGTCCGCGATGGAGGCTCCGGAGAAATGAAGGAAGAGGAGTCTGAACTCCGGCTTTTTTGCCGAACGCAGTGGATCGCTAAATTGGAGTTGAACTGCCAGATCCGTGGCCGGGAACGTTTGGGCTGCGATAAAGTACTGCCCGCAGTCGCGGCGTCCGTCGGCCTCGGTCCATTTCCAGGCCCATCCGTTGGCGCTTCCCGGGTTGAGGTGTGCAACGCCTCCCGCGAGGGAAGGCTGATCTTTTGACAGCTCTGTTTTCAGTTCGGCCGCAGGCAACGAGGCCGCGGCAGTGAAAAGAAAGACGAATCCTGAAGCCATTACGTGTAAAAGAGATTTCATGGAATTAGGGGAGTTGATTGTCTGAAACCACGGCGTCCGAGTCCTTGACCGAAATGGGGGTTTGTGGAGCCGCCTTCCGTCGATTTTCTGGCAGAGCGGCGAGCCCCCGGAGCACGTCGGTGATCCGGTTCCAGCGAACCTGGACATTCCTGGCATTGCCGACGCTGATCCCCCCGATGGCGCACCGGGCGATCGTGTTGTGTTCGATGGTAATGGCTTCGTTGCCCTGGAATGCGCTCGTCTCGTCATCGGCGTGGCCCACGATGCTGATGGCCGCAGGCGTGTAGCTCGTATACCCGTTGGGCAGCAGGCAGTTCATCCCCTTTCCGACATCCTCGATTGAATTGCCGGAAACAATAACGTTGCGGCACCATCCCGCCTCCCGCCAAAAGGCGTATTCCGGCCCGAATGACATGGCGCATCCCGTAATACGCTCAAAAGTATTATCCTGTACCACGCCATTGCTGGCCATGATCCGCAGGCCCCGCCCGCGATGGTCGTGGAAATAGGAATTTCGGATCATAAACCCCTGTGCGCCCAGCACCGGGATATCCATGAACATTCCGGCATCCACCCCGGCGGGGCAATTCTCCAGGGCGACGCGAAAAAAGGAGACTCGCGCCGGTTCCACCTTCAGCATTTTCCATATCGCCCGAATTTCCGGCAGCCACGGCTCGGCGGGTTCTGTAACGCGGGCGAAGCTCTCAAGCCTCGCCTCTCCGGCCACGGCATAGGCGGGGCGGCTCAGGAAACGAACCGTGTCTCCCTTACTGGGCACCGCCTCCATCCGTTGGGCTTTCCATGGCATGCCCACCAGAAACGTTTTCTCGTCCAACCGGCGCAGGAGCGGCATCAAGCCAGTGTGCAGGTTGACGGCGTCGTCGCCCTGGAAGGCAAATTCGCACTCCTCGATAACCGGGCCCACCCGCGCATCGGCGATATTCAGCCCGTCGGAACAGGCGGACATCAGGCGCGGCTGGGACGCCCCATCGGGCGCCAGCCCCGGCACCACCCGGACGCCGCGGTAGGTACCGGCGGTCTGGCAGTTGCGCACCACAATAGCCACATTCGGGGCGGCCAGAACGGAAACCCCTTCCAAATGAATATCACGCGAGTAGCGGATGGAAACTCCCTCCGCGGCCCGGGAGGAAAGCGTGACTCGGTCGCCCGGCTCAATCTTGGCCAGACCCGCCTGCTGGTCCTTCAGCATCACCAGGACCGTCCGCCCCTCCTTGGTCTCGAGATTGGAGACATGAAAATCCGGCGCTCCCGGTTTATGGGTGGCGATCTCCTTGCAAAAAAGCTGGAGGCGTGCATCGGTAAACATCCCGGAGCGCGCCACAGCGGCCTCCGCCCCGGGGTAGCCAGCATGCAGGCTCACCTCGATGGTTTGCCCCTGCCGGTCCACCGCAACAACGTCGCCTTGGGTAAAGGGCAGCGGATCGTAGTCGATCTGGAAGTTGCAAAGCGTCACCGCCTCGCAATCCTCGATCCGAATGGCCGAAACATCCCGGCTGCCTGCCACCAGCGTTGCCCCGTTTCCCTCAATCGTTAAATGGCGCAGCTTTTCCAGCTTCAACCCCTGGGGCGGAAGCTTGTGCCTGCCCGGAGCAAGCGTCACAACGCATTCCCCCCGGGCCTGCGCCGAAGCAATCGTGGAGAGAATATCGTCGCTGGCGGAATCCGATGAGGCGTTGGCCGCCATTCCAGCCATGGGTGTCAATGCCGCAATGATGGCCACAACGGGCAACTTGAGGGAGAACATACTAGCGTCTGAAAGTAATCCTCATCAGCAAAAAGGCTAGAGGAGCAATGTTGTTTTATCAGGATAAATGTTGCACCTGAATCAAGCCGTCACGGCCGCGGGAATTACCGAATCCGCCCCGGTGACGTTCGAGCGACGATCCCGCTTCAAGAACGCTTTTATGTTGCGCCTGAGGGCTGGGGTAATTACTCTTCAAGCAACCCCCATTTGGCGACAAATGTTGCAATCCAAAAAGATCAGCGTTTACCGCTTTAATCACGAACTGCCCCAGCATTTGCCGCTGGCGGTTCGATCCACCGGTGCTTACGCGCTAGTCGCGGGGGCCCTGAGTGAAGAACCGATTCGGAAATGGTTCGCCGAAGTTTTTTGGTGCGAATCGGGGAGGGGCGAGTTCGATCTCGACGGTCAGCAGATCCAAGTCAAGGAGCGGGATATCTTTTACCTGCTGCCTGGCGAGCTACACAGCCTGCGGCCGCTCAGCAAGGTCTGGAAATATCACTGGTTGACCCTGGACCATACTGAATGTTCGCAGTGGCTGAAAGCCTTTGGCTTTGACAAGCGCCCCATACAGGGGAGCCCATGCCCGATCGAGTTGTTCAAAAATCTGCGCGAAGCGCTGGCCCGCGGTACCGTGTCCGGCGACCGGGAAGCGGCGCACCAGGCCCATGCCATTTTGCTGGCGGCCACGGAAGGAGCCCTGCCCGCCACCCTCTCCCGGGATATTTCCCGGATCGAACAATGCCGAAAGAACATTGACGAAAAATATGCCGATCCGCAGCTCAGCGTGGAGGGGATGGCCGCCGCGATGGGGATGCACCGGGCCACGCTGTTCCGCGCCTTCAAGCAGGTCTACCAGATGACGCCCTCGCACTATCTGCAAAGCCGGAGGATTCACCAGGCCATCGAGCTGCTGAAACAAACGGATCTCCCGGTCAAGGAAGTCGCGTATCAAGTCGGCATTACCGACGCCAACTACTTCGCCCGCTTGATCCAGAAATTCTCCGGGGTTTCTCCGCGCAGCTTTCGCGAGGGCTACCGCCACGGGCGGTCAGCCTTTTCATGATGGCAATCTAACGATTAAGCAATAAATCGGTTGTTGGCCCATTTGGAATATTGGAGGGTGTGCTGCACATCACACGCCGCCGTTTTTCCCCCACTTTTCATCTCATGATCCATAGGTATTCCCCGCTGGCCGCTCTGTTTTGCGCCATGATGGGCTTTTTTCTTCCGACAAGCTGGCTAGCCCGGGCTGAAATCTCCGCCCCGTGCGACTACTCGAAAGCGCCTGTATTGGATTTGTCCCAGATCCTCGAAGAGGCTGTCGCGCATCACGAAGCCGTCATCCGCCTTCCCGCCGGTATTTATCGCATACCGCCCCGTGGCGTAGCACTTTGCGGGGCGAAGGGGTTGACCATTGAGGGGCCGGAAACCACCTTGGTTTTTACCCAGTTCAAGGATGCCGGCATGCGCTTTGCCGATTGCGACGGCATCACCGTCAAGGGGATCACCTTTGACTATGATCCGCTTCCGTTTACGCAAGGGACCATTGTCGCCACCTTCCCCGATCATTCCGCGGTCGATGTCGAGATCCAGGAAGGCTATCCGGATCTTGGGGAAGAACTCAATTCGTCGCGGATTCATTTATTTGACGGCCAAACCCGGGGGTGGAAGCGCGGAGCTGCCGAGGGAATCTATCGGAGCCTGCAACGGATCACTCCGCGCAAGGCCAAGGTTTTGCTGGACCCGTCCATGGTTGAAAAAGGCCAGGCGGCTCTTCTCAGGCCGGGGGACATGGCGGTTTTTTCCATGCGGCAGGCGCCGGCGCTTGATTTCTTCCGCACTCAAAACATCCGGCTGGAAGCCCTGCGGATTTTCTCGTCACCGGGCTTGGCCATGGTTATTCGAAACAGTGCCGGCGAAAATCAATTTTTGCGCTGCGTGGTCGAACGCGGCCCTCGGCCCGCCGGAGCCGCCGTTGCGCGATTGCTTTCCACCAACGCAGACGCCTTGAATTTTGCCTATTCCCGCAAGGGGCCGTTGATCGAAGGCTGCGAATTCAGTTTTATGGGCGACGACGGCATCAATCTGCACGGACCCGCCTTTCAAATCGTCCACGTAGAATCTCCCGATGTCATTTGGTGTCTACGTCGCACCACCTTGGATATTATCAGACCATACTATGACAATATTCTGCTTCCCGGTGACCCGGTCCGCATCCTTGCCGCTGATAATTACCGGATCAAGAATACCGTTGAAATTGCGAGGCTGGAAACCGATCTCACGCCGCCCTTTTCGCTCTCCCGTTCCGAAATCGTAAAAGCCGGCCCGCTTATAACTTATCCCCGGGAAAAATACCTCCGCATTACCCTTTCCTCCGATAGCGGAGCGGCGGCGGGCGACGTGATCGACTTTCCCTCCGCCAATTCCGCCGGCTACGTGGTCCGAAAAAACACAATCCATGATGTCCGCCCCCGCGCCATCCGAATCATGGCAGGCCATGGAATAATAGAGGATAACTATATTGCCAGGACCACCCAGTCGGGCATCAGCCTCGCTGCCCTGTATGCCTACTACCGGGAAGCGGGCTGGATCGATCACGTGACAGTGCGCGATAACGTTCTTGAAGATATTGGCCTCGGGGCCGCAATGAACCTGGGCCTATGCCCGACGCCCGGCGCCATCAGCGTATCGGCGGAAACGGCTCTCAACGCCCCGACCGGAACCCAAACCACCGGCAATCACCGCGATATTGATATCACGGGGAATTGGATCGAAGGGTGCACGGACGAAGGCATCGTGGTCAACGGATTGATCGGCGGCCGCATCTCCGGCAATTCCATTTCCCATTGCAACACAGCATATCCTAAAGCGCCCCTTGGCAGCGGAAAATTTTCGCGCGGGCATGCGATCACTGTGATAAATTCCTACGATGTAATAGTCAAAAACAATTTCATCTCCGGGGGCACTGAGAGTGATCCCGTGTTTATTGACAATCCGTCTCCCAACACCCCACCATTCCATTCCAAATGATTCGCACAACCCTCCTTGCGTCCGCCGCATTATTCCTAGCGTTTTCCGCTTCCGCGGATGTTTCTTCGCTGGTCTGGCGTGAGCCTTTGCTGACCCCTGAAATGAACGCAGCCGTCATTCCGTTCCCCCGGCAGGAGTGGATGGTTCGCGTCAAGGCCAACCTGGAAAGATCGCGGGAAAAACAGTTTGACCTGATCCTGGACGGAGACTCGATCACGGATTTCTGGCAGCGGCAGGGTGCGGACGTTTGGGCGTCAAGGTTTGGAAACCTAAGCACGTTTAATTTCGGCATCGCAGGGGACCGCACTCAGCAAGTTCTCTGGAGGCTTATGCAAGGCCAGGCCGAAGGGATCCGGCCCAAATTGATCGTGTTGATGATAGGCACAAATAACCTTAGTGCGAATACTGTTGAGCAGATCGCCGAAGGAGTGAAAGCGGTTGTCTCCGAATACCAAAAACGGTGTCCTGGCGCGGTGATTTTGCTTCAAGGCATCCTGCCTCGCGGGGAAAAGCCGTCCGATCCACTTCGGGCTAAAATCAATTCTATCAACCAAATCATCGCCGGTCTGAATGACGGGAAAAAAGTTGTTTATATTGATTTTGGAAATCGCCTTCTGGAACCTGATGGCACGCTCACCCGGGCGGTCATGCCGGATTTCCTTCATCCCTCGCCCAAGGGATATGAAATTTGGGCGGACGCTATTGCGCCGTTGATTGAACAATATGTGAGGGATGCGCCTTCGGCCCCGTAAATAGTGTCACCCTAGCGCCGTGGCGGAGCCGTTTCTCCGTCCACCCAAAATCCTGGCAAAAGAATAACCTGCGGATGGGTTGGCAAGCCGATTTCATTGCGGGTCAGGCACCCCGCGAGGAGTTCGATCGCGGTTTCGCCGACATGCGACGAGATCTGCTGGATTCCCGCATGGTGGGACCATCGGCCCTCCATTTGTTTGTCGAGTGTGGCATAGGCAAAATCCCCGGGAAAACAATAGCCGGAATTTTTGAGTAAATCGATTACGCTGATAACGTCAGGCCCGATGAGCACATCGGGCCGCCAGCGGGCGAACCAGGAAAGCAACTGCGGAGAATCCGTGGGATCCATCATGGGGGGCACGCGGTCTTTTTTAAGGTAATACCGCAGTTGGCAAGAGAGGAAACCCGCCGTCCAGTGGTTGCGCAACCGATTATCGAGCCACGATTCCATCACCAACCCCGGACGACGGTAGCCAAGGTTTTGCAAAGCATTCATGGCAGTATGCAGCGCCTGGATTTGATCGTGCATAACCCGGTGGGTTTGGGGAACGGGACAGGAAAAACCGATAGCCACACTGGCGAAATTCTCCCACGGCAAAGACTCAAACCCTTTTGAATTTCCAAATTGATCTTTTTGTGGAAGCACCAAAATTCCCCGCACTCCTCGACTTTTCAAAATGCTTCCCAACCGGGTTTCTGTCATATGGCTCGATACAACGTGGTATTCTACGGAGTACCCGAGATCCTTAGCTCGTTTCAGTGCCCCGACATACTGCTCCCAAAAAACTCCTGTCGCCCTTAGTTCCGTCAACGTCATTTTGCTGACAAAAGCGATGGTTTCCCGAATGTTGTTGATCCGCCCTTTGCGCAAATAGCCCATCAATTCCGAGACATGGGGGTCGGGCAAATATCCCATCTCTTTAGCCAAGGCGTGAATCCGTTCTCTCGTCCCCACGGAAACGCGCGGATGATTGCGGAGCGCCATGGAAACGGTCGCGATCGATACGTTCGCTTGGACGGCAATATCCCGCAGCGTTAGGATGTGACCCGGCCTCATAACTTTCATTGATTGTATCGGAGATCTAACGATTAAGCAATCAATAGATTGTTTACCAGGCCAGGCATTGTATTAATCCTGCAACAAGGGAGTGAATGGAAGAAGATGAGTGTAAATGGATCCCGCAAGAACAAACGGTGGCAAGAAGGCGGGCGACGGCGTTACTTTTGGAGGGAAAAATTATCAAGGTGTTTGGCATCGCTGATGTCCATGCCGCTGTATTTACACTTCCTCTTGCAGAGAGGTCGGGGCTTTACTTGGAGTAGAGCCCGATAACCGACTCTTTTGTAGGTTGGATAATCCCCAACCGACCACCGAACCTTGTCACGACAATTGACGGTAACGCAGCGAATTGGATGTTCGATACGGACGCTCCTCTTGGTAACTTACCATCAGGGCTACGCCAAGGGAGAATAACCGCCGCGAGGAACCGACCCGGAAAGCCGACGCAGCCAACAGTCGCGCCGGCTACAGGCACTACATCCACAGCGAGGCAACGCTTCCTTCAGAAACATTATCGCAGCTTGACTATATAACTCGTATTATCTTCTCGTATCTTGGGGGGATCGTTGCTGGTCGCATATCCAGTTTGTCCCGTCCCAATTGAGGGGGGACAAGTGCCAGTGAGCGATTTTTTTGATAAATTTTTGTAAGGACATTTTGCCCTGTTTGGGATTGAAAAGGGCCGATATTGGGCGATGATCCCTCTGTAAACGTGAAAATCCGGGAAGGCGGGGAGAAATTTGTAATCAGACGGTCGGCGGTTCGAGTTTGACTGCTGGCTCCGGTTTTACGTCGTTTGCGTTAAGCACCTTATGCGCACAGATTTTCTTGCGGTTTCGATGGTCCGAAAACGCCAGCGTATCACTTTTTAGGCTATAAGTGCTAAACTGATGTCGATCATTACAGAAGCCGTAAGTGCGAGTTCGGAGCCAGGGCGGACTAAGTCGGTAACAAACGGCACACGACGAAAGATTCAAAAAGCGCAATTACCCACGCGAAATACCAATTGCACTACGGCGAATGAAGTGATCGGGGGATAAGCCATAAACTCGCTTGAATGCGCGGGAGAATTGGAACGGACTTGAAGAATTGAGCTGTTCGGCGACTTCCTTGACCATGGAGCCCGAGCGGAGGAGCAGCTCAGCAGCCCGATTCATCTTAAGCCGCATTGTCCTCACCTTGTTTTGGACATTGTGGGATGTCTCTGGCGCCGCCGCCAACGCAGTGTTTGGAGGGCTCCTAAGCAATGTTGTCCCTCAATGTGTTATAGGGCGGTTTTTGGGTACGTTTCGCGCGGCAAGCCTAATGGCTGGCATCACATTTAACTATTGGATATTAGGGAAATCGGAAAACCATTACGTTGGAATTTTTATCGGCATCGGAACACTCTACGGTGTCGGCTTGATGCTGTTATGCTTGAAAGCAAAGGAAGGGGAATACCCTCCGGCCCCGATCTTCATTCCAGAAGAAAACAGAGGATCCCTCCTTGCAACCAAAACCTATTTTAAAGAGTGCTTTGGAAAACGCTATTACATTTTATACTATATAGCCATTGCCTTGGGCGCCACAGCTTCTGCCCCCATCAATCTATTTAGTGTATTTTTTGCCCAATCCATTGGGATGGATATGGATACTTATGGGAAATGCATTGCATTAACTTATATTTTATCTTTTGCGATGGCTTACCCGCTCGGCGTTCTAGCGGATCGATTCCATCCCCTGCGTCTCGCTTCTATTTTGATGGGACTTTATGCATTGGCCACACTCGCAGGTGGTCTATATTCAACGAACACTTGGTATTTTGGCGGTGCACTGGTTGCTCATGGTGTAATTAACGGCAGCTATCTTACCGCATCAGCTTCGATAGGTCAGAGATTACTGCCCAACACACGATTTGCCGAATTAAGTTCCGCTGGGGGCGTGCTGATTAACTTATCATCATTAGTATGTGCCCCGGTGATGGGCATATTCCTCGGATACACCGACCATGCATATCGGTACACATTTTTTGTAAGCTCGCTGATAGCCGTTTTAGCGCTGGGAGCATATCTTATCCTCTACAGGCAATTTATGGCCTTGGGAGGTCCCAACAAGTATGCCCCTCCTGAATAATCAGTCTCGCAATTTTGCGCATACTAATTCTGTAGCAACAATCGCTATATATGTTACACGACCATAGCTTGCGCTCGGATGGATATCGCCACTACCCCGGTTGAATCCCTGATTGCAGCCGGTCCGTATCAAGAGATTTCCCCTTATGAAACATCACCTTCCCCCACGCCTTTGGCTCGGCTTCGGTGCCATCCTCGCCCTCTCATTAACTTCCGCCCAAGGGGCCGTTTCCCTGCCATCTTTGATCTCCGATCATGCCGTTCTCCAGAAGTCCTCGAAAACCGTACTCCGGGTAAAAGCCGCTCCCGGAGAACACGTTACAGCAACCATCGCAGGCGTCCGAGGCGAGGCGACGGCAACCGATCCCGATGGAAAATGGCGCATCGAAGTAGATCTTTCCCAGGTCGGGCAAGTCCCCTTCGATCTCGTCATCGAAGGAACCAACAAAATCACCATCAGCGACGTAGCGGTCGGCGAAGTATGGCTGGCCTCAGGGCAATCAAACATGGAATTTCTTCTGAGCCGATCCATCGGAGCGGAAGAAGAAATTGCCGCGTCAGCCAACTTGCAGCTACGCCAATTTCGCGTTAACTATAACGCAGCCCCGACCGTGCAGGACGAATGCAAAGGGAAGTGGGTTTTGGCCGATCCCGCGACCGCGGGCAGCTTCACCGCAGTCGGCTATTACTTCGGCAAGACATTGCAACAAAGCCTTCAAACCCCGGTCGGCTTGATCCATAGCTCCTGGGGCGGCACGCCAGTCAAATCGTGGACTAGTGATGAGGCGTTGGAGAGCAACCCGGAGCTCAAGGCTGGGAAAGATCGAATCAACAAAGACGTGGATACCTACAACGCCGCCAAGCTAGCCTATGTGAGCGCATTCCATGAATGGGCAAAGCAATATGAACGCGCGGATAAACCGGCCGATCCCCCCGCCTTCGCCGCCCCAGGCATCCCGACCACCGACTGGCAACCGGTCGTCCTGCCCGGGAAATTCAGCGCCGCCGGGCTCCCCGACTCTGGAGCAGTCTGGATTCGGAAAACCGTTTCCATCCATGGCACAGACCGGAACGTCATTTCTCAGCTTGAACTGCAAACCCCCGAAGGCTTCGAAACCGTATATTACAATGGAAAACTAGTCAGCAGCGTGACACCCGACAATTTTGCGGGCATTGGGGCTCGTCACTACTGCTACCTCAAAGACCACGTCAAAGGCGACAACGTCATCGCCATCCGGATCTACAACCCCGTCGGCGGTGCGGGGTTGAGCGGCAATCCCGACCTCCTGACCTTTGACAAAATCCACCTCAAAGGAGAATGGCTCGCCAAAACGGAATACGCCTTGCCTCCCCTTTCTACCGACGCTCAGCAAACCGCCCCGCAACCCCCGAAATTCGTCCTACGGCCTCAGAACCGTCCCAGCACACTATACAACGGAATGATCGCCCCCCTCCTGCCGTACACCATCCAAGGCGCCATCTGGAAAACAACGTCGGCAGGGCCTGCCAGTACCAAGCCTCATTCCCCCTCATGATCATCGACTGGCGGCAACACTGGGGCCGGAACTTCCCCTTCTACTTCTGCCAGTTGGCCAGCTTCCAGGACAAAAAAACGCAACCGATCGAATGCGCATGGGCCGAATTGCGCGAAGCCCAGACCAAGACACTTTCCCTGCCCAATACCGGCGAGGCGATCCTCATTGACGTCGGCGAAACCGGCGATGTCCATCCTCGGAACAAAAAAGATCCCGGACAATGTCTGGCGGCCATCGCCCTGGCCAAAACCTACAACAAACCCGTTCCCTCCTCCGGTCCGGTTTGCGATTCTCAAAACATCGAAGACGGCAAAATCCGCCTTCACTTCCGGGAACTCAACGGGGGCCTCGTAGCCCGGCCCTTGGGAACAGAATACGTCGCCAGCTCGTTGAAAAAAGAGAATCCCTCGCTAGTCCGCAACAGCCCCGAGAGCCAGCTCGAAGGATTCGCCATCTGCGGCAAGGACATGAAATGGCAATGGGCCAACGCCAAGATCGAAGGCGACACCGTCGTCGTCTCCTCGCCCGCCGTCGCCAAGCCCGTGGCCGTCCGCTACGCCTGGGCCGACAGCCCCACCGCCAATCTCTACAACCAAGCTGGATTCCCCGCGGGCCCCTTCCGCACCGATTCCTTCCCAGGGGTTACAGAACAGGCAAAGTTCTAGCCATCCTCGATAGCCGACCGCGGTGTCGTGCTTGATAAGATCTGAGAAGAGCCCCAGCTGACACCGAAGGAAAAATCCATAAGCGTCTTGGCTGAAACCGAGCCCCTCATGAGAACCCATGAGGAGCTGGATGCCGCGTTCCAAAACATCCCCAAGATGTAGCTTCTATCCCGGGGTTAAGCACCGTCGGCTTTATGGTGGCGACGAATGGAGCTTAAGCTTTTGCAGTCCGGCTTTGTGCTTCTTTAGGATCGTAAGAATTTTCTCGGGAGGCGTCAGTTCCTGCGGGGGCGCGTTGAACGTATAGGTACAAGTCACTTCCTCATCCGAGTAGAGGAGAGGCCATTGCGTATCGGCCGATAGAACCGCCGTGGCTTTTCCCTGTCCTTTGGGCACCTCAAATAAATAGGCCGCCCTCCCCTGGTAGGGCTGAGCGCTCCGGAAGTGAGACGGCGAGACCCACTCCATCCCACCGAAGTCGCAAGTATTGTAATCATTGAACTCCGGGGAGGACTTCCCCGTTGAGGGAGTCTCAACAATGACCACGAACCCGCCTTTGACGATCTGCAATTGAGCGTCTTCAAAAATCCATTTTTCCCCGGTTTGCCCCGAAGCATGGGCGATCTGCTCGCGATAGGTCGTGCCCGCTTTCGTTACCGTGATGCTTTGCACGGGATCTGGATCGGTTCTGCGATGCTGTGCCGTTCCCGCGTTACTATATTTAAACGAGATCGTCCACGAAGCCAGCTCCGGAGCCCTTTGCAAAGTGGGGGTCTTGATTGGCGGCAACGGCGCGTTCTGGGCGGCGACAGTGGAGATCGCCAAGGCAATGCCGCAGACGGCGAGAACTAAATAAGGCCATTTCATAAAGCGTCATTATTCGGAAACCGGCTCCACCTGCGTTTCCAGCACCTCGCCGGTGTAGCGGTCGATAGCCACGTGCACCCAGTAGCGGGTTTCACCTTCGACCGTAAATTGATCCAACGGGTTCGTGGCATTTTTAGCGGTGGGCAAATAGCGTCCCGTTTGGGCCACCAGGTCAATCATGAGGTTCCACGTGCGCGTATTCCCGGAGTCCGCCAGCGCCCGCATCGCGCACTCGGCCCGGCGCTTGATGGACTTGTCGGAGACGCTGGAGAAGGTCGTCGAGCCCGTCCCTGTCAGCACGGAAGCAAAGCCGGAATAAGATTGCGCGCCGGAAATAGCAATGGCCCCGGCGTTCCCCGACAAGGTAAGCGAGGAACCAAAGGTGACGCTGGAAATATACTTTCCAACCAGTTCGCTTCGGTTGCGCAACGGCCCCTTGAGTAATACTCCTGCAGTGCCGGAGGTCACATTGCCCGTCCACTTGACTAGTTCGTTGGCAATCGCCCCCGCATCAGTCCCGCTGAGAATCCCCCCCTCTGCCTTTGAGACCCCCTGAAGGAGCGCCTGAATCACCTTGGGCTGGCGGGTATTCAGGTTAACCCGGCCCGCCACCAACATGCTGGAAGGCGCGGTGCCCAGATCGTTGACGCAGAAGGCATCGAGCAACGCCGCGTCTCCGCTCTCCGGGGAAAAGAAATCCAGTTCTTTCCAAGCCACGCCCCGGAATGCGTAGCCCATCTCCGCCACGGATCGGAACGGGCGGTTCAGAATCACCGGGCGGCTGCTGTAATCCGCGTTGGCCGTATACAGCGGCAGCCCGTTGGTTCCCGAGAAATTCCAGCCCGAGGCGCGCCGGAAAACCATATCCGGGTCCGTGTAAAAAAATTTCTCGCCGGGTGAGGTGGCGGTACTGGGGCCAGCGTTGGGGTTGGGATCGGGGTTCGCGGTTGATCTTTTGGGTAGGTTGACCATCAGATCACCAAGATTATAGGAGGAGGAGATGACCCATCCCGGAGCGGCGGGTCCACCCGAGGCGTTAGAGACCCCCCGATAGGAAGAGTCCACATTCGGCATCAGCGTGATGCTCTGGGGAAGATAAAAGCCAGGTAAAACCTTGCCTACTACGGTGAAAGCAAATGGCGAACTCAATTTAAACCCGAGTTTACTTAAATCCTTCGTGGGGTAAACATAGGCGCCAAAAAGCCCCCACCGGCTCGTGCGTGGATCGGCCCGGAAGCATGCCCGAAAGCCCCGCGAACTGGGGGTGGAATCAGGGTTGTTCTCATCCACAAAGCTGGTGCGGGAAGTACTATTGTATACTTGCTCAATCTCGTCATACGTCTGCCAATTTCCCGATGCATCCTTGTATTGCAGGGTGAGCATCAAATTCTGATAAATCGTTCCGAGGTAGGAACAGCCTTGGGCGACGCCATTGACGGTACCCGTGCCGCCGGTCCACGCCTTTCCGCAGTAAAACCCGATCACTTGGCTGCCCCCTTCGGCCGCTGCAAGGGTGGAGTCAAAAGAAATGTTCATCGGCTGGGCCATCTTGTCGGAGGAGTAACCCCGCGGACTGAGGTCCGTTGGAGAACCGTTGAGACACAACCGGATCGGCTCGCGATAGGAGGTTCCCGAGGTGAAGGTCAGAATACTCGTGTCCGGGTCCACGAAAGCCCCCGGAGTCATTATTTTATCCCCCGAGCTTGTGGTCACTTGGATCCAGCTGCTTGGGGCGGTGTCTTTATACGGGTAGGTCCCCGTAGCGGCGGTCGTCCCGCTCCACCAGGCCGGGGCTACCTGGGTGAAAACCGCTATGCCCCCCGCTCCCAATCCGGCAGACCCGCTGGCCGCCACCCGGAACTGGGTCGGCGCACCAAGGGGAGACGTGCTGGTATCAGGCGCGTGCGGGTTCCAGATAATCGGCTGAACCATGGCGGCCGTTTCATAGACTCCGTTGTCAGGCGAACTGACCGTGCCGGTGGTCTTCGTCGTGCCCGAGGTCGTGGTTATAGTAACCGTGTCAGGGTAATCCACCCCCTTTGTCAACGCCCTCTGGCGGTACCACATTTGCTGCCATCCAGCGAGATAGGGTAAGTTCTCCACGCCGTAAAGATCCCATCCGTTGAAGGAGAGATGCGTGGGATAGCTATCGAGGTCGAATTGGTCAATCAGGTTGGCCGCGATCTGCATGATCTGGTAATGGATCATGCCATCGATTAAGGCTCCGGTTAAGTAATGAGGCGAAAGCTGGGTATCGAGACCTCCGTTTTGCTTGCCCAGCGAGTCGCAATGAATCACGGCCTTGAGCGTTTCAAAGAAATCCGGTTCGCGGTCGGATGGAACCTCCGACAGCTGGAAGATGCGCGCCGGATCGCCATGGTCGTAAGTCCATTGTCCACTCGTCCATGTAAGACCAAAATATTTGTTTATATTATCAGCCGTTCCTTTTGCCAGGAACTGGTAGACCGGGTCGGTTGAGTCCCCGGGGGTTCCTCCAAGCTTTGCGATCATCTGCTGCACGATGGAATCACTGAGGTTGTCGGCGCTAGGCCCTTTGTAGGTCAGCCAAGCCAGACGGTTAAGCGGGAAGCGCCGTTTGAGCACCGGATCACCGTTCGCATCCCTGACCTTCAACAGCACCGGGTTGATGGCATCCTGTTTTGCCCCGGTCGGATCGTAAGTGTCGTTCCCGTTCCCGTCGTTGGTCGCGGGAACGTTATCGCGAACGTGCCGGGTATTCTTGGGGCGGTTCGGATCTGGCACGAAGGAGGGCTGTTCCAAGTCCCGGGAAAACGTGCCCAGATACTGAAGGGAATTCTGCACGGAAGCCAGGGCATTCGAACTCGATACGCTGGAGTCGCTAAAAAATTTGATCAGCGTCTGACGGCTTGGAAAAATCCGATCGCTCTGCCCCGAATTCAACGTCCGGTTCCCGGTGGTCATGAACCCAGTAGTATTGGAGAGCAGATAATTATAGTAGTTACTGCCCGACGTAGCGTCGAAGCTGAAGGAGCCATGGAGGGAACCGGACGGAGTGGCCGAAGCATAGTTGCGCCACCCGACCAGCGCGTCGATCTGCGCAGCCCCCAACCCCGTCACAGTGAGGTCGGCAAGGGCCAGCGAACCTTTGTTGGCATAGATGTCAGTCCCCGTGATGGACGGGTAGCCCGCAACATTCGCATCCAACAATCCGCCCTCGTCGTAGATCGCATAGGCGTACCGGCCAACCACCGAAGCCGAGTTGGTGGACGAGTAAACCATATTGGTGCTCCACGTTTTGGGATTTGACCCATCCCGTGCAATCAAAATCCAGTCGGGCGGAAGAAACACATTGCTCCCGCCCGTGGTGACCGGGGTAAAATCCGTACTGCTGTTTGGGTCCTTTTTGGGCAATAACAGCGCCTTGTTCCAGCGCGCCAGGGAAATCGAACGGCCGTTTTGCGACGTGCCGGTCGTGGAAGATCCCGCAGCCCGGTTGGCCGCCGTGTAGGCAACGGTAGAGGTAGGGGTTCCCGTGGTGCTCACCGCGAGCGTATTGCTGGACAAGTTATAATTCGATCCGGAAAAAAAACTCTGCGCATAGGCGCTCCGCTTCACCAAGTTAGGAGCAAACGAATTACCGGTGACAGCAGAAGTGCCCGAGAGCGCCAGGCAGGGAACGACCGTTATTGGAGAGGTGGGTATCGTGATCGTCGCCACGCGAGTCCCAGTGGTAAGGCTCACCGTCGTGGTAATGGAACCCGCGGCAATCTCCTGTTGAAAATCGCTGATAATGCTATCCAACGCGCCGAAGGCAAGGCTAGCAACCTTGGTCTGGTTGGCACTGCTATAGGCAACCTGACGCTCGTTCAATGCCCGGGAAAAAAACGCCATCACCAACGTCGTCAGCAAAATGATAAATGCCAGAACAATGATCAGAGCCGCGCCACCGGAGCGCCGGAAACCAGGGGAGGAGTAGGAGTGGGATCTCATGGCCGGGCCTATTTTTTGAGGTAGAAATAACGCTGATAAATACGCACCTGAGAAGCCGCCGCCACAGGAATTCCGCACTTTTGAGCAAAGTCTTTGGAGCTCACGGCGCTTTGCCATACCGAAGCCATGGTCTTTGGCGGGCTGGAAGTCAGATTGGCGTCCGAAACGTCTTCCAGCACACTTACCAGGGTGTTGGAGGTGGGGACCATTTTCTGGCTGGACGAGTCGAGAATCGCAATGCCCACCACAATCGCGGACACGTTGGAAAGCTTGCTGAATTGCGTCGTCAACGTGCCGCTTTTGAGCAGGAAGGCAAATTCCATGCGGTAGACCTGATCGCCAATCACATGGAAATCGGCATCGGTGGAATCGTCGTTCACGGTGTCCGGCCACCCCCCCTTTAGCGTACTCGCGGAGTTAACCGTAGTGCCGGATGAATAGGTAAGGAACACCACTGAACCCGGGGCCGAAGTGCCAACGGCTTCCCCATCCCAGGTAAGCGCTTTCCCGAGCCGCTCCAGCTTGAGCGAATTGACGCGGTAGCCTACCAGGGAGATCGGGCTCTGGTTACTGGTGCCGGTAAAATAGCCGGGGACTTCGCTGTAAAAGTAGCAGGAATCGTTACCCGCCTGGATGTTAAAGACGCAATCGACATCGTTCCGCTTCAACATCCGGGAAAAATCGTGCTCCATGCGGTCGAAAATCTGGCGCGCCTGACTATTGGCATCCAGATGCTTTCGGCTATTGGTCGTAGTGGAGGTGGTGCTGCTCGTCAGCTGCGCCGCCATCACCACCAGGAGAGCGGTCACGGCAATGGCCACCAAAATCTCGATGAGCGTAAATCCGCTGGCGGCATGCTTCCTGGGGGATTGGGCAGGCATCCTCAGTTCCGGTTAAATGCGCTAACCAACTCATATGATCCCGCATAGTGGCTCGGCAAAGCGCTGGCCGCTTTGTCCGCCGAGGCAGGCCAGGTAATGAGAATCCGCACCTTCGTCGCATCTTTTTGGGAAGAGTCATCCGCAGTGGAAAAAAATAGCGTCGCCCGGAAATAGGGAGAAAGACCTGGGGCCGCACTCAGCGTGGCATCGCTGTCAACCGCGCCTACAGGCGTGCCGTCATCGCTAAAGAAAACCGTGTGCCTGGGGCTCCCGGTGTACGGGACGGGGATGCTCATCAAGGGCGATTTCTGCTCACTGGCGGGCTTGGTCACCGGAGTCGATTGCAAATCGGCCAGGATCACCCGGCCCAAGCTGGCCGCGGATGTCTGCGAAATAGAGGACTGATTATTGGTAATCCCAATGGGCAACAATCCGAGCAGCGAAGTGAGCGAGACCACCGCGACCCCCATCGCGATGGTCACCTCAACCAAAGAGAATCCGTGTTCTTTTTTCATGGCCGATAGATGCGCGTGACTCCAGTTAAAGTGTCGATTTGAATGGCTCCGGCATTGGCATTGGCCGCAATGTGATTGCCCTGCGACTGCACCAGGCCAATCTCAATCCACCGGGAAATCGTGCTGCCATTGGTTGGGAGGGTGATTCGCACCACCCCTTGCGGATCGAACTGAATGACTTTATCGAAGCGGTATTGATACCCCCCGCTCAGTGACGAACCGAGGGGCCAGGCAAACGGTGTCTGCGAAACACAGGCACTATTGCCCAAAACGTACGTGGCATCAACAGACGGCCTGACCATCGCCCCCGAGGAAGCGACAGAACCGGAAAGATGCACATTTTCCAACCGCCGCAGTTTATAAATCCCCACAAGATGCAGGCCCGTATATTCAGGCTTGGAAGCGTCGGCGTAATTGGCCAGCCAGTCGGAGCCCTGACCCGCCGTCGCATCCAAATAGTGCTTGGCACCATCCTTTGAAGCAACAACGGCAAGGGCTACACGACCATAGGGCGAAGCCCCCGTGGTAACCTGAGGCACGGCAGCCGCGTTTACCGAAGCATCCGCCTCCGCTATCCCGACAAATACATAAGTGTTGTTCGCCATGGCATAGGCACGAGCCTGTTCCAGTGTCGCCGAGATCTCGTAACACGCCTGAGTCAGGTTACCCGCACCATTGACGGAATGGACCACAGGAACGATCAATGCCCCCATCGCCATCATGATCAAAATGACCACCAGTAGTTCCACCATGCTAAACGCCCCCCTACCCCGTGCCATGGCATCCGATGCAAGGTCTGCGTCGGGCCAAAGACAAACAGGAATAACGGCCATTCTTTGCTGTGAACGAATGTTCATTAGGGGAGATACGAACTAGGGCAATGTATCAAGCCGCCGGGAGGAATTCCATGGAACAAACACCCAACTAGTTGATATTTTCGACCATAGGAGCCGCCTGAATTCCGATAAAAATATCTCAGCAGCAAGACAGCCCCGAGGAAACGTACCAACAGAAGTTCGCACCCACCGCAAGGCGTACGGAATGCCCCGGCTCATCTCCGCAACTAAGACGGATAATGCTATAGTTTTTCACCTTCGCTGAAACGAAAGGGAACAGCAGGCAAACCTGCGGGAGAATAGAGCGTAACGGCTTCGGGCGAGTTAGCCCATAGATAACGGACCGCCTTGGGCTGGGAAACACTCGTATTCGAGAGCTTCACCGACCGGCCTTCAACCGCCGCTGTGGCAGGATAAAAATGTTTGTCGGTTCCGGCGATTTCAAAGCCTTGAACCGAGGCGCCCCGCACGACCAGGTTGCCCTTGAACCCGTCAAAATCGACCACTGCGGTTTGGCCTTGGAATTTGACGGCGCTTGGATTCGGGCTCGTACCCTCCACATCCTTTTTATAGATGGACTGCAAAGCCGCCACGCCAACACGCCGCCCCACCTCAGCCTTATTGGGAGGATGAATCGTCGTGGCGGAACCTTGGTCAATCGTCACCACGAGCGGCAAGCCGAGATCCTTGGCCGCCAACCGCTGGGCCTCCTGCACTCGCATCCAGCCATCGTCCTTGGGCAGGCCAAAGTTAGGCAGTTGAACAATGACAAAAGGAAGCTGCGGCTGCCCGAAGACTCCGCGCCACGACTGGACGAGCGTTTTGAGCACAGGCCGGTAATCTCTCGGCGAACGCGAATTGGCTTCCCCCTGGTACCAGACCACGCCTGCAAACTTGGCATAGCGCATCGGGTGAATAATCCCATTGTACAACACACTCGCCCCCGCCTTCATGATGTTCGCCTTGGCCGTCGGGTTCGCTTCGCTTTCAGCGCGAGCCTTTGCGGCCTCGGCAATCAGCGGGTTGTCGGGAATGGCGGCCTTCAAGTCCGCATCCCGAGTCCATTGCTCCGCCTGGGTCCCCCCAACGCTCCCTTGGACAATCCCCACGGTCACTCCAATGGCAGGCTGAAGCGTGCGGGCAAAGTGATAGCCCACGGCCGAAAAAAAGCCCGCGCGAGGACTATCCAAAAGCATCCACTGAAGCCCACGGGAATATTTTTCCGCAGGCGTAAACGAGAAATCCCCCGGGAGTTTGCAGATGCGAATCGCCGGAAACGCACCAGCGGTTTTTGCCGCGGGCCATTCCGTGGTCGATTGCAGGGCCAACACCATATTGGACTGGCCGGAAACCAGCCAAACATCCCCCACCATCAGATCCTTGAAGCCTGCTTTCTCCGAACCACTGTCAACTTTCAGCTCAAACGGACCCGATGCAGGCAACGGGCCAAGCATGACCTTCCACTTTCCATCGGGCTCGGCCTTTCCTGATGCTTTTTGGCTCGAAAGACTTACCTGAACCTCGGCACCGGGAGTCGCCGTTCCCCACACGCAAATGGGCTGGTCCCGTTGCAAGACCATGTGGTCGCCATAATAACTAGCCACGCTCAGCTCCGCAAAAAGGGAGGCGGGAAGGAATCCCAGGAACAAGGAGAGGATTTTCGAGATTCGATGGATCATGGTTTTTTGAGTTCTAGATAGCCCATTGCCAATGGAGAAAGATGGGCATGCCCCGGCAAAACAGAAGCCCAATACTGGTAGCGCGGTTCGCGGTTGGGCTCCTCCTTTGCCAAGCTCCAATCATTCCTTGCGAGATTCATCCTCACGATACCCGGTTCCAAATCGGCCCCGCCCCGGCGACGATTAACAAATGAGGAGGGGAGAAACATCTCCACAGTCCAAAGGCCTGCCTGCCGGTCCAGGTTACAGACTATTTTAGATCCTTCCGGCGGATCCACATCGTAGCGCCAAAGCTCGCTAACGCGGAATTCTTCTGTAATACGCTGCTCGGCGGTCAGCCGCGGCGGAGCGGTCAGGACGTGGTTACGGAAATAAGTCTGCCCGGCGGGATCAACCTGGATTTCCCAAAATTGACGGTGGTCGCCCATCACATCCAGGAAAAGCTCCACGCAATCCTCCTGGTAAAGGGCCTCCCCTTTTGGCGAATGCCCAAAGACCGGGGTCGACTCCTTGACCACAAACGCCACGTAGATTCCTTTTTCAGTCCACAGGAACCGGGCTTCCGTAGCCTCACCTTGCGCGCCAGGGGAAAGCGGAAAATAGAACGGCTGGGCATCCTTCCATTCGCCATTGCTTAAAACTCCATCAACAACTGGTTCCACCGTAGCGTGGAAAGCCACCCCATGCGGAGGCGGACTTCCGTCGTAGGTCACCTCGCCCTCACCGTAAAGAGGACCCTTTATCGCCAGCAGCAGGAGCGCTCCACCACAAATAAAAGATCTCATCATGATGTCGGTGTAAAAACGCGCTCTGCCGAAACGGCCCCCATTACCGAGCCAGGCAACGGCGGCGCAGGCGCTGGCCGCAAACCAGCAGGCCCAGCCCACCCGCGAACATCGCCCAGGCGCTCGGTTCAGGAACCACCGTCAGCGTCACGTCGTTAAATTGACTATCGCTCCCCACGTTGGAAGTGAAGCTCAAAAGGTATTCCGTGCTGCCTACCGTGAACTTATAGTCAGAGTTCGAAGTCAGCGTGTAGGTGGAGCCGTTCGTGATGATCGAGGCGAAATACCCCTTCGTCGTTCCCGTTCCGGTGTTGTTGATGAGAATAACCTCGCTGCCCATCGTCAAGCCGCCCAGCGTGGTCAGGTCCAGCGTACCGGCCAGGGAGACGTTTCCGCTGACTTTGACTTGGTCATAAGACGTTCCCGCCACCAGTCCGCTCACTTCCGCCACCAACTTGGAGGCGGAGTCCATCGAGAAATTACCGTCAACAGTTGTGATCCCCGCGCTATTGCCGGGGGCGAGAGTGCCGCTGGTCAGTGCAAGGTTGCCCGTCACCTCACCGGTGCCCTTCATCAAGCCGCCGTTGACATTGACGCTCCCGTCGACCTTGCCGTTATTGTTCAACGTAGCCCCCACGGAGACCGTAAGCGCGCTGGAAGACTGGGTGGTGCCGGTCAACGTGGTGGAGCCGCTGGCGATCGTAACGCCACTGGCGATATTGTAACCGCTCAGCGTGCTGGAACCATTGAGCGTGGTCGCGCCGAGATGCAGGCCGCTGCCGTTACCGCTAATGGTGGCACTGGTCGTGGTGACCGCGCCGGAAACTGTTCCGCTGCCCGAAAGGGTGGCCCCGCTATTGACGTAAACCGCACTGGACGCGCCAATCCACCCATTAACTGCCAGCGTACCGCCAGCAACCGTCGTCGCACCGGTGTAGCTATTGCTGCCAGTGAGGGTCAGCGTGTTGCTCCCGAGCTTGGTAATACCAAGCGCATTGGCACCACTATAGGCATTGGTGATATTGCTGGCATAAGTGAAGTTCCCGCCGCTCGCATTAGTAGTATCGATGCCCAAAATGGAACCGTTGCTAAAACCGCTCGCTGAAGTGCCAAGCGCTTTGAGGGTATCAAGATCAGCAGAAGTAAACTCCCCGCTCCCCCCCACATTCACGGCGAGGGTCGCCCCGGAATCGACTTCAATTTTGCTGCTAGTCCACAACGCAGAACTGCCACTGTAGAGCGAGGTCTGTTTGGCAAACTGGAGTGTCCCGGCGCTAATCGTCGTCTTGCCGGTATAGGCATTGGAACCTGAAAGCACCAACGTACCGTTGCCCGCCTTGCTCAGGGTTTTGCCGCTGGCGGTTTCGGAGATATTCCCCCCCACCGTAAGCGAAGAGGCGCTCACCGTAAGAGTAAGATTGTTCATCGCCACCGCACCGGTGCCCAGGTTGAGGTTACTTGAACCGGCAAACGCAACCGAACCGCTTATGGAAATCGCGTTATTGGTGGAAAGCGTCAGCGCACTTCCCGCAAGGTTATCAAACGTGCCTCCAGTAATGGCCAAAGCCCCCGTTCCTAATGCCGCCGCATTTTTAATTCCCAATGTAGCCCCTGCAACAAGAGTCAAGCCACCGGAATAGGTGTTCGCTCCCGAAAGGATCCAGGTTCCGGCGGAGATCTTCACCGCCGTGGTGCCGCCGCCAGCACCATCGCTGATTTTCCCCTGGAATTCACTATTGGTAGCTCCGCCCGTAAGGGTCAGGGTCTTTGCGCCGCTGGCGGGAGCGATCAAATCCCCCGTCAGAATCAGCGCTCCCGTGGCAGCTGAAGTATCAATCGTGCCTCCCGTCGAATTATTCAGGCTGATGACCTTGCTGGCCGATTCCCCCGCGCCGGTATATTTGAGCGTACCGCCGCCACTGGCACCACCAGTAATAATAATCGTTGAACCCGCGCCCAAGTTGCTGCTCGCACCGACATTGCCAATGCTCGATACGCTGACAACGGAGTTCGTGGCGATAATTTCAACGTTGCTCGTGAACGTGTTGTTCCCCGTCAGCTTGATAAGACCCGATGCGTTGCTGCTGTTTAGGCTCAGTACCGAGGTGGAGGCGCCACCCGAAATCACCCCGTTGATTACCAGAGTACCACCTGAAGTTTGTTGAAAGGTTTGAGTCGTCCCCGCCGCCGCGCCAAGAACCAGCGCGGCATCAATCGTATTGGCCCCGCTGGTGTTGGCTGAGCGAATCGCGGAAGTGGAACCAATTCCGGTACCCGTCAAAGTCAGCGCCACCGTATTGCCGGAACTGCTAGTCAAATCATATCCGGAAGCAGCGGCGGTGGAGAAATAAATCGACGCCAACGAAAGCGCCGAGCTCAGGTTGGGCTGGGTGGTCGCCGCGGCATTGAACACCAGCGTCCCCCCGGTGGCAACCCCGCCTGAAGTCGAACTGCTCCAGCTCGTTGACGTGTTGACATCCGTTCCCGTGTTATTCCAAGTAAAGATCGCGGCCTGGGCCTGCCCGCTCACCAATAGAGCTGCAGCCAACGCACAAAACGTCTCTGGCTGGAGTCCGCGCGGCATCCTTAAGCCTTTTCGATTTTTAACATCAGTCCGTTTTCCAAGAGAGAGTGAGGAAGGGGTGTTGCTTTGCATAAGAAGGGGTAGGTTGCAGGGTGTTTTGACAAATGACTTCAGGTCGCGAAGGCAAGAGCTACTTTTTGCCAATCCAGACCGGAATAGGCTTATATAATACTTAAGAAATCCTCAGCGAATCGCCATAGCTAATCCGCTCACAAAATTTCCATTTTCGCCCATTAGGGCGGTTTTATTGGATAAGGTAGGCGTTTAACTCCATCGGCCCCGATGGAATTTCAAACTCCAGGGTGTTCCCGGAGGCTTTCGCCGATACCGGTTGTCCGGTCACTAGATCGGTGATTTTGGCTCCGGCCGTCGAGGGAATTTTAAAGCTAAGCTTCTTCGAGGCATACCCCTTGTAGGCGACGCCGACATAGGTACCGCCCGGCGAGGCATAGGTGCGCACCTTCAAGTCCTTGTCGGCCTGATCCACCACCGTCCCCGGAATCGCAGGGAGCGCCAGGAAGGCCTGGGCAAAGCGGCGATGCGCATCAGCAAAACCACGCCCATAGGTATAGACCGTATAGTTAAGCGTCCGGGCGTCACTATGGAAATAGGGCAGAAGCTCCAGCGCCATGCTGAAAGCGGGCCCGGCAGGAGTGATCATGTTGCCTTCGTATTTTGAATTGATCGAACGGGACCCGATCTCATCGTATGCCACGACATTGCTTACAGCCAGGCCGTCATCGGTTTTGAAGTAATTCAAATAGTCCGGCAGGTTCGCATAGCACAGGAAGTTAGCTGGGGCAAAGATCTGGATACCCTTGACCCCCTTGTAAAGTTCGGGCCGGATGCCATAGTCGGCGCGGTCGAAGTGCCCACTCCCGCTCACAGGGCCGAAGTTGCCGGTCCGCATGACTTCGATATAATCCGCTGCCGTGTATTTGGCCCGGGACGCTTCTTCATTCATGTAGCGGGCTTTGCCACCTTGGGGCGGAGGTTTGACCACCGTGGCAATGAAGGCCCAGGCCGTCGTGCAGGGCTGGATCAAGGCAAACTTGTCTTCATCCCAGTTATAGTAATAGAGCTCCAAGTCCGGCCGGTAGCTTTGAAGTAATTTGACTAGCTTGATGTGGAATTCTGCCCGTTTCTGATGCCACCATGCGTCATATTTCATGCGCATCTCCCCGGCGGCCCAGGCCCGGGCCATGGCATCGCCTCCCGGGGGCAACGTCGTATTCGTTTCCTTTGCAAACAGCTCAATATTCGCCTTCGCGTAGCTAATCGGCACGCGGTTGCAGCGGATCCGCCACAGCGCGCCCATCAGCTGAGGGTTGTCCTTGGCATAGGGGATAAAGAGGTTGTCCATCAGCTTCTTCAAGTCATCCCAGGCGAGAGGGTTGAGGATATCGGTGCACCACTGAGCAAACCGGTTGGGCTTGGCGGGTTCGCCCGAAACGTCGATGGCCCTCGCCTCGACGGGCAGATCCATGGAGCCACCCCATTCAAAGCGGGGAATATAGTCGAGGCCCCATTTTTTGGTCGCTTCAAGGTAGCGTTCGTGCTGTGTCTTTTTGCCCGGAATCGGCGATGCGGCCTTTTCCCCCGTGGCAGGGTCGTAAACTTTCTTTGCCCAATAAAATTTGTCATCCACGATAATGGACGTGTATCCGTTCAAAGGGGCGGCGTAATTGTCGAAATGCCACTTGAGCATGATGGGGGAGATCGAGCTATAGCCCATCAGCTTGGCATATTGAACAAAGTCGGCGGGATCGTGATCAGGCTGGCGTTCCCAATCGAGCCCAAGCGTGCGGGTGGGCAATCCCTGGGGCCGCCGAATAACGGGAGCGTTCTTTTCCGCGTCGATCTCGTAGAGCTTCATCCGGGCTACCGCCGGACCTCCGGACCACATAGTGTAGTACCCCTTAGTGGTCTCGATTTTGTTCATGAAATAGACCCAGAAACCGTTCTCCGCCGGAGCGGTTCCCGTACCACCGGTGCCAACGGTTCTGTCGCCCACGGGGACAATGACGTCATACCACTGCCAGGTTTTGCTGAGCGGCCAGTTATCGTAGACTCCATCCGGGCCGGTGCCGTTTTTCCACCCAACGTCCATGAAATTCTGGCCCGTCTGGATCTCGATGGGGGCAAAGCGTGGCTTGTCCTCCGGGTATTCCATCCGAAGTAGATAGGTTTTATGCGGCGTGAGCTTGCCGCTGCCCACGCGGTAGGCAAACCAGCCGTTGCCGCTTTCGCGCGCTTTTTTCCCGAGGATGTCGGAGACTTTAACATCCACCGGATCGCCGGGAGGCTGACGGCTGGACGAATGACTAAAGCCGCCCTGAACATAGGGATGCGTCTCAGTCGAGAGCGGCGTGGAGCAGTCGATCTCGTCCACCAGCTTGAGCTTTCCGTAGGGAGTGTCCTCAAATTTCTCCGGCAGCGCAGGCAGCGCCGTCTCATCCCGCTTTTCAAACTTCAGGTGATCGAGCGCCTTGTTGCCCGAGAAAATCGGGTTCCCCGCGTCGTCTTCCACGATCAGAGTGGCCCGCATACGTCCGCGCAGATAGACCGTCTGCGACAGCGCGCGGTCGATGGAAATCACGGCTTCCGCATTACCGTTGGCTGTAGCGGCGAGCGGAATTTTCCCGGCTTTGATTTGCCTCCCGCCGTAATCGGTCAACCGGTAGTTCAGCTGAGTCCCCTTTTCCTTCATGACCGCGCCAGGGAACGGAATAATGATATCAAACGGCTTGCCTCTTTGGGCGTCGGAAAGATCAAACAACTCAGCGGGAACGGCCTCCTTCCCCGGCTCCCGGAAGCTGACATGATAGGGATCAAAGGTCGCCACAAGAGGCCCGGCGATGAGGCCGCTCTTATTGCCAATGAACGTCAAATGCCCACCCCACAGCCGCAGTGCAATGGTGTTCTCCGCTCCATAGCGGATGAGCGAGGGCGGAACCACGTAACTCCGAGTCAGCCAGACATTGTATTTATACTCCCCCTTAAACCCGCCGATACGTGTTCCGTTGAACCAGACATCATCATCCGAAGGCATCTTCGTAAGGTCCAGTACCAACGGCAGCCCCTGAGCCTCCTTGGGAACGGAGATTTTTTGCCGGTACCATCCATATCCGTACAGGCTCACCCCTTGCTCCTGCCAGCTCAAGCCCGACTTGAGGACACTCCAGCCCGAATCATCCATCGCATCCGCATACCACTGCGCCTTCAACCCCCGATCCTCAGCGTCAGGAGAAAACCGCCAGTCGCCCAGCAAGCTGATGGCAACACTCTGCTTTTTAAACATGTCTTCGGTAAAAGGCATGACCCCTAGCGAAACCGCACTAATCTCCACCTCCGCATTGGCAGACTTCTCCGCTTTCGTCTCCACATCCGCATCCCCCTCCTGCGCCGAGCCGTTCACCCGGAACCCGAGCCCATCAATGCCACCCGTGCTCCCCTTGAGGCCGAATTGCTGAATCGGAATAATCACCTTCTGCCAATCCCCAGTGGACACAGCGAATCCCACCTTCGTAAAAGGTTTCCCTTTCTTAAATAGATAAAGATACATCTCCGCAGGGTGGCTGCCTTTACAAAGAAAGGAGATATAAGTCACCCGGCTCTTGGCCCATAGATCGCCGTTTGCCGAGGCTCCTCCAGGCAGGAGAATCCGCACCATCGTCTTATCCGGTTCAAAACTCCCCACCGAAAGTTTTAACGCCTGCTTCCCGTCAAAGTCGCCCAACGAAAACACCTTTGACGCATCTCCCGCGGGAGCGGGATCAACAGCCCAGAGTTGGGATTTATCGCCAGAAAAACAGTCAACATTCACCGCGCTGACCTTTGTGCTCTTCACCTCGCTGGTTGAGGCTGGCACCAAGGGGACAAAAGGCGGCAAGGATTGCGCAGAAAGCTTCGTGAGGGCGCAACAAACCAGAATCGCTTGAATTAGCTTCATTGTGGGGAAATTGCTCGGGAGGGAATTTACGGTTTGAACAACGCCAGCACTATAAATACGCGCCTCGGATTTACCATGGGAGAAACGCCCTTCCTCTTGATATTTTCGCCCAGATTGCGGGCCTGGGAGACTTCACAATGGGCGGAAAGGTCAAATTTCTGAGCGTTTCACCTATGGAGCCTTAATCCTCACTAACGCTAGCCTGACTCCGCTGCTAGCCCCATAACCCCCAACCCATTTCTTGTCCTATCAAACCGAACGCCTCCCACATCAAGCAAATCAAGGTCGTATCCAACACCCACTGGGACCGGGAATTCCGCCGCACGTTTGAAAAAACGCGCCGCCGCCTCCTGACCATGCTGGATACCACGCTCGATATCCTGGAAAAAGACCCCGGCTACGCCTCCTTCACGATGGACGGCCATTCCATCATGATCGACGACTACCTGGAAATGCGCCCGGAGCGCCGCGCATTGGTCGCCGAGCTCGTCAAATCGCACCGATTGATCCTCGGGCCCTACTATACCCTGCCGGAGGAGTTCAGCATCGGACAGGAAAGCCTGGTTCGCAATTTCCTCTGGGGCCGCAAAACCGTGGAAAGCTATGGCGGCCAAGTCGGCACCGTCGCCTACACCCCCTCCTCGTGGGGGCAGACGGGCCAACTCCCGCAAATCCTCGCCGACTTTGGGCAAAAATACATGATGTTTTACCGCGGCATCTCGCACCACGAAGCCCCCGCCGAGTGGATCTGGGAAGCGCCGGACGGCACGCAAATCACCGCCAGCCGGTTCGCCATCTACTGCCGCTACAACTGGTATTACCAAGTACACCGCGTCGTCACCGCCAACGCCCTCTTTAGCAAAGACTACGACTGGGACCAGCACGACGAAGCACCCGTGCGCATCGCCGATGGCCTCGCGGGCGAGGATCTCTCCTTCGACCTCCAAGCCCCGGAAGCAGCCTACGATAAATCCAAGCTCAAGCAGGCCATAGAAGAAATGGTCCAGCGCGAGGGGCGGCACTTTACAACGCCCGTATTCCTGGCCATGAACGGGCACGATATCTCCGTCGCCTACCCCCTCGAATCCCAAATCATCAAAGACGCGCAGGAACTCCTCGCGGGCCAATACGAGATCGAACACACCGACCTCGAAGGGTTCTGGAAGGAAGCAGAAAAACACCTCGACCGCAGCCAGATGACCGTCCTCAAAGGCGAGCGCCGCTCCTACCTAAAGGAAGGCATGTGGACCTTCCTCTTCCCCGGCACCGTCAGCGCCCGTACCTACCTAAAGCAAAAAGACTTCGCCGCTACCGGCGCCCTGGTATACCTCGCCGAGCCCCTGGCCGCCATGGCCGCGTCCTACGGAATGCCCTACCCGAAGCGCTACCTCGACCGGGGCTGGGGGGTACTCCTTTCCAATCACACCCACGACGCCAACGGCGGCTGCGCACCCGATGCCGTTTGCGAAGAAATGGCCGGGCGCTACGCCAAAGCCATCGACATCGCCGACATCGTCACCGAAGACGCCCTGTGTCACATCGCCAGGAACCTCTCGCCCGAGGGCCAGGAAAAAGGGGCCATGCAGCTCATCGTCTTCAACAGCCTGCCCGTGGAGCGGGACGCCATCGCAATGGTCGATCTCGAAATCCCCGCCCGCTACAAAGCCAAGGCCGCCCGGCTCGAAGCCCCGTCCGACGCCAGCGTAGAGCGCCAGGCCATCAGCTCGGAAAAATCGAGCTCATTTGTGGACAGCATTTGGGAAGTGCCGCGCATCGTCGCTTCCAACCGGATCAAATTTTACGCCAAATTCAACAACCTGCCCGGCCTCGGCTACCGCGCCTACACGATCCTGCCCGAACCGGCGGAACTCCGCTCACGCGCATCCATCGCGGCCAACGACACAACGCTGGAAAACGAATTCCTGCGCGCCACCGTCAACGCAAACGGCACCGTCGATCTTTCCTGCAAAAAAACCGGCCGGACCTACCGACAGCTCAACTACCTGACCAGCCAGGGCGAGTGCGGCAACGCATGGAAACACGTCGCGCCCGCGTTCGACCGCAAATACAACAGCCTCGGAGCCCGCGCCGTACTTTCGATCAAGGAAAACGGCCCCCTGGTCGGCTGCATCGAGGCGGTGTACGGATTCGAGGTGCCCGTCGATTACGGCGACGGCAAGGGCCGCAGCAGCCAGTTGACCCGCATCCCGGTGCGCGTGGAGTACCGCCTCAAAAAAAGCTCACAGCGCCTCGAAGTCACACTCATCCTCGATAACACCGCCAAGGACCACCTCCTGCGCGCCAATCTCCCCTCCGGCATCCAGACCAACCAGAGCGTTTCCGACACCCACTTCGACGTTGTCGAGCGGCCCATCGCCCTTCCCGACTCCACCGGCTGGGTCGAGGAAGCCTTCGGCGCGCAACCGCTGCAAACCTTTGCCAGCCTGGACGACGGCCGCGACTGCCTGGCCATCCTTCCCAAAGGCCTCTTCGAATACGAGGTACTTGAGGACGACGCGCGCACCCTTTCGCTAACCCTCCTGCGCGCCTGCCGCATCAAGCTGGCCGTCAGCGAAGAGAAAGTCACCGAGCTTCCCGATGAAGGCATCCAGTGCCTCGGCAAGCAGACCTTCGCCTACTCGATCTTCGCCGGAGCGGGCGACTGGCAGCAGAACGCGCTCCTCACCGAAGCCACGCAAGCCAACGAACCGCTGCGCCTCATCATGACCGGGCGCGGCCACGGCACGCTACCGCATGAGGGCGGCCTATTCACATTGGATAACACCCTCCTGCACGTCAGCGCGGTCAAACAAGCCGAGGACGGCGATGGGCTCATCGTGCGCCTCTTCAACCCGGCAACAACCACCCAACCCACCACGCTCGCCTTCAACCGCTGCATTGCCAAAGCGACCCGCAGCCGAATGGACGAAAGCCCCATCGCCGACCTGCAACCTGCGGGCAACCAACTGGCGCTCTCCGTCGAAGCCAAAAAAATCGTCACCCTCCGCCTGCACCTCGCCTAATGAACCTCCCCGGAATCACCTCGGACCCCGAAACGCTGGCCCGCGACTTCATCCCTCTCGAAACCGCCGGGAACGGCCTTTTCCGCATCGGAGAGGAAGGCGTACAAGCCATCTACACCCCGCAAGATCGCGTGGCAGAGCTGATCGTTTTCGAGCAGAAAACCCTCGTCTACATCAACTCCAAAATGGGCTACCCGGCCCTCTACCCGCTGGAACCCGCCACCTTCGAAGGTCCGGCGGAAGCCGTCTTGATGGACCTGGACGGCACCAGCGTCCATAGCGAACATTTCTGGATCTGGGTCATCGAACAAACCACAGCCCGGCTGCTGGGCAACGCAAAATTTCAGCTCGAAGCAGCAGACGAACCGCACGTCTCCGGCCACTCAGTCAGCGAGCATTTGAGCTACTGCGTCCGGAAGTATTGCCCGAATAAAACCGTCGAAGAAGCCCGCTGCCACTACTTCGACATCGTCCACCACGAAATGGCCGAGATTATAGCCGGGCGCGGACGGCCCAACGCCTTCGAACCCGCTCCTGGCCTCGACGAATTCCTCTACAAGCTCAAAGAAAACGGGATCAAAATAGGCCTCGTCACCTCCGGATTGTACGAAAAAGCCTGGCCGGAAATCCTCTCCGCCTTCCGCACACTGAAAATGGGCGATCCGCTCGAATTTTACGACGCCATCATCAGCGCCGGGCACGCCATCCGCAAGGGCCAGGCCGGGACACTCGGCGAACTGGAGCCCAAGCCCCACCCATGGCTCTACGCCGAAACCGCCCGCGTCGGCCTCGGCATCAACCCCTCGCGACGCCACCGCGTCATCGGCATGGAGGACTCCGGCGCAGGCGTCGTCTCCATTCGGCTTGCCGGGTTCGCCGCCTTAGGCCTCACCGGCGGCAACATCGACCGCAGCGGCTCCAATCCATTCCTCTCCGGAAAAGTCGGCACCCTCATGGAAGCGCTGCCGCTAATCCTCGGAAAATCAGCCTGAGCGGAAAAGTCAAATATCCGGGCGTTCTGTCTATATCCGCACCGGAAACAGAAGACTACTTTTCAACCAAATCAAACCTCCCTTCCCTATGAACCAATCAAGTTCTCCCCAACCTGAAAGCCGCACCCAATCCAGCAAACGCCGCTATGCCATTGTAGGAACCGGCGGGCGCTCCTGGATGTTCATCAACGCGCTAACCACCGTCTATCGCGAGACAAGCGAAATCGCCGCATTCTGCGACGTCAATTCGTTGCGCATGGATTACTACAACTGCGAAATCGCCAAAGCGGGAGCCGCCCCGGTGCCGAAATATCTCGCCGCCGATTTCGACCGAATGATCGCCGAAACCAAGCCGGACTGCGTCATCGTCACCACCGTTGATCGCACCCATCATCGCTACATCATCCGCGCCATGGAACTCGGCTGCGATGTCATCACCGAAAAACCGCTCACCGTCGATGCCGAAAAGTGCAGGCAAATCCTGGACACCGTAAAACATACCGGGCGCCGCCTGCGAGTCACCTTCAACTACCGCTACGCGCCCATACGGAGCAAAGTAAAAGAATTGATTCAGTCCGGAACCATCGGCGAAGTAAAATCCGTTCACTTCGAATGGCTCCTGGATACCAACCACGGCGCGGACTACTTTCGGCGCTGGCATCGAGACAAGCGGAATTCCGGCGGCTTGATGGTTCACAAAGCAACCCACCATTTCGACCTCATCAACTGGTGGCTTGGGAGTTCCCCCGAAACCGTATTTGCCTTTGGGAACCTCGCCTTCTACGGAAAAGAAAATGCGGAAAACCGCGGCGTCACCACCTTCTACGACCGAGGCACCACCGACCGCCCCGACGTCAAGAGCGACCCCTTCGCCCTGGACCTCCGCTCCTCAGAAAACCTAAAAGGACTCTACCTCGATACGGAATCCGCAGACGGCTACCACCGCGATAAAAGTGTCTTTGACGACGGCATCAGCATCGAAGACACAATGAACGTACTAGTGCGGTATAAGTCAGGCGCTCAAATGAGCTATAGCCTGCATGCCTACGCCGCTTGGGAAGGTTATCGCGTCGCATTCAGTGGCACCAAAGGCCGCATCGAGATTAACCATCAAGAATCCTCCTACATCAACGCCCAGGACGGGAACCTTGGAGAAGGCACTTCCAGTTCAGAACAAATCCTTCTTCTCCCGCTATTTGCAAAACCGCAAATTGTGCCCATTCCCGAAAGCAACGGAGGCCACGGCGGCGGAGACCCGATAATGCTGGAAGCAATTTTTGGCGAGCGAGCTCCGGAAGACCCGCTCAACCGGGCCGCGAATCACATCGACGGCGCACGCTCAATCCTAACAGGCATCGCAGCCAACCGAGCCATTGCCACAGGCTTGCCGGTAAAAGTCGACGAAATGCTCAACCTGGACGAATGGGCCGGTTAGGCATTACCCGACCACACATTGCAGAAAATATCAAAGTGCCTTGTGGTCCCCCAGCGCGCGAATGTCGCCCAGGTTGGTATCTGCGTGCCAGCGCCCCGATTGGAGCTTGAAATCGCCGCTTTACAGCAGAGTACCCAGCTCCATCTTCAGGTGGAGCTGGGCTGAACCAAAAGACATGTCCCGCCGGGAGGAGGCGCAAGACGATGCCGGGAAGGCATGGCAACTCGAACGGGGTGCTAAAAGGCACAATGTGTTCCAAGCTTTCCCCTGGGAGCCGTTCCCGCATCAAGCGGGCTGTTCCAGCCGAGAGGATGATCTCCTTGTGCCGTCCTATGTGGTCGCTGTGCGCGTGCGATACAAATGCGAGGGAGCGGGGCTCCCGAGGGTCCAGCCACAGTCCATGGTCGGGTAGCTCTACGCCGCGACGGTAACGGACCTTGACCTGCGTCTTGTTCACGACCGGAATATCTCCGCGCCAGCGGACGTTGTCACGCGAGTTGTGCGGGCCCCTTTACACCCCATGGCTGACCTGGTTCGAAAAAACATCCCTGTTGGCGTTGGCACCTGCCGCGCAGTCCTCAAAGGGGAGTTCCTCAAAAAGGGGTATACGGGGCATTCGCAGGGAGTAAATTATCGAAGGCGGGTAGACGGACGAATCGGCGCGAGCCACATCGTTTCTGATCCCTCCTGAAAAATTTTCTTGGTGCAGTTTATGGTGCAGCTGAAAATCGACTACTGCAAGTGCCTTGGACTCAAGGACTTAAAATGGTGGCTGGGCCCGGAATCGAACCGGGGACACGAGGATTTTCAGTCCTCTGCTCTACCAACTGAGCTACCCAGCCCCGAAAAAACGAGGGACGCCTAAAGTGCCAAAAAATCCGTCAAACGCAAGCCGTTTTCGCATTTTCTTCCGCTTTTTGCCGCTTCTTCTCTGGCGAGCGCCCGTTTTTTCTCTCCACCCCCTACCCAATCGCGCTCAGGGAGTCTTCAAAAACCTGCTTGGGGTAGGTTCGTAGGTAGGCGGCGATTTCGTCCAGGAAGGCTTCGCTGTATTGCTCCAGTTTCTGACTGCCTACGCCCGAGATGGTCGCGAATTCTTCCGGGGTGGCCGGGTACCGGTTGGCCATTTCCCTCAGGGCGACGTCGGAGAAGATGATGTACGCCGGGACGTCTTTTTCGTCGGCCAAGCGGCGACGTAGGCCCCGCAGGCGATCGAAAAGCCCTTCGTCGCACGGGATTTCGCCGGTGCGCCTACGCTTCTCGGCTTTGACCTCGGCCGGTTTGGTGAGCATGATCTGCTGGCGCGCTTTGAGGGCGCTGAGGCCTTCGGCGGTGATTTCGATGACGGCGTATTTGCCGCCGGTCTGCTGGAGGAAGCCCAGGCGGATCAATTCGCGCCCGATGGCCTGCCACTGGGGGCGCTTCATTTCGGTGCCGATGCCGTAGGTGGTGACGCTCTGGTGGCCCCATTTGCGAATGAGGTCGGTATCGGCACCGCACAGGACGTCAACGATCTGGTTGAGGCCAAAGCTAAAGCCAGATTTCTGCCGCAGCCGGATGACGCAGGAGAGAAGTTTCTGGGCGGCGAGGGTGCCGTCGAAGGTTTCGCGGGGCTCCAGGCAGTTGTCGCAACCGCCGCAAGGCTGGGTGGCCGGGTGGGTGGGCCAATCCTCGCCGAAGTAGCGCAGCAGAGCGGTGCGGCGACATTCGGAGGTCTCGGCGTAGTGGACCATCTGGCGAAGCTGCTCGCGGGCGATCTCCTGTTCCTGCTCGGTCGGTTTTTCGTCGATGAAGCTCGTCTGTTTGACAACATCGGCGGCGCTAAAGAGCAGGAGACATTCGCTGGGCAAGCCGTCGCGCCCGGCGCGACCGGTTTCCTGGTAGTACCCCTCGATGTTCTTGGGCAGATCGTAGTGGATGACGTAGCGGACGTTGGGTTTGTTGATCCCCATGCCAAAGGCAACGGTGGCGGCGATGACGCGCACTTCGTCGCGAAGGAAGAGGGTTTGATTGCGATCCCGCTCCTCGGCGCTGAGGCCGGCGTGGTAGGGAAGGGCGCGGATGCCATCTTTGGTGAGGTGTTCGGCAACGCTTTCGGCGGCTTTCCGGCTGAAGCAGTAGACGATGCCGCTCTCGCCGCGCCGCTGGCGAACGAAGTCACGCACTTGGCGCTGAGGCTGACTGCGGGGAATGACGCGGTAGGTGAGGTTGGGGCGGTTGAAGCTGGCGACGTAGGTGTGGGCGTCCTCGAAGCAGAGCTGGCGGAGGATGTCATCGCGAACGCGCTCGGTAGCCGTGGCGGTCAAGGCCAGGATGGGGACGCCGGGGAAAAGCTCCCGCAGCCCGGAGAGCTGCCGGTACTCAGGCCGGAAATCGTGCCCCCATTCACTAATACAGTGGGCTTCGTCGATGGCAATCAGGCTCACATTCCATTTCTGGAGGTCCTCCAGCATGCCGGAAAGCATCAGGCGCTCGGGTGCGCAGTAGAGCAGGCGGTATTCGCCCTGGTGCAGGCCCCGCAGCCGTTTACGGGCCTCGCCCGGGGCGAGCGCGGAATTCAGGAAGGTCGCCGCGATGCCCGCGTCTTGCAGAGCATCGACCTGGTCTTTCATCAGCGAAATGAGGGGTGAGACGACCACGGTGAGGCCCGGCAGCATCAGCGCGGGGAGCTGGAAGCAGAGCGACTTGCCGCCGCCGGTAGGCAACAGGGCGAAAACATCCCGGCCCGCCAGCACGTCCCGGATGATTTCCTCCTGCAAAGGACGAAATGCGGCGAAGCCAAACGATTGCTTCAGGACGGACAGTAGCGGTGCGGACATCGGTGGGCCCCATCGTTACATAAAGCCCGGAAGGCCGAAAGATCGAAAGATATGCGTATTTTTACGCATCTTTGTAGTTCTTATCCAGCTTTGCCAATTGACGATTTCCCCTAATCGTGGTTTTTTCTAGCTTCTGTAAAGCCCCTGATGAAAAGCCTGATCTCTGCCTTATTTCTATTCTTGTGGGTTCATGTATGCGTAGCTCCCTTGTTTGGGCAAGGTGATGATTCTGCGCTGCTTCCGCCTACTGAACTCCCTAAACAGGGGGTAGAAATCCAGAGTGGCCTGACCATCGACGGCCTCAATGACCGGGTCCGTCTGGACCGGGGCGACCGCCTCAGCTACCGCATCGTCGAGGAGAAGCTCCCAGCGGTACAAATTACGGTAAATGACGCAGGTGAGATCGACGTCCCTTTAATCGGGCACATCCGGGCCATCGGAAAGACCTGCAAACAGCTGGCCCAGGAGATCAAGCCGCTCTTGGAAAAGGAATTTTACTACAAGGCGACCGTGATCATCGGCCTGGAGACCCATAGCGAACGCTCCGTGGGCAAGGTTTACGTGATGGGAAAGGTGAACCTCCCAGGCGGTATCGAAATCCCCTCCGGTGAAGCGCTTACCTTGAGCAAGGCCATCACCCGTGCCCAGGGCTTCGCGGATTTTGCCGACCGCACGAACGTCCGCCTCACCCGGCGCAATGACACGGGCAAAGCCGAGACCAATACGTACAACGTAGAGGACATCGTGGAGAAGGGGCTGCTCGACAAGGACCCCCTCGTGCTCCCCAACGACAATATTTACGTTCCCGAGATCAAGCGCTTCCATACGAAAATTTACGTCCTGGGCAAGGTGAACCAGCCTTGCAGCATTGATCTCCAGGAAAACGAGGAGATGAACGTCAGCAAGGCGATCGCCCGGGCCCAGGGCTTCGCGGAGTTCGCTGACAAGGAACGCGTTCGCCTGCTACGCAAAAACGCGATCGTCCCATGGTTCGTGGGCGAGGACTTCGCCAATCCGCTCACAATGGCCTCGCGCATCCTTTCCTCGCCCGACCCGATGTTCAAGCACATCAAGGCGCTTTTCGAGCCGGAGGCCCTGGACATCCTGGCGAGCCCGAAGTGCACGGACCGCCAGCGCGGCATCACGCTCGTGGGGCAGTTCAACCGGGTCCTCGATACGGATACTTTCTTTAACGAAACGCTCTTTGCCGAAGTAAAGCTGACCGCCGATACCCGCCGCCTGGTGGCGCAGAACCCGAAGGGGACCGACATGATCCGGATGAACCGGTATCTGTTGGAGGACTTCTTCCGGGGCCAAATCCGCCGCAACCGCCCGCCGGAATATGTGACAATCGTCGTCAACGTGGAGGAGGTCATCAGCAAGGGCGCCCTGGAGAAAGACCCCGTCGTACTGCCCAACGACACCATCGTCGTGCCTGACAGCAAGCGCACCCACAGCAAGGTCTCCGTGATGGGGCAGATCCGCTACCCACAGAGCATCGACATGCCCCCGGGAGGCAATTTCACCGTCAGCCAGGCCATCGCCAAGGCGGGCGGGTTTGTCGAGTTTGCCAACAAACGCAAGGTCAAGCTGCTCCGGCGCACGCCCGCGGAGGCCTATCTTTTTGTCCGGGACGATTTCTCCGACGCCCGCCGCCTGGCCAAGCGTCTGCGCTTTGACAAGGAGCCCATCTGCGCCTTCCTGTGGAACAACCTCACCGTCGTAACCCGCCGCGCCGTCGTCAATACCAGCACGCCAGAGATCGAGCTACAGGGCTACCTGGCCAAGGACTTTAACCGCCTCTTGCAGAACGGCTTGATCTACACCGATGAACGCTTTTCCGGAGTCAGGCTGCCACTGGAAGTCCAGGGGGCCGTCTCCGCCCAGACGGGAGCCTGCCTCTTTACCGTGGGCGATTTCCTGGACGTCAATACGTTCATCGACAAGCTCAGCCGCCACAACGATCCCTTCTACACCTACCTCTGGCTCCAGTTCACGCCCGAGGAGCGCCAGATCATCGCTAACGCCGTCATGAGCACCCGCTCCAACGACGCCTTCCTGATGGATACCCTGCTCTCCCGCATGAACGCCATTTTGCGCTGCGGCCCGCTCTATTCGCCCGAGCCCTTCCGGAAAGTCGATATTTCCCCCGAAGTCCTCTACATGCTTTCGCAGAACCCGCAGGGGGAGGACCTCGTGCTGCTCAACCGCGAACTGCTGGAGGACGCCTGCCCGCTCGACCTCAAGCGGGTCAACCACAACTCGCGCGACAAATCGATCATCCAGACCAACCGCCGCCTGTTGGAGACCGCCTTCCCGCGCGAGATCAAGCGCCACCGGGAATACCAGAGCATCATCGTCGACATGCAGCGGATCATTGATAAAGCCGAACTCGATAAGGACCCGCTCATCGAACCCGACGATTTGATCATGGTCCCCGAAAGCTGGATCAACTTCTAGGACCCTACCAAAGATGCAAGGAGCCGCCACTACCAAGCCGTCCATCGGGGACCTTCTGGCCAAAGCCAAGGTCATGGGGCAGCGTTATCTCAAGATCCTGAAGCGCTTCTGGTGGATCCCCGCCCTCACCGCCGGGCTGGGCCTGCTGGTGGGCGCCTGGAAGGGGGCGCACCTGACACCGAGCTACGTTTCCGAGGCCCAGATGGTCTTAAGCGGGCAGTTCAACATCGAAGGCACCGCGCGCGTCACCGAGGCGGGGGGCGATTTCCTCCCCTCCCAGTTCGCGCTCATTACCAGCAAACAGGTGGCCGACCGCGCCCGCGCCCGGGTACTCGGGCAGCATCCCGACTGGATCGCCGTACCCGTCTCCGTCAACGTCAGCCAGATCCCCCGCACCTCATTCCTGAGCCTCTCGGCCAGCGGCCTGGAACCGCTCTACACCCAGGCGTTTCTGGACGGCGTCATGCAGGAGTACATGACGGTGCGCAAGGAAATGCGCAAGGAGAAGTCCGACAACATGACCAGCGCGATCAGCAGCCAGCTCCTGGTGCTCGAAAAGAAGACCAACGACGACGAGCAGGACGTGGTCAACTACCAGGAGTCCAACAAGATCAGCTTCGTCCAGAGCTCGCACAACTCCGCCGCCGAATACCTGGGTATCCTGGAACGCGAGCTGGCCAGCCTGAAAACCGAGCTCAACATTCTCAACACCCTCAACGACGAGCAGAAGATCGACCTGAGCAGCCAACCGCTCCAGGCCCAGAAGCCGCAGCCCGTCCAGAGCGGCACCTCCGCCAACGCCAAGCGCGATGAAAGCAACATGAGCTCGTTTGACAGCTCCTTTGTCAACGCAGGCAACGCGATCATGCAGTACCAGGCGGCCAAGCAGACCGTCCACATGCTCAAGGTCCAGCGCGAGGAAATGCTCAAAATCGCCCGGCTCGAAAATCCGCGCATCAAGCTCATCGACGACAAAATCCTGGAAGCCCAGCAGCTCATGGACAGCTACAAAATCCAGAGCATGGACGTCATCAACATGCGCCGCGACGCCCTGGAGATCCGGATAAAGAGCAAGCAAGCCGACATCCGCGAATGGAGCACCCGGGCAATGGACTTGAGCCAGAAGCTGGCCGAGTACGAGCGCCTGCGCCTCAAAGTGGACCACGACCACAAACAATTCGACCAGCTCATGGCCACGCTCCAGAGCATCGACATTTACAAAAACGTCGAGCAGGAGACCCTCTCCATCCTGGCCTTCGCCTCGCCCGCCTCGCCGATGAAGACGAGCCTCGGGAAAATCGTCTTCAACGGCCTGCTGGCCGGGCTCTTCCTGGGCCTGACAGCCCTCTTCCTCATCGACAAGACCGACGACCGCATCGTCTCATTCGTCGAAGCCAAGGGGAACTTTAAGGAATACCCGATCCTGGGGCAGATCCCGCACGACACCAGCGAAGGCACGCTTTCCCTACTGGTCCCCTACGACCCGCGCCGCAATCTGCTGGACGCCTTCCGCTCCCTGCGCTCCTCCATGCTTTTTGCCCCCGTGGAGGGGACCCGCCCCAAGGCGCTCATGATCGCCAGCGCGATGGAAGGGGAAGGGAAAACCACCATCGCCTCGAACCTCGCGGCCACGCTGGCGTTCTCCGGAGCCAAGACGCTCCTCATCGACTGCAACCTCGTCGATGGCAAGCTCCACGAACTATTCAACACCACGCCGGACCGGGGCCTCATGAACGTCCTCCAGCAGCAGATCGCCTGGAACGAAGCCGTCATCCAGACCGACATCGACAACCTTTTCCTGCTCCCGCGCGGCGAGGCCCTGGCCTACCCGGCGGAACATTTCTTCGGCGCGTTCCTCAAGGACATCTATCAGGAATTCGACTACATCATTTTCGACAGCGCCGCCGTTCTGGACAACGGGGACGTCTTGAGCTTCGCCCCGATGGTCGACGGCGTGCTCTTCGTGGTCCGCTTCGGCAAGACCTCAGCCGCCAAGGCCACAGAGGCCATGAAGCACTTCACCGCGCGCCAAGTCAACGTGCTCGGGCTGATCTGCAACGACGTTTGATAAGGGAAGAATTCATTAGGAACGACGAACTTAAGGAAAAAAGGCAGAAGCTCGTTTTCTAGATTCCTGAGCTCCCGAGTTCCTGATTATATTATTTCCTCTTGGTATCCAGAGGGTTGCAGCGTTTGCGTTTCCTCCCGGTAGGCAGGATATTGGCCTATGAAGACACCAAGGAGATTGATTATTTCCGCGCTGGTTTTGGTGGCCGTTCTGGGCGGCGGGTTGGCAACCGCGTCCGCTCGCGATGGATATTACCGGCATTACCGGCATTATCCAGCGCGCGTCGTCGTCAGACCGCTCCCTCCCGTCTACGGTTACGGCTATTACCATCACCCGCGCTACTACCACCGGGCCTATGCGTATCCGGTGGCTCGGCCGTTCTATTATGGCCACCGCTACCACCATTACTACCATCATGGATGGAGGAGGTAGCGGTCCAGGGGACGTTGCTTAGAACGTATGGATGAAGAGCCCTGAACGGAGCTTCGGCTCGAACCAGGTGCTCTTCGGCGGCATGATCTGGCTGGCATCCGCGATATCGATCAACTGATCCACCGTCGTGGGATACATCGAGAAGGCGACCGCCCCCCGACCGTCGTTGACCCGGGCTTCCAGCTCAGAGGTCCCCCGAATGCCGCCGATGAAGTCGATGCGCTTGCTGGTGCGCGGATCGTCAACGCCCAAGATCGGCGAAAGGAGCCGGTCCTGGAGCACAGAGACGTCCAGGCGCTCCACGGGGTTGGCGTCGGCCTGAGGGGTCCAGCCGAGACCGTACCACTTGCCGCCCAGGTACATGCGCACCTGGCCAGGCTGCTCGGGCGTATCGCCCGCGTTTTCCGTAAGGGTAAACCCGGCGGCCTTGACGGCTTCGAGAAACGCCTCGGGCGTCTGGCCGTTCAAGTCATGCACGCAGCGGTTGTAGGGCAGGATGCGGAGCTGGCTCGCGGGGAAGAGCACGCAGAGGAACCAGTTATAAGGCTCCTCGCCGGTGTGGGCGGGGTTCGCCTCGCGGCGTTCGCGGCCCACGCGCACGGCGCTGGCGGTGCGGTGGTGACCGTCGGCCACATAGGAGAAGGGAACCTGCCCGAAGGCCTTCACAAACGCCTTACCGCCGGGGATGCGCCACACGGTGTGGCCAATGCCGTCGGGAGCGGTGAAATCGAAGAGGGGCTTGCCCTTGAGGGCCTCGGCCACGAGCGCGTCGAGCTCGGCCGTGTCGCGGTAGGTCAGAAAGACGGGGCCGGTGTTGGCGCTGATCGTGCCGATGAGGCGCGTCCGGTCGTCCTCCTTGTCACGGCGGGTTTTCTCGTGCTTCTTGATGATGTCGCGCTCGTAGTCCTCGATATGGCAGGTCAGCGCGATGCCGGTCTGCACATGCGCGCCCATGCGCTGCTGGTAGAGGTAGATGCACGGCTCGGGCTCTCGTACGAGCGTGCCGGTTTGCTGAAGCGCCAGGAAGTTTTCGCGCGCCTTTTGGTAAACCGCGTCGGAGTAGGGATCGGTGCCCGCGGGGAGGTCGATTTCCGCACGGTCCACATGCATGAGGCTTTTTGAGTTGCCCTCGGTGAGCGCGGCGGCTTCCTTGGCGTCCACGACATCGTAGGGGACGCAGGCGACCAGAGGAGCGAGATCATCGGCGGGCCGGAGCCCTTGGAAAGGTTTAACGCGAAGCATAGAAGAGCGCAAAGGAGAACCCGATTCCGGGGAAAATTCGAGACTTTATTTAGCCCGGGGTGATATTCTCGGACGTTATGAAGCTCGAAGTCATCAACACCGGCTCGGAGATCCTACTGGGCAATGTCCTCAACACCCACGTGGCCACGCTGGCCCAGGGGCTTTTCCCGCTCGGGCTGCGCATCGACCGCCAGATCACCGTACCCGACGGCGACGCCATCGGCGAGGCGCTCTCCGTCGCACTCGGGCGCGCCGATATCGTGCTGGTCACCGGCGGCCTCGGGCCAACCACCGACGACATCACCCGCGAGCTCACCGCCGAGCTGCTGGGCCGCCCGCTTCATCCCGACGCCGAAGTCATGGCGACCATCGCCGCCCGCTTTGCCAAGCGCAACCTCACCCTGACTGACCGCATCGGCCGCCAGGCCCAGGTACCCGAGGGGGCACTCGTCCTGCCCAACGACAACGGCACCGCGCCCGGCCTCTACCTTAAAGACGAGCGCGCCGGGAAGACGGTTCACGTATTTCTGCTGCCCGGGCCGCCCCGGGAATTGAAGCCGATGTTCCACAACTCGGTGCTGCCAATTTTAAAGCAGCTCCTCCCCGAGGGCGCGGTCAACGAATGCCGCACCTACCATGTGCTCGGGATCGGCGAATCGACCGTCGAGGCGCTCGTGGGCGAGCGGCTGCTGGCCATCCCCGGCCTGGAGCTGGGCTATTGCGCCCGGCCCGGCGAAGTCGACGTGCGCTGCATCGGCGCGCGGGAGGTCGTGGAAGCGGCGGAAAAGATCATCCTTGAAGCCCTGGGCGAATCCATCGCCACCCGGGACGGCGTCAACGTCGAGCAAGCCGTCGTCGCCGCCCTCACGCGCCGGGGCGAAACCCTAGCAACCGCAGAGTCGTGCACCGGCGGCGGGATCGCCAACCGCGTCACCAACGTCTCCGGAGCCTCGGCCGTCTTCCTTGCAGGGTACGTCACCTACGCCAACGAAGCCAAATCGCGCGACCTAGGCGTCCCCGCCGAGCTGATCGCCGCCCATGGAGCCGTCAGCGAACCCGTGGCCCGCGCCATGGCCGAAGGAGCGCTCCAACGGGCGGGCACCGACTGGGCCCTCTCCACCACCGGCGTGGCAGGCCCCACCGGCGGCACCCCGGCCAAGCCCGTCGGCACCGTCTTCGTGGCGCTGGCCCGCAAGAACGGCCCCACGGAAGTCCAGGAGCACCACCTCGTGCGCGAACGCGACGTCTTCAAAGACATCACCGCCCGCACCGCGCTCGCCCTGCTGCTCAAGCAGATTGAAGCCTGAGCAGATTTTAGCTTTTCAACTCAAGGTGCTCGCAGTTAGCTTCTTGCAAACCCTTGACCATGGCTAGCGATCGCTCTCCCAAAATAACGGACGTCATTGGCGATTTCCCCTACCGAATCACCCTAGCTGGCGGCTGGATGGACCAGCCCTTCTGCTCCCGACGCAACCCCGAGCCGCCCGGCTCCGTCTGCGTGGTCGGCATCCAGCCCAACTTTTTCTGGATGGAACGCTCAGGCGTGGCCACTGGCACCCGCAACGTCGCCCTCAAGCTCTGGGGGCGGCTCCCCGACGGCGATCCACTCCAACGGGTAGAGGAACTTTACTGGACCGAAAACGCAGGCCACAAATACCCCTCCGGCAGCCAGGACATGATCGGCCTACTGGTGCCCGGGATCAGCCGCCTGGACTACGACTACGCCCACCGGGAGGGGGTTTTCCCGCGCGAGATCGAGACCACGACCGATGCGGAAACCGTCACCTGGCTGGAAAGCATACTCAATATTCTGCCCATCGCCTCCCGCCCCGTCGGGTATTCGCCCCTTGATGAGGAGCACCTCGACCGGGTGGACTGGATCGCCCGCCTGGCCCGGACCGGTCGCCACGCCTTCGATGCCATCTGCCACCACGACGAGGAGGCCCTCGGCGAAGCCATGACGGAGACCATGCGCTGCTGGGAAGTGCTGCTGCCCGGGAACTTCACCCACCCCACCATCACGCTCGACCTCCTCGGGATTCTCAAATATTACCAAGCCCGCTATCCCGGCGCGTGCTACTCCAGTTGCGGCGGGGGCTACATCTACATTCCCTCCCGCGAGCCGGTCCCGGGAGCGTTCCGCATCCAGGTGCGCACCGCCTGATTTTGCCGTGAATCCCGTCGCCCTCCTTTCCAGCATTGATGGCCTCCGGGCTGCGGAAGTCCGCCTCCTCGAAGAAGCCGCCAAGCTCGGGCCCGTACACCTATTGCTCCCGTCCGACGCCGCCGTGTGCGCCCTCAGCGGCCAAGCGCCCCGGTTCCCTTTCGCCGAACGCCTTTACCTGGCCCGGGCGCTGCGTTACGTAGAGCGAGTCTGCCCCTTCGAGAACGCGACCGACCTGGCCCGCCTTTCCACGCTCCTGGGGACCCATCCCGCCTTTTGCCTCGCAGGAACCGGGCTGGAAAGCGTCGCGCTCGATCCCTCCGTGGAGCGCCGAGCCCTTCCCCAAGCGCACCTCGCCGGGTTCCCCGGGCCCGGGCCATTCGCCCCCAGCGGCCGCCCCAGAGTGGTCGTCACCGGCTGCTACGACTGGCTCCATAGCGGCCACCTGGCGTTTTTCGAGGAAGCCGCCTCCCTCGGCGACCTCTACGTCTGCCTCGGCAACGACATCAACATCGCCTCACTCAAAGGCCCCGGGCACCCGCTCTTCCCGGCCTCCGAGCGGCGGTACCTAGTCGGCTCCATCCGGTTCGTCACCCAGGCCCTCGTCTCCACAGGTATGGGGCAGCTCGACGCCGAAGAAGAAATCCTCAACGTCATTCGCCCCGCCCTCTACGCCGTCAACGAAGACGGCCACAAGCCGGAGAAAGCCGTCTTCTGCGAGCGCCACGGCATCCGCTACGTAGTCTTGAAGCGTATCCCCAAGGAGGGCCTGGCCGCCCGCTCCAGCACCAGCCTGCGAGGCTTCTAGAAAAGGTTTCGCTTCATTTCCAACCCCGTTCCGCTATTGCTATAGTCCCTATGAGATATGCGCTGATAATGGCGGGAGGATCGGGAACCCGGTTGTGGCCCATGAGCCGGGCCAGCCTGCCCAAGCAACTGATTCCCTTCATCCACGGAAAAAGCCTCCTTCAACTCGCCTTCGAGCGCCTGGAAGGCCTCGTCCCGGCTGAAAACCGCTACATCTGCGCAGGCCAGGCCCATGCCGACCTCATCTGCAACGCCCTGCGCCTGCCGCCCGGGCAGCTCCTGGCCGAGCCCGTAGGCCGCGACACCCTCAACGCCGTCGGCTACAGCGCCGCCGTCATCGCCCGGCGCGACCCCGAGGCCGTCATCGCCGTCTTCACCGCCGACCACATCATCGAGCCGGTCAGCGACTTCCTAAAAATCGTCGAACAAGGCTACCGCCTGGCCGAAGAACACCCCGAAACCCTCGTCACCTTCGGCATATCGCCCACCGCCGCCGCCACCGGCTACGGCTACCTCCAGCTCGGCGCACCGCTCGGCGCCGCCGCCCACGTAGTCGAGCAGTTCAAAGAAAAACCGGCCCTCCCTCTCGCCCAAGAGTACTTCGCCGCCGGGCCAGAGCACTACCTCTGGAACAGCGGCATGTTCGTCTGGCGCGCTTCAACGCTGCTCGACTGCATCGAGCGATACACACCGGAAAACGCCACGGGCATCGCCAAAATCGCCGCCGCATGGGACGGCCCCCAGCAAACCGCCGTACTCAACACAACCTTCCCCACGCTCAAGAAAATCAGCGTCGATTTCGCCGTCATGGAGCCCGCCTCGCGCGATCCCAAAGTCCAGGTCGCCGCCGTGCCCATGCCCCTCACCTGGCTGGACGTCGGCTCCTGGCCCAGCTTCGCCGAAACCTGTCCCCAGGACGAGAACGGCAACGCCACCGCCGCCAAAACCCTCCACCTCGGCAGCAAACGGACCGTCGCCGCCTCCAGCGACCCGGATCACCTCATCGCCACCATCGGCTGCGAAGACCTCATCATCATCCACACCCCGGACGCCACGCTCGTCTGCCGCAAAGACCACGCCGAAGAGATCAAAGAGATGCACCGGCAGGTGGGCGAGAAATTTGGCCAAGGGCTCATCTAAATGCCCGGAGAAAAACGAAAAACGGGTTTTCAGAGTAAACCCATGGCGTTGAGGAACGATCGGCGAAGTTTTTTCGTAATCTTCTTGCCCCCGGCGGCAAAGTAGGCGATACATCCACCCCCTGCTCAATTAGAGCATTGGAAAAAAGTCGGGCTGTGGCTCAGCTTGGTAGAGCGCTTCGTTCGGGACGAAGAGGCCGCGGGTTCGAATCCCGCCAGCCCGACCATTCCATCAACTTCCTCCCCGAAAGGGGACACGGAGGCAATCGGCGACCGGCACACTCGGCTGGTCCCCTTTTTTTCAGAAAGCCTCCAGCGAAAGCCCAAAAACCACCCCTCGGCGCTTTCTGCCCCCGTTTTACCCAAAACGGCTCCCCCACCCTTTCACCAGGATCGTTTCAGGCTCAGCATGCCCGGCAGAACGGCGTTTTTACGGGGTTTCTTTAGTAACGTCGCGATATGTCGTGAAACTTCGATCATTTTCAAAAAAAGGTTTGACGAAATAGGGGAAATCCCCCAATTTGACACCGCTACATAACTCCTAGCAAGTTACTAGGTAGACGCGCTCACTCTACCAGAAATAGGGGGTATGTTGGCAAGAGGGAATCGGTTCGGCCGCGATGGGAATCATCAACCGCCGGGCAGTGATTCGGGGCCTACGCTACGCAAGCGCGGTTCTTATCGGGGCAGCATCCATATCCATCGAAGTCACACTCAAAAGGTGTGCCGAGGGTACGACATGCGCCCGCTATGTAAGTCAACCTTAGCTAGTCAAAGTTCCAATCATGCAAAAACTGTGTATCAAGTCCTAGTCCAAGTCTGAAAACACCCTTCGCCCGGGGGTTCTCATTTGCCTTATCCAGGCTTCCTTACGCCTATCGCGTACGACTGAAGCAGACATAACCGCTGTGTCTGCACCAACGAATTGTCTCCGTTAACTCCTTCTTCAACAACCGCTTCATGAAATTTTATCCAACCGCCTCCATCATTTTTGCGCACCTGCTCTTATCGGCAGGAGGACTTTATGCGCAGCAGGCCGCCGCGACCGGGACGACCTCCCAGGCAGGCGAATCTTCGAACCCAGCAGGAAGCTCTAAAAAATCCAACTCCAAAGCCGCCGACGCACAGGCCACCACGGAAACGACCACAACGACCCAAAAGCTTGAGGACGTTACCGTCACCGCTTCCACCGCCTCGGGCGTACTGGAAAACGTGGCCACCATTCCCCAGGCCATCAACCTGGTGGACTCCACCCAAATCGCCGAGGACAAAGGCCGCAACCTCGCCGACGTCTTGAACAAAAACTCCCTGAGCTACACCGGCTACACCGGCGGCGTCGATCACGCCCCCGTCCAGCTCCGGGGCGCTTCGACCGGCGGAGCCATTCAGAACTGGGACAACTTGAGCGAAGTCGGCATCCTGGTCAACGGCCGCCCCGCCGGCACCGGCAACGTAGCCAAGCTGCTCAACTACGACCTCGAGCGCCTGGAAATCCTCCGCGGCCCCGCCTCCGTCATCTACGGCAGCCAGGCCATGGGCGGCGTCGTCAACCTCATCACCAAAGACGGCCTCACCTTCCAAGGCACACGCATCACCTCCTCGGTGGGCACCTGGGATGAATACACCGTAAGCCTCGAACACGGCGGCAAGGACGGCAAACTCGACTGGTATATCAACGCCGCTGGCCAGACCCGCTCCGACTATCACTCCGGCGAAGGCAGCCGCGGACGCATGTTCAACACCGGCTACAAAAACGGCCTGCTCGACCTCAACCTCGGCTACGACATCAACGACCTTAACCGGGTCAACGTCATCGCCCGCACCGGCGGCTTCTTCCACGCCGACCACAACGGCGTCACCTTCAGCCTCACCGACTACGACAACCGTTACGGCACCTCCATTGATATCATTTACAATGGACGCACCGCCGACGACACCCTGAGCTGGACAAACCACCCCTACTTCGTAGAGGACGTGGACGAACTGGTTTGGAGCCAGGACCCGCTCATCGGCTCCCAGCTCGCCGTGGTCAACAAATACCTCCCAAAGACCGGCGCCACCGCCAGCTATTGGAAGGACTACAAGCTCAACAACAACTACTGGGCTGGAAGCCTCAAATCGGTCCCCGGCATCACCAAGGACGACAACATCCGCACCGAAGACAAATTCGGCGATATCTTTGAGCTGACCTGGAAGCCCATCGACTCCAACAAGCTCCTCGTGGGCGCGAGCATCGACTACACCCAAGTGCGCAGCACCCGCGACCGCGATGCGGCCAATCCCGATCAATACAACGCGATCTGGAACTACATCTACAAGAATCCGTCCAACCCGCTGCTCAAATACAACGGCCTCGCCGCGAATTGGAAAAAGGTCAACATCCTGCCAATCGACCTCGCCCCGCAGGAGTACAACTACGACTCCTACACCGGCGCCATCTTCGCGGAGGATTCCCAGAAGCTCCTCGACGACAAACTCGACGTGCGCCTCGGCGGCCGCGTTGACTACATCGCCCAGCAGATCGTGGATACCCCCAACGAAGACGAGGGCACCAAAAAGGATCTCAAGACCGACTTCTCCTCGACCTGGCGCACCGGCGCGACCTACGCCGCCACCAATTGGCTGACCCTGCGCGCCAGCACCGGCACGGGCTTCCTCGCGGCGCCCGTCACCGCCCTCTACTCCACCACCGCGCAGGCCAACGGCTCGATCAAAATCGGCAATCCCGATCTGAAAAACGAAACGAACATCGGCGGCGAAGTCGGAGCCAACGCCGCCTTCGGAGCCCTGAACATCGACCTGGATTACTTCTACAACCAGATCTACAACCGCATCAGCTCACAGTCGATCGACCCCACGGTGGCCAACGCGCCCACCCGTTGGACCAACCTCAACGAAGTCGACGTGCAAGGCATCGAGTTCAAAGTCTCCTACGACATCGCCCAGGCGGCGAAGTGGAACGGCTACAAACTGGAGCCCTACGCCTCGGGCCTCTACAATACCGCGCTGGACGTTCGCGACACCTTCGCCAACTACCAGTATAACAACCACCAACTCACCGGCGTGCCCATCTACCAGGCGACCGTCGGTCTGCGGGGCGGCAAGCTCGGGAAGTGGTCCCTGGATGCCTACGGCATCGCCACCGGCAACCAATGGGGCACCACGCCCAACGCCTACTACAGCACCAGCAACCTTAACCTGAACTATCCCTCGGGATATTCCAAAAAAGGCCCCGCCTACTGGACCTTCAACGTCCGTGGCAACTACGAGCTAACCAAGAACCTGAGCCTCTTCGCGGGCATCAACAACATCCTTAACCTCAACTACGACGGAGGCATGAGCTACACCCTCAACGACTTCGTATCCACCTACAAGCCGAACATCGCCGGCCCCAACGGTGGAACGGGCATGAGTCTGCCAGGGCGGCAATTCTTCGCAGGCGCATCCTACACGTTCTAAAAAAAAGAAAACTGTTCTTGGGCCATGTGTCACTCCGCAGCCGCAGCGACTGCGGAGTGACCTTGCATTACCTAGTCACCTTCATGAATATCCGAAATTTCGCCCGCCTGCTTCTCGGCGTTTCCCTCCTTTGGGGCGGCTCTCTATTCGCGTCCGGCGACAAGCCCAAGGTCATCCGGATCGGCCTCGGCGGCTCCGGTTTCGGAAAAACCTACACCACCGGCGTCTTCGGTTATCTCAAAGACCAGAAACTCCTGGAGGAAGAGTTCAAAGCCGACGGCATCCGGATCGAGTGGAACTTCTTCGCGGGCATCGGCCCCGAGCTCAACACCGCCTTTGCAAGCAACACCGTTGACATTTCTTCCTACGGCGATTTTCCCGCCATCATCGGAAAAGCCGCCGGAGTCAAATTCAAAGCCATCGCCGTCACCGGCCGCGATAGCAACATCTACATCGCCGTTCCCGTCAAATCCTCCGTGCAGAAAATCGAGGACCTCAAGGGCAAAAACGTCGGCGTCTACATGGCCGGCTACATGCGCCTGATCTTTGCGCGAAAGCTCGAAAACCTCGGGCTCGCGGAAAAAGATTTCAGACTCGTCAATGTCCGTCCCGCCGACGGCCAGAACGCCATCGCCAGCGGCCGCATCGACGCCTACGTCGGCGCCGCGAACCTGCTCATCCTGCGCAACGAAGGGACGGCCCGCATCATCTACACCAGCAAAGACGAACCCGCCGACTGGCGAGGCATGAATATCCTGCTCGTCTCCGAGCCCTTCCTCAACGCCTACCCAGAGATCGCCCGGCGCTTCCTCAAGCGTTACCTGGAGGGCGTGCGCTGGCGTTCGAACGAAGCCAACCGCCAGACAGCGCAGCAAATGGACGCCCGCGCGGGAACCCCCGTGGAAGTCATTGCCGAAGTCCACTCAGGCATCCCGCTTAAGGAACTCTACAACCCGCGCTTCGACGAAGCTTTCGTCAAACACTATCAAAACGCGATCGACTACGCCCACGGCAACGGGTGGATCACCACCAACATCGACCTCGAAAAATGGATCGACCGCGCCTTCCTCGAAAACACCCTTAACGAAATCAGATGGGACCATCAGCTATGAAACATCGCTTTACCGCCCTCGCCCTAAGCTTGCTCACGAGCTGGCTCACAACCAGCGCCGCATTCGCCACGGACGCCCCTAAAACCCTTCGCATCGGCGCGCTCGGCGGCGGCTTCGGGAAATCCTTTGGCACCGGCAACTTCGCCGTCATGCAGGCGCAGAAATCCCTCGAGGAGGAATTCAAAGCCGAGGGCATCAAAATCGAGTGGACGCTTTTCCCCGCGGGCCCGGCCATCAACGAAGCGCTGGCCAATAACAGCATCGACTTCTCCGACTACGGCGACCTGCCCACGATCATCGGAAAATCCGTTGGCGTAAAAACCGTAATGCTCGCCGCGGGCTACCGAGGCAACCTAACCTACATCGCCGTTCCCGCCAACTCGCCCGCGCAGAAAATCGAAGACCTCAAAGGCAAACACGTCGGCATCGCCAAGGGAACGTATTTTCACCTCGCCTTCGTACGCAAGCTGGAGTCCCTCGGCCTCACCGAGCGGAACGTCAAACTCGTCAACGTACGCTCCGCCGAGGGCCAGAGCGCCGTCGCCACGGGCGATCTCGATGCCTTCGTTGGCCCCGCCACCTTGACCAAACTGGCCGAAGGCGGAAAGATCCGGATCCTCTACAACAACAAGCAGGAACCCGAAGACTGGAAAGGCACCAACGCGCTCCTGGTCCAGGAAGCGTTCCTGAAAAAATACCCCGACATCACCAAGCGTTTCTTGAAACGCTTTCTCCTCGCGGCCCAGTGGAGATCGGACGAAAGCCACCGCGACGAGGCCCAGCAGCTCGACGCCCGCGCGGGCACGGATATCGCTCTGGTCCAGGAAACGCAATCCGGCCTGACGCTCACACAGCTTTACAACCCGCGTTTCGACGAAGCGTTCATCAACCATTACAAAAACGCCATCAGCCTCGCCAAACAAACGGGCCTCATCCAAAAGGAATTCGACGTGGAAACATGGATCAACCGGGAACTGCTCGAACAAGCCCTAGCCGAAATCGGCTGGCACTAGCCCCAACATCATGAGTATTACCCAGACCGCCAATCCCCCCCTGGCCCAAACCGGCCCGGCCATCAAGATCAACGCCCCGGGCCGGAAGCTCCTGGCCCGATGGAAAACCTTTGCCGGGCCGCTGCTCCTGCTGCTCATTTGGAAGGTCGTTGGCGACGCCCATATCGCACCCGATTCCCTGCTCGTCCCGCCGGGGAAGGTCGTCGAATCGGCCATCGATCTCATCAAAACCGACATCCTCGTGGATAACCTCCTCGTAAGCCTGAGCCGCGTGGCCAAAGGCTTCCTGGTCGGCTCATCGCTCGGGTTTTTCATCGGAGTCTTGACCGGCGTTTCCAAAGGCGCCGACGAATTTCTCTCCCCGCTCCTGCGAACCGTGCGCCAGGTACCGCTGCTCGGGTGGATGCCGCTCATCATCCTCTGGTTCGGCATCGGCGAGCTCTCCAAGGTCGTTTTCATCGCCATCGGCGCGTTCTTCCCGACCATGCTCAACACCGCCAGCGGCATCCGCGGCGTATCGAAGGAATACCTGGAAGTTGGCAAAGTTTATCAGCTCAACAAAGCGCGCCTTCTGTTTTTGATCATCATCCCCTCCGCGCTCCCCTCCATCGTCACCGGCGTGCGCCTCAGCATGAGCCTTTCGTGGATGATGGTCGTCGGCGCCGAGATGATCAGCGCCAACTCCGGCATCGGCCAGATGATGACAGCGACCCGCGACATGTTCCGCACGGACATCGTCATGGTCGGCATCATCGTCATCGGCATCGTCGGATTTTTTATCGACGTACTGATCAAAAAAATCGAAGCCGCCATCATCCGCTGGCAAATGACCGTTAAGTAACCGGAGCTTATCGCAATGTTGGAAATTCGAAACGTAAACAAAAGTTTTTGGATCGACTCGAAAGAGGTGCAGATCCTCAAGGATATTTCGCTCAAGGTAGCGCCGGGCGAATTCGTCTCCCTGGTGGGGATGAGCGGCTGCGGCAAGACCACGCTGCTGCGCCTGATCGTCGGCCTGGACGAAGAATACGACGGCGGCATTTTCCTTGGCGGCGAAAAGATCAAGGGCCCGAGCCGGAAGCGTGGCATCGTCTTCCAGGAGCCGCGCCTTTTCCCGTGGCTGAGCGTGGAGCGCAACGTCTCCCTCGCGCTCGGCGATCAACAGCGCAAGCACGCCAGCGGCACCGTCCAGAAACATCTCGAACTCGTCGGGCTCAAAGGCTTTGAGCGCGTCTCGCCCAAGCAACTCTCCGGCGGCATGGCTCAACGCGCCGCGTTCGCCCGCGCCCTGGTGGCGGCCCCGGATGTCCTGCTGCTCGACGAACCGCTTGGAGCGCTCGACGCCCTCACGCGCATCCATATGCAGCGCGAGTTGGAGCGGATCTGGCAGGAGGAAAAAACGACCATGGTAATGGTCACGCACGACATCGACGAGGCCATCCAGCTCAGCGACCGCGTAGTCGTCATGTCGAGCCGTCCCGGCGAGATTAAAGAAATCATCCCGATTGCCCTCCCCCGCCCCCGCGACAACAAGAGCCACGATTTCCTAGTCATCAAGAACCAGATCCTGGCCCACTTCCAATCCCAGGCCAAGCAGTACTTCAGCTGGGAAATCTAGCGCCCTACCCCGCCGCCAACGCGAGATCGTCGGCCTCTCCGCCCGGCTCCGATGAATCCGGCAAACCGGCGACAGCGTTCCACTGGCTCAAATAGAGGCGGCTGTACAGCCCGTTTCGCAACAGCAACTCCTCGTGCGTTCCGCGCTCGACGATCTCCCCCCGGTCAATGACGAGGATTTGATCCGCACCGCGAACCGTGCTCAAGCGATGGGCAATAACGAAGCTCGTCCGGCCGTGCATCAGCCGCAGCATCGCTTCCTGAATGTGGCGCTCGGTGCGCGTATCCACGCTGCTGGTGGCCTCGTCCAAGATAAGGATGCGCGGATTGGCCAGAATGGCTCGGGCGATGGCCAGTAACTGGCGCTGCCCCTGGCTCAGGTTGCCGCCGCGCTCGGTGAGCAGCGTATCAAGCCCGAGAGGTAGGCGCTCAATGAAGTGGTCAGCATTAGCCAGCCGGACCGCCGCATCGATCTCCTCGGCAGTAGCGTCCAACTTTCCGTATCTGATATTATCTCGTATCGTTCCGGTAAATAGGAACGTATCCTGGAGCACGATCCCGAGCTGCCGCCGCAGGGTCGCTTTCGGGAAGTCCCGGATATCGCGACCGTCAATGGAGATCCGGCCATGCTCGATTTCGTAAAAACGGGTCAGCAGATTGATGATCGTCGTCTTGCCCGCGCCCGTCGGCCCGATGAGCGCGATGGTTTCGCCTGGCCGCGCGCAGAGGTCTACCCCGCGCAGCACGGGAGTGCCCGCCCGGTAAGAAAAGCTCACGTCCTCAAAGACCACCTCGCCCTCGATCGCCCCGGCCTCGCTCACCGCGGGCGCATCCTTCTCCGGCGCTTCGTCGATAATCTCAAACACCCGCTCCGCCCCGGCCAGCGCGGCCTGGAGCACGCCGTAGAGGTTGGCGATCTCATGCAGCGGCCGCCCAAACTGCCGCGTATAGTTAACGAACGTCGCAATCGTCCCCACCGTGGCCATTCCCCAAACCGCCATCACGCCCCCCACCCCGGCTACGATCGCCAGGCCGCAGTTGTTGATCACATTCATGAGGGGCCCACCGAAGCCGCTGAAAATCTGCGCCCGGATGCCGCCGTGCTGCCACTCGCGGTTGGCGGCGTCGAACTGCCCGATGACCGCGCGCTCCTGGTTGTAGGCCTTCACCACGTGCTGGCCGCCAATAGTCTCCTCAATAAACCCGTAGAGCCGCCCGAGCGCCGCCGATTGAATCCGAAACGCCTCGCGCGCCCGGCGGCTCAGCCATCGGTTGACCACAATCGTCAACGTCACCACCGTAATAAGACTCACCGGGGCCAGGTACGGGTTAAGGACGAACATCGTGATGCCAATGCACAGCGTACTGAGTGTGCCGGAGGCGATCTGCGTCACCCCGCCGCTGAAAACCTGGTTGATATTCTCCACATCATTCGTCAACCGGCTCATCAGCTCACCGTGGACGCGTTGGTCAAAGAATTGCAGCGGCAGGTGTTGCAACTTGGCGAAAAGATCGGTGCGAATATCGCGCACGGCCCGCTGCGAGGCCCCGTTCATCACGTAGTTTTGCAGCCAGTTAAAAAACGAGCTGGAAGCATAGACCAGCAGCATCAGGCCCGCGATGCGCCAGAGCCCATCCAACCGGCGAGGGATGATGTGGTGATCCACGGCCCGCCCGAGCAACAGCGGCCCCATCAGGTCGAGACCGGAAGTCAGCGCGACCAAGAACGATGTCAGAATGAGCGACCCTTTCTGCCGCTTGAGATAATACCCCAGCCGCGCCAGAGTCCGCCGGGTATCCCGGGCCCGTTCGGTCGCCCCGGACGGGCGGGCCGCAGGGCCTCCAGGTCCCGGCAGACGCAGGGTACGTTCGATCCTCGGCGCTCTAGTTTGCATGGCTTAGCACTCCGTTCTGCATCTGCGATTCATAAATTTCCGGGTACACCGGGCTGCTCTCCAGCAGTTCCTGGTGGGTTCCCTCGGCAACGATGGCCCCGTCGTCCAGGACCAAAATTTTGTGTGCCTTGAGCACCGCCGCAACCCGCTGGGCAACGATAAGGCGCGTCTGCGCGCGGGCGTTTTGCGAGAGCGCCTCCTGGATGCGGGCCTCAGTCTGCACATCGACCGCGCTCGTGCTATCGTCGAGAATCAGGATGCCCGGCTGCGGCAACAGTGCCCGCGCAATAGCCAGGCGCTGCTTCTGCCCGCCCGAAAGATTCACGCCGCGCTGGCCCACCACACTATCGTATCCCTCCGGCAGCGCCCGGATATAGTCATCCGCCTGGGCCGCGCGGGCAGCCGCAAGAACTTCATCCTCCCCGGCCCCAGGACGGCCATACTTGATATTATCTCGGATCGTCCCCCGGAACAGAATAGATTCCTGGAGCGCGATACCAACAGCCCGGCGCAGCTCCCCGGTCCCGAGATCGCGCAGATCCACGCCGTCGAGCGTAACGCGCCCCTCGGTGGGGTCGTAGAACCGGGCGGCCAAAGCGGCGATGGTCGATTTCCCCGATCCCGTCGCACCTAAAATCGCAACCGTCTGCCCCGGCTCCGCCACGAAGCTGATATGACGCAGCGCCGGTTGCTGCGCCTGGCCCTGGTAGCTGAAGCTCACGTCCTCAAACACCAGACGCCCCCGCGACGCCCCCCGCTCCACCGGCATCGGCGGCTCCTTCAAGGCCGGTTCGCTCTCCAGCACCTCGATCACCCGCGCCGCCGAAGCCTGCGCCCGCGACACCCGCACCACCACCATGCTCACCGTCTGGAGCGAAAAGAGCGTCTGCCCCAGGTAATTGATAAACGCGATCACCTGGCCGACCCGCAGCCCGCCCGCGCTCACGTGCACACCCCCGAGCCACACCGCCGCCACGATGGAGGTGTTCAAAATCAGCATCATCGCGGGCCCGGTCAGCGTACTGAGTCGTACCGCCGCGATGTTCTTTTGCATCAGCTCCTCGTTCGCCCGTCCGAACCGCGCCGACTCATGCACCGCCCGCGCAAACGCCTTGACTACCCTTACCCCGGCCAGGTTCTCCTGGAGCACCGTATTGACCGCATCCAGCCCCTGCTGCACCCGCGTAAACCGCGGATAGATCCGCGTCATGATCGAGGCGAGCACAACGACCACCATCGGAATGAGTAGGAGATAAAGCACCGACAGTCGGACGCTGGTGAGCACCCCCATGATCACGCTGCCCAGGAGCGTGAGCGGAGCGCGCACCATCATCCGCATCATCGTCATGACGATCTCCTGCACCTGGTTGACATCCCCCGTGAGCCGCGTAATGAGGCTGCCCGTTTCGATCCGGTCCAGGTTCGCAAACGAGAGCGTCTGCACTTTCCGAAAGAGCGCCCCGCGCAAATCCGCCCCAAAGCCCTGGGCCGTGAGCACCGCAAACACGCTGCACCCCGTCCCGCAACACATCGCCAGAAGCGCACACCCGATCATCGCGAGCCCGGTGTGCACCACCACGCTCATATTCATCGGCGTGATGCCCTTGTCGATCACATGCTGCACCATGCGCGGCTGCATCAGATCGAAGGTGACCTCCAGGGCCATCAGCACCGGAGCCGCCATCGCCCAGCGGCGGTACGGCTTCATAAACCGGCTCAGGCTTTGGATCTCGCGCTTCATATTCTTTTGGAGCGAAGTATTACTCGATAATTTACATCTTCAGCCCGTGATGATCCTCCGGATTTCGTTGCGACAATTCTCAATGGCGGCCCGGATGCGCCGGACGCCCTCCATATCGCCCTCATCCGAAAAATGGCGGACCCCATTCCAGACCGTTCGCCCGAGATGCTCCAGGTCTTCCTCCACGAAGCCCGTCTCGGCCTCGCTGGCCGCCGTCTGCACGGGCACCTTGAAGCGGTTCCAGAACGCCTCGATATCCTCCGCGCGCTCAATCAGCTCCGCCTCGCCGGACTCCGAAAGCCGGTAGTTGCGCCTCCCATTCTCAAACGTCGCCGTCACCCACCCTAGGTCCACCAAGTATTGCAGCGTGGGGTAAACCGCCCCTGGACTCGGAATATACTGGCCTGCGGAGCGTTCCTCCAGCGCCTTGATCACATCGTAGCCGTATTTCGGCTCCCCGCGCAGTGCATCCAAAAGAACAAAACGCACTTCGCCCCGCTTGGCTTTGAGGCCCGAATTCCGTCGTTTCAGTAGGTCGTCCATAAAAGAGAAGGTCTTTCAAAAAGGTTCGCGATATATCGTGACTGGGTCAAATAATTATTTTTCGAAAAAAGTTTTTGACGAATCGAGCCTGGGAGGGCATGATCCTGCCATATCCTACCTAGCATATAGGTGGACGCCGCCGAAAATACTCCATCGCTCATTAAATGCAACGCTGTAGTAACAATTCGGAAAGAGTAGCAGCGCGACAGCCCATGCTCGCATAGCACGGTTGCGCGCACCGATTTCCTCTACTCGCCAGGCCCTTACGAGTCCCATACACCCTAGCCTCGCCGACAACCGGCGGTATCGCGGGGAAAAATTTCTTCTTAATTTCAGAGCCCTATGAGCATTCAAAATGTTGTCATCGATACTTTTTTTAAAGGAGGCCCGATCATGTGGCCGATCCTTGCCACGTCGCTCGTGGCCGTGGCCGTCGTAGCGGAGCGCTCCGTCTGGTGGTTCTGGCTGCGCACCAAAGCCGAGCCGCATAAACTCGATAAGGTCTATTCCCTACTCGAAGAGGGGGAGATCGACCAGGCAATGAAGCTCTCCAGCCAGTCGGCGGACCCGATCTTACACGTTATCGCCCAGGGCCTTAGCCATCACCACACTTCCCTGGAGAACGCCCTCCAGGTTGCGGCGGGCATCGAGCTGGAGCGGGCGGGCCGTTTCCTGACTGTTCTCGATACTATCGTCACCCTGGGGCCGCTGCTCGGTCTACTCGGCACGGTCACGGGCATCATGAACGCCTTTCACTTCGTCGGAAACGAGGAAGTAGCCGCCATCAAAGTCAGCGGCGGCATCGCAGAGGCCCTTATCGCCACGGCGACCGGCCTGACAATCGCCATCACGACCTTGATCCCGCTGAACTTCTTCACCACGCGGGTCTCCAAATTCACCTTCGCGCTGCAAACCGCCGCCACCAACGTCGAGGTATTGCTGAAAGCCATCGAAAAGCCGGAGCACAAACATGAAGCTGCTTTCACCCCTTCCAAGTAAACGCGTCCGCATCGAGATCATCCCGCTCATCGACATCATGTTCTTCCTGCTCGCGTGCATGATGCTCGTGAGCCTGAACATGATCCAGATGAAGGGCGTGAAGCTCAATCTGCCCACCGCCACGACGGCCACCCCGGAGAACAAATCGGACTTCATCACGCTCTCCGTGCGCAAAGAAGGCGCGCTCTTTTTGGACAAAGTGGAGATCGAGCGCGCAAACCTGATCGACGAACTCAAGCGCCGCAAAGCCGAGAAACCCGACCTGCGCGTCTACATCCAGGGGGATATCGAAGCCCTCCACGGCGACGTCATCGCAGTGCTCGACCGCGTGCGCTCGGCGGGCATCCAGAAGGTAGCCTTCCAGACCAAGGCCGACACCAACACCGGAGGCATTATCGACAAAGCACCCGGCAAGACCGAGCCCGCAGCCGCAGAAAGCTCGCAACCCGCCCGCCAAGCGGCAGCCCAGGCCACCCCAGCCGCACCGGCCCCCTCGGCCGCAGAAACAGCCCCGCCCGCCGCCTCCCCGGGCGCGCCCGCCGATCACTAGTCTTCCTTACTTCTTCTTCACCATGAGCACCGCATCCTTAGTCATCCGTCCGCACGCCGGGAACAATGCTTGGATCTTTGCGATTGCAGCCACCCTATTGTTTCATGGCCTGATCCTCAGCGCCGGGTACTACCGACCCCACGACACCCTGCTCGACTTGATCGCGCACGGCGCGCAGGAGGAAAACAATCCCCCGCCGCTCGAAGACGCCGTCGAGGTCGTGCAAGAGCCGGTCGTGGAAAAGGAAGTCCCCGAACCGCCCGCCGAAGCGAACCCGGAATTCATCCAACCCGTGGAAATTCCCAAAGTCGCCGAAGTCCCCAAAGCCGAGCCGACGCCCACGCCCGAGGCCACCCCCGCCCCCACGCCCGTCGTGGCCAAGACGCAGCCCGCTCCGGCGGCAACCGTCAAGCCGCACGTAGCCGCCGTACCCAAGCCAAGACCCGCGAATCCCTCCGTCGGCACCGGCAATGGCGATCCGAATTTCGCGGCGCAAAGCGTCGAAGTCGGCAACAAAGACTTCCCCAAACCGCCCTACCCCACCGAAGCCAGAATGCGCCGCTACCAAGGCGCCGTCGTCCTGGCCATCCACGTCATCAACGGCGAAGTGGCCGACGTCTCCGTTCAAAGCTCCTCGGGCTTCGGCATCCTCGACACCTCCGCCACGCGATGGGTGCAAACCCGGTGGCGCTTCCCCAAGGGCCTCACCCGACTTTTCAGCCAAAAACTTAACTATGCGCTAACCCAGTAACTACCCGCCGCCCCGCGCCCCGCATCAATCGGGGTTAAGCCTGACGTAGTACGGCCGCTGACTGTAATAGCGGGCCGCCACGGGCGAGACCTGATGCAGGCTCCGGTTGGGGCGTTGGAAATAGTAGCCGCCTTCGGACAACGGCGTTTCGCAGACCGCCAGCGACGCCTTCCGGGTGGTAACAAGATAAGCGCCCAAGCCAGGCCATTCGTAATTGCGCACCGTAAAAGGACGCTCCGGATGGGCCTGCAGGCAGACCGTTTCCACAACAGTCCGGCCACCGGCATACAGCGCGGGCCCCCAGGCCAGCGCCACCAGCCCCAGCGACAGTTTAAGAATAGTTTTCATAAAAAATCTATGACCACGCCTCTTCCAGAAAGTGGCTCCCAAGAAGGAGTATCGCAGCCCGCTTCACGGCGGTCTTGCGCCCCCGCCGCTTTTCTTCCTGGCCCGGCGCGCAACGGCATAGATTTCCCCTTCGGCACGTTTTGCCGAGTCCCACTCCCTTTCCATAAGGATGGGCACCTTCCACCCCTACCAGGGGAAAAAGGTGTTCAGGAGCCGCGATGCATTGAGCCGCATCGGATTCCCGGCTCCACCCTTTACGCCCCGCTCACCCCGGGGCACAGGCCCAGACCCTAGCCAATCCACAAACCCAACCCTCGACGCACATTGTTATTACAAACTTACTCAACATGATTCAATACGCACCACCCGGTTCCGAAATCCCCTTCGCCTCCGCCTCCATCTCCAGCTAATGTCCACCCAACCCGCCGCTCCCAAAGTCGCCCGCCAGGGACTCATTGCGAGCTATCTCATCCTCAATATTGTCAGCGGCACCGTGGCCGGAGCCATGCAGATCGCCGTCCCGCTCTTCGCCCTGAGCCTCCACGCAGCCACGGGCCAGATCGGCCTCATCCGCGGCGTCTCCGGGATCGGCATTCTCCTGCTGGTGATCCCCGCCGGATGCCTCGTCGATCACTACGGGCCCAAGCGCCTGTTCCTCATCGGCGGCATCTGGGGAACCATCGGGACCTTCGTCCTGTCCTACGCCCACACCCCGGCCGCCATGGCCCTAACCATGGGCATCAGCGGCCTCCTGGGTTCGCTGAAAATGACCGCGATTAACGCGTCCTTCTACAACAACCTCCAGGCAATGGGCATCGAGAAATCCGGCTGGTTCAAAGGCTCCATGTCCGTCGGCCTCACCTTCATCGGACCGCTCGTCGGCGGCTACCTCGTGCATATCGTTCCCTACGGCCTCCTCTTCAAAGGCTTCGCCCTGGCCACCCTGCTCCCCATCGCGCTCGTGTACGTTTTCCACGACGACCCCGTACGCCACAGCTCGGCCACGGAATTCAAGAGCGCGCTCGGCCAGCAGCTAGCCGAATTCCGCAAACTAGTGGGACGGCGCGAACTCTACCTGCCACTGTTCACCGAGATGGTCTCCACCTCATTCTTCGCCACCTTCAGCGTCTTCATCGTCGTCATCGCCGTACAGTCCCTCGGCCTGCCGCCCACCACCGCCTCGCATTTGATGATCGTCGAAGGCGGCGTCTTCATCGCCACCGTCTTCATCGCAGGCCAGCTCATCAAGCTCGTCCGGGGCCTCACCCTTTACTTCCTAAGCATCGCGGTTGTCATCGCGGGGCTCGCCGGGCTGGCGCTCGCCGGGTCCTTTAATTCACTAATCGCCGTCGCTGCATTACTCGGCCTGGGCCTTGGATTCATCAACCTCACCGTCTCCTCGCGCATCGGCCTGATGAAGGGAGAGAAAGGCAAAATCGTCGGCCTATTCTCGGCGGCGGTCGGCATCGGCTCCTCGCTCGGGCCCATGCTCGGCGGTTTCATCGGAGACTGGTTTGGCACGCGCAGCATCTTCCTCGCGTTCATCCCCCTCTTCCTCGCCCTCGCGGTGGCAGCCTATCGGCAGGAGAAAAAAGCAGCCGCTCGCGACGGAATTCTCAGCGAAACCCCGGAGGAAGTCCCTTCATCCATCTAAACCAAGAAACGCTCTTCACCAACTCAGCAAACCGCAAGAAACAACATCACCATATGGCTACTACAGAAATACTTGAGGCCCCGCACGCCGCGGCCACCGACAAAGAGAATGCGAAACAAACCCTGCTCGACGAAGCCCGGCTGAGCCTCGACCTCAACGAACACGGCATCTTTTTCAACGCCGAGGAACTCGTCAAACTACAAGACCCCATCGAACTCGTCTCCGGCTTCGGATGGGGCCGTGGCCTCAGCGGATTCAAGCTGCCGCACGGCGTCAACGCCCACGGGCAATTCGCCAAATACACCCCCTATTCCCTCAAAGCCGAGGACGGCGAAGCGGTGCTCTACAAAGACAGCGAACGCATCGGCGCCGTCGAATTCAACCGCCACCACCCGGCCTCCGAACAGCGCCTGAGCACCGGCGAAAAAGTGCGCGACATCGTCAACGTCACCCAGTTCGGCGGCCTGCACGTCATGTACAGCAACGAGTGCTCGCTCAAAGACCTCGGCGAGGACTGCCTCTACTGCGCCTTCAACGAACGGGCGAAGGACGGCGAACGCTACAAAGTGCTCCTCAAAACGCCCAAACAAGTCGCCGAGGCCTACGACATCGCCCGCCAAGCTGGGACCGCCAACCACTTCCGCATCACCGGCGGCTTCGTCCCCGAGCGCCGCGAACTGGAGTACTACCTCGACGTAGCCGACGCCATTCACGACAAATACGACTCCTTCTACGGCTGCGCGGTCATCGGCGCCCCGGCGGATCTCAACGTCCTCCCGAAATACAAGGAAGCCGGCTACTCCACCGTCTCCACCAACATCGAAGTGTGGGACAAAAACATCTTCGCCGCCATGTGCCCCGGCAAGGAAAAGCGCAACGGCGGCTGGCAACACTGGGTAGACACCCTGCTCGCGTCAGTCGAAGTCTTCGGGCGCGGCAACGTCCACTCCACCATCGTCGGCGGCCTGGAGCCCGTGGAATCCACGCTGGCGGGCATCGAGTTCCTCGCCTCGCGGGGCGTCGTCTGCCATTTCAGCTCCTTCCGCCCCGAGAAAGGCACGCCGCTGGCCGGCTACCGCAGCCCCGAAGCCTCCTGGCACTGGGACCTGATGGACCGCGCCACCGACATCTACCAGCGCCACGGCTTCACCACGTTGCAAATGCACAACGGCAACGCGGCCGGCCCGCACAGCGCCCAAGTTCACCAAATCAAGTCCGGGGAATTCGTGGGAGACAAGCTGCTCCCCTGGAAATTCCCGGCGATCGACTAACACCGGCAACTTTTCATGAGCGCCAAAACAGCCAAACACATCGCCATCTACGGGAAGGGCGGCATCGGGAAATCGACGACCACCTCCAACATCGCCGCCGCCCTCGCCGAAGCGGGCCACCGCGTCATCCAGATCGGGTGCGACCCGAAGAGCGACTCCACCACCATCCTGCGTGGCGGCAACGACCTCCCCACCGTGCTTGACACCCTGCGCGAACACTCCAAGGTAAAACTTGAAGACATTTCGCTGGTAGGATTCAAAAACATCCTGTGCATCGAAGCCGGGGGCCCCGTCCCGGGCGTCGGCTGCGCCGGTCGCGGCATCACCGCTGCGGTCGAGCTCCTGCGCGAGCTCCATCTCTTCGAGCAATACGAGGCCGATTACGTCCTCTACGACGTGCTTGGCGACGTCGTGTGCGGCGGCTTCGCCGTGCCGATCCGCGATGGGCTGGCTCAGCGCGCTTATGTCGTCACGTCGTCGGATTTCATGGCGATCTTCGCTGCGAACAACCTCTTCAAAGCCGTCGCCAAATACGCCCCCTCCGGCGGAGCCCGGCTTGGCGGCGTGATTGCCAACGGCCTGATCGCCCCCTACGCCAAGCGGCTCGTGGACGACTTCGTGGACCGCACCGGCACCCACGTCGTCGGCTACGTGCCGCGTTCGCTCGTCGTCAACCAGAGCGAGCTTTACGGCAAAACGGTCATCGAAGCCGCGCCGGAAACCGACCAAGCCGAGATCTACCGCGGCCTGGCCCGGCACATTGTGGAGAACGAAGAAGTAACCATCCCGCGCCCGCTCAACGGGCCCGAACTCAAGGCCTGGGCCCGCGAATGGGGCGACCGGATCTTCAGCGTGGAAGCGGGGGAAATCCGGGAACAGGAAGCCATCTAGCACCGTGTCCACCCTAAACGATTACCCAGGCCGCGCCCCCGCCAGCCGCGAGAAGCGCCTCGACAGCGTCAGCGCCTACCTCGGCGAAGCCCGCGCGCTGCTCAAGGAATATGGCGGCGCGGAAGTCGACCAGCGCATCCGCACCTTCAGCCAAAGCGCTCCCGATGATCTCTTCGTCGCCCTGGAGGTCCTCTCGGGCCTTCGGGACACGGGCGTCATTATCCACGGCCCCCGGGGGTGCGCCGCCTCGCGCCTCCGGCAGTCGCTCGCCGAACATGCCGGGCCCTGGCTCGTCACCAACCTGACCCAGCGCGAGACCATCATGGGCGCGGATTCCAAACTCCGCGCCGCCGTCGCCGCTCTCTACCGGCGCTACCGGCCCAAGGCCATCTTCATCGTCGCCACACCGCCCGTCGCCATTAATAACGACGACATCCTCTCCGTGGTGGGCGAGCTGAGCGAAGAGCTGGGCGTCGTCATCCTGCCCATCTTCACCTCCGGATTCGCGTCGAAATCCTCCGCGCAGGGCTACGACGCCGTCTTTCACAGCTTCATCAAATACCTGCCCCAGCCCGCCGCCGAGGCCCGTGGCGAATGGATCAACCTCCTTGCCACTACGGAATCCGAGCCCGACCGCCGCGAAGCGCAGCGCCTCGTCGCGGCCTTGGGCGTCGATGCCCTCACGTTCCCGCACGGAGCCGCCGTGGAGGATTTTTCCCGCGCAGCGACGGCCCGCCTTTCGCTGCCGCTCGACTTCGACGCCGGGCACTACCTGGGCGAAGCGTTGCAGAATCTTCACTGCGTCCCATTTCTGCAAGTGCCCCGGCCCATCGGCCTCGCGGGCACGCGCAACTGGATCGCCGCGCTCGGCCAGGCGCTTGGCAAAGAAGCCCAAGCACGCGAACTCCATGCCAAAGAAGCCGCAGCCATCGCGCACGTCGTGGAGGCGGCGCCGCTGCGAGGCGTTCGCGTCTACGTCAGCGCCGCCCCCGCCACGGCCCTGGGTGTGCTCGATTTGATCCAGGAACTCGGTGGCGAAATCGCGGGGCTCACCGTAACGCACCTCGACCGGCTGCACCTCGAAGCCGTCGCGAAATACCAGGAGCGCTCGCCCGCCTTGCAGCTTCACATCGGCAACGGCCAGGGCTTCGAGGAGATCAACCTGCTCAAGCGCCTTCAGCCTCAGCTCTACATCGGCAGCGGCGTCCACCTGGTGCAGGCAGCCCAGCTCGGCATCCCGCCCGTCTTCCTTCCCCGCCTGCCCATCCTTGGCTACGCGGGCATCCAGGCCTTTGCGCACGAAACCGGCAAGGCCCTGCGCAACCAAGCGTTTCTCTCCTCGCTCGCCGCCCGGGCGCGCCTCCCCTACCAAGAGGCATGGACCCGCCGCAGCGCCGATTGGCACATCAAACAGGAAGTCAAATAATGAGCACAAGCTACATCGAACGCTCGCGGGGCAGCTGCGCCCTCCACGGCGCGCTGGCCACCTTCGGCGCCATCGAAGGCGTCGTCCCGGTGATCCATGCCACCTCGGGCTGCGGCGTCCAATACCAGCAGGGCGTCACCCAATTCGGCGGGGCCATCCCGGCCTGCGCCGCGTGGGGAAACCCGTTATCATCCAGTAATATCACCGAAAAGCACGTCGTCTTCGGCGGCGGATCGCGCCTGCGCGAACAGCTCAAAAACACCATCAAGCTGCTCCAGGGCGACCTCTACGTCGTCGTCACCGGATGCTCCACGGAAATGGTCGGCGACGACATCCCTGCCATGACCAAGGAGGGCCGCGAACAAGGCTGGCCCGTGATCTACGCCAATACGCCCGGCTTTCGCGGTTCGATCCACCGGGGTTACGAGCTGGCCGTGCACGCCCTCATCGAGCAGCTTCCCGGCATCCCTGGCCCAGAGCTCCCGCCGGAGCCCGGCCTCGTTAATCTCCTGGGCATCATTCCGCAGCAGGACCCGTTCTGGCAAGGCCACCTCCTCGGGCTGGAGCGCATTTTCGAAGCCGCTGGCCTCACCGCCAACCCGCTGCTCGGCCTCGGCCACGGCATCGACCGCTGGCGCCGCCTGCCCCAAGCCGCCCTCACCGTCGTCACCTCGCCCTGGGGCCGCGATGGCGCGCAGCTGTTGGAAGAAAAATACGGCACCCCCTGGGTCGAGCTCCACGGCATCCCCGTCGGAGCACGCGCCACCGGAGCCCTGCTCGACGCGCTCGCCGAACGCCTCCCCGTGGACGCCGCGCGCCTAGCCGCCTACCGCCAAACCCAAGAGAGCTGGTTCGAGCGCAACCTCGTCCGCATCGCGCCCCAGTATTACGCAGGAGGATTCCAGCAAGAGTTTGCCCTCGTGGGTGAGAGCGGGTTCGTGCCCGGAGCCGCCGAGTTCCTGGTCGAAACCCTCGGGCTCATCCCCAAGCTAATCGTCATCACCGATCCACTCGCAGAGGAAACCCGCGACGCCTGGGCCCAGCCGCTGCAAAGTCTAGTCGACACCTTCAAAGCCAAGCTCGCCTTTGCCGAAGACGCCGGAGAGATCGACGACCTGCTCCGGGCCAGCCACGCCGAGCTCATCATCGGCAGCTCACTCGACCGCCCCGTGGCCGACGAACTGCACGCCAGCTTCCTGCCCGTCTCCTTCCCGGTCGCCAACCGCCTGGTTCTCAACCGGGGCTACGCGGGCTACGAAGGGGGCCTCGCCTTTATCGAGGACCTAGGCAGCGCCCTGCTACGGGGCCGGAGCATCAAACTGATCTAGCTGTTATGATTTTATCATACTTCACCTTCCCCGCAATTACCACTCCGCTCCGCCGCAGGACCTCCCTCTGTTGGCTGCTGTTGTGGTTTTGCTTCCTGGCGGCAGGCGCGCTCCAAGCCCACGACCCTGCCGGGGAATTCGACGCCACCCCGCGCCTGGCCATCATCTCCGCCTTCCCTCCCGAGTTGCAGAAACTCCGCGACGAGGCGCAGATCACCGCCGAGCGGGTCATCAATGGCCGCCGCCACTATGTCGGGAAGCTCGCCGGGCATGACGTAGTGCTGCTCCTAAGCGGCATCAGCATGGTCAACGCCGCGATGACGACCCAGAGCCTGCTCGACCGCTTCGCCGTGCGCCAGGTCATCTTCTCGGGCATCGCGGGCGGCGTGAATCCGGGCCTGCACGTGGGCGACGTCACCGTCCCCGCCGACTGGGGTCAGTACCAGGAGCAGGTCTTCGCGCGGAAAACCGCCGACGGCTGGGACCAAGGGCCTTTCCCGGGCGAGTTTCCAAACTACGGCATGATCTTTCCGCACCACGTCCTGGTGACTCGCAAGAACAGTGAGCAATCGGAGAAAATCTTCTGGTTCCCTGCGGACCCCGAAGCCCTGAAAACCGTCGAGCGCATCGCGGGCGACATCCGGCTTTCCGGCCATACGTCCGATGAAAAGCAGCTTTCGCACACACCCCGGGTCGTCGTGGGCGGCCACGGCGTCAGCGGGTCCACGTTTGTCAATAATACCGAATACCGCCAGTGGGTCTGGGAGAGCTTCCAGGCCAACGCGCTGGACATGGAAACCGCAGCGGTGGCCACGGTCGCCTACGTCAACTGCGTCCCCTTCATCGCCTTCCGCTCCCTTTCCGACCTCGCGGGAGGCGGCGAGGGCAAGAACGATCTCCCCGTGTTTCTCAAACTAGCCGCCGAGAACTCCGCCACCGTCGTCCTCGCCTACCTCAATGCCCTCCCGCCCACCGCCGCGGCAAAATGATACCCGTTTCCCGGTCCCTTTCATTTTTTTTAAACGCGCAGGCTACCTCCGCCGCAGTAAAACTGGTATCCTCCCCTTCTCCATGCACCGTTACTTCCATTTCGAGCGCCACCAAACCGGCTATCGCCAGGAAATCGTCGCCGGGATCACCACCTTCCTGACGCTCGCCTACATCATCATCGTCAACCCGGCAATCCTTGAGGCCGCGGGCATCCCCAAGGGCCCGTCGATGACCGCCACCATCCTCTCGGCAGCTTTCGGAACGCTCTTCATCGGGCTCTACGCCAAGCGCCCCTTCGCCATCGCGCCCTACATGGGCGAGAACGCATTCATCGCGTTTACCGTCGTCAAAGTCCTCGGCTTTCCATGGCAGACCGCCCTCGGCGCAATCTTCATCGCGGGCGTTCTCTTCACCGTCCTGACGCTCCTCAACGTGCGGAGTTGGATGGCCAACGCCATTCCGCTTTCGCTTAAATACAGCTTTTCCGTCGGCATCGGGCTCTTCCTGACCTTCATCGGCCTAAACGAAACCGGCATCGTCGCCTGCGGCATTCCCGGCGCACCCGTTTGCCTCGGCTCCCTGTCAGCCCCGCCCGTGCTGCTCGCCATTGGCGGCTTCTTCCTCATCGCCTGGCTCGTCGTCAAACGCGTGCACGGTGCCATGATCATCGGCATCCTGACCGTCACGCTGCTTTCCATCGGCTTTGGCATCAGCAAAGCGCCCGGAGCCTGGATCGCGCTGCCCCCCAGCCCGCTGCCGTTGCTGGGCCAGCTCGACATCCTTGGAGCGCTCTCGCCAAAAGCCTTTCCCGTCGTCGTCATCGTATTCGTCATGGCGTTTGTCGATACCGTGGGGACCTTGATCGGCCTCTCCTCGCTCGCGGGCTTGCTGGACAAACACGGCAACCTGCCGGAGATCGAAAAACCGATGCTCGCCGACGCGCTCGCCAACCTCGTCGCCCCCATCCTGGGCACCACCACTTCAGGCGTTTACATCGAATCCGCCGCGGGCATCAAAGAAGGCGGCCGCACCGGGTTCACCGCAGTGGTTGTCGCCGCGCTCTTCCTGCTCTCGCTCTTCTTCGTACCGGTCTTCACCGCCGTACCGCCGCACGCCTACGGAACCGCGCTCATCATCATCGGCGTGTTCATGATCGCTCCCGTCGCGAAAATCAACTTCGCCGACTTCACCGAGCTCATCCCCGCCTTCCTCACCATCGTGCTCATCAGCTTTTCCTACAACATCGGCGTCGGCGTCACCGCCGGGCTCATCAGCTATCCCTTTTTCAAGCTGATCACAGGCCGCCGCCGCGAAGTTCCCCTCCCCTTGTGGGTGCTCGCCGCGCTCTCGCTGCTCTTCTACGCCGTCTACCCCTACCACCTGGCACATTAGTCACTAGTCGATTTTCAGAAGATCAAACATCATGCCTAGAAACTATATCTTTTCCTCGGAATCCGTTGGCGAGGGCCATCCGGACAAAGTCTGCGACAGCATCTCCGACGCCGTCCTGGACGCCTGCCTCATCGGCGATCCCCACAGCCGCGTCGCCTGCGAAGTCTACGCCAAGAGCAACCTCGTCGTGGTCGGCGGCGAGATCACCACCGCCTCCCAGGTGCCCTATAACGACATCGTGCGCGAGACAATCCGCGACATCGGCTACGTTCACGACGACGACGTTTTCCACGCCGACAAGGTCTTCATCATTAACGTCATCACAGCGCAGAGCCCGGACATCGCGCAAGGCGTCGACACCGTCGCAGCCGATGGCAAAGGCCACGCCGAACAGGGAGCCGGAGACCAGGGCCTGATGTTTGGCTACGCCTGCAATGAAACCGAAGAGCTGATGCCCGCGCCGATCATGTTCGCCCACCGCCTGGGCCGCGAACTGACGCGCATCCGCAAGGCCGGTGAGGTCAAGTGGCTGCGCCCGGACGCCAAAACGCAGGTCTCCGTGCGCTACGAAGGCCACCAGCCCGTCGAGATCACCAACGTCGTCATCTCCACCCAGCATAGCGCGGACGTAAAGCACAGCGAGATTCGGGATTTCCTCATCGGCGAGGTGATCCGCAAAAAGCTCCCGCCGCACCTGCTCACGAATAACACTGAGTATTTAGTCAACCCGACAGGGCGCTTTGTCGTTGGCGGCCCGCAGGGCGACACCGGCCTAACCGGGCGCAAAATCATCGTCGATACCTACGGCGGCATGGGGCGGCACGGCGGCGGCGCGTTCTCCGGCAAGGACCCCTCAAAAGTGGACCGTTCGGCCGCCTACATGGGCCGCTACGTTGCCAAGAACATCGTCGCGGCGGGGTTGGCGGAGCGCGCGGAAGTCCAGTTCGCCTACGCGATCGGCTACCCCAAGCCAGTGAGCATCCGAATCGACACCTTCGGCACTAACACCGTGGACGAGGAGAAAATCGAGAAAGCGGTGACCTCCGTATTCAGCTTCAAACCGGCCGACATCGTCCAGCAGCTCGACCTCCTGCGCCCCATCTATCGCCAAACGACCAACTACGGCCACTTCGGAAAAATCGACGACCTCGATGCGATCACCTGGGAGCGAACGGACAAAGCGGATGCGCTGAAGGCCGCCATCTAACCGCGCGTTCGCCGTATTAATAGATAGAAAAGCCCCCGCCTTTTCCTGCACTCCAGCCTCAGGGAAAGGCCCCTGGGGGGGCACCCGTTCCCCGCCTGGAAATGTACGTTTCGGTACATTTCCAGGCCCGGTTTGCACCATTCGGTGCATTTCAAGGTTGGAGCCACCTGCGCCATTTCCCGAAAATGGCCGTCAAAACGCCTTTGTACCCAAAAGGTCCAGATGATTTCGCCCAATTCGGCCCCATGGCATGTAGAGTGCTAAGGACAGCCATAGGGAATCCATCTCTATGTGCGAAAGCCAACACAGCCATACATTTGCAAAGGAGTGCTACACCGGGGTTGCCAAACACAACAACCCGAAACTCAAAGAATGCCACGCGGGCATCTGCCGGGGGCGGATCGTCCCGTTGCTTTTCGCCATGGGCCGGGCCATCTCGACCCAGAACGACCTCTCTCTGGCCCTCGACGCCCTCCTCAACTACATGCGCCTTGATATGGGCGTGGAGCAGGCCATGATCAACCTGCACCACCGCGAGACCGGGCGCATTTTCATCCACAAATCGGTCGGCCTCACCGGCGAAGAACAGGCCCGGGGCGTCTACCTGCCGGGCGAGGGCATCACCGGCCAAGTCGTGGAAAACGCCAAGCCGATCATCGTACCCCGGATCGGCGACGAGCCCGCGTTCTTGAACCGCACCGGCAGCCTCCTGAGGGTCAAGGACCGCGACAAATCCTTCATCTGCGTACCGATTCTGCGGGGCCAGAAAGTCCTCGGAACCATCAACGCCCTGCGGCTCTACGACAACGAAGAGCTGCTTTCCAAACACCTCGACGTACTCGTCGTCGCCTCCTACATGCTCGCCCAGGCCGTGGAACTCTTCCTGGTGGAGAACATCGACAAAGTGCTCTGGGAACAGCGCCACCGGCAGTTGGTGGATGAGCTCCAGGCCCGCTACAAACCCTCCAACATCATCGGCTCCTCCAAGGCCATGATGGAGGTCTTCGCCCTGCTCCAAAAAGTGGCCAAGACCAAGACCACCGTGCTGCTCCTCGGCGAGAGCGGCGTGGGCAAGGAAATGATCGCCAATGCCATCCACTACGACGGCCCCAACCCAACGGGCCCGATGGTGAAATTCAACTGCGCGGCGCTGCCGGAAAGCGTCGTGGAAAGCGAGCTCTTCGGCCACGAAAAAGGCTCCTTTACCGGGGCCACGCAGCTACGCAAGGGGCGCTTTGAGGAAGCCGACGGCGGCACCCTGTTTTTGGACGAAGTGGGCGAGCTCTCCCTCTCCGTCCAGGCCAAGCTCCTGCGCGTGCTCCAGGAGCGGGCGTTCGAGCGCGTGGGCGGCAACGCAACCGTAACGGTCAACATCCGCATCGTCGCCGCCACCAATAAAGACCTGGCGAAAATGGTCGAGGAAGGCCGCTTCCGCGAGGATCTTTACTTCCGCCTCAACGTCTTTCCGCTGGTCATCCCACCCTTGCGGGACCGGGGCAGCGACGTTATCACACTGGCCGAACATTTCGTAGCACGCTTCGCCAAGGAGAACGGCAAACAGATCACGCGCATCACCACGCCCGCGCTCAACATGCTCACCAACTACCACTGGCCGGGCAACGTACGCGAACTGGAAAACGTGATCGAGCGGGCGGTGATCCTCACCGAAGACAGCGCCATCCACAGCTACAACCTGCCGCTCTCGCTGCAACTGCCGGTGTTTTCGGAAACGAACATCCCCGGCGGCCTGGAAGCCAAGCTCGCGGCGGTCGAATACGAGATGCTCGTCGGAGCGTTGCGGCTGCACCACGGCAACGTCAGCGACGCGTCGAAGGAACTCGGCCTCACCCGCAGGACCATGAGCCTGCGCATGAAGCGCTACCAACTCACCTTCAAGGAATTTCGGCGCGGCGACGCCCCCGCGCCCCACCCGGCGGCGGCTCTGGCTTTAAAAGAAACGCTTTAGGCGCGGTCGAAAATAGCCGCGAAAAAGCGCAAGAGGCGCAAAAAAAGATTCAGGTCTTCTGTTGCGCTTTTTGCGCCTCTTTGCGGCTAATCCTATACACCTTGTTAACTAGACAAGAGGCCCCGCCCGGGAGTCTGCCGCAACCGGACGGGACGCTTACTTACCATGCCTTCAACAGCAAAGGTCGGGGTGTGGGTTTCAGAAACCGTGCTTTTTCCCCTTGATCGATTCGATCTCGATCCGGACCACCCCGGCAGCGTTCACATTGCCGTCGGGCAGGTCGAATTTTTTGTCCGTAAAGCGGGCAACGATCCGGTGAAGGATCTGGCGCTTCGCTTCCGTCCCCTCGACAAACGAGGCGCGGCCCAGGCCGATCACCGTGCGGTGTTTGGCCTCGAAGTCGCATGCCTTGTCGCTCGGAATGATGCCCGCATCGATCGAAATTTCAAAGCAAACCAAATTGTTCCGCTTCAGGATCTCCATTTTAGAACCCTTCTGCGCGGAGTGAAAATAGAGCGCCGTCCCGTCGTAATCATAATAAACAGGAACGATGAACGGCACGTTATTGTCGGCCAGCGCCAGGTGCATCACCTTGGAGGAAAGGATGATGGCGTCCATTTCCGCCCGGTCGGTGATTTCGCGATCCTTCCGGCGCATCGCGCCATGAGGATGGGTTTCCACTGATGTTTCCATAGATTTACTGCTTCTTAAAAAAAATATTACTCGTCATCCGAATCCGCCACCACGTTAAGCCCAGGGCCGCCTTTGGACGCGCGCAAATCGCCGCACTTCGTACAGCCCACGCCCATGAGATCGTCGTACTTAGATCTCCGGGGAACCTCGTAGCGCGCGGGATGCGACGGCGTAGCCTTGAGTTGCTCAATGTAAGCCGCGGGCAAGCCGTGTTCCTCCGCGCCCTCGAGAATGAACCCGAGGTATTCCCGGCTCGGTTCGCCGGGCTCCTCAGCCTGATCTTTCTTGTATAACACCACCTCTAGCTTCTCGCCGCTGGCGGTGACGACTTCGGTGGGATAATGAAAATACGCGCCCGCGCCATCCATGCGCACATCCTGGAAGCCGTCCAGCTTCTCCGCCGCGCCGAAATCCAGCGCGTAGACGACGCCCCAGACTTCCCCGGCCGGTTCGCGGTCGAGGGTTTCCTGCGCGCCGTCCCATTTTTTCGACTGCCCGTAAAAGGCCATCCGGTAACCGGGGAGCCGCGCGGGCCCCAGCGCCCTAGGCTGGCTGCCGCAGCGTGCCCGCACCTGCGCCGTATTCATATTGGAGCCGTAGGCAAAGAAAAGGCGGCTCGCATCTTTCACGCCCAAACCCGAACCCCGGGCCGGGACCACACCATCCGCTGAAGAAACTTTCATGACTAGTTTTCCTTCAGAGAACCGCTTCTGGAGCCGAAAGGCGAGCCAAAACCCGCCGGAGGGATGGAGAAAGAGCCCCTTTCTCCACCCCAACCCCGGGTTACACAATCCCTACCACACGTTGAGAATCCACTCTTTGTTCCGCTTGTATTCCATATCGGTAAAGATCGTGTTGGCCATTTGCTCGGCCAGCCAGATCGCCCCCGCGTAGCCGACCACCGGATGGCGGTAGCCGCCCGCGCGGTCGAAGGTCGGAAAGCCGACGCGCACCATCGGCACGCCATTGTCGATGGAAGTCCAGCGGCCCTTGGAGTGGCCCAGGATCAAGTCGAGTTCCACTTCCTTGTTCTTGATCCGGCTTTCCAGATCCATGATGTCGGCATTGGTGATGATCTCCATCTTGTAGTCGACGTTTTCCTGCAATGCCTTGATGCGCGGATCGTTCTTGTAGCTGGGGTTGTCGTCGCCCAGCAGCAGGAGCACCGGCTTCATTTCCATATCGAGGCAGAACTCCGCCAGGCCGATCACCAGGTCCGGGTTGCCATAGATGGCCACCTTTTTGTCGGCGAAGAACATGTGCGAGAGATCGACGATGGCGTCCACCGCCCGCCCCCGCTCCTCCACCAGCGAGCGCGGGATCGGCTTGCCCGTCATGGCCGAGACATTTTTCAGGAAAATGTCCGTATTGCGAATGCCGATGGGTGTCGGCCCGATAATCGCGGGCACGTCAAACTCGCTCTTCAAATACTGAGCCGCCTGGGCTCCCTCGTAACGGTTGAGCGCGAGGGTCCCGATGGCGTTGGCCGTGCCTTGCAGATCCTCGATCGTCGTATCGCCGTGCGAAACGGCGCTCTTGTCCGGCATCAGCGGCGAATCGAAGTTCTCGATTTCAAAGAGCACCGTGGCATCCACCTGCATCTCCGCGAGCAGGTGCTTGAGGGCCGTCACGTCACCGGGGTTCACCCAGCCCGTGAGGAGGTTGAGCTTGCCGTTGGGCTCCGTCTTCTTGGCAAAGTGCTCGACGAAGTCCTTCACGGCGAGATCATACCCGGTAATCATACTGCCGGTGAAGCTCGGCGTATGCATCGGGATGAGGTGGACCTCCCGCCCGGCGTACTTCTGTTTGAGCAGGCCCTTATTGAGCTTGGTCACAACGCCATCGATGTCGTCGCCAATGATCTCCGTGGAGCAGGTGGTAATGATGGGCACCACCTTCACCTCCGGGTAGCGCATCAAGAGCACATCCACGGCATCCTCCACCCGCTTGGTGGCTCCGAACACCGCGCCATCCTCGTGCAGCGAGGAGGAGGCGATGTCGAAGTTTTCCTTAAATTGCTGCCCGAAGAGCAGCCGCACGAACATCACGCAGCCCTGGCCGCCGTGAACGATGGCGGTGCAGTCCTTCACGCCGATGCTGGCGTACTGAGCACCCGCGGGCTGGCAGGTGAAGATTGGGTTGATGACCCCGGCGCGATCTTTTGGTTTCAGTTCACAAAACTTTGTATCTCCCATATAGTTCCTTTCTTGGTATTCGGGCCGAGATTAGTACGCGGCCACCGTCAGTTCCTTGTTCAGCGATCCGTGGATCGTCAGGTAATCCACCCGTTCCTTAAGCCCATCCATGAGCGTTGCGAGTTCCTCTTTGCTCATCTGGTTGACCCAGTCAAAGCGTTGTCGGAAGCCCTTGGCAAGGTGGAAGCCGTCGAGCCAGTAGCACTTCAGCTCCGGCGTCGAAAGATCCGGCTCCTCGCCCAGCAAGAGCTGCTTGGCGACGCCCAGGATTTGGGCGTTCTGCCGTTCGCGATCCCACGCGCGGGAGTGGAACTGCCACAGGCAGCGGTGCATGATGTAATCCGCTAGAATTTCGATTTTTTCTTTCATTGTTTCGTCCATGGTCGGCTCCTTTCTATTTGGCGGGCACGAGCACTTCTTCGGCGGCCTCCTGGTGCTTGGCGCGTTGTGCCTCCAGCTCCGGGTAAACCTTCGTCCGGAGGCGTGTGACGTTATCATACTCACCGGTATAGGGATGTTCTCCTTCGACATTCGCCTCCTCAGGAGAGAGCGTGACGTCGGAGATCATCCGGCGCGACCGGAAGCCCCTCTCCAGCGGAATCTCGTCCTTGCTGATATCGATGGCGGCGAGCTGGTACATCGGCGAGTAAATGGCGTTGTAGAGGTCGCGAGCCAGGCGCACCCAGCCTTCGTAACCCTTGTAGGGCCCGTTGTGGTAGGCGTGGATGTTGAGGTAGGGGATGCGGATTTTCTTGGCCACTTCACCCGGACGCATCCCGGTCAGAATGATGTCGGGCTTCAGTTCCTCCATCGCCTCCAGCGCTTCGAGTTCGTTGGGATCGTCAATGGCAAGCGCTCCTTCCGAGCACCGCGCGACGCCTTTTTCGAAGTCGCCCTGGTGGCCGAATTTCGAGTAAACGGAGACCACCTTCACGCCCATTTCCTCTTCGATAACGTGAGCCCAGTGCCAGAGCTTGGAGCCGCCTGGCCAGAGGCAGATGCGCTTGCCCTTGAGGCGGCGGGCATACCAGTCGAGCTCCGGCCTCCAGCGCGCATTCTCCTCGTCGATGATCTTCTGCGCCTTCTCTTCGAGGCCGAAGAACATGGCCACTTTCATGAGCGATTCGTTAAGCAAGTCAAACCCGAACCCGTCGATATCGAGGCGCGGGATGCCGTAGCGCACACGCAGCTCGTTGCAGATGTACTCGGCCGAGCGAGCGCATTCGAGCACGTTAAGGTGCGCCCGGTGCATGGTGGCAAGCTCGTCAAAGGTACTGTTGCCCGTGAAGGTCGAGAGCACCTGGATGCCCATGCGGTGGAAGTAATCGCACATGATCTCCGCGTCGCCCTGGATGTTGTAATCCCCCACATAGTTGATCACATAATCGCTCTCGATCTTCGGCTCCTTGGTGCCGACTTTCTGGTCGACCCACGCGATATTGATCTTGTGATGGCCACCGGATTGGCTCGGCCCGCCGAACCCGGGCGCGTTGCAAACAAAGATGTCCACGTCGCCAAGCTCCTCCATCACTTCCCGGGCCACCGCGTCCATGTCATCGCCGATGAGGGCCGTGGCGCAGGTTTGGTAGATCGTCATCCGCTTGAGGTGCGGCTGCGCCTTGAAGGTGTCGATGATGGTTTTCTTGAGCAGCTTCTCCGCGCCGAAGACGACGTTCTTTTCCTTCACGTCGGTGGCCCAGGCGTACTTGAGCTGGTTGTTGTCGTTGTCGCTAATGTAGCGCTTGGTATGCCAGGTGTCGTAGGTGCATCCCACGGGGCCGTGGCAGAGGTGGATGACGTCTTTCATCGGAGCGCCGATCACGTGCTTCGCGCCGCAGAAGGCGCAGCCGCGCTCGGAGATGGTCCCCGGAATGGTGTTCAGGTACCCCAGCGGAAGGCAGGAGGTGAGATCTTCCCCGGGCCCCTTGACCACGGCGTGCATCGCCCGCTCGGGAATGCACTCGCTGCATTTAAAGGTATGGTATGGCATATCGCTGTATGAGTTGAGTATGTAGGCCGCTAGTCCATCAGGCCGTAGCGCGCCACCATCTTTTCCAGCTCGGGCATGGTGAGGGGCTTCGGCTTGACGAACATTTCGTTCTCGATGATTTTGCGGGCCAGTTCCGCGTATTCGTGCGCCTGGTTGACGTTCGGATCGTAATCGATGACCGTCTTTTTGTTGAACTCAGCCTTTTGCACGATGTTATCGCGTGGGACGAAGTGGATCATCTGCGTGCCGAGGGCCGCGGTGAATTCCAGCATCATTTCGAGTTCGTTATCGACCTTGCGGCTATTGCAAATGATGCCGCCCAAGCGAACGCCCGACTGATCGGCGTATTTGAGGAGTCCTTTGCAAATGTTATTGGCGGCGTAGGTCGCCATCATCTCCCCCGAGGCAACGATGTAGACTTCCTGCGCCTTGCCCTCGCGGATCGGCATGGCAAAACCGCCGCACACCACGTCGCCCAGGACGTCAAAGTGGACGAAGTCGAGATCCTCGCTATAGGCGCCGAGTTCTTCCATCAAGTTGATGGACGTAATAACGCCGCGACCAGCGCAGCCGACGCCGGGCTCCGGGCCGCCGGATTCCACACAGCGGATGCCGCCGAAGCCCTGGTTGACCACGGCGTCGATCGTAATGGCTTCCTCGCCCTTTTCGCGAAGCGTATCCATGATGGTCTCCTGCGGCTTGCCGCCAAGGACCAGGCGCGTACAGTCGGCCTTGGGGTCGCACCCGTGGATGAACACTTTCTTCCCGTGAACAGCCGCAAGGGCCGCAGCGGTGTTTTGTTGAGTGGTGGACTTGCCGATGCCACCTTTGCCGTAAAATGCTACTTTGCGTGTCATTGAGTATGATTCTGGTTGATGGATCCGTTGGAATGACCCAGTGGATTTTGGTTCGCCGCATGCCTTTAGCAGCCACCATGCCAACCGCGAGTTCACGCAATTTTAGGAATGTTCGTTCTCTGTAAATTTTTCCAGGAGCAGATTTCCTCCGGAATAGCGGCTTTCGACGGCCCGGGGGGAAATGTTCCTAAAGCGCGCAAAATCCCGGGCGAATGCACCGTTCGGTATCAAAACGCCGCGCGGGATTTGCGCACGCAAAAGCGCGGGGCATCCCGCGATGCGCCCGCGCTCAAAAAGACCGAAGTGACTTGCTATCCCCGGGCTTACTTCCCGGCGATCTGCGCCTTGGCGGCGGCGAGGTCCTGGCGAAATTTCGGGTTCTCGTTCAGCTCCGCGAAAACCAGGTCGCCCAGGCTTAGCCCGGCCTCGATGTCGCTCTCGTAATGGACCCCGGCCACAACGCGGCTGTCGGCGATGACCTTCGCCTTTTGCAGCACATCCGCCGCGCGGTTCGGGAAAAGCTCGGCAAGCAGCCGCGCCCGCAGTTGCGACCCTGCCGAGTGCCCGCTCGGGTAGCTGAAATCGCTCACGGTAAAGAGCGGCACCACCAGCCCCGGGTGCTGCACGTACGGCCGGGGCCGCTGGTTGCGCTTCTTAAGCGCGAACAAAACCATCGCCCCATCCCCGGACGCGCGCTTCAGCAACGCCGAGACGGCGGAGTTTTCAGGGTAGGTCGTTTCAAAAGCGGGATCGACCAGGTGATCCAGCGCCTTTTGCGCCTCGGCGAAACTCCGGTCAGCCCAGGCTTCCTGCACCTGGTCGCTGTTGCGCGTACCCTGCGCAGCCAGCGTGATGAGGAGGTCCGTGTGGTCGCTCTCCGAATTGAGCCGTGGCGCGGGCGGGAACGTCGCGAAAGGTTTTTCCGCTCCCGTAAGGTAATACCCTCCGGCCTGCTTGGGCGACGCCGAAGCCTTCGCCGCTGAAGGCGCTGCCGGAGCCGCCGTCTGCCCCCATGCCGCCCCAGGCAACGGTAACAGAGCTGAAAACAGGATCGCGGAAACCGCAACGGCGCGCTGGATGGTCGATTTCATAATGTTTTTGGGAAAATCCGGTCCCACCCATATCACCGACGCCTTGCGGCAAACAAGTCACGGTTCGGTGAAAATCGGGTAAAATCCGCCGCCCCGCTCCAACGGGCGGGAAAACACGCGCGCACTTGTCAAATCCGCCGAATCGAAAGAACATCGCCCCCATGCCCAGACTCGTTATCCTCACCGGAGCCGGACTCAGCGCCGAAAGCGGCTTGCGCACCTTCCGCGACCAGAACGGCCTCTGGGAGAACCACTCGATCGACACCGTTTGCAACGGCCACACCTGGCGGGCCAATTTCCCCCTCGTCCAGGCCTTTTACAACGCCCGGCGCACCCAGCTCGCCACCGCCCTTCCCAACGCCGCCCACCGGCAGATCGCCGCCTGGCAGGCCCGCTACGACACCGTCCTGCTCACCCAGAACGTCGATGACTTGCTGGAGCGCGCCGGTTGCCGCGACGTCGTCCACCTCCACGGCTTCCTACCCGAGATGACCTGCGCCGCCTGCGGCCACCTCTGGAACATCGGCTACGCGGAGTGGCCCGAGGGCGCGGCCTGCCCCCGCTGCCGCTCCGTCAGGGACGCCCGGCCGCACATCGTCTTCTTCAACGAACCGGCTCCCCAGTACGATCGGCTCTGGGAGACCTTCGCAGAGCTGACCTCGCGCGACGTGGTCGTCGTCATCGGCACCAGCGGCGTCGTCCTGCCTGTCACCTCCATGGCCGCCCAGTTCCAGGGCTATAAAATCCTCAACAACCTCGAACCCGAACCGGCCGTCGACGGCAACGTCTTCGAACGCGTCTTTTACCTACCGGCCACGAAAGCCGCCCCGGAGATCGACGCCGTGGTGCGCGAGCAGCTCGGCTAAAACCGCGCTCCACATCTAGAGCCATCCCGTCATCTGCTCGATCAGCTTTTTAAGCAGCTTGTAGTCGATCGGCTTGATCAGGTGGCCGCTATAGCCCGCCTCCCGGCTGCGCTCGATATCCTCCGGTGTGCCAAAGCCGCTCATCGCAATGCCCTGGGCCTCCGGGCAGGTCTTGCGCAGCTCGCGAAAGAGATCCCAGCCGGTGGAATCAGGCAGCCCGATGTCGCTAATGAGCAGATCGACCCCGGCCTTGCGGGCCGCTTCGAGCGCCTCCGCAGCGGACTTGGCCTGCGTCACCGTGTGCCCCGCGCGTTCGAGCAGCCGGGCCAGCATCCGCAGTGCCTCCACGTTATCCTCCACCAGCAGAATCCGGCGCGGCGACTGCTGGGCGGCCCCGCTCTCGATCGGCCTGGGCGGCTCCACCCGGGGAGCCGTCACCGGCGGCAGCGGCAGCTCCACGGTAAAGACCGTCCCCTCGCCGATTTTACTCGCCACGGATATCTGGCCGCCGTGGCTCTCCACCAGCGCCTTGGAAATCGTCAGCCCGAGCCCCATCCCGCCATAGCGCCGCGAAATCGTATGCTCCCCCTGCCGGAACGCCTCGAACACCTGCGAGATAATTTCCGGCGCGATGCCAATGCCCGTGTCGCACACCTCAATATGCAGCCTCCCCTCCCGCACGCTGGAGCGAAAAAGAATGCGCCCCCCATCCCCCGTGAACTTCACCGCGTTGCCCAGCAGGTTCCAGAACACCTGCCGCAGCCGCCCGGGATCGGCCAGCAACTCATGCGGCTCGGCGAAAAACTCAAACTCCACGGCAAGCCCCTTTTCCCGGATTTCCGTGGAGAAAAACGAAGCCACCTCGCGCAACAGCCCGTGCACGTCCACCGTCTGGAGATGCAGCTCGAACTTGGCCTGCTGAATGCGCGTCAGATCAAGCAGATCGCTGATAAGGCGGCTCTCCATCTCGATATTACCCCGGATGATCCGGAGATTTTCCACCTGTTCTGGGCTCAGATTCGACGCGTTCTCCATCAGATCAACAGCGGCCAACGCCGGGGTCAGGGGCGAGCGCAGTTCATGGCTCACCACGGCCACAAACTGGTCTTTCGTACGAATGGCCGTCTCGGCCGCAGCGCGGGCGCTCCGCTCCTTGCGCAGAAGCTCCTCGCGGTCCGCCTCCATCTGCTTGCGATGGCTGATGTCCTCGACAACCTTGATGAAATAGGGCGGCTCCGCGCGTTCCAGGTTGCGGGCCCGGGCCAGCGTGACGTTCACCCAGACCATCGATTGATCCTTGCGGAAAAAGCGCTTTTCAAACGTCATCCCCCGGGGCTCGCCGCCGCTGGCCCGCTCAATGGCCTCCTCATCCCGCGGCTTGTCCGGCGAGGGCGTGATGTCCCAGAACTTCATTTGCAAGAGCTCCTCGCGCGAGTAGCCCAGGATGGTACACAGCCGGTCGTTAACGCGCAGCCAGCGGCCGTCGAGAGCCACATGCGCGATGCCCACCGCCGCCTGCTCAAAGGTAATGCGAAAGCGCTCCTGAGTTTTGCGCAGATTCGCATCCCGCTCCTCCATCTGCTGGGCCATATCGTTGAAGGCATCCCCCAGATCCTCAAACTCGTCGCCCGTCGTGAGCTTCACGCGGCGCGAAAGGTCCCCCTGCCCCAGCGCCCGCGCGTAGGCTTGCAGCCGACCGAGCGGCGACGTCAGGTGCTTGGCCAGGATGCCGACAATCCCCACGCTCAAGAGCAGCACCCCCGCAAAGCCCAGCAACTGCCGGGCGAGATTCGCCTTCACCGGAGCCAGCGCAATCGCCCTCGGGATCGACACCCCCACGGCCCACTGATAGCCCCTCGTGGGCACGAACGCCCCCATCCGAATGTCGTGGAAAAGCGGGCTCAGGTAGCGCGCCTCCATCTGCGAAATCCCCGAAAGCGCCCACCGCACCGCCTGAAAATTCCGGAACGAACCACTCTGCTCAAACGACAACTGGCGCACATCACTGTGGAAAGCCATGCGCCCCTCGCGGTCCACCAGGAACACGCTCTGGCCCGCCTGGAGCCGGTTTTCCATGTACCACTTGGCCAGTTGCCCCGGTTGCAGGATCACCACTACAACCCCCTCCACCTTGCCGCTGGCGTCGCGAATGGGCACCGCCGCGACCACCCCAAAATCGGAATCGCCACCCCATACCCGGGTCACCTCCGAGATCACCGGGCCGTTGGTACCGATCACGTTTTGAAAGAACTCCATCCCCGAAATATCCGGCCGTTGCACCACCGGCGAGCGGTTTCCCCAGCCCCGGTTCCGCCCCTGAATGTCAAACACGGCAACCGTTTCAAAGAGCGGCGTCTTCTTGACGAGCTGCGACAAATGGCGGTCAAGCTCTGCGGACTCCCGCGTTTCGCAAAACGGGTCGCCAGCCACGGCCCAGGCCAGGCCCACGGCAGCGTCAAACGTCTCGTCCACCTGCGCGGCCACGGCATCGGCGGTCAGGCTGAGATTTCGCAAAATACGTTCCTCGCTCACGCGCACATTCTCCCGGAACCCCCAGAGAATCAGCACCAGCAGCGGAAGCAGCGCCGCCGCAAACGCAAAGGCGATTTTAAAAACCACACGCTGGGAGACGGCTTTCATTCGCTGGGGGAAGCGCACGAGGAGAAGGTCGAGGGACTGGGTAATACTTTGGAAGATCGAGGCGGCAGCTGGGCTCCGGGGCGGCTAAGGAACTGGAGGTAGCTGCGGCGCTGGCGGGGGCGGCCCAGGCGCGTGGTGACATTCTCCCACACCTGCGCCATTTCATCTAGCACTGTTTTAACATCCGAACCCAGCCGGAGATCCGTCAGCGCCTTGAAAAAAGCCGCCTCGTAATCATTCGCCCCGAGCATCATCAAATCCAGCAGCGCCATCGAGGTCCCCGCCCGCTCCAGCGTATCGAGGTACACCTCCACACCCGGCCACAGCCTGCGGAACTCGGGAGAGTGCAGGTGCGAGAGCCGGAAAGGATCGCGCAAACTATCAAAGGACATCACGCGCGGCAGGCTCACCTCCGGGCTATTGAGCCATTGGCAAAACAAGTAGGCAGCCTCCTTGCGGCGGCTGCGGGCCATCACCGAGAGCATGAACCCGACGGAGAACTCCGTGTACCCATCGGGCAGCAGCGCATAGCACGTGCGGCCCGACACCTGGCTCCCCGGGGCGGAGCGGAAGGCTTCGTTGGTCGAGGAGAGATTTGCACACCAACGGGCCAGCGGCGGCCAGAAAATAGCCATCGCGCTCTTGCCCGACATAAAGCTGACAATCGCCGTCTCAATCGGGGGAATAATCGTATTACCGGATACCGACATGGCGAGCATCTGCTGAACCTGCGAAAGCGCCCTCACCCCCGCCGGAGACGCCACGCCCGGCTTCATCGTCGATTTGGAGAAGAACTCCCCGCCCTCCAGCCTCAGGCGGTATTGGAACAGGCTCCAACACAGCTCCAGCGAAAGCGGGGCCAGCGGGTGAACCTCCGGGCCCAGCTCGGCGTTAAAGAACTCCAGCGCCTCCACAAAGTCGCCCCACCGGAACGAACGTGGGTCCCGCATCGGGTGCCCGTAGTGCGCGGCGAATTTTTCCTGCAACGCCCGGTCGCCGAAAATATCGCTCCGGAAGTAAAGCAGAAGGCTGTCACCATCATCCATGAGACCGTACTGGTGCCCGTTCCACTCCCCCAGATCCCGGAACAGCGGCAGGATGTCCCCGCGGTCCCCCGGCGGCATGTAGTAGGCAATGTAATCGTCCAGCGGCTCCAGCACCCCGGCATTCACCAAGTCCGGAGCCGAGGGCAGGCTCACCGAGGCGCAATCCAGCGTCCCCGCCCCCTCGCGGTGTTCCTGGATGAGCCAGCGGAACCGGCTCAGATCGCTGCCGATCTCCACGACATTGATGTGGATCCCCGTGAGCTTTTCCCAGAGCGGGGCATCCCGCAGGATCAGCCCGCTGGCCTGTGGGCCCGACTCCGAGGCCACGTTCAGGCTCATTCCCCGGAACCGCTGAGCCGCGTCCACCGCCCGCTGCGCACCGCTCGGGCTCTCGATCTTGGCGGAAAAACGGGGCGTCCGGCGGCACCCTCCCAGGAGCAGCCCCGCCCCGGTTCCGGCAAGCCCCCTTAGAAAGTCCCTTCGGCTGATTCCCCCGCCATAGTGTTCCATCGTGTTCCCCCCGAATCCTTTCGGGCCAACGGGGGGCATTGCGTTCGGATCATTCGGTGCGGGAAAATCAAAAATCGTCATGCTCCCATTCCTCCATGCGGCGACGATCACGTTTAGTCGGGCGTCCCAGTCCTTTGGGGCGTAGTCCCTCGGTATGCAGAGCCATTTCCCTCTGCCGCGCATACTCTTCCGGCGGCGTCAGGTCATCGGCAAAATTTACCACCAGCCTAGCTCCCACGCGGGAGGGGGGCAGCCCGGTCACGCGCAGCGTCCGGGTCAGCGACTCCGTGCGCGCGGTAATCTCCTGGCCGGGCTTCACCTCGTGCGCAGGCTTCACCGGAGCGCCACCCACCTTCACGTGGCCACCCTTAATCGCCTCGGTCGCCCGAGTACGGGTTTTATAAACGCGTAGCGCCCACAGCCATTGGTCCAGTCTCATACCGGCAAGGTTGGTCGAATTACGGTGTATTCTGAAGCCCGCCCGGCAACATGTCCATCAGGGAAATCACGCGGGTGAGCACTTTATTTTGGAAATGCAGCGCCTCCCGACGCGCGCGGCCCGTCTCCATAAAGCCCCAGTTCTCGATCTCCTTCTGGAGCCCGGGCATATGCTTGGCCCCCCACGGGACGATGACGGTACGGTGGTCCTTGAGCATTTTTTGGATTTCGCCCAGGAGATGTTCGTTGCGGCGATCAAGGATGTCCCTGTAAACCGTGTCCGTATCGGCCGCGAGCACCTCCTTATTTTGGACAAATTGATCCACCGCCTCGCGCACCGTGGCGCTTTGCAAAATCTCCTGGAGCGCCTGAATCCAGCGGACCGTCGCCGGGCTGAACTCGGCCACGTCAATGTCCCCGCTGCGGTACTCCACGGCGGGCGGCTCCTCCCCCTGCGCCTCGGCAGTCCCCGTCTGCTTCATCCCATCGACCGCCTTGCGGGTAAACGAACTCTCCCGCTGCGAAGCAATGCCCACCAGGCCCGCGATCTGCGCATAATCAAGCCGCCCGGCGAGCAGGCTCTGGCGGTCAGTAACCCCCTCCAGCAGCACCACCGCGTCGGATTTCTCCGGAAGCGCCTTGGTGATCTCGTCGTAAAACCCGCTTTTGGCCACGTGGATCATCCCGACAAGGCGGATCTCGCGGTCCCCCTGGCGGAAGCACCGCTCCTCCACCGCGATCCCGTCGCGCTCAAGCGTCAGATAACGGCCCACCGACTCCTCCAGCTTACAACGGAGCTTCTGGGCCGCGCCCAGCGTACTGAGCGCGAGCGTTCCCCCCAGCACCAGGGCGTAAAGCGGCAGGCTTAAAATAAAATTGCGCCACGTGAAAGTCGGCCGCGTATCGGCGAAATCCTGGAGGCCGCTGCCCGAGGGATGCCGGTAGCCCACCAGAAAGCCGAGGGCAAGGAGCGTCTCCGCCACGTAAAGCGGCAGCGCTTCCCCGCCACCGTAGAGCACACCCCACACCGTGCAAAACGCCAAAAAAAGCACACACGGCACCACCATGCGCTTGGAAACGCGGGGCGTAAAAACACTCGCGGTAAACAAAAACAACGCCAGCCCAAGGACGCAGAGCGAGGCCCATGCGGAAATCCCGGTGGGAGCGCCGGTCATTGCGGAGACCACTTCATCGACGACGGCAGCCACGCCATCCACGAGGAGTGCATAGAGGAAAAGGAGGGTGAGTTGGTGCATGATTCCCCGGTCCCCGGAAAACTGCGTTCAAACAGCGTAAAAATCAAGCCTCCCTTGCCGAGCCGGTTTGATTTGACGTAACCTGAGAAATCAGCTGTCATGAGACTGAGTCTCAATTTGAGACTTCATTAAGGGCAAGCGCGTCTTTAAAGGCACCTTGCCCATCCCTTTTTTTATGCCTGATTTTACCACCACACTCCAAGCGGGCCCTGCCGCAGGCTGGTTCTTTTTCCCCACCGCGCTGATCTTGGGCGCCCTCCACGGGCTGGAGCCGGGCCATTCCAAGACCATGATGGCGGCCCTCATCATCGCCATCCGGGGCACCGTATGGCAAGCCGGGCTCCTGGGCTTATCAGCGGCCTTCTCGCACACCCTGGTCATCTGGGTCCTGGCCGCCCTGGGGATCTACTTTGGCGGGGCCTTCCGCGCAGAGGATGTTGAGCCGTATTTTCAGACAATCTCAGGGGCGTTCATTCTCTGTTTCGCCGGATGGATGTTCCTGCGCACCCGCGAGAACCTCGCCCGCGCCGCGGAACACGAGGCCGAGCACGCGCACCACGGCGACCACGATCACCCCGAATTCCAGGATGACCACGAGCGCGCACACGCCCGGGAGATCCAGGCCCGGCTCGGCAACCGCACCGTGACCACCCCGCAAATCGTCATGTTTGGCCTCACCGGGGGCCTCCTGCCGTGCCCGGCAGCGCTTTCCGTGCTCCTCATCTGCCTGCAACTGGAGCGTTTTTCACTCGGCTTCGCGCTAGTGGGGGCCTTCAGCCTCGGCCTCGCCGCGACGCTCGTGGCCGCCGGAGTCGCCGCCGCCTGGAGCGTGCGGATGGCGGGCCAGCACCTGGGGCACTTCAGCGGCGCCCTCCGTCGGGCCCCCTACCTCTCCTGCGCAGTGCTGGCAGCAGTGGGCATCACCATCGGCTGGCACGGAGCCACCTCTTTCTGGTAGGCTCGGGGTTTCTATGCAAATTGATGCCGTCCTGACACCCGCCGAGATCGACCATTTACCTGAAGCCGACCTCTCCCGGACCCATTGCGTCGTATTCGACGTCCTGCGGGCCACCTCATCCATCCTCACGGGCCTGGCGAACGGCGTGCGGGAGATCCTGCCCGTGGCAACCCTCGACGAGGCGCAAGCCGCCCGCGCCCAATGGCCCGACGCGCTGCTCGGCGGCGAACGGTACGGCGACCGCATCCCCGGCTTCGACCTCGGCAACTCGCCCCTCGAATACCGCCGCACCGACGTCTGCCGGATCATCACCACCACCACCAACGGCACCGTCGCCCTGCGAGCCTGCGCAGCGGCGGCAGAAGTCTGGGCCGGGGCGCTCCTCAATATGAAAGCCCTGGAGGAAGGCCTCCGCGCAAGCGCGCCAGAGAAAGTGCTCCTCGTCTGCTCGGGCACCTTCCGCGAACTAGCCCTCGAAGACGTCCTGGCCGCCGGAATGCTCGCCCACGCCTTTCCCGAAGCCGAACTGACCGACGCCGCCCAAACCGCCCGCTCCGTCTACCGCGAACACCAGAGCGACCTCGGCGCCGCCCTGCGCCTGGCGAAAAATGGCCGCTCGCTCCAGCGCCAAGGCCGGGAAGCCGACGTCGACTGGTGCGCCCAAGTCTCCCTTTTCTCCGTCGTGGGCCGGATGCAAAACGGCATTTTGCGAGCCGCCGCCGCCCCCGTTTCCTGATTCCTGGAAAAAATTAGCGAGTGTGATACTTGCCAAAAGGTGTAGATTGGAACTTTCGCTCTACGCCACCATGGCTCATTGGAAACAACGCGAGACTTTTTTTTCCGAATACGAACTGACAGTAACCCTGCCGGGGCGCTGGCAACTGCGCCCCTCCGGCGACCCTGAACAGTGGCTCTACCGCAGCGCCGAAAAGCACAAGGAACACATCGCCCTCATCCGCGAGGAGACCAACGCCTTGATCGGCCAGGAGGAAGCCGCCTTTCAGAAAATCATCCAGCGCCGCCGCCGCGCCATCGAGCTCGGCTTCGGGCGCAACATCAACCTACTCGTCAGCCCGCTGGCCAACGGCGACCGGGCCGGAGTCAGGAGCTTTGCCTTTCGCGGCGAAGCCCCGTCGGTGGATCACCGCTTCGAAGTGCTCTTTCTTTGTCAACCGCGCACCGTCTGGACCCTCGTCTACGACGCCTTCCGGCTCACCCCGGAACAGGTCGAAGACCGCACCCAGGTCATCTTCGCCTCCATCGTCATGGAAGCCTTGTGCTAAGGGCGGGGGGAGGCCCGCGCCCAGGCCTACTTCAGCTCCTTGTAGTGCAGGCTCACCAGCCGGTAGACCTCCGAAGGATTCTCCGCGCTAAAAAAGACAAGCTGCACCGCATTGCCAGGCTGCACCCACTCGTAGCCCGTCAGCGTCTGGATCACCCCGTCGGGAAGCGGGTTCTTCGAGCGGGCGATGAGCTTGCCGGGGCCGAACTTCCCATCCAGGCTCGTCCGGAGCTGGTTTAGGAAATCGTTGTAATCATTCTCCAGCCAGTTCTTATCCTGGTACTGCAACTCCGCCTCGTCGAGCCCCTCGCCCCGGAAGTAAAACACCGTGCAGCGCAGATGGGCCAGCACCAGGCCCTCCACATTCCAGGCCTCCCGCCCGGCGACCATCCGGCGCTCCACTACCTTGGCATTGGCCCCCTTGAGCAACGTCGAAAGCCGGTCCTTGGTCAGGCCCCAGTTCAGGCCAAACGGAGGGACAATGGGAGATGGGGGGGCTGCATCGACCGGGGCGGCAAAGGCCAAAACCGCGGCCAGCAGCATAAAAACAATCCGCTTCATGAATTGCATTCGGCTACACGCAGTGTGCCCGGATGTCAAGCAGGCCCCGTTCACAGGCCCCCGCCCGCTCCCTTTGCTCCGCCCTTGACGATCCGTGCCGCGAACGCCCCGTCCATCCCATCGCGCTGGGGAATGCGACGGCCCGTCTCCTCCAGGCGCGCCCCCGGAGTCTCGCGGGCGAACGCCTCCGCCACCGCCTCGTCCTCCTCGGGCTCCATCGAACACGTACTGTAGACCAGCGTCCCGCCCGGCTTGAGCAGCGGAAACACCGCGTCCAGGATCGCCCGCTGTCGCCGGGGCATCTCCTCAAAGTCCCCGGGCGTCAGCCGCCAGCGGACATCCACGCGCCGCCGGATCACCCCCGTATTCGAGCACGGGGCGTCCACCAGAATGCGGTCAAAGCTCTCCGGCTCGAACGGCAACGGCCGGGCCAGCCAGTCCACGCGCCGGGTCTCCACACAGCTCACATTCATCCGCAGCATATTCTCCCGCAGGCGCTCCAACCGGGGCCGGGAAGAGTCGCAGGCCACAATCCGCCCGCTATTGCCCATCAGCTCAGCCATGTAGCTCGCCTTGCCGCCCGGCGCGGCGCACGCGTCCAGGACCGTATCGCCCGGCTTGGGATCGAGCATCTCCACCGCCAGCAGCGTGCTCGGGTCCTGCACATAGCAGAGCCCCTCCATCAGCCACTGGAAAGGCACCTGCTTTACCCGGATCGAAAGCGGATGAAGCCCCGAGGCCTCCGCCACCGTCGAAGCCGCCAGCAGCTCGCCCGTCGTCACCTTCAGGCGGTTAGCCCGTACGTAAATCTCCGCCGGAGTGTTATTCCACTCACATAGCCGGGCCGTCTCCTCCGGCGTAAACTGGTGCTCCCAGCGCTCGATCAGGAACTTCGGGTGAGAAAACCGCACCGACGCCGGGGCCTCCGCCAGCTTTTCATCCAGCAGATCCTTCTCGCGGATGGCCCGCCGCAGCAGCGCATTGACCAGCCCCCGGGCGCGCCCGGCGAGGTTGACCGTCTCGTTCACCGCCGCGTGGTGCGGGATGCGCATCCAGAAGATCTGGTAAAACCCGAGCCGCAGCACCTGGCGCGTCTCAGAGTCCAGATCCGTATCGCGCAGCTGGCGGATCAGGAAATCAAGCGCGCTGCGGCGACGCAGAATCCCGTAGAAAGTCTCCGTGAGAAACGCGCGGTCAAAAACATTGAAGCGGGCCTCAGCCAGAGTGGAGTGGAGCACCTCGTCGGCAAAAGTCGCTCCCGACTCCCATCTCTGGAGGGCTTGCACGCAGGCGGTTCGTGAATTGGAAAAAGACATGTTCGTAGCGTTCGCCGGGCCGGGGGGGGTGATGGGCCCGTTTTTCCAAACTCGCACAGCCTTGCCGCGCTGTCACCCGCGTTGTTGGGAAGTAGCCGGAAAAAGTTTGTGTTCGCCCGCGCTTGTGCCATTCTAGAGCATTCTTCTTTCCTAGCATCCCGGAATCCCTCATGAGCCCCGAAGCGAACCAGTCCGTACCTTCCTTTGCCGAGTTTCCCACCGGTACCTGGCATTGGGATTTTTCAGACGATTCCATGCTGTGGGACGACCCCATGTGCCGCCTCTTCGGCATCGACGCGGGCACCTTCGGCGGAGCCTCCGACGACCTGCTCAACCTCGTCCACCCCGGCGACCGCGCCTTCGTGGCCAACTCCATGGCGGCCTCCGTGGAAAGCGGCGCGCATTTTGACGGCGAATTCCGCGTCCAATGGCCCGACGGCACCGTGCGCAGCGTCGTCATGAGCGGCCAGGCCATCCGCGACGAGCACGGCAAAGCCCACGGCATGGCCGGCAGGTGCGAAATGTCCAACCACGAGAACATCTCGGGCCTCACCGCCAGCATGGAGCGCACCATGTTCGCCGCCCTCATGGACAACCTCCCGGACTGCATCTACTTCAAGGACATGAACAGCCGGATGATCGTCGCCAGCCAGGCCAACGCCCGCTGGTTCGGCCTGGAGAGCCCCAACCAGCTCATCGGCAAGACCGACTTCGACCTTTTCACCGACGAGCACGCCATCCAGGCCATGGAAGACGAGCGCGAGATCCTGGAAACCGGCCGCCCCATCATCAACCTGGAGGAAAAAGAGACCTGGCCCGACGGCCACTGTACCTACGTCTCCACCAGCAAAATGCCCCTGCGCGACGAGCGGGGCCGCATCATCGGCACCTTCGGCCTTTCACGCGACATCACCGAGCGCAAGCACGCCGAGGAACAGCTCGCCCACTTCGCCGAAGAGCTGCGCCATCGCAACGAGATCCTGGAAGAAGAGCTCACCATGGCCCGCGAACTCCAGCTCGCCATGCTCCCGCAGAGCTTCCCCTCCTTCTTCCACGACGGGCGCGAAGCCGTCCGCTTCTACCACTTCTTCCAGCCCTCCACCACCGTCAGCGGCGACTTCTTCGACGTCTACCAGATCTCCCCCGAGCGCGTCGGCATCTTCATCTGCGACGTCATGGGCCACGGCGTGGGCGCCTCCCTCATCGCCGCCACCGCGCGAGCCTTGGTCGAGGAGCTCACCACCAAAGGCGAAACCCCCGGAACCGTCCTCACCGACCTGAACACCTCCCTGCGGCGGATCCTGCGCCACAACTCCTCCCCCATGTTCGTCACCGCATGCTACCTGGAGGCGAACCTGGCCACCGGCGAGCTGCACTACGCCAACGCAGGCCACCCGCGCCCCTTCCTGGTAAACCCGCAGAGCGTCACCTCGCTCACCGGCGTCACCGGCCCGGTACTTGGCCTCTTTGACGAAGCCGTTTACAAAAACGGCATCACCCCATTCCACCCGGGCGACAAAGTCCTCCTCTTCACCGACGGCCTCTACGAAGTCGAGAGCCCCGAGGGGGACGTCTACGACTATTCCCGGCTCCAGTGCGCCATCGAATATCGCCGCCAGCAGCCCCTAAAAGACCTCTGCCGCGCCGTCGTCGACGAAGTCAAAGCCTTCTCCACCCAGCGCGAATTCTCCGACGACGTCTGTTTGATCGGCATGGAGCTGGCCTAGCCGCCAAGAGGGCCGCCTTTTCGCCCCCTCAATTCTCCTCCGTGTTCTCCGTGCCCCCCGTGTAAATCCCCCCCCCGGGGTCACGAGCAAAGCGGAATCTCCATCCCCTCCGGGTAGCGCTCCCGCTCGATCCCGCCCGCCAACAGGGCCACCTGGAACGAAAACGCCACACCGGGGCCCACGTCCAGATCGCGCAGCGCCAGCTTCCACTCGATCCGGTCCAGCCCAGCAAACGCCGTGGAACGCCGCAGCGGCTTGTCGCCCGGCGGCAAAATCGTAAACGACACCGGACCGTCTTTTTTAATCGGATCAGTACGGGCCTGCACCGGGCCGAGCGTATCAGAGCGCGTCACTTGCAGCCAGAGCGCCAGCGGCACCCCCTCACCGGGCAAACCCACCACATCCAGCCGCAGATAAAGACTGGAGCGGTCACAGCCAAACCAGAGCTTCTGCCCCACACGGTCGCCGCGATGCATCGTCCCCTGCTCCGCGCCGGGGAGATACGTCCCCGCTTCGAGCCATTCGACCTGCGCCTCCTCCCCCGCCCCAATCCGGGGCGCGATGCGACGCGATGGCGGGCGAAAAACCGGCGACGAGTAGCCCCGGATCGGCTCATCGAGCACCGCCGGAGGCTCCACATTGCAGATCACGTAAACATTGCGGAGATGTTGCCGGAAAAGCCCGTCAAAGAGCGCGTCATTCTCCGTCGAAAAATCCGGCCCATACCACCAAAACCAATCGCTCCCCTCGGCAGCGTAAACCTCGCGCAAAGCCGCCTCCCGGGCCTTCGCATCCAGCTTCTTCCCCTCAATCTGGGTCTGCAAAAAGCGCCGCGTCTCGCCCAGGAGATCCCACGCGCGGTTCTCCTCCGGCTCGCCAATCCAGACATCGAAATTGCTCCCGATCCACGAGCCCGTGTGCAGCGTCGTCAGCCCGCGAACCGGGGGGTGCTCGCGAAAATACGATTCAATCGTACTGCTACTGAGCTGCTTTGACTCCGCCTCGATCCCACCGTAGAGCGCGCGCAGAAACGCCTCGCCACCGTCCGAAAAATGCTCCCAGGCATTCTCACCATCGAGCACCACGGGGATGAGCCCCTGGCCCGGCGGGATGTGCGCGGCGATGTTGAGAAAATGCCCGATCAAATGGCGCGCCGCCTGAGCCGGTTCATTGCGGGCCGCAGTAAAGCCGATGAAATCAGAGAGTGGCCGGTCGCGGAACACCCCGTTAACCGCCGCTCCATTGTACTTAATATTCCAGCCCTGAAAGAGCTCCAGATGCTCCAGTCGGGTCTGCGCATAGGCCGGATCGAGCCGGATCGACTGGAAAAGATTCTCCTCGTCGCTACAAAAATACTCAATCCCCACCTGCTGCATGAGCGGGATCATCTCCGGCGCAATCGAACCCTCCGAGGGCCACAACCCGCGCGGCGCACGGCCAAACAGGCGTTTGTGGTTATCGACCGCCAGGCGCAGCTGAGCCTCGGCGTCCTGGGGCCAGTGGAAGCGCCGGGGAAGCTCGCGCCCCGGCAGCGAACGCTCCGCCAGCGCACTGTCGTAGACCAGCGGGAGAATCGGGTGAAAATACGGCGTCGTCGTCAGCTCCACCTGCCCGCGCTCCTCCGCCTCGCGGTAAGCCCCGGGGATGGAGCGCATAATATCGAGGTGAATCTCCAGCAGACGGCACTTTTCGTTCTCGGTAAAATTACGCCCCTTCTTGCGCAGCTCAGCCAGCTCGGGGTAACGCCGCCGAGCCGTGTAGCCGCACCAGGCGAGGTTGAACCAGACTTGCAGATCAAGAAAATCGGCGTCCGTCCACTGCCGGGCAATGCGGGGCAGATCAGCCGGGTCCGGGTGTTCGCCGCGTTTGGCGAGCAGCTCCGCATAGCGCGGCTCGGGCTTGATCAAATTGCCCCAGTTGGCCTTGAAGAAATCCGCGAGCAGGGACACTTTTTCCGCCTCATCAAGCTCGGAGGCCGGTTTGCGCGACCGTTCGAGCCAGAGATCGCTCACCCGTCCATCCACAATCTCCTCGATCTGCTGGAGGAGCACCGGAGTCAAGTTGAAGTTCACCCGGATGGAGGGGAACTCGGCAACGACAGAGATCATGTCGAGGTAGCCCTTCACGCAATGGAGACGCACCCATGGCATCACCGCCGTCCGCGAAAGCGAGTCGACATAATAAGGCTGATGCATGTGCCACAGGAAAACCACGTTCGCCATGTCTTTGTGATAAAATTCCCCGGCCAGAACGGCAATGCCGGGAAACCCTGAATTACGGGCCGGGGGATATTTTGCCCATGGAGGGAAAGGACTCACCACAGAGGGCGCGGAGGACGGAAAAAAAGGGTATCAAGAACTCAAGAACTCAGGAAAAAGAGACGAATACAGTCCCCCCCTAAAAACCCTCTCAGCCCTCTGTGTCCTCCGTGTCAATCCTCTCATCCGATACCAGAGTAATGGACGCCCCCAGGGAAATCGTAGTCGCCGACGACGAAGCCATGATGCGGCATCTGCTTTCGCGTTCCCTGGAGCGCTGGGGCTTCCATGTAACGGCGTGCGCTGGGGGCCAGGAAGCGCTGCGGGCCGTCGCCGCCCACGAGGGGCGCGCACTCCTCGTTCTCGACTACGCCATGCCGGGCCTCAACGGCGCGGAGGTCTGCCGCGTCCTGCGAGCCCACGGCCACCCCCAGGTCGCCCAGACGCCCATCATCCTGCTCACCGCCCACTCCGGGGAAAAGCTCGAACTGGAATGCCTGCGGGCGGGCGCGGACGATTTCGTTTCCAAGCCAGTCCACCTGCCGGTATTGCGCGCGCGGATCGATACCCACTTGCGCCTCGCGGCATTGCGGGCCCGGCTGCACGAACAGAACGGCGAACTGGAGGCCTGGCGCACGCTGCACGAAGCCGACCTGGAAGCCGCGGGCCTAATCCAGCGGGCGCTCATCCCCCGGGCTCTGCCGGAGACCCCCGGCTGGCGCGGCGCGCTCTTTTCCCAGCCGGTCATCCAGGTGGGCGGCGATAACTTCGGGGCCATCCCCCTCCCCGGCGGCGGCCTCCTGGCGTGGATCGCCGACGCCACGGGCCACGGCGTCGCCGCCGCGCTGGTAACCGTCCTCCTGGGGCTGCTTTTTCACCGCGCCGTCGAGGAAGAAGGGGGCGAGCCCGGCGCCGTGCTGGAGCGGGTCAACCGGCAGTTTCTCGCCATTTTCCAGGGCCGCACGATCCTGACAGCCGCCTGCGCGCAAGTCCGGGCTGAGGAAATCCGTTTCGCCGGGGCGGGGCATCCTCCGGGCATGGTCATCCGCCGGAGCGGCGGCGTCGAATTGCTCGAATCCGCCTCCCCTCCCCTGGGCCTTCCTTCCCGAGGGTTCCCGGAATGCCGCGCCGAGGCGGCCCCGGGCGACGCCCTGCTGCTCGTCACCGACGGCATCAGCAACCGCCAGCGGCTGCCGTTTGCCAGCCTCGGTCGTGCCTTGAGCGCTGCCCATGCCAACGGCCCCGAAGCCCTCATCCGCGCCGCGCTCGCCGCCGCCCAAGCCGAGCGCGAAGAAGCCCCCTTCGACGACGACGTAGCCCTCGTGGCGCTGTGGAAAGATTAAAAACTCCGGTGCCCCATCAGCGCGCCTTCCACCCCGCTGCGGGAATTGGACATTTCCGATTTAACTTGGACTAATCTGTTTCCGGCTTGTGTTTGGGCGGGGGGTGGGGTTCATGTTTTCCCTCATGTCTGAAAAGCCCCTCCATATCCAGAGCCCCAATGGCTGGCTTGCCGCCGTTCTTCACGAAGAATCCAAATCCAAAGTCGTCATCTTCGCCCACGGCTACACCGGTACCAAGTGCGAGTCCGGCCGCCTCTTCGTACAGGCCGCCCGCGCGCTGGCCGAAAAGGGCATCTCCGTCCTGCGATTCGACTTCTGGGGCTCCGGCGAGAGCGACGGCAGCTTCGATGCCGTCTCGCCCAACACCGAGATCGCCGATCTCCACGCCGTCATCGCATGGGCCCACCGCAAAGGCTTCAAGGAAATCGGCGTCCTCGGGCTCAGCCTCGGCGGAGCGGTCTCCATCTGCACCGTGGCGGAGAACCGGCACGTCAAAACCCTCGTCACCTGGTCAGCCGTGCCCAAGCTCAACGGCTGGACCAAAGGCGTCGTCACGCCGTCGGGCAAAATCAAGAAAGACCCGATCATCGGCGGCCCGGGCCTGAGCCTCGACCACCCGAAAGTCGACGTACCCGAGGCCTACCTCTCCCTGCGCATCCCGAAGCTCCAGATCCAGGGCGACAACGACCTGCCCGGCTTCCGCGAAGGTTTTTCCACCTACTTTCCGCAAGCCGCCGCGCCGAAAAAGCACGTCGTCATCCCCGGCGCGGACCACGTATTCACCACCTGGGCCCATCGCCGCAAAGTCATCCGCCTCACCGTCGCCTGGTTCCTCAAATACCTGTAACCGCAGCTCCCCCTTCCCGCTCCCATGTACTTCCACAAGTATCCCTACCCCGCCAACTTTGAATTTCCCGCGCTCAGCGCGAATGCCCGCTTCAAAACCGCGCTCGGCTCCTACCGCTTCAACGTCACCGGCAACGGCTCGGACATCTTCCACCTCACCGTCACCGGCAAAGGCTGGAACAGCTCCGACGCGCTGATCCCTCTGGAATTCCCGGGGGAAAAAAAGACGCTTGAAGGCGACCGGACCCGCCTGGTTTTCTCCAAGGACGGGCGGCTGACCCTCCAAACCCGCGAGGGCAAGACGCTGCTCGCCTCCGCTCCGGCGGGGCTCTTTGGGCAGAGCGGGGCGGCCTCGCTCTTCCAGTTTGCGCGCGGGGAGACCGATCAATTCTACGGTCTGGGCGAGAAGTGGAGCGGCCTGGAGCATTCCGGCAAGACCACGAAATTCTGGAACACGGACATCTGGGGCGATTTCCACTCGGAGTCCTTCATCAACGGCAGACCGGCTCCCGACCCCGCCTACGTTTCCATCCCCTACCTCATCCTGAAGCGGGGCGACACCTACCTCGGCCTCCTGCTCGATAACCCGCACGCGGCCTTCGTTTCAATCCGCAAAGCGGTCACCATCGCCAACCAGCAAGCCGTCGACCAAGGCAGCCTCGACACCATCGTTATCGGCGCCGAGAACGGCCAGCCGAACCTCTTCCTCATCTACGGCCCCACCCTGCCGGAGCTTACCCGCAAGCTCCAGGCCATGGTCGGCACCACGCCGCTGCCCCCCGCCTGGGCGCTGGGCTATCACCAGTGCCGCTGGGGCTACCAGTCGGCCGCCGATTTGAACCAGCTCGACGAGAAATTCCGCGCCCACGGCATCCCCGCCGACGGCCTCTGGCTCGACATCGAATACATGGAGGGCTACCGGGTCTTCACCTTTGGCAAAAAGGAATTCCCCAACCCTGAGAAAGCCATCGGCGCGCTCGCCAAGGCGGGCCGCAAGGTCGTCCCGATCCTCGACCCGGGCGTGAAGTTCGAGCGCGGTTACGAAATCTACGAAGACGGCCACCGCGCCGGAGCCTTCTGCCAGAACCCGCAGGGAAGCGAATACATCGGCCTCGTCTGGCCCGGCGAGACCGTCTTCCCGGATTTCTCGCTCGAAAGCGCCCGCGTCTGGTGGGCCGGGCAGGTCGCCCGATTCGCCAAACGCGGCCCCGCCGGAGCCTGGCTCGACATGAACGACCCCTCCACCGGCATGTCAGATAACCAGCCGATGCTCTTCGACCACGGCCGCCGCAAGCACCACTACTTTCACAACCAGTACGCGCTCGGCATGGCCCTCGCCAGCCGCGAGGGCTTCCTCCAGGCCCGGCCCGACCAGCGGCCCTTCCTGCTCTGCCGCTCCGGTTACACCGGCTCCGGCCGCTTCACAGCCATCTGGACTGGCGACAACTACAGCAACTACCACCACCTCAAAAACAGCATCGCCACCACCCTCAACCTCGCCCTCTCCGGCATCCCATTCAACGGACCCGACGCGGGCGGCTTCGGCGGCGACACCACCCCGGAGCTGATCTCCGATTGGTACAAAGCCGGTTTCCTCTTCCCCGTCTTCCGCAACCACTCCATCATCAAATCCCGGCAGCAAGAGCCGTGGGCCTTTGACAAAAAAACCCTCCAGCTCCTGCGCCGCTACATCCAGCTGCGCTACCGCCTGCGCCCGTATCTCTACCAGCTCTTCGCCGAGCACGAACAAAGCGGCGAAGCCATCCTGCGCCCGCTCTTCTACGACTTCGCCGACACCCCCAAGCTACCGCTGGGCCTCATCGACGACCAGTTCATGGTCGGCCCGTGGATCATGCAAGCCCCGTTCGTCGAGGAGGGGCAGAAGCGCCGCAGCGTCGCCCTGCCCGGCCAGGGCCGCTGGTACGACGTGAGCGCGGGCCGATGGATCAAAGGCGGCAGCAAAATCACCGTCACCGCCGCCGCCGAGACCACCCCGATCTATGTCCGCGACGGAGCCATCCTGCCCCTGGCCCGCCTCGCGCCCGAGTCCTCCAGCTTCGAGCCCGCCCGGGTCGACTTCCACATCTACCTCTCCGGCAACGGCAAGGCCTCCACCCTCTACCGCATCGACGACGGCGAAACCTTCGCCTACCGGCGCGGCGAACGCCAGGAGGTGGAAATCAACGCCGAGCGGAAAGGAACCACCCTCACCATCCAATACGCCGAGCGCGGCGCGGGGGCTTCGACCACCACAGGCCCCGTGGATTTTACCTGGAGCAGCGCCGGGGAAATCAAGGCTGTTACCATCAACGGCATCCCGGCGAAGGCCATCCGTACCCAGGGGATCCCCTTCGGCCCGGGCCAGACGGTTACTTGGGCCGCGCCCGCAGCTTCCCCGAAAGGAAAACGCGGCAAGACCAAATAAGTTCACCCAGTGGGCGCATCTTTTGGGTGACATAGCGCCCACTTTGTCCTATGACGCTTGTGTGATCCAAGCCACGGAGATCTACTACATCATTTTGGGGGTTCTGACCCTTGCCGGAGCCGTCATCGGTTACGTCAAGACAAAGGAACTCACCTGCCTTGTAGGAGGCCTTCTCGCCGGTTTGGTCCTCATCGCCGCCGGGGTCCTGCTCGTCTGCGAGCAGACCAACCTGGTCAAAATCGGCCTGATCCTGGGCCTCCTGGCCACAGCGGTCCTCTCGGGCCGCTTCATCCCCAAGGTCATGCTCAACCGGGCGGCGCCTGAGGTGATCGTCATGGCGGTCCTAAGCGGCGTGGGCATGATCCTTACGCTGATCGCCTTCGGGCGGTAAAGCGGAAGGCAAGTTGGGGGTTGAAATCGCGCCCGGGCAGGTCAAACATAAGGGCAAATGTTTTCAAAAATCGCCCCTATCGCCGCGCTGATCCTCGCGGTGCTCCTGTACGTCTGGGGCAACAAAACCCCCGGCTGCAAACACCAGCCGCCCCCCACGCCCACCCCCGTCCCCTCGGCCACGCCACGGCCCACCCCCACGCCCAAGCCAACACCCATCTACATCCCGCAAAAGCGCATGGAAGTCGGCAAGCTATTTAACGGCATGGAGTTTAAGTCCCGGCTGGAGAGCGAGCCAGGCAACGGCACCGCCACCACGGAAATCGAGATCCCCGGCAGCTACGCCGTGGAGGTCACCGTCAAAGTCAAAGTCCCCAAAGCCAACGCCGACCTCGCCTCCCTTTCCAAGATCAACCCCGAACTGCCGAAGCTCCTCCCCGGCCTCCCCGCGATGCTGGAGAAAGCCCGCGTTTCAGAGAAATACGAGGCGCTTTACGGGTACAAATTGAACCTCCTCCAGGCCAACCTCAACCGGCTTGACGCGCTCCTCTCCCGGCACGATTTCTTTGACTGCGAGACGATCCTGGAACTGCGCCACCCGCACACCAAACGCACCGCCGTCCTGCTCCAGGCCGACATGGACGTCGATACCGACGGCTCCGATCCCGACCGCCTGCCCGTGCCGAGCACCGCCGACCCGACCTTCCAGCCGATGACCAGCTACAAATGGCCCAAGCAGACCGAGCTGGTGAACCCGTTCCTCGCGGGCCGCGTCGCCAAGCTCAAAGCGGCAGAGGCCAAGTACGCCGAATCCAAAGGCCTCAGCGCACCGCTGCGCCAGGTCCTCCGCGACCAGATGGGAGCAGCGCAGTACGAAGTCAGCCAGCTGAAAACCTACAGCTTCCTCATCGCCGCCACCGACCCCTACGTGGTCCTGCCCGGCCTGATGCAAGAGGGGATGGAGCCCGGCTTCCAGCCGAAAGTAGGCGACTACTGCGCCGTGATCCACGCCAACATGATCTACCCCGCCATCATCGGCGACATCGGCCCGAAAAAAGTAGTCGGCGAAGCGTCATTGCGCCTCGGCAAAGAAATCAACTCCGAGACCTCGGGCCTTAACCGCGCGGAGAACAAACTCAAAGTCACCTACCTCCTCTTCCCCGGCAGCGCCGACGAAACGCCCGGCCCGCCCGACCTCGACAAATGGCGCGCCAAAGTCGAGACCCTGTTGGGCGAAATCGGCGGCTACAGCGGCAACCTACACGCCTGGGTCAACCTCTCCAAACCCGCGCCAACGCCCACCCCGCCTCCGACACCCACCCCCACGCCATCGCCTGCGGAGAGCCCCTCAGGGAGCCCCGGGGCCTCACCCAGCCCATCCGGGAGCCCGGCGGCCAGCCCTGCCTGCCCGCCCGTCACACCGTGCCCGACGCCCATCGTCTGCCCCGTACCGGGAGCGGGAGCCTCGGCCACGCCCGCGCCGTCGGTTGCCCCCACAGCTACACCGTCTCCAAGCGTCCCCAGCCCCACGCCCAAAAAACCGGCGCACAAGAATTCGTAAAAAAGGTGGGCCAACGGGCCGCCATCCTCGTTACGGTGTCCTCCCTGGTGAAATCCGTACAAACGAACTCCGGAGAGGACAAACCAGCAACCCCCCCGGAGTTCACTTAAAACATCGCACCGTACAGCCCCCTGTCAACCAGCCGTCGGCGCGCGGTTGATCGCGTCGATCAGCAACCGCAGGCGGCCCAGGTTATGCCGGTGCGGCGTCAGGACCAGCCGGGGCAGATGCGCAATCTCCGGCTGATTCATCTCCTCCGGCAGCGGCCCTGCGGCCACGATGGCGCCGCTCACCAGCAGATCGGCGAATTCGTGGTTCAGCTCCGAGAGCGCCTTGGACGTCAGCGCCTGCTGGAGCCGCAGCACCAGCTGCTTGCGCACCCAGCGGTAGGAGACATAGTTTTTGTAAAATTGCAGAATCTCCGCAACGGCATCATCCACATTGGTAAAAAGCCGGAAGAGATGGAAATCATCCGGACTCACCAACCCATGACCGCAGAGATGCTTCTCCAGAAAGGCAAAAAACGCCTTCCAGTAAGTCCCCTCGGGCTGGTCCACAAAGACCATCGGCAAAATCCGCGCCTTGCCCGTCTGCATCAGCGTCAGCACCTCAAAGCCCTCGTCCATCGTGCCAAAGCCCCCCGGGAAGAGAGCAACCGCGTGGGTCTCCTTAACGAAGTTGAGCTTGCGGGTGAAGAAATAGTTGAAATTGATCAACTTCGGGTCGCCGTCGATGATCGCGTTGGCATGCTGCTCAAAAGGGAGCCGGATATTCAGCCCGAACGAATTCTCCCGCCCCGCCCCGCGCTGGGCCGCCCCCATGATCCCATCCCCGCCGCCGGTGATGATCATGTAGCCTTTTTCACGCATTTTGCGTCCAAACTCCTCCGCAGCCAGCGCCTCGGGGGCGTCCGCCGGAGTGCGGGCCGAGCCGAAGACCACCACCTTCTGGCGGTCCGTGTATTTGGAGAAAACACGCGCCGAGTAGCGCAGTTCGCGCAGCGAGCGGTTAAACAGCTTGAGATCCGCCTCGCCCAGGCCGTCGTGGCCGATTTTCAGGGCCGTGACAATCATCTCCTGGATCCAGTTGCTGGAAGAATTGCAGCCGTAGTCGCGAACTAGGTCGTGAATGCGTTGGTCAAAACAAGTATCGCCAATGGAGCGGGTTTCAGAAGGGAGGCCGTGGATGCCGCCGCCGGTAAAATCGGGCATAATAAAATAAAAAGGTTTCCGGAAAGCCCAAAATAGGCTCTCTTATGGAGTTTTTCCAACATCCATTGCCGTAATTCCATGATTATTGTCATCAAACCAAACACGCCTCCAGAGGGAATCGAAAAAGTGGTCGCCGAAGTCGCGCGTCTTGGCTATGAGCCGCGTCCCATTTACGGAACCGAGCAGACCGTCGTGGCCGCCATCGGCGACGAGACCACGCACGGCGACCTCGAACGCCTCACCGTCCTGCCCCAGGTGCAGGAGGTCCTCCGCGTCCAGAAGCGCTACAAGCTCGTCAGCCGCCAGTTTAAGCCGGATGACACCATCATCGACATCGACGGCGTGAAGATCGGCGGACCCCACTTTGCCGTCATGGCAGGCCCCTGTTCCGTCGAGAGCGAGGAGCAGCTCCTCACCACCGCCCGCGCCGTCAAGGCCGCCGGAGCCACCATTCTTCGCGGCGGCGCTTACAAGCCCCGCACCTCCCCCTACGAATTCCAGGGTCTCGGCAAGGAAGGCCTGCGCCTGCTCCAGCTGGCCCGGAAAGAGACGGGGCTCAAAATCGTCACCGAAGTCTTGAGCGAGCGCGACGTAGAGCACGTAGCCGAGTCCTCCGACATCCTGCAAATCGGCGCACGCAACGCCCAGAACTTCCAGCTCTTGATCGAAGCGGCCCGCAGCGGCAAGCCGATCCTGCTCAAACGCGGCCTGAGCCAGCGCCTGGAGGAGTGGTTCCTTTCCGCCGAGTACGTCCTCTCCAACGGCAACCCGAACGTCATGCTCTGCGAACGCGGCATCCGGACCTTTGAGACCTTCACCCGCAACACGCTGGACCTCTCCGCCGTAGCCGTGGCGAAGATGGAGACGCACCTGCCAGTAGTCGTTGACCCGAGCCAGGGCAGCGGCAAAGCGAGCCTTGTCTCGGCGCTCTGCCGTGGAGCCGTGGCGATGGATTCCGACGGCCTCATCATCGAAGTTCACCCGAACCCGGCGGAAGCGATGAGCGACGGCCAGCAGCAGGTTGACTTCACCTCCTTCGCCCAGCTCATGGGCACGCTGCCTCCCTTCCTGAACCTCACCGGCAAGAAGCTGGAAACCTTCAAGGCGTAGAAGCCGCTCCTAAATCTCACGCAAAGCCGCAAAGGCGCGACAATGTCGCCTTTGCGGCTTTCGTTTTGGCCTTTTCGCGTTCCCGAGTTTGACTCGAAAACGACGAGGGCAAGAGGCTCCGCGATAACGTCCCTACGCCCGCCAGCGCCGCAGTCGCAGCGCATTGGTGATGACCGAGACCGAGCTCAAGCTCATGGCGGCCCCGGCGATCATCGGGCTGAGCATCAACCCCAGCACGGGATAGAGCACCCCAGCGGCCAGCGGGATACCCAGCGCGTTGTAGATGAATGCGAAGAAAAGATTCTGCCGGATGTTGCGCATCACCGCGCGGCTCAAGTGAAGCGCCCGGACGATGCCGCGCAAGTCCCCGGAAAGCAGCGTAATGGCCGCGCTCTCAATCGCCACGCCCGCCCCGCCGCCCATCGCGATGCCCACCTGGGCCTGCGCCAGCGCGGGAGCGTCGTTGATGCCGTCGCCCGCCATGGCGACCCGGCGGCCCTCTTTTTGCAGCTCCACGACGCGGGCATACTTCTCCTCGGGCCGCAGACCGGCGGCGAAATCGTCAATCCCCACCGCCTCCGCCACGCGCCGCGCAGCAGCCTCGCGGTCGCCCGTCAACATGACCACCCGCAGGCCAAGCCGGTGCAGCTCCGCCACGGCATCGCGCGCCGAGGAGCGCACGGGGTCGGAAACGCTCACCAGCCCCAGCGGCTTGCCGCCACGGGACACGAAAATCGCCCCCTCCTCCAGCGCCGCCGCCTTTTCCTCGAACGGCTTGAGTGCACAGCAGAGCCCGTTTTCGCGCAGGAACGCCGAGGTCCCCACCAGCACCTCCACGCCATCGAGCGTCCCGCGCACCCCCGCACCCGCCACGGCCCGGAAATCCACCGGCTCGGAAAGCGCCAATCCGCGCATGCGCGCCTCGCGAAGCAGGGCACCTGCCAGCGGATGTTCGCTCCCTTTTTCCACCGACGCAGCAGCGCATATTAAATCCGATTCCGTAACACCTTCTGCGGGATGAATCGCCGTCACCGAGGGCACCCCTTCCGTCAGCGTGCCGGTTTTATCCACCACCACGGTATCCACGGTTTCAAGCGCCTCCAGCGCGGCGGCGTCGCGCACGAGCACCCCGGCCTGAGCGCCCCGGCCCACGCCGACCATCACGGACATCGGCGTGGCCAGCCCGAGCGCGCACGGGCAAGCAATGACCAGCACGGAAATCGCTGCGACCAGAGCGTAAGCGAGCCGCGGCTCCGGCCCCACGGCCATCCAGACGCCAAAGGCCACCACGGCGGCCGCGACCACCGCCGGAACGAACCACCCGGCCACGCGGTCGGCAATATGCTGGATCGGCGCGCGGCTGCGCTGGGCGCGGGCCACCATCTCGACAATGTGCGCCAGCACCGTTTCCGAGCCAACCCGCTCGGCTTTCATGACAAACGAGCCCGCGCCGTTGACAGTCCCTGCGGTGACGGCATCGCCCGGGCTCTTGCGCACAGGCTCGGGCTCGCCGGTCAGCATCGCTTCGTCCAGGTAGCTCTCCCCCTCCAGCAGCACGCCATCCACGGGAATTCGCTCGCCGGGGCGCACGCGAAGCCGGTCGCCAGGGGCCACCTCGGCCACGGGCACGTCGCGTTCGCCTGCTGCCTCGATGCGCCGGGCCGTCGACGGGGCCAGCCCGAGAAGCTGCCGGATCGCCTGGCTCGTGCGGGCTCGCGCACGCAGCTCCAACATTTGCCCCAGGAGCACCAGCACGGTGATCACTGCGGCGGATTCAAAATAAAACCGCCCCCGCACCTCCTCCGGGAACGCCCCAGGGATGAGCAACTGCGCCGTGCTGACCCAGAACGCCGCCATCACGCCCAGGCCGATCAGCGTGAACATATTGAGCTTCCACGAAACCAGCGAACGCGCCGCCCGCTTCAAGAGCGGCCAACCGGCCCAGAACACCACGGGCGCGCTTAAAAAAAACTGTGCCCAGCCGGAGGTATTCGATTCCAGCCCGCCCATGTGGCCCATCGAAAGCAGCAACACCGGCACGGCCATCGCCGTCCCGAGCCAGAAGCGGAGCGTCATGTCATCCAGCTCGGACGTATCCTCGGGCCCCGCAGCGGCGGCGAACTCCGGCTCCAGCGGCATGCCGCAATGGGGGCAATCGCCCGGGTGATCCTGCCGGACCTGGGGACACATCGGGCAGACGTACATCCCCGTAGCCGCCTTAGCCACCTTGGGCTCATGCACCTGCTCCGGCTGCTGCCCCTGGGCCAGGAACTTCGTCCGGCAATGTTCGCTACAAAAGTAGAACGTCTCCCCGTCCCGCTCCGCCCGGATCGGGCTCGAAGCGTCCACGGTCATTCCGCAAATGGGATCGATCGGCATAAGGGAAGCTTAACATCGGCCGATCTTTTTGGGAATGGTTCTCAAGAAGAAATCACCTTCGGCCCCCCGGCGCTATGGCATCCCGCTGGCGAGTTCCTCAGCCGGGTAGGTCCAGATTTCGCTTAAGGTCGGATGGTAATGCGGAATAGCAGCGAGCTGCCCGGCGGTCGCTCGGAAGCGCATCGCCACGACAATCTCGTGGATCAGCTCCGAGGCGCGCGGTCCCACCACGGCGGCTCCGAGGATCTCGTCCGAGTCCTCCCCCGCCAGCAGCTTTACAAACCCGAGCTTCTCCTCCATCAGGATCGACTTGCCGTGGTCGTCGAAGGGGTAGGAAGCCACGCGGTAGGGGATCCCCTCGGTTTGCAGCTCCGCCTCGCTCATCCCGACCCGGGCCAGCTCCGGCTCGGTAAAGATCACAAAAAGCCGCAGCCGGTAATCCATTTCATCAAGCCCGCGCCCATCCCCCTTCACCAAGCGGACGGCGTTGCGAGCCGCCACCTCGGCCTGAGCGATGGCGATATGGACCACCTCGTAAGGCCCACAGACATCCCCGGCGGCAAAAATATGGGGCACGCTCGTCTGCTGCGTGAGGCCCGCGGCGGGGCAGCCGTGGGTGCAGTCGATCCCGGCTTTATCCAGGCTCATCCCGGCAGTAAGAGGCTCCCGGCCCAGCGCGTAAACGATCTCCTCCGCCTCAGCGGTGCGCGTTTCGCCCCCTTGGGTAAAGACCACGCGCTTTGCCCCCGTCTCCGTCCGTTCCACCCGCGAGAGCGCCGTATTGCAGTGGACCGACACCCCGCGCTGGCGCAACGCCGTAGCGAGCACCTTGGCCAGGTCAGCGTCCATCTCTTTAACCAGTTGGGGGCTGCGCTGGATCACCGTCGTTTTCACCCCCATGGCGGAAAAATAGTGGGCGAACTCCACCGCCGTCGCGCCGCCGCCCAAGACGATCACCGATTTTGGCAACCGGGCCGTGGCCAACACCGTGTCGCTGGTCCAGTAACCGGCCTCCTCCAGCCCGGGAATGGCCACTTTCTTGATGCGCGAGCCGGTGGCGATCAAGATCGTGCGCGCGCTAACCTGGCGAGAGGTGCCATCGGCCTGGCGCACCTCCACCGTGTGCGGATCGACAAAGGCCCCCCAGCCCCGGATCAGCTCGAAGCGCCCGCTTTCAAGCTGCTTGGCGCGGTAATCAGCAAACTCGGCCACATGGCGCGCCTTGCGCTCGTAGATTTTGGAAATCGAAAACCCGGCGGGCCCGGCTTCGAGGCCAAACTCCCCGGCGCGGCGGAAATCGGCAAAATGATTGGCCGATTCGATGAGCGCCTTGCTCGGCATGCACCCGCGCAGGATGCACAGGCCGCCGAGCTCCCCGGCACCCTCCACCAAGCCGACGCGTAGCCCCAGAGAGGCGGCGGTGGAGGCAGCGGCGTAACCGGCACTGCCGCCACCCAGGACGAGGAAGTCAAAATCGCTCATATTCCTCGCCCAGCATCGCCTGTTCCGGCCCCGGGCTCAACCACGGAGTTTAGTGGATCCCGATCTAAAGCAACCCGAGCGAGGCAAGCAACTGGTTGTCAATAATCCCCGTCGCCGCAAAGCCACGGCTCGCGGCATAGGCGCGGATCGCCGAGCGCGTGGGCGCACCGCTGATCCCGTCAATCGGCCCCCGGTAGAACCCCCGGGCCCGCAGCGCCCGCTGGACATTGCCCACCAGATCGCCCGAAACCGTCGTGCTCACGGTCGCTTCTGCGACCACCCCCGGGTCCACCGCCTCGGTGGGAACCGCCGTCACGCCCGTCGTAATGTTCGGGCTGTAGTTAATGACATAGTTCGGCGTAGCGGCATTCCCACAAGCGCCGTAACCGCAGCCCAGATAAGGGGCGGCCCAGCCGGAATACCCCCCATAGTACCCCCCGCCACCGCTCCAACCGCCGCCACCCCAGCCACAACGGTTCCACCGGCCGCCCCAGCCGGGGCCAAACCGCCCGCCGCAGCTCGGCCCAGGCCCGCAGCGGAACCCTCCTCGGGGCCCGCAACCGCCATGAAATCCACCGGGGCCTCCGCCACGACCGCAGCCCCCACCGGGGCCGAAAGCCCAAGCTTGGGGTGAAACGATCGCCATCAGAACGGCCGCCGCCAAAACAGGTATTCTTTGCAGCTTCATACCCGGGTATCGGCCATGCTCCCCTAGGGTGCGCGGGCAAAGATGAAAAAGTTACCCTATTGGGATGATTATTTTTCCGCCAGCAGGGGCCGCAGGAACGCGTCAGGATCGCCCTTAAGATTGAGCGTACGCAGGTTCCCGCGCCGGTCGAACACCCACAGGGCCGGGATGGAATTGATCGCCAGGCCGCGCACCAGCGGGCTCTTCCAACCCTTGCCGTCAAAGAGCACCGTCCAGTCGAGATTATGCGCCTTGAGCGTCCGGTCCAGATCCTCGCGGGAGGCGTCGAGATTGACCCCCACTACCGCCAGGCCGTCCTTTTCATAGGCCTTGCGCAGGCTTTCCACCTGGTCGAGCTGCGCCAGGCTCGGGGCCGACCAGCCCGCGAAAAAGTAGACCAACACGACCATCCCGCGCAGGTTCGCCACGTCCATCGTGCCGCCCGTGGCGCTCGTCCCCCGGACCTCCACCGGCTTGCCCAGGAACCCCAGGCGCTTGATGTCATCCTGGATGCGGGCCTGGACCTCCGGGGTCTGCGCCTCGGCCTGCGCCAGCCCGAGCAGCTCGCTTTTGCGCTTCGGGTCGTTGTCGTAGAGCACCGCCGTCTCGGCCAGGAGCGGGCCGATGCGGCGGTCGCCCGGGTAACGGAGCCGGAAGGTAAGCACCTGGGAGGTAAAGGCCTCGCGCTGCGCCGCGCTCGGGTTGTTATTCATGGCCCCGATGGAGAGGGTCAGCGAGGCAAAGTCGAAATCGGCGCGGCGACCCGCCGGGGCGCTCGCCATGCCGTCGCGCAGAATCTGCACGGCGGTTTGCAGATCCTCGGCGTTGCCGGAAAAATCGCTCCGCACCGCGAAAAGGCGCGAAAGGCAAAGCTGGGCGTCCACGAAGTGCTTGGACTCCGGGTGTTCGCGCAGAAACTGCCGCAGCACCCCCTCCTGTTTGTAGAGGTGGGAGAGGGTAATGTCCCGGATCTGCTCGCGCGACTGCACCCCGGCGAGATTCTGCGGCCCGGCCTCAAGCGCCAGCACGGCCTGCCAATCGGCCTCGGCATTGGGGGAAGCCTGCGCGGCGGGAAGCGTGGCGAGCAGGGCGACACAAAGAGCAAGCGGGACGAAGCGGGGCGCGATCATGGGGTGGCGGGTGGGTGAAAGGTGGCAAAAACGGGGCGATGGTCGCTGGCCTGGTTCCAGTTCGGCGTGCGATAGACGCCACTATCCTTTGAAACCACGGCGGGGGCAAGTGCCCGGCTGACAAAGAGGTAGTCGATCCGCGAATAAAGGTCCTCGGCCTTCCAGTAATGCGTCCAGCGGTCCCCCACGCCGTCGGCCAGGCGCAGCTCCGCGAGCGCGCTGGCCGAGCCGCGCGTTCCGGTGATCTCCTGGAGCGCCGGTTGCCCCTTGGTGTCGTTGAGGTCGCCAAAAACCAGCAAGTTCGTCTCCGGGTTCGCGGATAAAATCGCCTCCACATACAGCCGCAAGAGATGGGCCTCCTGACGCCGTTCGACCTCGGCCGACCCCTCCGGCGTGGCCAGCTTGGACTTGAGGTGCACGCCGACAATACGCACCCGGAAGCCGGGCTCCGGCTCCACCGTCACGTCGAGAAACCCCCGGCGAACTTTTTGCCGGATGTCCCGCGACTCGGCGATGGGCAGATCGACGACCGACTGCCGGGCCACGATGGGGAACCGGCTGAAAAGGGCCAGGTGGCGGTCGGGATCGGGGCCGTCCACCCACTCCGCATCCACATAACCCATCCCTGCGGCCTCCATGCGGGCACGGAATTCATCGAACTGCACCCGGGCCCCCATCTCGCAAACTCCGAGAATATCCGGGCTAAGCTCCCGCACCACTTGGGCCACGGCCTCGGCGGCCTTGGCACTTTTGAGCGGGCGACCGCTTTTCGTCGCGCCCTCAACGGCCACCGGCGCGTAGTTCTCGATGTTGTAGCCCGCGAAGAGGAAATCGCGTCCCCAGACCACGGCTCCCGGCAGCAGCAGGAGCGCGCTCAGGCAAAGCGGGAGCAGGCGGGGCATCGCGGGCGAAAGCGTCAGGCTTTCTTTTCGGGTTCCGAAGGCCCGGCGGGCGGCTGAGGAGCAGCCGTCGGCGGCTGGACCGGAGGCGGAACCTGCGTGGCGGCGGGCGGAGGCTCTACCGCCTCGGAAATCTGCTTTTGCACATCGGTCTTGGCCTTATTGAACTCATTGATGGCCCCGCCCAAGCCGCGCGCCAGCTCCGGCAGCCGCTTGGCCCCGAAAAACAGGAGCGCCAGGAGCAGGATGATGATGAGATCCCCGCCCTCGAAGAGATTCGTAAAAAGTCCAAGGAGAAACATACGTTGTCTATACTACATCGCGCGTGGGCCGAAGCAAAGGGGAGATTTGGGGGCGGAAATATTGGCCCTCGGCCCCCTAAAACAGCTCCTCCACCGTCTCCGCCCGCTGGATGCGCGCCGCCAGCTCGTCGAGCGCCGCGTCGCCAAAGGCCGCGATGAGCGGGATGGCCCGGGGCCCGCGTGTCGTCTGGAATACGACTTCATCCCACTGGATGGACGTGATGGCCGAGTTGAACTTCGCCACCGCACGGCCTCGGAAAAAGGCGCGCGTGGTCGGCGGCGGCAGAAAGATCGCGTTGCGGATCTCCTCCTCGTCCACAAAGCGCTTCAGCGCGCACGAGCGCTGCATTTCATGGTAAAGCCCGGCCACGGGGTCGATGTTGTGGTACTCCATGTCGATGGATTGCAGCCACGGGTCGCCCCAGTCGAGGTGTTCGGCTTCCTGGAAGGTCGAAAGCAAGAAGCGCTTGGCCACCCAGTCCACGCGGTCGGCGCAGGCCAGCGGGTCGCGCTCCAGGTCGTTGAGGATCGCCTCCCACTGCGCCACCACCCAGCGTTTTTCCCCGTCCGAGAGATCGCAATAGCGCCGGGCCGCCTCCAGGTAGAGCCGCTGGATGTCAATCGCCCCGATGCGCCGCCCGTCGGAGAGCTCCACCAGCCATTTGTAGGAGGCGTCGCGGCTCACGGCTTTGTTGGCTTCGATCGGGTTGGCCAGTTCGATCCGGGGCGCGGCATCCTTTTCGATCAGCTCCAGGACCAGCGCCGTCGTGCCGATTTTCAGTGCGGTGGCCACCTCGTTCATATTGGCGTCGCCCACGATGACGTGGAAGCGCCGGTACTTGGAGGTGTCGGCGTGGGGCTCATCGCGCGTGTTGACAATGGGGCGGCGGTTCATCGTGTCGATGGAGACGAGCACGCTGAAGAAATCCGCCCGCTGGGAGATTTGAAAAGCGCCGGATTGGGTCCGGGCATCCTCCCCCTCAATGCCCAGTTTGCCCGCTCCGGCGAAAATCTGGCGCGTCACAAGGAACGGGATCGAGCCGGTGACAATCCGCTCCCACGGAGCGCTGCGGTCCATCAGGTAGTTGTCATGGCAGCCAAAGGAATGGCCGATGAAATCCGTGTTGTTCTTGTAAAGGCGCACCTTCCGGTCCGGCTGGCTGTCGGCGATGCGGGAATTCCGCCGCCGGGCGCACTCCCAGAGCACACGTTCCCCGGCCTTGTCCTGGGCGACGATCTGGTGAAGCGTCGTGCACTCGGGCGTGCTGTATTCCGGGTGGGCGTGGTCGTTGTAAAAGCGCGCCCCGTTGCTCAAGACCAGGTCGCTCTTTATTTCCTCAAAAGCCAGCGGGCGGTTTTTATCGATCTCGAAATAGGCCGCTTCGTCGGTATCCTGGAGCAGCTCGCGAACCCGGAAGCCGCGCGCGTCGCGGTGCGGGTCCTCCAGCTCATAGTCCCACTTCATCGAGGCCCCGTGCTCCGTGTAGCTGCGCACGACCTCGATGGACTCCTGCACGACGTCCACCACTTCCTGCCCGTCCACTGCAATACCGTACTCCGTCTCGATGCCAAAAATCCTGTTCATAGGAGCTGAATCCGCAGGTTTAATTTTCCCAAATCCTCGTTACGAATCAGAGATTCGCAGACAAGCCTCGTTCCCAACCTGGAGATTGGGAACGAGGCAAATCTTCTTCCCCCATCACACCACATGCGTATGCGGCTGAGCCTTCGGCAAACCGGGGCGTACCGGGGTGATCCGGACGACGTTATCGCTGTCGTAATCGATGAGCTTGAGCCAGTCCTCGGTGATGTCCGTCGGCGGGAAAATGTCGTTCTCCACATACTCCGCATCGAGCGAGCAGCGCAGATCGGATTCGCTAATCCCCTCCTCCGCGCCCGTGGCGATGGACCTCTTTATAGCCAGCGCCTTGGCCCGTTCCACGATGGAGGCAATAATGGCCCCGCTCACCAGGTCGCCCCGGTAGAGCGTCTCCTTCTTGCCACTGCGGAGCGTGACCTCCAGGAAGCGGTTCGCCTCGGCGTGGGCGAATTGCCACTCCACGAGGCTCTCGGCCAGGCGATCGACCACCGCCTCGCGCGCACCGCATTGCTTGACGAGCTTGGCGTCATAGGGCAGGTCGGCCGTCAGGTAAATCTTGTAAATCTCGCGCGCCCCGTCGCGATCCGGCCGGTTGACCTTGATCTTCCGGTCGATGCGGCCCGGGCGCAGAATGGCGGGGTCGATCAAGTCGGCCCGGTTGGAGGCCAGGATGATGACCACGTCGTCCAGCGACTCGATGCCGTCCATCTCCGCGCAGAACATCGGCACCAGCGTGGAAAGAATGCTCGAATAGCGCGATGCCCGGCGCGTCCCGAGCACGCTCTCGGCCTCGTCGATAAAGAGGAAGGGCAAAAACCCGCTGCGGCGTTTCTCGCGGGCCGTGGCAAAGATCTCGCGCACGATCCGCTCGCTCTCGCCCACCCACATGTTGAGGATTTCCGGCCCCTTGATGTGCATGAAGCACTCCCGCACCGGCTTGCCGGACTTCTCCGAAAGCCGTGCCGTAAGGTTGTAGGCCGTCGCCTTGCCAATGAGCGTCTTGCCGCAGCCCGGAGGCCCGTAGAGCAGGAAGCCCTTGGGCGTCTGGTGATGGAAGCGGTCAAAAAGTTCCGCATGCAAGAGCGGCAGCTCCACGGCTTCCTTGATCGCCGCCAAGGCCTCATCCTGCCCGCCCACCTTCTCCCACGGCAGCTCGGGCACGGCGTCGAGGTAGTAATCATCGGCCTTGGAGCGGGAGAGGACCTCGATGGCCACGCGGAAATTCGCGTCCACGCGCACCTCGTCCCCGGCTTTCACGGTCGAATCCGCGAGGTCCGCCCCGCGCTGGATCACCACGGACTGGATGCCGTGTTCCGTGCCGACCCGCAGGCGGTCGCCTTCGAGCACCTCCGTCACCTTCGCCACGGGGCCTCCCCGGTCGTAACCGAGGTCGCCCACAATGGCAAAGGCTTCATTGACGAGCACGCGCGTGCCCCTTTTGAGACTCCCCAGCGAGAGGCGCGGGTCTGCATTGCAGTAGTAGTCCGCGCCGCCCACGACGATTTGCGCCGTCTCAGGCTTGGGGGCTCCCAAAAACGTTCCGATGCGGTTGGCCGGGGAACTTAGTTTTTCGACGATTTTTTCAAGCTTCTCGATCGCCGCCCGGGCCTCGGCCACAGTCCCCTCGGTTTGCGCGACTGCGGAGCGCAACTCCAGCAAATCATGCTGCAAAGGGTGGCCCGATGGAAGGGACGAGAGGGCTTGGTCGATGCGTTCGAGCGGCGAAAGATCCGGCTCGTCGGCATATCTCTGGAAGGGCGAGTTGTGCATTTGCTAATGATTACGGCACCCCTCGCCCGGGCGGTCTCATCACCTCTGCCGGTTTTTGATTCGCAAAACGCCCCAGCCCCTCTATGCTCGCCCTCCATGCCTTACCTTTCCATTACCACGAACCTTCCTCTGTCCGCGAAAGCCGAGGCCACCTGGGCTGCGGAAGCCTCCAAAGCCCTTGCCTCCGAACTGGGAAAACCGGAGTCCTACGTCATGGTAGCCCTGCAAAAAGTGGCCACCATCCATTTCGGCGTCTCCCAGGCCCCGGCCGTGTTCATGGGCCTGCAAAGCATCGGCCTGCCGCATGACTGCAACAAAGTTGCCGTAGCCCTCACCGAGATCGCCGTGCGCCACGGAGCGGACGCCCAGCGCGTCTACCTCGCCTGCACCGACGTCCACCAACCCCGCTGGGCCCAGGGTGGAGTAACCTTCGCGTAAAGCCCCCTTTTTTCCAAAAAACCTCAACTCCATCCTCCCCGTCATGATCCGTCAGTTCAAAGCCTGGAGCCTCGCCCTCGTGGGGGTGCTCCTTTTCGCCGCCGCCCAAGCCGGAACCGTCGAAACCGTCCAGGTCCCGAGCGAAGCCATGCACAAGAGCTACCCGGCCGTCGTCGCGCTGCCCGAGAGCTACAAGCAGGGCCAGAGCACCTACCCGGTCGTCTACCTGCTCCACGGCTACTCCGGCAATTACGAAGGCTGGGCGAAGCTCGCCAACCTCGGCGACCTTGCCGACCGCTATCAGCTCATCGTCGTCTGCCCCGATGGCGCCTTTGATAGCTGGTACTTCGACGTCCCCACAGACCCGAACTGCCAGTTCGAGACCTACGTGGCAAAGGAAGTCGTCGGCTACACGGACCAAAACTTCCGCACCATCCCCTCGCCCAAGGGCCGCGCGATTGCGGGCCTGAGCATGGGCGGCCACGGCGCGATGTACCTGGCCCTGCGCCACAAGGACACCTTCGGCGCGGCGGGCAGCATGAGCGGCGGCCTCGACATCCGCCCCTTCCCGAAAAACTGGAACATCGCCAAGCACATCGGTACGATTGAGGAACACCCGCAGGAATGGGAGACCCGCACGGTCATCAACAACCTCGGCGACCTCAAAAACGGCGAGCTGGCCCTCACGGTCGACTGCGGCGTGGACGATTTTTTCATCAACGTAAACCGCGCCTTCCACGAAGCGCTGCTCAAACAAGGCGTCGCGCACGACTACACCGAGCGTCCCGGCGCGCATAACGGCATCTACTGGGCCAACTCCATCAAGTACCAGATGCTCTTCTTCCACGACTACTTTGAAAAAGCGGCCAAGCCAGCGTCCTCGCCCGCTCCCGCCAAGTAAATTTGCAAAATTGAGGCCCGCTCTCCAGATCGTCCTTTGCTCCGTCCTCCTCTTCGTGGCAGGGCTGGCACTTTTTACCCGCGCCAACCGCTTCCCCTTCCACCGGCATCCCGACGAACCGGTGAAGGTGGCGCAGTTGCAGACGGGGGACTGGAACTTTAACCACCCGATGCTCCTCCTGAGCACGGCCCGGCTGGCGCTCGCCGCCTCCGGGACCGATCTACAGGACCCGCAGCGGGTGGTCGAGGTGGGCCGGTGGGTTTCCGCCGCCTTCGCCGCCGCCACAGCCGCCCTGATGGCCGCCGCGCTCTGGCTCGCCGCCGGGCGCTTCGCGGGGATCGCCGTGGGCCTCTTGATTTTGAGCAACCACCAGCTTTTCGAGCTTTCGCACTACCTTAAAGAGGACACCGCGCTGGCTTTTGGCCTCTCCGCATGGATCCTCGGCCTGGCGCTTTACCGCCGCTGGCCGGGCCGCGCCACGGCAGCCTTCGTGGGAGCGGGCGCAGCGCTGGCGCTCTCGGGGAAATACGTCGGCGCGCTCGCCCCGCTCCTTTCGCTCTGGCTGCTGGCCTCGCCGCGCGGCACGGCTTCTGAAGCGCCCGCGGGAACCCCCTCCGCGCCTCGCACCCGGCGCTACGTACCCTTTCTCGCAGCCTTCCTCGCCACGGTGGCGCTCGTCAACGCCCCGATCCTCGGGCACCGGGAGCACTGGGAGTCGAGCTTCAACCGCGAAGTAACCCTCGCCGTCAACGGCCAGGGGGGCATGACCCGCTCCGTCCCTCACACCATCTATTTTCGGGCTTTTCGAGACAACCTCCACCTCGCCCTCTGGGGCTTCATTGTCCTGGCGTTTTGGCAGGCCTGGAAGCGCCGCAAGGAGCTTGGCCCCGAGGAAATCGCCCTCTTTCTAGTGCCGCTGCTCCTGATGGCGCTCCTGTCGTTTTCGCCCAAGGCGAACGACCGCTATTTCCTCCCCGCCACGGTCCTTTTCCTGGGCGCGGCGGCCCTGGGGCTCAACGCCATCCCCCGCAAGGCGGCCCTCCCGGCGCTGCTCGCGGCGGCAGTGGCCTTTCAGGTCATCGGGCAGCCAAAGCGGGATTTACGCAGCTACTGGCGCGCCTTTCAGAGCGACGACCGCTCGGCCCTCACCGCCTGGCTTAACACGCGCCCGCCGGGCGAGGTCATCGTGCAGGACCGCCGCACGCTGCTCCCCTCGGCTGCAAAACCCGCCTTCCTGCCCTGGCAGGAGCCGCTTACGCCCCGAGTCCTCCCGCTGGCGCTGGAGAAGTACCCTGACTTGCAAAGCCTCCGCGCCGAAGGCGCCACGCTGGCCGCGCTTTGCCAGGACGATTACGAGCGCTTTGACCTGAAAAACCAGCGCCCGCAAAAAGGAGCCGAGGAAACCGCCCGGCGCACCGGCGAGCTCTACCGCGCGATCCGCGAAAACCGCCAGCCCCTCTGGCAAAAGCCGCGCGGGCTGGTCATCTACCTCCATCCCGGCCTGGTCGTCTACTCGCTGCCGGAATGAAGCCGCACCCGTTTTTCATTTCGCTGAACCTGATTTTCGCCGTCTTTCTCTGGGGCGGCAATAACGCGGGGATCAAATACCTCGTACACTCATGGCCCCCGGTCTGGGTCGGCGGCACGCGCTTCGCCCTGGCGGGTCTGCTGATGCTCTCCGTCCTGCGCTGGACCCGCTGGCTTGGCGAGCCCCAGCCCTGCCCCCGGGAAATCCGGCGCGATCTCTGGCTTCGCGGCGGCCTGAGCCTGGCCGTCTACATCACGGTATTCAACTGGGCGCTCCACTTCACCTCCGCCGCGCACATCGCCCTTTACCTTGGCGCTTCGCCGGTCTGGGCGCTGGTCTGGGAAGGGCGCGCGGGGAAATCCGGGCCGGAGATCGCCAAGCGGGCGCTCGCGGCGGTGCTGGCGCTTTTCGGCGTGGTGGTTCTCTTCTGGCCCACCCTCCGGTCAGGCTCTGGAACATGGCCGGGCGAGTGCCTGGGGCTGGCAGCCAGCGTTCTATGGGTCGTCTATGGCCGCCAATGCCGGGCGCTGACCTCCTACCTGGGCGGCGTGGAGATCAGCGCGCATACGATGTGGCGCGCCGGGCTGCTCCTGTTACCCTTTGGCCTCCTGGAGACCCACGGCGGCCTGCCGCCCGACCCGTGGAACCCTCGGCTACTGGGCATCCAGCTTTACTGCATCGTCTTTGGCGGCGTTTTTGCCTTCGCGCTCTGGAATGGCGCGCTGCGGCACTGGAAAACCAGCGAGGTCTACCTTTTCAATAACCTGATCCCGCTAAGCACCATGCTCTGGGCTCACTTCACGCTGGGCGAGCCGATGACCCCGACGTTCTGGATCGCCATGGCCTTTATTGTCGGCGGCGTCATCCTGGGCCAGACGAACTGGAGCCGCCTCATGGGGAACTTTTGGACGCCCACGGAATAAAGGGGAGGGCAAACTATTCGTTACGGGGGTTAAAGGGGCCCCGGCGGGTGCAGCGTTCCCACCATTTGTTCATCGAGAGCCGGGGCGGGAAAAGCGGCTTCCAAGGGGTCCAGTCAACCGGCGTGGCCATGGGGCCGATCTCCTCGTAGAGCCGATTCATGGCCCCGGCCAGCTCCTCCTCGGTGACGTCGGGCTCCAGCGCCTCGCCGCAATGGATAAAAACGCTCGGTCGCGACTCGATCATCCATTCGTACCGAAAGGCCATCGGCAGCACCAGCGCCCCCGCCTGCCGCGCCAGCCAGAGCGCCCCGGGCTTGGCCCGGATCGGCGTCCCCTGCGGAAGCAGCACCCCCTGGGGGAAAATCCAGACCCCGTTGCGCGCATCGGCCAGCAGCCGCTCGGCATAGCGCACCCCCGGCAGCGGCGAGCCGTGGATATCGAGCCCGAACACCCCCAGCCAGCGCAGCGGCCGGTAGCGGGCCAGCAGCCGCTCCGACTGCGCCAGATACAGCCGCCGCCCGGGAAAAAGCGGGATGAGCAGCGCCGAGACAAACCCGTCCCACCAGTTGGAATGGTTCGCGCAGAGCACCAGCGGCCTTGGGCCCTCCGACGCCCGGCGCAAGGCCCCCTCCCCCTTGAGAAAAACGCCATAAAAGCGCCGCCGCATCGCCCCGCGCACGACCTGGACAAACACGCGCTCCACCCCCCGGATCTTATGAGCCTCAATCACTCCACCGCAGTTTCGCGCCGCCCTCCACCGGAGGCCGCACGGCTCCCCGCCAGCACGGCCCCGCGCTCCCGGGCCGAAAGCTCCCGCCATTTTCCAGGGGCCAGCCCTTCGAGCCGGAATTCGCCAATCTGCACCCGCATCAAGCGCAGCGTCGGGTGGCCCACGGCGGCCGTCATCCGGCGCACCTGCCGGTTCTTCCCCTCCACCAGCTCCAGCTCGATCCAGCAATCCGGCACATTCTTGCGGAAACGGATCGGCGGGTCGCGCGGCGCAATCTGCGGCTGGGGATCGAGTAATCGGGCGCGGCACGGCAGGCTCAGGCGCCCCCCCACCGTCACCCCTTTTTCCAGCGCGGCCAGCGCATCCGCCGTCGGGACGCGCTCCACCTGCGCCCAATAAAGCCGCCGGTGCCCATGCGCCGGTTGCAGCAGCCGCGCATTGAGCCCCGGCTCATCGCTTAAGAGCAAGAGCCCCTCGCTATCCGCGTCAAGCCGCCCGATAGGGTAAACCCCTTTGGGGAAACCAAACCCCGCCAGCGGCCGGTTGGGCGAACCGTCAGGCGTAAACTGCGAAAGCACCCCGTAGGGCTTATTAAAGGCCAAAAGCACACGCTAGAATGGCCGCTCCCCGCCCGCCCTGGCAAGCGCTTTAGTCCCCCTGAAAAAGATGGCATAAAATGACGCTTGGGAGTTTACGGCCGGGCTGCTAGTCTGCCCCGATCATGTCGCGCCTGTTCCCGATCCTGCTCTTCGCCGCGCTTGCTTGCGGCTGCGCGGGCCCCGTCGTTCCCCAGTCCCAGCCACGGCTCCTGACCCACGCCAACGTCGTTCCGCTCGCGATCGACCCGGCTTTCTCCTTCCGCAAAACCAGCATCTTCCTCCACGAACGCAAATACGAACAGCGTTCCGACAGCGAGATGATCAACTTCGAGCGGGAGCGGATGAACTACGGAGCCATCACCGGGGCCCAGATGGAAGCCCGCGAAGGGCATTACTTCAACTTCTGGTGGCGTGCCCAACGCCCCGCCCACCTCACCGTGCGCCTGGAGTACCGCCAGCAGAACCTCGGCGCCTACGTCCAGGCCCAGGAAGTAGAGGTCCCCAACGCCTGCGGAACCGTCGAAACCAAGTTCAAAGTCATCGGCGAAGAGTTCCACAACGACGGCCGGGTCACCGCCTGGCGTGCACTCCTTATTGAAAATGGCAAAGTCGTGGCCTTGACTCAGTCGTTTCTCTGGAATTAGCTAGCGGCGCAAAACCAAACTTGAACCCTCAAAACAACGGAGCGCGTTTGACAGGCTCCATGGAAACCTTAGATTAATCTCCAACGAGTGAGCACCCCAAGCAACATCCTGGTCGGTTGTTCCAAAAAAGTCGTCTGGGTCCGGGTGGAAGGCAAAGGCTCCTTCCTCAACAGCGCCGGCTTGAAAGAGTTCGCCCGTGCCATGATCAACCGGGGCTACCGCGAATTCGTCGTCGACCTGCACAACTGCCCCGTCATGGACTCCACCTTCATGGGCACGCTGGCAGGCATCGCCCTGCGGCTGCGCGAGATCGGCCAGGGAGCCCTGCACGTCACCAACCTGAACGAGCGCAACAGCGAACTGCTGCGCAACCTCGGGCTCGACCAGCTTTTCGCCATCGACCTTTGCGGCCTCACCGAACCCTCGGGCACCGCCCAATCCCTCGAAGCCGAAGCCCCCGGCAAACAAGACCAGGCCCGCACCATGCTCGAAGCGCATGAAGCCCTCGTCGAAGCCTCTCCCGGCAACCTGACCAAGTTCAAGGACGTCCTGGAATACCTCAAACAGGACCTCGCCCACCCGGAGTAGGGGAGGGAAGAAGGGGAGAGACGCTGCTGCCACGCACCGCCCGGGCATTGACAGGCGGACCGGCTTCGGTAGGATAACCTTTCTCAGGGTTTCCGGCCGCACCGGAGACCGGGGGGCAATGGCTGGCTTTTTCCGGATACTAAGCCCCCTCTGAAACGCGAACCACTTTTTATGGAAAACCAGACTTTGAACGAACAACCAACCGAAACGCCCGCGCCGGAAGCGCCCTCGGCTGGAAGCGCCGCGCCCGAAGAGAACTCGCTCGAAGCGATCCAGGCCGACGTCAACCGCTTCCGCGACCTGGCCATGCGCACCCAGGCCGACTTCGAGAACTACCGCAAACGCGCCATCCGCGAGAAGGAAGAGGCCATCAAATATGCCAACGGCGGCCTGCTAGAGCGCCTCGTTCCGCTCATCGACAACTTCGAGCTCGGCCTCCAGGCCGCCCGCACCGAAGGCAGCCAGGGCGTGCTCCTCGGCTTTGAATTAGTCGCCAAGCAGTTCCAGGAATTTCTTTCCGCCAGCGGCGTCGAAGCCATCGAAGCCGAAGGCCAGCCCTTCGACCCCAACCTCCACGAAGCCATGGGCGGCGAAGCCAGCGACACCGTCCCCGAAGGCGTGGTCATCCGCCAACTGCGCAAAGGCTACAAACTCCGTGACCGGCTGCTGCGCCCGGCCACCGTATTCGTCTCCAAGGGCAAGGCATGACGGCTGACAAACGCGACTACTACGAGGTCCTCGGCGTCTCTCGCAACGCCTCCACCGACGACCTGAAAAAGGCTTACCGCAAGCTCGCGGTCAAATTTCACCCCGACAAAAACCCGGGCGACAAATCGGCCGAAGAGAAATTCAAGGAACTGGGCGAAGCCTACGACATCCTGATGGACCCGGACAAACGGGCCGCGTACGACCGCATGGGGCACGCCGCCTTTGCCCAGGGCACCGCCGGTCCCGCCGGAGGCGGCATGGGCGGCGGCGGCTTCCACGACCCCTTCGACCTCTTCCGCGAAGTCTTCGGCCAGGGCGGCGGCGGCATTTTCGAACAAATGTTCGGCGGCATGGGCGGCGGCGGAGCCAGCGGCGGCAGCGATGGCCGTCAGCGCGGCTCAGACCTGCGCTACGACCTGCAAATTCGCCTCGAAGAAGCCGCTTTCGGCTGCGAAAAAGAGATCGAACTCGGCAAGCTCGACGCCTGCGGAAAGTGCGGCGGCAGCGGCGCCGAAGCAGGCTCCAAAACCACCACCTGCCCCACCTGCCGTGGGCGCGGCCAGGTTATCTCCTCGCGCGGCTTCTTCCAGGTCGCCCAGACCTGCCCCCGGTGCCGGGGCGCGGGCCAGATCATCTCCAACCCGTGCAAAGCGTGCGGCGGCGAGGGGCGCGTCCAGAACCGCTCCCGCATCAAAATCAAGATCCCCGCCGGTATCGAAGACGGCTCGCGCCTGCGCAGCTCGCGCAACGGCGAGGCCGGCCTGCGCGGCGGCCCTCCCGGCGACCTCTACGTCGTCATTCACATCAAGGAGCACGAAGTCTTTGAACGCGAGGAAGAGAACCTCTTCTGCGAAGTGCCCGTCCGCTTCACCACGGCGGCCCTCGGCGGCGAAGTCAACGTCCCCACCCTCGAAGGCAAGGCCGCGCTCAAGATTCCCGCGGGAACCCAGAGCGGCACCGTCTTCAAGCTCCGGGGCAAAGGCATGCCGCTCTTGAACTCCAGCGTGCATGGCGACCTGCTCGTGCGAGTGCTCGTCGAAGTCCCCTCCAAGCTCAACGCCGAAGCGCGCAAAAAGCTGGAGGAATTCGCCGGGCTCTGCGGAGACGAAAACACCCCGCTGCACAAGAGCTTCTTCGAAAAGGCCAAAGAGTGGTTTAGTTAACCCATCCGATTTTTAAGGATTTGTTAAGTCTGGGTTAAGGTTATCATTTCCGGTAGACAGGTTCCCCTTTTATGTGGGAGAACCTGTGCATACCGGTATGCACACGCACTCTCACCTACTCACCCTTTTTGCGGTTCTCGGTCTTGCCTCATCGGCCTTCGGTGTGGCGACCGTCAGCTCGGGCAGCACAACCTACCTGACCACTGGCGCCGCCACCGAAACAAGCGCGTGGGATTATGTAGGCACGATCAACGGCTCCAGCGGCGTCTATCTTGGGGATGGCTGGGTCGTCACCTGCGGCCATGTCCTGTCGCTCAGCGGCAGCACCTCCACCTTTGCCCTTGACGGCACCACCTACACCATCGCCGCGGATACCATCCAGTACGTGGTGGACGGGGTTGACTTGGTGATGTTCCGGCTCTCCAACTACAGCAACATCAGCCTAGCCGCCCTTACCCTGGCGACCAACACCACCACCGCCAATGCCGGCTCAAACGTACTCATGATCGGCTATGGACACTGGACCAAGGCCTACGGATACGCGACCGTCTACAACTATTCCTATACGAGCCGTACCGTAACAGAAACCATTCCAACGGATTACGGCACCTTTACCAGCGTGGACATGCTCGCATTGAGTACCACCTCACAAGTGGTCGGCGGGGACTCGGGTGGCGGTCTTTTTTACAAAGACAGCAACGGGAACTGGGTTTTGTCCGGGGTTATCGAATTGACAAGTATGGCCACTGTCAACGGCTCCAACTATTACGCAACCTACGCCGTCGACATCGCCACTTACGAGACAGCTATTGAAGAAGTCAAAGCAAGCTCCGTTCCCGAACCTTCCACCCTGGCCATGGCCGGAGCGAGTCTTGGGTTGGTCTGGTGGTCCCGACGCCGAAAGGACCGAAAAGCCTAGCCGGTTTGCTACCTACCGCTTGGCGTGTTGCTCCTGCCGTGCGGTGGCTTCGCCGGTTTGCAGGCTCAGGTAAAAAATCGGGTTCGACCGGGCCTCGGGAATCACGTAGTGCCACCACTCCTCGGGGTGGACCTTGAACCCGGCGGCCTCCATCGCCATGCAAAGCAAGTCGCGGTTGGCCGCCGCCGCACCGCTGACGTTCGGGCAATGCATCCAAGCCCTCTGGCTGAATTCATCGAACCGGCAGGGCAGCGTCACCGCGCCCCCATCGAGCCGTTCGATCGTCACGTCCACCGCTGCGCCACGGCTGTGATCGCTACCGCGCCCGGCGGGGTTAGAGAGGTAGCGGCAGTCGAGCTTCATCTCGCGGCCAATCGCCCAAAGCCGCGCCACCGCCCACGGGGGCCGGTACGCATCCAGGAGCACCAGGCGGTAGCCCTGCATCTCCAGCGTTGCCGCCGCATATTCCAGGCCCTCGGCCACGCGCTTGTCCGCCCAGGCATGGGCATCCGGCGAATAGACCGGCCGCCGCACGCAGTTCCCCGACGTCGCATAGGCCAGTTCAATCTTCAACCTCGGCACGCCCGCGAGATCCAGCAACGGATGCCGCGCATCCGGCTCCCCAGCAGCCACGGCCGACATCGGCGCGAGCCAGACTCCACACATTACCGCGAGCGCAAGCCGCTCCAAACCAAACAAAAATGACTTCACCTTAACAAGAACCTCTACTTTCGCCCCTAATTTGGACGCACCCAGCCCCCGGATCAATTCTTTTATCAGGGTTTCCCTGTTACCCTTTACCCACCGAACCCCTACCCTATCTTACCCACCCAATCCCGGGCCGAACGCACCAGCGCCGCCGCGTTGGGCAGATGCAGCTTGAGCTTTAGATTCTCGCGGTAGGTCTCAATCGTCTTGATGCTCAAGTGGAGCACCCCGGCCACCTGCTTGGTGGAGAGGCCCGCGCCGATGAGCCGGTAGACGTGCAGCTCGCGGTCAGAAAGCGGCGGGTCGGCCAGCGGCACGAGCGCGCTCACAGCATCGGGCACGAGCCCTTTTTCCTTCAGGAGCACGCGCATCCGGCCACTCAGGTAAATCTCCCCGCCGAGCACCATGTGCACGGCATTGAGCACCACCGAAGCCAGCTCCTTCTTCATGATGTAGCCCGAAGCCCCCGCCCGAAGCGCCCGCTCGGCGTAGATCCACTCCTCGTGCATGGAAATAACGAGGATCGGCAGCCCGGGTCGCAGCATGCCGATCTGCTTGATAAGCTCCAGGCCGTCTTGGTTGCCCAGCATCAGATCGAGGATCACCAGGTCCGGCGGCGGATCGCTGTCCACCGCCAGAATCGCCCCCCCGGCATCGCCCGCCTCTCCAAAGAGGGCGAGCCCCGGGTCCTGGCCAATCATCTGCGCAAGACCGCCACGCAAAAGCGGATGATCATCAACGATCAACACGCGCGCGGGCTCGGTCATAGTTTGATCGAAAAATCGTCGGACTCCCCGACGGATTCGACGAACGCCACCAGCAGCGCCACCACCTGGTTGACCACATCGAGGTCCACCATTTCAACCACCGAGTGCATATAGCGCAGCGGCAGCGAAACAAGCGCGCTCGGGATACCCTCGCGGGTGGTGAAAATCACGTCCGTATCCGTGCCGCTGTAGCGGGAGGAGGATTCGTGCTGGACCGAAATCTTCAGCCGTTGCGCCACCTCCATCAGCCGCTCGACCACCACCGGGTGGTTGCACGTCCCGTGGGTAAGGCTCGGGCCCGCGCTGAGCTTCACCTCGCCGTGCTGCGCCGCGTCGATGCCGGGGGTGTCCGTGGCGTGGGTCACGTCAAGCACGACGCACACATCCGGCATGATCCGGTAGGCCGCCATGTGCGCCCCGTTACCGCCGATCTCCTCCTGCACCGCGTTAACAGCGTAGACCGTCGAGCGGAGCTGCTCTTTGCGCTGGCTCAGCTCGGCGATGACCTGGGAAAGGATGTAGCCGCCCATGCGGTTGTCCAGCGCGCGGCTGACGACGAAATGCCCCCCGAGCTTCTCCGCCTGGTCGGCGTAAACGGCGGGATGGCCCACGCGCAGACCGAGCGCGGCCACTTCCTCCGGGCTGGAGGCACCGACATCCACGTAAAGCTCGTGGATCTTGGGCGCTTTCTCCTCGCCCAGGCTGTCTTTGCGAAGATGGATGGCCGTGTTGCCGATGATACCACGCACCGGGCCGTTATCGCCCAGGATCTCCAGGCGGCGACCGCGAGCCGTGGCCGTGTCCGAGCCGCCAATGCGGTCGATGCGCAGGAAGCCCTCCTTGGTGATCTGCTTAATGATGAAGCCGATCTCGTCAGCGTGGGCTTCGAACATGATCCGCTTCGGCTTGGCCCCCTCGGTGGCGGCCCGGGCATCGAGCGTGGCCCAGGCCGTGCCGTAGGCGTCGTTCTCCACGCGATCCGCAAAGGAACGAACGTAGCCGGCCCATTTTCGCTGACCGGGAACTTCGAATCCGGTTGGGCTAGGCGTGTTAAGCAAATCAAAGAGAAAGGCGTGGTCTTCCATAGTTCTTATCTGTTCTTAACCGAATTACACGGAAAGCGTAGAAAAATCGCATGGGGTACGGATTTCACGTCCCCCCCCCAAGGCGCGCTTCCGATGCCGCCCGTCTTTGCTGGAAATTCCCGCCGGGCAGTGCTCTAATGAGAAAACCATGTGGTCTGATGATCCCGCTCCCAAAAAACCGTTTTACTGCCGCGCCTGGTTTCTCATACCGGTGGTTTTGCTGCTGATTGGGACGCTCGCGGCGGCTGGAGGCGCTTTTTATCTCTGGCAGGAATTCAGCCCCAAGGCCTCCTCACTCGACTTTGCCAAGCTCCAGGACATGGAAACGGCAAGCATCGTCTACGACCGCTCGGGCCAGCAGCTTGGCAAGATCTACATCCAGAACCGCGACACCGTTTCCCTGGCCGAGATGCCCGGCTACATCGTCCCCGCCCTGGTCTCCGCCGAAGACAGCCGCTTCTGGCAGCACCACGGCGTGGACTTCGTGGGCATCGTGCGCGCCGTGGTGATCAACTGGAAATCAGGCCGCATCCGCCAGGGCGCTTCGACCATCACCCAGCAGCTCGCCCGCAACAGCTTCCCCGACGTCCTGCCCCCCAGCGACCGGAGCTTCAGCCGGAAAATCCTGGAAGCCTTCGTGGCCTGGCAGATCGAGAACCACTTGCCCAAGGAGAAAATCCTGGAGTGTTACTTAAACCGCGTCTACTTCGGCAGCGGGTTCTTCGGCATCGAAGCGGCGGCCCGCGGCTACTTTGGCAAACCGGCCCGCGAGCTGACCCTCTCCGAATGCGCCACGCTCGCCGGAATGCTCCGGAGCCCCAACAAACTCTCCCCATGGCGCGACCGCAAAGCGTGCATCGACATGCGCGACGTCATCCTGGGCCGCATGCTGGAGCTCGACTGGATCAAAAAACCGGCCTACGACGCCGCCGTCGCCGAGCAGCTCGCCGTCAAGAGCCGCCGCGACTCCATTTTCGGCGAATCCTACGCCGTGGAGTTCGTGCGCCAGCAGGTCGCGCAGCTCCTGGGCGACGACGAAAACGTCTACGGCGACGGCTTCCGCATCTACACCACGCTCGACGCCCGGCTGCAAAAAGTCGCCGAAGAGAGCCTGAAAAAGCGTCTGGAGGAAGTCGAGCAGCGTCGGGAATTCAAGCACCCCACCTACTCGCAATACGACGTCTCCTTCCGCAACCGCCGCAAGCGGGCCGAGAACGATCCCCTCCCCCCGCCCGACTACCTCCAGGGAGCCCTCTACGCCCTCGACAACGCCACCGGCGGCGTCCTTGCACTCGTGGGCGGCCGCGATTTCTCCCACAACCAGTACAACCGCGCGCTGCTGGCCAACCGCCCCGCGGGCACCGAATTTCTCCCGCTGGTCTACGCGGCAGCCTTTGAAAAAGGGATCTTCCCCGGCAGCGTCTGGCAGGACAGCGCGATGGACAACCGGCAAGTCATGATCGGCGGCATGACCGGCATCCTCGGCGAATGGGGCCCGGAAAGCGCCGACAACCAGTACGAAGGCCCGCTCACGGCCCACGCTGCCCTGGTCAAATCCAAGAATGCCGCCAGCGTCCGGCTCGGCCTGGCCACCGGCCTCGACGCCGTGAGCGACCTCGCCAAACGCGCCCGCATCGAGAGCGACCTGCGCCGCTTCCCCTCGACCTACCTTGGCAGCAGCGAAGTCACCCTGGAGGACATGACCGTGGCCTTCACCATGTTCCCCAACGGCGGCGAGCGCCCCCGGAAGCCCTTTATCGTCACCCGCGTGGAACGCAAAGACGGCGCGCTCGTCTACCAGCAAGCCGCCTCCGAGCGCGCCCGGGTCGTCTCAGCCGCCACGGCGTGGGAGATCCACAGCGCGCTCTCCGAATCGCTCGAACGCGGCAGCGCCGACAAAGCCTACACCCGCTACGGCCTGAAACGCTTCCCCCTCGGCGGCAAGACCGGCACCGCCTACAACTTCACCGACGACTGGTTCATCGGCTACTCCAGCGCCGTGACTTGCGGCGTCTGGACCGGCTTCGACACCCCCAGCCCGATCTTCCTGGGCGCATTTTCCAACGAAATCGCCATGCCTATCTGGATCGATTTCATGAACGCCAGCTTCGCCACCTTCCCCGCCCAGCCCATTGAGCGCCCGGCGACGCTTCAGCGCTACGAGATTTGCTCCCTCACGGGCCAGCTCATCTGCCCCAAGTGCGTGAAAACCACCCCGAACCCGATGGGCGGCGACCCGATCGAGCGCTCAACGGCCATTTACGAATGGGCCACGCCGGAACAAGCCCCCAAGGTCGTCTGCGAACTCCACAGCGGCAACAAGAGCTACGTAAAGGACCTGGCTCCCGGCGAAGAGCAGATCCCTCGGCCCCAACCAGCCGTTGACGTCAGCAGCATCCAGCCCGTTCACGCCAAGGGCCCGACCGTAGTGGGCGACGACCCCTTCCACTCCATCACCCACGGCACCGCGCCGCAGCCGACCCCGACGCCCACGCCCACCACCCCGCCGCGCGATCAAGTCGTCCGGCCCAAACCGGTGGGAGTCGAGAACCAGCAGGAAGAAACGCCGACCAATATCCAGCTCGACGCCCCAGAGCCGATTAAGTTCTAGTAAAAGCGTGGATTCACATCCCCAGAGATTCGCAGGTCCGGGTCGGTGAAGATGACGCTGTAGGGCTGAAAATCCGTCCCCCTTTCGCGAAGGACCCGCGTATTGAGGGAGATGATTCCCTCCACAAAAAAGGCATCGAGAGTTTCGATGCAGAAGGGGCCAAGCATTTGGTCGCTGGCATCCACATAATACCAGTGAGTGGAAACATACGGCGTCATAATTCGTCCTTGGGCTGTTTGGTTATTTTTAACTCGAGCCCCCTTCGGGTTAT
>DBMP01000004.1 GCA_002298145.1 Spartobacteria bacterium UBA695 | reverse complement strand
GGCGTGCAGGCTCTTCATGATGAACCGGGGCACATTCTACTATCGAAGCCAGGCGAAAGACCTAAGTGCATTAAAAATGCGACTGAGGGATATCGCCATGACGCGGGTGAGATTTGGCTATCGACGACTGACGGTCATGCTGCGCCGGGAGGGCTGGACAGTAGGAAAAAGGCGAGTTTACCGGCTTTACAGCGAGCTTGGATTGCAGATGCGAACCAAGAAACGCAAGAAGCTGGCGAGCATGCAGCGCGGTCCGGTTGAAACAGCCCAGGCTCCCAACCAGAGATGGTCAATGGACTTCGTAACCGACCGGTTGGAAAACGGGCGCTACTTCCGCACGTTGACGGTAGTCGATCAGTATACGCGGGAGTGCCCTGTGCTGGAGGCAGCCGAATCGCTTACCGCCTCGAAGGTGGTGTATGCATTGGATCGAGTCGCGGCAGAACGCGGCCAGAGAAAACCAAACCAAAACCGAGAACCCTTTACCATCGCTTACTCAACCTAGCTGTGGTCCAAATTTCGGGAGCAGGTCAGGTTGCCCCCAAACTAACACATTCCCTGGCTCGAAATCGCTGAGTCACGTCAACAGAGTTGCGCGAAGGCAAGGTTCCCACCAGGGGAAGTAAACCCGGGTTTTCCAGTTATGCCGAGGAGTATTGCGTGTTTTCGAAACGGCGGAGCGCCCGCCCAAGGCGGCAAAGACGATCCACGAAGAGCGTACCTTGAACTCGCAATGCCTCAAACGCCGCATCGCCTCCTTCGATTTGATGCGCCGCGAAGTGTCGGCTTGGCAACGCCATCGCTACCAACGCGGCGCTCCCGTCCACTGGCGCTTCACCACCGAGGACGCCCGCTTAGGCTATATCCAAAACTTTAGACGTTACGGGATACTAGTGTTTGGAGTCGATCAGCTCAACACGGGGATTTGCGAACCAAACCGTTCCCGATGTGCGCCAGAGGAACATCCCGAACTCCACGTGATCAGCCTCGGCTGGGACGGTGGCTTCGCCTTCGACGTAGAGCCAGTCAAAAGTGTCTGACGGCGACTTCAGAAACTTGCTGTACTTATAGGCTTCGGCCTGTTTGCTTGGATCGGAGAGATTGGAAAATCCTAAACGAATCCACGCGCCTTCATTTCCAGAGTTCTTGATTCCATTCGCCTTGATCCAACCTGAGAACCGGATGGTTTGTCCCACGGAAGCGGGCAGATTTGTCTGCAAAAGCCCAACCCGAACGGGGGTAAGAGAACTGATCCGCAAGGTTGCTTTGCCTTTATAAAGCGTATCGGTATCAACGGCAAATAGATCAAGGCTACCCTGCGTTAGAGAGGCGTCGCTTGCATTGTTGACCGGGGGACAAAAAACCATCCAGTCCGATGGAAGCCCCGTGGTCGTGGTTTGCGAGAACGCTACATTCTTTAGAATATTGTCCGAACCCGCCAGAGCGACTGTAGCATACGAGGTAATCAAGAGGGCTAATAGGGTAGATAGTCTCATGGGATTAAACTAATAGGGCTATACCGCCTCGCCGCCAACGCCGATGGGGAATTTAACTATAAACCCGAGTTGGTTTTTCCAACGTTCGCTTTCCTTCAGCAATGCCGTTTACTCAGAATCGGCATTCGGGGATTTTGCGGAGAGCAGATTCCCTTTAATGACCGATTGGTTTACACTGAGCGTGATCTTGCCTGACCGTTCCTGCCACGTGATGGAATCGTTCCCCACGCGAAGGGTGAGATTGGGGTAGGTGCCGGAGACCCGGGCCGACACGGGTTCGGTTCCAATGACCGTCACCAGCCAGGCGTTTTCCGTGGGTGCGCCCAAGTCGGTTTTCAGCTCGTAGCCGCTTTGGATTTGCTTATCGCTGGGATGGGAGAGAACGACCAGGGGGCCTGTCTTCTGAACAATGGGCGAAGGCCCGGTTTGGCATCCGTAGGTAACGAGGTCTGGAGCGGAAGGGGGGGCGTCGGCTTTTGGTGCGGCCGGATTGCCATCCTTTGCAGAAAAAGAGCCATCCTTGCCAATGGTCATTGGCCCAAAGGTGTGGAGGAACGATTCCCAGGTCACTGGCCGGGATGCGGCGAGAAGGTCGAGGGTAACGACATAGGGTTTGGCGCCTTTGATGAACAAAAGATGTCGCTGGACCGAGGTGACATCGGCTCCCCACATATAGGCAGGCGCGGCTTCTCCGATCACGTAATCGGCCGTCGGAGAGGTTGCGACTCGCAGGAGGGTCGCCTGGGAGGGTTTGCCAAGGTAGGTTTCCGCGCGCATCCATTTTTCCTCGCCCCGTTGGCCTATTCCATCCGCAAGCCAGACATTTTCATTGGAGGTTTTTTTCAGGTGGGTGTATTGGCCCGGCAAGGCGATGCGCCATTGGCGATCGCTCCAGAAAATGAAGCTGTTGGCGTCCGGATGGGCATGGCCGAAGCTTGCGCTGGCTCCCGGGAAAGAAGACCAGTTTTCGGTGATATGATGGCCGCCCGGAGGGCCGCATCGGAATGCGACGACCGCGGCGTCTTGGTCCCACCCGGTGCGGAAGGAGACGAATCCCCAATCGGAATAGAGCCCCGTCAGCGGCAAATGAAGGCTTTGGGGGGATTGGGCGGGCCGGTTCGGGTCCAACCAAAGCATGGCGAAGGGAGAGTTGTGCGGCGGTTTTCCCCATGCCGCGCGGTTGGTTTGGCGAATCCACTCGGCCGTGGGATCTCCACCGCGCGAGGCCAGCCAGGCCAGGATCGGTTCGTCGATGACGTCCCAGGCGAAAACAGGGGTGTCGCCGAAATGAGCCACACTGCGCCCGTCCGGCATGAGGGTATCGAGCAAAAAGCGGCCCACCCGTTTCAAATAGGGCATGGAGGAGAGATCCTCTCCTGAAAAACCACGGAGCAGTTCAATATATTGGAGCATCCAAAGCGTTCCATAACGCAGGTAGGCGGGGCCTTCGTAGTTTGATCCATCCAGGCCGAAGTTGCGGTAGAGTGGCTCGAAGCTCCCTCGAGTCCAGTTGAGCCAACCCTGCATTTCTTCGGGCGCCAGATCGTATAAAGCCATTGCCGAAGAGGCGATGCCGGTGTTGCAGATCCAACTATGGTTTTGGAAATAAGCGGTGCCCCAGCGGTAAGGCGGCTTTTTGGCCGCGTTGGTAGAGACCTCCATCAAGAGCCGGCCGTGGAGAAGCAGCTTTGTTTCAATGGTCGCTCGCTCTTCGGGAAGCAGCGAGTTGTAAAGCCAGTCGTAGGCGAGAGCCATGCCAAAGCAGACATGGCCGGCACCCAGATCCTGATCTCCGCCCCAGGATGGATAGGAGAGGAGTGCTGTAATCCAACTCCGGGCCGCTGTGAGGTATTTGTCGTTGCCCGAGACGATGTAGGCCAGGGCAAGGCGAGGCAAGCGGTCGCCAAAGCGGCGGAAGGGATCCTCGGTATTGGCGGGATTGCGGGGAGGCACTTCGGCGGCCGTTTGGTCGGCGGCGTGAAGGAACTCACTCCAGATGGGGGCGAAGGCGGGTTCTTTAACTCTGGATTGGAGGGCGGCCAGCTCCTGGCTGTTGAGATAAAGCCGGGGATGCGTTCCCAATATTCCGGGTTTGGGCGACACCGTGAACTGCTCAGACCGCTTGGGAATGGGGATCGGACCGGGGTCGGCTTTGGGCGCGGCATCCTGCGGTTCGGCAAAGCCATGGAACGCGGCAAACTGGAATCCCAGCGCGGCGGCGAGGATTGCTAACATTCGTGGGAGGGAGCGGATCATTGCGGGAGACGTTGCCAATGTATAGGGCTTGAACGGAAGCACAATTTTTGTTTAACTTTAAAGTAGTGCCCCCCCGGATTACACTCAAAGATGTCGCGCAGGCTTGCGGCTGTTCCACCATGGCGGTTTCGTATGCCTTGCGCGGGCTCCAGAAAGTTTCGCCGGAACTCACGAAACGCATCAGAGAAACCGCCGCAAGCCTTGGATACGCGCCCGATCCCATGCTTTCGGCGTTGATCGCTTATCGCAAGGAGGCGTCGGCGATCACCAAAGCGTGCCCCCTGGCATGGCTTAGCGATTCTCCCGAAGACGGGCAATGGAGGACGCATCGTAATTTTATCCTGAGTTATTACGAAGCCGCTTGCGGACGCGCCTCCGAGTTGGGTTATCATATTGAGTATTTCTGGCTGAAAGAGCCGGGAATGACGCCCTCCCGGATGAGTAAAATATTATACTCAAGAGGCATTACGGGGCTGTTGGTCGCGCCCAGGCCACAGGCAAGAGGGCATCTCAATCTCGAATGGGAGCGGTTTTCGACGGTGACCTTCGGGTACAGCCTTGCGCGGCCCCGGTTCCACATGACCACTACGCACTTTTCCGCCCTCACGGTCCAGCTGATGCGCAAATTGTCGTCGCTGGGCTATCGCAGGCCGGGGATGTTTATGAATCCGTTCCACGACGAACGGATGGATCATAATTACGTGGCGCCGTTTCTTTTTGAGCAACAGCGTCTGGAAAAAAAGGACCGGATTCCGCCGCTTCTTCATGCTTCGCTGGAAATGCTGCCGGAGTGGATTGGCAAATACCGGCCTGATTGTATTGTGACCGACAACGAGGACGTCGGGGATTGGCTGTCTGAAAAAGGCTTCAAGATTCCAGAGGAGATTGGGGTCGGCCATTTGCAGAGCAATTCCGTGGAACGCAGCGGAATGGATCACAATTTCCCGGCAGTCGGGGTGGCGGCGGTCGACCTCCTCATTGGGCAACTCCAGCGCAATGAACGAGGGGTGCCTTCGGTTCGGAGATGCTTGTTGATTGAGGGAACGTGGCATCCTGGCAAGACCTTGCGGCGGATGAATCTCCCCAAAACGATCGTTTAGGCGCTCTGTTTTCCGCGAAGGTTTTTAGACAATCCTTAGGTTTATAGTTACACCTGTTTGCCGCATTGAAATATTCCGTCTCTAGGGCAAAACGAAGGGCATGACCATATTGTCTACCCGGTTGGTGCAGTTCATTGCATTTCCGGTGGCGACTATGGCAGGTGCGCATCTTTCCAGGCATTACAAAAATGCGAGGCGAGATGCGATGCAACCCCATTCCAAATCCCAAACATCACCCCTATGGCAGCAAAAAATCTTCCCGGCAGCAAAGGCGGCCGCTCTTTAATTAGTAAGGCTTGCGTCCTTGCATTTGTAGCAAGCGCCCTTCACGCCAACGCAGCAACCTATACATGGAATGGAGGAAGCTCGACGTGGGGAACGGCGGCCAACTGGCTCCCTTCATCAGCCTACCCGGGGACGGCGGGGGCTACGACGGATAGTGTGTTGATCGACACCAGTTCCACCAATCAGACGGTTTCCTACACCCTGACTTCCTCGACGATTAGCAACCTTACGATCAATGAATCCACGGCGTCGGTGGTCAATACGCTTCAGATCGGGGCGGGCGACTCCTTGAAGGTCGGGGGCGCTCTTTCCCTGAACGCCACGAATGGCGGTACGGTGGTCATCTCAAATACGGGGGCCCCCACGACTTCCGGAGCAGTGCTGACTATTGGCGGGAATGTCACTCTGGGGACGGTGGGTTCGGCCGCGTCCGGCACCACGATCATCAACCTGACCTCCGGGCTTGGCACGGCTGCCAGCACGTGGACGGCGCTGTCTGGGAGCACACTGAATATAGGCAACGGGGCCACGGTGATGGTGGGGGACACCAGTTCGAGCATTTATAGCGGCGGCGAAACGGTTAATGTTGCGCTAAGCTCCGCTTTGAATATCCAGGGGGGCTCGTTCATTGTCGCGGCGAGCACGGGGACGGGGTCGGGGACGGGGATGTTGGTGAGTGCTATCCTTAACTCCAGCCTGACGCTCTCATCCGGAACCCTGCAGTTGCAGGGGATTAATACCGGCAGTAAAAGTGCATACAGCGCGACCCGGTTGGTCATTAATGGCAATTTTACCGCCACGGGAGGCACGATTATCCAAAAAGGGTATACGGGGTACATCCAGTTGAAGGGCGCCACCAACACCATTGGATCAGGAGTGACCCTGCAAGCCAATACCGGCGACGCGCTGTCTCCTGGCCCCGCCTTTTCGTTTAATACCTCTGGCGCCCAGAGCCTGACTTCCGCCGTAGCGTTGTATAATATCTATATGCGTGGTACGGACACCAAGACGCTCGCAGTTACCGCGGCGGGGGCCAATATCGGCACCATCGAGATGGATCTGGGAGCGGGTACCTCCGGCACGGTGAAGATGGGGAGCAATTTGACGCCCTATAGCACGGCGGCCTTGATCGGCAATTCGTACAGCTTCACGAGTGCGGGTGCAAATACCCTTGACTTGGCTGGCTATACCTACGACGGCAGCCTGGTCAGTTCCGCATGGAGTCCCGCTGGTACGTCGGCAAACGCCTACCAGTGGGTGCTGCAATCTTCCGTGGCGGGCGGCGCATTCAAGGCGAAGTCTTTCAATCTGACAAATAACAGTACGTCAACGACTCCCTATACTATCGGCGGATCGGGGCAAAATATCGTGCTCCAGGCAACTGCGGGCGGCACTACCAATAACTTGAGCCTCTATGCATCGGGTGGAACGGGAGCCGTGGGAACCATGGATGCCTCCACGACGTTCTATTACACCGGCACCGGTGCCTCCTCCTCACTGACGGGTTCGTCTGCCAAGGGACTTGCGACGTTGGGCAGCCTGAAGGTTGGCGATGGCACCAATGTCTCGACGCTAACGCTCGCTTCCGCCCTGCAGTTGGCTTCCGGCGTTACGGTCAACTCCAACTCGATTCTTGATTTGACGGGCAAGAACCTTACTGAAACCGGCGCGGGGGTCGCCGGGGGCCTGAACGGTGGGGGAACCATTCGTAACACCACCAGCGGCACGGCAACGTTGACGCTTAATACCACTAGCGGCGATGGCGCCTTCTCGGGGGGGATTACCGATGGCGCGGGCGTGATTTCCTTGACGAAAAACGGCAGTGGCAATCAGGTTCTTAGTGGAGTGAATAATTACACCGGGGCCACCACCATTGCCGGTGGAACCCTTACCGTCAATGGCTCGATCGCCGCAGCCAGTGCGGTAAGCGTGGGCGTCGGGGCAACCTTGGCGGGTAGCGGTTCCGTCAGCGGAACCGTTGGCGTCAGCAGCGGCACCGTCAACGGCAGCGACAGTGGCTTGACCTTGGGGGCGACCACGCTCCATGGCACCAGCACGCTCAGCGGCTACAACATCGCCAGCAGCGTGAAGGTGGCCGACGGCACCACTACGTTGAGCGGCACCACTAAATCCACCAGCGCACTTGTCGTTTCTCAAACCGCCACGTTGAACGTCACTAACGGTACCATTAACGGAAGCGCTACCGTCAGCGGCTTGCTGAAAGGCAACAGCACCGTGACGGGCACTCTCGCGCTGACCAGCGGCACCCTTGCCTCCTCCAATGGTTCCGGGTTCACGAAGGTCGGGGGCGACTTCACCGCAGACGCCACCTCCAAGCTGGTGGCCGGAGTGAGCGGTTCGGTGGCGGGAACCTCCTATGACCAAGTGCAGGTCAGCGGGAATGTCTCCCTTGCCGGAGCGTTGGATCTTACCACGCTGAGCGGATTAACGCTGGGCGAAACCATCGTCCTCATCGACAACACCGGCAGTGGCACGACGACGGGTTACTTCTCCACGATCATTACGAGTGCCAGCACCTACACGCTCACCTCGAATTCTGACTACACGTTCACCTCAGGCGGTACGGAATACCTCTTGAGTTTCAAGGGCAAGGCCGAAAGCGACAGCCAATATAACGATGTGACTCTGACGGTAGTTCCCGAGCCCGCCACTTGGGCCATGCTCGTGGGCGGAGTCGGCATGCTGGGCTTTGCCCAACGCCTGCGCCGTCGGGATCATTCCAGTGTGTTATAAGGGGAGGATTTTGCTGGCTGGGGTGCTGGCGGAAATCCATTAACATCCAAAGCCGCCGCGGCTGATTGAAGTCGCGGCGGCTTTGTATTGTTGTGGCTGCGTTGAACCTAAAAAAAAGGCATTCGCGCCCACGAGACGCGAATGCCTTGGACTTCGAACGTGATGTTTTAGATTTGCCGTTCGCACGCTTCGACCAACTGCCTTATCGAACCGGTTGCCAGGCAAATTTTGTCGTCGGTGGCTCCGTAGTAAAGGCGCAGCTCATCCTTTTCCCAATCGCCCAAGGCCCCGCAGGGGAAGACGACGTTGTCGCAGTTTCCCGTGCGTTCGTAACCCGCCTGAGGGGAGAGAATCCAGCTATTGGTTCGTCCGATGATCTTCCACGGTTGTTCCAGATCCAACAGGATGGCGCCGATGTAATAATACGTGCCGCCCGCGGGTGAGAACACGCCGTGGATGATATCAAGCCAGCCACGGGGCGTTTTGATGGGAGGGGTCGGCCCGATCTTTTCGACATTCCAATACCGGTAGCCCGCCGCGAGCAGTGGCTGGTAATTTCCCCAATGAAGAAGGTCCGGCGAAGAGCTGATCCAAATGTCGCCGTTGCTCCCGTCGCCGCCACCGGGGCGGTCGAGTTTCCAGTAGAGCCCGCCGACTTTCTCCGGGAAGAGGGAGGCCCCGCGGTTGCGCGGCTGGGTGATGATCCCCAGGCGCTCATAATTTTTAAAATCCACCGTGCGCCCCAGCATCCCCACCGGGCCATCGAATCCATGCACCATGACGGGAGTGACGATGTAATGGACTCCGTCGATGCAACTCACACGGTTATCGATGAAGTGGTGGTATAGGGACCAGGGGTGCTCCTCGGACTGAACGTCGATGAAGTTCTCCTTGCCCAAGGTGAAATGAACGCCGTCGTTGCTTCGGGCGACGCGGGTCTGGCCCACGTCCCGCCCATAGCCACGGGTTGCGGCGTGCTCCACCACCGAAACCAGCAGGATGGTTTCATCTCCAAGCTGGGCGGGGGATGGGTTGTAGATTTGCGCGACCCCGGGGTAGTCTTCCAACTTTAAGATGGGGTTCGCGGAATGGCGATTGAGGATATGCGTGGCATCGATACGAGGTGATTCCATAGCTGGAAACACAAAACAGCTTTCTGTTTTTGCTTTCAATATCGGGGAAATTTAATTAGTTAAACTGACAGCCGCCCCCCTGCAATCATGCCGAGCCGACCTGTAGTTTTGCGCGATATCGCTCGTGAAGCCAGTGTCTCCGTGGCCACGGTTTCCATGGCTTTGCGCAATAGTCCGCTGATCTCCGAGACGAGGCGCGAACAGATCCAGGCGATTGCGCGGCAAATGGGGTATGTGCCCAATCCCGCGATGTCGGCGCTGGCCAGTTACCGGCGGGCGCGGAGGCCCGTCCACTATCGTGAGAATCTGGCATTCCTCTACCAGCTTCAACGCGGCGAAACCTCTTTTAAAGATTGGGAAAACTGGCCGATTCGGAAAGGGCTGCTGGAGGGGATGCGGCAACGCTCCGGGGAGCTTGGCTATAAAATCGAATGCCATGAACTCCCCCGGGAGGCGGCTCCCCAGCGGCGGCTTGCGGAGATGCTCGGGGCGCGAGGCATTCGCGGTATCCTGGTTCATGCGAATATGCAACCGGTGGAGGAGGCGTTGAGAGCATTCTCGGCGTTTGCGTTATTGAGTATGATTGATTTTTGCGAAAACGCGCCGTTCCACCAATTGCGCAGCAACGACTACGAAGTGATGCGGCTGGCGCTGCTGCAACTGCGCAGGCGGGGGTATCGCCGGCCGCTTTATTTGAAACCGGGAATGGAGGCCGGGCGGTTTGGCCCTGAAAAATTGAGCGCCTTGGCGGGCATTGGGGAAGAGTTTCCCGAAATGCGAGGCCGCTGGATGGATGAAGCGGAATTTCTCCATCGCGGGATGGCGGAGTTGCGAGGCCGAGACAAACCGGATGTATTGTTAATCCATAACCACTTGGCGCTGGAGGCTGCGGCGAAGCGCCATGGATGGTCGCTTCCCCGGGAGATGGCGGTTTGCCATCTCTTTGCGTCGGGCCACTTGGATCATTACGCGGGGGTGGATATTCGTCCGGCGCTCATGGGCAATATAGCGATCGACGTCATGGATGGCTTGCTCTGCCACGGAGAAATCGGATTTACCCACTCAGCGACCACGACCCTGGTTGACCCGGTTTGGATTGACGGGCCATCGGTGCCGGAAACGTTTAGAACTACGGTATAGCAGGCTTTCACAAAGATAAAAGCGCCGACACCCCCCTGAAATACCTGTATACAGAGACACAAGAATGTTCCCCTGAGCATAAAATGGCTCTTTACACGCTTCGGGTAATGGTCTACGATACCGCAGTAATCCCCCATGAACACAAGCGCATGTTTTTGTCCTGGCTTGGTCAAACAGGTTCTTTCCCCTAGGGAACCGTCCAGGCACGCTTTTTCCCTGCTGGAATTGATTGTCGTGATGGGAATCGCCGTGGGGATTATGACCTTGGTGGGGCCTGCCGTGACCAATATCAAAGGCGGGGAAGATCTCACGTCATCTGCCTATATGATCAAGGGCGCGCTGGAGGAGGCGCGGACTTATGCCGTCGTGAACCATACCTATACCTGGGTTGGAGTTTTCGAGGAAGATCTGAGCAGGGCCGACGCGACCCCGGCGCAATCAGGTGTCGGGCGTCTTGCAATCGCGATAGTCGCCTCCAAAGATGGCACTTCCATTTATAGTAAAACGGTCGCCTCATCGAGTAATCCATCGGTGCAAGTGATCCCACCCTCCCGGCTCATCCAAATCGGAAAGCTCATTAAGTTAAACAACGTTCACATCGTGGACGCCACCGCCCGGAAAGTGGGGGTTCGCCTCGCGGGCGTTGTTAAGCAATCCGATCTCGTGGGGCTATCTTCGGAGCCGCTCCTCTTTTCATTCCAATACCCCCTCGGGAAAACAGCGAAATATACGTTTGGGATTAACCCGAGCCCGGTTTCGCAGGGATCGTCCGTGCCCAGCGGAGTGATTCAATTTAGCCCGCAGGGGGAAGCCCTTTCAGAATCCGGACCCATGATCAGCCCGGCTGCTTACAAAGAAATCGCCATCCAAGCCACGCGAGGAACGACATTAGCCAATAACCAAAATATTGTTGCCATTGATGTGAGCGGACTTACGGGCCAAGTTACCATCTACCGACCATGAACCTGCCAAAAAATACAGCTCGCAGCGCATTTTCACTGGTGGAGATTACCCTTGCGCTCGGGATCGCCTCTTTCTCCCTGGTTTCTGTCCTCGGACTGTTGCCGATTGGGTTAAGCAATGCGCGGAGCGCGACCAACCAGACGGCGGCTATGAATTTAGTCACGGATCTTGCGGCAGATGTGCGGGCGACCCCTGCGGGCACCCCGCAGTCCCCCCGGTTTAAAATCGACGTCTCCACCCTGAACCAACAGCAAACACTTTATTTTAATGACCTGGGCACGGCATCCGCCTCGCTGGGTGGGGATGCTCGTTACAAGGCAGTCATTAAAGCCGTCTGGCAGCCTTCCTCAAACGAAACGCTTACCCGGATTAAAATTTCGTGGCCGCCTCAGGCCTCCAGCCAGAACGACTCGGTGGAAACCGTCGTATCGTTGAGCCAAAACTAGCGGCCTCCTCCCTTCATAGGTATCCCCATGAAAAAGCGCAGCGGGTTTACGATGATTGAGCTCTTGATCTCCGTGAGCACGCTTGCCGTCATCGTGCTGTTGGTGACGCAGTTGCTTAATAGCGCGGCCCTGACAACGCTGCATTGCGGTAAGCTGATGGATTCCGACAGCCAGGCGCGGATGATTTTCGCCCAAATGGCCGAGGATTTCATGGCCATGTATCAACGGGCCGATTTGAACTATTATTTTAAAAGTCAAACCGGCAACGATGCGTTCTATTTCTATAGTCAGAAACCGGGCCACATTGCTTCGCAGGATCCGGCGGGCACGGGCGATTCGTCGCTCAATACCTCCTCTCTGGTGGGGTACCGCGTCAACGATGCGATCAGTGGTGGGAGCCGGGTGGAGTTGGAGCGGCTTGGGCGCGGATTGCACTGGGTTGACGTCGCATCGCAAAGCGGTGCGGATGGCCATGCCACCTCGATCTTACATTTGCCGTTGCTGATTAAAGACACTTTCTCTCAGGCCATTGCTGATACCTATAACAACTCGTCGAATCCCAATCCCGGCGGCTCCACAACCGCAGCTCAGCAGTGGGATGTTATTGGAGACCAGGTGTTTCGCATGGAGTTCTGTTTTTTGCTGACGGACGGGACCTTGAGTCTGACGCCAGTGGTGAGCGGCACCACGGTCAACAACCTAACGGCGACTGCGGCTCCCAATAGCAGCGCGGATTCCACGGCGGGGTATGCCATCGGCTCTCGGTGGTATGACACCAATAGCCAAATTGCCTACGCTTGCACCGATGCCACCGCGCAGGCCGCCGTCTGGGCTCCGTTGGGGCTTCAAGACGTGAAAGCGATCGTGGTCACCATTGCGCTCATTGATTCCAAGAGCCGCGCTTCCACGACGGTCGGCGCACTCATACGAGCCATCAGCGGTTTGCGGGACGCCTCCCCTGAACTCATCAAGGACGCCTCTCTGACGAAAACTTGGGCCAAGGCCGCCAAGGACCCCTCCACTTTTGTCAGCAGCTATGGCTTGAGCCATACGGCGGCTTCCTCCATCCGTGTCTACGAACGCTTTTTCTATCTGAAATAGAGGTATTTTTTCTATGTCATTCTCTTCCCAATCAGGGCGTTTGAATGCAAACCGTAACCGGGGAGTGGCCCTCGTGCTGGTTCTTTCCCTATTGGTTTTGATCGTGGTGGTGACCGTGGCCTTTTTTTCCCGCGTGACCATGGAACGCTCTGTTTCCAACGCAAGTGCCAGCGGCACCAAAGTGGAGATGATGGCGGGCACGGCGCTGGACATTATTACCGATGATCTGATCCAGGAAATCGTCTCCAACTCCACCGCCAACGGTACGGGAACCAATACGATTTATGTTCCCAAGACAGGCACCAACGTGATGCCGATCCGCAGCGGAACGCTTGCCAATTTGATTCGCTATAGCAGCCGCAATGACAGCGCCACTCGCGCGGCCGCGGCCCTTTCCACCGGCACCTCGCTGAACGGCCGATCCGTCAACGTTGCGCGATGGAATGCTCATTTTCTGCTTCCCCTTGCAAATGGGACGGCGGGAGATTCGACGCCGGACAATAGCTTTACCGCTCCGGATTGGGTAGTCGTCACGAGGAGCGGCCCGACGTCAGGGGCGGCGTGGAATAAGAACTTATCCGACAGCACTTCCGATCAGTGCGCCATCGGCCGCTATGCCTACGCGATCTATAACGAAGGCGGTCTGCTGGACATCAACGCGGCGGGCTATCCCTCCTCTTCCTCAGCCAGCCAATATGGCCCCAAGGGCGGGCTTGCCTATGCGGACCTAACGCAGTTGACATTTACTAAAACTCAAATCGACCAGATCGTCGGCTGGAGAAACTATGCAACGCTCCAGCCCTCGGGGACAATGTCCAGCTTTACGTTCGACACCGCCGCCGCCGCACGCTATCAGACGCTGGTCACGTCAAGCACCAACGCCTTCGTCGGTGTTTCCGGAACGTCCGTTTACAACGGGAACACCGATCATTCCTTTGTAAATCGGCAGCAGTTGATTAAGCTGTTGCAGAGTATCGCGACGAACTCCACCGAGCAGCGGCAATTTGAAACGGCACTCCAGTACCTTGGCACCTTCAGCCGCGAGGTGAACGGCCCCACTTGCACCGGCACGGGAGCCAGCGCCACGGATTATAATCCTCCTTATATTTTCAGCGTTAAAGTGCAGAGCGCGTTTACGCGGAACAATGGAACGCAAGCCGTCGCGGGAGAGCCGCTGGTCAAATACCGCTTTCCGCTTGAGAAGCTCGCGCTGCTCGAAAAACTGGGCACGGTCGGGCTTTCGACGCAGGATGTGGATGATATTCAGCGTTATTTCGGGCTGGATGTGATGAGCGATTCGAACGGCCTCTTTCGCCACTGGCGTTATCCGACTACCAGCACCAAATACAAGCACACCGACCCACACGGCATTATGTCTTTGAGTGATGTCGCCGGGCAGAACCGGGAAGCGGATTTTTTTGAATTGCTACAGGCGGGAATTTCGTACGGCTCGGTGGGCCGGGGCGGAGCAAGGGGCGATGTTCTCGTGGGAACGGAAGGGTACACGTCGGCAAATTTTCAAGACCCCGATCTCAAGGTGACGCTGCAGCTTCTTCGAATCGGAGCCAATATTATCGACCAGTGGGATGCCGATAATTATCCGACGACGATCACCTTGATTCCACCGGGGAGTTCCGCGACCGACGCCAACAGCGTCTACGGCATCGAGGATCTGCCGTATTTGAATAAGTTCTTATTTACCCTTTCGGGGCCGGGTAATTACACGACTCCTTACACTCAGCAGAATATTTTCAAGTACTGCTTTAACCTCTGGAATCCCCATCAGGCGCTGGCCTCCAATACCGGCGCCTACCCGACGCAATTTCAAATTTCGCCGCTCGAAAACAGCAGTAACGACAATAATTCCGATCACTATATGATCGGAGCCATTGCCTCTTTGAATTCGGTGAACTATCGCTGGTACTGGGATGCCAATGGCGGTAGTTGGACAACGACCGGCACGGCGGTTACCCATTTTGCCAAAGCCCCCGGCAATGGAGTCATTTCGTTTTCGCTGGCATCACCCGCCACCGACTACCGCTCACCGACGCTATCGAGCACCTTATCTCTCAACCCGGTAGTCGGCTTTCCGCCCGATACTATGTCCACCACGACTGGAACAACCAGCGTGACTTGGAGTCAGGCGGTGGCCCAATCGGCAACCATGATGCTTAAGTTCTCCACGTCCATGGTGTACCGCATTCAGTATAAGGACCCGGGCGGCACTTACCGGACGTATGGAACCTTCGTGGGGTTAGACAATAGTAACAGCCCGTACCCGGGAACCGGTTATCGGCAAGCCCCTTGGGTCTCGATTCTCAAAGGGAGCGGCGCGGTCGGTTGGTATTTGTCTTTAAAGAGTGACCCCCGGACCTCCCGCTTTGGCTCAGGGGGCAACACCACCTATATCTCCACCGCGCAGGCGGCGCAGACTCTTACGCCGGATGCCAGCACGGTCAATGGTCCAATCACCTCGTATGATCCATTTGTGACCTCCGGCCTGGGATATATCACCTCGGGCACCACCCCGTACCGCGTGGACATGTGGGCGGTCAACAGCAGTTCCGGTGGGCCACCCGGGACCAATGCGGCAAACCCTGCTTATCCGGATAACGACGGCCAAACCCGTCCCGGCGATGCGTTTTATAGTTATTCGTCGGCGAGCCCGCTGTTCACTTCGACATCGGGGACGGCAGCGCGGCCCGTTATTTTGAACCGCCCATTCCGGTCGGTCGGGGAACTGGGCTACGCCTACCGGGACATGCCCTGGAAAACGCTCGATTTCTTTTCTGCCTCCAGCGCGGATGCGGGGTTGTTGGATCTCTTTTCTCTTAATGGAACGCAGACCGTGCGCGGAGGGCGACTTAATCCTAACACCTTGCAAAAGAACGTATTGGCGGCTGTCATCTCCGGGGCTACTCAAGCCAGCAGCGGCACCGGCACCACGGTCTCTTCCGCCAACGCGGGGACCGTTGCCACCGCTTTGATTTCTCTCGAACAAACCAAACCGTTTGCCAATCGCTCCGATCTGGTCGCCCGGCTGATGGTGGACTCCTCGCTGAGCAGTCTCTCCTTGATTAAAACGGAGCGGGAGGCCGTGATTCGCGCCTTGGCGGATAGCTCCAACACCCGCACCTGGAATCTCCTGGTCGATCTCGTGGCACAGGTTGGCAAATACCCTACGACCGCCAGTTCCCTGGATCAGTTCAACGTGGAGGGCGAGCGGCATTACTGGCTGCATCTGGCCATTGACCGCTACACTGGCAAAGTGATAGATAAACAACTGGAGGTTGTCCGCGAATGAAAGTTACCTCTGTCCTATATCTGGTTCTGTGGTTGGCCATGGCATGCCTGTCGCCGCTGGTCCGCGCCGAGGAGGCGATTCCCAGGGCTCCGTATGTCGCGGCGATTCCCGAAAATGCTCATTGGAAAGTCTATTTGCAGGAAGGGCGGGGAGCGCCATCTGCCAGCAGTTCTTCAAAAGGGGTTCCAGCGGTCATCGAGACGGTTAAGACCGGCGATATCCAGTATGTGACCGTGAGGTACAAGGACGGAGTCGCCGACCAGTTTGCACGAGTGAAAAATTACCTCGTCATCGCCTTGGTGGACAAACCGCGATTGCTGGCCGTCACACCCGACACGCCGCCGTATCCATTCTATTCGGAGGGTTTCCTTTTTGTCGAGGGCCTGGGGGTCTCCAGCTTCCGGGAAACCGTCAACTATCGCGGGGTGCAATGCTCCCATTATGAGAACGCTTCCGGCGAGGTCTGGATTGCCACCGGTTCGATGCTTCCCGTAGCCGCGCGAATGGGCTCGATGCTGGCGGTTTACGAATTTCTGCCTGCTCCCACTGCCCCGCTCTCCCTTTCTCCAGAGGCAAATGCCATGGTTCAACAACAGGAGCGGGCTCTCCATACCTTTAACGCCCTGAGGTAAATCTCCGGTTGGGGAGAGTCTTTGGGGAATCCCCTGTGCATTGCGTTTGACGAGCGGGCCCAAAAAGGCACACTAGAACAGGTATGCGCACCGCCAATCGAGTTTCTCCCAAAATCCCAATTTACAGAAGGATCGAGGAGGAGCTGCGCAGCATGCTTGCGGAAGAGCGCTTTAAACCGCATATGCCGTTCCTTTCCGAAATGGAGCTTTGCGAGCGGTTTCAGGTCAACGTCGCCACGGCGCGCAAGGCGGTCAACCAGCTTACCGAAGAAGGGTTGCTCTACAAGCTGCACCGCAAGGGGACCTTCGTGGCTCCCCTGGCCCGCAATAAGCTCATTCTGCTCGTGACCAGCGAGGCGGACTACTCCGTCATCGGGCGGCTGACCCCCATGGCGCGGCTCTTTCCTGAACTCCAATGGCAGGAACTGGTGGTGGATGACCTCCGGTCCTGCGTGCCGGATATCCGGCATATTTTTCCACGCTTGGCGGGAACGCTTTTTATCCGGGATATTTCCAAATGTATTGATGTCATCCATGGCGTTCAGAGCCAAAACGTTCCGACGTTCTTCTACGGATCTGACACTCATCTAGGCTACCTCCAGGGAGTGCATGCCTTATTGCACCGGGAACGCGATATTTCCCGCATGGCTCTAGATCATCTCCTGGAGAAGGGTTGCCGCAGGATCGGCTTTTTTGGCAGTAGCGAGTGGGCGACTTATGCCTCGCGGCAGGCGGAATATATCCAGTGGATGGGCGAAAAAAAGCTGCCGGTCATTCAGAAAAACATTATTGATCAGACGCTGCCCACCATGCGCAATGCACCGGCTTGCTACGAGGCGTTGAAGTCCTATTTCAAATCCGGCGAATTTACCGGCGACGGAATTTATTGCGTGGATGCCTGGGCCGCGGCCTGCCTGGTCCAAGCCGCGCTTGCAGCGGGCCTAAGGATTCCGGAGGACGTCCGAGTGATTAGTGTGGAAGACGACCAAACGATCGCCGGGCGGATTTTCCCGCAGATCAGTTGTGTCCGTATTCCGTTGCCGGAAGACATCAGGGAAGCCGTGAAACTGATTGCGCAGCATTCCACGGATGATTCGAAAACCATCAGGCTTTGGAGTCGTCCTTACGTTATCGCCCGCCAGAGCACCTAGCAGCTCTGCGATAGTGTAGGTTGCACCCCCTCCAGCGCCGTGACCCCGGCCTCGGCTCGAATTTTCTGCCATCAAGAGTATTGATGGCAAAGTTCTCCGTTGAAACAGGCGTTTTTTCCCATTAAGCACGCCATGGCTTGATCGTCCGCGAGCGATTTGCCTTGTTTTTAACGAATGCTACTATACAGTAGATGCTAAACATGAGTGCTTTAGTTTCCAAGGCCGATTGCCAGAGTCCCACCTGTGCCAGCGCCGTTTTGGTGTGCCTGTCCGAGATCGAGAGAAAGCTGTTTTTCCCCAACGAAAGCCCGGTGCGGCTTCCCGGGAAACTAGTGCATTTCAACCCCTCGGAATGCTCAGCTGAAGCCTGGGCCGATATGCTTAAATCAGTCCAGCCGACCGTTGTCGTATCAAGCTGGCATACCCCCGCATTGCCCTTGGATTATGTTCAAGATCCGGAGTTGAAACTGAAATATGTCTGCCACTTGACCGGGTCCGTGCGTCACGTCGTGCCGCGGGAACTGCTGGAGCGCGGCGTGATGGTTACCAACTGGGGCCGCATCGCCGCGATTTCCGTGGCGGAGCACGCGCTGCTGCTCATCTTATCGCTTCTGCGCCATGCGCCCCGTTGGAGAGGGTGTTTTATGAGCCCGTTTGAAAAGCAGACGGAATACCGTCTTACCATGCCCACCCGTTCGTTGGTTGAGCAGCATGTGGGGATCCATGGCTTCGGCGCGGTGGCGCAAAATCTGGTGAAGCTATTGCAGCCTTTTGGCGCGACGATCTCGGCCTATTCGGAAGGCGTTCCGGCCTCGTTTATGCAGGAATATGGCGTAACACCCAGTAAATCATTGCATGACTTGTTTTCCAACTGCGGCATCCTCGTAGAATGCGAGGGGCTCACGCCAAAATCGAAAGATTCCGTATCTGCCGAAATCCTTGAGCTTTTGCCTGAACACGCGCTGTTTGTGAATGTCGGACGCGGCGGGGTCGTGGATGAAGAGGCCCTGATCCGATTGGCGAAGGCTGGGAAAATCCGGATTGCCTTGGATGTTTTTCGGGAGGAACCGCTGCCGCATCAATCCCCTCTATTAGCCATCCCCGACGCTGTTCTATCGCCTCATATCGGCGGCCCGACGTATGATCGCCTGCCGAAATGCGCGGCCTTTGCCGAGCGAAATCTTCAGCGTTTCTTCAATGGTGAACCGCTCGAAGCGGTCATCTCGCTTCAGCAATTTGATTGGGCAACCTAAAGCGGGCTTGATTGTTCGATCTATGAATCAACGGCTCTCCCTGGGATTCTCCACCCTTGGCAATCCCTTGGATTCATTATTGGACTCGAACCGGTTGGCCCGCCAGTTCGGGCTTAAATTTCTCGAATTACGCTCCCTGGAGGGAAGCCTTGACCTCCCGGTGTATTTCGAAAGGCATCCGCTTCCCGCCGCACCGGTACCGATCCTTGTGCTTGACACCTCGCTCTGCTTGCTGACGGCCGGGGCGAAGGAGGTCGAAGACTTTTACCGTTTTGCAGAACTGGCCGAGCGGTTGCATACTCCCTACCTGCGAGTCTTTGGCCGCGGAGGTGAGGAACTGGGCGAGGCGCTCTCCAGCAAGCAGCTGGACCAAATGGCTCATTGGGTTTGCCAAATCCGCCAGACATTCGCCCAAAAGAGATGGCGTTGCAAATTGCTGCTGGAAACGCACGATATTTTTTCATCAGCCGAACGTTGCCTGGCGTTGAACAACCGATTGGATGTCCCGCTGGGACTTCTATGGGATGCCCATCACACTTGGCGTTTTGCGGGGGAGCATCCCGAGCAAACCTGGCGGCAAATCGGTGAATGGGTTGCCCATATCCACTATAAGGATAGCGTCGGGGTTCACAACACCGCCGAAGCATTCAGCTATGTTCCCCCGGGAAAGGGCGATTACCCAACGAGTGCTTTATTGGAGACGCTTTCCCGAGCGCCCTATGCAGGCGGTATTTCGCTGGAATGGGAAAAATTGTGGCACCCGGAACTTGCCTCAATCCATACTGCTCTTATGGACTTTTGCCGTATATTCCGACCCGAAGAGCCGCGGCGATAGAGCCGTTGATTTTTCCTGGAAAACCATTTGTTCCACCCACCTTCCCAGATGAACGCCATCCACCCCCCAAAACCCATACCGACAAAAAAATTATGGACGGTAGGCACCCTTACCTATACGACCGCCGGGATATTGACCTTGTTTTGCTGGCTGCTCTGGGGGGACTTTGTCTGGTCAATCAAAGAACGGGCTACCCCGCCTTTGATGCAGATTCTGTTTAAAAGCCACGGTGCGCCAGACACGCTGGTTGGGTTCTTGATCGGTTCGGTTCCCTCCGTTATCGGCATGCTCTTGGGGCCTGTCATTAGTTACAAGTCGGATCGCCACAGAGGCCGATGGGGGCGTCGTATTCCCTACCTCTTTGCGCCAACCCCGGTGGCGGTTATTTCCATGGTCGGCCTGGCTTATTGCCCACAAATCGCGGCGGTTTTTCATGCCATGCTGGGGAGCTACTCTCCCGGGCTCAATTCCACGATTCTAATCCTTTATTCCATTTTGTGGACGCTCTTTGCCGGGGCCAGCACGATTGTGAACGCCGTTTTCGGAGGGCTGATCAACGACGTTGTTCCAGAGTCGATGCTGGGGCGGTTTTTCGGAGCTTTTAGGGCCATCAGCCTCGTCGCGGGTATCTTGTTCAGCTACTGGATGATGGGGAAAATCGAGAGCCATTCCCTCGTGATATTCCTCGGTCTTGGGCTGCTTTACGGAATCGCCTTTAGTGTTATGTGCCTCAAGGTTAAAGAGGGTGAATATCCTCCGCCTCCGGTAGCGGAAGAAAGCGCCTTGACGGGGGTATTTGGCGCCACCAAGACGTATTTTTTGGAGAGCTTTGGCAACGGCTATTACTGCTGGTTCTTTGTTTCGTTTGCACTATCCCTGATGGCTTTGGTGCCGGTTAATTTGTTTAATGTATATTTCGCCCAAAGCGTTGGGATGAGTATGGATACCTTCGGCAAACTGATGGCGGTTGCTTTCCTGCTCTCGCTGGTAGCGGCCTATCCGCTGGGGGTTCTTGTGGATCGTTTCCACCCGTTGCAAGTGTCGTTGGTTACACTAGTCATCTATACCGGCGTGACCTTATGGGGCGGGTTCTTTTCCCATAATTCCCTCACGTTGGGCGTTGTTCTGGTTCCCCAATGTTTCCTCGCCGGAGTCTGGCTTACCGCAACCGCTTCGCTTCAGCAGCGACTATTCCCCAAGAACCGGTTTGCTCAATTTTCATCGGCGGCGGGAATTGTATCAAGTTTAGGGTGCATTATCATCAGCCCGATCATGGGGAGTATCCTTGACTATACAGGGCATACTTACCGCCACATTTTTCTGGTAAGTTCCATTCTCTCTTTTATGGCGCTGTTGACGGGGCTTATCGTTTACCGGAGGTTTTTGCTATTGGGCGGAACCACGGGGTATAAGGCTCCGGAATAAGTTCAGCGTGTAGCGCAGGAAAAATTCACACCAGTCATCCCGTCATCCTTGTTTTTCGGTACCCCATACAATACCCACGCCGCTTTACCATGATCCCAGCCGACACCCACACCAGTCCTTTCCCTGCCTCATTCGCCTGGGGAGCCGCCACCGCAGCCTATCAAATCGAAGGCGTATGGGATGAGGAGGGCAAAGGTCCGAGCGTATGGGACATGATGTGCCAAAAAGCAGGAGCCGTCTTTCTCAATCACCATGGCCAAGTCGCCTGCGACCACTTCCACCACTGGCGCGAGGACGTGGGCCTGATGAAGGACATTGGCCTGAAAGCTTACCGATTTTCCGTCTCCTGGCCTCGGGTTGTGCCGGAAGGTACTGGGAAAATCAACGAAGCAGGGCTTGGCTTCTACGACCGCCTGGTGGATCATTTGCTGGAATCGGGCATCGAACCGTATCTTACGCTTTTTCACTGGGACTTTCCGCTGGGCCTCTACCAAAGCGGCGGCTGGCTTAACCGGGAATCCGCCCAATGGTTTGGCGAGTGCGCCACCCTGATGGGGAGCCGCCTGGGCGATCGCATCAAACACTGGATCACACTCAACGAGCCCCAGTGCTTCGTCGGCCTGGGACACCACGAAGGCCTGCACGCGCCGGGCGATAAGCTGGAAATCTCTCAAGTCCTGCGCGTCGTTCACAATGTTTTGATCGCCCACGGAACGGCGGTGCAAGCCCTGCGGGCCGCCTGCCCCGGCCCAATCAGGATCGGTATGGCCTCCGCCAGCACGGCGCAGGTCCCCGCAACTGAAAGCCTCCCAGATATTGAAGCCGCAAGGGAAGTCTTTTTTGGAGTCCGCTCCGATTCCGTGTACAACATCGGCATTTGGGCGGACCCAATCCACCTCGGCGAGTACCCTGCCGAAGCCTATACCCATTTCAAAGAAGCGATGCCCAAAGTGGCTGCCGGCGATATGGAGACGATCCGTCAGCCGCTCGATTTCATTGGGTTTAACAGCTACACCGGCTGCAAGGTATCCCGCGATCCGGACGGCAAACCCCATTCCCACCCAAAGCAGCCGGGCAACCCGGTCGGCACCTTGGGCTAGCTGGAACTCGAAGACAGCGCGCTCTATTGGGCGCCCCGTTTCCTGTCCGAACGCTATGGGAGGCTCCCGGTAGTCATCACGGAAAACGGGGTCTGCATCACCGACTGGGTTGCGCGGGACGGGAAGGTCCATGATCCCCAGCGAATCGACTTTATCAGCCGCTACCTCTCGGGCCTCCAACGAGCCGCCCTGGAAGGCATCCCGCTCGGAGGCTATTTCTACTGGTCGCTAATGGATAACTTTGAATGGGCCGAGGGATATCGCCCCCGGTTTGGCCTCATTCATGTCGATTACGAAACCCAGAAGCGCACGTTGAAAGATTCCGCCCTTTGGTACCGCGATCTTATTGCCTCTAATGGGGGAAATTTGCAGCAAACAAGTTAGAAGTCCAATAGGAACCCCTCCGGCTTTGCCGGAGGACTCACAGAGTTTAACTTATAATGCAGTCTTCCTGTTCGCTGGTCTGGTGAGCCGTGCAAAGCCACAAGACCAAACGAACAATGGAAGACCACAACAGTTTAAGCCATACCAGATGGCAGTGTAAGTATTACGTGATTTTCATCCCGAAGTATCGGCGCAAGAAGCTCTACGAGGTGGTGAAAAAGAGATTGGGGATAGTGTTCGACCAACCGGCTGAGCAGAAGGGCTGCTGGAAAGAGAAGGGGAATATCATGCCGGATCACGTCCACATGCTGATTAATGTGCCGCCGAAATTGGCGGTGTCGGCAGTGGTGGGTTACATCAAGGGCAAGAGCGCCATCCACGTGGCGCGGCACTTCTTGAAACGAGAGAGGAATTATGCTGGGCAAAGCTTTTGGGCACGGGGGTTCTTCGTGGACACGGTGGGCCGAGATACAGAGGAAAAACTCAACCTTCCGGTCGTAGAGGAGCGGAAAAACTGCCGCAACTCTCGGAAAAGCGTCATTTCCAGAGTAGGAAATGGCGGAAGGGGCGGGATTCGAACCCGCGGTGAGGTTCCCCCCACGTTCGATTTTGAGGCGATGGGAAATACTCTGTCAGAGAATAATTCCTACCATATCTTTACGTAAAACAAAGGTTCCTCCGGTTTTTTAGCACCGAGACCATTCTCATCGATATCTTGGCCTTCCATGCGCCCTATGCATCATTAGCCAAACGAGAGTTATGTTGTTTCTCGGCACCGCAAGTTAACTGTTTAATATCGCGGCGAAATCTATTCCTTGTGGCAGGTTTACTTGAGACCTATCGTGCAGGCGCTCCCTCGGAGTTCTTCCCTCCGCTCCAGCCGAAACCGTTCTCCGCGATATGAAACTTGTTCATAGTTTTTTCCTATTAGCCGTATTATTCATCTCCCAAGTTATCTGTAGTGCCGAAGCGCCAGCGTTAAACACCGCGGTCTCTGAAAGAGGAATCCAGATCGATGCGGGCAGCATGGGCAAGTTCTTTTTCCCAGTTCCGGCGCTGCGTCGACACGAGAAGGATTATAGCGGTGAAAAACCAGCGGCTGTGGAAGTCCAGGGCAATACCTTTGTGGCAAGTTACGCCTCCGGGGCAAATGTCAGGGGAGAGCTTTTCCCTGCGGAGCAAAAGGTGGTGTTTTCGTTTGACGGTGTACCAACGGGCGCTTGGGGTTTTGTGGCGCTGATGACTTTTCCCATGTCGTTCAACCAAGGTGGACGGTTTTCTTTCGACCAGGCAGCGCTGACGCCGCTTCCGGAAAGCAAGGAGAAGGCGATCATCCAGGGCACGCACGCCTCGCGGTTTAATATTGTGGACCCGCTGAACCATGGGCTTTCGATTATCTTGCCGCACGATTACCATCAATTGGGTGATAATCGGTTTTTCAACTGGCCGGTTTTCGCGGGTGTTTTCAATTTCACCTTTGTGACTCATCCTGGGCAAAAGTCGTTTGAGGTTAAATTTGCGCCGTTTGTTCCCGGAGCGGAAGGGGAGCCCAGCGCAGCGTCTCAGCCGAAGGCCGAACGGAAGATTTTACTAACGCGTTTTGGGCAGAGCGCGCGGAAGGATTTCCCCGAGAAAGTCAAAGATGTGTCGGAACTCGTGGCTGACATTCCCAAACAAAAAGCGCTGCTTGGGAAGTTTGATGCTTATCCCCAAGATGACTTTAGGGGGCTGGCGGGCAGCGGCGCGCAATACCATCTAAAAAAAACGGGATTTTTTCATGTGGAGGATCTAGGCCATCGCAAAGTGATGGTGACGCCTGAGGGGAATGTGTTTTTTCACCTGGCAACATGCGCTGTCAATGCCGACGATGCCACCATTGTAGCGGGGCGCGAAAATGCATTCGAGTGGCTCCCGCCCAAGGAGAAGTTCGGGCCAGCGTGGCGGTCCGGCAGCACGGTTTCTTTTTTCATCGCAAACTGGATCCAGAAGTATAACAAGCCTTTCTCGCTCGAGGAGTATTCGGCCCAAAGCATCGAACGCCTACGCGCCTGGGGCTTCAATAGCACGGGAGCTTTCACCCCTCCGACGGAGGCGATGAAAACGGCCCGGATTCCCTATGTTTTAAGTCTGCCGCTCAACCGATGGAACAACCTGCCCATGTTGCCGGAAAAAATCGGGGCGGCCGAATGCATTGATCCTTTTGCTCCGAACATCGGGGCAGCGATGGAAAAAGTGTTTGAATCCAAAGTCTATCCGAAAGCGGACGATCCTCTCCTGATCGGTTATTTTTTGGGTAACGAACAACACTTTGAACTGGTCCCCAAACGGGTGCCTACCTTCAAGGCCAGCCAGTCGCCTTCGAAAAGAAAGCTGGTCGAGCTATTGGAGAATAAGTATGGCGAGATTGCTAACTTTAACGCTGCGTGGAATCCCGTAAAGCCGTTCGCCAGCTTTGATGAAGCCCGGGAACAGCCGCTCATAGTCCGCACTGAAGCTGCGGCGGATGATATGCGCTCCTTTTTCAGACTCTTTCTGGAAACATACTTTGAGACGGTGGATCGGGTCTTCCATAAGTATGACCAGAACCATTTATTGATCGGCTGCCGCTGGACTCCCAGCACTGCGAACAATGCGGATGTGGTGACGATTGCCGGAAAGCACCTGGATGTGGTGAGTGTCAATTACTACACCTATCCGATGGAAATGGATTTTCTAAAAAAGATTTATGAAAGGAGCGGCCAGCGTCCGATTATTTTGAGTGAATGGTATTACAGCGCTGCGGATCAAGGGCTTGGGACGCTAATCCAGGTCAATAATCAGCAGGAACGGGGACTGGCTTACCGTCACTATGTTGAGCAGGCGGCATCAACGCCGTACGTTGTGGGCTCGGAATGGTTTTCTTTTTTGGATCAACCCCTTACGGGGCGCTCGTTTGAAGGGCTTAATGGCGAAGGAAACAATATCGGTTTTGTCAATGTGGCGGATCGGCCCTACGAGGAACTAGTCAAGGCTGCCCTTCAAACTCATAAGCGCATTTATGATGTGATGCTTGGAAAAGTGCCTCCCTTCTCCTTTGACGATCCCCGTTTTGCCAGCAACGCCAAGGGCTCTGCTTTGCGCACCGTGGCCATTCCGCGCGCGCTGGCCAGTATGAAATTTGATGGTTCCACGACCAACTGGCCGGGGCGTCCCGCGACACCCATTGAATCGAGCCGGTTGGTGTTCGGGAACTCCAACCAGGATATGCGGGGGGATTTTCGAGTATGCTGGGATGATAAAGCGCTCTATTTCCTGATTCAGGTCAAGGATCATACGCCCATGCTCAACGGGAATCCCGGTCCTTCCCTTTGGAAAGGCGACGGAATCGAGCTGTTCATTGGCGCTAAAAACATTTCGGAAGGCGGGACGATGGTCTTTAGTGATCGCCAAATTATTCTGGGAGCAAGCCCGGAGCCGAAGATCTTCATCGCCGATCACCCGGAAGAAAGCGCCCAATGCCAAAGCCTCGTTATCAAGGATGTTTCGGGTGACGGGTATGTTCTGGAAGCCTCCATTCCATGGAGCGTTCTTGGCGTCAAAGCGGAGCCTGGGCTGGAAATGTTATTTGATGTTGCCATTGATAATAGCGATAATGGAGCGACTCGCGCCCAGCAGCTTATGTGGAATGGAACCGCCAAAAACTCCGGGGATCGGGGAGGGTGGGGACGGGCCCACCTGGTGGAAAATTAATCCGAGGGCAAACTCACAAAAGGCATCTTCTTGCTCGCGCCGATTTTCGCTATCTGCCGCCTACGGTTTCATAGGTTAACCATTAAACTAAATACGAATTGCGAGTTGCATTAGCTAGGAGCAATTTCAAAGCAACTTCATTTCCCCGAAACGTTCGTTTCCTATCAAACAAAACAATACCCCTATTATGAAAAATGCCCCTGTTCCCTCACAATGGGATACCATCAATCGCGCAGGTTGCGCAACCCACACCCCGGTATGGCAAAGAATGTTTATGGCGCTGGCAGCTGCGGCCGTTCTCTGGAACGGATCTTCGGCGCAAGCGGCGGTAGGCTATTGGGATCCCAACGGGGTTGCCAGCGATGGTTCTTTTGGTGGGACGGGCACTTGGAATAGTTCAAACCTCAACTGGGGATCCACTTCGGATTCCACTGGATCAGATGGAGCCTGGGTCACCGGTGGAACTGCTGTGTTCTTGCGGGGAAATAACGGAACGGTTACAGTGGATGCGGGCGGGGTATCCGCGTTTTCCCTGCTTGTTGGTAATACCGGTATCGCTGCAAGCACCAGCAACTCGGGCTCATCAACCTATACCTTCTCCGGCGGCCCCATCACGTTGTCTTCCGGAGCCTCTGCGACCACCATTGCTACCGGCAGCAACACGGTGGCTTCCATCAGCAGCACGATCTATCTCTCTGGAGCTTCTGAAAAGCGATTTACTACCACCGGTGCCCTTAGCAGCCTGACGATTACGGGAAATATCCAGCACACGAATGCGGCTAACGGCACTCTCTCCCTCATTTCCTATGCTTCGACCGCAGTGATAGATATTTCCGGCAATATTACCAAGAACGGCTCCAGTAATTACCTGAATATCAGTATCGGCAATACCGCGTCCAGCAATGGCGCGGTTTACCGGCTGAGCGGCACCAATACGGCATTGAACGGAGGCGGTGCGGTCAATGTCATTAAAGGCGCTTTGGTCGTCAATAATGCGGCCTCAGTGTCGGGAGCCTGGGGCATCCAGTTGGGGGGGCAATCTGCGGGGACGGCGGAAACGCAAGCACTGCTGATCGGGACCAGTGGCATCACCATTGCCAACAATATCATATTGACCAGCACTGACACCACCGATACCCGCGTGGTAGGTAGCAACATCACGAGCGGTGTGGCAACCTACTCCGGCAATGTCAATCTGCAGGGCACCGGGATCACGCTGACCGCAACTACGGGTGGCACCACTCTCTTCAGCGGCACCATTTATGAAACGGGCGGTTCCTACAGCGTGACCGGCTCGGGCGGCGGCACCATCATTCTCGCCGGAACCAACAGTTATACCGGCTCGACAGCGGTCAGCAACGGCACGTTGCAAATTGGCAATGGAACCAGCGGCTCGATCAATAGCGCCAACGTGACCGTCTCCTCGGGAGCCACGCTGGCGCTCAATCAGGCGAATGGCGGTTCCCTTGGAGCAGCCATCGCCAATAGTGGAGCGATCTCGGCCATTGCCAGCGGGACTAACACGCTTTCCGGTATCATTTCCGGTACTGGGGCGTTCGTCCAAAGCGGGTCTGGGGTGACGGTTCTCTCCGCGAGCAATACGTACAGCGGGACGACGACGATTTCGCAGGGGCGGCTTGATATCACCGGGCGATCCACCAACAGCGCAGTGACGGTGGGCAGTGGGGCAACACTGTCGGGCACCGGCATCATTGACGGAGCGGTGGTCAACAGCGGAACGATTTCCGGCGCTTTGACCCTCAATAACAATGTCACCATCAACAACGGCGCCAGGGCGGCGGCCGGCGCGTTCAATGGCAACATCACCAACAACGGCACCATTACCTCCGATCTCACGGTTGCAAGCACCAAGACACTTGCCGGATCCGGAACGCTCAGCGGAGTGGTGATGAACAGTGGAACCATTTCCGGTGGCTTGACGTTTAATAATGATCTCACCGTTGGCTCCGGGGCCACGGCGGCGGCCAGCGCCTTCAATGCCAATGTGACCAACAATGGCTCGATCACTTCTGACTTCACCGTTCAGAGTGGCCATACGCTCTCCGGCAGCGGCACCGCTTCGGGCAATGTCAATGTCTCCAGCGCCACAATCAACGGCAATGGGCTAACGTTCCTGGGTTCGGCCACCTTCGACGGTGCGAGCTTCCTCAAGGGAAGCAGCATTGCATCCTCCGGCTACAAGGTGAATACTGGCTCACTCACCGTTTCCGGAACCACCGGCAGCAATGTCAATGTCGTCTCCGGCGCCACGCTCCAAGGCACCGGCAAGGTCGGCAATGTAGCCGTTGGCGGCACCCTCGCGGGCACCTTGATCACTGGCACCCTGAGCGGGTCGGGCGTGGTCTCTCCCGGCAACAGCCCGGGCATCCTTACCGCTTCGTCGCTGGAGGTTGGCAACAGCCTCTCCTTTGCCTTCGAACTCGCCCAGGCGACTCCCAATTACGCGAACTCCGTTAACAGCCTTAATGATGTTCTCCACATTACCCAATCCAGCGGCGGGCTGAATCTCTCGAGTTCCAACCACATCAGCATCTATTTCTCCTCGCTCGACACTGCCACGCTCGCCTCCAGCGCGGGGGCCAAGTTCGAAGGGTCTTTCTATGTGGAGGGCCTTTCCGGCGCGTCGCTGCTGGCGGCTTATGAAAATGCCCAGTTGACCTACTACGTAGTCGATAGCGACGGTACGGTAGATTCCACGGATGTGGTCTTAAACGGAACCCGATATGCCTTGATCGATTCGAGCCTTATCAATGTGAGCGCGGTCGACGATACCATCAGCGCGTTCGGAACAGGCTCCAGCGCCAGCACCTTGGAGTTCACGGTCGTGCCCGAGCCATCCACTTGGGCCATGATTGCTTCCGGTTTCGGGATGCTGATCGGGGCTCAGACCTTGCGCCGCCGGGAGTCTTGACTTCCAAAACGGGGATAAGGCTGAGGATGTTCGGGGCAACTCTTCAGCCTTTATTGTCGTTCCACGCAGGGCCTGCCGCCGATCAGCGAATGGTGGGGCCGTCTTCCCAAGTCCCTTCCAGCATCACGTATTTGGCTTGGGGCGGCAGGCCATATTCATTGTTTTGCAATTGGCTAGCCACGAGGTCTACCGCGGCGCCGCCGATGTTCTTGGGCCGTTGGTTAACACCCGCCCATGGGTCTGTATCCAAAACGCGATCAAGGGATGCAAATCCGATGTCTTCCGGAACACGGATTCCCCGCTCTTTCATAAACGCGAGAGGGTGAATGGTATTACTGATAACCACATCCGGCTGATATTGGTCCAGCCAATTGTAAAAAGACTCCGGATTCCAGAAAAGATTGGGCGTCAGAGCCTGCCTGCGAATCTCGGGCGATTTCGGGAACGTTTGAATGCCTTTGGTTCTATCTGCAGGCACTAATAGTGGCGGAATCTGTCGCTTCAACGGCAGTTGATTCATGTAAACCAGATAACCGGAAAGCCAGCCATGCTGCGCGCGTTTGTCAAAGACGGTAAAGTTGGCAAAGCCGATGCGTTTGTAGCAGTGGCGCTTGAGCATTCTCAAGGAGAGCTTCATCCCCTCCTGATAATAATGGCTGGTTCGGTGTAAGCAGGGCCGGAGAATGGAGAACCCCAATGCAGAGCATGCGAAATATTTCCAGTCGAGCGAAAGATGGCCATTGGGACGATGGAACGGTGCAAAAACAATGCCCCGAATCCCCCGGGTATAAAGAATACGGCTTAGGCGGGCGCTGGAGATACCGGGTTCTCTTGCCCAAAAGTGCTCGATCTCGTAGCCCGTCTGTGCGGCCCGTTCGCAGGCTCCCGTAAAGTAGGCAAAGTCGTTGTAATTCTGACGCCATTCGTCAGGAGTGTCCCAGAAGGTCATGTAAGCGATTTTTTCGGCGTTCCGATTCACGCGGGATGTCCGAAGTTTGTTCATCAGGGTCGAGACAAGGGGATCAGGCGTATATCCCTGCTCTTTGGCCACTTTCAGCACACGCTGGCGGGTCGCCTCGGAAATTCTCGGATGATTGCGAAGTGCCAGTGAGACCGTGGCAATGGATACGCCTGCTGCCGTCGCAATCTGGCGAATGGTATGGGGGTTGCTCATCGTGATGCACTATACACGAGCCCCCCCGTTCTCAAAAGAAAGTTAACCTTTAACTCAATGATTCGAACGGATGTTTTTCCGGCAGTATCGCAGCGCGTCTTTTGCGGCATACGCAAGGATCTAGATGTGATGTTTCAATAGGTTGTCCATGCGGACAGAAGCTGGGAGACTGGAGTTGCAAAACAAACAGCGACCCAAATCCCGCCGCATGAACATCCATAGCAATGCACGGTTACTGCCGTGCCGTCGAGAAGAGCTTGTGCATTCCATCATCCAAGGAGGGCATACTCCAAAGGAGGCCGCGGCCTCCTTTGGAGTATGCGAACGAAGCGCCCGGAAGTGGCTGGCCCGGTATCGGGCCGAGGGGCTCCCTGGGCTACAGGATCGATCTTCGCGGCCTCACTCCAGCCCCAGGCAAACGCCTCCAGCACAGGTCGCCACGGTGCTTTCCCTTCGCAAGCTGCGCATGCCCGGCTTCCAGATCGCCCGTCAGACCGGTCTCTCCAAAGCCACCGTCTCGCGCATCCTTCGCGCTCACAACCTCCATCGCCTTTCGCTGCTTGATCCGCCGCCTCCTGTACGCCGCTACGAGCGCCTTTATCCCGGCGAACTCATCCACACCGATATCAAGAAGCTCGCCCGTATCGAGCGCGTCGGCCACCGTATTACCGGCGACCGTCAGCGCGATCATCTTCGGGGCGCTGGTTGGGAGTTCGTTCATGTCGCCATCGACGATGCTTCCCGCATCGCCTTTGCCAAAATCATGCCCGATGAGAGTGCTCAGAGCGCCATCAACTTCCTTCAATCTGCTTTGGATTACTTCGCCGCTCTGGGCATCAAGGCTCAGCGCATCATGAGCGACAACGGGCCTTGCTACATCTCCAAAAACTTCGCCGCTTACCTCCGCTGCCTTGGCCTGCGCCATGTCCGCACTAGGCCCTACACCCCAAAGACCAACGGCAAGGCCGAGCGCTTCATACAAACTTCGCTGCGCGAGTGGGCTTACGCACGCTCTTACCACCACTCAAGCCTCCGAGAAGCCCGCTTGCCTGAGTTCCTTCACTTCTACAACTGGCACAGACCTCACTCCGCTCTTAATTATCTTCCTCCAGTCTCCAGGCTGCCCTCATCTCAGGACAACCTGTTGACACTCCACATCTAGCGTGAAATTTACGCTTGATTGTTTGGGCTTCTGGTTAACTGTTTAACTCCTCAAAAGTTGAGCATCTTCGTTCTCTGCCGTAGATTCAAACCGTAACCCAAGATCTCCAGGATCAGCTATCTTAAACCCGGCCTTTTCCACCCCCGCCAGTTCTAATTTCGCGTCAATGGCCACCCCCTCATCGTTTAACTTTCGGAAGAACACCACTCGGAAAGCAGCATTCACCCTTTTGGAAACGGTGCTGGCAATCGGGGTTGTCTCCTTTGCGATGGTAAGCATGATCGGCTTGATCCCTTCGGGGTTGGGCACCTTTAGAAAAGCCATGAATCTGACGGTGGAGACCACCATTGTGCAGAATGTCAGCAGCGAGATCCTGCGAACTGACTATAACAATCTAGGCCCGGCAACCTATTACTACAACCAGGAAGGCTGTAAGGTGACCAGCGGCAATTTCGGCGAGAGGATCTATACTGTTACCGTGAATTCACCGACGGATCTGAACACGGAATTGGTGGAGAAAACCGCGGGAAAGACCGTGCCCATCATGATTGAAAACCGGGCTCATCCGGGTGAATTCAGCAAGTATTTTATCATTGTTCCGCGGAGCTAATGCTCGTCATGATCTGATATGACTCCCCTATCGATCATCAGGAGTAGAAGGAATCGCTCGGCGGTTGCCTTTACCACAGTCGAGTTGATGGTGGCCCTCAGCGTTTTGATGGTCATCTTGTTGATCGTCTTTGGCATTACCCAGCAGGCCGCCAATGCCTGGAAAAGCACCAGCAGCAAAATAGAGGCATTCCAAAAATCGCGGGCTGCCTTTGAAACGATTATCCAAAACATCTCTCAGGCAACTCTCAATGTTTATTACGATTACTATGATACCAGCGGCAACCGGAGAACAGAAAGCAATGCCTCCACGTTTATGCCCGCAAACTACGGCCGTTATTCCGATCTCCAATTCATCTCGGGCAAGGAGCTTGTGACAGGCCAGGTCTCTCATTCCATTTTTTTCCAGACTCCCGCGGGTTACAGCGGCACAACGGCGTATCAAAATATGAATACGCTTTTGAACGCCTGCGGATATTACGTCACTTACGACAAGGATTCGTCACGGCCAGCCTTTCTTGCGACCCTGCCCAACCCACCGCCGTATCAATACCGCTTCCGGCTGGTTCAGTTTTTGCAGCCGAGTGAAAACCTGGAAATCTACAGCGACACGGCTTCCACCAAGTGGTTTACCGGGCCGATCTCCTCTTCCGCTCCGGCGGTTCGGCAGATTGCCGATAACGTTGTGGCTTTGGTGTTTCTCCCCAAAGATGCCCAAGAAGCCGACCTGACCGCCGACAGCTTTGAGTATGACAGCCGTGGCGGCTCGGCGCCGACGGCATCCGCCTCCCAAACGGAAACCAACCATCAACTTCCCCCTTTGGTAGAGGTCATCCTGGTGACCATTGATGAGCCTTCGGCGATCCGGTTGTGCACCACAGCGTCGGCTCCGGATTTTGGACTGAAAGGCTTGTTTCAGATCCCGTCTTCTCTTGAAAACGATCTGGATTCTCTACAGAAGACCCTGAGTTCGCGACATATTAATTTTCGTGTCTTCCGGACAACAGTGGCGCTCCGCAACTCAAAATGGAGTAATCTATGAAAAAGAACTCTTCTCAAGGTATCGCCTTGGTCTTGGTTCTTGCGAGCCTCGTCTTTTTGGCCGCTCTGGTCATGGCGTTTTTTACCAGCGTCAGCACGGAATTGCAGTCATCCAAAGTCTATTCTCAGGGCACGAATGCAAAACTGCTGGGCCAAACCGCCGTGAACTTTGTCACCGCTCAAATTTCCCAGGCATGCCAGGGCGTGGACAGTGCAGGCTCTACTCTGGCCTGGGCCTCCCAGCCGGGAATAATCCGCACCTACGACACCACGGGACACGCCGCCAAATATTACCGCCTTTACTCGTGGACGGATATGACCGGTTCCGGCGCCTTCGCCTATGATGCCACGGATAATACCATTCCGTCGGGGCCGAATGGCTGGCAAACCCAAAAGGCACTATTCACCGATCTGAATCAGCCCCTTCGCTTGGTGTCGAGCACAGGCACCAGCATCATTTATCCAATTGTGGACGGAAATAACATGGTTGCGGGCTCGACGCTTTCTCCGGCGGTATCCGGTACGACTTACGGCTCGGGATCAGCGGCGGCTATTGACGGATTCTACATCAAAGATGCCCCCGTGGCGACGGGTTCGAATCCCAACCCCGTGCCCATGCCGGTCAAATGGCTGTATGTGTTGCAGGATGGCCAGATTGTGGCGCCGACCTCTGGCGGGATCGCCAACACAGTGACAGTGCCGGGCGCCTCGTCTGCAAACCCGATCACCGGCCGAATTGCTTTTTGGGCGGACGATGAAAGTTGTAAGATTAACATCAACACCGCTGCAGAAGGCACCTATACAGACATTCCTCGCGCCTATTCGTTGGATGATTGGGCGCAAGCCCAATGCCAGCCGGTCCAAAAGGAGTATCAGCGCTACCCGGGGCATCCGGCGATGACGTGCCTCTCCTCGGTGCTCAAAAAACCGAATGGCACGAGTGACCAGGAGTGGGCATCGAAGCTCTACGGAATTGCCCCTAGAGTGAAAGACGGCGGCTCGCTCTGCGGCACGAGCACCACGGCCAATGTCTCCCCCGCGCCGACCCCGATCGTGCCAGATTCGGATCGTCTCTATACCAGCGTGGACGAGTTGGCTTTCAAACCCACCCTCACTTCCGGAACGGAGCGGAATTTGAACGATCCCACGGCTACCGGCAACGATCCATCCACCGCCACCATCCTCAACAAAGATACCTTGTCGCGAGCCAAGTTCTTCCTTACAGCAAGCAGCCGCGCGCCGGATCTCAATCTCTTCAACAAGCCGCGTGTCTCGATGTGGCCCATTACCTTGGACGCCAGCTCGGGGGTGCAGCAAACAACCCCTTATGACAAGTTGATCGCGTTTTGCTCCACCATCCACGGCAACGGCTATTACTTCCAACGGATGGACCCCAACCACCCGACCAATGATCTCGATCAGATATCGCGGAACCGCACTCTGCTCGAATACCTGCGCACCTTGACCACCCAGGACATTCCCGGCTTTGGAAACAATTTTCTCAACAAATACCCCGGGAATAGCACCGTGACGGATCGCGACCAGATCCTGACCGAAATGTTCGATTACATCCGCTGCACCAATCTGCGCGACAGCAGCCTTTGGGGATCGGGGCTTGCCGGGACAACGGGCACCTCGTGGACCGGCGAATATACCAAAAACTTGGTGAGTGGGAACACCGCTTTCCCCGGCATTGGCCAAGTAGTGCCGATTGAAGACACCACCACCAGCACCCGAGGGTTTGGCCGATTCCCCACGGTACAAGGGGCGGTTTTGCACTTCATCGGCGGGACCAACTCCACGGTGCTGCCCGGAAAAGTGCGCGTGCAAGCCGGGCTGTTCATATCGGTGTTCGATCCCTCGCTGGGACAGGTGCTCAACAAACCGTGGTATTGCATCGACGTGGAAGGAGCCCAGAATTTCAAGTGGGACGCATCGGGCGCCAGCGGCATCGGCATGGGGTTTCCTGCCTTGGCAACGCTTACTCCCAGTACCGCCAACTATACGCACCTGAGCTTCTATGGAGGCTGGCACTATTATCGCGCGTTCATCAACGCGACCTATCCCTTGGTCAGCAACCTAACCGGCTCAACGGCCTCAGCGAGTCAACCTCAGGATTTTCCCGCGGGCGGAGTTTTTTCCTTCAAGGGCGGCGATATTACCGTAAAATTTTATCGCAAGGATAGCTCGGGCAACAAAGTTGCGTCGCCCGTGTTGCAGACAGTTACATTGAATTTTCCGAATCAGGATTTCCCGGTGCCCCAGGTCGCTCCGGTACTGACGGGCTTGTATCCGTGCAATTTTCAGGTATTCAGCGGCGGGCGCCTAACGGCCAATGAAAAACTGCCTAGCATTTGCAGCGCCGACGTGGTGCGATCTGTCATTGCCACGCCGGGGGATATGCGGTTGATCGCGGCGCAAAAACAGCCGCCCAATGCGCTCTTTGCTCCCCATCCACTCTATACCGGAACCCAATACCAATTTGCCCACAACTTAAAGGATGGAATCGGTTATTATCTCTATGGAGCGACCTCTGGCAAACTGGTCAATGTGAGCTACCCCAATTATCCTGGGAGCTATGCTAACTTCACGGTGTCTGGCATCACTTATCGGGTCAACAAGATCAATGACCAGACCAGCGCTTCCACCACGGTGTATGACAGTAGCTCCGTTGGATCGACCAGGGAAACCGATAACCCGTCGCCCAATGGCGTAACCCAAATCAATGGTGTGGCTGCGGATTGGGATAATGGCATTGCAAACCTGCGCGACGGCCCTTACATCAACAAAGCGGATGAAGGCGATGAGGGACACATGAACGGGACGCAGATTTTTTACCCTTATTATGCGCTGGACTATACCAGGGCAGATAATTTGCCGGGATCGAGCCTCTTCTCGCCCAACCGCATGATTCCATCGCCAGGCATGTTCGGCTCACTCTCCAGCGGCGTCTATTCCAACAAACCCTGGCAAACTCTGCTTTTCCGCCCAGGCCCGTCCGGTCATCCCGGGTTGAGTAACCCGCCGGATCATCTCTTTATGGATCTCTTTAATATGCCGGTGGTGGAGCCCTATGCCATCAGCGAGCCGCTCTCCACGGCCGGGAGGATCAACATGAATTACCAGATCATCCCCTTTACCTACATCCATCGCGACGCCGGGCTGCGGGCTATTTTTAAATCGGAAAAGATCACCTCCATTCCCGATACAAGCGGAACCACTTACAAGACGATTACAACGGGCAACGGCATCCCCTCCAATAGCTGGGCGGGCAATTATACCGCCAATGCATTTAAGCAGTCGATTGATCCAGACGCCACGCTCAAACAGTTCACGACCCGATTTGAGACCAACAAGGACATCTTCCGCTCCGCAAGCGAGATTTGCTCCATCGATTTGGTACCGGCGGATGCCCCGGCTTCCACCCTGGCCAACCCGACCCGGGCGAACATGGACAGTTATTGGGCCAGCCATAAGCTCACCGGAGACAATACACTGGAGCGGCCCTACACGACGATCTACCCGCGCCTGACGACGAAGTCCAACACCTTTACGATCCACTATCGCGCGCAGTCGCTGCAAAAACTGCGCGGAACCGATCCTCAAGTCTGGGATGAAAACAAAGACAAGATTGCGGGAGAATACCGCGGCTTCCAAACCGTTGAGCGTTACATTGATCCCAACGACACCATCCCCGACTACGCCGGCCAGCCTGGCCTTAGCACACCGATCAGCAGCTATTACAAAACCCGCGTCGTTGAAGCCAAGCAGTTTGCTCCATGAGGACTCAGCCTCCATTTCATCGCGGCGACCAGCGTTCTCGCCATCACGGGTTCAGCCTGCTTGAATTGACCCTGGTCGTAGCCATCATGGGCGTTCTTGTGGCACTCTGCACGCCGGCAGTTACGCAAAACATGCGCTCGTCGCGCCTCAATTCATCAGGCAGCGCAGTGGTCGATTATCTGAACTATGCCCGCCAAACGGCCATCTCGAGAAGTCTCCCTGTGGAAGTCCGGATTTACAAACTTCCCGGCTACGGAGCTGCATCCACCGGGTCCCCATCAACTTACCGCGCTTTTCAAATCTTTCTCATCAACGATACCAACTCAATCGCCCTGACCAAACCGGTCTACTTTGGCAATCCGGTGATCTGTTCAAGCATAGCAACAGAATCGTCACTGTTGGATCCCACGTATCTGGACGAAAAGACGCCGTCGCCATCAGACTCCATCCCGACCTATGGACTCAACTATGCCTACCGCTCATTTTGGTTTAGGCCAAGCGGCTCCACCAATCTCCCACTAACGAATCTGTTTCTGACGCTCATCCTCGAACAGGGCAAAAAAGTGTCTGAAGGGGGAAATTTCCTCACTATTGTCATCGACCCGATGACCGGACGCACCAACACTGTTCGTCCGTAGCCGTAAAATGCCCGCACTCCTTTTCCGTGCCGCATTCATCTTCCTTCTGCCTCCTTGCGGGAAACGTAGGGAGTATCGCGGCTCTAAAAGGTGAAAGGCGCCATCAATCGCCAGTTCGTCAAAAAAGGTTAAGTGGCCTCTTTGATGCGAGGAATTCCGAAGATAGCGAATCGCCCGTGGAAAGCTGATAAATAAATGGCGGAAGGGGCGGGATTCGAACCCGCGGACAGGTTACCCCATCGTTCGATTTCGAGTCGATGGAAATTACTCTGTTGGAAAATATATCCTACCATATTGCTACATAAAACATGGGTTCCTTCTAGTTTTAGGTAGAATAAGGACCCTGACGTGACTCTCATTTCTGGACCAGACGGAGAGTTAGTCCAAGGGATTGCTCCCCCCTTCCGTTTCATATCGCATTCTCGGCTCACGGGAGCTTCAATGGCTGCTCAACGTGATTTTCTGAGGATTGGGAGGTGTATAGGGATGGGTTTTCCCCTGGAGTAGCTCCAGTTGCTTTGGAGCTTGAAGGTTGTTGTAGAGGACACAGACCCCGGAAGGCGGGCAAACATAGTCGCCCAATCCGGCGATAATTCGGGTTTCGCAATGAATGCGCTTGGCCATGTTGGCTGCGTCGTAATAGCCAAGGCCATCGGCGTAGTCGGGCCTCCAGCCGCGCAGGCGCCCCAGCTTTATACCGCCGAGGTCGCAGCACCATGGGATAGATGGAACGCATATGCTGACGTCCTTGTCCAGGGCAGCGGCGGCGAGAGCCTGGAATCCGCCCTGGCTGCCTCCGGCGGCCGTCAGATCCTTGCCATTCCATTCCGGCTGGGCTTTGAAGAATTCAAGGGCACGCAAAACCCGCAGGATCATGCCATTGAAGTAAGCGGTCTCGGGCTTGACGTTTTCGTCGTTTTTGAACGCATACCCTTTGAGTTCACCGTTTTTGAGATTCTCGTAATACGCCGCATCTTTGCCGTTCTCAATGCCATGCGCGTTGATATTGAGGGTCAGCGTACCTGCCGCATAACCGGGTGTTGCGGAGGCGACGCCATAACCCATGAAACCGATTTGCGCTTTGAGGGATTTTGGCGCGGCATCCTTTGGTTTCGTAAGATAACCTGATACCGGCTTGCCTCCGGCACAATCAATCTTGACGTCGTAAACGACAAAGCCGGGGTTGGTTGATGGAACTTCGGTGAGCCTGAATTTTAAAGGGACTTCGGCAAGCCGCGCCTTCTGTTTGGTCCAGAACTCGTCAAAATCGGACGGTTCCGGAATGCCCGTCAGCTTTTCCACTTCGACACCCGCTCCACCGTCAAACCGGACGGGCTTGTTCTTGGAGTCGACCAGCGGGTTGCCTTGTTCGTCCACAGCCCATACCTCAATGCGTACAAAGCCGGGTGTATTCAGCTTCGTTGAAACAGTGAGCGGTTCGGCCTCCGAGGAGACCGCTTTCCCCGTCTCGGTCTGGGCGTCGTCTCCGGTTCTCCTCCATTGCAGGTTTTTACCCGCCACCGGCTTGCCGTTGTCCAATAGCTGGACGTCGAAGACCATTTTCTCCCCCGGTTCATAAAGGGCGACGGCTTTATCCGTGGTGCCGGTGAAGGTGAGTTCGCCGCCCCATAGCGTAAGCGCCGAAATCAGCAGCGAGGTGGATAAAACAAAGAATCCTTTCATGGGAGGAGGCGGAGAAGCCTATCTGCCGGGAAAGCGGAACAATAATGGCTATTATTGTTCCACGATTTTGATGGAATCAAACCAAACTTTGCCGCTGACTTCTTCGAGCCCAAGCGAAATGCGCGCGCTAACGGCATTTTCCGGAATCGAAACGCTCCACTTCACGTCCTGCCAATCAAAAGTTCCCGTGGGCAGCGATGCTTGGGGGTAGTCTTTCGCGCCCTCCGTGTTGAGCACCATGAGCATCAGCTTGATTCCATTGAAACTCTTGGGTTTTTCGGAGATGTTTTCACCCTTCACACGGGTGCAAATCAGCAATTTTTTGCCTTTGTATTTGGCAATCGGCAAATTGGCTGAAAACGCGTGGAACCCATTGGCCGTTTCCGCACTGATTTCGAGCGCGCGCGCGCCTTTTTGTTCGATGATTTTCGGCGAGGGCGCCCAGTCCAGCGTGGAGTTTCCGTCCCATTTTTCCTGAAGCAGGACGGACGCGGTGACGCTTGCGGGCGTATCAGCCGTAGTGTTTTGAGTTTGGCCCATCAGCAGTGAAGCCGATAGAGAGAACATGGCCATGAACGAGAAGAATTTCAAAAAGGAAGAGCTTTTCATAGTTCGATTTAGGTAGGCTAAGTTGCCCATGTGCATGCGCTGTGGAAGGCTATATTTCCTTGTGCTGACGCAAACGCTGGCAGCCCAGCAACAACCCCAGACCGCCCACAAGCAGCGTCCAGGTGCCCGGCTCCGGAACCACTGTCAAGGACACGTCATTGTAGGTGCTGCCTGAATCAGTGTTTGCTGCATAGTTGATTTCATACTCCGTCGTGCCAACCGTAAACGTATAGGTGCTGCCAGAGGTGCTGACGGTATAGGTGCTGCCGCTTGTGATGATTGTGGAAAAATATCCGGTTGTCGTTCCGTTGCCGGTATTTTCAATGAGGGTGATGGTTTCGCCCAGCGTCAGTTCGCTCAACGTGGTGAGATCCAACGTTCCGGCCAGGGTTACGCTTCCGGCGACCTTGAGCTGGTCGTAAGAACTGCCCGCTACTGTGCCGCTGACTTCAGCGACCAGCTTGGAGGAAGCATCCATGATGAAGTTGCCGGAGACGGTCGTGATGCCAGCGCTGTTGCCGGGTGACAGGGTGCCGCTGGTCAGCGAAAGATTGCCCGTCACGGTGCTGTTACCTTTGAGCAAACCGCTGACATTCGCACTTCCCTCAATAGTGCCGTTGGCGTTCAACGTAGCCCCCGCCGAGACGGAAAGCGCGCTGGTGGAATGGGTGGTGCCGCTTAGGGTGGTGGTGCCGCCCGCGATCGTCACGCTGCTGGCGATATTGTGGCCGGAGAGCGTGCTGTTACCGTTGAGTGTGGTCGTTCCGAGAGTCAGACCGTTACCACTGATATTACCCGAGGCAACGCTCGTGGTGCCGTTGATAACACCACTGCCGCTCAGGGTCGCGTTGTTGCTGACACTAACGGTACTGTTGGAAGAGGTGCCGTTGACAGTCAGGACACCATTGGAGACGCTCGTTGCCCCGCTGTAGGTGTTGTTGCCCGAGAGGACGGTGGTGCCGCTGCCTTCTTGCGAGAAGGAACCCGTGCCGGAGATGTTGCCGGAGAGGGTGTTTAGGGAACTGGAGGTGGCTTTGAGCACTCCGTTATCGGTGATGGCACCCGAAAAGCCGGTACTGTTGGCTTGGTTGAAAACTGCGGTGCCGGTCGAGGCAATAGCAAGTGTGCCACCCGCCAGAGAGCCGGAGGTGCCGTTGCCGATCTGTACGCTGCCCGCATTGACGCTCAGCCCGCCGGTGAAGGTGTTCGCACCGGCCAAAATCAAAGTGCCCGCGCCGGATTTGGCGATAGGTACGGTGCCGCTAATGACACCCCCTACCGTCAGGGTGTAGCCCTGGGTGTCGAAGGTGAACCCCGCCAGGGTGGATACCGATATATTGCGGTTGGAATTGATCGCAAAGGAGGCATCCGCTCGCAACGTTTCGTAATAGGCGGTGCTGGTTCCAACAAAACTGAGGTTATTGGTTGCCGAGGTGGGGGCCGCGCCGAAAACGGCATCCTTGTTGACGCCGATGGTATAGGCGCTCACACTGGTACTGAAGGTTGTCGATCCGGTGTAGCTGTTGCTGCCCGTAAGCGCCAGGGTGCCTGTCTGCGACAGTTGTTGATACGTAAGGTTGCGCGCCCCCCCGGTTTCCTTAATGGTGCTGTTAAGCGTGAAGTTGCCTACCTGCTGTTGGATAACATTGGTGGTGCCGGCAAGCGTAATGGTTCCCGAGAGGCTTCCATTGTTCGCATAGAAACTGAGGGCGCCCCGGCCTCCCATGCCGGTGCCCGATATCGTCAAATTGGAAATGGTATAGATGCCGGCCCCAGAGAGCGGTTGGTCGAGGCGAAGGGTGGAACCATTGTTGACGGTTACGGATGAGGTGCTGGCCAGCGCATTACTGTTTTTCAAATCCAGCAATACGTTGCCCGTCCCGCCTGCTCCCGTGCCTCCAATGATCGCGCTGCCGGTTAGCCCGGCATTGGTGCCCGTCAGCGTCAGGCCGTTGTAGTCGCTGCTGGTGGCGCTGCCGATAATAAGGGTGCCGCTATTGACGATGGAGGAATTGATGGTGACCCCGCCGATCGACATGGCAATGATGCCCACGCCGGTCCCGCCACTGCCGCCGAGTGTCAGGGTGTTGGTGCCGGTGATGGAGCCGAGCGTGTAGGTGCCTGAGAAACTGAGATTGCCGACGGTAACGTTGCTGTCAACCGTCACGGTACCTGCCGTGCCCCCGGCTCCGAAAACGGCGGTATCCGAGGTGCCAAGGGTTGTATTCGCCGTTCCGATCCACCAGTTGGTGCCGCTGGTGGTCCAGCTTCCCGCACCATCCTGCGCGCCGGTTGTGGTGGTGTTGGCATCCCACGTGACGGTGGATGCGCTGGCGATACCATTTGCCGTCACATATGCGGCGCTTATCAATGCCAGCAAGTAGCGGTAATTACGGGGGAAGCCCGAAGACTTGTGGGGAGAGATGCGGGGTTTCATAGGGTAAAATAGGGGTTTTATTTTAGACGTTGCGGATTGGCTTTTATCGCTGATTTCGAAAGTTGGCAACACAAAACATGAAATAATGAAAACAGTTTCATATTAATTCAATTTAGGCGGTAGGATGGATTTCAATTGGGGGATATCCACGGGTAGCGGCGATGCGTCACGGGCAATCCAGCGGAGCACCGCAGTAGGAGTTATGAGGGCAAGAGGGCTTTCTCCGGCAGTTCGGCTTCCGTCCACGGGCAAAGATGGCCGTTGGGGTAGGCCAGGATCACACATGCATCTTGTTGAGTGTCCCGCTGGTTGAGTTCAAAGCGAACGGTATGATGGCCGGGGGCGATGGTGACATCGACGCTCGACCCCGGAGCGCTCCGATGGGTGGCCGGTACGTAAGGCAGTCCCGCCGGGCATTCGATCACCAGCTTATTGTCAATAAAGAGCCTTGCGCCGCCCCGAGCCAAACAGATGATTTTCCGCGGCTCGCCGGACGCGCCTCTCCATTCCCAATGCGCTCCGCCCGAGGATCTTACCGCCGCCGGAAGTTCTCCGTTGGCCCACGCTGCGGGTTCGGATCCGCCGACAGGGAAAAGCGAAATCGTTCCCGGCAAACTCGCCAGGGAAACGGCGGGGGGCCGTTGAGTCCAGATGCCGCCGTCCCAGGTTCTCGCGTCCAGTTTTCCCGTGAGGGCCGCCACCCGGCTGGTGAGTTCCGTCAGGGTCTCGGGAGCCGGAATATCCCGGATGCCAGGACCGACAAACACACCTTCCCCGATGGGGGCAATCCAGCGCCGGGGAATCCCCTCTTTTCCCAGCGCAAGGCCGAGAGTTGCGCCGACCGTCGCCGCCGTGCAGTCGGTATCGTACCCGGCGTTGACGGCCAAAAGGATGCTTTTTTCAAAATCGCCCCCGCCGTACAAAAGCGCCCAGAGCGTCAGCGCGATGTTGAGCGGTGCATGGGTAAAGTTTTCGTTTTGATGGCACTCCAGCAGCGCCTCCCATGTCTCCCATTCGGAGACGCCACGGCGATGCCTTTCGCGGACGAAATTGACCGCGCGGAAGGTCTCGCAATTCCCGGGAATATAGCGCAAGGCCGCGGTGATGGCTTGTTCCAGGCTCTTTCCCGCCGCGATTTCACTCTGCATCGCGGCGAAAAGAACTTCACCCGCGATCCCTTCGGTGCCGTGATCGAGCGAGGCATCCAGCGCCGCGTAATGCGCAGCGCTGCCGGGATCGCCGGGAAAAAGGCAGGCCCAGATTTCCGAGCGAATAGGAGAGCCCATTCCCGCATGAAACGGGTTTTCAAATGTGCCCACGCTCTCCACCGGAACTCCCCGCCGCAGGTTCCACCGGCAACGCCCGTATTCATCCCACATGTAGTGAATGTGGCGCAACCAGGCGTTTGCAAAGTCCCCCTGTGTCAACGAGACACCGGCTTGCTCGACTAGGTGAAGCCACACCAGTTGCAACTCCAAATCGTCGTTGGGCGGAGCCACCGTGGGCACCGGATCGTAGAAGGAGAAATTCAACCGTTCCATTTTCCCCTCGGCGGGGAGCCCGAGCGTCCCTCCGACCGATTTTCCCATCCAGCAGCCGTGGATCCGGGCGACGTGATTTGGCGATACCATAGGATCTTACAAACTGGGGGTGTGCAACAGAAGCGGGTTCCTGCGATGGCAGGCATCGAGCAGATCATCGAGCTTTCCTTCGGCCAGCCCGATGCAGGTGTCTGCGGCTCCGTAATAGATGCGCACGTTCCGGTCTGCATCCACCAGGGCGTTGCAGGTAAAGACCACATTGCCCACCCGGCCGACCATTTCATAGGGAAGCTCAGGCCAGAGGATGGCGTCTTCGCCGCGGGCGATTACCCGAGAGGGATCTTCCAGATCCAGCAGGCAGACGCCCAGCCGGTAAATCAACCCCGCGCCTGTGTTGGTGACTCCGTGGTAAATTTCCAACCAGCCCTGCTCTGTTTTGATGGGAACCGCCCCCGCGCCCACTTTCAGCCCGTCCCATAAACCGGGGCGGGGGTGCAACACTGGCCGGGAGCGCCCCCAGTAGATCAAGTCCGGGGAATAGCTGACCCACACGCCGCAGGTGTCGTTGGCGTCGCCGAAGGGCCGATCCAAACGGGCGTAGAGGCCGTTGATTTTTTCAGGAAAGAGCACGCCATTGCGGTTGCCTTGCTCGCTGGCAATGGAAATGCGCTCGAAAGTTTTGAAGTCCCTGGTTTTGACAATTCCCACGCGTACGCCCGCCGTTTCTGAGCTGCTGGCGTAAACGATGATATATTCGTCGCCGATTTTGGTGATTCGAGGATCGTAGACGCAATCTTCGGGATGATCCGGGTGAGCGGGCGGCCAGTTCAGCGGAGCCGGGTCGGGCGTAAAATGCACGCCGTCCTTGCTGCGGGCGATCCAGAAGACCACCGGCTGGGCGTAAGTGGCCGCATCCGCGATGATGATGTACTCATCCTGGTAGCGGATCGCGCCGGGGTTGAAGACGTACATGACCCCTTCCGGGAATTTCCCCGGGTAAAGAACGGGATTGGCGGGGTGCTTTTTGAGAACGCGGGAAGTCAGGGGAAGCGTTGTTTTGGGGGTGGGATGGCCGTTCTGGGCAGGGGCAGCAGTGCGGCTGGAGTTTTGGCTTTCGAGGAGCATGGATGGATCATACTGAAACAGTTTCTTGAATAGCAATATAAATATTGATTGATTTCATGACACGCCAGAAAGCAAACATCTCAAACGGGTTTGCTTCTTGACCCCAATAGGGAAAAATGAAACAGTTTCTTATTCATGATGACGATTTACGATATCGCGAAGGCCGCCCAAACCTCGCCAGCGTCGGTTTCACGAGTGATCAACGGACGCGAAGGCGTGAAGGCCGAAGTAGCCAACCGGATCAAAACCGTGATGGAGACGCTGAATTTTCAGCCGCGGTGGAAGGCGCTGGATCGCAACCGTTTTTTGGTCTTTGCGCCGGATTACAAACGGGCGTTCGATAATGGCTATGTGGCCCGCATCATGAGCGGCATCGCCGATGAATCTTTTGCGCTCGGTTTTGGGCTCCAGTTGCGCCGCTTCCCCTCCCAGGCCAAGGATGTAAGCGACCTTCGGCAGCTTTATATGCAGGAGGCGGTGTCGGGGTGCATTCTGATTTCTCTTTATCAGGGGTATTCCATTCCTGACCGGCTGGACGAAGCTGGGTTGCCCCATGTGGTCATCGGGCATAAACCGCAGGATGACGACGTGCTCCAGGTGATTCTGGACGACTTTGACGCGGGACGCAACGCGGCGGAATTTCTTCTGTCGCTGGGGCACCGTCGGATTGCCATGGTTTCCTTCAGCCATTTGGATCAAGGGCATTTGGACCGCTATCGTGGCTTTGAAGGCGCGATGAGCGCCATCGGTTCCGACAAGCCGGTTTGCATTCAGTGCAACGAGGCGAGCTATGAAGCGGGCAGATCGGCGGCGCGTCAGTTGCTGAGTCCGCACGAGAAGCCCAGCGCCGTGATCATCACCAACGAGGAATTGGCGGCCGGCTTTCAGGCGGAAACCAAGGCGATGGGGATTTCGGTGCCTCGGGATATTTCTCTACTGGCATTTGAGGAAACCGAGGCGTTGACCCTGCTGGACCCGCCCATCACCGCGATGCAGACTCCGGCTTATACGATGGGCGTAGAAGCCGTGAAGATGCTACGCACGATGGTTAATGCCAAGCAAAAGACCGTTCGGAAAAATTGCATTTCCAAGCACATCGCGATTTCATTGGTCGCCCGGCACTCGACGGCGGCGGTGGCAATCCAGGAATAAGCGAGCGTTCACGTTTTGACGTAAAGCGTTTCCGTCAAAGAGGGTTGGTGAGTGGTATGAAAGAGTTTCATTTTATTTCATTTCGTGTTGACGAAACACCCCGAATGGTGGACTATATCTCGCATCCCCCACATTCTAATGACGCGTCATGCTCCCCAGATTGTCAGCGTATCCATCGGAACCGGTTCCGCAATTTGCCGCCCTGGAAATAGCCGGGCTGCGTTCAGTCTAATCGAAGTGACCATTGCCATTGGCGTGGTCGCCGTCGCGTTGCTCTCGCTGCTGGGGGTGGTGCCCACGGGCTTGAATACGCTGCGGTCCGCGATGGACAGCACCGTCGAGGCGCAGATCATCCAAAAATTCAGTGGTGAGACCCTGCTGACCCCATTTAGTGGATTGAAAGACAAGTTTTCCGAGACCACTTTTTACTACGATCAGGAAGGGCAGGCGCAAACATCCCCCACAACGAATACGCGCTACTGGCTCACCGCCAATATCGCAACGCCACTTTACCCGGGGTCCGCCACCGTTGCGACGAGCGACACGATCGCCGACAGCCTCGTGAGTGTTCAGGTGAAACTGGTTTCGGCTCCGAGTGCGTCGGCGGCGCAAAAGCGAACGGATTATTTCAACATTTTAGTGCCGAACTCGGGTAATTGAGCGATGCGCGGAAGTTTACATAAGGCCCGTCGCGGATTTTCTTTGCTCGAAGTGATGGTGGCCATGGGGGTGTTCTCGCTGTTGCTGGCGATCCTGCTTTCGGTCATCCGGCAGACTTCTACGGTGTGGAAGCGCTCTTCGGAAAAGATCGAAGCCTTCCAGAGCGCCCGCATCGGCTTTGATCTTCTGACCCGGAATCTGAGCCAGGCCACCCTCAACACCTACCTTGATTACGACAGCAGCACCGCGCCCACACGTTACTTGAGAAAGTCCGAACTGGCATTTGTCTGTGGTCCGGCGGGAACGGGCCCCTTCCCCGGCACTGCCAATACCGGGCAGGCAGTATTTTTCCAGGCTCCGCTGGGTTACTCCGCAGTGACGGCAAACGCCCCGCTCACTTCGCTACTGAACACGTGCGGATACTATATCAGTTTTTCGACCAATACCGACATCCCCGCCCACGTGCTCAACAGCGCAAACCTCACTGCCGTCAATCCCAGCCGGTACCGGCTGATGCAGTTGCTCGTTCCCACGGAAAGCAACGGGATCTATTCCGGCGGAACCAATTCGACGGACTGGTTTACCAATAATTCCGGCAAGGCCACCATTGCGGCGGACAATGTCATTCTCTTGATTCTGCGGCCGCAGGACCCCTCCTCAACCCCGTCGGATATCACCACCGATTACACCTACAACACCGAGACCAATGCGGCCAGTAACCCGCAGCCGATCACCGCCAATCAACTGCCGCCGGTGATCCAAGTGACGATGGTCGCCATTGATGAAACCTCCGCGAAACGACTGGAGAGCGGCTCCTCGCAACCCGCGGCGATCCAGTCGGCTCTGGCGGGAAAGTTCCAAACCTCCTCCGACACGGCATTTAAAAAGGACTTGAGCGATCTCGAAACGGCCCTGATCAAAAGCAACATCGAATACCGCGTATTTTCAAGCGCGGTCCCCATCCGGGAATCCAAATGGAGCAAATAGAATACGGCCTTCAAAAGGGAACGGGAAAAGCGGCGGCATTTACGTTGATCGAGCTTTTGCTGGTGCTGGTCATCGTGGGGGTATTGACCGCGCTCGCCCTTCCCTCGGCTGTCACACTGCTTTCCGGGACGAACCTCAATCGCGCCGGGCAAGTGGTCGGCGATCAGTTTGCGCTGGCGAGGCAGGAGGCGATTACACGAAACATGGATATCCTGGTCACTTTCTATCAGCTTCAGGACGGCGAACGCACCAGTTGGAGCGCGCTCCAGCTCTGGGGGATTTCCTCGACCAGCGGCACCGTGGCTTTGGGGCGGATGCAGCGCCTTCCGGAAGGTGTCGTCATTTCGGCGACCCCGGCGCTTTCGCCCATGCTGACCCTCAACACCGGCACCATGCGGCTGCAAGCCTATGGAGCCGTCCCGTGCGCCGGGTTTCGCTTTCGCGCAAACGGCTTCACGGAAAGCGCCCTCACCACGAGCAATAACTTCGTGACTTTGAACTACGCCACGGCAAGCGGCAATCCTCCCCCCAATTACTATACGCTCCAAGTGAATCCGCTGACGGGCAAAACCACCGTCTTCAGGCCATGAACAAATATTTTTCAAACAGCAGCGGCCCGGCCTTTACGGCACGGGGATTCGCGCTCGTAACGGTGCTGGCCATACTCGCGCTCACCGCGGCGCTGGTTGTGGGTCTGCTGATTCGCGCCAATATGGAAAGGGTTGCGGCGTCGAGCTTCCATTCCTCGGTGACGACCCGGCAGCTTGCCGATACAGCGGTAAGTCTGGTGCAGGGGCAAATCAACCTTGCCAGCACGCAAGGCTCCAATATCGCCTGGGTTTCGCAGCCTGGCATGGTTCGCACTTTCGATACGGCGGGAAGTCTCAAGCGTGCCTACAAGCTTTATAGCGCACCGGATATGATTTCCGGATCGGCGGGTATCGCCTCCGGAAGCTCGTCCGATCTCCCCTCCTCCGACTGGGCCTCCTCTCCAGCCCTGTGGACCGATTTGAACGAGCCGATGAACGGCATTTATCCGATCCTCGACCCCTCGGCTGCTCCCACGGGTTACACGAACACTTCTGGCACGTCCGTCGTCATGCCGGTGAAGTGGCTCTATGTGTTGCAGGACGGCTCGGTGGTGGCACCCACGGCTACAGGATCGAACACCGTCGCAGTGGAGGGGACATCGTCCATCGTGGGGCGGATTGCCTTCTGGACGGATGACGAGAGCTGCAAGGTCAATATCAACACCGCCGGCGAGGGCACCTATTGGGACATGCCGCGGGCCGATACCACCACCGAACGCGCCTATGCCTCCTATCAGCCTGCGCGCAATGAATTCCAGCGTTACCCGGGGCATCCCGCGATGACCTGCCTGAGTTCCGTTTTCCCGGCGCTTTCGGGGTCGCAGATTTACGCCATCGTTCCGCGCGTGGAGGGGGGCGGATCGTATGGAGGCACCATAGCTCCCACGGCAGCCATCACGCTGGACAACGACCGGTTGTACGCCAGCGTGGATGAATTGCTCTACACGCCGTCGCGGTCGGTAAACACCGGGCTTTCGCAGGCTCAGGTCGAGCAGGCAAAATTCTTCATCACCGCGCAGAGCCGTTCCCCCGAAACCAATTTGTTCAACCTGCCCCGCGTCGCCTGCTGGCCGATCCACTCGGACCTCGCATCCAACGCGGAAAGCCCTTACACCACCGCCTTCGATCGCCTGATCGCCTTTTGCGCGTCAACGGGAACCACCGGCGCTACGGTACCCTATTATTTCCAACGCGCGGACTCCCAAAGCATCACCGGCGATGTGGCGATCACACGCAATAATCAAATCTACCAATATCTGCATTACCTCATGTCCCAGTCGATTCCCGGTTCCGGCGGGCGCTTCTCGGACAAGTATCCGTCCGATGCCGACCAGATCCTGACGGAGATTTTCGACTATATCCGCTCCGTCAATCTGTACGATTCGATGCTGGCGACCAAGACATCCGCCTCCACCACCGGATCGGGCTACCAGTACACCAGCTACCGCGACCCAAGCAGCGCCAACCCCGGTTTGGGCAGCGGTTTGTGGTGGCCCGGTTACGGCCAGGTCGTTCCTTCCCACGGGCCCAACAGCACCATGGGGTTCGGCCGTTTCGCCACGCTGAGCGAAATCGGAACGCTCTTCATCTGCAATGCCGCGCCGGATGACCCGAGCACGACCGGCACCGATGAGTCCCTTGGCAGCAACGATCCCTCGACCAACAACACCCTGGGCGGGACGAAGTTGGGCGTGAATCAAAAAAGAATCCAGGCCGCGACGCTCCTGGAGCTATTTTCCGTGATGCAGGGCTGGAACGGAATGGTCCCTTCCGTGACGGTTCAAATCGTCGGCCTCGATCAGTTGAGCGTCACCGACGGCGCGGGCAATACAAAACCCCTGGGGCTACCCGCCTCGCAGAGCGCCTATTTTGCCAAGCCGCTTGGCTCGATGTCGAACGGGCGGGATTACGGCGGGAACCTTTGCTTCCGCTATACCTCGGCGCCAGGCCGGAGCATCCCCTCCAAAACGACCCCGGATTATCCGTTCGTAGGCAGTCCGATTACGATTTCGACCACCGGGGGCACCATCGTGATGAATGGGGCAGTGGTGACCGTCAGCCTTTATGCGGGTGACAGCACGGCATCATCCGCCCTGGTGCAAAAAATGGAAATCAAAATTCCGGGGGGAACCTTCCCGATTCCAAACTTGGTGGACAATACCTACGGCGCTACGGCCAAGGAATTCTGGTGGCGGATGGAAGCCAAGGGAATCAACGGAACAACCACGCCCGGCGGACGCCTGCTTTACGCGCGCAATTCCCCCACAAGCAACGGGGCCGTGGTGCAGAAAAATTTCGACGTATTGCGCACCGTGATCCCGTCCCATGGAGATTACCGGCTGATCGCGGCGGCCCAGCAGATCACCCTCCCCTCCAGCGTAAACCGCACCGACAACTCTTCGGGCTCACCGTTTGAAAAACATCCCGGCTATGATGATACCGCGCGGCGGATCGCCGCCAGCTTCGGCGCGCCCTACGACCCCTCTGCGGAAACACCCTGGGATTCTGGCGGAAAATACATATCCAATATTACTTATACTGCGCGCTGTGCCCCCAAGATCCCCTCGGACGCCTCGGTAACCCCCGAGTCCACGGGGGATTACGACACGGGAATGGCGGATTCGCCGGACGGCCCCTATGTCAACAAGCCCGACGAGGGGAACTTGAACGGAGCGGGAACTTCGGCCATCCCTTATTTCACCAACGATTACACCCAGGTTCCAACCAACGACACCTATTTTTCCCCGAACCGCCAGATGCCCTCGCCCGGGATGTTCGGATCGCTTCCGACAGGGGTGAAATCCGGGACACCCTGGCAAACGCTGCTCTTCCGGCATCAGGACGGCCACCCGGGCGCGGCGAGTCCCAAGGACCATCTGATGATGGACCTTTTCTGGATGCCGGTGGTGGAGCCCTACGCCATCAGCGACCGGTTTTCCACCGCCGGAAAAATCAACCTCAACTACCAGATCCTGCCGTTCACCAACCTGACGCGGGTGACGGGTATTTACGCCTTGTTGAACGGCGAGAAAGTGGCGGCCATCGGCAACGATCAATCCGGCTACAAAACGAGCGGTAATACAGGGGAATATCGGTACTCGGTCAATGTCACGGAGACGCTCAAACAGTTCACCAGCAAGTTCTCGACGGGGGATGTTTTTAAAGCGGCCTCGGAAATTTGCGATCTCGACATTGTGCCGCAGGGAACGTCCCTCTCCGGCATGACCGCTTTCTGGTCCGCTCACCAACTCACGGGCGATAATTTGCGAGAGAGAGTGTACACGACTCTTTATCCGCGCCTGACGGTCCGCTCAAACACCTACACGGTTCATTTCCGCGTTCAGACGCTCTGCCCCCCAAAAACCGCTGCGACCGGAACCTGGACCGAAAAAAGAGACTCGGTTATCGGCGAATACCGCGGGGCCACGGTGATCGAACGGTTCATCTCTCCTGACACGGCGGTGCCCGACTACGCGAAGGACGCAGCCAACTCCACGCTCGCGGGCGACAAGACGCTGGATTCGTTTTACAAGTGGCGTGTCATACGCAATACGCAGTTCAATCCCTAGTTTCCGCTGCACGAGCCCACGGGAATCAACCTTGACCATGACCAAAACATTCCTCAAATACCTTCTGCACAGCTTGCTGTCGCTCGTGTTCGCCACCGGCGTCTTTGCCGGAATTCCACGGGACATCTTTCCCCGTTTGCGGGGCAATAACGTGCATTCCGCCGATGTCACCCCGGCGCTGATCGAGCGTATGGCGGCGTACCGGTGCAACGCGCTGCGCGTCAATCTCGACATGGACAAGGGGGCGGAGGCCGGAGGGGATCCGCTGGCCCCTTACCAGAAATCCCTCGCCAACCTGGGGTCGGTCTTTCCCGCCTGCCGGGCTCGGGGCATCCAGGTGATTCTCTGCCTCTCGGGAGTGCCCGGGCGTAGGCTCGACGTGTTTTGGAATCAGACTGCGGACGGGCAGAACTACCGTTCCTCGATTGTCGAGATTTGGCGCGCCCTCGCGGCGCGCTACAAAGACGAACCCGCTTTGATCGGCTACGACATTCTCAACGAGCCGACTTACAAAAGCTCCGAGGCAGACAACTGGTGGAAACAGACGCTCCCGCAATCCGTCGCGGCAATTCGCGAGTCGGACGCCTCGATTTGGATCGTGGTAGAGCCGGGCCCGTGGGGATTGCCCTCCGGGTTTGAGCAGATGCCCACGCTGGACGACGCGCGGGTCATTTACAGCTTCCATCACTATATGCCCCATGCCTACACGCACCAGGGAGTGAGCCACGTGGGCAACGCATCGGCGGTCGACACTCGCGGGTGGTATTCTTATCCGGGCGATTGCCCGACCTTTGGTGATGGAACGGATGTGAAGCATTGGAATGCCCAGAGGCTGGAGGAGAGCATGAAGCCGGTCATTGATTTCCAGAAACGCAACCCGGGGGTCCGCATTCTAGTCGGCGAATTTGGTGTGATTCGATGGGCCGCAGGGAACGCCCAGTGGTTGAAGGACTCGATTGATTTGTTCGAAAAGCTTGGGTGGGACTGGACCTTTCATTCCCTCGGGGGCTGGAACGGCTGGGACCCTTCCGTTGCGCCCGATGCCCCGATTGACGGTTCGCAGGGGGGCGGGCAGGAAACCGACCGCCTCGCTGTTCTCAAGGAAAAATGGAGCGCCAACGTCCCGAATACCGCCGCCGACGCGCCGGGAACGTTTTCCCTGAAAGCGGCAAAAGCTTTAGCGTGGTGGGAGACGGGGGAGGCGGTTGTTTTCAAACCGGCCAAGCCGGAGGTTCCCGCGGAGTTGAAGGCGCTGGAGGGGCAGATAACCGATGGCTCCGGCAAGGGCCTCAAGACGATTTCCGTTTCGCGCGAAGCGCTTTTGCGGGAGGGCTGGGTGTGGCATCCCTCGGAACCCGGATTTTACGAAATCGCATTTTCTTGGAACAGAGCGTCCGGGCAAAAAGTGGAACTAAAAGACGTTTTCTGGATCCAGGCGCCCAACGGCGCGAAAGCCCGCTTTGAACGCGCGGCGTACAGTGTGGCCGTCGTGGCCCCGTGGGATGCCGCGCCGAAAGCCATCGGCGAATTCGGCTGGCAATATCACCTCAACCAGAGCGAAATTCCACTGGCCAAAGCGGTCGGTTTCGATTTTACGATGATCCACTCCATTCCATGGGGGGCTCATTTTGCATCACTGGGCAAGGCCATCCAGCCCGCTCGGGATGTTTACCGCTGGGACGCGCTGGACGCCGATGTCAAGGCGCTCAGCGAGGCCGGGTTCGAGATCGGAGGCCAGTTTTGCTACACCCCCATTTGGGCGTCTCCGTATCCGGAGCGGGAAAACAAAATCAACATTTGCGTTCGCGAAGCCTCCGCCTATGCGCCGGTGAACATGGACGATTTCACCCGGTTCATCGAAAAGACGATTGCACGCTACGGAGAGACGATCCGGACATGGGAAATCTGGAACGAACCCAACCTCCCCGGGGCCAGTTGCTTCTGGTCCGATACGCCGGAAAATTATCTCCGGCTGCAAAAGGCGGGGTATGAAACCATCAAGCGCTTGCAGCCCGAGGCAAGAGTCTGGAATGGGGGCATCGCCGATACTCCATCCTATCGGGAATTTCTAAATCGCGTGCTAGCGGGCGGCGGCGGCGCTTACTTCGACGACCTTTCGCTCCATGGAAGAAATGTGGATGTGGAAAATTTTCAGGCCGTGGAAAAGGCCCATCAGGTGCCCTTCAAGCCGGTGGTGAATTCGGAATGGCACGCGTTTCTGATCGGCAGTTTTGCGGATGGCAAAGACCTTCCCTCGGAAGAGGCGCTCTCGCTACGCATGATGAAATCGGCGTTGCTGCAAATCAAGCAGGGCGTGTCGATGCTGGTCATTTTCGAGATGACCGACCAGGTGGAAAAGGAAGTGCTCCCTTTCGCTCGGGAGAATCAGTGGTTTACCCATTGCGCAGGACTCTTCCGCCGCGCGCCTCGGCTCGAACCCCGCCATCCAGCGGTCGTCATGGCGCAGTTTCTGCGAGTCACCGGAAGAGAAGCCCGTTTTGTAAAGGAAGTGCGGCTTGGCGACGACGCCACCGGGATTGTTTTGCAAACTGACCACGGGCCGCTCCTGGCATTCTGGAGTGAAAAAGGCCCGGCGCCATTGGAACGGGCGGCGATTTTCGCGAGCGGCTCTTCCATTTTGAAGGATTGGGAAGGCAAGACACTCCCGATCCAGGGGCAAAAAGAACTCGCTTCCGGTAAAATCTATTATTTAAGCGCTTTGGCCGACACCTGGCGTACGGCGGAAAACGCGGATACATTGGACCCGGCTGAGCGAATCCAGCGGCAGTCGGCGGATGCGCCGGTTGCCTCTTATGCCACGGGAAAAGCCGAGGCGAAATGGATCGACCAGAACTGGAAATGGACTCCGCTTTTTGCGGACGCCCCCAAGGTTCCCATTTCCGCAAAGGCACGCGTGAGCGCCACGGAACAGGGGCTTGAAATCGAAATCGAGGTCAAGGATGCCAAGCACGTGCAAAATGAAGAAAGCCAGTGGTGGAATGGGGATTCGGTGCAAATCGGCATCGACTGCGAGGGACGGGGACGCCACGGACAGAACGCCGAAATTCTAGCGGCGCTGAAACCCGGGAGCACCGTGTTTTGGAAAATCAAGAATGCCGATTCGGGAGCGGATATTCCCGCGCGCCGGTCACTTGACAACAGCCCCATCCAGTATGGGAACTGTGAGATTGCGCGCAAGGACGGCGTCACCGCTTACCGGCTTTTCCTTGAATGGTCGGAATTGTATCCGGCGGTTTACGTTCCCGGGCGGCCGTTGCGCCTCTCCATGGTCGTCAACAACAACGACGGGGCCGGGAGGCAGGGCTACCTTGAATGGGGCGGCGGCATCGGCGGAGTAAAAGATCCCTCCCTATACGGAAAACTATTGCCGGAGCGCGGAGCATCCAAATCCGAAGAGCAACAATCCCATAAATAAAAAGACCGGGAGGCTCTCTTGCACAAATGGTATTCTAAAAACAGAGGATTGCATGATGACTAATCGAGACACACGAGCGGTTGCGCCGTTGGAAACCTTCGAACTCTCGGGCCGCGCGGCCCCCGAATCGGGACCGGTGCGAATCGAGGCGGAGGACGCGGGCTACTCCAACCTGTTCATCCCGATCAACAACGGATTCGTGCGTCCGTTCAAAAAACTGGTCGGCGGAAAGTACCCCCGGGCGAATCCCGAAGATGGCGGTGTCACCTACGGCTTTGGCTTTCACTGCCATGACAACGCCTACGGTTGCTTTACGCCTGTTGTTTCCCGGGAGGTGTCCGCCGCGATGTTTGCCCTGGAGTTTTACGCGCCCAAACCCATCGAGCGCCTTACGGTGCATTTGCGCCCCGGCGGGAATGACGACGATGCTTGCGCCGCCAGCGGTTCGGAGTGGGAGACCCACGAGTTGGCCGGTCTGGAGGGAGATCGCCTCCACCGGCTGCGGTTTGCCGTGAAAACCTTCGATCCCGATTTGGGCTTCCGGCTGGATCTGGCGCCGGAGGATGTTATTTATGTGCGTTCGGCGCGTATGATTCCGTGTTACATCGCCGAGCCGGATGCGTCCGGCGCTTGGCGGCTGAACCTCTCGGCCCCGTTTCCCTACGGATTCCGCGAGAAGGAATTTAACTACAGGATCTTTGAAGGCGGAGGCGAACGCCTGGAGAAAATCCTCGTGCGCCGGAACGATGGGCCCGCCGCGAAGAACCCGACGGAAGCTGCCTGCCAATGGGTACTCCATCGGTACGCGGATCCCCGCTTGGGAGCGCGCCGAGGGGCTTTCCCGCTGGCCTACTATGATTCTTTTGCCAAGACCTTCTACGCCTCCGGACACACGATGTGGATTCGCCCCTACATGGTGATGCCGCTGGTGGAAATGGCGTTGCGCGGAAACGCTCCGGCAAACCTGCTCCAGGGAGTGGCCGATTACGTTTGCCTGACGGACTTTCTGGAAACCTTCTTCCCGGAAAAACGAAGCGGCTATCTTGAGTATTGCGGGACGGGGAATTTCTATTACGGCGCCGTCGCCATGCTCTGGCACGTCACCCAAGACGAACGTCTCAAGGAACGCCTTCTGCGGTTCGTGGCCAAATACATGGATTCCCAAAAGGTTCATACCGCCATGCGCTCTTTTCCCGAGCAATGCCATAATTACCGTGGCGAACATCTGCTGCCGACCATCACGGCCAACGGGCACGAGGAAACCATGCATGCTGCGGTGACGGAAGCGTTCCGGGTTACGCATTCCGCGGAGCTATTGCACGAAGCGATCGGAGAGCGGGGCATGGGCTACCTGGAACATCCGGTTTATGGAGCGGTGCGGGTGCCCGCCCGGCTTCAAGACAGCCCCGGAAGCCGAGAGCTTTTCGGCTACTATGTTTCTCTGCACATGCAATGGGCGCGTTCGCGGGACGCCATTCACTACCGGGCAGAGGGTCTCATCCGGTTGTATGAAGTCACCGGAGATGAACATTGGATTCGCCTGGCCTCGCGGCGTGTCTCGAATTATCTCCGCTATATCGGCGAAAAGGTCGGCAATGAATTTCTCGACATCAATTTTGAATATCCGCAAACGCTTACGTCCCAATTCCAATCCGATGCCAGTCTGAATACCGCCACCGGGGGGAGCGACGGCGAGTATTTCCAGGACATCTACACGGCGGCGGGATTGCTTCAGCATTACCCGATGGACGCCTATCTGCGCGAAAAACTGCGGCGATCCATCATGCTGATCGGTTCCGTTATCCGAACAAACACGGATGACCCGGAATCCGCCGGAGAGGCGTGGATCCCCCATTATGCGTGGAAGGGAGATTATGAAAACCGCAGCGCAGGATCGCGCATCATGTCCCCGTGGATCGCGGCAGGCACATTGCTGAGGGCGGAAAGCGCGGGATTCCGCTTTGACGACCGGGCCGCCTATCGTGGGCCTCTGGAGGGCTGCCGAAAACTGGTGGATGCGGCTTCCGCCCCTGAAGGAGCCCACCCCGGAGAAATCGAGGCATGGTTCGACCTCCCGGACGGCACGCACGAATTGTCGTTGCTGAAAATCACAAACGCCGGTTGCGCAGTTGTGAATATCGAACGGGTGGAGGTGAACGGCCATGTGTTGCCCGGGCCTTTCATTCTTGGCCATCAGGAAGCGACAGAAATGGACGTTCTCGCTGTGGCGCTTGGCGGAAGGCAAAATCACCTGCGGATCGTTCTGGGAGCAGAATCTCCGGCAACCTTGCTGGTACACCATCGTCTTGCCTCAAAAGAAAGCACGTTGTTCGCCGCGGGCATGAACGAGCTTTTCGGCGGCAATTTTGTGCGCCGCAATATAGTGCTGCACAATCCCTACGCACCGATTGCGGAGAAAAGCTTCCATGTTCCCTCCCAGCCGGAAAGCTATTTTCGGACACTGCCACCGGATGAAGGCTATGAGACGATCCAAGAGTCGTCTTTCGTTCGCACTTGGACACCTTTGATTGAACTCGGATCGGATGTGCACGTGGAGCGACTAGTCAAAGACGCAAACCATACCGACTTGCACTTCTTTGGGGCCGTCGGCAGCGAAGGGTTGGTCATTTACGATCGGCTCTGGACCGACGCGGACGGGAATATTCTCAATGGCAACAAGCTGACCGACGGACAGGCCGTTTTTCACGATCCGATATCACGATGTGTCGCCCATGCCCAAAAGACAGGTGAACACGATATTCTCCATCCGGAATGTACGCTCCCCGTGGCCGTTTCGTTTGAGGGGGGAATTTTGCATGCCCGAGTGATCAACTATGTGGGCGCAGAGGATTTCCAAGTGGAGATTTTTGCAGACGAACCGCTATGGCTGGAGCTTCCGTCGCGCTCCGAGAACACGGCAATCTCGTTCAATGGAGAAACTGTCTTTACCCACCATCAGTTTAAGCATCCCAACGGATTTGGAATCGACGCCTGTGCGGAAGATGAACAATTCATCCGCTTCCGGCTGCATCGCCCGGGGGTGCTCAGAGTTCGCATTTCCTCTCACGCAGAAATACCAGGCAAGCCTGCGGGGGCCGTCGCCGCGTGGATCGACTCAACGGGACTGAGCAGCGAAGCCGTCCGGTTGTGGTGGCAGGCATCGCTCGAAACGAACCGGGGCCATTATAATCTCTACCGGGCGTCGAGTGCGAAAGGGCCCTTCGAATTTGTCGGCTGGAGCCCTGAACCGGAATTCACCGATTTTTCCACCCAAAAAAACCAGACCTATTTTTATACAATTTCGGCTGTTTCTGCCGAAGGGAAAGAGGGGATGCCATCGCCAGTTATAAAGATTTAGGCAAGAGCGAGGCGATGAGTCCAGCGCCCATAATGTCATTACGCCGCCCGGCAGTCCATCGAAGCTGATTGGACGGCATGGTTGAGAATAGGGGGATACTCCAGAAGCTACCAAAATCCGCACTTTTTGACCCTTACCATAGTGCCTGATACTGCACGAAAAATGAGACCCGTTTTAGGAGTGAACAGAACGAGAGAACTGTAACTCTTTAGAAGGCAACCATTTCAGAGTAGAAAATGGCGGAAGGGGCGGGATTCGAACCCGCGGACAGGTTACCCCATCGTTCGATTTCGAGTCGAGTGCCTTAAACCGGACTCAGCCACCCTTCCGTTGGTTGCCGCGCCAAGGTAGTGGGCCCCCGGGGGTTGCGCAACCAAAAAGTGGCGGGCAGCGCGCTCTTTCCGCCCTTTCTCTACCCCAACGGCGACCTTCCGGAACTTTCGGCGCGATCTTTGGGTGGCTTTCGGTTACGATGGCCCCCTTGTTGCCATGAAAAACTCTCCCGCACGTCTGATTGTCGCTGTTAGCGAATCCGATCCCGATCTCCTGTATGCTACCCGGTTTTCCGCTCCCGATGCCTTTGTTTTCCTGGAGGCCGGGGGCCGCCGCACGGTGATGCTCAATGACCTGGAGCTCAACCGTGGCCGCGCTCAAGCCCAGGTGGATGAGGTGCTCGCCTGGAGCGATGTGGCTGGGCGTGCTGGACGCTCTCCGACGTTTGCTGCGGTGGTCTTGCAGCTTCTCAAAGAACGCCGAGTTCGCAAGGCGCTGGTGCCCGCTTCGTTCCCGCTCGGGCTGGCCATGGCGTTGGCCAAGGGGGGCGTCAAACTGGAGCCGGTGAAGGGGCTGTTTTTCCCGGAACGCGAATTCAAGTCGCCCGATGAACTGCGCCTGCTCCGTAAGGCCCTGGTGATTACCGAGGCGGGGCTTGCGCGCGCCATGGAAGTCCTTTCGGCCACCAAGACGGGCTCCGCGGGACGCCTCCAATGGGGTGGGGGAACCCTCACTTCGGAAAAACTGCGCGCGGAGATCGATTCAGCCATTCTTCGCGCCGGAGGCAGCCCGGCGAATACCATTGTGGCCGGGGGCGAGCAGGGGTGCGACCCGCATGAAACCGGCCATGGCCCGCTGAAAGCGAATTCGCTTATCATCATGGATATCTTTCCGCGCGATGCCCGCACCGGGTACTTTGGCGACATGACCCGCACGGTGGTTCGAGGCCGGGCCTCCGAGGCCCAGCGGCGGCTGTGGGAGACGGTGCTCGAAGGGCAGAACTGGGTGCTTAAAACCATGAAGCCGGGCATGGACGGGGCCGTGGTGCACCGGAAACTGACCGAGTTCTTTGCCTCCAAGGGCTATCCGACCGAGACGCGCGACGGTCGCCCGACGGGCTTCTTCCACGGCACCGGCCACGGCCTTGGGCTGGAGATCCACGAGGAGCCCCGCTTTGGCCGCACACGGTTCAAGCCGGGGCAGGTTCTCACCGTCGAGCCCGGGCTCTATTATCCGGGGCTGGGGGGCGTGCGGATCGAGGATGTGGTGACGGTGACGGAAAAAGGCATCCGCGTGCTGAGCCGGTTCGAGAAGCGCCTGGAAATCTGAGGTCAGATTGGCGCCGGAAAGGGGGGCGGCTTTGCCAATTCAGAGCCACTCTCCGCCTTCGGCCTCAGCCGATTGCAGAAAGGCGTCGAGCGCCTGCACCCGGGCTTCGGCTTCCGCGCGGGCGGCCGGGAAATGCAGTTTGCCGGGAAGCTCATGCAGGGCGCGTTCCAGAGAACGGAGCGCGTCTTTAAAGGTCGAAAAGCGGGTGTCGCGCCCGATCTTGCAGACGGTGCGCAGGATCCCCACCGCTCCGAGCTGTTCGAGGATATCCGCGTCGCGCAGCAGCGCCCCTTCCAGCGAGGTGGGGGTGGCCGAGGGCTGGTGGGTGCGGATCGCCTCGATGACAGCCGGGATTTTCGCCTCGGGAAAGGCGAATTGCCGCAGCAGTTCCGGCGCGCGGTCCAGGACGTAGGCCAAGTTATCCCAGCGGGCGAGCGCCTCCAGCTCCTCGGGGCGATGTCCGGTGAACACCCCCAGATCGTGCAGCCAAGCCGCCGCGTGGAGCACGTCGTCGTCCACAGCGAGCCCTTCGGCCAGCTTCCGCGCCAGTAGGTAGAGCCGGGGCTGGTGGCTGAATTTCTCCACCGGCAAGGCGTTCGCGCGGAGGTACTCCTCGATGGCTTGGCGGAAAACGGGTGCGGTCATGCCCATTGAATAAGCAACGGGCCGGGCGTTGGCGAGACGGTTTGTCGTTGACTCCTGCCGCAAAAGAGCGGAAAGAGCACCTGAGATGCCCGCAGATCCGCTCATCGATTTCGACGCCAACGCGACCACCCGCGTGGACCCTCGCGTGGTCGAGGCGATGCTCCCTTTTTGGACCGAGAACTATGGGAACCCCTCGGGCGGCTATCGTTTCGGCAAGATCGCCGCCAACGCCGTGCGCAAGGCGCGGGAGCAGGTGGCTCGGCTGCTCGGCTGCGAGCCGGAAGCGGTCCTCTTCACCAGCGGCGGGACAGAGGCAAACGCAACCGCCATCCACTCGGCCCTGGAGCTCAATCCCAGCCGGAAGCGCCTCGTTACCAGCTCCGTTGAACACCACGCCGTCATCAAGCCGTTGGAGGCGCTGGAAGCCCATGGCTACAGCGTTACGCGCGTCGGAGTTGATGGTAAGGGGAATCTGGATACGATTGACATAGATCATATAATTAACAACGAGACCGCCCTCGTTTCCCTCATGGCGGCGAACAACGAGACCGGGGTCCTTTTCCCTGTCGAAGCGCTTGCCTCGAAGGCTCGGGAACGGGGCGTTTTTTTCCATACCGACGCCATCCAGGCGGCAGGCAAGGTTCCGCTGAAGGTCTCTGAAACCGCCATTTCTTTTATGAGCATCTCCGCTCATAAAATCCACGGCCCCAAGGGCGTTGGAGCCCTCTACATCGACCGCCGCGTGGCCTTCCGGCCCCTGTTCCTCGGGGGCGGTCAGGAGGGCGGAAAACGTGCGGGTACGGAGAACGTCCCGGGCATTGTCGGCTTGGGCGTGGCGGCGGAACTGGCGGCTGAGGCGCTGGAAAACGAGCGCACCGAAGTGGCTGCGCTGCGTGATTTCTTCGAACGCTCCGTGCTGGAGCGCATTTCCGGCGTTCGTGTCAACGGTGGCGGCGCGTGCCGCCTGCCGAACACCACCAACCTCGCCTTCGAGGGCATCGAGGCCGAGGGCGCGCTCATCATGCTCGACCGGGCGGGGATTTGCGCCTCGGCGGGGTCCGCCTGCACCGCGGGTTCGCTCGCGCCCTCGCACGTGTTGACCGCCATGGGGTTTTCCCGCGAGAGGGCCCGGAGCAGCCTTCGGTTTTCCTTCTCGCGGTTCAATACCCGGGCCGAGGTGGAGCGCGTGCTGGAAGTGCTCCCAGGCATCGTCGCCCGGCTGCGCGGCCTTTAGCGTTTTTATTTCACCGCCACGTAGCAGGCAAAGACGCTGTTGCGGTGCAGCACGTCCCAGTGCGTGAACCCGCTGGCGGTCAGCAAATCCACCTGGAACTGGAGCGGCCTGGGGGAATCTTCCTTATCCATATAGGAGAAGACTTTTTCCCGGTAGGCCTCGCCGCCCAGGCTCGTGAGATAGTCGCCGTAGCGCGCCCACATTACCGCTTGCACGTCCGGCAGAGCGAAACAAACGAGGTCCGAAACGTAGAGCCGCCCGCCGGGCTTAAGCCAGCGGTGCAATTGAGCGAACGCCCGCCTCCAATCCTCATCGTCGCGCAAATGGTGCAGCACGGCCCCGGCCAGGATGGCGTCGAAGGTCCCCGAGGGGAAATTCAGGTTGCGGAAATCCCCCTGGTGCGCCGTAATCGAAGCCGCCCGGCCCGTTTGGCGCACGCGAAGGTGGGCGCGGTCCAGCATCGGCGCGCTCAAATCGGCCAGGTGGCAATGCAGCCCCGCCGTTTCCCCGAGCACCCGGAGCGTGAAATTCCCGGCGCCGCAGCCGATATCCAGAACCGTCGAGCCGGGCCGCAGATGGAGCGTGCTCCCTCGGGCCACCAAGTCCAGAATGAGCGCCGCGTCCGGGATCGCCTGCTGGCCGGTCTCCAGGTTGCTGAACCGCTCCACGTCGGCGTCGAACCGCGCACGGATTTCCTCGATCGTTGATTTGCTTTCCAATGGCGTGCTCATAAAAATTAGCGCTCCTTTCGGGCGGAGCTTTGGGGGGTGGGTTCGGGCATAGCTCAAAGCATAAGCTGTGAGTTGGATTGTCAGAATTGCTATTGCCAAATAATGGCGATACCGTTTCGGCATGAACCGCCCCGACATCCGGGAACTGGAGTGCTTCGTCGCCGTCGCCGAGGCGCTCAACTTTTCCAAAGCCGCCAAAGCGCTGCATCTCTCCCAGCCGCCGCTCACCCGGCGCATCCAGACGCTGGAGGAAAAGCTCGGCTCCCGCCTCTTCGTACGCGATACCCACTCCGTCACCCTCACCGAGGCGGGCCAGCTCTTCCTGGAGGACGCCCGGGCCACCCTGCGTCAGCTCGACCGCGCCACCGACACCCTTCGGCGCGCCCGCCGGGGCGAAACCGTGCGGCTGCGCCTGGCCTTCATCGGCGCGCTCCTGGACGAGAACTTAGTCCACCTCCTGCAACAATTCCGCGCCGCCCACCCCGCCTGCCAGGTGGATGTCGTCGACCTCGCTCCCGCCGCTCAGATGGCCGCGCTCCAGGCGGGGCAACTCGACGGCGGTTTCATCGGAGCCGCCCCGGCCCGCGCCCCCAAGGGCATCGCCTTTACCGTCTGGAACGAGGAGCCCTTCGTCCTTGCCCTGCCCGAGGGGCACCCGCTTTCCCTCGTCGATCCGCTGGAATGGGCCCACCTCGATGGCCTGCCGTGGGTCATGGTCTCCCGAACGGCCGCCCCGGCTTTCCGCCAGCAGTTTTCCGAACTCGTCGAGGAACACCGGCTTTCCGCACGGATTGTCCAGGAATCCGAGCGCCTCCCCGCCGTGCTCACCATGGTCGCGGCGGGCAGCGGCGTAACCCTGGTTTCCGCCTCCATCCGGCGGCTCATCGCCTCCGGCGTCACCTTCCTCGAACTGCCCGCCCCCGCGCCCCGGCTGCGCCACGCCTTCGCCTACCCGGCCCCCACCGCCGACGCCTCTCCGCTGGCCGACTTCCTGGCGGAATTGCGCGCCTTGCATCTTTGATTTGCCAGCGGGCATCTTCTGGCTTTCAATGAGAATCTTTCTCCACAACCATGGACCAGCAACTTGAACAACTCCGCGCCGAAGCCCTCGCGGCCCTCGCGGCGGCGGCCGACGAAGCCGCCATCGAAGCCGTTCGCATCGCCTTCCTTGGGCGAACGGGTAAAATTTCCGTCTTGAGCGAGGGGATGCGCACCGTCTCCAAAGAGGACAAGCCCCGCATCGGCAAGCTTCTCAACGAAGTCCGTAACGCCGTCTCCGGCGGCGTCGAAGCCCGCAAGGCCGCCCTCGAAGCCGAGCGCGACCAGGCCGCGTTGGCCGGGATCGACCTCACCCTGCCCGGCATTCCCGTGCCCCAGGGAGCCGTCCACCCCATCAACCAGATGCTGGAGCGCGCCGTGGCCATCTTCCGCAAAATGGGTTTCGCGCTGGCCGACGGCCCCGACATCGAGGACGAGTGGCACTGTTTCGACGCCCTCAACACCCCCGAGGACCACCCCGCCCGCAACGAGGCCGACACCTTCTACCTGCCCGACGGCCGCCTCCTGCGCACCCAGACCTCCACCGTCCAGGCCCGCACCATGGAGCTCGTCGCCCCGCCCGTGCGCATCATCGCCCCCGGCTGCGTCTACCGCCGCGACGAGGCCGACGCCACCCACCTGGCGCAGTTCACCCAGATTGAGGGCCTCTACGTCGACGAAGGCGTGACCCTGGGCGACCTCAAGGGGACCATCGAGTATTTCTTCCGCGAACTCCTCGGCTCCGACGCCCAGGTGCGCATGCGCCCCCACTTTTTCCCGTTCACCGAGCCGAGCTTCGAGGTCGACATCAAGGCCTCCGCGCTTGGCAAAGGCGACAAGTGGCTGGAACTGGCGGGCTGCGGCATGGTCGACCCGGCCGTCTTCGCCCAGATCAACAAAAAGCGTGGCGACCAAGCCTACGACGCCGAGAAATACACCGGGTTCGCCTTCGGCTTCGGCCTCGACCGGCTGGCCATGATCCTGAGCGGCGTGTCCGACATCCGCCTCTTCACTGAAAACGACGTGCGCTTCCTCGCGCAATACAAGTAAGCACCATGAAAGTTTCTCTTAACTGGCTTAAAGAACTCGTCGACCTGCCCGCCGACGTCAACGCCCTCTCCGAAATCCTGACCAAGGCGGGCGTGGAAGTGGAAGGCATCGAGACGCGCGGGTGCGATCTCGACCACATCGTCGTGGCTCAGATCCTCGAAACCGCCCAGCACCCCAACGCCGACCGCCTCAGCGTCAACAAGGTGGCCGACGGCTCCGCCGAACCCCGCCAGATTGTCTGCGGCGCAAAGAACTTCAAGGTGGGCGACAAAGTCCCGCTCGCGCTGCCCGGCGCGGTCATGCCCGGCGATTTTAAGATCAAGACCGGCAAACTGCGCGGCGTTGAGAGCGCGGGTATGATGTGCAGCGCCAAGGAACTCGGCTTGGCCGAGGACGCCGAGGGCCTCCTCATCCTTTCGCCCGGAGCCGTGGTCGGCACCCCCATCAAAGACCTCTTCCCTCCCGAGACCGTTCTCGACGTCGAAGTCACCCCGAACCGTCCCGACCTCTTGAGCCACGTCGGCATGGCGCGGGAAATCGCCACCCTTTTAGAGAAGCCGCTGCGCATTCCCGAGGCCATCCTCGGCTGCAAGAGCGTGTCATCCGCCCCGGCGGGCGACGCCATCGCCCTCGAAGCCCCCGAAGTCTGCCCCTTCTACACCGCGCGGGCGATTCGCGGCGTCAAAGTCGGCCCCAGCCCCGCGTGGCTGCGCGGCAAGCTGGAGAGCGTCGGCCTGCGGAGCATCAATAACATCGTCGACGTCACCAACTACGTCATGCTAGAGCTCGGCCAGCCCCTGCACGCCTTCGACCAGGCGAAGCTCCAGGGCGGCATTCGCGTCCGGCCCGCCACGGCCGGGGAGAAATTCCTCGCCCTCGACGGCAAGACCTACGAGCTCGGGCCCAATCACTTGGTCATTGCCGATCAGCAGCGCGCCCTGGCCATCGCGGGCGTCATGGGCGGCGAAGAGAGTGGCGTTACCGAAACGACCACCGACATTCTGCTCGAAAGTGCCTGGTTTGCTCCGGCAAAGATCCGCCACACCTCGCGCGAACTCGCCCTTTCCAGCGATTCCAGCTACCGCTTCGAGCGCACCGTCGATCCGGCGGGCGTCCTCGCCGCCTCGGCCCGCGCCGTCGCGTTGATCCAGGAAGTCGCCGGAGGCCAGGCCGAACCCGCGCCCCGCGCCGCCGGGACCGCCCCAGTCTCCGCGCCCGAAGTCCCCTTCCGCCTCGAACGCTGCCGCGCGCTCTTGGGAGCCGACGTCGCCGCCGAGACCGTGGAGCGCATCCTCACCGGGTTCGGCCTGGAAAAGACCGCCAACGGCTGGCGCTCCCCCTCCTTCCGCCCCGACCTCGTTCGTGAGATTGATCTCATTGAGGAAGTCGCCCGCGTCATCGGCATCGAAGCCGTTCCCGCCCGCTTCGTCACCCGCTACACCGCCAGCTCCGAGGCCGATCGCCGCTTCGACCAGGCCACGCAAATCCGCCGCCAGCTTTCCGCGCCCGGCCTCGGCTTCCACGAAGCCCGCTCGTTGACGCTGATCAGCGAAAAATCCGCCGCCGTCTTCCCCGCTGGGAACCTCCTCAAGGTTCGCAACCCGCTGGGCGAAGACCAGGCCGTTCTGCGGCCGAGCCTCGTTCCTGGGCTCTTGGAATCGCTCGCCCGCAACTTCCGCGCGGGCCAGCGCGACCTGCGGCTCTTCGAATTGGGCCGCGTCTTCCAGGCGGGCAAGCGCGAGGAACACACCTCGCTGGCCCTCGTCCTGACCGGAGCCGCCGCCCCCGCCTCCTGGCGCGAGGCCAAGCCGCGCACGGTCGATTTCTTTGATCTGAAGGGCGTCATCGCCACCCTCGGCCTCAAGGGCGTTACGCTGGAAACGGCCACCCACCCGGCCCTTGCCCTTGCCGTCGAGCTCCATCGCGGCAAGCGCGTTGTCGGCGTCGCGGGGCAGTTGCTCCCGGCCACCGCCCGCGACCTCGACGCCTCCGCGCCGATCCTCGTGGCCGAGATCGACCTCGACGTCTTCGACCCCGCGCCCGCCACCCGGCGGTTCACCGAGCTGCCGAAATTCCCGGCCGTCACGCGTGACATCGCGCTCCTGGTCGCCGCCGAGGTGCCGCACGAGAAAATCACCGCCTCCCTGCTCAGCGCGAAAGAGCCGCTGCTGGTGGGGGTAGAACTCTTCGACGTCTTCACCGACCCCGAAGGCGTGAAAGTCCCCGCCGGACAGAAATCAGTGGCCTACGCCCTGACCTACCGTTCGGCGGAGAAAACCCTCACCGCCGAGGAAGTCGCCCAGGCACACCAGAAGCTCAAAGAGCGGCTGAAAGCGGAACTGGCCGCGACCTTCCGCGAGTAGTCCCGAAAGGGCTCGGGATCGTTTGACATCCGGCCACTTCGAGAGGAGAATAGACCCATCGGCGGAGCCCTTGAAATCAAGGTTCGCCATGCTCTTTGCCCCTCAAACTAAATTTCGCTTTGCCTTTCCGATAGCGAGGGAGGGCAGGGCGCCTAAATTTACCCTGCGATGTTCGAGATTTAAGGCAGCAATCCCGGGCCGATACTGATTCGTAAGGAGGCCAATGTGGCGTTCTCAAAGACAAGCCCTTCAGTGGGACTTCTGCGAGGTGTTCCAGGTCATCCACCGTTTCCTTAAGGGAACGGGTTAAGGCTCCTGAACGGCATTGTGGGGTAATATGACCCTTCTGTTGGCATTCCCAGCAGAAGGGTCTCTTTTTTTGAAGGGGGAGGGGATCAAGTATTCTACGATTGCCCCGCGGCGCGAACGGGGCTAGATTGCGCGCAGCGAATGGCGGGTGATCGCCGGCGGGCAACCGTTGGAGGAAAGTCCGAACACCACAAGGCAGCATGCCGCGTAGAACATGCGGGGACCGGGGGCGAAAGTCCACGGTCACGGAAAGTGTCACAGAAAACAAACCGCCGGGGGCAACTCCGGTAAGGGTGAAAAGGCGAGGTAAAAGCTCACCGCTCGGGGCGTAAGCTCCGGGGCACGAAAAACCCCATGCGGTGCAAGACAGAACAGGGAGTTGGGCCGCCTGCCCGTTGTCTCCCGGGTTATCGTCGCACCGGCTGCAAGGCTGGCTCGGCCCTGGTCCCTTCGGGGGCTTGGGTCGTGAGATAAATGGTCATCCGGCCGTGGCAACACGGCTCGACAAAATTCGGCTTATAGCCATCCGCTAATACGGGCGCTTTCCGGGGAAACCGGGGAGCGCCCCTTTCTTTTTGCCTCGCGCCTTAGCTCGCCTCTGCGGTCTTGCCTTGCAGTAGCGCCAGGAATTCGCGCAGCGCGGGGCTGCGGGGGCGGTTGCGCTTGAGCAGGATGCCCAGGGGGCGGCGCAGCGGCGGGTCGAGCGGGATGGCTTTCAGCACGCCGCTCTCCTCTTCGTCCTTTACCGAGGCTTTTGGCAAAATGGAAATGCCTTGCTCGATCTCCACGGCCCGCTTGACGGTCTCGATGTTGTCGAACTCGATGGCATGCCCGAGCATCACCCCGTTTTCGCGGAAATGGCGGTCGAGGTACTGGCGCGTTGGCAGATCGGGATCGAACGCGATGAAACGCTCTTTTTTCAGCGCGATCGGAGCGATTTTCTCGCACTCGGCGAACGGATGCGACGGCGGGCAGATGACCACCATCTCGTCGTCCTTGAACGGCTCGATGTGGATGCCTTTGCGCACCGCGGGGTAGGCCACCAGGCCCATCACCGCCTCGCCGCTAAGCACCTGGGCGTAGACCTGAGCCGAACGCCGGTAGGCCACCTGGACGTCCACCTGCGGGTAAATCTTGCGGAAGGCCTTCAGGTAGGGAGGCAGGTCATGGAGACCTACCGAGTAAACGGCGGAAATATGCAGCTCGCCTGCGACGACGTCGGCTAGTTCGTTGAAGCGCTCGCCAAGGCTGTTGTAAATATCCAGCATTTCCTTGGCGGCTTCCAGGAGCACCGCGCCCTCGGGCGTTACGCAACACTGGCGGCGGCCGCGCTCCAGCAGCGTGCGTCCGAGCTTCTTTTCGAGCGACAGAATCTGTTGACTCACAGCGCTCTGTGTCATGGAATTCATGGATCCCGCCTTGGAAAAGCTGGCGGTTTCCACAACATCACAGAATATCTTGAGTGTCTCGATATGCATTGGCGAGGTATTAACCAACCTAATGCTATCCCCGTACCGCCGTCAACATCCCATCTTTCACTAATATATGATTGCTGAAAATATCGCCTCCCTGCGCGCCCGGATTTCTGAAGCCGCGGGGCGCTCATTACGCCGTCCGGAGGAGATTACGCTGGTGGCGGTGAGCAAAACGCATGGCCCCGAGGCGGTTTTGGAGGCGGCGCAGGCAGGGCTGACGGTGTTTGGCGAGAACCGGGTGCAGGAGGCGCGGGCCAAGGCGCCGCTGGTCGCCGCTCCGGTAAGCTGGCACTTGATCGGCCATTTGCAGTCCAACAAAGTGCGCCAGGCGCTGGGGCTCTTCGAGCGCATCCACAGCATTGATAAAGTGGATCTGGCGCGGGATGTCGACCGGATCGCGGGCGAGCTGGGCGTGAAGCCAAAGGTCTTTCTGGAGGTGAACGTCGGGGGGGAGGGGAGCAAATTCGGCTTCGATCCCGGGGCCCTTCGCGTGGCGATGCCGGAACTCCTTGCGCTGGAGCATCTTTCCATTGAGGGGCTGATGGCCATTCCGCCGTTTGTTGACGAGCCCTCGGAGGCCCGGCCCTACTTCGTGGCGCTGAGGGAATTGCGCGACCGGCTGGCGGGGGAATTCGGCGTCCAGTTGCCGGAGCTCTCCATGGGGATGAGCGGCGATTTTGAAGTAGCCATCGAGGAAGGGGCGACGTTTGTTCGCGTCGGTACCGCCCTCTTTGGCGAGCGCCAGGGCAAGGCTTGGAAGCCGTAATCCGCCTTCTCAATAAAACTCGCGGATTTCGCGCAGCATCCGCCGGACGTGCTTGTAGCCGTGGGCGGGCTTGAGCTTGCGGTAGCTGGCCCAGGGGTCGCCCCAGTGGAGCACCTCGATGTGCACCCGGCGCACTCCCCAGTGGCTCATGTCGCGCGCGGTCGGCTTGTAGAGGTCGATGGTGTTGCGCCCGGCGAGGGCCCAGCCGTAGTCGTCCACTTCGAAAATCTGCCCTGTTTCCTGAATCCGGAAAATCGTCCCGGCAGGCCAGCGCGCCCAGTCGGCGGCCGCGCTGTTTACCTTGCCGTGGCAGAGATTGCTCCCGAGCGCGTTCTTTTTCCCGTAGCGCCAGTGGTCCCGCTCCGTGTGCGTGTAGGCCGTGGTGCGTACGGTCTGGACGCGCGCGCGGGGCAGCGGTTCCTCATAGGGGGGCAGGGAGCGGAAACATCCGGTCAGCAGCGTCAGCGCAAGGGCCAGCGGCAGGCTGCGTCGAAAAAAGGACAAAGGGAGAGGCATGGAGTGCGGGCGGTTCGGCCACGATCCATGCGCCTTTAGCGGGAAAAAATCCAGTCATTATTCGCCATCGGCTGCCAGGGCGGGATCACCCCCCGGCGTACCCATTCCTCCAGCTTCCGTTCGCAGGCCAGGCGAACGTCATCGTAGCTGTCGTATTCCATGCGGGCAAAGCCACACGATTCCTGGTGCAGGCGTTTGAATTTCTGTTTCGGCGCGGCGTCTTGAATTTCGTCCATGATTTTAAGTGTGGGTGTATTACACCTTGCTGCTTATATTCCGCTCTTTTGCCTCCCGGCAACCCCGGGGAGGGCCGCCCGCGTTAAAAAACGGCGGGCGAGCGCGACAAATTTTGCTTTTTGGCCAGCGTCCTGCTTTGTTATATAAAAGGTTACGACGGATCCCGGTCCGTTCTTCGCCATAAGGCATGAATCCCTCCTCCCACTTCGACCCCGATCCAGATCCCGACGACTTTCCCCTCATCATGAGGGTCAAGAAAAAGCGCCGTAGACACCGGGCGAAGTATGGCCGCCTCTATATTTTCGGGCTTTTTCTCTGGCTGCGGATCGTGGACCTTGCCGTGATGCGCTTCCTGCACCCGCATCTATCCGTCGGCTACCAGCATTTGCTCGTGGTGTTTCTGATGGCCATCGGCCTTTGGAGCACGGGGCTGCTCGCGGCGTTGTGGTTCCGCCAGACGTGGGCGAAGTACGTGCTCGTGGGCACGCTGCTACTCATTATCATCGGCTCGGTCTCCATCTTGCCCTCGCTGCCGGATTCGGGCGATTCCCAGTATAAACTCTGGCTCATTCTCTCAGTCGTTACCGTCTACCTGCCGGTGGTCCTGGTCCTGGTCGCCTCCAAGCACATTCATAATTTGACTGAGCAGCGAGGCTTGAGCGGGCTCCCGCAGTAATTTTCTCCCGCAGAGTAAATCCCAGTAGATTTGTGGGATTTCGCGGCGGAAACACTTCAACTCGGGGGGGACTTGGGCCATAAAGAGGAGAAATATCCTATTCTGCGTATGAATCTTGCCATTGTTGGAGGCGGTCCGGCGGGCCTGCGTGCGGCCGAAGTCGCGGCGGCCGAAGGCGTCTCAGTGACCCTTTATGACGCCAAACCCTCGCTGGGTCGCAAATTCCTCGTGGCCGGATACGGAGGGCTCAACCTCACCCGCGCCGAATCTCCCGACCGGATGGCCACGCGCTACGTCGGGCCGGAAATGCCGGAGGACATCTGGCCTTCGCTCATTACCGACTTTGACGCCGCCGCCACGCGCGCTTGGGCGGCCTCGCTCGGGGTGGAAACTTTTGCCGCCTCCTCGGGGCGCGTCTACCCCATGGGGCTCAAATCGGCCCACTTGCTGCGCGCGTGGCTTTCGCACCTGCGCGCCCAGGGCATTGTGTTCCGCACCCGGCACCGCTGGACGGGCATGACCTTTTCCGACGGCTCCCGCCATCCCCAGGGCATCCGGCTCGACTTCGCCGTGGGCCCCGAGGGGAGGCCGGTTTCTGTCGAGACCCAGGCGGTGATCTTTGCCTTGGGGGGCGGTTCCTGGGCCAAGACCGGCTCGGATGGCGAATGGACCCGGCGTTTTGCCTCCATGGAGATCGGCCTCTCGCCTCTGGAACCGGCCAACTGCGGCTGGGAAATCCCGTGGTCTGACACGGTGCTGAAAGAAGCCGAGGGCCTCCCGCTAAAGAACCTGCGCGCCCGCGCTGGGACGACTGAGACGGTGGGGGAACTGGTTGTCACCCGCTACGGCCTGGAAGGCAGCGTGCTTTATGCTCTCGGACCCGTCCTGCGGGAACTCCACCGCGCCAACGGCACCGCCGAGGTCGAACTCGATTTCAAACCGGACTTCACCGTGGAGCAGCTGGTGGCCAAGCTCGGGACTCTGGGCAAAGCCACGGTGGACTTGCTTCCCGAGGCCCGCAACCGCTGGCGCCTGGGACCTGCCGCTGCGGCTATCCTCGCCTCGCGGGGGCCGTATGCCACCCCGCTGGCCCTTGCCAATGAGACCAAGCACTGCCGCCTCTTCCTCACCGGGCCGCGCCCGCTGGATGAGGCGATTTCCTCGGCGGGGGGCATCCGGTGGTCCGAGCTGAACCGGACGCTGATGCTACGGCGCTTTCCCGGCATGTTCGTGGCCGGGGAGATGATCGACTGGGAAGCCCCCACCGGCGGCTACCTGCTGCAAGGCTGCCTAGCCACCGGCACCCGCGCCGGGCGGCGAGCGGTCGAGTGGTTGCGGTCGTGCGCGCAGGCGTAAAAGCCGCGAGGGGAAATAGCAAAAGACGAAGGCAACAGTTCCTTCCCTTCTTTGCTCCTCTTGCGCCTTTTTGCGGCTAATTTTCAGCTTAACCGGCCACGGCGGAACTCCGGAATTTATCCATTTCCGTCAGGATGGCCCGGTTTTCCTCTTCGATCGTCCTGAAGAGATTGAGGGCCCCGGGGAAATCGCGGGAGCGCAGGTTGGCTTCCAGCACGGTGACGCGCTCAGAGCATTCGCGGGCTCCCACGGAGTCGAGCGAATCCTTCAAATTGTGAGCGAGGCGGCCCGCGTCGTCGGCGCGGTGTTCCTCCAGCGCTTTGCCGAGCTCCATTACCAGGCCGGGAATCCACTCCACGAAGAGCTCGCAGGCGCCCCGGAAGAGGGTTTCGTCGCCGCCCATCGTCTTGAGGAAGCGCTTGAGGGAGACGCTGGAGCGCGCTTCCGGGTCATCGGGGACCGCCGGGGCGGGTGCCGACGAGACCGGCATGGCCACGGCACGGCGTACCCTCGGCTTGATGGATTTGATCAGGAGCAGCAACTCGTCTTTGTGGAAGGGCTTGGAGATGTAGTGATCCATGCCCGCCGCGAGGAAGCGTTCGCGGTCTCCCTTCATCGCGTGGGCCGTCATGGCCACGATGGGCAGGAGGGCCCGCTCGTCGGGGAGCGAACGGATGCGGCGCGTGGCCTCCATGCCGTCCATTTCCGGCATCTGGATGTCCATCAAAATCAGGTCAAAGGGCTCGTGTTCCACGGCGGCGACGGCCTCGCGGCCATTGGCGACGGTCACCAACGAGCATCCGAAGCTGGAGAGAATCCGCTCGGCCACTACTTGGTTGACCAGGTTGTCCTCCGCCACGAGCACGCGCAATGCGGCGCGGGTTTCCGGGGAGCCTCCGCCGAAGGGCGAGCGGTCGCTGTCATTGCCGGGGTCCGACATGGCGCTGCGTTCGAGCGTTTCGCGCAGGTCGGCGGGCATCACCGGCTTGTAAAGTACCCAGTCGGGCCCGGCGGACCAGGCGGATTTTACCTCCGCCGGGGTGGATGTGGCCGGGAGCATCAGCACCACGGGCGCGGAGAAACTCCGCTCTTCGCCGTTGATCAACTGCACAAATGCCTCGCCGCTCATGTCGGAAAGCGTGGCGTCCACCATGACGAGATGGAATGGGCGGCCTTGTTCGCGCCGGTGGAGAATCTCTTCTGCAGCCCTCTTGCCGCTGCCCTGGATCGTTGTGCCTCGGCGCATTCCCTCGAGCATCTGGACCAGCGCCTGGGCCGTCTCGGAGCTCTCCTCGGCTACTACGATCACCTGCTGGCGCGGGGGTTTGCCCTGGCCGGTGGCATCGTTCTGGCCGGAGGTGGCCGGTTCGGGGACGTCGCTGGCAACGCCGACTTTGAAGGGGATCTGGAGCGTGAAGGTGCTGCCTTCGCCGAGCTTGCTGCTCACGCCGACCTCGCCGCCCATCTTGTGGACCAGGCTCGACACAATGGCCAGCCCCAGCCCCGTCCCGCCGTAGCGGCGGGTCATCGAACCGTCCACCTGGGCAAAGGCCTCGAAAATGACCGCCTGTTTGTCGTCGGGAATGCCGATGCCGGTATCGGAAATTTCGAAGAGTACCTCGGATTTTCCGGCTTCGTCGGAAGCCGCGGTGACGCGCACGCCGATGCGTCCTTTTTCAGTAAATTTCGTGGCGTTGCCGAGCAGATTGATGATGAGCTGGCGCAGCCGCATGGCGTCGCCAAAGACCACGGCGGGCACTTCGTCGCCCACCAGGACGTCTAGCGCCAATCCCTTCTGGGCCGCGCGCACCGCCATCGTGTCCACTGACTCTTGCACGGCCTTGCGCAGCAGGAAGGGCTCGTTCTCCAGCTCCAGCTTGCCCGCCTCGATCTTGGCGAAGTCGAGCATGTCGTTGATGAGCACCAGAAGCGAGTCGGCGGAGTGGGCGACCAGTTGCAGGTACTCCCGCTGCTGCGAGGTGAGGTCGGTCTCCATCGCCAGCTCCGTCATTCCGATGATGCCGTTCATCGGTGTGCGGATCTCGTGGCTGATGTTGGCCAGAAATTCGTTCTTCGAGCGGTTGGCGGCTTCGGCGATTTCCCTTGCCCGCTGGGCCTCGGCCTCGGCGAAGCGGCGCTCGGCCACCTCTGCTTTGAGCATTTCGTTGGCGTAGGCCAGCTCGGAGGTGCGCTCTAGGATGCGGATGCCCAGCTCGTCTTGAGCCTCCGTCAGGCGGGCCTCGACGCGCTTCTCTTCGTCGATATCGGCCTCGATGCCGATCCATTCCAGGACGTTGCCCTTTTCATCGCGCCGGGGCACGGCCCGCAGGTCGAACCAGCGGTAGCTGCCGTCCCGGGCTCGGATGCGGTGTTGGATCTCGAAACCGACGCCTTCCGGGATGGCTCTCTCCCAAGCGCGCTGCGTGTGGTCGAGGTCATCGGGGTGGATCAGCACCCGCCAGCCTTGGTTCGCCGCCGATGCAATGGGCTGGCCCGTGTAATCGGTGCCATACCGATTGATATAAATGATGTCTCCCGTGCGGTCGGTGGTCCAGATAATCTGGGGAACGATATCGAGCAGGAAGCGGTAGCGGCTGACGGTCTCCACCAGCGCCTTTTCCGCGCGAACGCGTTCTTCGGAAAGCTCCCTCAAGCGGCTTGCGAAAACTGAGGAGGCCGGCCCCGGATGGTTCGAAGCAGAGCCTTCTATTGAGCGGAAAAGCGCGGCCCGGATGGATGCGCGCTGCCAAGCGTGGAGCAGGGCGCGGTGAAACGTGCCTGGGGCGAGCCCCTCGGTGCCCAAGTAATCCTGCGCTCCCCGCTGAATGCAGTCTGTGGCATCGTCTTCGTCGTAAGTCGGCACGAGCACGACGGAGGCTAGGCGGCCTGCCGTGGCAATGGACTGGCGGATCGCGGTGCTGCCCCGGCATTCGTCGAAAAATAATATAAGGTCGGGCTTCTCATGAGAGAGAGCCTCGTTGAGGCGCTCGAAGCTGACGGGCGAGAGCCATTCCAGGCCCCCGTTTTTATCGCCACGGAATTCCGCAGGTACGATGGAGTCGTATCGTTCGAGAATTCCCACTGGAAGCACACGGAGTGAGGGCATGGCGTTGAATCTGTTCTCGGGGATCGGCTGTCTAAAGGCGACCGGCTTCGGCTGGGGCAAACCTATTGGGGAATAGTTGTATCAAACTACGCAACCTCTCGGGAATCAAACAGTTTGGTGTACGCATTATAGCTACCTCGGGGTGGATTCGTCCAATGGGCGTGAAAAGATAAACGAATCGCCCACCGCTTTGGCTTCGTAGGTTTGCTTATCCACAGTGACAAGGTATGATCGGTCCTTGGCGACGCATTCCAGGACATATTCGCCTTCGGAATGGCGCGCATCGAGCCCCCGCTTGCCGATGGTGATGCGATCCTCGGGCTGGGGGGTGAAGTGCTTGGCTACGACGGTGCCGTTGATCGTGCTGCCGGAAAGCCCGCCCGAAAGGTTCATGACGGCGTAGATGACCGCCCCCAGGAATAGCGCGCCCGCAGCGAGCCCGAGGAGCCAATCCCGCCGGGCGGTGCTGGGAACGATGTACGGCTGGCTCATGGGGTAGGGGGCGCCTCCCGTTCCGCAACGCGTTTCTCCCACACATAGCGGCGCAGGAGCACCTTGAGCGTGGCGGTGAGCGGCACTGCCAGCAGCGCTCCCAGAAGCCCGCCGATGATCAAGCTCCAGGCGAACATGGATACAATGATCGTCATCGGATGGAGCCCCACGGCGTTGCCTACGATTTTGGGCGCGATCACGAACCCTTCCAGTTGAAAGACAATGAAAAAGACCAGCGTTACCAGGGCCGGGTGGATCCAGTCGTGGAACTGGGCAAAGGCGATGAGGACCGAGGGAATCCAGCACAGTACGACGCCCAGATAGGGGATCAATTGCAGTATGGCCACCATCAGGCCGATCAAGAGCGCGAAATGAAGCCCCAGGATGCTGAGTCCTGTGCCAATGAGCAGACCGTCGATCATGGTGACCAGGATCTGCCCCCGGAAGAAGGCGACAAGATAGCTGTTAATTTCGGTGAGGCAGCTGACCACCTCGGTTCGGAAGGCTGACGCTCTCAAGGGCAGGTATTCGCCCCAATGGGCGGAAATGGATTCGGAATTGATCAGGAAATAATAAAGGTACACGGGGACAAGGACCATCCCTAGCAAGAATCCGGCCACGCCGAGGAAACCTTGCACCCCGCCGGTCACGAATTTCCACACTTTGAGCGGCAGCGAGGGGGCTTGTTTCTGGAGCCAGCCCATGGCCTCGGCCAGGTAATCGTTGTTCGGGTACTGAACTTGCAACCAAGTGACCAGCCGCCGGGTCTGCTCTGTTACAGCCGCAACGCTTTGGTCCACGTAGCCGGGCAGCTTGACAGCGAAATCGGCGCTTTGATCGTAAACCTCGGGCATGGCCCAGAGGCAGATCAAGGCGATGGGGAGAAAAACCGAGGCGAATACCGCCAGCACCGCGGTATGGCGGCTCAGGCCCCACTTCCGGAAACGGTTCACCAGTGGATTGAGCAGGAAGGAGAAGATCCCCGCCACCGCCACGGGCACCAGCAGCGGCTGGAGGAACCCCATTAGCGCGTTCACCCCCCAGATGAGCCCCACGGCCAGGGCCCCGATGACCCCGATGGCCAGACCGGTCAGAGCGCCCCAAAGAATTTTTTTCTGCCAGAGCGTCGGATAGTTCATAAATGCGCAGGGTTGAAAATTACCGGGAAATGTTTTTATCAAATATGAGAGTCTACACCTCGGCCTCGGCCGCCGCCGCCACCAGCTTTTCGTACAAGGAGCCGAGCGCCTCGGCCATGACGCGAACGCCGCTCAGGACCGGCATGAAATTGTTGTCGCCCTCCCAGCGGGGGACGATGTGAAGGTGGAGGTGATCGGCCACCCCTGCGCCTGCCGCGGTGCCGAGGTTGAGGCCCACGTTGAAGCCCTGAGCATGGACGACTTGGCGCAGAATGCGTTCAGCAAAGGCCGCCTGGTCCCAGAGTTCCTCCCGCTCGCTGGCCGTCAGGTCAGCGATGTCGGCCACCTTGCGGTATGGCACCGCCATCAGGTGCCCCACCGTGTACGGGTAGCGGTTCATGATGAGGAAGGTGGATTTCAGCCGCCGCACGACGAGGTGCCCGGGGTCGTCGGTGGTCTGGGCCGCTTGCGCGAGGAAATCGTTCGACTTATCGATGGAAAAATACTCCACGCGCCAGGGCGCCCAGACGGATTTCAGAGAATCGGGAAATGACATGGCAAAAAAGCACTCGGCAGTCTATTAGGCTTGCGGCTCGCCGGGGCCTGGCGGCTCCGTGCGAAAGATCTCCTCGTAAAGCGCCAGCATGATCAGCGTATAGAGCGGCGCGGTGATGATGAACCCGAGGCCCAGCAGGAGCAGCCCCGAGGCGGCGACCAGCCCTGCGACCATCGAGAGCACGCCGACCTTCCACGGATGCTGGAGCACCTTGCGGCGGCTGAGCTGCATGGCGGGCCAGAAGGGCAGCCCCTTGTCGATGATGAGCGGTACCGAGAACATCCAGCAGTAAACGAAGTAAACCGCCGGGATGGAGCAGGTCATAAGTACCAGCAAAAGTACCATGGCCGTCTGCGGATCGGTGGTGATCGCCTCAAAGGTTCCGTTGCGGGCGGCGTTGATGGCGGCCTCCGGGTCCACCCCCATCATTTTCATCGCGATCAGGGCCGGGATGAAGCAGAGCTGCCAGATGGTGGAGCTGACCAGCGTTTGCAGTACCAGCTGCATAAAGACCGGCTGGTGGAAGCCCGCGAACAAATCGGCGATCTCCATCGGCTCCCGCCGCAGCGCGCGCAGGCTGATCAACATCAGCCCGCCCATGAGCACCCCGTGCAGGAGTAGCGGCACCAGGTAGTCGAGCACCGGCACCACGGCTGAAACGGCGAAAATCGCCCCGGCCACGAACGTTGCTCCCACGAGCACCCCGATGCGGGCGATAAACACCGACCAGGCCTGGGCCACACATTGGCCCACGCGGATGGTGTAGTCCCGGGGCGTTACGCGCTCCACAAAGGCCTCGGGGGTCTCCGTTTCCGGTTCGAGGTCTTCGTCGGATGCTTCAGGTTCCTCGGATTCCTCTGGGGCTTCTTCCTGGGAGGCGTCTTCAGGGTCTTCGGGGGGGATTTCTGATAACGGAAGCCAGCGGCTGTCCATCCCCTCGTGCCAAACCAGAGTTTCGGGACGGATTTTTCCGGTGCGGACCATCTCGGCCCACTCGTTTTCGTCAATCGGTCCCACGCGACGAGGGCCGTCGATGTAATACCATTTCATGCGTCCCCCATCGTCCCGAACCGGAGAAAAAGCGCAAGCTTGAACGGTCGCCCGGGGAAGGGAAAAAGGCCGATTTAGGTCCCCACGGGGCAAAAATACGCGAAAACGGGGGTCTCCCGCGAATACTGTTCTTGCGGGTCGGGGCCAGGTTCGCTTTTCTAGAGCGATCCCACGGGGAGGAACCAACCTTTTTGATACCTATGAGCGACGCTTTCCAAACTTTGCGCACTTTTGAACTCGGAGCCGGACGCACCGGATCGTTTTATTCGCTGCCCGCCCTTAATGAAAAGCTGGGCGGCCGCATCCAGCGCCTGCCCCGGAGCATCCGCGTGGTGCTCGAGTCCGTCCTGCGGAACTGCGACGGCAAGAAAGTGAGCGAAGAAGCTGTGCGCCAGCTCGCCGCCTGGAACGCCAAGGCCCCAGCCGCGGAGGAGATCCCCTTCGTCGTTGCCCGCATCGTTTTGCAGGACTTCACCGGCGTGCCGCTCCTGGTCGACCTCGCCGCCATGCGCACCGCCGTCTCTGCCCTGGGGCGCGACCCGAAGATGATCGAGCCCCTCGTGCCGGTCGACCTCGTCGTGGACCACTCCGTGCAGCTCGACTACGCCGGTTCTGCCGAAGCCTTCCAGCTGAACCTCGACATGGAGTTCAAGCGCAACCGGGAGCGCTACCAGTTCCTCAAGTGGGGCCAGCAGGCCTTCCAGACCTTCGGCGTCATCCCGCCTTCGATCGGCATCATCCACCAGGTTAACCTGGAGTACCTTGCCAAGGGCGTTCTCCAGACCGGCGGCGTCTACTACCCCGATACCCTCGTCGGCACGGATTCCCACACCACCATGATCAACGGCCTGGGCATCGTCGGCTGGGGCGTGGGTGGCATCGAGGCCGAGGCCGGGATGCTTGGGCAGCCCGTCTATTTCCTGACCCCCGAGGTCGTCGGTGTCCACCTCGCCGGCCGCCTGCGCGAGGGCGTCACCGCCACCGACCTGGCCCTTCACCTCACCCAGCTCCTCCGGGCGCAGAAAGTCGTCGGCAAATTTGTCGAATACTACGGCGAGGGGGCCGCCTCCCTGCCGCTGACCGACCGCGCCACCATCGCCAATATGTCCCCGGAATACGGCGCCACCATGGGCTACTTCCCCGTCGACGCCGAATCCATCGCCTACCTCCGCTCCACCGGTCGCACCGAAGAGCAGTGCGCCGCCTTTGAGAACTACTTCAAGGCCCAGGAACTCTTTGGCATGCCCAAGAAGGGGGAGATCGACTACTCCGTGGACCTGGAGCTCGACCTTTCCACCGTCGTCCCCGGCGTCTCCGGTCCCAAGCGCCCGCAGGATCGCGTCAACCTCGGCGACCTCGGCAAGAGCTTCACCAAGATCTTCGCCAAGCCCCTCGCCGAAGGCGGCTACGGCAAGCCCGTCACCGACCTCGCCTTCCGCGTCCCGGTGGCCCTCAACGGCGAGCCGCTGGAGACCCGCCTGCACCAGACTTCCACCGACGACAAACAGAACCATCCCCAGGAAGGCGAACCGGCGAGCAAGGTGGAGATGGTTTCCAACCGGCCCACCACCACGCCCTCGGCTGAGCTGGCCGTCAACCCCTTTACCCATGGCGAAAGCCAGGTTGGCAACGGGAGCATCGTTATCGCGTCGATCACCAGCTGCACCAATACCAGCAACCCGAGCGTCATGATCGGCGCGGGCCTGCTGGCCAGGAAAGCCGTCGAGCGCGGGCTGCGTGTTGACCCGGCTGTCAAGACCTCGCTCGCCCCCGGCTCCCGTGTGGTGACCGATTACCTCGCCAAGACCGGCCTGCAACCGTACCTGGACCAGCTCGGCTTCCAGGTCGTCGGCTACGGCTGCGCCACCTGTATCGGCAACTCCGGTCCGCTCCATCCGCGCATTGAGGAGGCCATCCTCGCGCACGACCTCGTTACCGCCGCCGTCCTTTCTGGCAACCGCAATTTCGAGGCCCGCATCCACCAGAACATCAAGGCGAACTACCTCATGTCGCCGCCCTTGGTCGTCGCCTTCGCGCTGGCGGGCCGTATCAATATCGACCTTGAGAACGAGCCGCTCGGTCAAGATTCCGAGGGCAAGCCTGTCTACCTGCGCGAAATCTGGCCGACCCTCGACGAAATCGGCGCGGCTTTAAAGAGCGCCCTTTCGCCCGAGGTCTTCCGCAAGCTCTACACCGGCTTTGCCGACCAGAACCCGAAGTGGAACGAGATCACCTCCTCCACGGGCGACGTTTACCAGTGGGATGAGAAGAGCGATTACATCCAGAAGCCGCCCTTCTTCAACGGGTTCGGGATGCAGGCCGGGGTGATTAGCGATATCAAAGGCGCTCGGCCGCTGGGCATCTTTGGCGATTCCGTCACCACGGACCACATTTCGCCTGCCGGAGCGATCAAGGCAACCGCGCCCGCGGGCCGCTACCTGGTGCAGCGCGGCGTGGCCCCCACGGACTTTAACTCCTACGGCAGCCGTCGCGGCAATGACCGTGTGATGACGCGCGGCACCTTCGCCAACGTCCGGATCAAGAACCTCATGGTTCCCGGCGTCGAGGGCGGCGTGACCAAGTATTACCCGGGCGGCGAACAGCTTCCTATCTATGATGCCTCCGTCAAGTACCAGGCCGAGGGGACCCCGCTGGTTATCATCGCGGGACAGGAATACGGCACCGGCTCCAGCCGCGACTGGGCAGCCAAGGGGACGCGGCTCTTGGGCGTCAAAGCCGTTGTGGCTGCGAGCTACGAGCGCATTCACCGGTCCAACCTCGTCGGCATGGGGGTGCTCCCGCTCCAGTTCCAAGAAGGCGTGAACGCGCAGACCCTCAAGCTTGATGGGTCCGAGACCTTCGACGTGCTTGGGCTGGGCGAGAGCCTGGTTCCGAGGCAGACCGTGACCCTGGTCATCCGGCGGTCCAACGGCTCCAAGGAGAACGTCCCGGTCATCGTCCGGATTGATACCCCCATCGAGGTCGACTACTACCGCCACGGCGGCATCCTGCCCTACGTGCTCCGGGAGATCCTGGGGAAATAAAACAGATGGGGTGGCAGGGGGCGAACCCTCCTGCCGGACGGCAACACTTTTCCGGCTTCTGACGGAAGAAGGCGTAAGTAGCTTTAGAAAGTTACTTACGCACTTTTTCAACCCAGGCTTTTGAGACTGATTTTAGGTGGCTTTTGTCGTGTTTGACAAAAATTGACAACCCGGAATCAGTGGCTCAGGGCTGCGCCTGGAACGGATAATGACTGACCGGGATGCGGAACCGAGCTGCGGGCGAAACACAAGCTTTCGCCAGAATGTCCTCTTCGCGGAAGCGCGCGATGAGAACCTCGCCTCCCTTGTAGCGCGCGTGGTCGTAAATAACCCAGATGTTGCCCTCGGCATCCTGAATGCCATCAGGATAAGAAACCAATTCACGCTCGTCCAACAGGAGGCCGCCCTGCCAGGAGTGGCCCTCATCTTCGGAGAGCCAGGCGGTCAGATTCTTGCGGTCGCGAGGGTGTTCGACATCGACGACATGGTTGACCAGTAGAAGGCGACCGGACTTCAGGCGCCGGATGAAAAAGCGAGCGTCCGGGCCGCCCAGGGGCGTGGCGCAACCGGGAGTCCACGTTACGCCGCCGTCGCGAGAAAAACTCTGACCGATGCCGTATTTCGTGCGCACAAGCATCCACAACCGGCCATCTTTAAGTTCGACGATCATGTGTTCATCAAAGCTCCGCAATGGCACATCCGCACCGCCGCGACGGAAGAAAGTTTTGCCCTGGTCGGTGGAGATGGTGAGGTTAGACGTCTTTTCCGGCAAAAGCTCCGGCGGGGTCGTGCTGCCGATGAGGTTATCCCATACGGCGGTCGGCAAAGCCCAATCGCCATTGGCTAGAACGGTCGGCTTATTCATCATCACCCCGTTGGCGAAGCGCACCGGGTGACTCCATACAGGGGGCTCCACGTCGCTTGAGACCACGGCCCAGACCCCGCCGCGGCCATCGTAGGTGCTTTTCCCCTGGCTCTGTGCCCAGAACCACCAGAGGCGTCCCTGCGGATCGATCCATAATACCGGATCGTATGCACGCACATCAGCGGGCGGATCGACCACGAGTTCCTCTGACCAAGTTTCACCGCCGTCGATGCTCGTTGCCAGGATCACATAGTTATCCGGTCCTTCGTCCCCGCCCCCTCCATACCAAGTAGCCCACAGCCGCCCGGAGGGGGTTCGCTCGATACCGGGAATTCCCTGGAATCGGCGGGTTTCCGGCTGGTGTCTGGCTTGAAGCGGGGTGGGCGCAACGGGCTGGAGGGCGAGATCGCTATCGTTCATGAATATACTAAAACCGCATTTTTTTCTGTTGGATATAGATCAAATTGGATATTTATATACTAAACCGATCCATGAGCCCTTCCGAAATGCAGGAGCTGATTTTGGCAAAACTGCGAGAGGCAGCCGCGCACGAGTTTCCTCGCCGTCTTTTCTTTTGTACTCCTGGCCCGGATGTGCCCTCCGGAGGCTATATCCTGCCGGTGTCGCGCCTGGACCTCATTCTCTCGGGCCGCAAGCGGGTCGAATTGCCGCTGACAACAGGCCCCGCCGAGTTGGTGATGAAACCCGGGGACGCGTATTTTGCACCGCCGGGTTCATGGGAACGGCATGCTTGGGATACCCGAACGGAGATGCTCTGCATTGTGCCCAACAAAAAATATTTACGGGTTTCGTATTATAACCAACAGGATGTTGCCCGGCGGCCGGTCGCTAGTTATCACCACACGGGGCGCAGATGCTCGGAGCCGATCGACCAGATCATCCATCTCCTGAACCGTCGGGATCGGGCCGAGAGTCTCTGCGGAGCGGCGTTGCACCTGGCGCGGGCCCTCGTGGAGCTCTCGGTGCCCGATTGCCAGCTGGCTCCGCCCGAGGTTGGCGGAAAGGCCGCTCAACGGTTCGAGCAGATCAGTTGTTGGCTGGAACATCATTTTCAGGACAACATCGGGTGCGAAGAAACGGCGGTGCAGTTTGGCATGACGCCCGCTTACCTCTCCCGAATTTTCCGGCAGGCTACCGGCAAGGGATTTCACGACTATCTGACGCGAATCCGGCTAGACTTTGCGCGTTCCTTGTTGATCGGTACCGAACTGCCCGTATCGCTTGTGGGTTTCCAAAGCGGGTTTCGCAACCCGGTGCATTTTGTGCGTCGTTTCCGCGAACTCGAAGGCTTGGCTCCGGGACAGTTCCGCCAACGCGAAAGGGAGCACCCGCACGGCGACGCAGGTTTGCGCTGTTAAAAAATCCACAGGAAAATATGGGTCCGCAAAAAAGTACTTATAGTTCTTCACCTTTCCTATAGAGCCATCATAAGTTAATGGGATGACGAAGTTCGCTATTATCGATCGCATGATTCATCCCGGTATTGTTGCCATCATTCGCTCCGACTCCTCCGAGCAGATACTGGGCGCGGCCGAGGCTCTTTGCGAAGGGGGCGTGATCGCGATGGAAGTGACGATGACCACGCCGGGCGCGCTTCAAGTCATTCATGAAGTTGCTCATCGCTTTGGCAACAAAATCCTGATCGGTGCGGGGAGTGTGTTGGACCAAGAGACTTGTCGTGCCGCGATTCTTGCGGGATCGGAATTTATTGTCACGCCCACTACCCGTCGGGAAGTCATTATGATGTGCAACCGTTATGGCAAGGCGATTGCCAGCGGGGTTTACACCCCCACGGAAGCGCTTAGCGCGCACGAAGCCGGAGCAGACTTCGTCAAAATATTCCCGGCTGACCAACTCGGGCCGCAATACATCAAAAATATCCTCGCCCCCATGCCGTTCCTTCAAATTATGCCGACGGGCGGCGTGACTGTCGCGACGGTGGATGCTTTCATTAAAGCAGGCTCCGTGGCGCTGGGCGTCGGTTCGAGTCTTGTAAACAAAGAGATCCTTAAAAATCGAGATTGGAAGAAACTTTCTGAAACCGCCGCTGCTTTCGTCGCGGCCATTCAAAAGGCTCGCGCTTAACGAAGGCTTGCCGTGGCGCCTTGCAGAAAGCGCTGCAACTCAGGCCGGGTGGGACTCCCTTCCCAGTCGCCGTAGTTCATGCAGGCGATAGCCCCCAAGGCGCAGCCTCTTTCAATCTGTTCTTCCAACGAGAGTTGATCGAGGCGCGCCGACAAAAAGCCCGCATCGAAAGCGTCTCCCGCACCAATGGGATCCAATTCACGAGGAATTGGGAAAACCTCGCGTGAGATTTTCTGTTCGAGTGAATGATAACTCGCCCCATCCTTGCCCTCCTTGATCACTAATTCCCTGACGCCTGAATCTAGAAAGCGTTGCGCCAGATCTGCGGCATTACAGTCGGGGAAAACGATCTCGGCTTCGGCCCGGCTGCTGAACACCCCATGCATATAGGGAAGATGTTTTTGAACAAAGGCTCGGGCTTCCCCGGAAGTCCACAGTTTGGATCGGAAATTGATATCAAACCAAACCTGCGTCCCTGCGGCATTCGCGCGATGGAGCAAATCCGAGGTTGCCTGAAGGCATTGCGGATTGAGAGCGGGCGTGATGCCGCTCAAAAAAAGCAGCACCGATTTTCCCACCGGAACCTTCTCTGCAATCTCCGCGCAACGGGCTCCGAAAGCCGATGGGCGGCGATAATAAAAGACCGAGGGTTCTCCCCATGCCGGGCGATCGCGGAGCATGAGAGCTGTTGTCCATTCGGAATCCACCGCGACGAGGTCGCAATCAACGCCCTCTCCTCGTAGCGACTTCAAAATGCGCCATCCGAAAGGATCGTTTCCCACCGCTGAGCCATAGGAAACCCGATGCCCGAGCCGAGCCAACGCCAAGGCAACGTTCGACTCTGAACCTGCAAAACTTAAAAGCCCTTGGTGCGCATCCGCGAGACGCCCCTCCGAACCGTTGGCGATCAAACCAAGCACTTCTCCGAAACAATAGATCTCTAGTTTTTGACGCGTGTTCATGGTCACATTGCGAATTCTGGTTGCCTTAAAGTAGATATTACCGCCAGGTCCAGATACCGCCATTAAAAAAGCCGCCGCAGCGCCCCTAACGCTACGGCGGCATCGTGTAAGCTGCCCTTTGATTCTTGTTACTTGACCAGGCGACGGCGGGACCGTTGCCAGAAACCCAGCATTCCCACGCCGCCAATCAGCATCGCCCAGGTGCTTGGCTCGGGGACAACGGTGAACTCCATGACGCTGCCGCTTGCTGGCCCTTTGGCATACATGGCATCTGTTACGTCTACGGCTTGGTAGGATACTTTGGAGGAATCCAACGTTGTGTAGTAAAGGCCATTAAAGAGGGTGTCGCCCTGGTTGTTGGTCAGGCCGTTACCATCTATTGCGTAATAGCTAAACGTGGCGTTAGATACGACGCTCTGCAAGTTGCTGGTCGACATTCCGTCTACAAAGAAACCACCGGCATACTTGTTCGTGGATCCAAGCGAGAGATTCGAGAAGTAGACGCTGATCGAGGTCCCCGCCTCAAGGGTAAGCCCATTGCTGCTGGTAATATGCAGTACGTCGTTCAAGCTACTGGTCGCGTTGGTGTAGTCCGGCACCCCTGTCGTCAACTCAAATGCGAAACTCAAGAACCCGGTGGCAACGCTGGAGGTTACTGAGGTTGCCGTCAAGATGCCGGGGCTGTTGCCAGGAGAGACGAGGCCGGAGCCGCTGATGGCTCCCGTGGATAGTGTCCCGTTCAAGGTGCCGCTGGCGAGGACGACGTTTCCGGTGGAGCCGCTGCCTTTCAAGGTTGCGCTGTTCACAGTCACGCTGCTGCTGGTGCTGCCAGTGACGTTCAAGATGCCCGTCGAGGCGACGCTGATGCCGCCGGAGGAGGTCATCGAGCCAGCCAGGTTGCTGCTGCCACTAAAGACGGTTGCCCCCGTTACGGAAAGGTTGGAGCCGTTCACGTTGCCGCCATGGACATTGAGGCCGCCGCTTACGGAGCCGCCGCCGCTCAGGGTTTTCCCGCCCTGGACGGTAAGGCCTCCGGTGATCGAGCCGTTGTTGGTGATGTTGGCATTGAAGGCGCTGGCGGAAGCATAGGCTCCGTTGTTAATCGTCACATCGTTATTGAAGGTCAAGCTGCCCGCAATGGTGCCGCTATTAACGACCGCTCCGCCAATGGAACCGGTGCCGTTGAGGGTGGCGCCAGCGTCGACGGTGACGGCGCTTCCCTCGGCAAGCGAACCATTCACAGCCAGGGCTCCGCTGGAGACTTCAGTTGCGCCGGTGTAGCTATTCACCCCGGCGAGGGTTAGCGTGCCAGCCCCCAGCTTCTTCAAGCCTCCAGTATTGGAACTATTCAGTGCCGTGGCGTAGGAAAGCGACTGCCCGTTCGTGTCGATGATCATCGTTCCCGTGCTGCCTTTGATGCGGGCTGAATAGTCGACCACATTGCTGGCGCTATATTGGAGAATGCCGCCGCTGAAGGCTATCGTGCCGGAGGTCCCCAAGGCATTGGTATTGGCCAGCGACAAGACCCCTCCATCGACGATGGTATTCCCCGTGTAGGTGTTTGCCCCGGTGAGCACCCAGGTGCCCGTGCCTTTCTTGGCCAGAGAGGTAGCGCCGCCCGTGCCATCGCCGAGGATTGCGGCCAAGGTATTGTTGCCCGTGCTGGTGCCGGAGAGGGTCAGCGTGCGGGAGCCGTTGCCGGTGAAAGTTACCGCAGAGGTGTTGGCGAAGTTTAAAGTCGCGCCGGATGCGTCGATTCCGCCGCCTTTCTCGGTAAGGGTGAAGCGGCGATCGGTGCTTGCTGCCGCGGCGCCGGTATATTGGAGTGTGCCGCTGTCGAGCACGAGGTTGGAAGCGGTTGTTCCAGATGCGCCAATGGCGCTGTTTGCACCGCCGTTCGCCAACGTGGTCGCGTTCAAGACGCCCCCCTTAATGGCAGTGACGCCGGTATAGTTACTGGTGCCGGCAAGAGTTTGCGTGCCAGATCCAATTTTGGTCAATCCACCGTTTCCAGAGATAACACCTGCATAGGTGGTTGAGGTGTTGTCTCCACCCGTGGTGAGAGTGGCGTTTCCCAGGGTGGTGCTACCGCCGGTTACACCACCGCCCGAGAGGGATCCAACGGAAGTACTGAAGTTGGCCAAGTTCATTCCCACACCCGCAACATTTGCCAACTGAATTGCTGAATTCAAGCCGAACGCACCACCAACCCCATCCACCGATGCGATTCCAGCCTGGATTGTACCCGCGTTGATTGTCGTTGTTCCGGTATAGGTATTGATGCCACCAAATACCTGCGAGCCCGTACCAATCTTCGTCAGCCCACCTGTTCCTTTAATGACACCGTAGAAGGTGGGGCCGGTGTTATCTTCTCCGAGCGTAAGGGTATGCGAGCCGAGGATGACATTGCCGCCCAGGTCCCCGCCACCTGATAGCGAGCCGATCGTTGTATCGAAGTCGCTGATGTCGAGATTCGTATTTGCCGCATTATTCAATATAATAGCTGACTTCCACCCAAAGGCACCACTAACTCCCTGCACGGAAGCGATGCCTGCTTTCAGTGTGCCTTGCAAAACATCGGTGCGACCCGAATAAGTGTTGGCGGCGGAGAGGGTAAGGGTATCCGCTCCATTCTTAATAAGACGTCCAGTGCTTCCGATGCTAATGGAGCCGCTGATCGTGAGCCCCCCGGTGCCCATCGTATGAACGATGATCTCTTTGCCCGAAAGTCCAATTGCGCCGTTCGAAATTGTATATGAATTAGCGCCGATGGAGAGAATACCCATCTGGCCAGCATCCAATGTGCCGCCGCTAAGGTTAAGGGATCCAGCTCCGCTGGTCGTATCAATTGTGAGAGTGCTTACGCCTAAAGAAGCTCCGGTATGAACTATATTTCCAGAGGTGATATAATCGGTGGCGGTGCTATTGCTGTTCGCGGCAAGTGTCGTTTGGCCTGTTAAACGGACAAGATTTGTACCGTTTGCTCGTGCGAATCCGATGCCGGTGGAGTCCTTAATAATTGCATAGCCGAGTGTTGCGGCAGATAGCGTAGTTGCAATTGAGGTATTTGCCGAGCTTGCATCGATAAATAATGTGCTACCAATGTTGCGGGAGAAGCTCCCGATGGTAAGTGTCGTGCCGGTTCCCCCTTTCGAATCAAGAACAATAGTGCTGCCAATGTGACCAGTAAGAGTCACAACGCCAAGCGTCTGAGCACTGCCAGTGCTCTTCCCCTTTACGAGCAGGGTGCCTCCATCATAGGTTGTCCCCCCAAAGCCAAGGGTTAGCGCATTGCCACTTTTAATGATGTTTGAAGAGGGCGCGCCCGAGGCGGAAAAGTCCAAAACCAGCGTGCCTTTTGCAACGGTTGTGGCTCCAGAGTAGGTGTTGGCTGCCGATAAAACCCAGGTGCCAGCTCCTTGTTTGCTGATGCTTAACCCGCTCGTCGGGGTCCCGTCGCTGATGACTCCGCTGATGGTGTTGTTGCCCGTGTTCACTCCACCCAAGATGAGCGTTTCAGAAGTGGTTGCGGTAGAGGAAATCGGCCCCGCAAAGTTCAACGTATTGGTTGAGTCCGCACTGAGATTTTGGAAGGTATGAGTCCCCGCCGCAGCACCACCGATGGTGATAGGGGCATTGAAAAGAATGGTCTTATTAGATCCGGCGATCGAAGCAGTAATCTGGGTGATCGAGCTCTGAGCGAGTGAAAAAGTGCCACCCGCCAATGCCCCTACGGTGAAGGTTCCCAATACGGTTCCCGCATTGGTATCAAATGTGATATTTTTTACGCTGACAGCACCGGTATTTACGACAGAGGTGAGAGCGGTATTAAAAGTGGCATTGACTCCGCTTGGAATGCCACCGCTCCAGTTTGCGCCGTTACCCCAATCCGCTCCCGATGCGCCAATCCAGGTGGAGTCCGCGTTTGCGGAGTAAGCGCCGAGCAGCACGATCGATGCTAGTACGATGGGGGTTTTGAAATTCTCAAACGAGGGGAAACCAAATGAATGATTATTCATAATAGCGGGGATTTTGTAGAATGGCCGACAGGGGTTGTGTTGCTATTCGTGTCGTATTTGACTGGGAAAAGAATCGCCGCTCGCTTTGCTGCTTCCAAGGTAAACAGAATTTATTCTGTCGATGGGTGGATCCAAACTGATTCTGGGGGCTTTGCGTGGTCGATTTTACTGTGACAAAACTGTTTCCCGTGTAGCTGTTGCTCTCGGGGCCTAGAAATGAAGCATCTCAGGTGCCATTTGCGCGACGAATGCAATTAACTTCTTGTGAAACGATGATTCAACGGTTCCCTAACAATCCTTTGTTTTCTCCCGCCGATATTCAACCATCGCACCCGGATTTCAAAGTCCTCTGCGTTTTTAATCCGGCGGCAACGATCTTTGAAGGGCGTCGTCTGCTTTTGATGCGAGTTGCGGAAACTCCCATTCCCCAAGAGGGCTATGTTGCCACGCCTGTGGTTGATCCCGATAGCGGCAAGATGGTGGTTCGGCGATTTCGCATCGACGATCCGGATGTAAAAATAGGCGATCCGCGCGCCTTTACTTATAAAGGTGAAACCTTCCTCACCAGCCTCAGTCATTTGCGAATCGCGACCAGCCAGGATGGGGTTCATTTCGTCGCGGAGCCGCATCCCGCGATGTACCCATGCGGGCCTTACGAAGCCTTTGGAATTGAAGACGCTCGGATTACGCTCGTGGATGGGCATTTCTATATCAACTACACTGCGGCGTCACCTTTAGGTGTTGTCACAGCGCTTGCGCGTACGGACGATTTCAAAACTTTCCAGCGGTTAGGTATCGTTTTTGGGCCGGATAACAAAGACGTTGCGCTGTTCCCCGAAAAAATCGATGGTCGCTATTATGCGTTCCACCGGCCGGCGGTAAAACATTGCGGACTTCCTTCCATCTGGCTCGCGTCTTCCAATGATCTGCTCGACTGGGGACGGCATCATTTTGTCGCCGGACCGCGTCTCGGTCACTGGGATTGTGAGCGGGTCGGCGCAGGTTCAGCGCCGATCAAAACTGAGCATGGATGGCTCGCGTTTTACCATGCCGCGGATCACAACACTCGCTATTGCCTTGGTGCAATGCTGCTGGATCTCAAACAGCCGTGGCGCGTTCTTGCCCGCCCCGAAGAACCCTTCTTTATTCCAAAAGCCGACTACGAAATCGCGGGTGGATTTATGCCCAATATCGTTTTCCATAATGGAACGATTGATCGCGGCGATGGCACCGTGGAGCTTTACTACGGCGGCGGCGACCTCGTGACATGTGGTGCGCGTGTGAAAATCAGCGATCTGTTGGCCTACCTGAAATGCTGATTGGAAAATGCGTGGGAACCGTGGCAAACCGCTCCCGCCGCAACCCCCAACACAGCTTTCTTAAGCCCCTTTAACCAGGCGGAAGGGAATACGAATTCTTTCCATGGGCTTCCCAGCCCAAAGGGCCTCCATGTTTTGAAACAAAGCCTGGGCAAGGTCATCGGTGCTGTTTTCCACCCAATCGCATCGAAGCGGAACAGCATAGGGCGATTCCGCATTTCGGTGAAGGATGAGTTTGATCTCCTCCGGAACTTTGATCTGCTTTTCCAGTATGACCGACACCACTCCATGCGCCACCAAATCCGGAAAGACAACCAACCCCTCTGGTCGCTGCTCAAGTTCCCATAGAGAACTAAAATGATTGTAGCCTCTTAGTTCCTGGCTTTTGCATGAAACTAGGATCCATTCGTATTTCACTTCAAGATTTACCGATTCGGCCACGCCAGCTACGTGCTCCAGGAAATCTGCGCTCGTCATATATTGCGGGAGCATCAGGCCGACGGAACGGCACCCCAGTTCGGCGAGGCGGTGAAAGGAATCCGTAATCAACTGACGGTAATCCATGTCAACAAAAGTGGTGCTGCTTCCCGTCGCCGCTGAGAATGGGACGCCTGCTTCCTGCATCCAATCCGTCATTTTGTCATAGAGCTTAATCCCGATAATCCCATCGACGGCCCCATCTTCCAAAATCTTGTCGAATAAAGCAGGGCGAAGGATGCGCTGGTTTTCCGGCCTGCGGTCGATCAAGGGAATCATCTTGACCTTCTTTTCCTGACCAAGCGTCAATAAACTCCAGAATAAGTTGAGATAATAAAATGTCGGATCTTTCGTTTTGGGATCGCCGCCCGAATAAAGAATGACTCTCCGTTGTTCGGGTTCGCCGTATTTTTCGGGCTCTATACTCTCGGGAATTGTCAGGCTATCTATTGCCGAATGGCGATGCTTTGGATTGGGGTCCATGATTTTGAATCGGAAACTCGGGGGCGTTGGCGATAATGCTAGCTAAATAGAGAATCCAATGCTCAAATTGTATATCGGCTTTGATTTTTTGCCACTGTTTTCATCCGAACTCCCCCATGCCTCGCAAGCAAAACACGATAAAGCTCCCTCCCCTCAGAGAGGTTTTTCCTTCGTTTACGAAATTCGAAGCAGGCGAAAATCATCAGCGAATCATTACCAATCTCATTCGTGAATGTTGCACGGGATTGCAGCAAAATGAAGCGCTGATCTTTTACACGGTTCGTGAAATCGCGTCGTTTTTCAACGTTTCCCTGCGCACGGTTGCGTTGAGTTATGCGACGCTGGACCGCGAGGGGATTCTCTCGCGGGTTCGCGGTTCCCGAACGATGCTGACTGGCAAAAAGCTTACTCCCCAGCAACCAGTTCATGCGGTGGTCGGACTGCCAATCCGCCTGCAATCGCTGATTACTTCGCCCTTTGAATGCCGCCTTCAAATGGCGATGGAGGAAAGCCTGCGGAGCAGGGGATTTGTGGCGGACTCCATTTTTTTCCGGATTGATGAAGAGTGCGATCCTGATTTTACCACCCGGCTAGCACGGCACAACTTGGATGTAGTCATCTGGTATTCGCCACATCCGTTGAGCAGTCATATTTTGATGTCTCTGCGGGACAAGGGAATTAGGTTGGTGCTTTTACAGCCATCAGAGATGCCCCTGGGGATTCCTTCCCGCACGCATTTGCTGGAATGGAGAATTGCCTACAGAGCCATGGCCAAGCAGTGGGCTGCCGATGGAATTGGACGTATTTTTGTGCCGACCCCGGAACACCTCCTCTCCCTCCGCGCATTAAAGCAACTCAAGCCGATCCTTGAGGAATTCGGGATGGAAATGGTCCCGATTCAGGCTACCGAAAGCTCCCTTAGCCTGTCCCTCCTTGAGCAGCATTCTCCGGAACGAAAAGATGTGCTCGCCTTCATGGATACGCAAACCGCCGATGCCTTGTGCAACGGATATCCCGAGCTCCTTGAAAACATTTTGGATTGCGCCCGGGTCGCTTTTTGCCGCGGTTCGGTACGGGTTCCACGGCTGATTACCAAACGGGCTAGGGTTGATGTCGTGGAACTGGATCCCGAGGTAGTTGCCAAGGAAGTCGTTAAAGACCTTTGTAATCTGACGCAAAAACAAGAGAATACCAGGCTGACATTTGAAGCGGAATTTTATCCTCAAGTCATCATGGGGTCGGTGCGGGATTTATAACCTGCAACCGCTTCTATCGTGTCAATTCTGTTTCCGTTGGCCCAAGGGAAATTCTTCGCCAATATTCCGTCTATGATCTTCATTACCGTTCCGTTTCTATCGCGGTTGCAACGGGGCAGCGCCGCTTCAGGAGGGGGCATGTCTGTCTGAAGGAGGGCTATGGACGTTGATTCGATATCTGGAATGAATAGAGCCCGTCTCATTATGAATAGGCAAAAGGCATTCACGCTAGTTGAGCTCATCAGCGTCGTATCGATCATTGTTCTCCTTTTGACGTTCTTGGCTCCGTCGTTGCGGAATTCGGATGCGGTGCTCCTTGGAACAACCGGTGTCCGTTTGGACGGGTTGATGGAGGCATGGAGACAAACGGCCATTATGTCCCGACAGCCGGTGGCCGTCGCGATGCTTGCAGGGGATAATGCGGCGAACCAGCATTTTACCGCAATGCGCTGGTTCCCTGAAAGCTCTGGAACGGCCGGTGTTTGGAAGCAGATATCAAAATGGGAATCTCTTTCCGAGGGAATATTGAGCGATAAAACGGACAGTTCCGGAAACTATTTGGGAGCTTTCCTGCCTGATTATTCACCTGACCTTAATAATTCGCTCCCTAACCTTGTCTATGAGGGAGTGACCTACCGTCCTGGAAAAACGCCAGGCTATGGTTACATTGTATTCCTGCCGGATGGCAGTCTTTATCAGGATGCGAAAGGGCCTCCCGTTCCATGCAAGCTTCGGCTTGTCGCGGGCATGCGGGCTGGCGAAAGCATCGGGTACCATGGTTTAAAGAACAACGATGGAAGGCCTGCCAATTATTTTGAAATTGTACTAAACGCCTCCGGCCGGAGCAAAGTGGTTCGTCCCTGAAACGGAGCTCCCCCCGTCCCTTCAGAGAACTTGTGAAACTCTTTATCAAACAGTGCGGTTTCAGTCTGGTTGAAGTGGTTCTTGCCCTCGGCATCGTAGCCGTCGGGCTGATTGGCGTGATCAGTGTTATTTCGTATTCATTGCAGAGCGACTCTGCCTCACGGGATGACACGGCGTTGGGTCTCATGACTCAAACTACGATTACCGAACTGCATGCGATCGGATATTCAATGGTGATCGGCACTGGGAGCGGTGCGCCAAAATACACCGATGCCGATCCAGATTACTTTTTTGCCGCCAGCGGTGCCCTTTGCCGTGATGCAATGGGCGCGCCGATCACTAACGCTACGGCGGCAAGTGCCAATCTTCCGGTCTATTGCTGCACCGTTACGATCAAAAATTCGCCCCAGCAGCCGTCCGGTATGGTTTATCTTCGCCTTGATTTCTCCTGGCCCATCGCGGCGCCAACTGCGAAACGGCAACACAAAATGGTCTTTACTAGCCTCGCGAAATATGACGATTTTTAGGAGGCGTTGATTGTATCACCATGGGCCAATTGCATCTCTCTTCGTCGCGATTGAAGGCCACTCCGCCCGGATTTACCTTGGTGGAGATCTTGGCTGCTGTCTCCGTTTTGGTCGTGTTGGTGGTTGTGCTCAGTTCAATGGCCAGCCATGTGGGAAAACTCTGGACCCGCATCGATTCCCAAAATCAGCGCCGGACTGTGGCGCGCGCACTTTTGCAGTCGATGGCCCGGGAAATTCAGATGATCCGAATACCGGTTCCTGCAAATCCCTTGGCCAGCGTCAGCGGCTCTGGAAATTTGCAATTGGCGGTTAATTTGACAAAAATCGCGGACAAGGAGGCGATTCCGTCGGATTGTTTAAATCCCCACGCGATTTTTTTCCAGGCACCGATCGCCGTCAATGATAGCTGTGGCGCCATCGCGGAAGTTGGCTACTTTGTTCGTTGGGATACCACTAGCAAGCCCGGTGTCGCCACGGCAAATCTGAGCCGGTTCTATGCGGACCCGAGCAAAAGTAGCGATTTCCTCATTTACTCCGGCTCCAATTGGTTTGCCAATGTCCTTAACGTCGCTCCTGCAACGGCCCCCTCCTGGAATGGCTGGCTTGCTGACAACGTCATCGCTCTTTTTGTACGATGCCTAAACAAAGACGGTGTGCCGATTACAGTAAATGCCAACGGGCAGGCATTCGAGGCTGGAAACCCATTCGCATTTGATTCGTCGCAAGGCTATACTGACCCCACGACCCTGTTGGTGCATCAAGCACCGGCAGTTCCCCCCTGCATTGAAATCACCATCGTTGTGGTTGATTCCAATACAGCGCAAAAAATCAAAACACCATTCGTCGCCACCGTCATGACACCCGCGGATCTGAATAAAGACAAAAATATGAGCGGAAGCGTGTTATCCTTTGTCAATCAGTTGCCGCCTTCAATCAGACCCGGAGTGGAAGTTTTCTCAACCACCGTCTTTCTTAATACAGACACCTATTAGCGCACCTCATGAAGAGATACCCCCCATTGACTGCGCTGCCATCCTCCAGGCGTCGGAACCCAATCGCCGGGAAACAGGAGATCGCATCGGCGATTGTTATCACTCTGACGCTACTTGCCCTTGTCACCATTCTTGCCGTGGGAATGTTCAGCGTGATGATGCCTGAACGAGTCTCCGCAAATGCAAATGTGGAAGCAGCTTGCGCGCGCAGTTTCGCCGAAATGGCTGCGGATCAAGCGTTGTCGCTCATTCGCGAAGCAACGACCACTGGAACAAGCAACACCTTCTGGGCTTCGCAACCAGGGCGAATCACCGTGTTTAATGGTGATGGAAGCGTCAATACCACCGCTTCCCGTGACCTTCATTCAGGGAAACCGGCGGGCGGCATTGACACCGATGCCGTCGATTTAAACCAACCCTCGTTTGGCGGGAAATACCCGGTTGCATCCCCCGAGGCCGTCGCCAGCGGAGCGGTTCCGGCCATGAAAGTAAAATGGATTAACGTATTGCAGGACCCAACCCAAGGGGCCGGCGTCAATAACCAGATCATTGGACGCTATGCGTTTTGGGTGGACGACGAAACGGCCAAACTCAACATCAACACGGCTGACGGCACGGTCCAGAGCGGGACTTCCTGGTACGGTGCGGGTAATCCCTCCGCGGTATCGCTGCTCGCGCTAAAGAGCGGCAGTTCCGAGATGTCTTTGGCAACAGGGACTGCTATCGCCACCTATACGGGGATGCGGACCAACACAGGCACCAGCGGACGCGCTTTCAACGACCCAAGCGAAATTCTTCAAGTCACCGGAACCGGTTCCTATTACACCGACAATAACTTCGGCATCACAACCTATAGTCGCGCTCCGGAGTTAAATATCTTTGGGGAACCCAAGATTTATTTGGTGACTACCTCGACCGACAGCACCCCGCAAAATACGATGCTTGGGGCGTATAATACGACAGCGGTGCTTTCAGGCGGCACGAATTCTTTGCCCGTGCCGGGAGGTCCTCTCACCCAAGTATATCCTTTGGCCAATCAGCTACCGACTTACACCTACACGCCTCAGGGAGGTGCCTCAACCACCAAGCAACTTCCGCAGTATTTTCAAAGCCAAAGCATTAGTCTACTTAACACCACGGACCCTGACTATGCGCTAGGCATGCGGATTGCGAACTATTTGAAGGGAAAAAACAGCCAAAACCATGCAATTACATGGCCGGATTTTGGATCGGGAACGCAAGGATTCGCGGGAAAATACACGGATCGCCAGATTGATTCCATTGCTCTGCAAATTCTTAATTATCTCAAAAATGGCATATTCACAGACAACGGCAAGACCTATTCAGATACCTTTTATTTACCCAAGGGGTTTCTGAGTGGAAAATTGGTCAATGCCCCAGGACGAGGGATATCCATAACCGAGGTTGTTATGACCATCCAAGCCAATGATGGAAACCCCGCCCCAACAGTTTCAATTCAAATATCGGTTGAAGCCTATTTTCCCAAAGAATTCCAGGGTAGGGATATGAAGGTGAATAATTTGTATTTTGGCCCCAATGCGAACAACTCCTTTATGTCGGCGGGATCAAATATTAGAGACTACCTGAATGTCTATGATATCCCGGCATTGAATTCAAACTCGCAGGTTGTTACTTACACTGGATCGAACGGGGTAAGTGCTACCGGTACGGTTTCAAATTTGCCCGTGGGAGATTCTGTGTTGGGAGGAAGCTGGGCGGACAATATGCTCAGAATTTTGGATCAAGACGGCCTCTCGGCAGGTGTCGATCTGATGGGTAATAATCGCCTTATCAAGGACCCGGATCAAGCGAAAGCCGCCCTATATCATCCCTATACGATCTGCACAGACACCAATAGCAGCTACTATAACGCCTCGAAGCCACCAAACGAACAGGTTTATATGGGAGCGATGGAAACGGTGATCCAAAGCGGTACGAATGTAACCTCTGTCCCACGTGGTCCGGTTTCTGCATTCTATATGCTGTATCCGATAGCTGACAGTACATCCCCGTGGAGCCCTGGTACTTATCGAGCTCTCCGCAATTACAATTGCGACTACGCTTATCCAATAAAGAAGGGCGTCACGGGGTTAAAGATTGAGGGAGGATTGGCTATCTGGCTTGCGAATGGCAACGGGGGCTGGCATACCAACGTTCCATTGGAGAGTATTCGCGGCAAGTTTACGGGCGAAACGGTTAGCAATATTCGGCAGGACATTCTTAAAGCCGTTATTCCAATACCCGCAGGCCTTACAATCCCTATTCCGGGCACTGTAACGATTCACATGCAGGTTGCCGACCCCCTAGTAAACAACTTCCCTGCAGATTGGATTACCACGGTAAATCCTCCGGCTTCAGAAATCACCTTGAGTGTTAATCCACGACACCAAGCCACCAGCTATCAAAATGGCTTGAACACGATTTCTCAAGCGCCAAACGGCGACCCCTCTGGTTTTTGGCTGCCGAATCAGGACATTAATGTCAGTCCGAAGAGTCAACGGTTCCCTTCCAGCGGGTACTTGCAATATATTCATACGGGCCTCATGCCAGACAAAGCATACGATCCCACCGTTTCCGGCTCCAATGTCGTGGCAAGGGGAACCCCATTTCGATTGCTGAGTTTTGCGCCAGCCAACGACCCGGGCCAGCAGACGGCGGGCGGGACGAGCTATCCCGACTGGGCGATGCTTGATTTATTTACCGTTCCGGCAGCCTACCAACCCGCCTATCAACAAGGCGCGACCGCTCTGCCCAGCATTCAATTGACTTGGGGTGGGGCGACTTCGGGGCGTCTAAATCCCAACAGCGCCCTTATTCCGTTCTCTGAATCCAATCCCGGGACAGCCTTGCGCACCACACCTCTGGAGGGGGTAATGAAGGGGCTTTCCACGTCCTCCAGTTATACGTCTGGGGCCGCCCAATCCAGTGCTGTGGTCGATGAAAAGGCGATTGCGACGGCGATCGATACCTATGTAGCAAGCTTGGGACGCCCCTTAAAACTGCCCGGAGAGATCTGCAACGTTCCGGCGGTGGCTAACCTGCTTTATTCTGGCTCAGCTTTGTTGAACAATGGCTCGTCCCAAGCGTATTCATCGCGGAACGATCTGATCCGCCAAATTATCGGGAATCTCTCCACGCGGAGCAACACCTACACGGTATGGACGGTTGGGCAGACGATCAAAAAGAGGCGAACCAACACTCAATACGGCGTAGGCGAATCGACAGACACGGTCCTGGCTGAAAGCAGAATGAAGTTTGTGATTGAGCGTTACTTGGACCTGGGCAAAGACGGCGTCCCGGGTAACCTGGCGAATCCGGGAAACGACAATACGGTCGGAACGCCTGATGACGTTGTGGATACAGGATCCAATGCCAATCATCCGGCCATGACGTATCCATTGCATTACAAATACCGCGTCCTATCAGTCTCTCGTAATTAGCTTTAATTTTTATGATTAAGATCGGCAGTTTCTTCTTAGCTCTCGTCTTGATGGGCGCGGCGGGGCAATCGCTCAACGCTGACCCCGGCTCGCCAGTGCGCGTACTGGCTGAAACGGATACTGTGTGGCGAGGCACAAAGTTTCAAATCACAGGAATCAATCGCATTGACGCAACGCATATATTGCTCGCAGTCAGGATCGTTGTGGGTGCCAATGCAGGCGGGCCGATTTTTTTGGGAGAACCGAGGCCCAAGTCGGCAGATTCCGAAGAACTCCCTCCTCTTCCGTTTTCTTTGAGCTCTGCGAAGTTGATTGACGAGAGCACGAACCAGTCATTTTCAGCTTCGCCGGATCTTCCTACGACCCCCTATTACGGATCCAATTCCATTTTAACGACCCGGTTCCCCAACTCGTGGTTGCAACTCGGCGTGCTGATTTCGGTCGGTGCACCGCCGCCGCCCAAGCCCGATGGGACAGTGGTACCGCAGAAGGTAACGATCTGGCTACCCAAAGCCAAACAGCCCATGGTGCATGTCGAATTGCCAGCACCGCTCCCTTCCTCCTCCGGCACGAAATAAGGAATTGGTTTTGTTTTTCTTGGTAGGGCAGTCGAAAGGCATTCGAGCCGTTCTGTTTACATACCGTTTGTCTCACTGTTTCAAAATGGTACGGCGATAATCGAGGAAACAATGAAACACGTCCTGAATTTTTCGAACGGGATTTCTCTGAATCTCGATGTCTCCGGAAAACAATTTCGCGGCATCGGATCCGTATCATTCCGGGGAACTCAATTGCGATCCGATTGCCTGCCATGGACTTTGTATACGGAGAGTGAGCACTTTGATGAGGCGGTTCGGTTTGAAGAATTTACGTTGGAGGACGTGCGTGAATCTGGCGACGCAGTGGAGTTGATTTTGCACTCGAAGGGAATCTGGATGCCGCGGGCGCAAGCTGCGGATGCCATGGGGGAAGCGCGGATCAAAGCGCGGCATGTCGCGGCCCCGGTTGCGACATTCGTTTGGCGGTTTTGCCCGATTACGGAGCAGCTTTACGAAAATCAATGGCATGGGCTTTCCATGCAGATCCGTTATTCGTGCAAAGGTTATCCCATTCATTGGATTTTGGAAACAGCGACTTGGGAGATCGAGGGTGAAGCGGCGGGGGGCACGCTCATTCAGCAAGACGTATCAACCATCCAGTTGGAACAAATGGTTGAGGAGAAGAGCGCATTTTCGACGATCGAGAAATTTTTTACGGAAGAGCAGGGCGGGTGGGGTGGATGCTATCCCATGGATATGCTCCCCCGGGCCGCCGGAGCGGGGATTTGCGATTTCCAGGCGAAGAAGGGAACGGCGCTTTGTTTGTTTGCGGAACGGCCTGGGCTTACCCGCACCCGACTCGAAAAGTTTGGTGACGAAAACGTGATCCATTATTTGGACCGCCCCTATTTTCCGCTATCGGAAGAAGCCGAGGCACCCGAGCGGAAACTGCTCGTTTACCAAGCTCCCCGGTCTCTGGAGTGCTATGAGGTCCGCAATTTGTGGCTGGATTGCTTTACCGAAGTCCGGCGGCGGATTTTGGCGGCATACGACTTCGATCTCGAAATTCCCCAGCCCACCTCCGGCGTTCCTCTCTGGGACAAGGGGCTGAAAGCTAGAATGACAGAGTGGTCGAAACCACTGGAGAATAATTTAGCTGAATATGCGCGGCTCGGTTTCCGCCAAGTTTTTGTGCATGGCGTTTGGGATAGCGTCACCTCCGATTTGACGCCCGGAATTGAAGGGAACATGTGCTGCCCGTATTCCTTCCGATTCGCCGAGGCATTCGGTGGCGCCCAGGTGATGAAACGCCTCAACGACAAAGCCCAGGCCCTTGGCCTGAGAATGATGCAGTGGTTTTCGTTTCATCTCTCCCAACGATCTCCGATCTGGAGGGAACACCCGGATTGGGTGCTTCACGAAGCCAATGGCGACCCGTGGGATGGTGACTACCATACCCTCTGGAGCGGTCGTATTCGGAGCGAGTTTGGGCAATGGTTTTTAAAACAGATTATCGACGTTAAAAAGGAGACAGGGATCTCTGGCATTTTCTGGGATTCGTATCAAAACCTTGGCGTGACCTGCCTGGACTGGGGCGCTCCCGACAAAGCGCCACAGGCTGACGATATCTTCCGAATGCAAAGGGAACTGCAAAAGCAGGGCTTTATGCAGCGGCCGGAAGTGATTACGATTTTTGGGGTTAGCCAGGTTGGCCTGTTTGGATTCTGCAATGATAAATTCCGGCGGAGACTATGGTCCGATTTCGTAACCGGTGACCAAGCCTTCGCGTTGATGGATTGCAGTCCCGCGTTTTTATCACAGGAGAACCCCGTCGCCCCGGATAAGCTGAGCGCGGAGCGTTATTTTTGGATGGCCGCCCATCGTTGCCCTCCCGGCTTGGGCGGAAATTCGTGGGCCGTCGATTCCTCGCCGGAAGATCGCCTTCCCGGAGGCAAATATGCCGAAGCGTATGGCCGCGTCAACCACCTCTATAACCAAGCCCTCCCGCGGATGCATCGGCTTCGTTTGCAGCCGGGGGGCCGTTTTGTGCTCTGGCTGGACGAGGCCGGGAAACCGGCGATCGTCTGGGCCTTCGAGGACGTCGAGTTTACCTATCACGGTTGCATCACGAACCTGGAAACAGGCGAAACAGGAAATTCGCAAGGTTCCTGGCAACTGCAAGGTGGTTCGGTCTATTCTCTCACGGCACACTAGCAGCGGAGTTTATATGCAGCGTAAAATCAAAATTGTTTGTCTTGGGGATTCCATTACCGGGCCGGGCGACGGAAAGGCCTATTTGGATAAATACGTGAAGTGGTCGGATCTTCTGCAATTCGGTCTGGGGGCGTCGCTAGGCTTCAACCGTGTGGAAGTATTGAACCGGGGCGTGGCTGGCGACACCTCTTCGGGAGTTCTTCGGCATCTGGATGAGCGGCTATTGCAAGCGCAGCCCGATATTGTAGTCATCCTCATCGGCACAAATAATTTCGACAAGAACGCTGACAAAGCGGAAGCCTCGCGCACTTTCAAAACGGATTTGACCGATATCGTAGCCCAAGCCAAGACTGCGGGAATCAAAGTTCTCTTGCTTCAATATCCCACGCCGCGGGCGGAGAATATGGAAAAAGTCTGGGTTCATGGCGACGCGGGGAACCCGGTCATTGAGGAAGTGGCGAGGGAAACCGGCTGCCCCGTTTTGAATTTGAAAGGCGCATTTGACACCGCTGCACAAACGCTCTCCCTTGCCTGTCTTGCAAGTCCCGTTGACGGCATTCACCTCAGTCCCGGTGGCGAACTGGTCCTTGCCAAAGCAGTTCTGGAAAAACTAGTCAGTCTCGGATGGACTGCAGCCGAGCCAGATGCTGGAAAAGCAGCTGCCTTCGCATTCACGACGACTGAGCGCTTTTAATCGTTCATCTACCCAACGCGCATTCCCCCCAGACCTCTTACGCTGATAAGCGTCATGAACTTGACTCACCACCTCCCCCCTGCTGATCCGGTTCGTACGGCTGCACCCGAGCCCATCTACTCAGTCGGCACCCTCGTCTACAACAAACGGCAGTTGATCGTCTTGTTTGTCTGGCTGATGTGGAACGATTTTGGGATCACGCTGATGGAGTCGATCGGCAGCTTGAATAAAGTCATGATGCGCGACCACGGGGCGACCTATACGCAAATGGCGCTTTTGGGGAGCATTGGCGGCTTTATCACGCCGTGGATCAATCCCTGGGTCAGCACGTGGTCCGACCGCCATCGCGGCCCCTATGGCCGACGCAGACCCTTCCTCTTGATTGCCACGCCGATTTTTGCCGTATTCCTGATGGCGATTCCGTTCATGCCGGATTTCTTCCGCTGGCTGGAGCAGTTCCCCTTCATGGCGGGGCTCTTCAGGCAAATTCCGATGAACGGTCCGGCGTTCTTCATCGGGGTCTGCGGCTTGGTTGCTGGAATGTTTAATGCCGTGGTGTTGGCTATATTCAGTTATCTTTATTGGGATGTGGTGCCGGAGAGCGTCTTGGGACGGTTTAATTCGCTGAAAGCCAACGTCGCTCTGATCGCAGGCCTTCTCTGGAGCTTCTTTATCTTCGGCCTCGCCGATCACCACATGAAGGCCGTTTACGTCGGCACCGGTCTCTTCTCTCTTGCCATCTATCTTCTCTCGGTTTGGAAAATCCAGGAAGGCGAATACCCGCCGCCGGAGGTCCATACTAAAGGCAGCATTCTTGCTCCCGTTCGGGCCTACTTTGTCGAATGCTTTAGCGAGTCTTTCTATCTCTGGATTTTTTGCGCATCGCTCTTCTGGCAACTCGGCAACAACGGCGGATGGTACCAGTTCAACTATCTCCACTACGATTTAAACTTGGATCTCACCACGCTTGGGTGGGTGGATGGTTGGGCCAAAATGGCGACCACCGGTTTCGGCTTATTGCTTGGCTTTTCCATCGGGACTTTCACCGACCGTTTGAAACCGGTGCGGCTGATGGCGCCAGCCTTAATGCTTTTAACGATCGTTGTTTTTTGGAGCTACTTCTTCATCCATGACAAGTGGAGCTATCTGATCGCGTTCTGCTTGAATAACCTCGTGCAGTTTGTTCTAGGGATCATCGTTGGCGCATTTACCGTGGAAGTGTTTCCGAGGGAAAAACTGGGGCAGTTTTGTTCCGCGCAAGCTGTTTTCTATCAAGTCATCTGCAACCTCGCTGGCCCGCTCACGGGAATGCTCTTTGATCGTTTGCAGAACAACCGCATGGGCTACCTCTGGACGGCCTTTTTCTATCTGCTTTCCGCATTAGCTTACGGGAAAGTGTATCTCCTGTGGAAAAAGAGAAGCGGGGGCTTCCCCGTGCCCCAAGCCGAATCCCTTTCCCGTTGATTTGCCTCGATGAAATTGAAATATTGCTTCCCGTTATTGCTTCTCCTTGCCGCCTCCTGCCTTGAGAAGACGCTAGGCGCTCCCGTGGATATTCCAGAAGCTGCCGCAAAATCGGTTGGCGCTGAAGTTCACTACCAATTGCCGACGACGGGGCCGCTGCCCAAGACCTACCGGGTGACCCTTGCCTCGGTCGATCCCAAAGATCCGAACTGGATCATCAGCACCTTTGCCGCGGGAGTAGTCCGCACGGTAACGACCGAGAATCAAGGGCGGTTCACCGAAACATGGAACGGTTTGGATGACAACTACATGCCGGTGCCCCCGGGGACTTACGCCCTAAAGGGAATTTTCATGCCCGCGGAAAAATGGGAGATTGACGGGCTTTACCACACCATCGTTCCCAAACTCGCCTCCGCTGGCTCATCCTGGAATCAGTCGCCCTCCGAGGACACCTTGCCCGGCAAAATCGAGGGCGATCCTTGCGGCGGGCCGTTGCGCGATGTTGATGTTGCCCCCAGCGGCAAGGGCGCGGTCTATTTTCAATACTTGGAAAATGGGCGGAACTACTTCCTCACCGATTTTACCAAACCGATCGGTTACAGCCAAATCATCACCGGTTATAGTTCAGCCGTATTTGCCGGAGGCAGTTCGACCTGCACCGACGGGGAAGTCATCTGGAGCTTCTGCAACGAGGCGGGTAAAAGATTCGTGGGCCGCGCCGATGGCAAGCCCTTCGGCAAGCAAAAAGCCGCGCGCGACAATGTCTACTTGCCCGATGGCTGGGTGAAGGCGCTTGCCGCATGGCCGGATCACGATCTCGGGCATACGGTTGTTTTCAGCGCGGAAGGCGGCCGCATTGTTAAGGGTGGGCGCGATTACGTCGAAAGCGACAGCGACCTCATCGACGAAGTGCGAGCGCTCGATGGCGTGGACGCTCACATTCTGGCAACTTGGAAAATCCAGCGCCCCTTGGGCGTTGTGGCCCGCCATGGCAAGCTCTACATCCTGCACGGCGGCGGCGGGGCGGACTTTGAAGTGCTTTCCATTCCGCTTGGAGCGGGCTGGGATAAGGCCCAGCCTTCACGGCTCTTCACGGTTCCCGCCGGGGTGAAGCCTTTCGACGTCGAGGTGGACAGCCACGATCGGATTTACCTCAGCGACTCCGACGCGAATCATGTTTACCAATTTGATGCCCACGGAAAGGGGCTCCTTACCTTTGGAAAGCTCGATGCACAAAAGGGTGGCACATATGATCCGCTATCTTTCATGGCTCCCGAAAAGCTTGCCTGCTGGACCGACGCCCAGGGTAAGGATCGCCTGCTCGTGGTGGAACAATCTGGCCCCAACCGCTTGAGCGAATGGAGCTGCGACGACGGCAAAATGATCCGGCAATGGGTCGTGCCACAAACCCGGGCGAACGACGGTTATGCGGTCGATCCCCGGCACCCCGACCGCCTCTACGTTCCCGGCCAGGGCCACACATTGGTGCGGTGGAAAATCGATTACGTGACCGGCCAGTGGACGCCCGAGGCAGTCTGGACCAATGTGGGAACGACCCACAACGGCAGTGGCGAATTCGACGGCAAGCTCCTTCAGCCACTGGCCTGCCCTCGCCTGATTTATCGTGGCGATGAGCTCTACCTGGCTTTCTGGAAGGGCTATGCCATTTACCACTTGGAAGGCGAAAAGTGGAGGGCCTGCGCCGGTATTTTTCAAAAGCGCGTAGATCGCAAGAGGGTCTGTTATCTTTGGAGCGATCTCAATGCCGACGGCGAGGTGCAGGAAGACGAATACCTGCCGTTTCCAACGACACCGCCGCAGGGGACGTTGCGTTATTTCGGCGAATCATGGGCCGAGGACTTTTCTCTCCTCTGCATGGGGCGGGGAACCAATGATATCTGGCGGCTTCCTGCGCCCAGCTTCGATAGCCACGGCACCCCGATCTTTGATCCCAATGGCTGGACTAAAATGCTCAGTGATCCCACCTTCGAAGCCAAGAAAGCGGGAACCGTTACCGCCACCCGTGGCGGAAATGAAGTGGGCGTTAGCTATAGCAGTGACTGGGCCTCGGTAACCAACGCCCCGAATGGCGACGTCTACGTTTCTGCACGAAGCGGCCCGAACGTAACCGCCAATTTCGGCACCCAGTTTAAACTCTCCCGTTATGTTCCCGATGGGAAAGGCGGCTACACCGAACGCTGGAGGGTGGGCCGGATGGCGATCCGGGGCAACGCCGTTTCGGGCGAAGTTTATGGCCCGATTTTTGTCAATCCTCCGATCAACGGTCTGGTGGGGTTGGTTGATAATTCCCGGGCGGGCTATGTGCTCTACACGGAGGAGGGGCTCTATGTGGATACGCTCTTCCCCGATTCCCATTTTGTTTCGCACGATCAAATGGGCGCGTATTGGCAACCCGCTGAATTTTTCGCCGGATACAATTACGTTAACCAGGATAATGGCAAAGTTTACATAGCACTTGGAAAAACCGTGCCCCTCATCTATGAAGCTAAAGGATGGACGACTACAGAAAATCCGGTAAAGCCCCTGATCTCTCTCGATAAGACCGTAAAGCTTGCCGCCAAACAGATCGATTCTCCGCCCGAAGTCGCCATGACGATCCGCGGTGGCGCGGCGGCTTCGCGGGTGGCCCGGTTCTATCCTGCTCCTGGCGGCGGGCCCGCCCTCGATGGCTCCATGGCGGGCTGGGAAGCATGTGATCCAGTAGTATTTTCCGCAGGCAACGAACAAACCGTTGAAGCGCGGTGCTATTACGATCCGGAGCATCTTTTCATCCGCTGGCATGTGCGGCTGGGGCACGCATTTGTCGCCAAACCGCTGGAACTTCCCCAACACATTTTCGCCCACGACCAGGGAAACGATACCTTAGGCCTCTATCTTCAAGGCGACCCTGAGGCCATTCCTGGACCTGGCTTACCAGACGGACGCCCTGGCGATGTCCGCTTTGTTTTCGGCATCTTCAAGCTGCCGGGCGCGGGAGATCCAACCGGCCCGATCATCCTCGGTATGTACCCGAAATGGTCGGACAAAGTGGCCAATCCGCAGACCTACAAAACCCCGGTGGGGAGTGTCACATTTGCCCATGTTGCCGTCGTTCCGGGAGTTAGCTCTGGTTACAAAATCGACGAGGATGGCAACGGATTTGTCCTAGCCGCGGCCATTCCGCGTACCGCCCTGCCGGGTGTAAAGACTTTATGCGGTTGGCGTTCATTGGGAAATTTCGATGCGAATCTTGGCGGCGTAAACCGTTTCTGGTGGAGCAACGTCGACGGCTCCGCAAGCAGGGAGACTTTTGACGAGCCGACGGAGGCGCGCCTTTACCCGGGCAGTTGGTCACCGGTCTATTGTTTGCCCATCGAAAACAAACTTGCCATCCAATCGTGGATGGCCATCGGGCCGTTCGGGTTCCCGCAGGTTACCAAACTTGATCTCCTCAAGGATCGCCCAATGGTTGTCAAAACGCTCTGTGAATCGGCATTTCCGCCCGACACCGAACGCAACATGGCCGCAACCTATGAAGGCGACCTAACGCAGACGCGAGCAGCCCGGCGGACGGCGACGTGGAAAGCCGTGCATCTGAGCACCGACTTGGTTGATTTCAAAACGGTTCTCAATTGGACCTCCTATAACGACGAAGGAACCACGTACTTATTGACTCATATTTACACACCTCAACCCGCGGAGGTGCTGCTAAATGCCTACGACGACGCACGCGCGCTGGACATCATCAGCGGGCAGCTCAATGGAAAACCGCTGCCTCAAACCAAGGAAAAGAACAAGATCCGGCTGGACAACTCCAAGCCGCTCTCCCTCCAAGCGGGGTGGAATGAATTGTTGATTCGGCGCGACTTGATTTACGGCGGACAGCTCTTTGGTGCCAGTCTCATGGCCGATCCTGCCGTTCTTTGGAAACTAAAGATTAGCGGACCACCTCCACATTAATGATAGGGGAACACAAATGATGATTTATCGAAAAATAGCCGGTTACGGGACAGCCGCTGCATTGCTGACGGCGCCCGGATTAGTGCAAGCCGACGTTAAAATGCCAGCGATCTTCGGCGATCACATGGTGCTGCAGCAGGAGACAGTTTTGCCCGTTTGGGGCACCGCTGACCCGGGCGAAAAGGTGACGGTGACCGTTGGTAAGGAAACCGCCCGCGCGGAAGCGGACGCTAACGGCAAGTGGCTGGTGAAACTGCCAGCGCTGCCCAGCGGGACGCCCCCCGTAACGCTGACGGTGACAGGCAAGAATACGCTGACTTTCAACGACGCGCTGGTCGGCGAAGTCTGGGTCTGCTCCGGCCAGTCGAACATGGAGTTCCCTCTTTTCCAGGCCCTCAATGGACGGGCAGAAGTTCCCAAGGCCACCGACTCCCAGCTTCGCTTCTTTTTGGTTAAGCACAAAACAGCGCTTCAACCGGAAAGCGACGTGGAGGGAAGCTGGCAGGTCTGCTCACCCGAAACGGCAAAGGATTTCACGGCAGTCGGCTATTTCTTCGGGCGTGAATTGCGCTCCTCATTGGGGCGTCCGGTCGGCCTGATCGAAGCTTGCTGGGGCGGCAGCCCCGCTCAGTCGTGGACCAGCCTGGAGGGTTTGCAAAAAGAGCCTACGCTCCAAAACTACGTTGCCAGATATAACGCGAACGCTGCGCAGTATCCCAAACTCGCCCCGGAATATCCGGCCCAGATGGCCGCTTATGAAGCCGATATGGCCAAGTGGAAGGCCGAGGAAGATCCCAAGTATCAGGCGGCCTTAAAAGTTTGGTTGGAGGCATCCAAAAACGCCAAACTAGCCGGGCAACCAGAGCCGCCCATTCCCGCAGCCGCGCCCAAGCCCGTTCTTCCGAAAGATCCCACCGGCGGGCCTGGTGGGCCGTCGAATTTGTTCAACGGGATGATCGCACCTCTGGTTCCCTATGCCATCAAAGGGGCGATCTGGTACCAGGGAGAGGCCAATGCCGAAAATGGGCCTGGGTACCGGACGTTATTCAGCAGGATGATCACCGACTGGCGCGAACACTGGGCGCAGGGGGACTTCCCGTTCTTATTTGTGCAGCTGGCCAGCTTGGACATCGGGCAGGATTGGCCTTCCGTGCGCGAGTCCCAATTGAAGACCCTTTCACTACCCAATACCGCCATGGCTTCCGCGGTCGATCTCGGCGATTATCACAGCCTCAAAAATTTCCATCCCATCGACAAGCTCGACGTGGGCTTGCGGCTGGCCTTGGCCGCCAAGAAGGTTGCCTACGGCCAGGACTTGGTTTACTCCGGGCCGATTTACGCCGCATCCAAAGTCGAGGGCAATACCCTTCGCGTCAGCTTCACGCACACCGGAAGCGGCCTCGTCATCAGCCGTCCGCCGTGGATTGACCCTACAGCCCAACCATGGCCTACGGACAAGATCGTCGGGTTCGAGATAGCAGGGGCCGACGGAAATTACGTTCCGGCCGATGCCAAGATCGACGGCAACGATGTGGTAATATCCAGTCAGCAAATATCCGAGCCATCGTTTGTGCGTTTCGCGTGGTCGAGTTTGGTATGGGCCAATCTGTACAACAAGGAAGGGCTGCCCGCGGCGCCATTCCGAACCGATAATCAGCCACCGCAAAATCCGTTACAACGCCCGCATTAGTAGAGCAATTTCGGATTAATAGCGTAGGGCGTTCTGGGAACCATCGAGGCGGTGGAGGCGCATAAAGAATCCCCAAGAACGCCCTCCATTGGTATCCATCCCCACGGTCAGTTGATGCACTCCGGCTTTCAATGAAATGGTTTTCGACCCCTCGTCGGGCAGACAGGGGTTGGAACCATGCAGGGCATCAAAAAAGCGTTTGCCGTCGAGCCACAGCCGGAACGGCCCGTCGTACCCCAGCAGGAACTCGATTTTGGCGGGCTCGGCGAGTTCAATTTGGCTCCAGAAATAGGCATGGCCGGAATGCCCAATCCATGCGGCATGATCCTCAACAAACCCATCCTTGCCAGCCGTTTTCACCGTGGTCTCAAACGCTTTCAAGTCGGGACAAGCGATATCTTTTAAAGGCTTGGCAACCTGAACCACACCCGTTCTTTGCCAGGTGGTGACAAAGGGCGCATCTGCTCCGGCGACTTGGCATTCCACAGGCCCGAATACCGGCAGCGCGTATCCCCGCGAATCGGAAATATTGCAATCCGGATCGAGGCCGTAGCCGTAATGCAGGCGCATTCCTTTGGGTAGTCCGGCAGCGAGAAATAGACGCACGATGTTGCCATGGAGCGTTGTTTTGAAAATTTGCGGCCAGATGTTCCCTTGCGCGTCGATTAAAACGAACCCGCGCGGCTGAGGTCCTTCGCATCGGAGTCCCTTGCCAACATGGTCAAAAATCACATCAATTCCCAGGCCCGGTTCCGCGTCGGCAGCTTTGGAAGTGCCCCCGGCAATCACCGCGCGCAGTCGCGGTGCGGGACCTTCCTTTTGGTTGCCGTAGACTAGGAAATCGGCCGCCCGGGCCATTCGCAAGGCAAGGGTTGGAAAACTTCTCGTCGAGATATGGATTGCGTCGTCCAGTTCCAGATCGACCGCAGCTACCGTCTCCAGATTTTTAATATGGTGCGACATCAAACGCTGAAGATCCTGCACGTCGTTCCACGGTTGGAAATTCGCACGCACGCCGCTGGTCCGGCCAATTTGAACAATAACCCAGGGCAGCCCAGGCTGATGTAAATCGCGGCGAGTGGCGGCCACCAACTTCTTCATTCGCTCCATGAATTCCGCAACCTGTCGCGGCGACGTATCGCTCTCCCCTTGATACCAGAGCATGCCCGCCACCGGCTGGCCCGTCGCCTGCACGGACAGGAGCATGGAGGCATACATCGAATCTTTTAGCGAGGGATCCCATTGTTCCATGCTCGTTCCGCCATGGGCAGTACAGATCAGCGCTTGCGGAACGCCAGAGCGCTTCAGCATCTCCTTGGCGAAGGGGATTCCGACGCCGGCTCCCCGCATTGCATTTGCCCGATACCGCTCTCCCTCTTCCCGAGGCTGCTGCGTTCCGTCGTTGTGGCAATGGTCCGGTGATTCGTTCAACACATGGAGGGGGTCCGTCGCGGAGCGCCACTCGCGACGCATGGAAAAAGCCCGTATGAGTGGATTGGGCTTGGCGGGTTGACTAATGTTACCCACGCCTTCCATATTGCTTTGCCCTGCCATGATCCAGACATCCCCCACAAAGAAGCTAGCCACCGAGGCTTTCCGGCTTCCGCATTGGAGTTCCAGCCGGTACGGCCCTCCGGCTGGAATGGCGGAAAGCTCCACGGAAAACGAACCTCGGGAAGCCCGGCCCACGCGCCGTTTGTTCCAATCGCTCAGCGGTATCTTGCGTTTGGAAATGGTCGCGTAAATCACCCCGTCCATTCCGGGACTGACTCCTGCTATTTTTACATTGGCTCCCCGCTTGCCGAGGCGTTGAAGAACTTGGCCTTCGCTAAGGCCGCTCACGATTTTCATGGAATGCTCCTGGGATATGGGCTGACTGGGGTTAGGTTAATTAGCCCCGGGATTTTTGCAGTATTAAGATGTATCGTTCAAATGTCCAACCTCATGCCACCCTTTCAGCACTGGATCAAATCTGTATACATTGAACCTCTCCTTTACCCCTGCTGAACTCTCGCTCTGAGTCATGAAATATCTTCTTGCCTGTATCCTCCTGGTTCTCAACTTCGTGAATGCCTCTGGGGCTCTCTCCGCTTCATTCGCCGAATTTGATCGCAAGGCGCGGGCGCATGAGCCGCTTTCGGTGGTCTTTTTCGGAGGCTCTCTCACCTTCGGAGCCAATGCCAGCGACCCCGAAACCACCAGTTGGCGCGGGTTGATGATGGATTATTTGCGCAAAAAATATCCCAACACGCCCTTCCACTTTTATGACTCGGCCATTGGCGGCACAGGATCGAACCTCGGGATGTTCAGACTACAGCGCGACGTGCTCGCGAAGAAACCCGACTTGGTATTTTACGATTTCACCGTCAACGACGGTCCGGGCGATGAGATCGAGGTGCTCGCGTGTTACGAAGGCATTTTGCGGAAAATGATCGGAGCGGGCATCCCGGTCATGCAGGAGTTTATGACGTTCCAGTTTTTCCGCGCACCCGAAGCCTACCAACGGCCGCTCTATGTAGCTCACAAACGGCTCGCCGAGGCTTACCAGACCGCAGTAGGCGATGTCGCGGCCTCGGTTTGTGAACTGGTGCGTTCGGGCAAGGTACCCGAGAACAAAATCTGGCCCCTCGACGGAGCCCATCCCTACGACTATGGCTATCAACTCTTCTTCGAGGCCATCCGCGATGGACTGGAGAAAGCCATCGCCGACGGACGCCAGTGCGTGGTTCCGGAGAAGCCGGTTTTTTCCGACCAATTTTCCAAAGTCACGCGGACCGTCCTGGTGCAGAACCCGTTGCCTAAAGGCTGGCGGCAGAGCACCACTTATCGCACTTCAGCCTGGTACGACGGCCTTTCGAGCCGATGGATGACGGATGTGGCGGTTTGCGGCGGGAAAGAAAAAGGGCAGCCCAAAGTGGCTACGGAAATCGAGCCGCTAAAGATGGAGTTCCCCGGTACATTTGTAGGTCTATTTGGCGAAAAAGCTGGCAACGGCCTCGCCTTTAAAGTGACCATTGATGGAAAGCCGGTCCCCTACGTCACGGAAAACAAGAGGGATGGCAGGAAGGTCTTTGATTTCTGGCCCAACAAGGTTTCTTTCGCCAACGGAGATCCCAGCGTCCACCTTTTCTCGTGGATTAAGATTGCCGATAAACTGGCCCCTGGCAAACACACGCTGGAAATCGCTCCGGTGCTCGACCCCGATAACGCCGATGGCGAACTCCATATCGAAAGCGTTTGCACCGCTGGTGAATAGTTCATTTTCAACCTCCAATTTTTTACTCACGTTCCCCTCACTATGCCTAAACCTAGTCTACTACTAGCCGCACTTTTTTGCTCGTTCGCCGCATCCACGCTATGCGCCACTGAAACCGAGAACCAGGGCTTGCGCGTTCTCCCAACGCCCGGGCCGGTTGCCATCGATGGCCAGACGAACGACTGGGACCTCAGCGGCGGCATTTTTGCCTGCGGCGAATTGGAACACTTGCGCGATAACTCTTCGGTCTGGTTCCACGCCATGTATGATAGCGAGAATCTCTACCTGCTGGCGCGCTGGAAGGACCCGACTCCGCTCAATAACCCCGAGTCCCTTGGGGGGCACGGTTTTAATGGCGATTGCCTCCAGTTCCGTTGCATCCTCTTTCCCGACACGCCGGAAAAAACCATCACATGGTGGGACGCATGGCGCGACAACCATGGCCTATCGGTGATCGAGCGGAGCAGCCCCGGTGCCCGTGAGGGAGCACAGGACAACAATATGATGCCCGCCTTGGACAACGCCTGCGAGCTCGGGGGGAAGATGGCCTTCCATATTGATGCCGATGGCAAGGGCTATTCGCAAGAGATTGCGCTGCCTTGGAAAATGCTCAGCCCGGCAGGCCGCGCGCCCAAGGTTGGCGAGCGTTTCAAGATCACGATCGAGCCCAATTTTACCGCCGGAACTTTTGGGCGAATCACCATCAAAGACATCTTTGCCGATGATGTAAAGCGACCCAACAAGATCTTCACCTTCAATGCCTACAAAGACTGGGGATGGGCGACGCTGGTTCCGAAAGGCAAGGTTGATCCCCAGCCGGTTCGGGTGGGCGACGGTCGCACTTTTCCGGTAAGCATGCGTGAAGGCCTGCCGACGGTCGATTGGACGGGGCTGGTGCGGCGCTTCGAATGGCCAGGGTTTAAAGCGATCACATTCGATATGCCGTTCAGCGGATACGTGTCGCTGAATCTGGTGGACCCCAACGGGGTGGTTGTGCGCCACCTTCTCAATCAGGATGCCCGGGAAAAAGGGCCAGTCACGGTGCAATGGGACGGGCTCACCGATCCTACCTACCGCACTCCAGGGCAGCCGGTTCCCGCGGGAGACTATACATGGAAGGCCATCGCCCACCCAGGGGTCACTCTGGATTTGCGAGGCTGGGCCTCCTTTAGCGGCAGAGCCCCCTGGTGGGCCACGCCGTACGACTTCTGGCTGGGCGACCACGGCGTGCCAAGCGCGGTGGTGACGGACGGCGAGCGCATGTATCTGGCCTGCAACGGAGCCGAGGGCGGCAGGCATCTGATTGCCACGGACTTCGATGGCAAGCTGATCTGGAGTTTGCAGAATACCACAGGCGGCGCGGACCCCGAGGTCATCGCCGTGGATCGTGGCATCGTCTACGTCGTGCATGCCAAGTCCCGCTGGCTTAACAAGCAGCCCCCGGTTCTGATCAGCCGGGTCGACGCCCAAACCGGCGCGTATCAACCGTGGAAAAACCGCAAGAACCACATCGTAAGCCAGGAGGATGTGTTTGGCGCGAATTTCGGCGCGGATCGCTTATCAGGACTCGATGCCCGCGACGGCCTGCTCTACGGCACCACCGGCGATAGCACCATCTTCCTGGACGAGATTGCGGACTGGCAGGTTCTGTTGAGCAAGGTCGCCGCCGATGCCTCGCTGGCGACGGTGGTCCTGGCCGATCTCCGGCCCGGCGTTCAGGAGGGCATCGAGCGCTACCTGGCGGGTAAACAACGACGCGAAACGGCCATGCGGCGTGAGGACGAAATGAAAATCGTTGAGAACCTCAACGGTCTATTGAAATCCAAAACTCTCACTATCGGCGCTGCGAATGACGGGGAAGCGAAACGCGCTTTGGCCAATCGTCGGGCATTGGAAGAGCGCTTGGCTCCGGCCTTGAGAAAAGTCGATCATCAATTCGTGGTGCTCGACGGAGCTACCGGCGCGATGCTCAAACACTGGCCCCTACCGATGGCGACAGCCATCAAAGTGCGCGATGCCAAGACCGCTTACGTCATCTGCGGCGAGGAAGTGCGCACGGTCAATCTCGACAGCGGCGATTCCCGGCCCTTCATTACCGGTCTGCGCAATCCGTATTCGCTCTCGATTGATCCGCAAGGTCGAATCCTGGTCGGTCTCCGCGACCCGGAAAGCCAAATCGTCATCTTCGGAACCAACGGAAAGGAAATCGGCCGAGTGGGCGAGAAGGGCGGCCGCCAAATCGGTCCGTGGCAACCGAAGCGCATCTTGAATCCAAGCGGCATCGCGGTCGATGCGAAAGGCAAACTCTGGGTGACCGAACACGATGCCCACCCGAAGCGGGTGAGCGTTTGGGCCTACGGCGAAGCTGGCGCACCCATTCAAACCAAACTTCTCAAGGAATACTTTGGCCCCACGCATTACGGCGCGGGCGGCGGCACGATCAATCCGCGCGACCCCGACGTGATGGTTGGCGAAGGCTGCGAATGGCGGATCGACCCCAAGGGAGGCTCTGCCGCATGCCTCGGCACTTTCGATACAAAGTATCACGAATTTGCCACCTTCCGCGAAGGGACCAACGGCAAGCTCTATCTCTTCACCAACACCATGCGTTACGGCAACGGAGCCATGCAAATTTGGGAGCGCCTGGGCGATGCCCGCTACGCGCTGCGCGCCACGATGCGCAACGACGTGAAGGCACCCGATGCCAAGATCGGCGCAACGGAACTCTGGATTGATCAAAACGGCGACGGCCAGGTGCAACCTGAGGAAATCCAGCGGCGCATAGGCGGCCTCTCCCCCGATGGCAGCAATGACTGGTCCATGAACCTCGGACCGGATATGACTCTGTATGCCTTTGACTGGCAGGACAAAAAGTTAAAGGCGCTCCATCTGGAAGGGTTCACCAGTGGAGGCGCTCCGCGATACGACCTTTCAAAACTCAACCCCATGCCGGATGCCATGAGCGTCGGGTATCAGTTTAACCAAGGTTGTGCGCTTCCCAGCGCCGACAACAAGACGATCCTGATGGATCTTGCCGTCAAAAACCACCCGGCGGGACGTCTCTGGCATTGCTTTGATCTTGCCAGCGGCAAACTGCTCTGGACCTATCCCAACCCCTACTTCCAGGTGCATGGTTCGCATAATGCCCCGACCTCCGAACCAGGCCTCTTTCGTGGAGCCTTCGGGCCGGTCGGCACGGGCTATCTGCCGGGCGTCGGTAACTTCTGGGCCATCAATGGCAACCTGGGTGAGTGGTGGGTGCTCAGTTCCGAAGGCTTCTTTGTCAGCCGCCTGTTTAGCGGCAACGTCTTCGATTGGAATTGGCCCGCAAACCCGCTTCCCGGCTCCGATCTCACCAACTTGCCGCCGGGAGGTGGCAGCGAGGATTTTGGCGGCTCCTTGACCCAGGCCAAGGACGGGAAAATCTACATCCAGGCTGGCAAAGCAGGCTTGTGGAATGTTGCCGTGAACGGCTTGGAAAAGATCGTCCCCATTCCCGGGGGCAAGGTGCAGATCAGCCAGGCCGATACCACGAAGGCGCTCGCCATGCGCGAAGCGGCCCTGCAAGACTCAGCGGGTGGAGCCACCTTGGCCATCAGTAAATCGACTGTCGGATTCAGCGGCGATCTCGAGAAGGATTTCAAAGGGATCAAACCCATTTCCTACCAAAAGAGCGAGGACGCCAGCGTGCGCACCGCGTTGGCCTACGATGACGCCAAGCTCTACATCGGTTGGCAGGTCAAGGATGCAACCCCATGGGTCAACGGCGCTCAGGACATCTCGCAGATGTATTCTTGCGGCGACACGGTTGACCTCCAACTCGGCACCGATCCCGCAGCCGACCCCAAACGCAGCAAAGCGGTAAAGGGCGATCTTCGGCTCTCCATCGGCAACTACAAGGGGAAGCCCACCGCAGTGCTCTACCGCTTCGTCAGCGACCTAAAGAAACCGCGCACCTTCAGTTCGGGCGTGGTCCAGGGCTGGCAAGTGGACTGGGTTGACGTCGTCGCCGAGGCCGAGATCAAAGTAACGGTCGATGCAGGCAAAGGCTACCTGGTCGAAGCCGCGATCCCGCTGGACGTACTCGGCCTCAAGCCCACGCCCAAGCTGAGCCTGCGCGGCGATGTCGGCGTCACCCACGGCGATCCCGCCGGGAACCGCACCCGGTTGCGCACCTACTGGTCCAATCAGCAAACCGGCTTGGTGGACGACGTGGTCTTCGAACTGCAACCGGAACCGCGCAATTGGGGTGAGTTCACTTTTTGACCATCGCCGTCCGGAACGCTCCCGGCGAATACCCCGTCCACTGCTTAAAGCGGGCCGAAAGGTATCGCTCCGTCTGGAAGCCGCATAAGGAGGCAATTTCCTTTTGCGGCAACCGTGAATGGATGAGCAATTCCTTCGCCCGCTCGATCCGGACTTCTGTTACCAAGCGGTTCAAGCTGGTACGGTCGCGCCCGGCAAACAGGTGCCGTAAATAGTCCTCGCTCACACCAACATGTTCGGCAATTTCTCCGACACACTGGATGCGTTGATAGTTCTCGCGAATGTACTGGCGGGCCCGGGCCACGTGAATCTCTGCGGGATCAGGTAAAAGCTCCTCTTCAAAGGGACGGCTAAGATCCAGAAACCGCAGCAGAAGCGCCGTTGTACGCAGGTTAAGCTCCACACGGCGCGCCCGGTTGAAGCCCACCCGGGCCAGTTGCAGAAACTCGCTTCGCACAAACGGGTCCATCGGCAGCGGCGGGACGTAGAGCGGTTCCGCGGTCCGGTCTCTTAACGCCTTCGCTCCTTGGCCGCAATCGAAGTGGAGGCAAATATCCTCGCCATGGGACTCCATGGTTTGCTCGTGCGGTCTCCCTGGGGGGTAGAGCACCGTCCCGTGCGGTTCGAAATGAACCTGCCTGCCGTCCTCCATCGTTGTGATTCCCGAGCCGCGGTAGTGGTAAACCAGTTCCGCCATCGGGTGCGAATGCATCGCGCAATATTGAAGGCCCGTTTCGATCTTCCAAATGCAAACCAGGCGAACAGGGCGGCCTAAAGATCCATCCAGCGGAGAGGAAGCGGAAGAATTCATGACTTTAGCAAGGTCTGTCGCAGCATTCCTACCACAACCGAAAATTGGAATAAAGAGCCAAATTCTGGCCCTAGCCGAATGAGGCAAGTCAGCGTAGCGTAGGCGCCAATGAATCGCACCGCTAACGTCGTTCTATTCGAAGAAATCAACAAGGTCGGGCTCGGAACCGCCGTCTTAAACAACTGCGGCCCAGAAGAACTGGTCCTTGAAACGCTCTATACCGCCATCTCCCCAGGCACCGAATTGCGGATGTTGGGCGGTCATTATGGAGCTGCGGGAAAGTTCCCGTATATCCCCGGCTACAACTCGATCGGGAAGGTAGTTTCCGTTGGTGAAAAAGCCGAGGGGTGGCGCGTGGGCGACCTCGTCAGCGCGCGAAACACCGCTCCCTTCGCTAACGCAACCGCGCTATGGGGTTCCCACTCCAGTCTCCAGGTGGTTCCTGCCACCGGGACGGATCGCCCCGTGCGCCTCCCCGTGGATGCCAACCCTCTCGATTATGTTTTGACGGAACTCGCCAGCATCAGCCTGCGTGGGGCAGAAGCCGCCAACCCGAAACCAGGCGAAACGGCCATCGTCATCGGCCAGGGTCTCATCGGCTCCCTTTCCGTCGCATGGCTGGTGGCTCACGGATGCCGCGTTATTGTGGCTGACCTCGAGCCCGCCCGCCTGGAACGCGCCTTGCGCAATGGAGCAGCCTATGCGGTTTCCCCTGCCGAGCCAAACTTCGTTGCCCGCCTTTTAAACCTCTGCAACGGCGGAGCCGACATTGTCGTTGAAGCTTCCGGGACCTCTGCTGGAGCCAACACCGCCTTCAAACTCTTGCGGAAAAAACCGCAGAACTACGCCAAGGAATACACCGTCGAGCCCATTCTCTTTTATGGAGCCAACTGGCCCCGCTTGGTCTTCCAGGCCAACTACTTGGAACCCTTCCCGTGGCAACCCGACGGTTGCCTCCCGGGCGAAGCGGCCACCTTCATCACGCCGCGCGACCGTGGAACCGAAGAACGCCAGCGGGTGATCGAACACATCCGAGCCGGGCGCTTCAACTGCCACCATTTTATCGATAAAATCTACCCTTGGCAGGAGGCCCCGGCCGCTTATGCCGCCCTCCGCGAACGGAGCGTTCTCTCGGCCGTCATCGATTGGAAAGGAGCCCACTAAGATGCGCGCAGCGATCATCGGTTGCGGCCCCTCGGGCCCGGCACGCGGCGGAGCCCATTCCATCTCCTACGCCCACGGATGGGCCATGAGGCACGCCGGAGAAGCCAAAATCCAACTCGTCGCGGCCGCCAGCCGTAAGGAGAAAAACCGGGATGATTTCGTCGCCGAGTTCCCCGGAGTTAACAGCTACGAGGATTATCGGGTAATGCTGAAGAAGGAGCGTCCCGAGTTTGTGGTCATCTGCGCGTTCCCGCCCGATCGGGAAGCCATGGTGCAGGCCGCGCTGGAAGCCGGAGCCAAAGCTCTCTGGGTCGAAAAGCCGTTTGCAATCTCCATGGGATCGGCTTGTCGCATGATCGAGGCCGCCAAGACCCACGGAGCCCGGATCTTTGTCAATTTCCAGCGGCGCTTTGGCAAGCCCTTTGAATGGGTCAAACAAGCCATCGCCGCCGGGCGCATCGGGCGGGTGATCAGCGCGCAAATCACTCAACCCGGCCCTCAGCTCATTGACTTTGGGCCGCACCTTATCGATGCCGCGCTCAATATGATGAATGTTCCCGGCGAACGCACTCCCACCAAGGTTTTGGGGGCTGTGGAATGGTCCGACAACCCGTATCAAGGAGTTCCCGCCGAGCAACAACTCATCGGCACCGTCCGCTTTAGCGATGGAGCCCGGTTAACCATCGAAACGGGCAGCCACACGCCCGAGCGAGTCCCCATTATCCGGATTAACGGAGAAGAAGGGTTTGCGGAACTGCGCCTGTCACCCCTTCCCGGGGAACCAAGTGTAGCACGGGGGCTATTTCGAGATGGTTCTGGAATATCCATTCTGAAAACCGACGAAAACTTCCACCACGGCAACATCGACAAAAACCTATACGTCGATCGGGCTCTCCTCCACCTGCTGGACGCGATCGCCACCGGCGCACCGTCTGAACTCGACGCGAGCGCCGTGCTCCCGGGGCTGGAAGTCCTGCTGGCCCTCTTCGAGTCCTCGCATCAAAGACGCATGCTGGATCTCCCCTTGGCGCAACAGGAATCCCCGTTTCACTTCTAGGATGCCGTAGCTTGGGGCCTCGCTCCGTCTTTCATCCAGAGAATATTGGTAACACCGCGGGGGTAGTATTTTGACCCCTGCGGAACGCCGTCGATGATTTGGTCGCTGAAGGCCCAGTAGCCATCGCCTTCTTTTTGCCATTTCTCGTGGGCGGCATCGGCGGCGGGTTGGTCGATGTGAAAAAGATTACGCGCCACGTGTTGGCAAAGCGCGATCTTGCTCATCCACGTGTTGCGGCTGGTGGAGGAGAGTTTCCAGCCACCGTCATCACATAGGCAGAGGCCGGGGCGAAGGATTGCGTGCAGGTGCCGCTCCAGCGTTTGGATCAAGTTGCCAAAGCGGCCATCGGGGCTGACGGCATCGGCATCGTTCCATTCGAGGGGGAACACCAGGCACTCGATGGCCGGAATGATGGCGCTTTGGTTGTCGCCTTCAAACACCGCCGGAATGAAGCCCAGATCCGAGTCGAATTCGGCGCAAATGCTCTTCGCGGCCAACTGTGCGCCAGCTTCCGCTTCCGCAGAGCTTGTGGAATCCCCCAGGTGGCGAAATAGCCGCGCCAAGCCAAGATAAGTGGCCCAGCATTTCACCGCAACATAGAGGTTATTGCGGGCTTGTCCGAGTGAGGTGTCGAGCGAATCGTAGGTGGTAATCTCCTGGCCCGTGCCGCAGCGCGAGGAGTCAAAACCCATGATGCCATTGCGTTGCGCCGGGTCTGGATGATCCCGCCGCAGCATACTCTCCAGGCACGCCTTCACAATATCGGCATTCTGGCGCAACCATGCCGCCTTGCCAGGGCTGGTCGAATCCTCTTCATCGCCTTCCACATAGGTGGTGGCGCATAGGATCCAGTTGCAAAGTTGTTCCTGCGTCATGAAGCTGAAGCAGCCGTCTTTGTCCGCAATCTCGTAAGACGATTGGCCGCGCGGTGAAAAGCGGTTGCTAACGCCCATGTCGTGCGTAAACGAAATGCCCCCGGGGAAAAGCTGGCCGCTGGAGGGATCGCGCACCTCGTCCACATAGCTGTAGTGCCGGACAAAACGGTCGAGGAGGTTGCGAACCACCCACGGGTTCATGCGCATTTCAAAGAAGACTTGATCCACCGAAAGGTCGAACGTGTTCATCATGCAGTACTCGCCTTCGTTGACGATCCAGAAGGGTTCGCCGTCGATTTCAAGCAACTCAGAGGACCCGTAGTAGCTGCGGGTGGCGTGGGCGATCAGGAATTTTTGCGACGGGTTGAGCGGCTGGGCCTCCAGCTTGGCGTCGAGATCTCGTGCCCATTGCGCGCGCTGGGCATGGTGGGCTATAGCATACTGGGTTACATCCAGCAGCGAATCGAAGCAACGGGTGTAGTAGTAACAACCCGCAAGGCGGCCGGTGACCAGCCCCGGCACATACCAGCTCAAGACGATCTGCAAAGTGCGTTTTTCTCCGGCCGGTACTCGCAGGGCCAACCCGGCGGTATGGAATAGAAGATGCGGTTGGCGCTGGGCCAGGGCCGCGTGCAAGTCCGGCCCGGCGATCACCCGTACATCCGGGCTGACGGGCGTTGCCACCGCAAGCGAGCCGCGAAATTCGAAGCCGGCCAGGTGGCTTTCAGATGGCAACAAGTCGATGCCGGATTTGGGAAAATGAAGGGCGAAGAAACCCGTCAGCTCCGTGTTTCCTCTGGAGTTGTCCCATTCAAGTTCCACGGTAACCGCAGGGACCAGTGCCTGGCGAAGGGCTTCTCTGGTAGCGTGCCCGGGGTCAGGGATGGGCCCAAATGGAGAATCAATGCGCATCCGAAAACCGGGTGCGTTCCATTCATCCGATGCCCAGCCAAGCTTGCGCTGGAGGTCAGCTTCGCCAAATGGCTTCAACTTTGCCGGAGAAGTTTGCGTTCCTTCCTGTTCGCCGAGAAAGGCGGCGGTTGCGCTGGTGGCCTCGGGTTCAAAGAACGGCAGACATTCCAGTGTCGCGCCATCGCGGGTATAGCCAGCGAAAACCTGCTGGTTGCCGGGCGCGGTCCCATCATTCACGCCAAAGCCCCCCCGGGTGTGAAAGTTTCCCACCGTGAAGGTGCCGTACGCCCCAGGCGCCGCGTGATGTGCGTTGTAGTTGATGTTCATGGTTTACGAGAAATGCAGATTTTCAAATGTCGATTAGCGCGATTGTGGATGGGGCCCCCCTATACAACGGTAACTTTAGGGGAAAGGGAATAAGTAGTCTCTCTTTTCGTCAGGGTGCTAAAACGTAACAAATTGGGATTTTAGGATTGGCGAAATACAATATTAATACACAAACCGGGCTGACGGCGTCGAGGATGCCTCGGCGTGTATGTTGCGATATCGTCAAAAGTCGTGGTGCGGCATGGCGTAAAACGCCTCGGCCGAAAACCGGTCCCGGCAAGCTTTTTCGATTTCGTTGGAACCCGGGTACAAGGGCTGCTTTGCAGTGTATCAGCCCAGATGAGTCCCCAAGATTCCTGCCTCAAAATCCAGTCTTTAAAAAATCCGATCCTGCCTGCCCCTGCTGCCGATCCGTGGATTCTACGCCATGAGGGGATCTGGTTCTCGCTCCAGGCGGTGGAGACTACGTTGCAGCTTCGCGCGGCTTCCGCCTTGGGGGAACTCGGCAATACGGAGCCGATCACGATTTGGACCGCCCCCCAGTCCGGCCCCTATTCCCGCAATCTTTGGGCGCCCGAGATGCACCGCCTCGACGACCGCTGGTTCATCTACCTCGCGGCGGACGACGGTGAGAACGCCAACCACCGCATGTGGGTGCTCTCCGCAGAGACGAACAACCCCTTCGGTCTCTGGGAACCGTGCGGCATGCTTGAGACGGAAGGCTGGGCCATTGACGGTACGGTGCTCGAAAAAGAGGGCCGCCGTTATTTTGTCTGGAGCGGCTGGCCCGGCCATGCCAACGAACAGCAAAATCTCTACATTTCAGAAATGCGAAACCCGTGGCGGTTGATGGGTTCGCGCATCCCCCTCACCGAGCCCACCGAACCGTGGGAGCGGGTGGCGCTGCCGCTCTGCGAGGGCCCTCAAATTCTGAGAAAAGGCTCGCGCACATTTGTGATCTACTCGGCGAGCGGTTCCTGGACGCCCGACTACTGCCTCGGCCTGCTGAGCAACGACGACGGCAAGCTGCTGGACCCTCGTTCATGGCGCAAGCGCGGCCCGGTATTTTCCCGCACGGATCGGGTCTGGGGCGTCGGCCACTGTTGCTTTGCCCAGCAGCCGGGCGTGGGCGATTTGATTTTCTACCACGCCAAGACCCAGCGCACCCACGGCTGGAACGACCGCAATGTGCGCGTCCAGCCCTTTGGATGGACCCTCGACGGCTTCCCTGATTTCGGCACTCCCGTGCCGGTGTAGTTTTCTCCACCCGATACCCGATACCCCAGGCTGTGCGCTGCTCGGCCTGGGGTTTTTTGTATTCTGGGCACCTGGGGATGCGATGGGTGCAAAAAAAACGCAGGTCTCACGAGGAGACCTGCGTTTTGCTTAAAATGACTGCAGTGCTTATTGCAGATAGCCCGTCGTCGAACCGGTGGTGACGGCACCAATCATGTTGGTGTTGCTGACCTGCTGTTTCTTATACATGGAAACGTCGCCACCCTTGCGGCACACCACAAAACCCTTTTCGCCAAAAGGCTTGGTGGTATCGCTCAGGGCAGAGGCTGTGCGGTCGTAGTTTTTCGTGGTAAGGAAAACCGTGTTGCCCGCGTCGTTGTCCGCAACCTTGTAGACGTTGAAGGCCGAGTTGGTCGCATAGCTGAAGGACGGCGAAAGCGTCGGGGTGCTCCCCGAGGTGCTAACCGTGCCGCTCGTATAGGCGGTGACGCCCGCCGCCGAGAAGACTTTCAGGTCGCTCGGTTTGAGGTAGTCGTAGCCGCAGAGGAAGGCGACGAAAGTATTGAGATCTGTGACCCCCGTGTCTCCCGGCCAGCCGAGCGTGGAATCGCTGTTTGCCGCGCCATCGTTTGCCATGGACATCGTGGCGATGTGGATTTGTCGCGCGTTGTTCACCGCCTGAATCAACTGGCCTTTGGTAATCGCGCTGGTGACAGCGGGTACCGCAAAGCCGGCGAGTACGGCGATAATGGTGATCACAACGAGGAGTTCAACCAGGGTGAAGCCCTTGGGGGGACGGGGAAGTTTCATAGTTTGAAGAGATGCTGCTACGTCGTGAACGTTAACGCAGACTTTGTTTTTGGCAACGGGATTTTTCATCGGAATAATATTTTTTTTGAGAGGTAATTTAACCCCTTATATCACTCGTTATCCTGCGCTTCGCTCTCGGCAATTTCCGCGATGTCGGAATTTTGGGTGGGGGGGTAGGAATGCCGCTTAAAACCGCTCACTGAAAGGGGAGGGAGGCTGAGGGTGAGCGAGTGGCTATGCCCTTGCCACCAAACGGGTTGCGCATCCTGGCCCCCATAGTTGCCGACGTTGCTGCCGCCGTAGGTTTCGGCGTCGGTGTTGAGGATCTCCTCGTACCAGCCTTCGCCGGGGGCGCCGACGCGGTAGTCGTGACGGACGACCGGGGTGGCATTGATCACGAAGAGGATGGCGCTGCCATCGGAGCCCTTGCGCACGAAGGAGAGGACGGAATCGTCGGCGTCGTGGAAGTCGACCCACTCGAAGCCTTCATAGCTGTCGTCCTGGCTCCAGAAGGCCGGTTCCTTCTTGTAGAGGTAGTTGAGGTGCTGGATGAGGCGGCGCACGCCGTCGTGCTGGGGATATTGCAGGAGGTGCCAGTCGAGGCTCTGGTTGTAGTTCCACTCGTTCCACTGGCCGAATTCGCCGCCCTGGAAGAGCAGTTTTTTGCCCGGGTGCGCGTACATCCAGGCGTAGAACATGCGCAGGTTGGCAAATTTCTGCCAAACGTCGCCGGGCATTTTGTCCAGCAGGGAGCGTTTGCCGTGTACGACTTCGTCGTGGCTTAAGACCAGGACAAACTGTTCGTGGAAAGCGTAAAGCAGCGAGAAGGTGACGTCGCCCTGGTGGTAGCGCCGGTGGATCGGCTCGTGGCTCATGTAGACCAGGAAGTCGTGCATCCAGCCCATGTTCCACTTAAGCCCGAAGCCGAGGCCGCCCAGGTAGGTGGGGCGCGAGACGCCCGGCCAAGCGGTTGATTCCTCGGCGATGGTGACGATGCCCGGGCAGCGCCCGTAGCTGACTTCGTTGAATTGTTTGAGGAACGCGATGGCTTCCAGGTTCTCGCGACCTCCGAAACAGTTGGGGATCCACTCGCCGGGCTGGCGGGAGTAATCGAGGTAAAGCATGGAGGCGACAGCGTCCACTCGCAGGCCGTCGATGTGGTAGCGCTCCAGCCAGAAAAGGGCGTTGGCGATGAGGAAGTTACGGACTTCGTTGCGGCCGTAGTTGAAAATGAGCGTGCCCCAGTCTGCATGTTCGCCTTGGCGCGGGTCGGCGTGTTCGTAGAGCTTGGTGCCGTCGAACTCTGCGAGGCCGAAGGCGTCTTTCGGAAAGTGGCCGGGGACCCAGTCGAGGATGACGCCGATGCCCCGCTGGTGGCACTTGTCGACGAAATGCCTGAATTCGTCCGGATTGCCGAAGCGGCTTGTGGGGGCGTAGTACCCGGTCACCTGGTAGCCCCAGGAGCCGTCGAAGGGATGCTCTGCCACGGGCATCAGCTCGATGTGGGTGTAGCCCATGTCGCAGACGTAATCCAGGAGGCGGGTGGAAAATTCGAGGTAGGAAAGCGACCGGTTGCCCTCCTCCGGGATGCGGGCCCAGGAGCCGAGGTGTACCTCGTAGATGCTGACCGGTTCGCGTTGCCATTCTTTGTTGCGGCGGGAGACCATCCACGCCTCGTCGTCCCAGCGGTAGCGGCCAAGGTTGAAGACGATGCTGGCCGTGGCCTCGCCGTGCTGCGCGTAGAAGGCAAAGGGGTCGCCTTTGAGAAAAACGTTGCCGTGAAAGCCTTTGATCTCGAACTTGTAATGGCTCCCTTCTTCCAGGCCGGGGATGAAGATTTCCCAGACGCCCACGCCGGGGTGCTTGCGCATCGGGTGGATGCGGCCGTCCCAGTTATTCCAGTCGCCCACGACGCTGACGCGCTGGGCATTGGGGGCCCAAACGGCGAAGTGGCAGCCCCAGACGCCGTCGATCTCCATGAGGTGCGCGCCGAGCTTTTCGTAGAGCTCCCAGTGGTTGCCCTCCGCAAAGAGGTGCATGTCGAGCTCGCCCAGCACCTGGCCGAAGGAATACGGGTCGCGAATGGTCCACTCGGCGTTGTTGTGGCCGGTGAAGTGGAGGTTGTAGGCAAAAGGTTCCTTGGTATCGCCGATGAGCGCTTCGAAATAGCCGCCCGCTTCGTGGAACCGCACGGCGGAATAGGTGTGGGCCGGGTCGTTTACCGGTTCGATCACGACTTCGCGCGCGTCGGGGCGCAGGATGCGCACTACCATGCCGTCGCCGTCGGGATGCAGGCCGAGTACCGCGAAAGGGTCGCCGTGATACGCGCCCAGGAGCGCGCCGAGATTTCCGTCGTCAAGGGTTCTGTGGTTCATAGGAAGGCTTTGGCAAATCGGTTGAGCGGTCCTCCATGCGCTTGCGGAGAGGGCGCTTTTTTTATAATTCCTCTGGGGTTTGCTGCCATTGAGGGCCGGTCTGGGGCGAACTGTCTTCTATATATGCGGAGATTCCGTCTGGCTGTCACCGAAAAACACAGCCAAGCTGCTGATAATGTCAACTCGGGGCCCCGCCGCCGAGGGGCGCTACTTCTGCTTGCGGGCGTGGAAGATCCGGCGGACGGAGGGCTCCACGATCAGCATGGCGCGTCCATTTTGCTCCACGAGGCGGACCGGTTCGCCGAAAACCTCCGAGAGCAGCTCGCTGGTTAGCAGCCCGGCGCGGGGGCCCGAGGCCAGCACCTTGCCCGCCTTGAGCGCCAAGACGTGGCTGAAGCCGGAGACGATTTCCTCCACGTGGTGCGTGACCAAAATTAGCGTCGGCGCGGCCATGCGGCCCATGCTGCCCAGCGAAATGGAGGGCGCGGCGGCCAGTCGGTTGATAAAGGCCATGAAATGTTCGCGGGCCACCGGGTCGAGGCCCGTGCACGGTTCGTCCAGGATGAGGAGCTTCGGGCGGGCCATCAGCGCGCGGCCGATCAGCACCCGCTGGCGTTCGCCCTGCGAGAGGACGCGCCAGGGGCGGTCAGCCAGGTGCTCGGCATCGATCTTGCGCAGGATTTCCCGGGCTTCCTCCTTGTCGGCGGTCTTGACGCGGCCCCAGTAGTCGATCATTGCGTACTTTCCACTGATCACACTCAGGAGTACCGGTTCGTCGTTTGCCATCTGGTGGCGCACGGATGAGCTGACGATGCCGATCTGTTTGCGCAGTTCGGGCCAGTTTGACGCGCCGTAGCGCTGGCCCAGGACCTCGATTTCCCCGGCGCTCGGGGTGACGTAGCCGGTCATGGCCGAGAGCAGCGAAGTTTTGCCGGAGCCGTTGGCGCCGAGAATGGTCCAATGTTCGCCGGGTTCGACCCTCCAATCGATGCCGCGGAGGATGGAGGTGCCGTCACGGACCAGTTCCAGGCCCGCGAGTGAAAGAATGGGTTGTGCGTTTTTCATTCCGAAGAGTGACGGCACGCGCGGACGTGGAGGGTCGGCCCAAGGTGGCTCGTCAGAATCGAGAATCATCTGAGAATTGCATCGGGGGAACAAGGACTTTCGCAATCCGGGGGGGGCTCGGGGGGCTTTCCGGGTTTCCCTGGGGCCTCCCGGGGAAATGCGCTCCTCGGGCGGTTTCGAGTTGACGCTTGGCACGCAATGCGCTTTTCTACCCAACTTCGTCTCCCATGCTTTCCCGACGTGCCATCTTAGCCCTTGTTTTGCTTTTGCCGCTTGCGGCGCAGGCAGAATCTACCACGTCCGGAGGCAAAAAGCGGCATCACCGCTCCTCCGTGTCCGCGTCGGCGTCCGCCGAATCGGGCACGCGGCATAAAAAACCCAGCGCATCCCGGGCTTCCAAGGCTGCTTCCGCGAAAATTGCCGAAGTCAGTGCGCCAAAGACTGAGGAACCCACCAAGATTCGTCACTCCGCCCGCGCCAAGACGGCAGAAAAGCTGCTGGTGAACGCGGAGCCAACGGTGATTACCAGCTCCAAGGCCATCGCATCGGCTCGGCTTTCGACGCGGGCTGTTGATGCAATTCCCGCAGGCGAATCCTCGCTTTACGACCGTCGCACGGCTCAGGAATCTCCTTCTGTTTTCTCGAAATGGTTCGGCCCGAAAGCCGACGGCGTTCGCTACGATGCCCGCATGATCCAGGCGGCGCAGATCGCCGAAACCCGTGCCCGGGCCCATTCGGTTCGCGCTTGCTGGCGTTATGTGAAGGAAGCGCTTTTGGCTGCAAACGTGGTTGATACTTATCCGCAGACCGCCCTTGCCAAGCAGGCGGGCGATGAATTGATCAACCGCCACGGCTTCCGCCGCCTGGCGATCCAAGATCCCTTCAAGGCACCGGTCGGCTCGGTCATTGTTTATGGCGGGCCGGGAGCGGGCCATGTGGAAATCCGCACTGCGGAGGGTTTTGTAAGTGACTTCGAGTCTCCGACCCCGTCGCGCCGCCCGCTCTTGGGCGTGTTCGTGAAGCCCACCTAACCAGCGCAAGCGCTGGACTTCCTCGCGCTACCGCGCGATAGCGTCGGCTTACGCGCGCCGCCTCGGGCAGTTTCCGTTTTGGAATCCTCGTTACGAATCATGAGATTCGCAATGAGGGGTATTGTTGGCGGTCGTTGTCTCGGGAGACATATTGGGCGGAAAAAAGCGGGGTTTTGAGATTTTCTCGCTTTGCATTTCCCGATCGAAACAGGGGGTGCAGATCAAATAGGTAACGGGGCTTCCTTCGCCGCTGTTTCTCAGGATTTTGCCGCACCATGCGCAGATGATCGTATACATTGAACTTCCTTGGGCCGTGGGCAAAAAAAGGGGCGCGGCCATGCCGCGTAGCGTCCCTAGGCCCTGAGAAGCCCGACACCAATACGCAACAGACCGCGCCGATTCTTCGGCGTAGAAAGCAGCGATTGGTGTCTAAAATTCTCAGGTTTAGGGATGCCCAATCTGCCTACGCAGTTAAAATTAAAATGTAGATGTACCTTTGCGGGAGATTTTGTCCCGGGTCAAGTGATAAAGGTTATTGCGCGGCAGCGGGTAGTGGGTTCAGCCTCAGTCTGGCGTGACGCTGGCTAAAACTTCCGCAGCAGCGTGAGCAGTTCGCGGAGCATTTCGGTCGGGTTCTTGGCCGCGAGCCGGGGGAATTTCCCACCGATGAGGACGTAATCGCCACCGCGCGTTAGCATCAGCTTGCGGTCGCGCACTTCGACCCGCGTGATTTTTCGGGCCGCAGCAGCCAGTTTCGCCGATCCAAGGGCGAGGAGGTTGTCCACTGCGTCTGGCAGGCGTCCGAAGCGGTCTCGCCACGTGGCGCGCAGTTGATCGAGCTGTTCCTGGGTCGTTGCCTCCGCCAGGGCGCGGTAGGCTTGGATGCGCGTTTGCGGCTCGGAGATGTAGCTCGTGGGCAGGAAGGCGGGCGCGGTCGTTTCCGGTTCCTTGAACCACTCCGCCTCGTTGGTCGCCGCAAAGTCGAGGCTGATGGGCAACTCCACGCGGGGTTGGAATTTTTGCCCCTTCAATTTCGCCACCGCTTGTTTGAGGAGCTGGCAGTAAAGATCGAAGCCGACGGCGACGATGTGCCCGCTCTGCTGGGTGCCGAGAATGTTTCCCGCGCCGCGGATTTCCAGGTCCCGCATGGCGATCTTGAACCCGGCTCCGAGCGAGGAGTATTGCCGGATGGCGTTGATCCGTTTGCGCGCCTCTGTGCGCATCATGTCGCGCGGGATCATGAGGTACGCGTAGGCTTTCTGCTGGGCTCGCCCCACGCGGCCCCGGAGCTGGTAGAGATCCGCCAGCCCGAAGCGGTCGGCGCGGTCGATGATGATCGTGTTGGCGTTGGGGATGTCGAGGCCGCTCTCGATGATCGTTGTGGAAAGTAGTACGTCGGCCTCGCCCGCGACGAATTTCTGCATGACGTCCTCCAGCTCGTGCTCCGGCATCTGCCCGTGGCCGACCAGCACGCGCGCTTTCGGGATCAGCTTCTTCAGCTTTGCTGCCATCGACTCGATGGTGCCGACCCGGTTGTGCAGGAAATAGACCTGCCCCTGGCGCGCCATCTCCCGCTGGATCGCATCACGTATGATTCGCTCATCGTAGCCGCAGACCACCGTTTCCGTCGGGATGCGGTTCTGCGGCGGGGTTTCCAGGATCGACATATCCTTCGCGCCCATCAGCGAAAGGTAGAGCGTGCGCGGGATCGGTGTGGCGGAGAGCGTTAGGACGTCCACCAGCTTGAAGAGCTCTTTAAATTTTTCTTTGTGCAACACGCCGAAGCGCTGCTCCTCGTCGATCACCACCAGACCGAGGCGCTTGAAGGCCACGTCGCGCGAGATCAAGCGGTGCGTGCCGATGACGATATCCACCGAGCCCTCGCGCAGCCCATCGACCACCTTGCGCTGCTCCTGCGCGGTGCGGAAGCGGCTTAGTGATTCGACCGTGACGGGGTAATCGCTCATCCGCTCGCGGAACGTCTGGAAATGTTGCTGGGCGAGCACCGTTGTCGGCGCGAGGATCGCGACCTGTTTGCCGCCCATCACCGCCTTGAAGGCCGCGCGGATGGCCACCTCGGTTTTGCCAAAGCCGACGTCGCCGCAGATGAGCCGGTCCATCGGGCGTTCGGTCTCCATATCGACCTTCGTGGAGGCAATCGCGGTGATCTGGTCGGGCGTTTCCTTGTAGACGAACGAACGCTCGAATTCGTTCTGCCACTTGTTGTCCGGCGGGAAGGCGAAGCCCACCGCCGTCTCGCGTTCGGCGTGAAGCGTGAGCAGCTTGGCGGCGTAGTCGAAGACCGCCCGCTGCGCTTGCGACTTGGCCCGGGCCCACTTAGCGTCGCCCAGCTCGCTGAGCTGCGGGTTGCGCTTGCCCACGCCCACGTAGCGCGAGACCAGGTAGCTCTGCTCCAGCGGCGCGTAAAGCCGGGCCCCGTTGGCGAACTCCAGAACCAGCACTTCTTCCTCGGTGCCGTCGTTTTTGGCGAATTTCTCCAGCCCGCAGTAGAGCGCGATGCCGTGCTCCAGGTGGACCACGTAGTCGCCGTCGTTGAGATCCGAAAAGTCAATTTGCGACCGATTGGCCGCATCGCGCGCGCGCCGCAGGGCCAGCCGCCGGGCCCGCGTATTGCGGTAGCGACCAAAGAGTTCCGCGTCCGAAAGCACCGCCACCTTTGCCGCCGGGCAGGTGAACCCGCGCGCGATCGACCCGATGACGAGCGACATCGCGGGGTGGTCCAGCTCCGTTTCCGGGAGCAGGTCGCGGAAGCGCTCCACCTCCCCCTCATTATTACAATAGATGGCCACTTGCCAGCCGTCGGCGAGCCAGGTGCCGAGCTGCCGCAGGAATTGATCCTTCTTCCCGGCCTCCACCACCAGGTCGCCCGCCTCGAATTCGCCCAGGCCGTGATCGAAAAACGCCCCCTCGAAATCCTCCACCCGGCCCCCCGGTGCGGCGTCGGCCGTAATCAGCACCTCGGCATCGTCCAGCCCGGTTTGCAGATCCACCAGCAGGTCCCCGGGCTTGAAATAATCCCGCACCGTACACTGGCGCGTCTCCGAGGCCTCCCCCAATAGGAGGCTGGCCTCGTCCACCGGCTCCACGGCCGTCTGCTGATCGAGGTCGAAGAACCGGAGTGAGTCGATCTCCTCGCCGAAAAACTCCACGCGCAGCGGCAGCGTGTGTTGCCACGAATAAACGTCCACAATCCCCCCGCGCACCGCGAACTGCCCCCGCAGCGCTACCTGCGCCACCCGTTCGTACCCGGCGGCGGCCAGACGCTCGACCAGCGGCTCTAGCCCGAGGGCTTCCCCTTTTTTCAGCTCTAGTGTCAGCTTTTTGAGGCCGTCCGGAGAGGGGGCTGAGTCGGCGAGCCCCGTTGCGGTCAGCACAATGGCCCCTGATTTTGCCCCCCGGATCTGCTCCAGCGCCTGGAGCCGGTCGGCGGCCATTTCGGGATCGGGCAGAGCGTTCTCCGCCAGCGCGATCTCCATTTCCGGCAGGAACGTCACCTCCTCGAGCCAGTTGGAAAGCTCGTTGTGGACCCGTTCCTGGGCGCGCACCCCGGGCGTCACGATCCAGACCCGGCAGTTGCCGCCTTTGCGAGCCGGTTTTGCATGGGCTGCCACCAGCCCCGCCACGAACGGCTGGGCCGCCTCGTCCACGTGATCAAAGACAACACTCCCCCGGCCGAGAGCGCGCAACTTGGCGGCAATCGGTGGTGTTTGGGCTACCAAATCAATCAAAGACAGAGCCACGGAGCCGGTAAAATACCACGAAGCCCGGCGGTGTGCGCAAACATTTCCTTTAGGCAGGCTTGGCGGCGTGGTTTTGAGTCCGGCATTGCCACCCGCGCCGCCTTTGGATTATCCTGTACCCCTTATGTCCATTCCGGAGACCTTTACGCTCGGCCATTCGCCTGACCCCGACGACGCTTTCATGTTCTACGCCCTTGCCCAGGGCAAGATCGACACCCACGGTTACAAATTCGAGCATACGCTCCAGGACATCGAGACCCTCAACCAGCGGGCCACGCGCGGCGAACTCCACATCACCGCCATCTCCATCCACGCCTACGCCTACGTGCTCGATAAATACGCGCTCCTTCCCAGCGGCGCCAGCATGGGCGACGGCTACGGCCCCATGCTGATCGCCACCAACCGCGATGGCCTCCCCGAAAACGCCTCCGATGACGAAATCCGCGCCTGGCTCAAGGGCAAGCGCATCGCCGTCCCCGGCAAAATGACCAGCGCCTACCTCGCCCTGCGCCTTTACCTGGGCGACGTCGAGACCGTCGTCGTTCCCTTCGACGAAATTTTTGACCACGTTCGCCGCGGCGAGAGCCCCGTTGGCCTCATCATCCACGAAGGCCAGCTCACCTACGCCCGCGACGGCTTTACCAAGATCCGCGACTTCGGCGAATGGTGGAAAGCCGACACCGGCCTGCCTCTCCCGCTCGGCGGCAACGTCATCCGCAAAGACATCCCGCCCGCCGTCCGCAAGGAAGTCTCCGACATCCTCGAAGCCAGCGTTCGCTATGGCCTGGAACACCGCAAAGCCGGAGTGGAGCACGCCATGCCCCACGCCCGCGACATGGACTCGACCCTCGCCGACCAGTTCATCGGGATGTACGTCAACGACTACACCCTCGACTACGGCGACTCGGGCCGCAAAGCCATCGCGCTCTTCCTCAAACGCGCCGCCGAGGCCGGGATCATCCCCGCGCCCGTCGAGCTGGAGTTTGTGCAGTAGCGCCTCCCCGCGCTCGCCCGCACCTTTTTTAGAAAAGGAGAATTCATTATGTTTGGAAAACAACGCATCAGAGTTGGCCTTCTCGGCCTGGGCATCATCGGCTCGCGCATCGCGGCCCACCTCCGCGAAGCCGGGTTCCCTGTTGCCGTCTGGAACCGCACCCCCAAGACTGAACCGAATTTCCTCGGCTCGCCTGCCGAGGTGGCCCAGGCCAGCGACGTCATCCAGCTCTTCGTGGCCGACCCCAAGGCCGTCTTCGAAGTCCTCGAAGCCATGGGCGATTCGCTGACCGCGCGGCACATTGTCGTCTGTAGCTCCACCATCGGGCGCGAGGCCACCCTCAAGGCCGCCGAAATCGTCCAGGCCCGCGGCGCCCGCTTCCTCGACACCCCGTTTACCGGCACCAAGGGGGCCGCCGACAAAGGCCAGCTCGTCTACTTCATCGGCGGCGACGACGCCACGTTTGAGGCCGTCAAGCCGATCCTGGAGCCCGTCAGCAAAGCCATCGTGCGCATCGGCGACATCGGCCAGGCCGCGCTCGTCAAAGTGCTCACCAACGTCATCTCAGCCGCCACCATCGAAGTGCTGGCCGAGACCCTCGCCATCGTCAAAGCCGAGGGCATGGACCCCGAGATCATGGTCAAAGCCCTGGAGCACCACGGTGCCCGCAGTGGCATGACCGACCTGAAGTTCCCCAAGCTCCTGCAGGGTGACTTTGAGGACACCCACTTCTCCTTGAAGCACATGCTCAAGGACGTCCACTTCGGCCTGGAGAACGCCACCGAGCTCAAACTCGACGTCCCCGTCACCCAAGCCACCGCCACCGCCATGGAGGAGGGGATCGAAAAAGGCTGGGCCGACCTCGACTTCTCCGTCGTCATGAAGCGCTACAACCCGTAGCCGCCACTGGCTCCCCACGCCTCACCCCCATTGTTTCCCATGAAAACCTGCCTCCTTGCCCTCTGCGCCGCGCTGGCCTTTGCCGGAAGCGCCGGAACCGTTCGCGCCGACGACGTAGCCGTCCTGCACTTCCGCAGCGCCGGCCAGCTCAAGCGGGTCGTCTTCGAGTTTTACCCGCAAGCGGCCCCCGTCACCGTCGAGAACTTCAAAAAACTGGCCTGCTCGCACTTCTACAACGGCACCGCCGTCCACCGGATCTTCCCGGGGCAAATGGTCCAGATGGGCGATCCGCTGAGCCGAAAGGCAGGGAACCCGGCCATCGGCACCGGCGGCCCGGGCTACACCCTTCCGCTGGAACCCAGGTGCAAGCACATCGCCGGAGCCGTAGCCGCCGCGCGTCTGCCCGACCGGATCAACCCCGCGCGCCGTTCCAACGGCAGCCAGTTCTACATCACCCTGAACCCCTCGCCATCCCTGGACGGCCAGTACACCGTCTTTGGGCGCGTCATCGAGGGACTGGACGCCTTGGAGAGCATCAGTCGGGGAGACACCGACACCAACGACGCCCCCGTGACCCGGGTTGTGCTGGAGTCCGTTCAGATCGTCCCGAGAGAAGCTGCGACCCAGGGCGACCCGAAGCCCGGCCGGGTTGGAAAACTTTTCCGCAGACTTTTTTAAAGTAATGCCGAAAAATCCTTGTGCCGGAAGGCTTAGGATCGTATAAGACACGTCCCTTTTCCAAAAGGAGGGTAGGTACCGAAGTGGCCAAACGGGGCGGACTGTAAATCCGCTGGCTTACGCCTTCAATGGTTCGAATCCATTCCTGCCCACCATCTCTTTAAAAGCGTCCATTCGGGCGTTTTCCTCTGTAAGATGAGCCGGTCAAAGGCACCAAGCCGCGTTTGGCGTTCCTCCGCTTTTACACACATGTGTGCGAATAACTGCGGTTGGTTTCGCCAAAAAATAGCGAAAAAATAGCGAATCGCTGGTTCATCCGGGAAGTACCT